>NZ_JBIVDK010000003.1:0-886562 GCF_044747085.1 Streptomyces sp. NPDC090119 | reverse complement strand
GTGGCGTCGAGAATTGGTCGACTGGACGGTCATCACCACGGACGGCACCTGGTCCTCCCACTGGGAGCACTCGGTCGCCCTGACCGAGCAGGGCCCGCTGGTCCTCACCGCCCCGGACGGCGGCAAGGCGAAGCTGGCGGAGTACGGAGTCACGGCCGCCCCCGATCCGCTGGCCTGACCTGCGGCCGGGGCGGGGTCGCCGGTCGGAGGCCGGCGCAGCCGCTCGAAGCATGTGAGGCGCCTCGGCGCCGAAACCCGCGAGAGGGGCGTCGAGAATTGGTCGACTGGACGGTCATCACCACGGACGGCACCTGGTCCTCCCACTGGGAGCACTCGGTCGCCCTGACCGAGCAGGGCCCGTTGGTCCTCACCGCCCCGGACGGCGGCAAGGCGAAGCTGGCGGAGTACGGAGTCACGGCCGCCCCCGATCCGCTGGCATAAGGATCAGTGGTATGGGGCAGAATTCTTCGATTCGTGTTTCCGGGTGCGCTGACGTAGACTGACTCGTCGGCTCTCGTGCACCCGCATGTCCGCATGCACCCGCAAGGGAAAGTGTGAGAGTCGATCAAGGTAGTCGATTCGAAGGGCGAAGCGTGGCCAAGAAGCAAGGTGCCATCGAGATCGAGGGCACTGTCGTCGAGTCTCTGCCGAACGCCATGTTCAAGGTCGAGCTCCAGAACGGCCACCAGGTCCTGGCACACATCAGCGGCAAGATGCGTATGCACTACATCCGCATCCTCCCTGACGACCGGGTCGTGGTGGAGCTGTCTCCGTACGACCTGACGCGTGGCCGGATCGTCTACCGGTACAAGTAGATCTTGCCCGCATCCCGGTTAACGCCGGGGTGATGGCACTGACCCGGAGAACCTCACCCCATGAAGGTCAAGCCGAGCGTCAAGAAGATCTGCGACAAGTGCAGGGTGATCCGCCGTCACGGCCGGGTCATGGTCATCTGCGACAACCCGCGCCACAAGCAGCGCCAGGGCTGACGCACGGCCGAACCCTCTGCATCCATCGCAGAGTTTCGCGCGACGCAAGCTGAATTTGTTCATACGCAGAGCCCGAGCCAACCAGCTCGACACCCTCGGTCGGAGGCCGAGGACCCGGTTCGTACCTCGTACGGCGGCCGGGGACCGGTTCTGCGGAAGACCTCCGAAAATCACCAGGAGCCATTGAATGGCACGCGTTTCCGGTGTTGACATCCCGCGCGAAAAGCGCGTGGAGGTCGCCCTCACCTACGTGTTCGGCATTGGCCGGACCCTGTCTCAGGAGACGCTGGCTGCGACCGGCGTCGACCCGAACACCCGCGTTCGTGACCTGACCGAAGAGCAGCTGGTCGCGATCCGCGAGTTCGTCGACAGCAACATCAAGACCGAGGGTGACCTCCGTCGCGAGATCCAGGCCGACATCCGCCGCAAGGTCGAGATCGGTTGCTACCAGGGTCTCCGTCACCGTCGCGGTCTGCCCGTCCGCGGTCAGCGCACCAGCACCAACGCTCGTACCCGCAAGGGCCCGCGTCGCGCCATCGCCGGCAAGAAGAAGCCGGGCAAGAAGTAGTCCGAAGCGGACGACTGTCCACGGTCTTCGCTGAAGGACCGACCACCTCCCGTAGGAGTAAATAGATGCCCCCCAAGGGTCGTCAGGGCGCTGCCAAGAAGGTGCGCCGCAAGGAAAAGAAGAACGTCGCTCACGGCCACGCGCACATCAAGAGCACGTTCAACAACACGATCGTCTCGATCACGGACCCGTCCGGCAACGTGATCTCCTGGGCCTCCGCCGGCCACGTCGGCTTCAAGGGTTCCCGGAAGTCCACGCCGTTCGCCGCGCAGATGGCCGCCGAGTCGGCTGCCCGTCGCGCCCAGGAGCACGGCATGCGCAAGGTCGACGTGTTCGTTAAGGGTCCGGGCTCCGGTCGCGAGACCGCGATCCGTTCGCTCCAGGCCACGGGCCTCGAGGTCGGCTCCATCCAGGACGTCACCCCGACCCCGCACAACGGCTGCCGCCCGCCGAAGCGCCGCCGCGTCTGACGCACAGCGCTCCGCTGGTTTCGCGGGTCCGGGCGGTACGGCTCTTTCGGGCCGTGCCGCCCGTACCCTTGCAGTACTGCTCGGGCGTCAAATAGCGGGCGCCCCTGACTGAAGGATTCACACCATGCTGATCGCTCAGCGTCCTTCGTTGACCGAAGAGGTCGTCGACGAGTTCCGCTCCCGGTTCGTGATCGAGCCGCTGGAGCCGGGCTTCGGCTACACCCTCGGCAACTCCCTCCGCCGTACCCTCCTGTCGTCGATCCCCGGCGCTGCTGTCACCAGCATCCGCGTCGACGGCGTCCTGCACGAGTTCACCACCGTGCCGGGCGTCAAGGAAGACGTCACGGACATGATCCTCAACATCAAGCAGCTGGTCGTCTCCTCGGAGCACGACGAGCCGGTCGTGATGTACCTGCGCAAGCAGGGTCCGGGTCTGGTCACCGCCGCCGACATCGCGCCCCCGGCCGGTGTCGAGGTGCACAACCCCGACCTGGTCCTCGCCACGCTCAACGGCAAGGGCAAGCTGGAGATGGAGCTGACCGTCGAGCGCGGTCGCGGCTACGTCTCCGCCGTGCAGAACAAGCAGGTGGGCCAGGAGATCGGCCGTATCCCGGTCGACTCCATCTACTCGCCGGTTCTCAAGGTCACGTACAAGGTCGAGGCCACGCGTGTCGAGCAGCGCACCGACTTCGACAAGCTGATCGTCGACGTCGAGACCAAGCAGGCGATGCGTCCGCGTGACGCCATGGCCTCCGCCGGTAAGACGCTGGTCGAGCTGTTCGGTCTCGCGCGCGAGCTGAACATCGACGCCGAGGGCATCGACATGGGTCCGTCCCCGACGGACGCCGCGCTGGCCGCCGACCTGGCGCTGCCGATCGAGGAGCTGGAGCTCACCGTTCGGTCGTACAACTGCCTCAAGCGCGAGGGCATCCACTCCGTGGGTGAGCTCGTCGCCCGTTCCGAGGCGGACCTGCTCGACATCCGCAACTTCGGTGCGAAGTCGATCGACGAGGTCAAGGCCAAGCTCGCGGGCATGGGCCTCGCGCTCAAGGACTCGCCTCCCGGGTTCGACCCGACCGCCGCCGCGGACGCCTTCGGCGCCGACGACGACGCGGACGCCGGTTTCGTGGAGACCGAGCAGTATTAAGAGCTCGGGCCTTCCGGTCCGTACTCGGGTGCGGGAGCGCTGTGCCTGATCGCGCAGTTCCCCGCGCCCCCTCCGGGAGCGCCCCTTCGGGGCTGCTCCCGGATCTCCGACAGACAACCGTCTGCTCGGATACTGACTTCGGTACCTGACACGGCCGGGGCAGACACTTAGGAGAAACACCATGCCGAAGCCCGCCAAGGGTGCCCGTCTGGGCGGCAGCGCCGCGCACGAGAAGCTCCTCCTCGCGAACCTCGCGAAGAGCCTCTTCGAGCACGGCCGTATCACCACCACCGAGGCGAAGGCGCGCCGTCTGCGCCCGTACGCCGAGCGTCTGGTCACCAAGGCGAAGAAGGGCGACCTTCACAACCGCCGTCAGGTGCTCCAGGTGATCACGGACAAGGGCATCGTCCACACGCTCTTCACCGAGATCGGCCCGCGCTACGAGAACCGCCCCGGTGGTTACACCCGCATCACCAAGATCGGTAACCGTCGTGGCGACAACGCGCCCATGGCTGTCATCGAGCTGGTCGAGGCGCTGACCGTCGCGCAGCAGGCCACCGGTGAGGCCGAGGCCGCCACCAAGCGTGCGGTCAAGGAGTCCGACGAGGCCAAGGTCGAGCAGACCGAGGCCACCGAGGCTCCGGCCGAGCCCGCCGCGGAAGCGGCTGGTGAGGGCGACAAGGACGCCTGAGGCTCTGCCTGACGCCTGAGAGGCGGGTCCGTCCCCACGGGGGCGGGCCCGCTTTCTTGTTTTGAGAGGATTCCCGCGTGAGTGACGAAGCACAGCCCGGCCATGTCCGTATCCGCCTCGACCTGTCCTACGACGGCAGCGACTTCCACGGGTGGGCCAAGCAGGCCGGTGGGCGGCGGACCGTGCAGGGCGAGATCGAGGACGCCCTGCGCACGGTGACCCGGTCGAAGGAGACGTACGAGCTGACGGTCGCCGGGCGGACGGACGCCGGGGTGCACGCGCGCGGCCAGGTCGCCCATGTGGACCTGCCGGAGCCGGTGTGGGCCGAGCACCGGGAGAAGCTGCTGAAGCGGCTCGCCGGACGGCTGTCGAAGGACGTACGGGTCTGGTCCCTGACCGAGGCCCCGCCCGGCTTCAACGCCCGTTTCTCCGCCGTGTGGCGGCGCTACGCCTACCGCGTCACCGACGACCCCGGCGGCGTCGACCCGCTGCTGCGGAACCATGTCCTGTGGCACGACTGGCCGTTGGACGTGGACGCGATGAACGAGGCGGCCCGCGTGCTGCTGGGCGAGCACGACTTCGCGGCGTACTGCAAGAAGCGTGAGGGCGCCACCACCATCCGCACCCTCCAGGAGCTGAGCCTGGTGCGCGGGGCGGACGGGGTGATCACGGCGACGGTGCGCGCGGACGCCTTCTGCCACAACATGGTGCGCTCGCTGATCGGTGCGCTGCTGTTCGTCGGTGACGGGCACCGGGGTCCGGAGTGGCCGGGGAAGGTGCTCGGTGCCGGGGTGCGGGACTCCGCGGTGCATGTGGTCCGGCCGCACGGGCTGACGCTGGAGGAGGTCGGCTACCCCGCCGACGAGCTGCTGGCCGCGCGGAACAAGGAGGCGCGGAACCGGCGCTCGCTGCCGTCGGCGGGGTGCTGCTGAGCCGAGCCGGGGGGAGCCGGGGGAGCGGGGGAGTGCGGGCGGCTACTGGCCCGAGGCCGCCGACGCCTGGGCTTCCCCGCGTCGCCGGATCTGGCGGAAGGAGAACTGGGCCAGGTCGTTGCCCGCGGCGAAGACCTTGGTGTCCTTGGTCGTCACGTCCTTGCCGTCGGTGAACCCGGCGATGGTGAAGTAGGCGTACCGGCCGAGGGTGTTGGTGGTGGAGCGGCAGATCGCGGAGTCGCAGAACGCCTTGACGCCCTTGCCGGGCAGCGCGGCGACGATGCTCTTCTTGTCCGCCCGGTCCTTGAACCGCTGAGCGTCGGTGTCGTTGTCGAAGACCGCGACACCGACCGTGACGGCCACGCCGTCCTTGACGTAGCTGACCCGCATCAGCCGGGTGCACTTCCCCGCCGCGAGCGCCTTGGCCAGGGTGCCGCCCGCGCCGGACGCGCAGTTCTTGCTGTCGCTGGTGGCGCCCTTCTTGTACACCGTCTCGCCCATGGTGAGCTGGGTCCCCGGGAACAGGGTCTCCGGGCTCAGCGGAGCGGTGTCCTTGTTGGCGCTGGCTATGAAGTCCTTGGGGTCCAGCGCGGGCGGAGCGCTGGTCGGCGCGAAGGACGGTGCGGTGGCCGCGGTGCCGCCCGGCAGGGAGGCGGTGGCGGGCAGGCTGGAGGGACCGCCGGCCCGGTCGTCGCCGCCCGCGTTCACCACGGCCATGGCGACGGCGGTGCCGATCGCGCCCGTGGCGAGCACGCCGCCCGCGACGAGCAGCACCTTGCGGCGCTTCTTGCGGTTCTCCGAGGCGTCCGCGAGCGCGGCCCAGTCCGGGGTTCCGTCGTCGTCGCCGTTCTTCCACGGCTGCTGGGATTGAGGTGTCCAAGGGTCCCACTGAGACTGGGGACCCCCCTGCCCGTAACTCATGGGGCGCATCTTAGAGGGGGCCGGAGGGTCCGGGTACGCCCGAGGGGAGGGGGCCCGGAGGCGATAGGGGGACCTTCGGCGCACGGGGGAACATCTCGCCGGGGGCCGATCCCCGGCAAGCTCGTTTTGACCCGTCCGGGGTGGGCCGGTAGGCTAGCTCCTCGTTGTGTATTGGCTTGCTCATTCTCACGGGACGGGCCCTTACACCGGTCCACCGGGCCGATGACCAGCGATCCGCACGCGGTTGCGTCACCGCAGTGCGATCGAGGCTGTCGTGATCGTTTCGGTGACCTGTTCAGGACCATTCACTCGAAGCGAAGGCTACGAACCGTGCGTACGTACAGCCCCAAGCCCGGCGATGTGACGCGCCAGTGGTACGTCATCGACGCTCAGGACATCGTCCTGGGTCGTCTCGCCACCACCGCCGCGACCCTTCTCCGGGGCAAGCACAAGCCGATCTACGCGCCGCACGTCGACACCGGTGACTTCGTCATCGTCGTCAACGCCGACAAGGTGCACCTGTCCGGCAACAAGCGGACCCAGAAGATGGCTTACCGCCACTCCGGCTACCCGGGTGGTCTGCGCTCGGTCCGTTACGACGAGCTGCTCGACAAGAACCCCGAGAAGGCCGTCGAGAAGGCCGTCAAGGGCATGCTCCCCAAGAACTCCCTTGGCCGTCAGATGCTCTCGAAGCTGAAGGTCTACAAGGGTGACCAGCACCCGCACGCTGCCCAGCAGCCGGTGCCGTTCGAGATCACCCAGGTCGCGCAGTAATTCCGGCCACCCTTTAACGCTGAAGAGAATCTGAGGAGAATCGTGGCCGAGACCACCCCCGAGCAGCCGCTCGAAGAGACCGAGCTCGTCGACATCGAGAGCTACACCACCGAGACCGAGCTCCCCGTCGAGGGCGAGTACACCTCGGAGTCCCTCGCGTCCCACTTCGGCGAGCCGCAGCCGGCCGCCGGCCTGGGCCGTCGGAAGAACGCCATCGCCCGCGTCCGGATCGTTCCGGGCACCGGCAAGTGGAAGATCAACGGTCGCACCCTCGAGGACTACTTCCCGAACAAGGTGCACCAGCAGGAAGTCAACGAGCCCTTCAAGGTGCTCGAGCTGGACGACCGCTACGACGTCGTCGCCCGCATCGCCGGTGGCGGTGTCTCCGGTCAGGCCGGTGCGCTCCGTCTCGGTGTCGCCCGTGCGCTGAACGAGGCGGACGTCGACAACAACCGCGGTGCCCTGAAGAAGGCCGGCTTCCTCAAGCGCGACGACCGTGCGGTCGAGCGCAAGAAGGCCGGTCTCAAGAAGGCCCGTAAGGCCCCGCAGTACAGCAAGCGCTAAACAGCGGCGCTTCGCGCGTACTCCGAACGCCCCGGCGGCACGCCCTGTGTGCCGCCGGGGCGTTCGTTTATCTCCGCCAAGGGCGTATAACGACACAAGACGCTCAAAGGCTTGTGTGATCGAACGCTCAGGCGCATGCCATGATTCCTGGCAGCAGTGACGCTTCCTCGGGAGGACAAGTGGGACGACTCTTCGGTACCGACGGCGTGCGTGGCGTCGCCAACGCGGACCTGACGGCCGAGATGGCGCTCGGCCTGTCCGTCGCGGCGGCTCATGTACTGGCCGAGGCGGGCACGTTCGAGGGCCATCGGCCGACCGCGGTGGTGGGCCGTGACCCGCGTGCGTCCGGGGAGTTCCTGGAGGCGGCCGTGGTCGCGGGCCTGGCCAGCGCGGGCGTGGACGTGCTCCGCGTCGGTGTGCTGCCGACGCCCGCCGTCGCCCACCTGACCGGCGTGCTCGGCGCCGACCTCGGTGTGATGCTCTCCGCCAGCCACAACGCGATGCCGGACAACGGCGTCAAGTTCTTCGCCCGTGGCGGCCACAAGCTGGCGGACGACCTGGAGGCCCGCATCGAGGGCGTCTACGACGCGCACCGCCACGGCGAGCCCTGGGAGCGTCCCACCGGCGCCGGGGTCGGCCGGGTCCGCGACTACGAGGCGGGCTTCGAGACCTACGTCACCCACCTGCTGTCGGTGCTGCCGAACCGCCTCGACGGGCTGAAGATCGTCCTGGACGAGGCGCACGGCGCTGCCGCCGGTGTCTCCCCCGAGGCGTTCTCGCGGGCCGGGGCGACCATCGTCACCATCGGTGCCGAGCCGGACGGCCTCAACATCAACGACGGCTGCGGTTCGACCCACCTGGGCCTGCTGAAGGCCGCCGTGCTGGAGCACGGCGCGGACCTCGGCATCGCGCACGACGGTGACGCCGACCGCTGCCTGGCCGTGGACCACACCGGCGAGGAGGTCGACGGCGACCAGATCCTCGCCGTGCTCGCGCTGGCGATGCGGGAGCGTTCCGCACTGTCCGCCGACACCGTCGTGGCCACCGTCATGTCCAACCTGGGCTTCAAGCTCGCCATGGAGCGGGCGGGCATCCGCCTGGTGCAGACGGCCGTCGGTGACCGGTACGTGCTGGAGGAGATGAAGGAGCACGGCTACGCCCTCGGCGGCGAGCAGTCCGGGCACGTCATCATCCTGGACCACGCCACCACCGGTGACGGCACGCTGACCGGCCTGCTGCTGGCGGCGCGAGTCGCCGAGACCGGGCGGGCGCTGCGCGAGCTGGCCTCGGTGATGGACCGGCTGCCGCAGGTCCTGGTCAACGTCCCGGACGTGGACCGCTCGCGGGTGCGCACCTCGGCCGACCTCGCGGCCGCCGTGGGCGAGGCTGAGCGTGAACTCGGCGCGACCGGACGGGTGTTGCTGCGCCCCTCGGGCACCGAGCCGCTGGTCCGGGTCATGGTGGAGGCCGCCGACATCGACCAGGCCCGCACGATCGCCGGTCGGCTGGCCGACGCGGTCAAGTCGGCGCTGGGCTAAGCCGTTTCGGGCTTCCCGCCCGGCCCGCTCTTCCTCCCTTTCCTGGCCCAGAACGCCTTCTGGGCCAGGAGGGTGAGCACCCCCGCCACCACGATGCCGAACAGGTTCAGCAGCAGTTGTTCGCTGGAGCCGACGGTCTGCGTGGTGTCCCCGTAGGCGAGGGCCACGGCGGCGTTCGCGGCGGCCGGGACGGTGGTGACCGAGATGGCCACGCCGACCAGGGCGCCGGACTTGGCCGAGGTCAGCGAGAGCGTCCCGGCCGCGCCCGCGAGCAGCGCCACGACGAACGAGAAGGCGTCCGGCGCGTACACGAACCCGGTGTTGGGCCGGTCGCCCTCCAGCCCGGCCTCGGTGAACAGTCCGGCGGCGTCCATCAGCACGCTGAAGCCGACCGTGACCGCCATCGCGACCGCGAAACCGACGATCAGCGCCAGCAGCGAGCGGGACGCCAGCCGGGGCTTCCCGCGCACCAGCGCGGTACTGATCCCCGCCAGCGGCCCGAACTCGGGGCCCACCGCCATCGCGCCCACGATCAGCACCGCGTTGTCCAGCACCACACCGCAGGCCGCGAGCATCGTGGCGATGGTGAGGAAGGCGAGGTAGGTCACCGACAGGGTCGACTCCTCGTGGGTCTCCTCGACCAGGTGCTGCCACAGCACGGCGTCCGCCGCCTCGCCGGGCGCCTCCGCCTCCGCGCGGTCGGCGCGCGTCGACAGCGACAGGTCCACGTCGTCGGCGGAGATCGAGCCGGTGCGGTCGATGCCGAGGTCCTGGAGCCGGGAGAGCAGGCCGTCGCCCGCCTCGCGGGCCACGTCGCAGGTCACCACGTCTCCGGCCGGGTCGCGGGCGGCGCCGGGCAGGACGACGAGGTGGACGGCGCCGACCGTGGACTCGATCAGGCGCACCACCTCGTCCGTGCGGTCGGACGGGACGATCAGGCGCAGGTGCAGCATGCGCCCATCCAACCCCGCCCGCTACAGCTTGCGCAGGCGCAGCCGCTGCACGGTGTGGTCGGGTCCCTTGCGGAGCTGGAGGGTGGCCCGGCCGCGGGTGGGGGCGATGTTCTCGGTCAGGTTGGGCTTGTTGATGGTCCGCCACAGCCCGCGCGCGTAGTCCACCGCCTCCTGCTCGGAGACCTGGGTGTACTTGCGGAAGTACGAGGACGGGTTCTGGAACGCGGTCTGCCGCAGCTTCTTGAACCGCTCCAGGTACCAGCGCTCGATGTCCTCGCCGCTCGCGTCGACGTACACGCTGAAGTCGAAGTAGTCGGCGAGTCCGACGCGGGTGCGGCCGTCGCTGCCGGGCAGGGCGGGCTGGAGGACGTTGAGGCCCTCGACGATGAGGATGTCCGGGCGGCGGACGGTGAGCTTCTCGCCGGGGACGATGTCGTAGATGAGGTGGGAGTAGACCGGTGCGGTGACCTCGTCCTTGCCCGCCTTGATGTCGGCGACGAAGCGGGTCAGCGCGCGGCGGTCGTAGGACTCGGGGAAGCCCTTGCGGGACATCAGGCCGCGAGCCTGCAACTCCTTGGTGGGCAGCAGGAAGCCGTCGGTGGTGACCAGCTCGACGCGGGGGTGCTCGGGCCAGCGGGAGAGCAGGGCCTGCAGCAGGCGGGCCACGGTGGACTTGCCGACGGCGACGGAGCCCGCGACGCCTATCACGAAGGGGGTCCCGGACTGGGAGCCCTTCTCGCCGAGGAAGGTGTTCAGGGCGCCTCTGAGGCCGTCGGTGGCGCCGACGTAGAGGTTGAGCAGGCGGGAGAGCGGGAGGTAGATGTCCCGCACCTCGTCGAGGTCGATGACGTCGCCGAGGCCGCGCAGCTTCTCCACCTCCTCGGCGGTGAGCGGCTGCGGCGTCTTGTCGCGCAGCGCGCTCCATTCGGCGCGGGTGAGGTCGACGTACGGAGTCGCCTCCGGCTTGTGCCGGTGGGCGCTCCTCGGGAACTCGGAGACCGGTGAGATCACATTCCATTGTTAACGCTGTTTGAACGGGGATGGGCGTGGGGTGCGTCACGCGCGCGGGGGTGGAGATCACATGGCCGTCACGTTCCGGTACCGGCTGGCCTCCCGATGATCACCTGTGCCCCGGCTGTGCGTAATGTGCATGGCAACTGTGCGTAAAGCGCGGGGAAAGTGTCGCGGACGTCGTCCGCCGTCCGCAGAGAAGAGCGTTCACGTGAGTGCCACCGCCGTCCGCCGTACCGTCCTCGCCGCGTCCGCCGCCGCGCTGGCCCTGCTCGCCACCGCCTGCGGTGGCTCCGGCGAAGCGGACAAGGCGGCCGAGGGCAAGGGCGAGGGCTCGCCCGCCGCGGCCGCCCCGGCGGCCAAGGCGCTGACCGCCGCCGAGCTGGAGAAGGCCGCGCTCGCCCAGTCGGACGTGAAGAGCGGCAAGGTCACCACCAAGGTCCCGGCGGGCGACGACCTCGCCGCGGACAAGGTCACCGCCGACGACGCGGCGTGCCTGCCGCTGGCCCGTGCCGAGGCGGCCGTGGCGCAGGGCGAGCCCGCGTCGACGGCGAAGCGGTCCTGGCTCGGTACGCCGAAGAAGCCCGCGCCCGGCACCAAGCCCGAGGACATGCTGATGGCCGCCCTCGACGTGAACAAGACGCTGATCGGTCTCGGCTCCTACGACGGCGGCGCCGCCGAGGACGCCCTGAAGGGGCTGACCACGGCGGCGCGGAAGTGCGCGGGCGGCTTCACGGCCACCATCGGCGGCGAGAAGACGAAGTTCCTCAAGGTCGCCACCGCCGCCGCCCCGCAGGGCGGGGACGAGGGTGTCGCGGTGAACCTGACCATGGCCGCGGACGAGGGTGTCCAGGCCCCGGTCAAGATCGTCGCCGTCCGCAAGGGCGCCACGGTGGCCACCTTCACCACCATCAACATGGCCGCGATGGCCGCGGGCAAGGACTACCGGGTCCCGGCCGACGTCATCGCCGCCCAGGTGACCAAGCTGGGCTGACCGTCTCGTCCTGAGCCCCGAAGGTGAAGGTGTGCGAGCCGTGTGGAGCGGGGTCGGAGGTTGTTCGGAGACGGCAGGGCAACTTTTCTCTCGCTCAGATGTCATGTGAACGTAAGTTTGCACAGCAGGAAACGCAGAGACTGGTACTGAAACGGTGGATGGATGACCCAGAAGGATGACACGGCCGTGGCCGTCACGGCCGATGAGCGACGCGTCGAGGAGGTCACCCCCGTCCACGTCCCGGAGTCACAGGCGCTCTCGGAGCCGAAGACGGCCGCGCCGAGCACCCGGGGCAAGGGGCAGCGGCTGGCCGCGCTGGACGGGCTGCGGTTCCTGGCGGCCGTCGCGGTGGTTCTCTTCCACTTCACCGGCCAGACCCCGGGGACGATGCGGCAGATCTGGGGGCGCCCCTTCGAGGCGATCTTCCCCGACTCGCACGGCTACCTGGCGTACGGCCGGCTCGGCGTCGACCTCTTCTTCCTCATCAGTGGCTTCGTCATCTGCATGAGCGCGTGGGGCCGCTCTCCCCGGCAGTTCTTCATCTCCCGCGTCACCCGGCTGTATCCGATGTACTGGATAGGCGTGCTGGTGTCGGCGTTCGTCATCTACACGTTCGACACCCCGCTGGGCCATCCGAACCCGCGGGAGGTGTTCGCGAACCTCACGATGCTCCAGAAGCCGCTCGGTGTGGCCAATCTGGACTCGGTGTACTGGACGCTCTGGCCCGAACTCTGCTTCTACCTGACCTTCTCCGTCGTGGTGTGGATGGGCCTCACCTACACCCGGGTGGTGGTCTTCTGCGGCATCTGGACGGTCGCCGCGGTACTCGCGCCCGCCGCGCACCTCCCGCTGATGACGGTCCTGGTCAACCCGACCTCGGCACCGTTCTTCATCGCGGGAATGGCCTTCTACCTGATGTACCGGTTCCGGGCGACCCCGCTGCTGTGGGGCATCGTGCTGATGTCGTGGCTGCTCGCCATGCACTTCATCCTGGCCCCGCACGGCGGCCGCCTGGACTGGCACACCTGGCACCCGTGGCGCGGCTGGCTGGTCCTGGTGATCACGGGCTTCTTCGCGCTGATCGCCGTCATCGCGCTGGGCTGGACCAGTCGCATCCAGTGGCGGTGGCTGAGCGTCGCGGGCACCCTGACGTTCCCGCTGTACCTGCTGCACGACGTGATCGGCGTGACCGTCGTCCACCACTTCGGCGACCGGATGGACCCCCGGGTGCTGGTCCTGTCCACGGTGGCCGGGCTGATCCTGCTGTCCTACGTGGTGCACCGGCTCGTCGAGCGCCCGGTCGCGCGGTACATGCGGCGCTGGCTCAACAGCGCCTCCTTCGGCCTGGAGGCCCCGCTGCCGCGCAGGCGCTGAGCCCGGGGCCCCGGAGAGCGGGGGCGTGTCGCGGGACGACTGTCCGCGCGGTACGCCCCCGCTCTTTCATGTCCGCCCGGGGCTTCGTACCCCCGTGGGAATTTCCGAATTCGGGCACGCGGCGACCGTTTTCGATCGCTGACGGACCGTAGGCTGCGGCACATGTGCGGAATCGTGGGATACGTAGGGGCGCAGTCGGCGCTCGATGTGGTGATGGCCGGGCTGAAGCGGCTGGAGTACCGGGGATACGACTCCGCCGGTGTCGCGATGCTCGCGGACGGCGGGCTGGCCACGGCGAAGCGGGCCGGGAAGCTGGTCAACCTGGAGAAGGAGCTGGGCGAACGCCCGCTCCCGGCCGGTACCACCGGCATCGGGCACACCCGCTGGGCCACCCATGGCGGCCCGACGGACGCCAACGCCCACCCGCACCTGGACAACGCGGGCCGGGTCGCGGTCGTGCACAACGGCATCATCGAGAACTTCGCCGTGCTGCGCGCCGAACTCACCGAGCGAGGCCATGAGTTGACCTCGGAGACGGACACCGAGGTGGTCGCGCACCTGCTGGCGGAGGAGTTCTCCGCGAGCGCCGACCTCGCGGAGGCGATGCGGCTGGTGTGCCGCCGCCTGGAGGGCGCCTTCACGCTGGTCGCGGTGCACGCCGACGAGCCGGACGTGGTGGTGGGGGCCCGCCGCAACTCCCCGCTGGTGGTCGGCGTCGGCGAGGGGGAGGCGTTCCTCGCCTCCGACGTCGCCGCGTTCATCGCGCACACCCGTGAGGCGATCGAGCTGGGCCAGGACCAGGTGGTCGAGCTGCGCCGGGAGGGCGTCACGGTGACCGGCTTCGACGGCAGCCCGGCCGAGACCCGCGCCTACCACGTCGACTGGGACGCCTCGGCCGCCGAGAAGGGCGGCTACGACTACTTCATGCTCAAGGAGATCGCCGAGCAGCCGAAGGCCGTCGCGGACACCCTGCTCGGCCGTATCGACCCCTCCGGCTCGCTCACCCTGGACGAGGTGCGGATCGGCGCCGCCGAGCTGCGCGAAGTGGACAAGGTCGTCATCGTCGCCTGCGGTACGGCCTTCCACGCGGGCCTGATCGCCAAGTACGCCATCGAGCACTGGACCCGCATCCCCTGCGAGGTCGAGCTGGCCAGTGAGTTCCGCTACCGCGACCCGATCCTGGACGGCCGCTCCCTGGTCATCGCGATCTCCCAGTCCGGCGAGACCATGGACACCCTGATGGCGCTCCGGCACGCCCGCGAGCAGGGCTCCAAGGTGCTGGCCATCTGCAACACCAACGGCTCCACCATCCCGCGCGAGTCGGACGCCGTGCTCTACACGCACGCCGGGCCCGAGGTCGCCGTCGCCTCCACCAAGGCGTTCCTGACCCAGCTGGTCGCCTGCTACCTCGTCGCCCTCTATCTGGGCCAGGTGCGCGGCACCAAGTGGGGCGACGAGATCCGGGACGTCGTCCGCGACCTCTCCCGCATCTCCGGCGCGGTCGACCGGGTGCTGGAGACCATGGAGCCGGTCCGGGAGCTGGCCCGCTCCCTCGCCGGGAAGAACACGGTGCTCTTCCTGGGCCGCCACGTGGGCTACCCCGTCGCCCTGGAGGGCGCCCTCAAGCTCAAGGAACTCGCCTACATGCACGCCGAGGGCTTCGCGGCGGGCGAGCTGAAGCACGGCCCCATCGCGCTGATCGAGCAGGACGTGCCGGTCGTCGTGATCGTGCCCTCCCCACGCGGCCGGTCCGTGCTGCACGACAAGATCGTCTCCAACATCCAGGAGATCCGCGCCCGCGGCGCCCGCACCATCGTCATCGCCGAGGAGGGCGACGAGGCGGTGGTCCCGTACGCCGACCACCTCATCCGCATCCCGGCCACGCCCACCCTGCTCCAGCCGATGGTCTCCGCCGTGCCGCTCCAGGTGTTCGCCTGCGAACTGGCCACCGCGCGCGGCAACGAGGTGGACCAGCCGAGGAACCTCGCGAAGTCGGTGACGGTCGAGTAGGGGCGCGGCCGTAGGCTCCCGGCATGAGCATCATCGGGGTCGGGATCGACGTGGCCGAGATCGACCGGTTCCGGGCGGCGCTGGAGCGTACGCCCAACCTGGCCGCCCGGCTGTTCGTCGCGGCGGAGCTGACGCTGCCGGGCGGGGAGCGGCGCGGGATCGCCTCGCTCGCGGCCCGGTTCGCGGCCAAGGAGGCCCTCGCCAAGGCGCTGGGCGCGCCCGCCGGGCTGCTCTGGACCGACGCCGAGGTGTACGTCGAGGACAGCGGGCAGCCCCGGCTGCGGGTCGAGGGCACCGTCGCGGCCCGCGCGGCCGAGCTGGGGGTGCGGTCCTGGCACGTCTCGCTCAGCCACGACGCGGGCGTCGCCTCCGCCGTGGTGATCGCCGAGGGGTGAACCATCCGGGTGCGGGGGCCCGCGCATCGGGGGCAGACTCGGACCCATGCGACGTGCGTACAGCGTGGAGACGGTACGGGCCGCCGAGCGCGCCCTGATGGCCCGGCTGCCCGAGGGCACCCTGATGCGGCGGGCGGCCGGCGGACTGGCCACCGCCTGCGGCGAGTTCCTCGGACGGACCTACGGCAGCCGGGTCGTGCTGCTGGTCGGCAGCGGCGACAACGGCGGCGACGCGCTGTACGCCGGAGCCCTGCTGCGTCGGCGCGGCGCCGGGGTCACCGCCGTCCTCCTCTCACCCGACCGCGCCCACGAGGGCGGCCTCGCCGCCCTGCGCCGGGCGGGCGGCGCCGTCATCGGCCCCGAGCGGGCGCTCGGCGCGATCGAGCGGGCCGACCTCGTGGTGGACGGTGTCGTCGGCATCGGCGGCAAGGGGGGCCTGAGGCCCGACGCCGCCCGGCTGGCGTCGGCCGCCGAGCGGGCGCGGGCCGCGGTCGTCGCGGTGGACCTGCCCAGCGGGGTCGACGCGGACACCGGCGAGGTGTCCGGCTCCGCCGTCCGGGCCGACCTGACCGTCACCTTCGGCGCGTACAAGCCCGGCCTGCTGATCGACCCCGGCCGGGAGTACGCCGGGACGGTGCGCCTCGTCGAGATCGGCCTCGAACTGCCCCCGGACCCGGTGCTGGAGGCCCTCCAGCACGAGGACGTGGCCCGGCTGCTGCCCCGGCCGGACGCGGAGAGCGACAAGTACCGGCGCGGGGTGCTCGGCGTCGCCGCCGGGTCCGCCCGCTATCCCGGCGCGGCCGTCCTCGCCGTCTCCGGCGCGCTGCGCGGCGGCGCGGGCGCCGTACGGTACGTCGGCCCCGCCGGGGACGCGGTCATCGCCCGCTTCCCCGAGACCCTCGTCTCCGACCAGGGCCCCGACCACGCGGGCCGGGTGCAGGCGTGGGTGGTGGGACCGGGCGCCGGGGAGGACGCGGCGACCGTGGCCAAGGTGCTCGGCGCGGACGTGCCCGTGCTGCTGGACGCCGACGGGCTGCGGCTGGCCGACCGGGACACCGTGCGCGGGCGCACCGCGCCGACCCTGATGACCCCTCACGCCGGTGAGGCCGCCGCCCTGCTGGGGGTGCGCCGCGAGGAGGTGGAGGCGGCCCGGCTGGCCTCGGTGCGGGAACTGGCCGCGACCTACCGGGCGACGGTGCTGCTGAAGGGCTCCACCACCCTGGTCGCCGACCCCGGCGGCGGCCCTGTCCGGGTCAACTCCACCGGCACCGGCTGGCTGGCCACCGCGGGCAGCGGTGACGTGCTGTCAGGGCTCGCCGGATCGCTGCTCGCCTCCCACCTGTCGGCGCTGGACGCGGGCAGCGTCGGCGCGTACCTGCACGGCCTCGCCGGGCGCCTCGCCTCACGCGGCGCCCCCATCGCGGCGCTGGACATCGCCGAGCACCTGCCCGAGGCGTGGCGGGACGTCGTACGGGACTGAGACCAGGTCAGGCGCGGTCGGGGCGGATCGCCGAGGAGTGCGGCCGGGGGCCGCCGACGCCCTCTGAGAGACTGGGGGCGCCATGAACGAGACTTCCGCTGTGCCGACCGCGCCGCTGCGCGCCCGCGCCGAGATCGATCTGGGTGCCCTGCGCGCCAACGTCCGGGCGCTGCGTGCCCGTGCCGAGGGCGCGTACCTGATGGCCGTCGTCAAGTCGGACGCGTACGGCCACGGTGCCGTGCCGTGCGCCCGTGCCGCTCTGGAGGCCGGGGCGACCTGGCTGGGCACGGCCACCCCGGAGGAGGCGCTCGCGCTGCGCGCGGCCGGGCTGCCGGGCCGGATCATGTGCTGGCTGTGGGTGCCCGGCGGGCCCTGGCGGCAGGCGATCGAGGCGGATCTCGACGTGTCGGTCAGCGGCATGTGGGCGCTGCGCGAGGTCACCGCGGCCGCCCGCGAGGCGGGCCGCCCGGCGCGCGTGCAGCTCAAGGCCGACACCGGCCTAGGCCGCAACGGCTGCCAGCCCGCGGACTGGCCCGAGCTGGTCGGCGCCGCCCTGGAGGCGGAGGCGGCCGGGCTGATCAGGGTCACCGGACTGTGGTCCCACTTCGCCTGTGCCGACGAGCCCGGCCACCCCTCCATCGCCGCCCAGCTGACCCGGTTCCGGGAGATGGTGGCGCACGCGGAGGAGCGGGGCGTGGAGCCGGAGGTGCGGCACATCGCCAACTCCCCGGCCACGCTGACCCTGCCGGAGAGCCACTTCGACCTGGTCCGCACCGGCATCGCGATGTACGGCATCTCGCCCAGCCCCGAGCTGGGCACCCCGGCCGACTTCGGGCTGCGCCCGGTGATGACGCTGAGCGCGTCGCTGGCGCTGGTCAAGCGGGTGCCGGGCGGCCAGGGCGTCAGCTACGGCCACCACTACGTCACGCCGGGCGAGACCACCCTCGGCCTGGTGCCGCTGGGCTACGCGGACGGCATTCCCCGGCACGCCTCGGGCGGCGGTCCGGTGCTGGTCGAGGGCAAGTGGCGGACCGTCGCGGGGCGGGTGGCGATGGACCAGTTCGTGGTCGACCTCGGCGGCGACGAACCCGAACCGGGCACGCGGGCCGTGCTGTTCGGGCCGGGCGACGGCGGCGAACCCACCGCCGAGGACTGGGCGCAGGTGTGCGGCACGATCGCGTACGAGATCGTCACCCGGATCGGTACGCGCGTGCCCCGCGTCCATCTGAACGGATGACCCGCACGGGTACCGGGCGCGCTACTGTCCGGTAGCCTCCGGGCGCACCGGCCCGGCGAACGCCAGTACGGCGAGGAGGAACGGCACGTGAGCGAGAGCAGTGCGGACGCCGTGGTGGACGCGGTCGCCGCGACGGCCGCGTCCGGCGGCTGGCGCAGGGCGACCGGCCTCGCCGGCGCCGCGATAGGCGTCCTGGCCGCCGGAGCGGCGGCCGGGGTCGCGATAGAGCGGATGACGGTCGGCCGCGGCATGCGCCGCAAGGCCGTCCTGGCGCTGGACTCCACCGGCCCCTACGGCACCCTGCGCGGCACCCCCGGCAAGGCGTACGCCGACGACGGCACCGAGCTGTACTACGAGGTCGACGACATCGACCCCGATCCCGGCCCGAGCGTCTCCCCGCGCCGCCGCAGGCTCTTCGGCCGCAAGGCGCCCGCCCCGGTGACCGTCGTCTTCTGCCACGGCTACTGCCTCGCCCAGGACTCCTGGCACTTCCAGCGGGCCGCCCTGCGCGGCGTCGTCCGCACCGTCCACTGGGACCAGCGCAGCCACGGCGAGTCCGGGCGGGGCGTGTCCCAGACCCGCGACGGGCTGCCGGTCACCATCGACCAGCTCGGCCGGGACCTGAAGGCCGTACTGGACGCCGCGGTGCCCGAGGGGCCGGTGGTGCTGGTGGGGCACTCGATGGGCGGGATGACGGTGATGGCGCTGGCCGCGCAGTACCCGGAGTACGTCCGGGACCGGGTCGTCGCCACCGCGTTCGTCGGCACCTCCTCCGGCAGGCTCGGCGAGGTCAACTTCGGGCTGCCGCTGGCCGGGGTCAACGCGGTGCGCCGGGTGCTGCCGGGCGTGCTGAAGGCGCTGGGGCAGCAGGCGGAGCTGGTGGAGAAGGGGCGCCGGGCCACCGCGGAGCTGTTCGCCGGGGTGATCAAGCGGTACTCGTTCGCGGGGCGGGACATCGATCCGGCGGTCGGGCGGTTCGCGGAGCGGATGATCGAGTCCACGCCGATCGACGTGGTCGCGGAGTTCTACCCGGCGTTCACCGACCACGACAAGACCGAGGCGCTGGCCTGCTTCGCGGACATGCCGGTGCTGGTGCTGGCCGGGGTGCGCGACCTGGTCACCCCGAGCGAGCACAGCGAGGCCATCGCGGACCTGCTGCCCGACGCCGAGCTGGTGCTCGTGCCGGAGGCCGGGCACCTCGTCATGCTGGAGCATCCCGAGGTCGTCACCGACCGGCTCGCGGACCTGCTCACCCGCGCGGGAGCCGTCCCGGCAGGGGCTACCGTTAGCGGCTATGGACGAGGCAGCAGCACCGCACAACCCGGCTGAGACCCGGCTCACCGTCACCTCCCCCGAGCAGATGCGGGAGCTGGGCCTGAGACTGGCCGGGCTGCTGCGCGCGGGCGACCTGGTGATGCTCACCGGCGAGCTGGGCGCGGGCAAGACGACGCTGACCCGGGGGCTCGGCGAGGGGCTCGGGGTGCGGGGCGCGGTCACCTCGCCGACCTTCGTGATCGCCCGGGTGCACCCCTCGCTGGTCGACGGCCCGCCGCTGGTCCACGTCGACGCCTACCGCCTCTCCGGCGGGCTCGACGACATGGAGGACCTCGATCTCGACGTGTCCCTGCCCGAGTCGGTGATCGTCGTGGAGTGGGGCGAGGGCAAGGTCGAGGAACTGACCGACGACCGGCTGGAGATCCTCATCCACCGCGCGGTCGGCGACACCACGGACGAGGTCCGCCACGTCACCCTGTCCGGCCTCGGCGACCGCTGGGCGAAGGCCGGCCTGGACGCGCTCGCGGGCTGAGGGCACCGATATCCCGACAGGCTGTCGGAAACGTATTGCGCGGGACGTACCGG
Organism: Streptomyces sp. NPDC090119; assembly: GCF_044747085.1. NCBI lineage: Bacteria > Bacillati > Actinomycetota > Actinomycetes > Kitasatosporales > Streptomycetaceae > Streptomyces > Streptomyces sp. NPDC090119. Next base: position 866,654 of record NZ_JBIVDK010000003.1, on the reverse strand, counting down.
GCGTGGTCACATGGTACCCAGCCCGTGGTTAGGCATACCTAACCCCGCCCGCCCCCGCAGCTCAGGAGGCGCCCCATGCCCGTTCCGCGTCCCCCGGCCCGCCCCGAGCGCACCCCGGCCGCCCCGCATGTCCCCATGCGGGATCTGCTGGCATCCTGCGCGGCGGCGAAGGCGATCTCCACCCCGCCCCCGCCCCCGGCCCGGGCCGAACACACACCGGCCCACCGCGAGGCGGCCTGACCGGCGTCAGCCGGTCGACACCGACCCCTGCCCGCCGGGCTCCTTCGGCGCCCAGGTCGGCGCCCTGACCGCTTCCTCGGGGTCGGCCTCGTCCATCAGCACCCGCCACCCGCTGTCCCCGTCCACCCGCAGGCTCAGCTCCTTGACCTGCCCGGTGTCCCGGAAGTACAGCACCACGACCTGCCGTTCGGACGCCTCGTCGTAGAAGTCGGCGGAGACCCGGCCCCGGGCGCCCGCACGGAAGCCCTTGACCCAGTTCGCGGCCGTGGGGCGCGGCTCGCCGTCGCCGGTGGCCAGCTTCGCCAGCTCCCCGGCCTCGCCGTCGGCCAGGCGCCAGACGACTTCCTGGACCGCCCGCAGGGACCCGGCAGACGGGTAGCCGAACACCCGCAGCGGCTCATGGCCGGAGTAGTCCGTCTCGTACCGGGCGCCGGACGAGCCGTCGCTCGTGCACGCCGACAGGGCCAGCAGGGCGCCCGCCGCGAGGCCGCACGCGGCTATGAAGGTCTTCCTGGTTCTGGTTCGCACCCCGGACACGATGCCATCAGCGGATCACCACCACCGGCACCCCGATCGTGGCGAACTGCCACATCGCGTCGCCGTCGGGGCGGGTCTCGCGGATGGCGCCGGTGCGGGGGGAGCCGGGGTCGGCGGTCTTGTTGCGGGTGGCGGCGCTGAAGCCGACGGTGACGCCGTCGACCTGGGTGAAGCGGACGACGTGTTCGACCGGGACGCCGTCGCTGCCGGTGATCGCGTTGGAGCGGGAGGTCACCCAGTAGGAGCCGGGGGCCGGGTCGACGCCGCCGGGGTGGACGCCGAAGGTGCGGGTGACGCGGCCGCGGTCGGTCACCAGCCAGACCCGGTCGTCGTCGACCGAGTACACGACCCGCTCGCCCTTGCCGGAGTTCGCGGGCAGCGCGGTGGGGTGGCGGCGGTCGCGCGGGGCCTTGGTGACGGCCACCGAGGGGGAGGCGCTCGCCGAGGGGGCGCGCAGGCTCGCCGGGACGTCCGCGTGGGCCTGGTAGGCGAGGACGCCGATGGTGCCGACGGACACCGCGACGAGTCCGGCCACGATCCCCGAGCTGGTCCCTGCCACGTGCGCCACCTCTGCCTCGTACCGACCCGTAACGGTTCGCGGAAAATGTCGTACTTCATACAGACCGTAGCAGTCAGTCACGGTCCGACCGGGACGGGCGTGCGCGAGCCGTCGGCGCCGTAGGCTGTTCGCGTGCTTCTGCTCGCTCTGGATACCGCCACCCCCGCCGTCACCGTCGCCCTGCACGACGGGACGGACGTCGTCGCCTCGTCGAGCCAGGTGGACGCCCGCCGCCACGGAGAGCTGCTGCTGCCCGCCGTCGACCGGGTGCTCGCCGCCGCCGGGGTCAAGCTGGACGCCGTCACCGGCATCGTCGTCGGCACCGGCCCCGGCCCGTACACCGGGCTGCGGGTCGGCCTGATGACCGCCGACACCTTCGGGCTCGCCCTCGGCGTCCCCGTGCACGGCGTGTGCACCCTGGACGGCCTGGCCTACGCCGCCGACATCGAGAAGGGCCCCTTCGTCGTGGCGACCGACGCCCGGCGCAAGGAGGTCTACTGGGCGACCTACGCCGACTCCCGCACCCGGCTCACCGGCCCGGCCGTGGACCGCCCGGCCGACATCGCCGAGCGCGTCGCGGGACTGCCCGCCGTCGGCGCGGGCGCGCTGCTCTACCCGGACACCTTCCCCGACGTCCACGAGCCGGAGCACGTGTCCGCCGCCGCGCTCGCCTCGCTGGCCGCCGAGAAGCTGGCCGCGGGGGAGGAGCTGACGGAGCCCCGCCCGCTGTACCTGCGCAGGCCCGACGCCCAGGTGCCGAAGAACTACAAGGTGGTCACCCCCAAGTGACCGCGACGCTGCGCGAGATGCGCTGGTGGGACATCGACCGGGTGCTGGGCCTGGAGAAGGACCTCTTCCCCGAGGACGCCTGGTCGCGGGGCATGTTCTGGTCCGAGCTGGCGCACGCCCGCGGCGACGGCGCCACCCGCCGCTACCTCGTCGCGGAGGACGGCGCCCGGCTCGTCGGGTACGCCGGGCTCGCCTCCTCCGGCGACCTCGGCGACGTGCAGACCATCGCCGTCGCCCGCGACCAGCAGGGCACCGGCCTCGGCGCCCGGCTGCTGACCGAGCTGCTGCGGGCCGCGACCGCCTTCGAGTGCGCCGAGGTGATGCTGGAGTGCCGGGTGGACAACACCCGCGCCCAGAAGCTCTACGAGCGCTTCGGCTTCGCCCCCATCGGCTTCCGGCGCGGCTACTACCAGCCGGGCAACGTGGACGCCCTGGTGATGCGCCTGACCGACCCCTCTTCCTCCCTGGAAGACGTACAAGGAACCGAGATCAATGGCTGACGAACCTCTCGTCCTCGGCATCGAGACCTCCTGCGACGAGACCGGCGTCGGCATCGTGCGCGGCACCACCCTGCTCGCCGACGCGGTCGCCTCCAGCGTCGAGGAGCACGCCCGCTTCGGCGGTGTCGTGCCCGAGGTGGCGTCCCGCGCGCACCTGGAGGCGATGGTCCCGACCATCCACCGCGCGCTGAAGGAGGCGGGCGTCACCGCCCGCGACCTCGACGGCATCGCCGTCACCGCCGGTCCCGGCCTCGCGGGCGCCCTGCTGGTCGGCGTCTCGGCCGCCAAGGCGTACGCCTACGCCCTCGGCAAGCCCCTCTACGGCGTGAACCACCTCGCCTCGCACATCTGCGTGGACCAGCTGGAGCACGGCCCGCTGCCCGAGCCGACCATGGCGCTGCTGGTCTCCGGCGGCCACTCCTCGCTGCTGCTGTCCTCGGACATCACCTCCGACGTCCGGCCGATGGGCGCCACCATCGACGACGCGGCCGGTGAGGCGTTCGACAAGATCGCCCGCGTGCTGAACCTGGGCTTCCCCGGCGGCCCGGTCATCGACCGCTACGCCCGCGAGGGCGACCCGACGGCCATCGCCTTCCCGCGCGGCCTGAGCGGCCCCCGCGACCCCGCGTACGACTTCTCCTTCTCCGGTCTGAAGACCGCCGTGGCCCGCTGGATCGAGGCGAAGCGCGCGGCCGGTGAGGAGGTGCCGGTGCGTGACGTGTCCGCCTCCTTCCAGGAGGCCGTGGTGGACGTGCTGACCCGCAAGGCGGTGCGCGCCTGCAAGGACGAGGGCGTCGACCACCTCATGATCGGCGGCGGTGTCGCGGCCAACTCCCGGCTGCGGGCGCTGGCCCAGGAGCGCTGCGAGGCGGCCGGTATCCGGCTGCGGGTGCCGCGCCCCAAGCTGTGCACGGACAACGGCGCGATGGTCGCCGCACTCGGCGCCGAGATGGTCGCCCGCAACCGGGCCGCCTCCGACTGGGACCTGTCCGCCGACTCCTCCCTGCCGGTCACCGAACCGCACGTGCCGGGCAACGGCCACAGCCACGACCACGACCATGTGCACGAGGTCAGCAAGGAGAACCTGTACTCGTGAGCGTCGCCCTGATGTGGGAGGCGAAGGCCGCCGAGGGCCGGGGCGGGGAGCTGCTGGAGTGGGCGCGCGCGCAGGAGCTGGCCGCGCGCCCGCTGCGCCGCGAGACCTTCCGGGCACCGGGGGACCGGGTGCTGGTCATCACCTGGTGGGACGCGGCCTACGACGCGGACGTACCGGAACTCCCGGCGCCGGACCCGGAGCTGGTGTCCCGGCCGGTGCACCGGTGGCGGTTCGAGCCGGTCGAGAACTGAGGGGCGCGATCCGTCGGCTCCGGGTGGCGCGCGACGGTGATCTCTGGCTATGATCATCACACAGCGAACGGCCGGAACAACTCCGGTACGAACGCCGCGCGTTGGTGGTCCAAGTCAAGACGCCCCGCTTCCTGCGGGGAAATGCAGGTGCAAGACCTGCCCAGCGCTCAGATCAGAAGGCCGCTCCGGTTCCGACCGGGGCGGCCTTCGCCGTTCCCGGCCCGCGAGGGGCCGGGGGCCGAGGGCGCCTACGCCGGGTGCCCGATCAGCATGGTCGGCGCGCCCGCCACGCGGGTCATGAACACGGTCGCGGCGTGGGGGCCCTGCGGCTTGACCTTCTTCCGCAGTTCCTCCGGTTCGACCGCCGAGCCGCGCTTCTTCACGGTCAGGTTGCCGACCCCGCGCTCCCGCAGCAGCGCCTTCAGCTTCTTGACGTTGAACGGCATCCGGTCGGTGATCTCGTAGGCGGTGGCGTACGGGGTCGGGCGGAGTTCGTCGGCGGTGATGTACGCGATCGTCTCGTCCAGCAGGCCGCCGTCCAGTTCCTCGGCGACCTCCGCGACCAGGTGGGCCCGGATCACCGCGCCGTCCGGCTCGTAGAGGTACCGGCCGGGGGTACGGACCGCCGGGTCGGGCAGGCCCCGGCCCAGGAGGGTGCGGGGGCCGGGGAGGAGCGTGGCGCGGATGCCGCCCGGCGCGTCGGTGCCGAACCAGAGCACGGCCTCCTTCACATCACCCCCGTCCGAGATCCACTCGGCCTCGGCCTCGGCGGGCACCGTTTCGTGCGGGATGCCGGGCGCGATCTTCAGGGCGGCGCGGGGAGCGGCGAGCGCGGTGGCCACGGCCCAGGACAGGGGCGGCGAGTACGCCTCCGGGTCGAAGACGCGGCCGCGTCCGCCGCGCCGGGCGGGGTCCACGAACACCGCGTCGTACCCGGCGGTGTCCACCTCGGTGACGTCGGCCTCGCGCACCTCGATCAGCTCACCGAGGCCCAGCACCTCGGCGTTGGCCCGCGCGACGGCCGCGGTCAGCGGGTCCCGGTCCACCGCGAGGACCCGGATTCCGGCGCGGGCCAGCGCGAGCGCGTCACCGCCGATCCCGCAGCACAGGTCGGCCACCGAGGTGATGCCGAGCGCCCGCATACGCTCCGCGCGGTACGCGGCCACGCTCGCCCGGGTCGACTGCTCGACGCCGTTCGGCGTGAAGAACATCCGCCGCGCGTCCTCGGCCCCGAACTTGGCCTCCGCCCGCTGGCGCAGCCGGGCCTGGCCGAGCGCGGCCGACACCAGCCCCGCCGGGTGGGTGCGGCGCAGCCGGGTGGCCACGGCGAGTTCGTCGACGGGCGCGGTGCCGCGCACCTCGTCGAGGAGGGCCCGGCCCTCGTCGGTGCGCAGCGCGTGGAATCCCTGGAGAGCGGAGAGCTGGTCGTTCACCGGCTCATTGTGGGCCAGTCGGTGGACCGTGCGCCTCCGGCGGCGGTGTCGGGCCGGGATCGGGGCGGGTACCTGCCAAGATCCGGCACCATGCGACATGTAGTACAAAATGACAAATCCCGGACCAGGTTCGGGTCCCTGGCCGTGCGCTGCTCGGCCGCAGCGCTGGCCGCGACCGCCGTGCTCACCGGCTGCTCGGACTCTGGCTCCGCCCCCGCCGGGCAGGGCGGCCCCGCCAAGGCCCCTGACGCCGCCTCGGCCCGCCTCGCGGAGCAGCGGCGCATGGTGGCGGCGGCCCGCAAGTGGCGGCTCGACCAGGTACCGCTCACGGCCCCGGCCCCGCCGAAGGTCAAGCCGAGGATCACCGCGCGCGCGGGGTTCCAGGTGGACCACCAGGAGGACGAGAACCTCCCCCCGGTCTTCACCACCGTCCCCACCGACAAGAAGATCGTCTTCCTCACCATCGACGACGGCGCCGAGAAGGACCCCCGGTTCCTGGAGATGATGCGCGAGCTGAAGGTCCCGTACACCGCCTTCCTCAGCAACTACCTGGTGAAGGACGACTACGGCTACTTCCGCAAGATGCAGTCGTACGGGAACACCGTCAACAACCACACCCTGACCCACCCCTACCTGCCCGGCCTCTCCTACGAGCAGCAGCGCCAGGAGATCTGCGGCATGCAGGACATCATGGAGAAGCAGTACGGCAAGCGCCCCGAGGTCCTGCGCCCGCCCTACGGCGACTACAACCAGGACACCCTGCGCGCCGCCAAGTCCTGCGGCATCAAGTACGCGCCGATCTGGAACGAGGAGGTCTTCGTCGACCACTGGGAGTACCGCGAGGACGACCAGCGACTGCGCAAGGGCGACATCGTCCTCACCCACTTCCGGGGCACCGACGAGTGGGACGGCACGATGCTCGACGACATGCGCCGCTTCCTGAACAAGGTCACCCGCGAGGGATACGCCGTGGCACGCCTGGAGGACTACCTGTGAGGCGCCGGGCGCGGCCGGCCCACCGTGCGGCACGGGCCGTCGCGCTCGCCTCGGCCGCACTGCTGCTCACCGGCTGCGCCCAGTCGGTCGACCCCATCGAACGCCTCACCAAGAAGGCCGCGCAGGGCGTCCACCGCCCCTCCCCGGCCCGCCCCCTCTCGGTCCGTACGGGGACGCGGGGGGTGGACCACGTGGCCACGACCGACAAGGTCGTCTTCCTGACCTACGACGAGGAGGCCGTACGCGACCGGAGGCTGGCCGCCCTGATCGGCGAACTCCGCCTGCCGGTCACCGTCTTCACCCGAGCCGAAGCCCCCGCCCACTGGCGCGCCACGACCACCCGCCACGGCCTCGCCTACAAGGGCACCCCCAGACACCTGACCCCCGGCGACATCATCCGCATCACCCCGGGCCGGGAGGGCACCCTGACCGAGCGCACGGCGCAGGTGCTGAAGGAGGCCCGGGACCGGGGCCTGACGCCGGGAAAGCTGACGGACTACCCGTAGACACTTCAGCCCGTCCGGCGATCGAGGACGAGGCCCGTCCAGGGCCGAAGCGGGGGCCCGGGGGCGGCAGCCCCCTGGACGACGAGCGTCCCAACGGCACGGTGAAGCCACACCAAAGAGGTACCCATCCCCGACGCGCCGCACGGCAATTGGCACTCCGCTTGACCGAGTGCTAACCCCGGTCATAGTCTCGGCACTGGCACTCGGCACATGAGAGTGCCAACAAAGCGACGGGCAGGTCCGGCACCCGCGACGACGGATCGACCTGGTCGCCACCTCAGACAGTCAACCCCGTGAATTCTCAGAAGGGGGAGGTCGGATCGTGACGACCGCCAGCTCCAAGGTTGCCATCAAGCCGCTCGAGGACCGCATCGTGGTCCAGCCGCTGGACGCCGAGCAGACCACGGCCTCGGGCCTGGTCATTCCGGACACCGCGAAGGAGAAGCCCCAGGAGGGCGCCGTCCTCGCCGTCGGTCCGGGCCGCTTCGAGAACGGCGAGCGCCTGCCGCTCGACGTCAAGGTCGGCGACATCGTGCTGTACAGCAAGTACGGCGGCACCGAGGTGAAGTACAACGGCGACGAGTACCTCGTCCTCTCGGCCCGCGACGTGCTCGCGATCATCGAGAAGTAGTTCACCCCGAAGCATCTGCTTCACCACTGCGCCCCTGGTTCCCGCGACCGTAAAGAAGCCGGGCGGCCGGGGGCGCAGGCACATCCACCCAGATTTTCCGAGAGGGCTCCCGCTGTCATGGCGAAGACACTGAAGTTCGACGAGGACGCCCGTCGCGCCCTTGAGCGCGGCGTCAACAAGCTTGCCGACACGGTGAAGGTGACGATCGGCCCCCGCGGCCGCAACGTCGTCATCGACAAGAAGTTCGGCGCGCCCACCATCACCAACGACGGTGTCACGATCGCCCGTGAGGTCGAGATCGAGGACCCGTTCGAGAACCTCGGCGCCCAGCTGGTGAAGGAGGTGGCGACCAAGACCAACGACATCGCGGGTGACGGCACCACCACCGCCACCGTGCTCGCCCAGGCGCTGGTCCGCGAGGGCCTGAAGAACGTCGCCGCCGGTGCCTCCCCGGCCGCCCTGAAGAAGGGCATCGACGCCGCGGTCAAGGCGATCTCCGAGGACCTGCTCGCCTCGGCCCGCCCGATCGACGAGAAGTCCGACATCGCCGCCGTCGCCGCGCTGTCCGCCCAGGACCAGCAGGTCGGCGAGCTGATCGCCGAGGCCATGGACAAGGTCGGCAAGGACGGTGTCATCACCGTCGAGGAGTCCAACACCTTCGGTCTGGAGCTGGACTTCACCGAGGGCATGGCCTTCGACAAGGGCTACCTGTCCCCGTACTTCGTCACCGACCAGGAGCGTATGGAGGCCGTCCTCGACGACCCGTACATCCTGATCAACCAGGGCAAGATCTCCTCGATCACCGAGCTGCTCCCGCTGCTCGAGAAGATCATCCAGAGCAACGCCTCGCGTCCGCTGCTGATCATCGCCGAGGACGTCGAGGGCGAGGCCCTGTCGACCCTGGTGGTCAACAAGATCCGTGGCACCTTCAACGCCGTCGCGGTGAAGGCCCCCGGCTTCGGCGACCGCCGCAAGGCGATGCTCCAGGACATGGCCGCGCTCACCGGCGCCACGGTCATCTCCGAGGAGGTCGGCCTCAAGCTCGACCAGGCCGGTCTGGACGTGCTCGGTTCCGCCCGCCGCGTGACCGTCACCAAGGACGACACCACCATCGTCGAGGGTGGCGGCGACTCCGCCGACGTGCAGGGCCGCATCGCGCAGATCAAGGCCGAGATCGAGAACACCGACTCCGACTGGGACCGCGAGAAGCTCCAGGAGCGCCTCGCCAAGCTGGCCGGCGGCGTGTGCGTGATCAAGGTCGGCGCCGCCACCGAGGTGGAGCTGAAGGAGAAGAAGCACCGTCTGGAGGACGCCATCTCCGCGACCCGCGCCGCGGTCGAGGAAGGCATCGTCTCCGGTGGTGGCTCCGCGCTGGTGCACGCCGCGAAGGTCCTGCAGGACGGTCTCGGCAAGACCGGCGACGAGGCCACCGGTGTGACCGTCGTCCGCAACGCGGTCGTCGAGCCGCTGCGCTGGATCGGCGAGAACGCCGGCCAGGAGGGCTACGTCATCGTCTCCAAGGTCAAGGACCTGGAGAAGGGCCACGGCTACAACGCCGCGACCGGCGAGTACGGCGACCTGGTCAAGGCCGGTGTCATCGACCCGGTCAAGGTCACCCGCTCCGCCCTGGAGAACGCCGCCTCCATCGCCTCCCTCCTCCTCACGACCGAGACCCTGGTCGTCGAGAAGAAGGAAGAGGAAGAGGCCACCGCGGGCCACGGCCACGGCCACGGCCACTCCCACTAAGGCAACGCCCGTTCAGGGCAAGTGACTTCGCCCCGCCATGTCCTCCCGGCGGGGCGAAGCGCTGTTCAGAGCTCGACCGTTGGTTGATGAAAGCTCCGACCGACAACATGCTGGCAATGTCTGGTCGTCATGTGCCTTCGCTGGGGGGGGGATTCCGAGTCACCCGGCGCACATCCGGATCGAAGGCGTGCACTCATCTCTAGGAGATGGCCATGTCCTGTTCCCGCCAGCCCTTGTAGGCGAGTGGAAGTTCCGTATAGGTGTAGGACGGGAGCCCGTTACCGAACTCCCGCAGTTTCGCGTAATCCTTCTTCAGGTCTCCCTCGGTGGGGAACTTTCCAAATTCGATGGCCATGCAGAGCACGTCCTCGACCGTAACGACCGTGAGGTCGCGGTTATTGGCGAGGGCCTGACCGCCCTGATCGTCGATGGCGACGTACACCTCGTGGCCCTCGTCCTGGAAGTGCACTCCATGCGCGACGACCACTGCCTCTCCAAGATCTCTTGGGTCTCGCAGGGCTTCCTCGAGCTGTCGCCCTCGTACGTCCTCGAAAACCTCGATGACGCGGGCCGAGGCCGTCTGCGCCTCGATTGCCGGAAGGACGCGGACATACGGGCTGCGTACCAGGCGAGTCCACCTGAGTTTCAGTCCGGGGTACTTCCGGTCCTTGCCCACGATCTCGTCAGAGACCTCCTGTGGTACGAGGAGGACGAGTTCTGCCTGGCGGAGAACCTCCACAAGCAGCCTGTGGAGGTTGGCACCGACGAAGTGCACGCAGATAACCGCGTCCAGGATGCACAGCGGCTCCGCCAGTTCCTCCGGAGCGGATTCCCCCAGCGCCGTTTCGTGCTTCTCGGGCAAGCCTCCACCCTTCGACGTCCCCCAACGGGATCAGTCTACTTGCCCCTTGTACGGCCACGAGCGACCAATCGGTCGCGATCTACTCTCTTGGGTTTCGGCAGGTCAGGGAAGATACCCACTTCCCTGAGACTCGCTTCGGCTTCTTCCGGCTTTCGCCCCTCGAGCATGGCCAACGCGCGGACCCCGATGAGATTTCGCCGGTATGCCTCAACGGCACGTTCGAGAATGCGGCGAGGAGCACGTGTGGAACGAGACGCGTCCTTCTCCTGTTCGTAGGCTGGTCCCCAGCCGTACTTCTGTGCGAGCTGCTCTCCTGTGGGACCCAGCATCCTCTTCTTCTGCTCTGTGGTGAGCATGGACATCGACTCGAGCTGAATGAGGATCACCGGGAAGCTCACGCGGAAGTGCCGTGCCAGGAGGGCTGCGGTCCGTTCTTCGATCAGGCCGGCCGTGTGGTAACGCTCGTTGGACAGCCATGATCTGATTCCGTCTTCAGGCGCCAGAAGATGACGAGCGAAGGCATCGCACCGCCTCTCCTCCGGAGTCCTCTTCCCGTTCAGTTCATGAACGCGGATGCCGTCCTGCCAGAGGAGGTGCCCTAGCTCATGTGCGAAAGTGAATCTTTGTCGCTCTGGCACATCGCAGGTCCGCACGGTGATCAGGGTGGTCCGACGCATCGGATCGACAGCCGTGATTCCGTCGATTGCGCTGGGAAGTTCCAGTACCGCCGTATCAGCGCCGGTGAGCTGCTCGATCAGCTCATCAACGTCAGCGATCGGCGCGCAACCCAGGCGTAGTTCTTGCCGCACCTGATCGGCCAGTGTCTTCGCCTGCTGCTCCCATGCCAATCCGATGTCGGGAACAGGGAGGCGCCCCTCCGGTTTCCGTTCATGCGGCGCGCTCGCTCCCAGTTTGTCCAGCCGGGCGTCTAGTTCCACGACATCGAGGGCGCGACGAACCGCTACCTCGCGCTCCCCGGCATCACTCCCGTTGATCCTCGCCGCGACCTGGACTCGCTCACGCACGGGATCGCCGCTGGTCAGCAGACGTACAGGAATGTCCAAGGCCACGGCTAGGCGGTCGAGCTCGGCAAGCGTCACGCCTGCACGAACGCCGTTTTCGATGCGAGTCAAAGTGGGTTGGGAGAGCTGAGCGCGTGCGGCGAGATCGCGCTGGTTGAACCCAGCTCGCTCACGTTCGCTGCGGATCCGCTCCCCCACAAGCTTGAGATCCACGAAGCACCTCCTCTTTGAATCTATTCTACCGACCTGATTCACGCTGGCCAGTCGTATGTGTAGCACCCCCGACTGACAGTGGCCGGTGAACAGCACCGGGGTACGCCTATCTGGCTGCGCTGAGACTCACGAGAGTACGGATCCGCTGATCACGGGCGCCTACGGCATCGGATCGGCCATCTGCGAGTCCGCTCCTCTCGCAACGGAGACATGACAGCGGCCTGGGCTTCGAACCCCGCTGTCACCGATACCGGGGCGGCGAAAGGAATCCGGGCGATGGCTGACAGCGTGTAGCTGCCACCATCGGGAACCCGGCGAACAAGCCGCCCTAGCGCCGTCGTGTGGGCAGTCCCGGGGTGTGCAGGGAACAGAAGGGGTCGGCTGACCCGAGATGCGCGAGGTCAGGGCCGTGGTCGAAGCCTTCTCTGCCGGATCTCTCGCAAGGCATGCGGATCCCAGCCCGCCTTCGTCACCGCGGCCCGTACTTGCGCCCCGTGCGCGCGCTGATCCCGCCCAGCAGCCCCCGCGGTGCCAGCTTCGCCAGGCCCATCAGGGCCTTGTAGCGGGGGTCGGGGATGGAGACGGTCTTGCCGCGGGCGAGGTCGTTCACCGCCTCGGCGACCAGTTTGTCGGCGTCCAGCCACATCCAGCCGGGGATGTTGTCCGTGCCCATCCCGGCCCGCTCGTGGAACTCGGTCCGCACGAAGCCGGGGCACAGCGCCATCAGCCGGACCCCGCTGCCCGCCAGGTCCTTCGCCGCGCCCTGGGTGAACTGCACGACCCACGCCTTCGAGGCGCCGTACGTGCCGCGCGGGACGAAGGCCGCCACCGAGGCGACGTTCACCACGCCACCGCGCCCGCGCTCGCGCATCGCCTCCGTCGCCGCCGAGGTCAGCCGGAGCACCGCCTCGCAGTGCACCTTGATCATCCGCAGCTCGTCGGCCATGGAGACGTCGAGGTAGCGGCCCTTGTTGCCGAACCCGGCGTTGTTGACCAGCAGGTCGACCGGACGGCGGCGGTCACCGAGCCGCTCGGCCACCGTCTCGATGCCCTTGTCCTCGGCGAGGTCGGCGGCCAGCACCTCCGCCTCGACGCCGTGCAGGTCGTGCAACTCGAGCGCCTGCTCCCGCAGCCGCGCCGTGTCGCGCGCCACCAGCACCAGGTCGTGCCCGTCCGCCGCCAGCCGCCGCGCGAACGCGGCGCCGATGCCCGCGGTCGATCCCGTAATCAGAGCCGTAGTCATGGCCCAAGAGTAGGGCGGGCCCCGGCCCGTGGTGACGGCCGCTCAGCGTGGCTGGTCCGCCAGGTACTTGTGGACCTTGGCCAGCGTCTCGCCGTGCAGGGCGTCGCCCGCCGCGAGCAGCGACGGCAGCAGCTCGCGCTCGGTGGTCACCGCGCGGAACTGCGTCGCCGCCGTCACCCCGTGGTCCGGCCGGTGCACGATCTCCACCGCGTCGCCCGCCCGGATCTCGCCCGGCTCGATCACCCGGAGGTACGCACCCGTGACGGCCTTACGGGTGAACCTCTTCACCCAGCCCCGTTCGGCCATGTGGCCCTGGAACGTACGGCACGGAATCCGCCCCGACGTCACCTCCAGCACCACCCCGGAACCGATCCGCCAGCGCTCGCCGATCAGCGCGCCGGAGACGTCGAGCCCCTCGGTGGTCAGGTTCTCGCCGAAGACGCCGTTGGACAGGGAGCGGCCCAGCTCGCGCTCCCACTCATCCAGGTCCTCGCGCGCGAACGCGTACACCGCCTGGTCGTCCCCGCCGTGGTGGCGCAGCTCGCACACCGCGTCCCCGGCCAGCCCGCTGCCGCCGATGCCCTTCGGCCCCGGCGCCGCCACCCGCACCGGCCCGTCGAAAGGCCGCTTGTCGATGCCCGTCACCCCCTCGGCCTGGTCGGTGTACGGCACCGCGCGCGGTTGCCCCAGATTGACGGAGAGAAGCTTCATGCGCGCACGGTACGTGACCGTTGCCCAAAGCGTCGATGCGATATCGAGACTCTTTCCCAAGCACGCCTTATGCTCGAAGGGTGATCGAGGCCCGCCATCTCCGCGTCCTGCGCGCCGTCGCCGCCACCGGCTCCTTCTCGGCGGCGGGGCGCGATCTGGGCTGCACCCAGCCCGCCGTCAGCCAGCAGATGAAGGCACTTGAAGCCTCCGTCGGCACTCCGCTGCTGGTCCGGGGCGGCCGTGAGATGCGGCTGACGCAGGCCGGAGAAGCCCTGGTCAGGCACGCCTCCGGCATCCTCGCCGGGCTCACCGCCGCCGAGGAGGAGGTCGCCGCCATCGCGGGCCTGCGCGCGGGCCGGGTCCGGCTGGTCTCCTTCCCCAGCGGCACCTCCACCCTGGTCCCCACCGCCCTCGCCGCCCTGCGCGCCGCCCACCCCGGCACCCGGGTCTCCCTGGAGGAGGCCGAACCGCCGAGGTCGGTGGAACTGCTCCGCGAGGGCGACTGCGACCTGGCCCTCGCCTTCCGCTACGAGGGCGCCGCCCCCACCGAGGAGTGGGACGACCTGGTCGTACGGCGGCTGCTGACGGACCGTCTGGTCGCCCTGGTCCCCGAACGGCACCGGCTCGCGGGCGCCGACGCCGTCGCCATCGGGGAACTGGCCGAGGAGCCCTGGATCGCGGGCTGCCCGCGCTGTCGCGGCCAACTGGTGCGGGTCTGCGAGGGCGCCGGGTTCACCCCGCGCATCGACTTCGCCACCGACGACTACCCGGCCGTGGTCGGCCTGGTCGGCGCCGGTCTGGGCGTGGCCGTACTGCCCCGCCTGGCGGTGGAGTCGGTACGGCCACGGGGGGTGCGCGTGGTCCGGCTGGAGCCCGCGGTACGACGGGAGATCGTCGCCCTCACCCTGCCCGACCTGGCCCAGGTCCCGGCCGTGGCCGCGACGTTGGAGCAGCTGGGCCGGGCGGCGTCCCGCGCCTAGGCACCTGTCGGAGGGCACGGGTCAGGGGCACGCGGGTGCGTGCCCGGGTGATTGCAGAAACGTTCCTTCAGGCGTGCGGGCCGACGCCCCCGCTGGTGGTGGACACCAGCCGGTTGCGCGCCCGGCCCATCAGCTCTTCGCGCTCGTCCTCGGTCAGCCCGCCCCACACGCCGTACGGCTCACGCACCGCCAACGCGTGTGCCGCGCACTGTGCTCGGACCGGGCACCGCATGCAGACCTCCTTGGCCGAGTTCTCACGTGCACTCCGCGCCGCACCGCGCTCGCCCTCCGGGTGGAAGAAGAGCGAGCTGTCCACCCCTCGGCAGGCTGCCAGCAGCTGCCAGTCCCACAGGTCCGCGTTCGGTCCGGGAAGGCGGGAGAAATCTGCCATTACGTGACCCCTTGTAGCCGTTCTGGGCGGATACTGTGCCTTCGACCGTACATCTCCGGTCTAAGGAGATGAAAATATGACTCATTGCGAATCTAGCCTCAGACACCAAAAAAAGGGACCAAAAACGGCTAAATGGGGCACGGGTTGTGATGAAAAGCCGTGGGTCCGCCGAGCATGTCTGCACCGTGTCGGAGCCCTCACGTAGAGTGCCGAAGTCAGTACGCCGACCCGTAACTCTTTCGGGTGACCGTCGTTGAGAGTGCGGAGGCGGTTGAAAACAGAAGTGCTCGGGCAGGCGTCCGAGACGGTCGACCGCACAGGTGACGATTCCGTACCAGCCTGGAGGCTCAAGGTGACGCGCATCAGCTGCGGAGGGCGGTCATGACTTCCGTCCTCGTCTGCGACGACTCCCCGCTTGCCCGAGAGGCGCTTCGCCGCGCGGTTGCGACCGTGCCCGGCGTCGAGCGCGTGACGACGGCTGCCAACGGCGAGGAAGTCCTCCGCCGCTGGGGCGCCGACCGCTCCGACCTCATTCTCATGGACGTACGCATGCCCGGCCTGGGCGGCGTCGAGACCGTGCGCCGTCTGCTGTCCGCCGACCCGGGCGCGCGCATCATCATGCTGACCGTCGCCGAGGACCTCGACGGCGTCGCCCTCGCGGTGGCCGCGGGCGCGCGGGGCTATCTGCACAAGGACGCCTCACGTGCCGAGCTCCGCGCCACGGTGACGCAGGCCCTCGCCGACCCCACCTGGCGGCTGGCCCCGCGTCGGCTGCGCTCGGCCGAGATGGGCGCCGCGCCCACGCTCACCGCACGCGAGATCCAGGTGCTGGAGGGCATGAGCCACGGCCGCTCCAACGCGGAGATCGGTCGCGAGCTGTTCCTCTCCGAGGACACCGTCAAGACCCACGCCCGACGCCTGTTCAAGAAGCTCGGCGCCTCGGACCGCGCCCACGCGGTGGCACTCGGCTTCCGCTGGGGTCTGGTCCGGTAAGGGCATGCGCGGCCGCTGCGCTCGGCCTTGGCCCTGGGGGTCCTGGCGAGCGTCGGAGGATGTGGGTGCGCGCGGGCGGTCGGCCCCGGCCGGTTCCGGGGGCGCCGCTCGGGGAGGTGCCTGTTCGGCGGGGCTCGTTCCGCCCGGCGCCGTCGGCGCGCTGTGCGGGTACGGCTGCTCGATGGCGTGGGCGGCTTCGACGTCGGCCGGTGCTGATACCGCGTTCGCCGGAGACGGTCGGCCGGTGTCGGTCGCCGGTGCCCTTCACGGGTGCGTCAGGTCGAGTCCCGGGTCGGCCGGTGGACGGCGGGCGCCGCGAGGCCGGGCTTCGACTGCCGGTGACGCCCCTCGCGCGCCGGTCGGTGCGGGGCGGGTCCCGCGCGGCCGGGCGGCGGCTGACGGACACGCACCTCTCGAAGAACCGTCGCGACGCCGGCGGCCGGGCCGTGCCACGGGCGCCCGCTGCGGGCTCGTGTGCTCCCCGCCGGGGTCGATTGCGGCTGCCCGGTGGGAGCGGTCCGGTCCGCTCCCGGCCGACTCGACGGGCGAGTCGCAGCGGCCGGGCTTCGGCGGCGGTGCTGCCGAAGTGCGGGCTCATGGGCACCGCCGTACCGGCCCGGTCGGCGGCGGGTCCGAGTGGCCGGGCGGTGGCGGCCGTCATGCCGAAGCGCGGGCTCACCGGCGCCCCCGTGCCCACCCGGCCGGAGGCGCACGTGGCGGAATCGGTTCTGTTCGCGCTCCGCGAGGGACCGCGTGCTGCTCGTTTCGGCGGGGATGCCGCATCCTTGAGGTGTGGAGTCTCTCGGGGACGAGTCGAGTGAGCGAAAAGCGAGCGGAAGGGGAGGGCGCAGGAGATGAGTGCCGGCGCACCTGCTCATAACGCTTCGGTGCACAACCACGAACGCGATGCCACGGACCGGACGGCCGCAAGGCACCATGGACCGATGCGCGACGACGAGGCGGGCACGGCCCCCGGGCCGATCAGCGCCCTGGTGCACCGTGCCGTCGACGGGGACGAGCAGGCCACGCACGACCTGCTCGCGCACGTCCATCCCCTCGCGCTGCGCTACTGCCGCACCCGCCTGTCCCGGCTGCCCGGCGACGCCCGCCACTTCGTGGAGGACCTCGCCCAGGAGGTCTGCGTGGCGGTGCTGCTCGCCCTGCCGCGCTACCGGGACACCGGCCGCCCCTTCGAGGCGTTCGTCTTCGCCATCGCCTCCCACAAGGTGGCCGACCTCCAGCGCGCCGCGATGCGCCACCCCGGCTCCACCGCCGTCCCCTCCGACGAGATGCCGGAGCGGCCCGACGACTCCCTCGGCCCCGAGGAACGCGCCCTGCTCAGCTCCGACGCCGCCTGGGCGAAGAAGCTGCTGGCCAACCTCCCCGAGAACCAGCGCGAACTGCTGCTGCTGCGGATCGCCGTGGGCTTGACCGCGGAGGAGACAGGGCAGATGTTGGGAATGTCACCAGGAGCGGTGCGAGTCGCCCAGCATCGCGCGCTGAGCCGCCTGCGCGCCCTGGCCGAGCAGTAGCCGGAGAGCCTCGCACCCGTTGTTCCGCGCGAGCGCGCGCGTGAGACGGCGGGCCGCGCAATCCGTACGAACATACGAAGCCTGAAGCATCCCCGTAGCGTGGAATTTGCTCCCGACGCTTCCCGTTAGCATGGACATCCGCACCGATCAAGGCCATTTGGGGAAGGTGTCATGACTGCCAACGTCGACGGAGTGCCCGGTAAATTCCAGACACTCGGGCTGACCTACGACGACGTGCTGCTGCTGCCGGGCGCGTCGGACATGGCGCCCGACGAGATCGACACCGCCTCGTACGTCTCCCGGAACGTGCGGGTCAACATCCCGCTGCTGTCCGCCGCCATGGACAAGGTGACCGAGTCCCGCATGGCGATCGCCATGGCCCGTCAGGGCGGCGTGGGCGTGCTGCACCGGAACCTGTCCATCGAGGACCAGGCCAACCAGGTCGACCTGGTGAAGCGGTCCGAGTCGGGCATGGTCACCGACCCGATCACCATCCACCCGGAGGCCACGCTCGCCGAGGCCGACGCGCTGTGCGCCCGGTTCCGGATCAGCGGTGTGCCGGTGACCGACAACGACAAGAAGCTGCTCGGCATCGTCACCAACCGCGACATGGCCTTCGAGAGCGACCGCGCCCGGCGCGTCCACGAGGTCATGACGCCGATGCCGCTGGTCACCGGCAAGGTCGGCATCTCCGGCCCGGAGGCCATGGAGCTGCTGCGCAAGCACAAGATCGAGAAGCTGCCGCTGGTCGACGAGCGCGGTGTGCTCAAGGGTCTGATCACGGTCAAGGACTTCGTCAAGGCCGAGCAGTACCCGAACGCGGCCAAGGACGCCGAGGGCCGGCTGCTCGTCGGCGCGGCGGTCGGCGTGGCCGGTGACTCCTTCGAGCGCGCCCAGGCGCTGATCGAGGCGGGCGCCGACTTCATCGTCGTCGACACCGCGCACGGTCACTCCCGCCTGGTCGGCGACATGATCGCCAAGATCAAGTCCAACTCGTCCGGCATCGACGTGATCGGCGGCAACATCGCCACCCGCGACGGCGCCAAGGCGCTGGTGGACGCGGGCGCGGACGGCATCAAGGTCGGCGTCGGCCCCGGCTCGATCTGCACCACGCGTGTGGTCGCCGGTGTCGGTGTCCCGCAGGTCACCGCGATCTACGAGGCCGCGCTCGCCGCCAAGGAGGCCGGGGTCCCGGTCATCGGCGACGGTGGCCTGCAGTACTCCGGCGACATCGCCAAGGCCCTGGTCGCGGGCGCCGACACGGTGATGCTCGGCTCGCTGCTCGCGGGCTGCGAGGAGTCGCCGGGCGAGCTGCTGTTCATCAACGGCAAGCAGTTCAAGTCGTACCGGGGCATGGGTTCGCTGGGCGCGATGCAGACGCGTGGCGACCGCCGGTCGTTCTCCAAGGACCGGTACTTCCAGGAGGGCGTCGCCTCCGACGAGGCGCTCATCCCCGAGGGCATCGAGGGCCAGGTGCCCTACCGGGGCCCGCTGTCCTCCGTGGTGCACCAGCTCGTCGGCGGTCTGCGCCAGTCGATGTTCTACGTCGGCGGCCGCACCGTGCCGGAGCTGCAGGACAACGGCCGGTTCGTCCGGATCACGTCGGCGGGTCTCAAGGAGAGCCACCCGCACGACATCCAGATGACGGTCGAGGCACCGAACTACAGCAGCAAGCGCTAGGTCTTTCGTCGCGAGGGCGGCTCCGGGTCTTCCGGAGCCGCCCTCCGCTTCGCCGGGACGGCCGCCGCCGAGCCGGTCGGGGATACTGGAAGACGCTGAAACGCATCAGGGAAAGGCACGACGTGACTGAGATCGAGATCGGGCGCGGCAAGCGCGGCCGCCGGGCGTACGCCTTCGACGACATCGCCGTCGTCCCCAGCCGCCGTACGCGGGACCCGAAGGAGGTCTCGATCGCCTGGCAGATCGACGCCTACCGCTTCGAGCTGCCGTTCCTGGCCGCTCCCATGGACTCGGTCGTCTCCCCGGCCACCGCGATCCGCATCGGTGAGATGGGCGGCCTCGGCGTCCTCAACCTCGAGGGCCTGTGGACCCGGCACGAGGACCCGCAGCCGCTGCTGGACGAGATCGCCGAGCTGCCGGCCGAGGTGGCCACTCGCCGCCTCCAGGAGATCTACGCGGCTCCCGTCAAGGAGGAGCTGATCGGCCAGCGCATCAAGGAGGTGCGGGAAGCCGGTGTGGTCACGGCCGCCGCGCTCTCCCCGCAGCGCACCGCCGAGTTCTCCAAGGCGGTCGTGGACGCGGGTGTGGACATCTTCGTCATCCGTGGCACCACGGTCTCGGCGGAGCACGTCTCCTCCTCCCACGAGCCGCTGAACCTGAAGCAGTTCATCTACGAGCTGGACGTCCCGGTGATCGTCGGCGGCTGCGCCACGTACACCGCGGCCCTGCACCTGATGCGCACCGGCGCGGCGGGTGTGCTGGTCGGCTTCGGCGGCGGCGCCGCGCACACCACGCGCAACGTGCTGGGCATCCAGGTCCCGATGGCGACCGCGGTCGCCGACGTGGCCGCCGCCCGCCGCGACTACATGGACGAGTCCGGCGGCCGGTACGTGCACGTGATCGCGGACGGTGGTGTCGGCTGGTCCGGCGACCTGCCCAAGGCGATCGCCTGCGGCGCCGACGCGGTCATGATGGGCTCCCCGCTGGCCCGTGCCACGGACGCGCCCGGCAAGGGCCACCACTGGGGCATGGAGGCGGTCAACGAGGAGCTGCCGCGCGGCAAGAAGGTCGACCTCGGCACCGTCGGCACCCTGGAGGAGGTCCTCACCGGCCCCTCCCGCACCCCCGACGGCTCCATGAACTTCTTCGGCGCCCTCCGCCGCGCCATGGCCACCACCGGCTACAGCGAGCTGAAGGAATTCCAGCGCGTCGAGGTAACGGTCGCGGACAGCCAGCACCGCCGCTGATCGCTTTTTCGCACGGAGAGGGCCCGGTCACCTTGGGGTGACCGGGCCCTTTCGTGTGCGTGGGGGCGCGTCCGGACGCACAAGGGGCGCACGGGTGCGTTCGGGACGAATACGCGGTTGACCGCTCCGACCAGCCGATAGTGTCCCTTTCGGCGCCCCAGTTGTCTGGGACGCCCCCTTCCAAGGACACGATCCGGACCTCGGCCCTCGGGGCCCGGCCCGAATCCAGCGGACCGCCTACCGGGCTGATGGGCGGCGTCGTGGAAGGGGGTCGTCCATGGGACGTCACCGCAGGCCCACCCGTTGGGATCGGAACCGTCTGTGGATGGTGAAGTTCCGAAGGAGGTGGATCTTGCGGATTTTCGGATGGTGAGCGGCCGCCCCTGCAACAACTAGGGGCGGACACTCCGTGATCCATCCAGGAGCCTGCCGCAGTAGCCGCTGCGGTGGGCTCCACCTGTGTGACCACCGTAGCGACGGGTGCGGTCCGGTGCCACCACTCTCAGGCGCACTGCCCCCGCGCGCCCCCCTTCACAACCGGTGCGCCGCGCCCGTCGGGGTCACTCCTCGGGTGTCCAGCAGGAGCTGGGCCTTTACCGAGAGGCCCTGGAGGTCGTAGGTGCGGTGGGGTTGGAGGAGGAGGGTGAGGTCGGCGGCGGCGGCGGCTTCGTAGAGGGAGTCGGCGCGGGGGACCGGGCGGTCCAGGACGTGCCAGGCGGGGATGTGGGGGTCATGGTAGCTCACGGAGGCGCCGAGTTCCATCAGGCGGACGGCGATCTCGTGGGCGGGGGTGCCCTGCTGGTCGGCGAGGTCGGCCTTGTAGGTGACGCCGAGGAGGAGGACGCGGGCGCCGCGGGCGGACTTGCCGTGCTCGTTGAGGAGGGCGGCGGCGCGCTGGACGACGTAGTGCGGCATGCGCTCGTTGACCTGCTGGGCCAGCTCCACCATGCGCAGGCCCCGGCTCGCGTGGCCGGTGAGGTCCTGCGGCACGCCGTGGCCGCCGACGCCGGGGCCCGGCCGGAACGCCTGGAAGCCGTACGGCTTGGTCTCCGCGCAGCGGATCACGTCCCACAGGTCGACGCCCAGCTCGTGGCAGACGACGGCCATCTCGTTGGCGAGCGCGATGTTGACGTGCCGGAAGTTGGTCTCCAGCAGCCGTACCGCCTCCGCCTCGCGCAGCCCCCGCGCGCGGACGACCTTGTCGGTGAGCCGCCCGTAGAAGGCGGCGGCCGACTCGGTGCAGGCGGGGGTGAGGCCGCCGATGACCTTCGGGGCGGGGGCGTGGTCCCGGCTGCCGGGGTCGACCCGGCTGGGGGAGTAGGCGAGGTGGAAGTCCCGTCCGGCGCGCAGTCCGGAGCCCTGCTCCAGGATCGGGCGCAGGTAGTCCTCGGTGGTGCCGGGCAGGACGGGCGACTCCAGGATGACCGTGGTGTGCGGGCGCAGCTGTCCGGCCAGGGTGCGGGCGGCCGCCTCGACCTGGCCGAGGTCGAGTTCGCCGTCGGCGCCGCGCGGGGTGGGCGCGCAGATGACGGCGGTGCGGACCCGGCCGAGCTGGGCGGGGTCGGTGCAGGGGCGGAAGCCGGTGGAGCGCATCCGGCGGAGTTCGGCGGGGCTGAGTGACCCCGCCTCGGGGCCGGTGGCGTATCCGATGGTGGGGATGCCTGCGGTGACGGCGGCCTGGGCCAGCGGCAGGCCGTAGGGACCGAGTCCGATGACGGCGAGATCTGCGGGCATGGCGTGAGCCGTCCTTCCCGATAGCCGAAGGGGGAGTGGTGCGCAAGCCCTGTGGACTGGACGAGCGGGCGCACAGTCAGACTAGGTACAAATATGACCGTTATGTGTGATTGTGTTCGTGTGTCTTCGGGCTGATACGCGCGGGTTATCCACAGGTGGGGAGCCCGTGGTGGCCGATGCCGCCCGACACCGCCACACTTTTGAGCAAGAGGTTCTGGGCATGAGGAGGGGCAGGAGGGGCCCGCGCCGTACCGGCGTGGCCCATCAGCGGGTTTGCGAGAGCGGGAGGCAGCGGTGAGGACAGCGACCCTCGACCCGGCGCGGCGCGCCGAGTCACTGGCGGAGATGGCCGAGCGTGAACTGGACGTGCTGGTGATCGGCGGCGGCATCGTCGGCGCGGGCACCGCGCTGGACGCGGCCACCCGTGGCCTGTCCACCGGCCTGGTCGAGGCGCGCGACTGGGCGTCCGGCACCTCGAGCCGGTCCAGCAAGCTGATACACGGCGGGCTGCGCTATCTGGAGATGCTCGACTTCCCCCTCGTGCGCGAGGCGCTGAAGGAACGCGGCCTGCTGCTGGAGCGGCTCGCCCCGCACCTGGTCAAGCCGGTGCCGTTCCTCTACCCCCTCCAGCACCGCTGGTGGGAGCGGCTGTACGCGGGCGCGGGCGTCGCGTTGTACGACGTGATGTCCATGGCCCGGGGCCACGGCCGGGGCCTGCCCACGCACCGCCACCTCAGCCGCAACCGAGCCCTGCGCGTCGCCCCCTGCCTGCGCAAGGACGCCCTGGTCGGCGCCCTCCAGTACTACGACGCCGAGGTGGACGACGCCCGTTTCGTCACCACCCTGGTCCGCACCGCCGCCTCCTACGGCGCCAAGGTCGCCAACCGCACCCGCGTCACCGGCTTCCTGCGCGAGGGCGAGCGGGTCGTCGGGGTCCGGGTGGAGGACGTGGAGGGCGGCGGGGAGTACGAGATCCGCGCCCGCCAGGTGGTCAACGCCACCGGGGTGTGGACCGACGACACCCAGGGGCTGGTGGGGGAGCGCGGCCAGTTCCACGTGAAGGCGTCCAAGGGCATCCACCTCGTCGTCCCCAAGGACCGCATCCACTCCAGCACCGGTCTGATCCTGCGCACCGAGAAGTCCGTCCTGTTCGTCATCCCCTGGGGTCGGCACTGGATCGTCGGCACCACCGACACCGCGTGGGACCTCGACAAGGCGCACCCGGCCGCCTCCAGCGCCGACATCGACTACCTGCTGGAGCATGTGAACTCGGTGCTGTCGGTGCCGCTCACCCGCGATGACGTCGAGGGGGTCTACGCGGGCCTCAGGCCCCTGCTGGCCGGTGAGTCCGAGGCCACCAGCAAGCTGTCCCGCGAGCACACCGTGGCGCACCCGGTGCCGGGCCTGGTGGTCGTCGCGGGCGGCAAGTACACGACGTACCGGGTGATGGCGGAGGACGCCGTCGATGCGGCGGTGCACGGACTGGACCGCCGGGTGGCCGAGTCGGTCACCGAGGAGATCCCGCTGCTCGGCGCCGAGGGCTATCCGGCGATGTGGAACGCCCGCGAGCGCATAGCCGACCGCAGCGGACTGCACGTGGCCCGCGTCGAGCACCTGCTGAACCGGTACGGCTCGATGGCCGACCAGCTCCTCGACCTCATAGCCGCCGACCCCACCCTGGGCGAACCCCTGCGGCACGCGGACGACTACCTGCGCGCCGAGATCGTCTACGCCGCCTCCCACGAGGGCGCCCGGCACCTGGACGACGTCCTCACCCGCCGCACCCGCATCTCCATCGAGACCTTCGACCGGGGCACCCGCAGCGCCCGCGAGGCCGCCGAGCTGATGGCACCGGTGCTCGGGTGGGACGAGGACCAGATCGCCCGCGAGGTCGAGCACTACGAGAAGCGGGTCGAGGCCGAGCGCGAGTCCCAGCGCCAGCCCGACGACCTGACGGCGGACGCCGCCCGGCTGGGGGCGCCGGACATCGTGCCGCTGTAGGGCGCTTCGAGCGGGCCGGGCGACCGTCCGGTGGCTTCACTCGATCGAGTGGCCTGGTGCGGGATCTCCGTTCCCGGCCTGGTCGTTCTACCAGGTGCGGGGGCAGAACTCGGCGGTGAGCAGGGCGGTTTCGAGCCGGGGGTCCGTTCTCGCGCCCGTGTTCACCCGGAAGGTGAGTACCCGGCCGCCGTCGGCGGTGGCGGCGGTGCGCACCTGGCTTCCCGTGATCCGTCCGTCGTGTCCCCAGACGGTGAGCCCGCACGGAAGCCGGACCGGATTCAGGCCCATGCCGTACACCCCATGTGCGGCCCGGGTGTCCAGCATCTCGCGCAGCCAGTGCGGGGGCAGCAGGTCGCCGGCCAGCAGGGCCGCGTAGAAGCGGTCCAGGTCGTCGAGCGTGGACACCAGCTCGCCCGCCGCCCCGGCCACGCGGGGGTCGAGTTCGGTGACGTCGGAGCCGTCGGGGGCGTAGGCCCGGCCGTGCGGCGAGGGCAGGGAGCGGCGGGCGCCGGGGAAGGAGGTGCCCGCGAGACCCAGCGGGGCGATGATCCTGCGCCGTGCCTCGGCGGCGTAGGAGCGGCCGGTGACCTGACGGATCACCATGCCGAGGAGGACGTAGTCGGTGCTGGCGTACGCGGGGCGGCCCTGGCGGCCGGGAGGGAGGGTGAGCGCGAGACGGACGGCCTGAAGCGGGGTCAGGGGCACCTCGCCCCGGGTGGCGTCGGTGAAGTCGGCGATGCCGCTGGTGTGGGTGAGCAGGTCGCGCAGGGTGACGCGGGTGCCGTCGACGCGGGGTGCGGTGGACGGGGGTGACGTGGGAGACCGTTGAGGCGACCGGCTCGGCCCGGCGGGGGCGACGCGGCCGGATTCCTCGGCGGAGTGCCGTGTCCCGGCGCGGAGTCGGGGCAGGAGTCCGGGGAGGTGCTGTTCGACGGTGTCGGACAGGGAAAGCCGGTGTTCCGCGGCGAGTTGCAGCACGACGGTCGCCACGAAGGTCTTGGTGACACTCCCGGCGCGGAAATGGTCGGCACGGGCGATACCCCGGCCCGCGTCCGCGTAGCGCCATGCGCGGCGTGTGCCATGACGGTCCTGCGCGAGCAGGGCAGCTGCGGGGGCTCCACCCTCGCTGACCAGCAGCGGAAGCACAGTGTCCGAGAATCCGGCGGCGGGGGTCGCGCCGGGAGCGGTGGGGGTGAGCAGCAGAGCCACGAGAACCGGTATGGACAAGACTGTCCGAAGGGTCGGCATCCCTGGCTCCTTTGCGTGTCGGGGCACATCATCCCGGCAACTGGAACATCTGGTTCAGGGGGTGTGCCGACGCTGCGGACGCGGTGCGCCCAGAGAGGCCCCCTGGGCGTCGGCCGGTTGTCGCGTGAGGGACAATGAAGGCTCTGTCAGGGCGGGTTGCATGAGGGGACGCATGTCGGAGGCGGAGCGGGCGGGTTCATCCCGTCAGGAGACTCGTCAGGGCAAGAACGAGCGTCGTCTTCTCGCCGGGCGGTACCGGCTGGGGGACGTGCTGGGCCGGGGTGGCATGGGCACGGTCTGGCGTGCCGAGGACGAGACCCTGGGCCGGACGGTGGCGGTCAAGGAGCTGCGGTTCCCGTCGAACATCGACGAGGAGGAGAAGCGGCGCCTGATCACGCGCACCCTGCGCGAGGCCAAGGCGATCGCCCGGATCCGCAACAACAGCGCGGTGACGGTCTTCGACGTGGTCGACGAGGACGACCGGCCGTGGATCGTCATGGAGCTGGTCGAGGGCAAGTCCCTGGCCGAGGTCATCCGCGAGGACGGTGTGCTGACGCCCCGTCGCGCCGCCGAGGTCGGGCTCGCCGTGCTGGACGTGCTGCGCTCCGCCCACCGCGAGGGCATCCTGCACCGCGATGTGAAGCCGTCCAACGTGCTGATCGCCGAGGACGGCCGGGTCGTGCTCACCGACTTCGGCATCGCCCAGGTCGAGGGCGACCCGTCCATCACCTCCACCGGCATGCTCGTCGGCGCCCCCTCCTACATCTCCCCGGAGCGGGCCCGCGGCCACAAGCCCGGTCCCGCCGCCGACCTGTGGTCGCTGGGCGGCCTGCTGTACGCCTCGGTCGAGGGTGTGCCGCCGTACGACAAGGGGTCGGCCATCGCCACGCTGACCGCCGTGATGACCGAGAACCCGGAGGAGCCCAAGAACGCGGGCCCGCTGGCCGACGTCATCCACGGGCTGCTCACCAAGGAGCCCGCCCAGCGGCTCGACGACGCGGGCGCGCGGGCCATGCTCACCAAGGTCATCCGCGCCGCCGACCCGGAACCGCTGGACGCCACCCGGGTCGTGCCGATCCCGGCGCAGCCCGACTCCCCCGACACCAAGCGGGAGGAGTCCGGCGACAAGGTGCGCGGGGCGCTGCGCTCGGTCCGCAAGGCGGCCGGGGCGTCGGCCGCCGCTGCCGCCCGGCCGAAGAGCGGCGCCGCGGCGTCGACGGGTGCCGGTGGGCGCGGCGGCTCCGACACGCCCGACGCCAGCGCGAACAAGCCAAGTTCGAGCTGGCCCGTGATGCCGCCGCCGGACCTGGACCTCGCGCCGAGGCCCGTGCCGAAGGCATCGCTCACCGATGTGGTGCCCAGGCGCACGCTGATCATCATCGCGGCGGTGATCGCGCTGGCCCTGGTGGCGGTCGGTACCGTGCTCGTCCTCACCCTCGGCCGTGACGACGACAAGGGCACCGGCGCCCAGGGCGCGCCCAGCGCGAGTTCCTCCGCAGGGAAGGACACGGGCAGCAGCAAGGGCACCGGGCAGGGCGGGTCGGGTTCCGCGCCCGCCACCGACGGCTCCCGCTCCGGCGAGGCCAGTGACGCGAGCACCGCCGACGACTCCGGCGGCAAGGGCGGCAGCGGCGATCCGGACGACGACTCCTCCTCCGGCTCCACCGGGAACAAGGGCTCCGGCAGCGCACCCGTCGTGACGACCCGCAAGAGCTCCCAGGGCTACTCGATCGGCCTGCCCAAGGGCTGGAAGTACGTGTCGGCCAGCGGCGCGGGCGACCGCTACACCGGCCCCGACGGCCAGAAGCTGCTCGTCGCCTGGACCAGCACGCCCAAGAGCGACCCGGTGAAGGACTGGGAGAGCCAGGAGCGCTACATGGTCCGCTCCCAGTACGACCGCATCCGCATAGCGAAGGTGGACTACCGGGGCTGGACCACGGCCGACTGGGAGTTCACCTACGTGGACGGCGGCACCAAGTACCGCTCCATCGACCGGGGTTTCAAGGTCAACGACCACCTCGGGCACGCGCTGATGTACACGGCGAAGAGCTCCGACTGGGACGACACGCTGCGCGAGGACACCTGGAAGACGCTCACGGCGTCCTTCGAGCCCAAGTCGTGACCTGAACGAGTTCGGGTTGGGAGCCGGTAATCGGTCATCCCCCCGGTGCGGGTTGCCTCCGGCACGTATCGTGAATGGTTGAGAACCGTACGCAGCCGGGTGTGACGCCCGACGGGCGGTGAACGATCGCGGGCGACCGGAACGGCAGGGGGGTGGCGGGCATGGACGAGTACGCGGGACGGGTGCTCGCCGACCGCTACCGCCTGCCGCTGCCGCCCTCCGACGCGTACGAACTCACCGAGACGTACGCCTTCGACACCTACAGCGGCCAGGAGGTGCTGGTCCGTCAGGTGCCGTTGCCGGAGGTCGTCGAGGCCGAGGTGATCGACGCCGAGGGACTGCCCGAGGGGTTCACCGCGCGTGAGCGCGGCCATCGGACCCCGGCGGGCCGCAGCGCCACCCGTACGCCCAAGGACCCCGCGGTCCGGCGCGCCGTGGAGGCCGCGCAGGCGGCGGCCCGGATACCCGACCATCCGCGCCTGGACCAGGTCTTCGACGTGTTCGCCGAGGGCGGTTCGCTGTGGATCGTCAGCGAGGCGGTGTCGGCGCGCCCGCTGTCCGCGCTGCTCGCCGAGCAGCCGCTGTCGCCGTACCGGGCGGCCGAGGTCGCGGCCGACGTGGTGATGGCGCTGCGCGTCCTGCACGCCCACGGCTGGACCCACCGCAACATCACCTCCCGCACGGTCCTGGTCTGCGACGACGGCCGGGTCATGCTGACCGGTCTCGCGGTCGGCGCGGCCGAGGAGGCGCTCTGCGGGTACGACCCCGTCCCGGCCCAGGACGGTCCGGAGGAGCCGCCCGCGCCGGACCACCGGCAGACGGCGGGGGGTGCCGTGGCCCGTACGGGCGCGGCGGCCGCCGCCGACGCGGACCCCGAGGCCGCACGGCGTGCCGCCATTCAGGCGCGGGTGACCGGCGGCCTGCCCGCACCCGCCGCGAACGGCGACTCCGGTGCCGTCGTCCCGGTCCGGCCGCGGGTGCCGGAGACCGGGGACGACATCCGGGCCGCCCGCGCCGGGGCCATCGCCGCGTACCGCGCCGGTGCCCGGGCCGCCGCCCGCGTGCAGGAGACGGAGCGGGGCGGCCGTACCGCCCTGCCCGGAGCCCGTACGCCCGCCGAGGGGGAGATCGCGGGGGAGGGCGGCACGCCGCCCGGTTCCGTGGCCGATCCGTACGGGGTGGCCGGGCGGCCCTGGCACGGCGCCGCACCCCGCCCCGGCACCCCCGCCCGGCAGGAGGCGGCGCCGCCCTATCCGCTGAACCCGGCCCAGCCGGGTGTCCCCGCGCCGCCGCGCCCCGCGCTGCCCGCGCAGAACGGCGGGCCGGGCGGGTCCGGTTGGGACGCGCCGGAGGCCGCCGGGGCGCGGCGCGGGCCCGGTACCGCGATCGCGGCCGAGCGGGCGCGGCACATGCGGATGACCGTCGTGGGGCCGGTGACCGAGCGGTGGGCGCCCGAGCAGGCCGGGCCGGTGCACGAGAACTGGCAGCTGGCCGCGCCGGTGGGGCCCGCGACCGACCTGTGGGCGCTCGGCGCGCTGCTCTTCCGTGCCGTCCAGGGCCACGCGCCCTATCCGGAGGAGTCCACCGCCGAGCTGGTGCAGCTGGTCTGCGCGGAGCCGCCCGCCTACGCCGAGGAGTGCGGGCCGCTGCGCCCGGTCGTGGAGTCGCTGCTGCGCCAGGACCCCACCGAACGACTGGACTTCGAGGAGCTGAACGGCTGGCTGCGCTCGCTGGTGCGGTCCGCGCCCGAACCGGACGCCGGTGCCCATGTGGTGCCGGTGCCGCCCGCCGACCCGACCCGGCTGCCGATAGTGCGACGGCGTGGCGAGCTGGCCCGGTGGCGGCGCCGGAACAAGGCGCCGGTGCCCCATCCGCACGCCAGGCACAAGCGCGCCCGGCAGGAGGCCACCGGTTCGCCGCGCAGCCTCGGCCGCGTCCTGCTGCTGCTCGTCTTCCTGCTGCTGGCCGGAGCCGTGGCCTACGCGGTGATGTTCATGCCCAAGCAGGGCGAGAGCGCGGACCGGACCGGGGGTGCGGGAGCGGCGAGTCCCGCGCCGTCCCGCGCACAGTCGCCGTCGAGCGGGGAGAGCGCCCCGGACGACGGGCCGACCGCCTCCTCGCCCGCCACCGAGACCCAGACCGGCGGCGGTGCGGCCGCGGACGGCTTCACCCTGCGCACCGACCCGGCCGGCTTCAAGGTCGCCGTCGCCAAGGGCTGGAACCACACGCCGCGCAACGGCAGCGGTCAAGTCGTCTACTCGCGGGGCAACTTCGAGCTGCTCGTCGTACCCGGCCGGGACAGCACCGCCACCTACGGCAGTGACCCGATGGTGTACCAGCGGGACAAGGAACGGGAGTTGCAGCCGTACCGCGACTCCAGCTGGGCCACCGCGTCGGGGCTGCGCACCATCGAGGTGGGCGGACGGGTCATGGCCGAGGGGCAGTTCACCTGGACCGACCCCCAGGGCCGCGACCTGTTCGTGCGCAACATGGCGATGCTGCTGAACGGCCGGTACCACATCGTCCAGGTCCGCGGCCCGGAGGCGGAGCGCGACGAGGTCACCCGGCTCTACGACCAGGCGACGGCCACCTACCGCTACACCGGCTGAGGAGACGCTCCGCCAGGACCCGTTGCGGAAGCGGGCGTTCGGTTGCGTCGACTGTGCGGAAGCGACAACAGTCACAGTGCTGTTTCCGTGGCACCCCGCCGGTTCCCTGGGCGGGGAGCGGTCCATAGTCTGACCCTGACAAGAACATTGCGGGGCAACGTGAATCAGATGCAGGGCCAGCTCGTGGCGGGCCGCTACCGGCTCACCGATTCCATCGGCAGCGGTGGCATGGGCCGGGTGTGGCGTGCCCATGACGAGGTGCTGCACCGGAAGGTCGCCGTCAAGGAGCTGACCGCGGCGCTGTACGTCTCCGAGAGCGACCAGCACGTGCTGCTGGCCCGTACCCGTGCCGAGGCCCGCGCCGCCGCGCGCATCAACCACTCCGCCGTCGTCACCGTGCACGACGTCCTCGAACACGACGGCCGTCCCTGGATCGTGATGGAGCTGGTCGAGGGCGAGTCGCTGGCCGACGCGGTCAAGGAGCGCGGCCGGATCGAGTCCCGCGAGGCCGCCCGGATCGGCCTGTGGGTGCTGCGGGCGCTACGCGCCGCGCACACGGCGGGCGTCCTGCACCGCGACGTGAAGCCCGGCAACGTCCTGCTCGGCCGGGACGGCCGGGTCCTGCTCACCGACTTCGGCATCGCCCAGATCGAGGGCGACTCCACCATCACCCGTACCGGTGAGGTCGTCGGCTCGGTGGACTACCTCGCGCCGGAGCGAATACGCGGCCACGATCCGGGCCCCGCCTCCGACCTGTGGGCGCTCGGCGCGACGCTGTACACCGCCGTCGAAGGGCGGTCGCCGTTCCGCCGTACCTCGGCGCTGGGCACCATGCAGGCCGTCGTGGAGGAGAACGCCGAGGAGCCGCGCAACGCCGGTGCCCTCGGCCCGGTCATCGCCGCGCTGCTGCACAAGGACCCCGCCCGGCGCCCGGACCCGCTCACGGCCGAGCGGATGCTGGACGACGCGGCCGCGGGCCGGGAGACACGGGCCGTGCCGGTGCCGCCGCCGTCCCCGCCGCCTGCCGCCCCCGCCGCCCGGGACACCGCCGTCAACCCGGTGGCCCCCGCCCCGGCCCGGCGCGGCCGCCGCACCCGCGTGCTCACGCTGGCCGCCGCCGCGGTGCTGGTGTTCTGCGCGAGCCTGACCGGCAGCTACCTCCAGTGGGGCGGCCACCACGCGACGGACGAGGGCGACCCCTCCGAAAGCCCCTCCGCCTCCGCGTCGGCGACGAGCAGCTCCAGCACCGTCCCCGACGGCTGGGAGCGGTACGACGACCCGGTCGGCTTCAGCCTCTCCCTGCCCAAGGGCTGGAAGCGTTCCGTCTCCATCGACCAGGACGGCCTCCGCCAGGTCGACTACTCGCCCGACAAGGGCAAGCACCTGGTCCGGGTCGCCGTCGACACCGAGCCCGACTTCCGTACCTCCTACGAGCACCTGACCGATCTGGACCAGCGGGTCTCGCCCCGGCTGCTGCAGTACCAGCGGCTTGCGCTGAAGGAGGAGGTCTTCCGCGACGAGCCGGGCGCCCGCTGGGAGTACACGTGGAACGCCCTGGCCAAGGACGGCCCCCACTACTTCCCGGGCCCGTACCACGCCATCGACGTCGGCTACATGAACGGCGACGACACCGAGTACGCCCTCTACGCGTCCTCCCCGGCCGACGACTGGGCCACCACCAAGAAGCAGTTCAGCCGGATTCTGCGCAGCTTCCAGGAGGGGTGACGGACCGGGCGTGGCCTTAAGTGGACGTCCGATGCCCCACCTTGGCCGGTCAGCGCCCCGGAGGGGATACGTCCGGTACGGCATGATGGGCCCCATGGGGACCGAGGGGCACGACCTCCGTGTGATCGCGGGCCGTTACCGCCTTGAGGCGCGCATCGGACGCGGTGGGATGGGCGTCGTCTGGCGGGCGGACGACCTGGTGCTGGGCCGTCAGGTGGCCGTCAAGGAACTCACCCTGGACGACTCCCTGTCGGAGGAGGACGCCCGCAGGCGCCGGGAGCACTCCTTCCGCGAGGCGCGGGCGGTCGCCCAGCTGCGGCATCCGCACATCATCGTGGTGCACGACGTGGTCGAGCAGGACGAACGGCCCTACCTGGTCATGGAGTTGATCGACGGCTGCTCGCTCGCCGAGCGCATCGCCGCCGATGGCCCGGTGGACGCGCCCGAGGCCGCCCGGATCGGCGCCGACCTGCTGAGCGCGCTGGCCACCGCGCACGCGGCCGGGGTGCTGCACCGGGACATCAAGCCCGCCAACGTGCTCCTGGAGTCCGGCACCGACCGGGTCGTGCTCACCGACTTCGGCATCGCGCGGGTCGCGGGCGCCACCACCCTCACCGAGACCGGCTCCTTCGTCGGCTCGCCCGAATACACCGCCCCGGAGCGGATGTCGGGGCTGCGCGGCGGGCCCGCCTCCGACCTGTGGTCGCTGGGCGCGTTGCTGTGCGCGGCACTCAGCGGCGAGTCGCCCTTCCGGCGCGACTCGCTCGGCGGCATCCTGCACGCCGTCGTCACCGATGAGATCCGGCCGCCCGCCGAGGCGGGCCCGCTGCTCCCCGTCATCCGGGGCCTGCTGGAGCGCGACCCCGAGCTGCGGCTCGGCGCGGCCGACGCGGAGCGGATGCTGCGCACCTACCTGGACTCCGGCCGGGTGCCGCCCGCGTCCGGCGTCCCGGCGGCCGCCCGCACGCTCCGGCTGCTCGGCGGGGTACGCGGCGCCAAGTCCGACACACCGCACCCGCCGGCCGCGCCCGAGGCGCCGGGGAGCCCCGCCGCACCGGCGCCGGCCCGCCGTCCCCCGAGACGGGCGAGGCTGATCGCCGCCCTGCTGATCGCGGCGGTGGCCGGAGCCGCGGTGTCGGCGGCGGTGCTGATGTTCCACGAGCACCGGGACGGCGGCGACGACGCGCCCGGCGCCCCCGCCGCCTCCCGGACACCGGGTCCGACCGGCACCACGGCACCCTCCGGCTACCGCACCGTCCGCGACCCGGCGGGCTTCGCCCTGGCCGTGCCGGACGGCTTCACCCGTGAACGGCAGGGCGAGCGCGTCTTCTACCTCTCCGCCGGAGGGACCTTCCGCCTCGGCATCAAGATCTCCCCACCCGAACCCGGCGGTCCCGCCGCCGTCCTGGAGCGCCTCGCCGCCGAGGGCGCCGACAGCAACCCCGGCTACCGCGACGGCCGGGTCACCGAGACCAGCCACGAGAAACACCCCGCCGCGCTCTGGGAGTTCACCTGGAACGGCTACACCCCCGCCGAGGGCGCCCGGCACACCTACGACCTGTGCTGGGAGGAGGACGGCCGGATGTACGACGTGTGGGTGTCGGGCCCGGTCGGCAAGGTGCGCCAGGCCCGCGAGCACTTCGACGTCGCCGTGGACACCTTCACCGTCACGGCCCGCTGAACCGGCCCGGCTTGGTCACGGGTCTGTGACCGGTTCGTGTTCCCCCTGGCTGCGCGTGCGGACCGCTTGGTAGGCATGAACCATGAGCAGCGACGGGGGAGTCGGCCGCGCGGCCGACGACACGACGAGTTTCGTACTGCGCCCACCGGACCAGGACCCGGGCCCACCGCCCGAGCCTGCCGTGCCCGCGCAGCCGCCCGCGCCCGGGGAACCGGGTGCCGGGCGGCTGATCGCCGGACGGTACCGGCTGCTCGCCAAGCTCGGGCACGGCGGCATGGGCACCGTGTGGCGGGCCCGGGACGAGACGGTGGAACGCGAGGTCGCGGTCAAGGAACCCCGCGTGCCCGACCACCTCTCCGCGCGTGAACGCGGCAACGTCTTCGAGCGGATGCGCCGCGAGGCCCGCGCCGCCGCCCGCCTCGACCACCCGGCCGTGGTCGAGGTGCACGACGTCGCCGTGGTCGACGGCCGCCCCTGGATCGTCATGGAGCTGGTGCACGGCCGCTCCCTCGGCAGCGCCCTCCAGGAAGGCACGCTGGACGCGCGTGAGGCCGCCCGGATCGGCCTCGACGTGCTCGGCGCGCTGGAGACCGCGCACGCGGCGGGCGTCCTGCACCGGGACGTGAAGCCGGACAACGTCCTGCTCGGACGGCACGACCGGGTCGTCCTCACCGACTTCGGCATCGCCCAGATCGAGGGCGAGACCCAGCTCACCGACACCGGCGGCTTCGTCGGCTCGCCCGAGTACACCGCGCCGGAACGGGTGCTGGGCCGACGGCCCGGCCCGGCGAGCGACCTGTGGTCCCTCGGGGTCGTCCTGTACACGGCGACCGAGGGGGTGTCGCCGTTCCGGCGCAGCAACACCCCGGCCACCCTCCAGTCCGTGCTGCACGCCACCCCGGCGCCGCCCGCCGCGCGGGGCCCGCTGGCCGAGGTCATCGACGGCCTGCTCCGCAAGGACCCGGCCGCCCGGCCCACGGCACCGCAGGTACGGGCCCTGCTGGAGGCCGCCGTGCGGCCCCCGGCACTGCCGCCCCGCACGGTGGCCGCACCCGGGTGGCGGCCGGGCCGCCGGACGTGGCTCGGGGCCGGAGCGGGCGTGGTGGTGGCCGCCGTCGCCGGATGGCTGGTGCTCGCCGACCCGTTCGCGGGCCCGCTGCCCGACGGCTGGACCGACCGGAAGGCGCCCGCGCTGGGCGCCACCCTCGCCGTCCCGGAGAGCTACCAGGTGAAGCTCCCCGAGAAGGACGACACCGACCGCAACTGGGTGTCGTACACCGACTGGAGCGGAGCGGTCTCCGTCGTGCTGAGCCTGGACCGCAAGGGCGACGACTCCCTGAACGACATCCAGAGCAACGCGGCCGCCCAGATGTACGCCGACGACGAGAAGTTCAAGAAGGACGGCGAGTACCAGCTCGACATGCCGAGCGGCGCGAGGACCAGGCCGGACGGTTCGGCCACCTATCAGGGGCGCAAGGCCGCCCGGAACACCGTCGTCTACACCACTGACGACACGCAGAACCCGCTCCCGCGCGAACTCCAGCTCTTCTACTACCGCACCACCTCCGGCGACATGTACAAGCTCGTCGTCGGCTATCCCGGCAAGGGCGACCTCACCGCGCGCGGCCAGGAGGTGGCGAAGGAGGCCATCGCCGGACTGCGCTTCGACAAGCCCTGAAACAAGCCGAGTTGAGGGTGTCGACCGCGTCGACAAGCGCCCGGTGCGCGCGGTACTCATGAGGCATGAGTGAAGACGGCGCCCCCTCGCCCGACGGACCTCCGCTCGGCGGCCGCTACCGGCTCCTCGAACGCGTCGGGGCCGGGCCGACCGGCACCGTCTGGCGCGCCCGCGACGAACGGGACGGTGCCACGGTCGCCGTCAAGGAGCCCCGGCTGCCCGGCGATCCGGCCGGGGACGCGGCCGTCGGCCGGACCGCGCACCGGCTGCGGCGCGAGGCCGGGGCGGCCGCCCGGGTGCGCCACCCCTCCGCCATCCGGCTCCGGGACGTGGTCAGCGAGGACGGGCTGCCCTGGATCGTCACCGAGTGGGTCGAGGGCGAGTCGCTGCGCGAGACCGTACGGCGCGGTCCGCTGCCGCCCGCCGAGGCGGCCCGGATCGGGCTCGCCGTCCTGGGCGCGCTGCGCGCCGCGCACGCGGTCGGCATCGTGCACCGGGACATCAAGCCCGCCAACGTGCTGATCGAGTCCGGCACCGGGCGGGTCGTCGTCACCGACTTCGGGATCGGCGACGGGCACACCGAGGACGCGCCCGAGGGGTTCGTCGCGCCGGAGCGGGCGTCCGGGCGCGGGGCCGGGCCCGCCTCCGACCTGTGGTCGCTCGGCGCGCTGCTCGCCGCCATGGCCGACGGCGACCCCGGCCCGCTCGCCCCGCTGCTGGACCGCCTGCGCAGCCCGGACCCCGATGCCCGGCCGGACGCGGCGGAGGTGGCGGCGGTGCTGGAGAGATGCGCCGGAGTCGAGGCCGGGGAGCCGGAACCCGAACCCCGCACGGAACCCACGCAGACCGTCGTGACGCCCGCCCCCGCCGTCCGCCGCACCCCGCTCGCGGCCCTCGGACTGCTGCTGTCGAAAAAACCCGGAGCCGAGTGAGCGGGCCGACAACCCCCTGATCAGCGCATTTGCCGCCAGTGATCACTGGCGGGATGTGTGCGGCCGGTGAAACCCCGTTACCGACGGGTACCGAAAGCGCGCCCCCCGGCATACCCTGCGGCTCATGACGGACTCGCAGGCCCTGGAAGTCACCGGCACCAACCCGATCGCCCCGGCCCCCGAGGGCGTGCGCACCGCCGCCGACGTGGTCACCCCGGAACTGGTGGCCCAGCTCACCAAGGGCGTCACCGGCTCGGGCCGGACCAGCAACCACACCCCGCTCACCGGGGCCAAGCTGGCCGACCTGCCCGAGTCCACCCCGGACGACGTCGCCGCCGCCTTCGAGGCCGCCCGCGCCGCCCAGCGGGTGTGGGAACGGACCCCGGTGCGCGAACGGGCCGCCGTGCTGCTGCGCTTCCACGACCTGCTGCTGGAGCGCCAGTCGGAGGTGCTCGACCTCATCCAGCTGGAGACCGGCAAGGCCCGACTGCACGCCCACGAGGAGGTGCAGGCCGTCGTCGTCTCCGCCCGGCACTACGGCCGCCGCGCCCCCGCCTATCTGCGGCCCAAGCGGCACACCGGCGCCATGCCGACCCTGACCAGGGTGACCGAACTGCGGCACCCGCGCGGGGTCGTGGGCCAGATCGCGCCCTGGAACTACCCGCTCGAACTCTCCGTCGGCGACGCCCTGCCCGCCTTCGTCACCGGCAACGCGGTCGTGATGAAGCCCGACACCGAGACCTGCCTGACCGCCCTGTGGGCCCGCGACCTGCTCATCGAGGCCGGACTGCCCGCCGGAGCCTTCCAAGTGGTCCTCGGCGAGGGCCCGGTGGTCGGCCCGGAGATCGTCCGGCACGCCGACTACGTCTCCTTCACCGGCTCCACCCGCACCGGCCGCGAGGTCGCCCAGGGCGCCGCCGCCCGCCTGATCGGCGTCTCCCTCGAACTCGGCGGCAAGAACGCCATGCTGGTGCTGGAGGACGCCGACATCGAGAAGGCCGCCGCCGGTGCCGTACGCGCCTGCTTCTCCTCGGCCGGGCAGCTCTGCATCTCCATCGAGCGGCTCTACGTGCACGAGTCGGTGGCCGACGCCTTCCTTGAGCGCTTCGCCGCCCGCACGCGGGCCATGCGGCTCGGCACCGCCCTCGCCTACGGCGCCGACATGGGCTCACTCGCCGGGGAACGCCAGCTCAAGGCCGTCGAGTCGCATGTGACCGAGGCCGTCGCCAAGGGGGCCAAGGTGCTCGCGGGCGGGGTGGCCCGGCCCGACATCGGCCCGTACTTCTTCGAGCCGACCATCCTGGACGGCGTCGACGACACCATGTCCGTCTGCGCCGAGGAGACCTTCGGCCCGGTCGTCTCCGTCTACCGCTTCGGCTCCGACGACGAGGCCGTGGAGCGCGCCAACGCCACGCCGTACGGTCTCAACGCCTCGGTGTGGACGACCAGCGCCAAGCGCGGCATGGACATCGCCGCCCGGCTGCGCACCGGTACCGTCAACGTCAATGACGGGTACGCCCCCGCGTACGGCAGCGCCCAGTCCCCGATGGGCGGCATGAAGGACTCCGGCCTCGGCCGCCGCCACGGCTCCGAGGGCATCCTCAAGTACACCGAGGCCCAGACCGTCGCCCGCCAGCGGCTGCTGCCCATGGCGCCCTCGCTCGGCATGGACGACGCCGCGTACGCGGCCTTCATGAGCCGCAGCCTCAAGGTGATGAAGGCGTTCCGCTTCCGCTGACCCCGTCCCCACCAGTTCCGCCCGTTCCACCACCGTTCTCGACGAGGAGAGCACGTGCCGCAGGAGAAGACTGTCCCCACCCGGACCGAAGAAGGGCGCGAAGGGCGCGACGACGGCTACGACTACGACGTGCTCGTGGTCGGCTCCGGCTTCGGCGGCTCGGTGACCGCCCTGCGCCTGACCGAGAAGGGCTACCGCGTCGGCGTCCTGGAGGCGGGCCGCCGCTTCACCCGCGCCACCCTGCCCCGCAACTCCTGGGACCTGCGCAACTACCTCTGGGCCCCCAAGCTCGGCCTCTACGGCATCCAGCGCATCCATCTGCTGGGCAACGTCATGGTGCTGGCCGGCGCGGGCGTCGGCGGCGGCTCCCTCAACTACGCCAACACCCTGTACGTACCGCCGAAGCCGTTCTTCGAGGACCCCCAGTGGCGGCACATCACCGACTGGCAGGACGAGCTGTCGCCGTACTACGACCAGGCCAAGCGGATGCTCGGGGTCCGGCTCAACCCGACGACCACCCCCTCCGACACGCACCTGAAGGCGGCGGCGCAGCGGATGGGCGTCGGCGACACCTTCCACATGGCACCGGTCGGCGTGTTCTTCGGGGACGGCGAGGACGCCGACGGCTCGGCCAAGGCGCGGGCCGGGGAGCAGGTGGCGGACCCGTACTTCGGGGGTGCCGGGCCCACGCGCCGGGCGTGCACCGAGTGCGGCGAGTGCATGACGGGCTGTCGGCACGGGGCGAAGAACACCCTCAACGAGAACTACCTGTACCTCGCGGAGAAGGCGGGCGCGGTGGTGCACCCGCTGACCACCGCCGTCTCCGTCACGGACGACTCACGCGGCGGCTACGCGGTCGCCACCCTGCCCACCGACCGCAAACGCACCGGTGAGGGGCGCCTCTTCACCGCCCGCCGGGTCGTCCTCGCGGCCGGCACCTACGGCACGCAGACCCTGCTGCACCGCATGAAGGCGAACCATCAGCTGCCCCACCTCTCCGCCCGGCTCGGCGACCTCACCCGCACCAACTCCGAGGCCCTGGTCGGCGCCCAGACCGACGACCGGCGCTACCGCAAGGCGCACGGCGCGGACAAGGTCGACTTCACGCGCGGGGTGGCCATCACGTCCTCCGTCCACCCGGACGCCAACACCCACATCGAGCCGGTCCGCTATGGCAAGGGCTCCAACTCCATGGGTGGCCTCACCATCCTCCAGGTGCCCTACACCGAAGGCTCCTCGCGCGTCCTCGGCTGGCTCGCGCAGGCGGTCCGGCACCCGGTGCAGCTGGCCCGCTCGGTCTCCAACCGGCGCTGGTCGGAGCGGACCATCATCGGCCTGGTGATGCAGTCGCTGGACAACTCCCTCACCACGTACCTGAAGCCCGGCGGCGTCGGCAAGGGCCTGCTGACCGCCCGGCAGGGCCACGGCGCCCCGAACCCGACCCAGATCAAGGCCGCCACCGAGGCCGCCTCCGCGCTCGCCGCCGAGATCAACGGCTTCGCGGGCAGCAACGTCGGCGAGCTGATGGGCACCCCGCTCACCGCGCACTTCCTCGGCGGCTGCCCCATCGGCGACTCCCCGGAGACCGGCGTGATCGACCCGTACCACCGGCTCTACGGCCACCCCGGCATCTCGGTGGTCGACGGCGCCGCCGTCTCCGCGAACCTGGGCGTCAACCCGTCGCTGACGATCACCGCGCAGGCCGAGCGGGCCATGTCGTACTGGCCGAACAAGGGCGAGGCGGACCCGCGGCCGGTGCCGGGGGCGGCGTACGAGCGGCTGGAGGCGGTGGCGCCGCGCACTCCCGCGGTCCCGGCGGACGCCTTCGGCGCGCTGCGGCTGCCGCTGCTGGCGGTGCCGGAGGTGCCGCGCAAGAAGGGGTGAGCGAGCAGCTCGGAAAGAGAACAGGGACCTGCGTCCCCCTCCGAACGCAGGTCCCTCGATTCTCACCGTTTTCTTGATCCCGGTGCCTGGTTCGATACGCGAGGACGGCCGGGGGTTGTGCCTGGAGCCCGGTATTCCGATGTGGCGTCGATCACATGGGGGTGCGGGCATGGCGAAGGGCCCCGCGGGACTCGGCCGCGGGGCCCTTCGTCTTCGGCACCGGCGTCAGGGAGGTGTGCCGGTGCCGGGGAAGCGGCGCCGGGGGGTCGCGCCGCCCGCCTCGGTGATCCCGCACCTGCCGGCGGTGGGGGTGGTGCGGGGGAGGGTGCCGGGAGGTGCGCGGGGGACATGGGGGAGGGTGCGCTGCGTACCGCACGCCCTGAGGCGTCCGCGGCCGCCCGGTCCGGCACGGGTTCAGCTGTGCAGTTGTCCGCCGGACGGCTCCGGGCGTCCCCGGAGCCGACCGTTTCTCCTGGGTGACCGGCCTGCTGTCCCCTGCCGTCCGGTCACTTCTCCGGGACGAGGTCCCATGGCGTACGGCACGACCCGTACCCCTCATCGCCCCGGCGAGCCACGCGTGGTTCTGTCGGGCCCGCCCCTGGCTGGCACGGACAACGGGCTCAACGAAGCGATGCGCGAGCCGGTCACGCGCCGTACGGGTGAGAGCGGCACCGAACTCAGATACGACCCCGGCACAGCTCCAGCAGGGTCATGGCGAGCGCGGTGCCCGGCTTGCCGAGGGCGTCCCGGTAGCGGCCGAGGATCTCCATCTCGCGCGACAGGCTCACCTTCCGCCCGCCGGAGGCGATCCGGGTCCGCTGGACCACGGAGGAGACGGCCATCCGCTCCTGGACGAGGCCGATGATCCGGTCGTCGAGCGCGTCGATCCGCGTCCGGGCGTCGTCGATGGTCCGCTCGGAGTCGGTGTGCGGGGTGGCGGTGCTCATGAAGGGGCTCCTGGTGCTCGTGGCCGCCCCGGAACGGCAGGACCCGGAGAAACGACAGGCGCCCCGGGCCTTGTCGGCCCGGGGTGCCTGTCGAAAGTCGCTTGTGGTGTGCTCAAGCAGAACGACCATGGCAGCCGGCGGGCCCGGTGCCATAGGTAAAGCGGAACGTCGTCTGGGTGAACACGGGGTCAGTATGCCACGGCCACCGGACCGCCCGGACCCCCTGTGGACATCTCCTCCGGCGTCCGGGAGGGGGTCGGCGCCCACCCCGTTAGAATCGGTCATACAGACCCCCGCCCAACCGCCGGAAGGCACCCCGTGTCATCAGCGACCCAGTCTGCCGCCGCCCCCGACACCGTTCTGGTCGTCGACTTCGGCGCGCAGTACGCCCAGCTCATCGCCCGTCGCGTCCGCGAGGCGCGGGTCTACAGCGAGATCGTGCCCAGCACCATGCCGGTCGCCGAGATGCTCGCCAAGAACCCCGCGGCGATCATCCTCTCCGGAGGCCCCTCCTCGGTCTACGCCGAGAACGCCCCGCAGCTCGACGGCGCCCTCTTCGAGGCAGGCGTCCCCGTCTTCGGCATGTGCTACGGCTTCCAGCTCATGGCGCAGACCCTCGGCGGCACCGTCGACAACAGCGGCGCCCGCGAGTACGGCCGTACCCCGCTGCACGTCTCCATGTCCGGCTCCACCCTGTTCGAGGGCACCCCGGACGAGCAGCCCGTGTGGATGTCCCACGGCGACGCGTGCTCCGCCGCCCCCGAGGGCTTCACCGTCACCGCCTCCACCGACGTGGTCCCGGTCGCCGCCTTCGAGAACGACGAGAAGAAGCTCTACGGCGTCCAGTACCACCCCGAGGTCATGCACTCCACGCACGGCCAGCAGGTGCTGGAGCACTTCCTGTACCGGGGCGC
Organism: Streptomyces sp. NPDC090119; assembly: GCF_044747085.1. Classification (NCBI taxonomy): domain Bacteria; kingdom Bacillati; phylum Actinomycetota; class Actinomycetes; order Kitasatosporales; family Streptomycetaceae; genus Streptomyces; species Streptomyces sp. NPDC090119. Next base: position 825,283 of record NZ_JBIVDK010000003.1, on the reverse strand, counting down.
GGGCCTGACCCCGTCCTGGACCACGGGCAACGTCATCGAGGAGCAGGTCGCCGCGATCCGCGAGCAGGTCGGCGACAAGCGCGCCATCTGCGGCCTGTCCGGCGGCGTGGACTCCGCCGTCGCCGCCGCCCTGGTCCAGAAGGCCATCGGCTCCCAGCTCACCTGCGTCTACGTCGACCACGGCCTGATGCGCAAGGGCGAGACCGAGCAGGTCGAGAAGGACTTCGTCGCGGCCACCGGCGTCCAGCTCAAGGTCGTCGACGCCGAGGAGCGCTTCCTCAAGGCGCTCGCCGGGGTCTCCGACCCCGAGGAGAAGCGGAAGATCATCGGGCGCGAGTTCATCCGCGTCTTCGAGCAGGCCCAGGCCGAGATCATCGCGGACGCGGGCCCGGCCGTGGAGTTCCTGGTCCAGGGCACCCTGTACCCGGACGTGGTCGAGTCCGGCGGCGGCACCGGCACCGCCAACATCAAGTCGCACCACAACGTCGGCGGCCTCCCCGAGGACCTCGAGTTCCAGCTCATCGAGCCGCTGCGCAAGCTGTTCAAGGACGAGGTCCGCATGGTGGGCCAGGAGCTGGGCCTGCCCGAGGAGATCGTCCAGCGCCAGCCGTTCCCCGGCCCCGGCCTCGGCATCCGCATCGTCGGCGATGTCACCAAGGACCGGCTGGACCTGCTGCGTGAGGCCGACGCCATCGCCCGCGAGGAGCTGACCGCCGCCGGTCTGGACCGCGAGATCTGGCAGTGCCCGGTCGTGCTGCTCGCCGACGTCCGCTCGGTCGGCGTCCAGGGCGACGGCCGCACCTACGGCCACCCGATCGTGCTGCGCCCGGTCTCCTCCGAGGACGCCATGACCGCCGACTGGTCCCGGCTGCCGTACGACGTCCTCGCCAAGATCTCCACCCGGATCACCAACGAGGTCCGCGACGTCAACCGCGTCGTCGTCGACGTGACCTCCAAGCCGCCGGGCACCATCGAGTGGGAGTGACCCCGGCGCCGGTCCGCTGACCGGCTCCGCGAAGAGGTGGAACGGCTCCGGCCGTTCCACCTCTTTTGGTACTCCGGCCTCTTTTGGTACCCCGCCACCCGACGGTAACTTCCGGTCCGTAAAGCACCCCAGCGCTGGAGGACCCATGCACCGGCCCACCCCTCCCTCGCCGCTGCCCACCGACAAGCTGCGGTTCGCCATGCCGCCCATGCACGAGTCGGTCGACGACGAGCGGCGCCACCGCAAGGAACGCCTCGCGGGCGCCCTGCGGCTCTTCGGGCGAGCCGGATTCGAGGACGGCGTGTCGGGCCACATCACCGCCCGCGACCCGGAGTTCAGCGACTGCTTCTGGGTCAACCCCTTCGGGATGCCCTTCCGGCACGTCACCGTGAGCGACCTCGTGCTGGCCAACCAGGACGGCCAGGTCGTCGAGGGCCGCTACCACGTCAACCAGGCCGCCTTCACCGTCCACGCGGCGGTCCACGCGGCCCGCCCGGACGTCGTCGCTGTCGCCCACTGCCACTCCGTGCACGGCCGCGCGCTCGCCGCCCTCGGCGAGGTCCCCGACCCCATCACCCAGGAGAGCTGCGCCTTCTACGAGGACACCGCGCTCTACGACGCCTACACCGGCGTCACCGTCGACGCCGATGAGGGGCGCCGCATCGCCTCGGTGCTCGGCTCCAGCAAGGCCCTGGTGCTGCGCAACCACGGCCTGCTCACCGTGGGCGACTCGGTCGACGCGGCCGCCTGGTGGTTCATGTCCATGGAACGCTCCTGCCAGGTCCAGCTCACCGCCGAGGCCGCCGGGCGCCCCGTCCTGATCGACCACCGGCAGGCCGTCGCCACCCGCGAACAGCTCGGCGGCGACCTCGTGGCCTGGATCAACTACCAGCCCTTGTGGCAGGACATCAGCCGGAGCGAACCCGACCTGCTGAGCTGAGCGTCCCGTACGGGCGGGCTCGGACGGGCGTGCGAGTGGGTCAGCAGGATGGGCGGTCCTTTCCGCCCTGCGCGGACCGGCGAACCCGGGGTGCCCGGCGTAGGGCACAATTCGCCTTGTTCACAGGGGAGTTGCTCGGCCACCGCACGCACTGTGCGTGACGGCCGTATTCCGGGATCTCGGGTAGCGGGGAAGGCGGGCGTCGGTCGTGGCGGTGCAGGAGGCGAGGCAGAGCGCGGCAGCGGACGGCGCGGGGGCCCATGGCGGCGGCTGTGCGTGCGGGGACTGCCCGCACGGGGCGCGCGAGGGGCACCGGCGTGCCGTCGTCGCCTTCCGGCAGCGGCGGGACGAGTTCGCCGCCGGACACGGGCTGCCCCCGGCCGTGGCGCACTCCGCCTCGGCGTCCCGCCAGTGGATCTCCGCCGAACTGGCCCAGCGCGCCGAGGCGGTCGCCGAGCGCGGCCGTGCCGAGGGCGACGCCTGGCTGGCCGGGCTGTGGACGCGGACGGCGTTCCTGGCCTGGGGCGCCGTGGTGGTCCTGCTGCTCGCCCAGGCCCTCACCGCGATCGGCGCGGGCTGGAGCAGCGCCCGCACCGCCGGACTGCTCGCCGCGGTGGCCGTGGCGGCCGCGCTGACCCTCGCCGGCTTCTTCCACCGGGCGCGGGGCGGGGCGCTGGCCCCGATGATCGGCGAGGACAACCGGATGTCGACCTCCCGCACGGTCGCGGCCTGCTGGGTGCTCTTCGTCGCCTACGCCGTCCTGCTGCTGGCGGGCCGCCTCGCCGCCGCCTCCGACCCCGCCGAGCGCGACGCCCTCCTCGCCGGTCTCGACCTCGGGCGCGGCGCGGGTGTCGTGACCGTCCTCGCCGTGGTGTGCGGCATCTCCGTCCTGGTGCGCCGGGTGGTCGGACTCCGTGTCCTCGGCCAGCGGCTCCAGAAGGTCCCCGCGCATCGGCCGCGCGCCGCCGACCTGCTGACCGACGACGCGGGCCGGGGCGCCTTCGCCGACATCCAGTACGTCGTCATCAGCGCCGTCGCCCTGGTCTTCGCCGCCGTCCGCCTCGGCCGCCGCCCCGACCAGCTGCCCGACCTGCCCTGGGGGCTGGCCGTGCTGGTGCTGATCTCGGCGGCCACCTACCTGGCGGGCAAGTACGCCGAGGGCGGCCGTCCGGTGGTCCTCTCCGTGGTCCGCGCCCGCGAGCCCGGCGACCTGGACGGGCCGATCCGCACCGGGGACGACATCGAGATCCGGGGCACCGGCTTCGTCCCGCCCGGCGCCCAGGGCGCCGACCGCCTCGCCCGCATGGTCGTCCGCATCGGCGCGGTCGATGTCCATGTGCCGCTGATCCCGGTCGCCGGAGGCTTCCGCAACCCCACCGACGGCGTCCTCACCGTCCCGGTGCCGGTCGAGGTGGAGCCCGGCGCGGTGGAGGTCCAGGTGGTGACGGCGGCCGGGCTGGCCACCAACCGCTACCCCATCGAAGTGACGGACTGAGCCCCCGCACACCGCCGTACGGTGCGCCGATGTCCGCAGATCGGCGCAGGGGAGGACGGGGGAGGATTGAACCGGCTCCCTTCGTCATACGTATCGTCGTGTGAGGGGTCCGGCACGGCGGGCGAGAGGCGACTGAAGTGATGACTCACGGTATGCGGACGGACACACGCACCTCCCATCTCGACGGCGACCGTGACTGGCGGGCCACCGCCACCCGTTACGCCCTCCTCCCACTCCGGATCTTCCTCGGTGTCACGTTCGTCTACGCGGGCCTGGACAAGCTCACCGACAGCGCCTTCATGAAGGCCGCCGGCGCCGGTTCGCTCGGCGACACGATGCGCGGGGTCCGGGACTCCTCCGCCATTCCGGCCCTCGTCGACCTGGCCCTGAAGAGCCCGGTCGGCTTCGGCTACGCCATCGCCCTCGGTGAGCTGGCCGTGGGCATCGGCATCCTGATCGGACTCTTCGGCCGACTGGCCGCCCTGGGCGGCGCGCTGATCTCGCTGAGCCTGTGGCTGACCGTCAGCTGGGCCTCCAGCCCCTACTACTACGGCAACGACCTCGCCTACCTGATGGCCTGGCTCCCGCTCGTCCTGGCGGGCACCCCCTATCTCTCCGTCGACGCCTCCCTCCGGGACCGCCGCCGCCGCCGGTCGGGCGGCTACCGCTAGATCCGGGCCGGACGGGGCTTGGCCCACCGGCGGGGCTTGGCTGGGCTTGGCCCGGCGGCGCGGGCCGGGCTTGGCGGCGCGGGCCGGGCTTGGCGGCTTGGGCATAGTGGGGCGGGCGGGGGCCGCCCTCAGACCTTCTCGTCCTCCGTGCCGCTCCGCCTGCGTATCGCGCGGGTGAGGGCGGTCGTCATTCCCGCCAGAATCAGGCCGCCGACGGCCAGGGGGATCGCCGTGAACCAGGGCACGTCCCACAGACCGTGCGCGTCCCCCAGGTAGAGGGCGCCCGCGACGGTGAGGCAGATTCCGCCGACCAGCCGTCCGGGCTGGAACTCATGACGCAGCACGGCTGACCTCCACCTGTCCGACGCCCACATGCAGATCGATCCGCAGCACGCCCGTCTCCTCGCTGCTCCTGTCCGGAGCCAGGTTCGCCGTCTCGTGCCTGCCCGGCCGCACGTCCACGTCCTTGCCGTCGTCACCGGGCATCCGGATGTCGCCCACCCCCACGTCGATGCTCAGCACCGCCGTCGCGTCCGCCGGGATGACCACCTTCAGTCGGCCCGCTCCCAGTCCCGCCCTGGTGGCCACCGTCTGGTCCTTGGTCAGGTGCAGCCCGGTCAGGTCGAGGGTGGCGGAGCCGGACCCCAGCTCGTAGGCGGGGCGGACGTCCGCCGTGGCTGTCGGCCGCCAGGCCGTGTGCCTCCAGTGGGAGGTGACATCGCCCGGCAGTGCGGCACTTCCGGCCAGCAGCAGCGCCGTGACCAGGGCCAGGAAGGCGGACCCGCCTCCCGTGCGCCCCAGGAAGGCGCTGACGGCTATGCCCAGTCCGAACACCACCAGGGCGCAGGCCAGTCCGGTCTGGAGACTGGTGGCCAGCGGGCGTGTGCCCCAGGTACGGCTGCCGCCCAGGCCGCCCGCCAGCAGGGCCAGCAGGAACACCCAGCCACTGATCCAGCGCGGCCCCCGGGGCTTGGGCCGCTTGTCGCCCGGTGCGCGTCCGGCCAGGGAGTGGGGCCAGGGGAGCTGCATGACGAAGTCGAGGGGCGGGGAGGGCATGACGTGCTCTTCGGCGGCGTCGCGGGGACCCCAGAAGTAGCCGGTGCCGCCGACGTGGGTGCCGTCCTTGACGATCGGGTCCCGCCACCAGGAGGGCCCGCTGTAGTAGATCGGCGGTGCCTGGGTCTCCGGCGGGGCGTCCGCCGCGGCCTGCGCGGCTATGGGGTGGCCCCTGGGCGACTTCGGCTCGTCACTAGGGGAGGGGGCGGGGTCGGCGGTGGCCCGGTGCCGTGACCAGTACCCGGCCCCGGCCAGCAGCAGGGAGAGCACCACGGCGAAGGTCAGCACCCCGCCGTTGCGCAGCGTGGTCAGGATGACCCCGCAGCCGATCAGGGCGAACAGGACGGCGGCCAGCGCCTGTCCGCCGACCCGGCCGGTCAGCAGCTTGCGTACCTCGTTCTCCTCCTCGTCGTCGTACGGCACGAGGAGCCAGGCGAAGCCGTAGAACACGAGGCCGATGCCGCCGGTCGCGGCCAGCACGGCCAGGGTGATGCGGAAGATCACCGGGTCCATGTCCGTCTGCCGGCCGAGGCCCGCGCAGACACCCGCTATCGTCTTGTGCCGCCGGTCGCGGCGGAAGCGGCGGGGGGCCTCGGCGGTGCTGGGCCGGTGCCCTGCCGCGGTGCCCGTCTCCGCTGTGTCCTGACGGCCCGAACCCTTCGCTCCCGAGTTCCCCGCTCGCTGGTCCGCCGTCTCCGAGTCCCGCACTGCTCCACCCCCTCTCTCCGCGCCCCGCGCTCCGGCGGGCGTCTCCCGCCTATCCGTACTGTCCGTCCGATCCGGGCCCGTCCGCTCCGGCGCGGCGGGTGCGGCATCCGTCGGCCCGGTGCCCGAGGCCGGGCGTGGGCCGGAGCCGGGTCCCGGACCCGTCGCGGCGTGCTCGTGATCCGTCATGTGTCCATGGTGACGGGCCGGGAGCCGTGAGGGCAGTCGGGTCGACCCTGGTCGAACCCTGAAATCTCCCCTGAGACGAGCCGGGGACTTGTTCGACTCCGGGCTCCGGGCCGAGCCCAGCTCAGGGTGCGGGCGGTCCGCCGGAGATCAGGGAAACCCCGGCGAAGATCAGGGGAGTCTCGGGGGACGACCCTGATGCCCCGGCACCCACCGCCGTGTGACCATCGTTGGCATGCCGGAAGCCGCAGCACTCCCCCTCGAAGACCCGCGGCCGCCGCGCAAGCTCTACCGCAGCGGTGACGGTCGCTGGCTGGGCGGAGTGGCGCGGGGGCTCGCCGGGCATCTCGGGCTGCCCGTGGTGTGGGTGCGGCTGGCCTTCGCGGGCCTGTTCATGGCGAACGGACTGGGTGCGCTGCTGTACGCGGCGTTCTGGTTCTTCGTCCCGCTCGGGGTCGGCGGGGTGGGCGACCACAAGCCCGCCTCGCTGGTCGGCACCGAGACCTCGCCGGACGGGCGCCGCAGACTGGTGGCCCGCAAACCGGAGAAGGGGCAGATGGCCGCCCTGCTCCTCATGGTCATCGTGTCCATCGTCTTCCTGGGCAGCGTCAATCTGACCAACACGGCCAAGGCGTACCTGGTCCCGGTCGTGCTGGTCGCGGCGGGCGTCGCCCTGGTGTGGCGTCAGGCGGACAACGCCCGTCGGGCCCGCTGGGTCGAGGTCGGCAGCCGTCGGCGCACGCTCACCCTGCTCCGGGCGGGCGTGGGCGTGCTGCTGGTCACCGCCGGGGTCTCCGCCATCTTCGTGATGCAGGTCTCCGCCACCCATCTGGGAGCGGTGCTGGAGGCCGCGCTCGCCGTCGTCGTCGGCATCACCCTGCTCGCCGGTCCCTATCTCGTCCGCGTGACCCAGGACCTGTCCGAGGAACGCCTGATGCGCATCCGTGCCCAGGAGCGGGCCGAGGTCGCCGCGCACGTCCACGACTCGGTGCTGCACACCCTCACCCTGATCCAGCGCAACGCGGACAACGCGGGCGAGGTGCGCCGCCTGGCCCGGGCGCAGGAGCGGGACCTGCGGACCTGGTTGTACACGCCGGAGGGCACCGGCAAGGACGAGGCCGACGAGCCGGACACGGTCGCGGAGGCGGTGCGGCGCAACGCGGCCGAGGTGGAGGACAAGCACGGCGTGCCCATAGAGGTCGTGGTGGTGGGCGACTGTCCCCTGGACGACAGGCTGAGCGCGCAGATGCAGGCCGCGCGCGAAGCCATGGTGAACGCCGCCAAGTACGGTGGCGAGGGCGGTGCCGTACAGGTCTACGCGGAGGTCGAGGGCCGTACGGTCTTCGTGTCCGTCCGCGACCGGGGACCCGGCTTCGACCTCGACTCCATACCCGCCGACCGCATGGGGGTCCGGGAGTCGATCATCGGCCGGATGGAGCGCAACGGCGGCACGGCCCGGCTGCGGCCGGTGCCGGACGGCGGCACGGAAGTCGAGTTGGAGATGGAGAGGGCGGAGAAGACGGCATGAGTGACGCGACCGAGGCGAACGGCACGACGGGGGAGGCGGAGGTGGCCGACCCCGGACGCGACACCGCGGAGCCGACGGCGGAGGGCACGGCCGGGCGCCGGGTCCGGGTGGTGCTCGTGGACGACCACCGCATGTTCCGTACCGGGGTGCAGGCGGAGATCGGGCAGACCGCGCGGACCGGGGTCGAGGTGGTCGGCGAGGCCGCGGACGTCGACCAGGCGGTCTCGGTCATCACCTCGACCCGGCCCGAGGTGGTCCTGCTCGACGTCCACCTGCCCGGCGGCGGCGGAGTCGAGGTGCTCCGGCGCAGCGCGGCCCTGATGGCGGACCCCGAGCAGCCCGTGCGCTTCCTGGCGCTCTCCGTCTCGGACGCGGCGGAGGACGTGATCGGGGTGATCCGGGGCGGGGCGCGCGGTTATGTCACCAAGACCATCACCGGGTCCGACCTGATCGACTCGATCTTCCGCGTGCAGGAGGGCGACGCCGTCTTCTCGCCCCGGCTGGCCGGGTTCGTGCTGGACGCCTTCGCCTCCACCGACGCCCCGCCGGTCGACGAGGACATGGACCGGCTCACCCAGCGCGAGCGTGAGGTGCTGCGCCTGATCGCGCGTGGCTACGCGTACAAGGAGATCGGCAAGCAGCTGTTCATCTCGGTGAAGACGGTCGAGTCCCATGTCTCGGCGGTGCTGCGCAAGCTCCAGCTGTCCAACCGGCACGAGCTGACCCGCTGGGCGACGGCCCGCAGGCTGGTCTGACCCCGAGGGCTCCTACGCAGACCCCCCTGGGGAAGTCCCCGACGGAACCCCCAGGGGACCCGGCCCCGCTCACGCCACCCGGGTCGCTCCCGCGAACGGCATCTGGTCGATGGGCGCCACCCGGACCGGTGCCGAGGGGTTGGGGGCGTGGATCATGCGGCCGTTGCCGACGTACATGCCCACATGGCTGACGCCGGAGTAGAAGAACACCAGGTCGCCGGGGCGGAGCTGGGAGCGGGAGACGCGTCGGCCCGCGTTGATCTGGGCGTAGGTGGTGCGAGGGAGGGAGATGCCCGCGGAGCGGTAGGCGGCCTGGATCAGGCCCGAGCAGTCGAAGGCGTTCGGGCCGGTCGCGCCCCAGACGTAGGGGCTGCCGAGCTTTCGGTAGGCGTAGGCGACGGCCGCCGAGGCGCGGGAGTCGGGCGCGGTGGCCCGGCCGGTGGGCGCGCTCGTCCGGCCGACGGACGTCCTGGCGGGGGCGGCCGGGACCGGGGCGGAGCGGCCGCCGGTGGCGGAGCGGGTGGCGCGGGCCGGTGTCGCGGGGGCGCCGTCGGCGGCCTTGGCGCGCTCGGGCGGGGTGAGCCGTGCCAGCAGGTGCCGGGCCTGCTCGAGCTTGGCGGTGACGGTGTTCTTCTGCCGCTTCAGCTCGGCCTGCCGGGACCGCACCGACCGTGCCTCGACGCGGGCCGCGCCGCGCAGCCGCTCGATCTCCTGGAGCTGGGCGCGTACCCGGGCGACCTGCTTGGCCTGGCGGTCACCGGCGCGTTCGGCGAAGGCGGCGCCGTCCAGGTAGCGGTCGGGGCTGCTGGAGAGGGCGAGCTGCCAGCTCGGGGCGATCGTCCCGTCGCGGTACTGCGCGGCGGCGAACGAGCCGAGGGCGCTCCGGGCGGTGTCGAGTCTGACCTGCCTGCGGGCGGTCTCGTCGCGCAGGGAGTTCAGCCGGTGCTGGGCGGCGCTCGCCTTCTCGTGCGCGCCGTTGTACTTCTCGGTGGCGGCCTCCGCCTCCCGGTACAGCCGGTCCACCTCGGTCTTGACCTGGGCGGTGGTGAGTCGCGGCTCGGCGTGTCCCGTTCCGTCGAAGGCCGTCGCGGTGGCCGCTCCCGCCAGGGCGAGAGTGGCTGCCGTGCGGGCCGTGTTGCCGCTGAGTGAGCGCGCTCGGAGCTTTCGGTGCGCTGCCACCTGGACCGTCACGTCCTTCCATGGGACTCGTGCGGCCGAGGACGTCCTGCCCCGGTGGGGCGGGGTGTCCGGCGGCCGTCCGCACAGGGGAGACGGCGGCCGACGGACGGTCCTCGGCGGTGCTGTCCGGCTGCCGCCCCTGGTCCGGGCGGCTGTGGGGAGCCGGTCACCTGGGGGAGGACGCTAGGCCGGATGGTGACGGGTTGGTAACGCCTGTACGGAACTGTCCCCGACGGGCCCGGAGCTGACCGTGTCTGATCGGGATGTCCTGGTGGCGGAACCGTGGAATCGAAGCCTGATGATCAAAGAGGGGAAGGCGGGACCCGAGTGAAGCGGAGAGTGCTATAGCCCGCGAGCGAGTGAGACGAGTGAGATCCGTCAGGACCGTGAGCGGGGCGCGGGGTCCGGTACGGGGGTGACGGGGTGTGCCGAACTAGGCTCGGTTCCCATGACCGTACTCATCCATGTCTTCGTCGGCCTGCACATCATCGGCATCGCCGCGCTGCTCGGCGGCTTCCTCACCCAGATGAAGGCGATGGGCCGGGGTACGGCCCGCTTCGTGCCCGCCATGCTGCACGGCGCGATCACCATGCTGGTCACCGGTGTGGTGCTGGTCGGCCTCAACGAGGCGGACGGCCACCACGTCAACAACATCAAGATCGGCACCAAGCTGTTGTTGCTGATCGTGATCCTCGGCCTGGTCTACGTGAAGCGCGACGAGGAGACGGTCGACAAGGGCATGTTCGGGCTGGTCGGCGCCCTGACCACGGTGAACATCTTCATCGCCGTGCTGTGGACGTGACGTCCGGCGCTCCCGCCTCCTGAGGGCCGCTGCTCCCGGCGCGCGCCGCGAGCACCGCGCCCAGGGCCGCCGCCAGCCACACCGCGACCGCCACCCACACCAGCACCTTCCCCGGCCCGCTCAGCCAGGCCACGTCCAGGGCGGCCGCGACCGCGAGGGTCGCCGTCGCCGTCATGCCCATCGAGAAGACGGTGGCCCAGCGCAGCAGGCCGTAGCGCGGCCGGGGGCGCGCCAGCTCGGCCAGCACCAGCACCGCGTAGCAGGCCAGGTCCAGGACCAGCAGGATCGCGGTGACCTGGTGCAGCACGCCGCTGTCGTCCTTGTTCCACAGGTACAGCCGCGCGCTGTCGGCGGAGATCAGCCGGGCCCCGGCCAGGGCCGAGATCGACAGCGCACCGCCCGCGATCCAGTGGTCGCCCAGCCCCCGAAGCACCTGGCGGGAGTCGAAGCGGGGCAGGGCCAGCGCGTAGAGCAGCAGGCCCAGCCAGAACAGCACCAGCGCGGTGTGCGCAAGCCATGCCGTCGCCTCCGCGCCCGCCAGTGTGGCCGCCAGTACGGCGAGCGCCTGTGTGGCCACACAACACATGAACACCGTGCCCGGCATGCGCTGACCCCAGTGCCGCAGCACGGAGACCAGCAGCACCGGCCAGAGCAGCGCCGCCAGGGCCAGCAGGGCCTCGGCCAGGGGCTGGACGCCGAGCAGCGAGATCCGGGTGCCGAGCACCGCGGTGGCCGCCACCGCCGTGAGCGCGGCCGGGTCGCGGGCCTCCTCCGCCCAGCGCCCCCGCTGCCGCGCCAGCCGTACCGCGAAGGTGGCGGCGAGGGTCAGCCAGGCGAGGCAGGCCAGTACCAGGAAGATCCGGGACACCACCTCGACGCCCGCCAGCCGCAGGCCGATGGAGACGACGGCGGTCGCCATGACTGCCGTGCCCGCCGCCGGAGGACGCTCCGCCACCCACGTACGCATACCCGAGATGCCCGACATGTCCTTGATGCTAGGGAGCGGTCCGTCCCCGGCAGGGAGGGCACGCGCGCGTGGGGCTCGAAAAGAGGACCGGCCCACACGGAGGCCGTCCCGCCGGGAATCCGGCCGGGTTCCCGGGACGGGGAACGGTTGTCGGTGGGGCGCCCTAGACTCGTAGAGCGATGAGCAGCCTCTTTGACGACAGCTTCCTGGCCGGCCTCCAGCCCCCGCGCGGGTACGAGGAAGAACCCGCGCCGCCTGAGGACGAGCACGCTCCGGAGCCGGTTCCGGACGACCTGTTCGGGGGGAAGTTCGACGTGCCCCCGGACCGGGACACCCACTACCGCGACGGCGCCCCGCGTCCCCCGATCGACGCGGCGGCCCTCCTGGAGGGGCTGAACGACAACCAGCGCGCGGCCGTCGTCCACGCGGGCTCCCCGCTGCTCATCGTCGCGGGCGCCGGTTCCGGCAAGACGCGGGTGCTCACCCACCGCATCGCCCACCTCCTGGCCGAGCGGCATGTGCACCCCGGCCAGATCCTGGCGATCACCTTCACCAACAAGGCCGCGGGCGAGATGAAGGAGCGCGTCGAGCAGCTCGTCGGCCCGCGCGCGGGCGCGATGTGGGTCATGACCTTCCACAGCGCCTGCGTCCGCATCCTGCGCCGCGAGTCGAAGCGGCTGGGCTTCACCTCGTCCTTCTCGATCTACGACGCGGCCGACAGCAAGCGTCTGATGGCCCTGGTCTGCCGCGATCTGGACCTCGACCCCAAGCGCTACCCGCCCAAGTCCTTCAGCGCCAAGATCAGCAACCTGAAGAACGAGCTGATCGACGAGGAGGACTTCGCCGCCCAGGCCACCGACGGTTTCGAGAAGACCCTCGCCCAAGCGTACGCGCTCTACCAGTCGCGGCTGCGCGAGGCCAACGCCCTCGACTTCGACGACCTGATCATGACCACGGTCAACCTGCTGCGCGCCTTCCCCGACGTCGCCGAGCACTACCGCCGCCGCTTCCGGCACGTCATGGTCGACGAGTACCAGGACACCAACCACGCGCAGTACGCGCTGGTCCGCGAGCTGGTCGGCACCGGGGCCCGCGCCGCAGAGGACGCTGACGTCCCGCCCAACGAGTACGACGTCCCGCCCGCCGAGCTGTGCGTCGTGGGTGACGCGGACCAGTCGATCTACGCCTTCCGGGGCGCGACCATCCGCAACATCCTCCAGTTCGAGGAGGACTACCCCGACGCGACGACCATCCTGCTGGAGCAGAACTACCGCTCCACGCAGACCATCCTGTCCGCCGCCAACGCGGTCATCGAGCGCAACGAGTCCCGCCGCCCCAAGAACCTGTGGACCAACGCGGGCCAGGGCGCGGGCATCATCGGCTACGTCGCGGACAACGAGCACGACGAGGCCCAGTTCGTCGCCGACGAGATAGACCGCCTCACCGACGCGGGCGACGCCAAGGCCGGGGACGTGGCGGTGTTCTACCGCACCAACGCGCAGTCCCGTGTGTTCGAGGAGATCTTCATCCGCGTCGGCCTGCCGTACAAGGTCGTCGGCGGAGTGCGCTTCTACGAGCGCAAGGAGGTCCGGGACGTCCTGGCCTACCTGCGCGTCCTCGCCAACCCCGAGGACTCGGTGCCGATGCGCCGCATCCTCAACGTGCCCAAGCGGGGCATCGGGGACCGCGCCGAGGCGATGGTCGACGCCCTCGCCCAGCGCGAGAGGATCAGCTTCCCGCAGGCGCTGAAGCGGGTGGACGAGGCGTACGGCATGGCCGCGCGCTCCACCAACGCGGTCAAGCGGTTCAACGCGCTCATGGACGACCTGCGCACCGTCGTCGAGTCCGGCGCCGGACCGGCCACCGTGCTGGAGGCGGTCCTCGAACGCACCGGCTACCTGGCCGAGTTGCAGGCGTCCACCGACCCGCAGGACGAGACCCGGATCGAGAACCTCCAGGAACTCGCGGCCGTGGCGCTGGAGTTCGAGCAGGAGCACGAGGGCGACGAGCAGGGCACGCTGGCCGAGTTCCTGGAGCGGGTCGCGCTCGTCGCGGACTCCGACCAGATCCCCGACGAGGAGGACGGCGACGGTGTCATCACCCTGATGACCCTGCACACCGCCAAGGGCCTGGAGTTCCCGGTCGTCTTCGTCACCGGCATGGAGGACGGCGTCTTCCCGCACATGCGCGCCCTCAACCAGACCAAGGAGCTGGAGGAGGAACGGCGCCTGGCCTACGTCGGCATCACGCGCGCGCGGGAGCGGCTCTACCTCACCCGGGCCGCGCTGCGCAGCGCCTGGGGGCAGCCGTCCTACAACCCGCCCTCCCGGTTCCTGGAGGAGATCCCGGCCACCCATCTGGAGTGGAAGCGGACCGGTGCCGCGTCGGCGCCCGCGCCCGCGTTCGGCAAGGCCGCCTCCTCGGTGGCGTCCACCCTCTCCTCGTCCCGGTCCCGCTCCTCGGCGGCCGGTGCCTCCGGGTTCGCCACCCGCAGGACCGGCGACAAGCCGGTGGTGTCGCTGGCGATCGGTGACCGCGTCACCCACGACCAGTTCGGTCTGGGCACGGTGGTCGCGGTGGCGGGCGACGGCGACAAGGCACAGGCCACGATCGACTTCGGCGGCGGCAACGCCAAGCGGCTGCTGCTGCGGTACGCGCCGGTGGAGAAGCTCTAGACACGACGCGAGCCCCGCCGGAAGGGCGGGGCTCGGTCAAGGTCGGGGCGGCGGGATCAGGTCGGGTCCAGGCCGTGGCTGCGGAGCCAGGGGAGCGGGTCGATGGCCGCGCCGCCCGCCGGGCGGACCTCGAAGTGGAGGTGGGGGCCCGTGGAGTTGCCGGAGTTGCCGGAATAGGCGATGGGGTGGCCTGCCTTGACCGACGTGCCGGAGGGTACGCGGTAACTGGAGAGGTGGCAGTACCAGGTCTCCGTGCCGTCCTTGGCCGTCAGGACCAGCATGTTGCCGTAGGCGCTGTTCCACTTGGTCGTGACGACGCCGTCGGTCGCGGCCATCACGGTGGTGCCGTACGACACGGGGAAGTCGATGCCGGTGTGGACGGACATCCAGTTCACGCCAGCCTGCCCGAACTGCGCGCTGAGCCCCTTCTGGAACACCGGGATGGCGAACTTGGGGCGGAGTCTCTCCTTGAGCGCGGCCTCGGCGGCGGCCTTCTTCTTCTCCAGCGCCTGCTGCGCCTTGAGGTCGATGCGCTCCTGGGTCCGGCTCACCCGGTCGGTGAAGTCGTCGGCCCCGGCGGACAGGGTCCGCAGCTGGGTGTCGAGCTTGCTGTTGGCGACGGACGGCTGCACCGCGTGCGCGTCGGCCGCGGAGGCGGCGGCCTCCTGCGCCCCACCGGTCAGATCGCCGACCGAGGCGGCCGCGATCCCGGCCACCCCCATCACACAGGCCGAGGGGACGGCGACGGTCAGCAGCGCGGAACGCTTGGCCGGTGTCCGGCGGCGGGAGCGGGCCGCGGCGCGGGAACCGGCCCGCGGCGCGGGGACGACCTCCTCCTGGTCGTCCAGGAGGGCGGGCACGACGGGGAGTTCACCCGTACCGGTCGACTCGTCCTCCGCGTCGGGGTGTTCGCCGTACTCGTGGTCGGCGTACTCCGCGTACGCGGCGTCGTCCCCGTACGGGTCGTGGGTGACCTGGTCGAAGGTGGCCGTCGCCTGCTGGTCGAACGGCTCCTCGGCCCGCTGGTGCTCCGGGGCGGTGCCGTCGGTGTTCCACTGGGTGGCGTCGTAGGCGCCGGTGTCGAAGGTCTGGGTGCCCCAGTCCCACTGCTGGGCGGGGTCCGGGGCGATCTGCTGCCCGTACGGCGACCAGGCGCCGGTGTCCTCCGGGGTGCCCTGCGCGGGGACGGTCCAGGCGGTGGTGTCGTAGGCGCCCGTGTCGTAGCCGGTGTGCTGCTGGGTCGCGTAGGGGTCGTGGGCGAGGTGTCCGCCATCGCCGGTGCCCCAGTGCGTCGTGTCGTACGCGCCGGTGGTGTGCGGGCCGGCCGGATAGCCGCCGAGGTGCGGGTCGGCCGCGTAGGCCGCCTCGGCCACCGGGAGACCGGTGGTGTCGTAACCGCCGTACGTGGTGAGGTCGTCGTACGGGACTTCCGGTGCTCCGTACGGCGCGTAGTGCGCGTGGGAGGCGTCGGAAGCCGGAGCCGGGGTCATGGTCCCCGACGGGTGACGGTCGTTCACCAACTTCTCTTTCGCCTCGACAACAGGGGCTGCCAGAGCAGTGCGGCGACTGTACCCGGCGGTATGCGGGCGCGACAATCTTCCGCTGGTTTCATGTGGACGGGAAACGGGCATTCGGCCGTGTTTCGGGGTTCGCGGGACGCGAGTTTGGCCCTGTGTTCGAGGAGTGTTCGAGCACCTGTGACGCTGTGTCATCCCTGAGGAAGCTGTGGCAGGGCTGTCAGCCACTTCGTGTACCAAGTGTGGAAGTCGCGGTCCGTGGGGGTGAAGCCGCCCCAGTCGGGGTCGAGGAGCCAGATCTCCCCGGCGCGCGGACCGTTCAGGACGAGCCGGAAGTACATTCCGCAGCCCGCCTCCGCCAGCAGCAGGGTGCCCCGCGTCAGCGTGTCGGCGTCGGTGCCGAGGCGGCCGGGCGCGGGCTCGGTCAGCGGGAACGGCGAGGCCAGGCGTCCGGGGAGCCGGTCCCGCGCCCACTCGTCGTCCACCGCCCAGTCGTCGGCGGCCTCGGGGCGTGGGGTGATCAGCGGCAGCAGACCGTGGGCCGGACCGGCGGGGCCGTCGCCCACCTCGGCGACGAAGGAGCGGTACGGCGGGGGTAGTTCGATGCCGTGGCTGGTCTCGAAGGCGCGGATCTCCGGCTCCGGCAGCGGGGGCCGCAGATCGTAACGGTGTGTATCCGCCCCGAAACGCTCCCTGGCGCGGTCGTGCGCCGCGGCCTCCCGTAGGCGTGCCGTCACCGCGGTCCGGTCCCAGGTCGTCATGGGGTCGAATCTAACGAGGTCGGGCGACCTGTTGTGGGCGGGATTCTCAGGCGACCGTGAGGCCGCCACCCTCCTGCCGCCTCATGGCGGACTCGGAGTCGAGTGCCTCCCGTATGCCCGCCGCCACGGTGGGGTGGACCGGCAGGGCGAGGTGGCCGATGCCGCTCACCCGGATGTTGTGCGCCTCCAGGTCGGGGTGGTCGACGCAGGCCGCCTCCAGCGGGGCCATCACGGAGTCCAGGTCGCTCCAGAAGCTCACGAACCGCGTACGGCAGCCCGGCGCCGGACGGGCCAGCTCCTCGATCACCGGCGAGTCGGGGCGCATCTGCCGCACGATCGGGTGCGCGCTGGCCAGCGGAATGGCGCGGGTCCCGGAGTGCGGGGTGCCCAGAGTGACCACGGTGCGCACCCGGACGTCACCGCCCAGACACTGCGCGTAGTAGCGGGCGATCAGGCCGCCCAGGCTGTGCCCCACGATGTCCACCTGGGCGCTGCCGGTGCGCTCGCAGATCTCCTCCACATGCCTGCCCAGCAGCTCGGCCGCCGTGCGGATGTCGCAGGTCAGCGGGGAGTAGTTCAGCGACTCCACCCGCTGCCTGCCGTGCTGGGCGAGGCTGCGGCGCAGCAGGACGAACACCGAGCGGTTGTCGATGAAGCCGTGCAGCAGCACGACCGGCGGCCCGGTCGGGACGGGGAGCCTCGCCGTGCCCGCGGGCACCGGAAGGTCGGCCTGGCGGCGCTCCTGGGTGAGGCCGGTCGGGTACAGCAGCATGTGACCGGCCAGGATCGCGGCCTCGAGGGCGGTGGCCTTGACCAGCGTCACGGACTCCAGCGCGGTGGCCTTCACCAGCGTCGCGGACACGGAGGCCAGTCTGCCGGGCCACAGACGCCTGCAGATCGGGAGGAAGAGTGGCAATACCCCGGTGACCTTCATTGGCCGACCTCCTGTCGGCACGCGGGGGGCGGCTCTGTCCCCCGCGTGCCCTCATGTCCCACCATGTGATTTCCCCCTCGCCGCGTCCCGTGAAACAGTCCGCTGCGCGATGCTGGGGATAACGTTCGTTCACTTTCGACAGGTGGCGGAACGTGCCAGGTGTGCGGTACTTGTCGGTACGGGACTGGAAGCGGCCGCTTCCGCGGTCCCTTGACGGTGTCCCTTGATGGAGGCAGTGATGGGTGTGGCAGCCGGTCCGATCCGTGTGGTGGTGGCCAAGCCGGGGCTCGACGGCCACGATCGCGGGGCCAAGGTCATCGCCCGCGCGCTGCGCGACGCGGGCATGGAGGTCATCTACACCGGCCTGCACCAGACGCCGGAGCAGATCGTCGCCACGGCGATCCAGGAGGACGCCGACGCGATCGGCCTGTCCATCCTCTCGGGCGCCCACAACACGCTCTTCGCGGCGGTCATCGACCTCCTCAAGGAGCGCGACGCCGCCGACATCCTGGTCTTCGGCGGCGGCATCATCCCGGAGGAGGACATCCCGCCGCTGCGCGAGAAGGGTGTCGCCCAGATCTTCACGCCCGGCGCGACCACCACCTCCATCGTGGAGTGGGTGCGGAAGAACGCGCGTCAGCCTGCCGCCTCCGGCTGAGCGCGCTTCAGGCCCCGTCGGCCGGGGCCAGCTCGCCCGCCATCGCCGCGCGTAGCCGCAGGGTGGTGGCCAGCCGCTGGAACGCCTCCGCCCAGTAGCCCCCGGCGCCGGGGGAGGCGTCCGCCCGCTCGTCCGGCACGGCCAGCAGGCTGTCCAGCCGGGCCGTCTCCGCCGGGTCGAGGCAGCGCTCGGCCAGGCCCATCACCCCGCTGAAGCTCCACGGGTAACTGCCCGCCTCCCGCGCGATGTCGAGGGCGTCCACGACCGCGCGGCCCAGCGGTGCCGTCCAGGGCAGCGCGCACACCCCGAGCAGCTGGAACGCCTCCGAAAGGCCGTGCCCGGCTATGAACCCGGCCACCCACGCGGCCCGTTCACCCGCCTCCAGCGCCGCCAGCAGCTTGGCCCGGTCCGCGAGGGACACCGCGCCGGGGCCGCCCGCCTCCGGCGCCGAAGGCGAGCCCAGCAGTGCCCGTGCCCACCGGGCGTCCCGCTGGCGTACGGCCGCCCGGCACCAGGCGGCGTGCAGTTCGGCCTGCCAGCCGTCCGTCACGGGCAGCGCCACGATCTGTTCCGGCGTGCGCCCGCCGAGCCGGTCCGGCCAGGTGCCGAGCGGTGCCGCCTCCACGAGCTGGCCCAGCCACCAGGACCGTTCACCCCGGCCCGTCGGGGGCCTGGCGGTCACGCCGTCGCGCTCCATGTCCGGGTCGCAGGCGGCGGGCGCCTCCACGACGATCGCGGCCGCAGTGCCGGTGTGGTCCAGGGCCACGCAGGTCGCGGCCCGCTTCGCCATCCGCGCGGCGAGCGCCGATCCGGGCAGCGTGGACAGCAGTTCGGCCGCCGTGGCCCGGACATTGCGGCTGCGGTCGGCGAGCGCCTGCTCCAGGAAGGGCTCGTCGTCGGCCGCCAGGCCCGCCCGCAGCGAGTCCAGGAACATCAGCCGGTCCTCGGCCCGCTCCTGCGCCCAGGTCCCCGCGAGCAACTCCCGCGCGGCGGAGGGGGTTCGAGTGCGAAGGGCAGTCAGCAGGGCGACCCGTTCCGCGAAGAGTCCCTCCTGCCACAGCCGTCGTACTCCCGCTTCGTCCTCGGCGCCGGGCAGCGCCGAGGTGCCGCCTGAGGCCGCTCGCTGGGCGAACCGCCAGTCCGGGTTCAGTCGGGCCAGCCACAGGGCCCGCGCCCCCGCGAACTCCAGCGCGGCCGGGCGGAGATCGGTACGGGCGCGGGCCGCGTCCAGCAGGGCGGGCACCATCTGCGGGGGTGCCGCGTACCCCTGGGCGTTGGCCGCCGCCAGCCACTGGGGGAGGAGTTCGGTGAGGTCAGGGGCGCTGCCGCGACGACCGCCGGCTCCGCCGGGGCGGTCGGCCAGGAGCAGTGTGAGCCGGTGGGCCGCGGCGGGCGGGAGCGCGGGGCGGGTGTCTTCGGGGGCCGGGTCCGGCCGGGTGCCCACAGGTCCGGGGCGCAGCCCGGCCCGCCGCTGTACGGCCGCCGTCGCGGCGGCGTCCAGCAGGGCGGCCGGGGCCTCACGCCCGGCGGGGTCGGCGGGCAGGGCGCGGCGGTCGGTGCCGAGCAGGGCGGTGGTGAGGAGGTCGTCCCAGGTGGGCGCGGTCACGGGGGTCCCTTCCAGGCGGGTCTTCGGGGCGGGCGGGGTGTTCAGCACAGGGTCACCGGCTCGGCCGTCCCTTCCGGCCACGCCGTCAGGGGCGTGAATCCTCGGTGGCCGCACTCGCCGAACACCTTGAGCGGTGTCCCCCCGGCCAGGGCGACCAGGCGCCACAGGCCCGGACGGGTCAGGAACGACGGGGTCAGCGGCAGGGCGGTGTCCGCGTCGGCGTCGGCCAGGTGCCAGGAGCCGGTGGCATCGTCGGGGACGGGTATGACCGCGTCCAGGGTGACCGGCACCGACTCCAGCCAGGGGTCTTCGCGGAGCGCCTCGCTGTAGGAGGTCAGCGCCCGGGTGGTGGTGACGCCGGGCGGGCGGGCGGCGGCGGGGGCCGCCGGGGCGTGCCGCTCGCCGAGCGCGGCCCGCAGCCCCGCGCCGGGGTGGTCGGACAGGTCCGCGTCCAGGGACAGGCCGACCGGGAGGGAGAGTTCGGGCGCGCGGCCCGCCGCTCCGAAGGAGAGGAGCAGCCGGGTGCGGCCCGAGGCCGCGCCGTGCAGCCAGACGCGGCGGGTGGTCAGCTTGCCGTCGGCCGTGTCGTACTGCGCGAGCACCTGCCAGTGGTCGCGCACCGGTGGCCCGTCCGCCGAGGTGGGCAGGCCGAGGCGGGTGCGGACCGTGGCCGCGAGGGCGTCCGGGAGCCGGTCACGGTGCAGCCAGCCCTGGTCGAGCAGGTGGAGCAGGGCGCACTCCTCCAGCAGCCGGGCCGGCCAGCCCGCACCGGACGCCGGTATGGCACCCAACTCCCGCACTCGCGAGGCGAGTCCGGGGGCCTGGGCGTCGACCATGCGGGCCGCCGTCTCCTCCCACAGCCCGTACCCCGCCCGCTCGGCCGAGGCCAGGCCGTCGCGGAGCAGGTCGGCGAGGCGGCGCTCCAGCTCGGTGGCGCCCGCGGTGACCCGTTGGTCCCGCCGCTCCGCACGTCGGCGCGCTGCCTCGGGATCGGCGGCCGAATTCGCCTTGTCCCGCTCCCTCTTGACCTCCGCCCGCCCGCGTCTGCCCGTGAGCCACTGCTCGGCCCAGTCCGGCACCGTGTCCGAGACGGGCACCGCGCCCTCGTCCCCCGCCCGGAGCAGCAGCAGCCCCAGCGCGTGCTTGCAGGGGAACTTCCGGCTCGGACAAGTGCACTTGTACGCGGGCTCGGCCGGGTCCGACAGGTCCACCACCGTCTGGTACGGCTTGCTGCCGCTCCCCTTGCACAGACCCCACACCGCCCCCTCCTGGCCGCTGCCCGCACCGGACCACGGCCCCGCCACACCCAGTTTGCTTCCCGCTTTGCGCGACGACGCGTCAGGCGCCAGAGCAAGCACCTGTTCCGCAGTCGGGCGCACCCCCTGCTGAGTCATGCCAACGACGTTAGAACCCCCCACTGACAATCGGTCACGGGCGGGCTTATCCACAGGTCGGAGCGATTGTCAGTGGGGTGCTGCATGGTGGATGCCAGATGACCCACGGCCGAGCTGGAGGGGGCCTCAGCCATGACTGTGTCCACAGAACCCACGAACGTCGAACCGATCCCGGACCGGGCGCCGCAGACGTTGCGACCGCATGCCGAAGACGCCTTCGCGGCCGAACTCACCGCGCTGGCCGCGCAGGACGACCGGCCGCGCCCGGAGCGCTGGAAGCTGTCGCCGTGGGCGGTCGCCACCTATCTCCTCGGCGGCACCCTGCCGGACGGCACCGTGATCACACCCAAGTACGTGGGCCCGCGCCGCATCGTCGAGGTGGCCGTCACCACGCTGGCCACCGACCGCGCCCTGCTCCTGCTCGGCGTGCCCGGCACCGCCAAGACCTGGGTGTCCGAGCACCTGGCGGCTGCCGTCAGCGGCGACTCCACCCTTCTCGTGCAGGGCACCGCGGGCACCCCGGAGGAGGCGATCCGGTACGGCTGGAACTACGCCCGCCTGCTCGCCCACGGCCCCAGTCGTGAGGCTCTCGTGCCCAGTCCCGTCATGCGGGCCATGGCCGAGGGCATGACGGCGCGGGTCGAGGAGCTGACCCGGATACCGGCCGATGTGCAGGACACGCTGATCACCATCCTGTCCGAGAAGACCCTGCCGATCCCGGAGCTGGGCGAGGAGGTGCAGGCCGTGCGGGGCTTCAACCTCATCGCCACCGCCAACGACCGCGACCGGGGTGTCAACGACCTGTCCAGCGCGCTGCGCCGCCGCTTCAACACGGTGGTGCTGCCGCTGCCGGAGAGCGCCGACGCCGAGGTCGACATCGTCAGCCGCCGCGTCGACCAGCTGGGCCGCTCGCTCGACCTGCCCGAGGCGCCCGAGGGCCTGGCCGAGATCCGCCGTGTCGTCACCGTCTTCCGCGAGCTGCGCGACGGCGTGACCACCGACGGCCGGACGAAGCTGAAGTCGCCGAGCGGCACCCTGTCCACGGCGGAGGCCATCTCCGTCGTCACCAACGGCCTCGCCCTGGCCGCCCACTTCGGCGACGGCGTGCTGCGCGCCGGGGACGTCGCCGCGGGCATCCTCGGTGCCGTGGTCCGTGACCCGGCCGCCGACCGGGTCGTCTGGCAGGAGTACCTGGAGACGGTCGTGCGCGAGCGCGACGGATGGACCGACTTCTACCGGGCCTGCCGGGAGGTGAGCGCGTGAGCGGGTCCCCGCCCCCGGCCGGGGCGTTCGAGGCGGGCCCGCTGCTGCTGGGCGTCCGGCACCACGGGCCGGGCTCCGCGCGGGCGGTGCGGGCCGCGCTGGACGCCGCCTCGCCCGCCGTCGTCCTCATCGAGGGCCCGCCCGAGGCCGATCCGCTGATCCCGCTGGCCGCCGACCCCGGCCTGCGTCCGCCGGTCGCGCTGCTCGCCCACGCCGTGGACGAGCCCGGCCGCTCGGCGTTCTGGCCGCTGGCCGAGTTCAGCCCCGAGTGGGTGGCGATCCGGTGGGCCGTCGAGCACGGGGTCCCGGCCCGCTTCATCGACCTGCCCGCCGCACACTCGCTGGCCCGGGAGGAGGAAACGGGCGACGGCGACGAGGAGGAAGAGGCCGAGCACGCCCGCGTGGACCCGCTCGCCGCCCTCGCCGAGGCGGCCGGGTACGACGACCCCGAGCGCTGGTGGGAGGACGCCGTCGAGCACCGGGGTCCGGGCCGGGACGAGCCGTTCGCGCCGTTCGCCGCGCTGGAGGACGCCATGGGCGCCCTGCGGGAGCGGTACGGCGACGGCGGCCGCCCGCGCGACCTGGTGCGCGAGGCGTACATGCGGCTCCAGATCCGCGCCGCCCGCAAGGAGTTCGGGGACGAGGTGGCCGTGGTCTGCGGCGCCTGGCATGTGCCTGCCCTCCGCGCGAAGGCGACGGTCACCGCCGACCGGGCACTTCTCAAGGGCCTGCCCAAGGTCAAGGCCGACCTCACCTGGGTGCCCTGGACCCACCGCAGGCTGGCCCGGTCCAGCGGCTACGGCGCCGGGATCGACTCACCGGGCTGGTACGCCCACCTGTTCGGCGCGCCGGACCGGCCGGTGGAGCGGTGGCTCACCAAGGTTGCCGGACTGCTGCGCGCGGAGGACCGGATCGTGTCCTCTGCCCATGTCATCGAGGCGGTCCGGCTGGCCGACACCCTCGCGGTGATGCGCGGCCGCCCGCTGCCGGGCCTCACCGAGACCACGGACGCCGTCCGCGCGGTGCTGTGCGAGGGCTCGGACGTCCCGCTGTCCCTGGTGTACGACCGGCTGGTGGTCGGGGACGTGCTCGGCGAGGTCCCGGAGTCCGCGCCCGCGGTGCCGTTGCAGCGGGACCTGGCCCGGGAGCAGCGCCGGCTGCGGCTCAAGCCGGAGGCGCTGGAGCGCGAGCTGGAGCTGGACCTTCGCAAGGACACCGACGCCGCGCGCGGCAGGCTGCTGCACCGGCTGCGGCTGCTCGGCGTCGGCTGGGGCGAACCGGCCCGCTCGCGCGGGAGCACGGGCACCTTCCGGGAGACCTGGCGGCTGCGCTGGGAGCCGGAGCTGTCGGTACGCATCGCCGAGGCCGGGGTGTGGGGCACCACGGTGCTGGGCGCGGCGACCGCCAAGGCGGAGGCCGACGCGATCGGTGCGCGGGCGCTGGCCGACGTGACCGCGCTGGCCGAGCAGTGCCTGCTCGCCGGGCTGCCGGACGCGCTGCCCGTGGTGATGCGGGTGCTCGCCGACCGCGCGGCCCTCGACGCCGACGTGAGCCACCTCGCGCAGGCGCTCCCCGCCCTGGTCCGCTCGCTGCGCTACGGCGACGTACGCGGCACCGACACCGGGGCCCTCGCCGACGTCGCGGCCGCCCTCGCGGAGCGCGTCTTCATCGGGCTCCCGCCCGCCTGCACCACCCTGGACACCGACGCCGCCCAGGAGATGCGGGGCCATGTCGACGCCGTGCACGGTGCGGTCGGCCTGCTGTCCGAGACGCTCACCGGGCGGGACGACCTCCGGCCCCGCTGGCGGGCCGTGCTGCGCACCCTGTCCCAGCGGGACACCGTGCCCGGTCTCCTCCGGGGCCGGGCGGTGCGGCTGCTGCTGGACGACGGGGTGCTGGAGGCCGAGGACGTGGCCCGGCTGATGGGGCTGGCGCTGTCGCCGGGGACTGCCCCCGGTGACGCGGCCGCGTGGGTCGAGGGGCTCGTCGGAGGCGGCGGGGGAGGGCTGCTGCTGGTGCACGACGAGCGGCTGCTCGCCCTGGTCGACGCCTGGCTGACCTCCGTATCCGCCGACGCGTTCACCGACGTGCTGCCGCTGCTGCGCCGCACCTTCTCGGCGTACGAGCCCGGTGTGCGCAGGACGCTCGGCGAGCTGGTCCGACGCGGTCCGGGCGGCGGCACCGGGGCCACGGCCCACCCGTCGACCTCGCCCGGCTTCGCGCCGGAACCCGATGCCGGACGCGCGGCCGCCGTGCTGCCGGTGCTGCGCCTGCTGCTCGGCCTGACACCGGAGCAGCGGCCATCGATGGACGACGACCTCGCGGGGGTGGGGACATGACGAACGGGACGACACAACTCGACGCCGACGCCGAGCGGCTGCGCAGATGGCGGCTGGTGCTCGGCGGCGACCAGGCGGACGGCACCGGAGTCGCGCTGTCCGGCCGGGACGCGGCGATGGACGGCACCCTGACCGCGCTGTACGGCCGGGGCGACAAGGCGGGCAAGAGCCCGGCCGGGCGGGAGCGTTCGGCGGGGCTCGGCGGTTCGGCGCCCTCCGTGGCGCGCTGGCTCGGGGATATCCGCACCTACTTCCCCTCCTCCGTCGTGCAGGTCATGCAGCGCGACGCCATCGACCGGCTCGGGCTGGCCGCGCTGCTGCTGGAGCCGGAGATGCTGGAGGCGGTGGAGGCCGACGTCCACCTGGTCGGCACCCTGCTCTCGCTGAACAAGGCGATGCCGGAGACCACCAAGGAGACCGCGCGGGCGGTCGTCCGCAAGGTGGTGGACGACCTGGAGAAGCGGCTGGCTACCCGCACCCGGGCCACCCTCACCAGCGCCCTCGACCGCAGCGCCCGCGTCAGCAGGCCGCGCCACCACGACATCGACTGGAACCGCACCATCGCGGCCAACCTCAAGCACTATCTGCCGGAGTACCGGACGATCGTGCCGGAGCGGCTCATCGGGTACGGGCGGGCCGCGCGGTCGGTGAAGAAGGAGGTGATCCTCTGCATCGACCAGTCCGGCTCGATGGCGGCGTCCGTGGTCTACGCGTCGGTGTTCGGGGCGGTGCTCGCCTCGATGCGGTCGATCAGCACCCGCATGGTCGTCTTCGACACTGCCGTCGTCGACCTCACCGACCAGCTCGACGACCCGGTGGACGTCCTCTTCGGCACCCAGCTCGGCGGCGGCACCGACATCAACCGGGCGCTCGCCTACTGCCAGTCGAAGATCACCCGGCCCGCCGAGACGGTGGTCGTGCTGATCAGCGACCTCTACGAGGGCGGCATCCGGGACGAGATGCTGAAGCGGGTCGCGGCGATGAAGGCGTCCGGCGTGCAGTTCGTGACCCTGCTCGCGCTCTCCGACGAGGGGGCGCCCGCCTACGACCGGGAGCACGCGGCCGCGCTGGCCGCCCTCGGGGCCCCCGCGTTCGCCTGCACCCCGGACCTGTTCCCGGAGGTGATGGCCGCCGCGATCGAGAAGCGCCCGCTGCCCATACCGGACACCGCGTGACAAGGCGGATGGGGTCACCGGCCGAACAAACGAACCCCAAGAGGCACGGCGTGTCAGGGAAAACGGCATCATGTGACAGGTATCACCGCTCGGGTGTGACTCGCGATTTAGGGCCCCCCGGCAAGCAGGGATAACCTGCGAGACGGACATGCCGCGCGCTCGGACACCGTGTGCGCACCCCTTGTGACAAGCGGACGTCACGTTGCCCTTCGCGGCACGCCCACGCATCCAACGACCGCGAGATCACTGATAGGGACGGAAGCGCGTGGACCTGTTCGAGTACCAGGCGAGGGACCTCTTCGCCAAGCACGATGTACCGGTGCTGGCCGGTGAAGTCATCGACACGCCTGAGGCGGCGCGCGAGATCACCGAGCGTCTGGGCGGCAAGTCCGTCGTCAAGGCGCAGGTGAAGGTCGGTGGTCGTGGCAAGGCCGGCGGCGTCAAGCTCGCCGCCACCCCGGACGAGGCCGTCGCCCGCGCGACGGACATCCTCGGCATGGACATCAAGGGCCACACGGTCCACAAGGTGATGATCGCCGAGACCGCTCCGGAGATCGTGGAGGAGTACTACGTCTCCTTCCTCCTCGACCGTGCCAACCGCACCTTCCTCTCCATCGCCTCCGTCGAGGGCGGCATGGAGATCGAGGAGGTGGCGGCCACCCGCCCCGAGGCCGTCGCCAAGACGCCGATCGACGCCATCGACGGCGTGGACGAGGCCAAGGCCCGCGAGATCGTCGAGGCCGCCAAGTTCCCGGCCGAGGTCGCGGACAAGGTCGTCAACGTCCTGATCAAGCTGTGGGACACCTTCATCAAGTCGGACGCCCTCCTCGTCGAGGTCAACCCGCTGGCGAAGGTCGCCTCCGGCGAGGTCCTGGCGCTGGACGGCAAGGTGTCGCTCGACGAGAACGCCGAGTTCCGTCACCCCGAGTACGAAGAGCTGCACGACAAGGAAGCGGCCAACCCGCTCGAGGCCGCCGCCAAGGCGAAGGGCCTCAACTACGTCAAGCTCGACGGCGAGGTCGGCATCATCGGCAACGGCGCGGGTCTCGTCATGAGCACCCTGGACGTCGTCGCGTACGCCGGTGAGCAGCACGGCAACGTGAAGCCCGCCAACTTCCTGGACATCGGTGGCGGCGCCTCCGCCCAGGTCATGGCGAACGGCCTGGAGATCATCCTGGGCGACCCGGACGTCAAGTCCGTGTTCGTCAACGTCTTCGGCGGCATCACCGCCTGCGACGAGGTCGCCAACGGCATCGTCCAGGCGCTGCAGCTCCTCGAGGAGCGCGGCGAGAAGGTCGAGAAGCCGCTCGTCGTCCGCCTCGACGGCAACAACGCCGAGCTGGGCCGCAAGATCCTCACCGACGCCGACCACCCGCTGGTCCAGCGCGTCGACACCATGGACGGCGCGGCCGCGAAGGCCGCCGAGCTGGCCCACGCCGCAAAGTAAGCACTCAGGACGAGGACACGTACACACCATGGCTATCTGGCTCAACAAGGACAGCAAGGTCATCGTCCAGGGCATGACCGGCGCCACCGGCATGAAGCACACCAAGCTCATGCTGGGTGACGGCACCGAGGTCGTGGGCGGCGTCAACCCGCGCAAGGCGGGTCAGACCGTGGACTTCGACGGCACCGAGGTACCCGTCTTCGGGACCGTCAAGGAGGCCATCGAGAAGACCGGCGCCAACGTCTCCGTCATCTTCGTGCCGGAGAAGTTCACCAAGGACGCCGTCGTCGAGGCGATCGACGCCGAGATCCCCCTGGCCGTCGTGATCACCGAGGGCATCGCCGTGCACGACACGGCCGCCTTCTGGGCCTACGCGGGCAAGAAGGGCAACAAGACCCGGATCATCGGCCCGAACTGCCCCGGCATCATCACGCCGGGCCAGTCCAACGTCGGCATCATCCCGGGCGACATTACCAAGCCGGGCCGCATCGGCCTGGTCTCGAAGTCCGGCACGCTGACGTACCAGATGATGTACGAGCTGCGTGACCTGGGCTTCTCGACCGCCGTCGGCATCGGTGGCGACCCGATCATCGGCACCACGCACATCGACGCCCTGGCCGCGTTCCAGGACGACCCCGACACCGACCTGATCGTGATGATCGGTGAGATCGGTGGCGACGCCGAGGAGCGCGCGGCCGCGTTCATCAAGGACAACGTGACCAAGCCGGTCGTCGGCTACGTCGCGGGCTTCACCGCGCCCGAGGGCAAGACGATGGGCCACGCCGGCGCGATCGTCTCCGGTTCGTCCGGCACCGCCCAGGCGAAGAAGGAGGCCCTCGAGGCCGCGGGCGTCAAGGTCGGCAAGACGCCGACCGAGACGGCCAAGCTGGCGCGGGAGATCCTGAGCGCCTGACGCTCAAGCTCCTAGGGCAGCACACCGGCGGGCCCGTCCCCTTCGTGGGGGCGGGCCCGCCGCTGTTTTCGGACACGGCGTCAGCCGGGGGACGGCGCCAGCCGTTCCGGGCCGTTGCCGGACTCCGCGCGCAGTTTGGCGCGCAGGGTCTGCTCGGTCTTCGAGAGCGGGCCGAGGGCGGGCGCCGGGGGCACGCCGTGCACGGCCTGGGCGGGGGCGATGGGCGCCTCGTAGTGCGTGGGCGCCGTGCGCAGGGTGAGGCCGGTGGCGCCGATGATGGCGACGGTGAAGGCGATGGCGGCGCGGGTCCAGAAGACGTTGCGGCGCTCGCCGCCGGTGCGGACGGTGTTCGGGGCGTCGGCGCGGAGCCGTTCCGTGGCGGCGAGTTCGGTCAGGCGCCGGTGCAGGGCGGCCGGGTCGGCCAGCTCCGGGACCTGTGCGGCGACGGCCTCCCGGGCGCGGGTCAGCCGGTTCGCCGCCGCCGGGGTGCTCGCCTCCGTCTCGGCCGCCGTCTCGGGCAGGTCGAGGCCGACGCCGTCGTACAGCACGAGGGTGCGGCGGTAGGAGGGCGGGAGCCGGAGCAGCGCCTGCAGCAGGGCGCGCGCGGAGGGGTCGGCGGGCGGGGGCTCGGGGGTGCGGTGGCGGGGGCGGAAGCCGTGCCAGGGGGAGAGGGCGTACTCGTACGCCGTCGCCCGGACCCAGCCGCCGGGGTCCCGGTCGCGGGCCACCTCGGGCCAGCGCTGCCAGGCCGCCTGGAACGCCCGCTCCACCGCCTCGCGGGCCAACTCCCGCCGCCCGGTGAGCAGATAGGTCTGCCGTACCAGGGCGGGGGCGCAGAACGCGTACAGCGCGTCGAACGCCTGATCAGGGGTCAGGGAGGGTGCGGTACTTCGGGTCACGGCTCACCCCTCTGTGTGAAAAGGCACATAAACACATATTGGGCGACACTTCCGGGGTTCGCCTGTTACGCGGGGAAAGCGCGTGTCGTTGGGAGCATGGCGGGCGTGATGCAGCTGACACTCCGTCGCATGTCGTCGTCCCTGCGGTCCCGGATGCGCGACCGTTCACCCGGCCTCGGGCCCGCGCTGGCGGGCGGAGCGCTCGCGGCCGGGCTCGGGCTCGGCGCGTGCGCGGCGCTGGTGATGGTGCTGTGGGTCAGTTCGCCCTACCCGGACAGCGGGCCCGGCGGCGCGCTGCATGTCGCGGGCGCGCTGTGGCTGCTGGCCCACGGGGTCGAACTCGTCCGCGCCGACACGCTCTCCGGGGCGCCCCAGCCGGTCGGGCTGACCCCGCTGCTGCTGCTCGCCCTGCCCGTGTGGCTGGTGTATCGGGCGGCGCGGGACGCCACGGACGCGTCCGACGAACCCGACGGCCCGCCGCCGGTTCCCGCGCGCACGGCGTGGACGGGTGTCGTCCTCGGCTACCTCGCCGTGGCTGCCGCGGCCACGCTGTACGCCTACGGGGGTGAACCCCGCCCCGAGTGGCTCTGGGTGACGGTCTGTCTGCCGCTGCTCGTCGGCGGCGCCGCGGGGGTCGGTGTCTGGACGGGCCGCGGACGGCCGAACCCGCCCCTGTCGTCCCGCCTGCCGCACTGGGTACGCGTGGACGCGCTCGGTACGGCGGCCCGCGCGGCCGGAGCGGCCACGGCCGTGCTCACCGGGGGCGGGGCCCTGCTGCTCGGCGCATCCCTGGTCTGGCACGGGGACACCGCCCGGC
Organism: Streptomyces sp. NPDC090119; assembly: GCF_044747085.1. Classification (NCBI taxonomy): domain Bacteria; kingdom Bacillati; phylum Actinomycetota; class Actinomycetes; order Kitasatosporales; family Streptomycetaceae; genus Streptomyces; species Streptomyces sp. NPDC090119. The sequence continues at coordinate 795,616 of NZ_JBIVDK010000003.1, read as the reverse complement.
TGGCCTTCACCCAGCTGACGGAGGGCTGGACCGGACGGTTCACGGTGCTGCTGCTCACCCTCACGCTGATCCCCAACGCGGCGGTGTGGTCGGCCTCCTACGCCCTCGGCCCCGGCTTCGCGCTCGGCGCCGGGCACATGGTGCACCCCCTCGCCTCGGACCCGGCCCCGCTGCTGCCCCCGTTCCCGCTGCTCGCGGCCGTGCCCGACGCGGGCCCCGGCACCCCGCTGAACTGGGCGGTCGCCCTGGTGCCGATCGCGGCCGGGGTGACCGCGGGCTGGTTCGTGGCGTCGGCGGCCGTGACCCCGGCCCGGCCGTGGCTGCACTGGTCGGCGTGGCGGAGCATGGGCGTACTGGCACTCGCCGCCCTGGTCGGCGCCGTCGCCCTCACCCTGCTCGCCGAGCTGTCCGGCGGGCCCCTGGGCGGCTCCGCCCTCTCCCGCTTCGGCCCCTACGGCCGGCAGACCGGCCCGGCGGCCGCGCTCTGGCTCCTCCTCCTGGGCACTCCGGTGACCCTCGCGGCCCGAGCCTGGCGCCTGCACACCCTCCGCAGCACGGGCGTGCTGCCACCCCGAAGGCATCGCCCCGCGCGGAAGCCGACCCCTGCGAAGGCGTCCCGGGCGGCGCAGACTCCGAGCCCCGCCGAGCCCACGCCGGAGCCCGAGAAGGACGAGCTGTACGACTTCCTGGAGTCGGACCCCCGCGACACCGACGACCCGCCCCCGCCGCGCACCCCGAAGACCCCGGAGGCGGAACCGGCCGGCACCTTGCCGCAGCAATCCCCCGATGCCCCCGAGGCGGCACCCCGCGACTCCGGGCCCGCCGAGGCCCTGACCCCGTCCGGAACCCCGGAAGCCCCCGAGGACACCCCGGACCCCGCCGGCTGAGCCCGGCCGGGCAGCCTACGAGTTCGCCGACCCCAGCACGCCCCGCAGGTGCTCCGGCAGCATCTGGTCGCAGGACTGCTTCGACTGCTGGGTCAGGGCGTCGTTCACGCACGTGTAGTAGTCGCGGTAGACCAGCTGGACGGTGAAGACCGCGCCGACCAGGACGAGGGCGAGGGCGGCGGTGACCATCCCGGCGATCGCCGCCGTGGTCTGGGGGCGGACGCCCTGGGGAGCGGCGGGCTCGTCGGGGGCGGGGGTGCGGGGCTTGGCCCGCAGGGAGCTGCCGCCCCAGTAGAGGGCGAGGGCGCCCAGCAGGAGGGAGACGTACGGCCAGCCGAGGAGGACGAAGAAGACGGCCCACATGCCGGACAGCAGCGCGTACCGCGCGCGGCGCTGGGCCGGGTCGGTGGGGTCCCAGCGCTGCTTGCTCCGGCCACCGCCGCCCTGGCCCTCCGGGCCCGCGCCGGGGCGCTCGCCGAAGCCGCCGGGGGCGCGGCCGGGCTGGCGGTCGCTCCACTGGCTGCCCCAGCGGGCGTCCCCGGAGCCCTGCCGGCCCTCGTGACCTTCGTGGCCCTCGGGGTGACGCGGGCGCCACGGCTGGTCGGGGCGGTCCTCGGGCGGGGGCGCGTACGGATTGTCGTCCTTGCGGTCACCGCCCCGGTCGTCGTCGCCGCGGCCGCCGGGCGGCGCCTGGGGCGGCGAGGTCGGCCGCTCCCGCAGCAGGAAACCGCCACGCTCGCCCTCCTGGCCGGGCAGCGGCGGGAACGTGAGGAGTCGCGGGCTGCGATCGGGCATCAAAGGAGCGTCTTCCCCTAGGTGAATCAAAGTCCGACGTGAGCTGTCATCCCGTGAACGCGCCGCACGGCGACCGCGTTCCCGAGCCGGCTCCCCCCGAACGCTACCTTCCGGCCACGCACCCGTCCCGTGGGGGCCGTCCGGAGTGCCGGTATCGTTGCTGGCGGCCGGGCGCTTCGTAGACTTCCCCGTATGGCGGGACGCGAAGCATTCGTAGAACCCTACAAAGAGCCCTGCGAACGCCGGCCGGACACATCGCCGTCCCGAGAAAGGGCCCCATCGTGGCCGCCACCTCCGCCGGTCCAGCGGTCCGGCGACTCGTCGTGCTGGTCTCCGGTTCCGGCACCAACCTCCAGGCCCTGCTGGACGAGATCGAGCGCGTCGGAGCCGAGGCGTACGGCGCGCGGATCGTCGCCGTGGGGGCCGACCGTGACGGCATCGAGGGGCTGGCCCGCGCCGAGCGCGCCGGGCTGCCTACCTTCGTGTGCCGGGTGAAGGACCACGCGACCCGCGAGGAGTGGGACGCGGCCCTCGCCGGGGCGGTCGCCGCCCACGAACCGGACCTGGTGATCTCGGCCGGGTTCATGAAGATCGTCGGCAAGGAGTTCCTGGCCAGGTTCGGCGGGCGGTTCGTCAACACCCACCCGGCCCTGCTGCCGAGCTTTCCGGGGGCCCACGGCGTACGGGACGCGCTCGCGTACGGCGCCAAGGTCACCGGCTGCACCGTCCACTTCGTCGACGACGGCGTCGACACCGGGCCGGTCATCGCGCAGGGCGCGGTGGAGATCCGGGACGAGGACGACGAGAGCGCGCTGCACGAGCGCATCAAGGACGTCGAGCGAAGGCTGCTCGTCGAGGTCGTGGGGCGGCTCGCCCGCAACGGCCATCGCATTGAGGGACGAAAGGTAGTTATCCCGTGACCGCCACCGCCGAGAGCACCAAGCGGCCCATTCGCCGGGCGCTCGTCAGCGTCTACGACAAGACCGGCCTGGAAGACCTCGCGCGCGGGCTGCACGAGGCCGGGGTGGAGCTGGTCTCCACCGGCTCCACCGCGGCCCGTATCGCCGCCGCGGGCGTCCCTGTCACGAAGGTCGAGGAGCTGACAGGCTTCCCCGAGTGCCTGGACGGCCGGGTCAAGACCCTGCACCCCAAGGTGCACGCGGGCATCCTCGCCGACCTGCGTCTGGACAGCCACCGCGCGCAGCTGGACGAGCTGGGCGTCACGCCGTTCGACCTGGTCGTGGTCAACCTGTACCCGTTCCGGGAGACCGTCGCCTCCGGCGCCTCGCCCGACGAGTGCGTGGAGCAGATCGACATCGGCGGCCCGTCCATGGTCCGCGCCGCCGCGAAGAACCACCCCTCGGTCGCCGTGGTCACCAGCCCCGAGCGGTACGCCGACGTCCTCGCCGCGGCGCAGGAGGGCGGCTTCGACCTCGCCGCCCGCAAGCGGCTCGCCGCCGAGGCGTTCCGGCACACCGCCGCCTACGACGTGGCCGTGGCCGACTGGTTCGCCACCGAGTACGCCCCGGTGGACGACTCCCCGTTCCCCGACTTCCTCGGCGGCACCTGGGACCGCGCGCACACCCTGCGCTACGGCGAGAACCCGCACCAGCCCGCCGCGCTGTACGTCGAGCCGGGCGCGAACGGCCTCGCGCAGGCGGAACAGCTGCACGGCAAGGAGATGTCGTACAACAACTACACGGACACGGACGCCGCCCGCCGTGCCGCGTACGACCACGACGAGCCCTGTGTGGCGATCATCAAGCACGCCAACCCGTGCGGCATCGCGGTCGGCGCGGACGTGGCCGAGGCGCACCGCAAGGCGCACGCCTGCGACCCGCTGTCCGCGTTCGGCGGGGTCATCGCGGTGAACCGGCCGGTCAGCAAGGAGCTGGCCGAGCAGGTCGCGGAGATCTTCACCGAGGTCATCGTGGCGCCGGACTACGAGGAGGGCGCGCTGGAGGCCCTCGCCCGGAAGAAGAACATCCGGGTGCTGAAGGCGCCGCAGGGTCCGGCCGCCACCGTCGAGATCAAGCCGGTCGACGGCGGGGTGCTGGTCCAGGAGGCCGACCGGCTCCAGGCCGACGGCGACGACCCGGCCAACTGGACGCTGGCCAGCGGTGACGCGCTCTCCGAGGCCGAGCTGGCCGAGCTGGCGTTCGCCTGGCGGGCGTGCCGTGCGGTGAAGTCCAACGCCATCCTGCTCGCCAAGGACGGCGCCTCGGTCGGCGTCGGCATGGGCCAGGTCAACCGCGTCGACTCCTGCAAGCTGGCGGTCGAGCGGGCGGGCGAGGAGCGGGCGCGGGGTGCCTTCGCCGCCTCCGACGCGTTCTTCCCCTTCCCCGACGGGCCGCAGATCCTGATCGACGCCGGGGTGCGCGCCATCGTGCAGCCGGGCGGCTCGATCCGGGACGAGCAGGTCGTGGAGGCCGCCAAGGAGGCGGGCGTGACGATGTACTTCACGGGCACGCGGCACTTCTTCCACTGAGCAGGCACATGCCGAGGGCCGTGCCGCACCCGATCCGGGTGGGACACGGCCCTCGGCCGTACGCGGGTCAGTTCTTGTGCACGACCACGGTGCCCGCGGCCTTGTCGTGCCAGCCCTGCAGCCGTCCCGAGTTGTCCCAGAACGGGGACACGTAGACGAGGATCTGGCCGAGGCCGCAGCTGACGTAGCCCGCGGCGGTCGGGATGATCCAGCGGACGAAGGACTTGAGCAGACCGGGCTTCTGGCCGGTGTCGACGCGCAGGACGCGGATGCCGACGGCCAGCTTGCCCAGGGTCGCGCCGACCAGGCCGACCATCAGCCACTCGTACAGCAGGGTCGCTATGCCGAACATGAGCGCGATCGGGACGATCTTGCTCATCATCCCCGAGCTGGCGTCGTTCATGCAGGTCTCGTACGTCGTCGAGGCCGGGTCGCAGTCCTGGGCCGAGCTGGCGAAGCTCGCGATGCCGCCGCCCACCACGATGAGGTAGACCACGAACATGATCGCGAAGTCGATCGAGCGGGCGCCGAAGCGGCGGCCCATCGACGCCTGGCGCGGGCCGGGGCCGCCCGGCTGGCCGAAGCCCGGCTGCTGCGGGTATCCGTAACCGGGCTGCTGCGGGTAGCCGTACCCCTGGGGCGGGGCGCCGTCGCCCTGCGGGTAGCCGTACTGCGGGGGGACGCCCTGCGGGGCCTGCGGGTAGCCGGGGTGCTGCGGCTGGCCGTAGTTCTGCTGGGGGTCCTGGGGCTGACCGTAGGGGTTCTGGGGCGAGCCGAAACTCATGGCTGGTTTCCTCCGTTGGACCTGCGGGAACGACGCGGACAGCACGGAGGAACGTCAAGATCTGAGCGGTTTGCCCCCCACCGGACCGCGATGTATGCGCCGATCATCGTTGTGGAGCCGCAACTCCTTGTCCAGCCGCATTCCCGATGTGTTGTGCAAGTGCAACATCAACGATCATCGCCGGACATCTGGGACGCGACGGTGGCGGAGCCCACGCGGACCGGATTGGAACCGGGGGCCGGTCATCCGCGAGGATGGGGGCATGACCGCCCAGATTCTCGATGGCAAGGCCACCGCAGCAGCGATCAAGTCCGATCTGACCGCCCGCGTGGCGGCGCTGAAGGAGAAGGGAATCACGCCCGGCCTCGGTACCGTCCTGGTCGGTGAGGACCCCGGTAGCCAGAAGTACGTCGCGGGCAAGCACCGCGACTGCGCCCAGGTCGGCATCGCCTCCATCCAGCGCGAGCTGCCCGCGACGGCCACGCAGGAGGAGATCGAGGCGGTCGTCCGCGAGCTGAACGAGGACCCCGACTGCACCGGTTACATCGTCCAGCTCCCGCTGCCCAAGGGCATCGACGAGAACCGCATCCTGGAGCTGATGGACCCGGAGAAGGACGCCGACGGCCTCCACCCGATGAACCTCGGCCGCCTGGTCCTCAACGAGCCCGCCCCGCTGCCCTGCACCCCGAACGGCGTCCTCACCCTGCTGCGTCAGTACGGCGTGGAGACCAAGGGCGCCGAGGTCGTGGTCGTCGGCCGTGGCGTGACCATCGGGCGCTCGATGCCGCTGCTGCTCACCCGGCGCAGCGAGAACGCCACCGTCACCCAGTGCCACACCGGCACCCGTGACCTCGCCTACCACCTCAAGCGGGCCGACATCGTCGTCTCGGCCGCCGGTGCCCCGCACCTGATCCGCGCCGAGGACATCAAGCCGGGCGCGGCCGTGCTGGACGTCGGTGTCTCCCGCAACGCCGAGGGCAAGATCGTCGGCGATGTCCACCCGGACGTCGCCGAGGTCGCCGGGTGGATCTCCCCGAACCCCGGTGGCGTGGGCCCGATGACCCGCGCCCAGCTGCTGGTGAACGTCGTGGAGGCGGCGGAGCGCCGTGTCGGCTGAGGATTCCGGGGAGCCGCAGGTGGCGGAGGATTCCGGGGAGCCGCAGGTGCGGGACGCGATCAGCGCGCCCGACGCGCAGGGGCGCACCAGGCGCATGACCCGGCGCTTCCCGCTGTTCACCAAGGACACCGCGCGCCCCGAGGGCGGCGGCCGGGCCGCGGCCGGTGACGCCCCGGCGCCCGCGCGGCAGTGGCCCATCCTCGTCGTGCTCTCCTCGGCCGGTCTCGGCCTGCTGCTGATCGCGCTCGACGTGACCCGGGTCGGCCTGCTGCTGATCGGCGCCGCGCTGCTGGTGGGCGGCGTCCTGCGCTGGACGCTCCCCGGCGTCGGCATGCTGGCCGTCCGCTCCCGGTTCACGGACATCGTCACCTACGGGGTGCTGGGCCTCGCCATCGTGCTGCTGGCCTTGATGGCGCAGCCCCAGCCGCTGCTGCAACTCCCGTTCCTGAAGGACACCTTGCACTTCACGGTGGCCAACTAGGGCTCTGCACAAGGCCGGTGGCTCGCCCCCACCCCCGATCGGGGGCGAGTCACCGGGACTTCACCCTGGCGGCCGTCGTGTGCGCCGGGCAACGCCTGTCCGTGCGCTGTGGCACGGAGGTGACCGTTCCGCCACCGTGTCCGTGCCCTGCCACAACGTGCCTCGACCGGCGCCGGAACAGGGGCAGTTGGCCGGATTCGCCGCGAAGGTGCCCCTCCCTCGGGCATCGTGGAGCGGGGGCGGTGGCGTGACGCGGGGAGGCGTCGCGGTGCCGCAAGGGGAGTGACCAGGGGGGAGCCATGGCTCGTTGGAAAGCGCTGCCGGACGATCTCGATCCGCAGATCGGGGAGTTCACCGGACAGCTGCGACGCCTTGTGGACCAGGGGGGTCTGAGCGTCGCCGCGCTGGCCGACCGCACCGGGTACAGCAAGACGTCCTGGGAGCGGTATCTGAACGGGCGGCTGCTCGCGCCCAAGGGGGCGGTCGTCGCGCTCGCCGAGGTCACCGGGACCAGCCCGGTCCACCTCACCACCATGTGGGAGCTGGCCGAACGGGCCTGGAGCCGCGCGGAGATGCGGCACGACCGCACCATGGAGCAGATCCGGATCACCCAGGCCCGCGCCGAGCTGGGCGACTTCGGCGGGGCGCGGGCCGAGGCGGAGGCGGCGGGCGGCGTCCGGACCGCACCCGCGGGGACGGGCACGGCCGGTGCTCCGCCGGTGATCCCGACCCGGCCGAGCGCGGGGGAGGGGGACGCGCGGGACGCCGTGCCTCCGCGCCCGGTGACCGGCGAGCCCCGTGCGGGCAGGCGCAGGGTGCTGCTCTTCCTCGCGGGCGCCGTCGCCGCGGTCGTCGTCATCGGCGGCGTCGTCCTGCTCACCGGCCGGGGTGGTGGGGGCGAGAAACCGGACGCGGTCAGGTCCCCCGCGCCGTCCGCCACGAGCGCCGCCGATCTGCCGCCCGGTGTGCGGTGCGTGGGCTCCGGCTGCACCGGCAAGGACGCCGAGGCCATGGGGTGCGGCGGCGACCTGGTGACCACCGCCCGGACCACTGTCGTCGGCGCCGCCACGCTGGAGGTCCGCTACAGCCGGACCTGCGGCACCGCCTGGGGCCGGATCACCGGCGCCGTCCAGGGCGACCAGGTGCGCGTCACGGCGGGCGGCACGGAGCAGCGGGGCGGCACCGCCGCCGGGGACGACTTCGCGTACACGCCGATGGTCGCCGTGGGCGGTGCGGGCGAGGCGGAGGCGTGCGTGACCCTGGCGTCCGGGCGGACCGGCTGCACGAAGTGAGCGGGCGGCCTTCGGTGGGAGTTTTCCGGCATCGGACGCATGGGACGCCCGGACCGGGGCACGCGAATGAGTACCCCCCCACGGGAGTCCGGCGATCCGGAACCCCCACCGGCGGCCGCCTTCGTCCTCCTCTCCCGGACGGGCGGCCGCCGCCGCCGTTCGGGGCGGCGGGCCCGCGAAGTCGCGCTGTGGGGCGGGCCACAGGGCCCCGGACGTCCGGCATGCCGGATGCGCGATAGCCTGACCGCTGATCTCTCTTGACGCCAAGAGATCGATCATCCGCCCGGGGCAGCGACGCCCCACCGCCAGCTGTCATACGGAGAACGCCATGACCCGCACTCCCGTGAACGTCACCGTCACCGGCGCGGCCGGCCAGATCGGTTACGCCCTGCTCTTCCGCATCGCCTCCGGCCAGCTGCTCGGCGCGGACGTGCCGGTCAACCTCCGCCTCCTGGAGATCACCCCCGCGCTCAAGGCGGCCGAGGGCACGGCCATGGAGCTGGACGACTGCGCGTTCCCGCTGCTGAACGGCATCACCATCACCGACGACCCGAACGTCGCCTTCGACGGCACCAACGTCGCCCTCCTCGTCGGCGCCCGCCCCCGCACCAAGGGCATGGAGCGCGGTGACCTCCTGGAGGCCAACGGCGGCATCTTCAAGCCGCAGGGCAAGGCCATCAACGACAACGCCGCGGACGACATCAAGGTCCTCGTCGTCGGCAACCCGGCCAACACCAACGCGCTCATCGCGCAGGCCGCCGCCCCGGACGTACCGGCCGAGCGCTTCACCGCGATGACCCGCCTCGACCACAACCGCGCGCTGACCCAGCTCGCGAAGAAGACGGGCACCCCGGTCTCCGAGATCAAGCGCCTGACGATCTGGGGCAACCACTCCGCCACCCAGTACCCGGACATCTTCCACGCCACGGTCGCGGGCAAGAACGCCGCCGAGGTCGTGAACGACGAGCAGTGGCTGGCCGACGACTTCATCCCGACCGTCGCCAAGCGCGGTGCCGCGATCATCGAGGCCCGCGGTGCCTCGTCGGCCGCCTCCGCCGCCAACGCCGCCATCGACCACGTCTACACCTGGGTCAACGGCACCGCCGAGGGCGACTGGACCTCGATGGGCATCCCGTCGGACGGCTCCTACGGCGTCCCGGAGGGCCTGATCTCGTCCTTCCCCGTCACCACCAAGGACGGCAAGTACGAGATCGTCCAGGGCCTGGACATCAACGAGTTCTCCCGCGCCCGCATCGACGCCTCGGTGCAGGAGCTCGCGGAGGAGCGCGACGCGGTCCGCGGTCTCGGCCTCATCTGAGCCCCGCACGCGACGAGTGACGGGCCCCCTCCGGTCTTCCGGACGGGGCCCGTTCCCGTGTCCCGACTGCGCCCCGCCTACTCCAGGCCGCGCTTGCCCGGCGCCCAGAACGGCTTGGTCAGCACCGAGCGCCGGTCCCAGCCCGCGTCCCGCAGCACATGCCGTACCGCCTGCACGGTGCGCGCCTCTCCGGCGACGTACGCGATCCCGCCCGGCGCGGGTGCCAGGCGGCCCACCGCCTCGGGCAGCGGGACCTCGCCGCGCAGCACCCAGTCGAGCCGTCCCGAGTGGGACAGCGGGAGCCGGTCGGCCGCCGTCTCCGTCTCGACGCAGCCCGAGACCCGTGCCCCGGCGGGCAGCGCGGCGAGCATCGCGCCGAACGCGACGGACGCCGTCTCGTCCCCGACGAACACATGGTGCGCGGCGTCCGGGCGCAGCGTGAACGAGCCCTCCGGCTTGCCGAGGCGCACCTCGTCGCCGACCGCGGCCTCGCGCGCCCAGCGGGCGCCGGGCCCGTCCCCGGCGTGGTCCAGCACGCACAACTCGACGGCGCCGGACGGCTCGTAGCGCCACACCGAGTAGGTGCGCCGGGTGAGCGTGGTGCCCACCAGGACCCGGACCTGCTGTCCGGGCAGCACGTCGAGCCCGGCCAGCGCGTCGCCCTCGATCCGCAGGCGCCGCATCCGCGCGGTGAACCGTTCCACGGCGGTCACGGTGCCCCGGAGCATCAGCAGATCGAGGACGGGGTTCAGCAGCCCGGGCATGCACGGCTCCTAGAAGTGGACAACTCGGTTCTACCGGACCTGAGTTGATCATCGGTGGGGGGAGGGAGATGCTACGCGCTCCGGGGCGGGGCTCGCGGCCCGGAGGGTGCGGTTCCGGCCGCCCCAGCCCGCGACCACCAGCGCGGTCGCCGCGAGCACCACCAGGGCGACCGTGCGCAGTGCCGGGCCCATGCCGTCGAGCAGGCCGGTGTGCGCGGAGAGCACGGTGCCGGTGACGGCGACGCCCAGCGCGGCACCGGTCTCGCGGGCCGTGGTGCCGAGGCCGCTGCCGAGTCCGGCCTGATGCGCGGGGAGCGAGGTGATCACGCCCACGGTGAGCGCGGGCATCGACAGGCCGGTACCGGCGGAGACCACCAGCAGCCAGCACACGTACAGCGCGTACGGGGTGTCCGCGTCGGCGGTCGACGCGGCGAGCAGGCCGAGGCCGATCAGGGCGAGGCCGGTGCCGACGAGCGCGCGGGGACGGTGGGCCCAGCGTCCGGCGAGCCGCTGGGACAGGGCCATCCCGACCGGCAGCGGCAGGATCGCCAGGCCGGTCAGGGCGGCGCCCATGCCCTTCGCCTCCTGGAGGTACTGGGAGTTGACGAAGAACAGCGCGAACAGGCCGAAGAAACCGGTGGCCGTGCCGAGGGACGCGGCGCGCAGCCGGGCCGAGGCGAAGACGCGCGGGTCGAAGAGCGGGGCGGGGGAGCGCAGGGCGTGCGCGGTGAAGGCGCCGGTCAGCACGGCACCGGCGGCGAAGGAGCCCAGGATGCGGGCGGAGGTCCAGCCGTAGGAGGGGCCCTCGATGATGCCGAACAGCACGGCGACCAGGCCCCCGGTGAGCAGCAGGGTGCCCAGTGGGTCGAGGCCGGTGCCGGGGGTGCGCGGGGTGCGCGGGGTGGTCCGGGCGACGGCGGCGGCGAGCAGTGCGGCGAGCGGCACCATGACGGCGAACAGGGCCCGCCAGGAAAGGTATTGCCCGGCGAAGCCGCCCGCCAGGTTGCCGACCCCGCCGCCCAGGCCGAGCGACAGCGTCCAGGCGCCCATCGCGCGGGCCCGGGTCTCGGGCGTGGACAGCCGCATCAGGATGGACAGCGTGGCCGGGGTGATCAGCGCGGCTCCGGCCCCGGAGATGGCCCGGCCCGCGATGAGGACGGCCGGGTCACCGGCGAGGGCACCGGTCGCGGCGCCCGCGGCGAACAGGGCGAGGCCGGTGAGCAGGGCGCCCTTGCGGCCGTAGCGGTCGCCGAGGGCGCCGGCCGGGACGAGGAGTCCGGCGAAGGCGATGACGTAGGCGTCCACTATCCACAGCAGCTGGCTGTGCGAGGGGTGCGGGGATGACGCCATGAACTGGGGGATCAGCAGGTTGATCGCGGCGACCATGCTCTGGGCGACCAGGACACAGGCGCACAGCACGAGCAGCGTCGAGCGTTTCAGGGCAGGCGGGGGCACGGCTCCTCCGGGAGCTGGTCGGGGTGGTGCGGGGGTGTGCCTTCACCGTAGGGTCGGGTCCGACCTGCTTTCCAGTGCAACCTTCGCAAGGGATGATTGCGTGTGGCGCAATCTGGAGACGCCTCGCCGCTCGCGGGCGTGGACCTCAATCTGCTGCTCGCGCTCGACGTGCTCCTGGAGGAGCAGAGCGTCCGGGATGCCGCCCGGCGGCTGCATCTGTCGGAGCCCGCGATGAGCCGCACCCTCGGCCGCATCCGCAAGGCGCTCGGCGACCCCGTACTGGTGCGCGCCGGGCGGCAGATGGTGCCGACCCCGCACGCGCTGGCGGTGCGGGCCGAGGTGAGCGCGGTGGTCGAGCGGGCCCGCGCGCTGTTCGCGCCCGGCCGGGACACCGACCCGCGCACCATGACCCGTACCTTCACGATCCTCGGCCACGACGCGACCGCCGCCACCCTCGGCGCCCCGCTGCTGACCCGCACCGCCCGCGAGGCGCCCGGCATCCGGCTGCGGTTCCTCTCCGAGAGCCCGGTCGACGCCCCCTTCCTGCGCCAGGGCACCGCCGACCTGGAGATCGGCGTGGTCGACACCACCGCCCCCGAGGTGCGCGTGGAGACGCTGTACGAGGACGTGATGCTCGGCGTCGTACGGGCCGGACACCCGCTGCTGGAAGGGGAGTTGACCCCGGAGCGGTTCGCCGGTGCGGCCGGGCATCTCAGCGTGTCCCGGCGGGGGCGGCTGCACGGACCGATCGACGACGCGCTCGCCGCGCTCGGGCTCGCGCGGCAGGTGGTCGGCAGCGTCGGGACCTACCCGGCCTCGCTGTTCGTGGTGCGGGACACCGACCTGATCGGGATCGTCAGCCGGGGCGGTCGGCCCATGGCCGAGCCGCTCGGGCTGGTGACCTTCCCGATCCCGCTCCCGCTGCCGCCGCTGGAGGTCGGGCTCGCCTGGCACCCCCGGCACGACGCCGACCCGGCGCACGCCTGGCTGCGTGCCACGGTGAAGGAGTTGATGGCCGAGCGGATTGCGGTTTCCTGACCGCCTGTCACCCCTCTATGCTCGGCGCTCGTCCACATCTCGTCGTGGGCGCAAGGACTTCCATGCATCGGGGGATGGCATGAGCAGTGCTCAGGTGCCGCCGCAGGCGAAGCGGCCCATGGCCGAGGGGGCGCCGGTCGAGCCGCCGCCCACCCCGCCCCACGCGAGCGAGGCGACCCGGCTGCTGTGCGCGGGTGTCTATCTGGACTCCGGCTACCGGGACCGCGTCATCGAGGAACTCCACCTCAACGAGCAGCGGATCGTGGCCCCTTCGTTCGGCTTCGACGCGGCCCGGGTGCTCGCGCACGCGCTGCGCGCCCGGCGGCAGGAGCTGGTCTGGGCGGGCGTGATCGCGGGGCTGTGGCTGGTGGGCACGGTGCTCAGCGGCGGGCTGCTCGCGCTGTACCTGTGGCCCAGTATCTGGCTCGCGCTCGCCCCGTGGCTGCGCGGACGGGCCGCGCGCCCGCCGCTGTACCGCGCCGTCTTCGCCTTCCTGGCGCGGTGGTGGGGGCGCGCGTGGTTCGCCACGCTGTTCGTCATCACCGTCTTCGCCGCGTTCGGCGGGGGTGCGGCCGACGAGCCGACCTACGACCCCTACGGCTACGGCAGCCCCGAGGACTTCTCCGACTCGCTCACCCCCGCCGTCGAGGTCTGGCAGGGGTGGTGCACGCTCGTGGTGCTGGCGCTGATCGCGCTGTGCGTGCACGCCCAGCGCACCCAGTTCAGCCGGGCCCTGGCCGCCGAACTCTCCCCGCAGCGCTTCCCGGACGCCACCGCCGACCCCGCCGAGCAGGCGCCCGGCCCCCGCTTCCAGCGGCTCCGGCAGCGCATCCGGCTGGAGCAGCACGCCCCGCTGGTCATGTACCACGAGGCGCGTCCGTTCTGCGGCGCCGGGGACGCGTACGACACCTGGGTGCTTGCCGTGGAACTCAAGCCGGACGAGCTGGCGAAGGAACGGCAGCCGCTGAGCAACCGGGCGATCCTGGAGAAGATCCGCCCCCGCCTGGAGCAGCTGCGTGTCCCGGCCGAGTACGCGGGCCCCGGCGTCCGGGACCGGCTGCGCCGACTGGAGATCGACGAGTGCGTGTTCCTCCCGGCGGAGGGGCTGCGCACCCGCGACCAGGCGCCGTACACCCCCGAGGCGTTCGAGGAGCACCGGGCGCGGGCGGTGGAGGAGGGTGCCGAGAAGCGGCGGCACTTCCTGCGCGTCCGGGTCGGCGGCTGGGACGAGGAGCTGGTCGTCACGGTGTACGTCCGCGTCCACACCCAGGGCGGCATGCTGATGCTGGAGATCGCCCCGCATGTGCTGACGCCGGTGCGCGAGGACTTCAAGGACGCCGACCGGATGGCCCACCGGTTCCGCCACAACAACTCCCTTGGCAAGGCCGCCACCGCCCTCGTCCTGGTACCGGGTTCGGCGGGCCGGGCGTTCGCCCAGCTGGGCCGGGGCCTGACGCTCGGCTGGCGGCTGCTGACCGGCGGCTACGCGGGCGCCCTGCCCGACGGCCCCGCCCTCTCGGTGCGCGAGCTGGGCTCCACGCCCGTCGGCTCGCTGTTCCAGGAGATGGACGTGGCCCGCTATCTGCGCGGCGTGCAGGACCGGGTGGCCGACGGCGTACGGTCCGCGCTCGCCGAATCCGGTTACCAGACCGGTGAGTTCGTCCGGAAGATCGTCAACATCCGCAACGGTGACGTGCACATCGGCCGGGTCGAGGGAAGCACCTTCGCGGTCGGCAGCCACGCCTCCGCCACCTCCATGAGCGCGCCCGCGCCGCAGAAGGGAGCCGGAAATGGCCGGTGAGGAACCGAACGTACGCATCGGGGACGTGTCGGGGAGCACCTTCGCCATCGGCAGCCACGCGCACGCCGAGAGCCACCAGCACGGCTCGGGCGACCCCGGCGACCAGGAACTCCTGCGTGCGGTACGGGAGTTGCGGGCCGACCTGGAGCGGGTGCGGGGCACCGAGCAGACGGTGGCGCTGGACGCGGCGCTCGCCGAGACCGAGGCCGAGATCGCCCGCACCGGCCAGGCGGGTCCGACCCGCCGGGAACGCCTGCGGCAGCTGCTGGACGACTCGCAGGCCCTGCTGAGCGTGCTCGCTTCGGCGGGCGCCGTCGCGGGCCTGCTCGGAATGTGACCGGAAGACCTGGAGGGGGGCCGCGATGAGCGGGGGAGAGCGGTACTGGAACGAGGACACCCAGCGCTGGGAGGACGGCACCGTCGACCGGGCCGGGGCGACCCCACCGCCCCCGTCCCGCCCGGCCCACCCGCCCACGGCCCCCGTCTGGCCCCCGGCCGAGCCCTCGGCGGCCACCCCGACCTCCACCTGGCCCCCGGCGGACCCCCGCACATCTCCTCCGGAGACTCCCGGGACCGGGACCGGGGCCGACCCCGCGCCCCCGGCCATGGACGGGCCTGCGGATGCCCCGCAGCCCCCGGCCGAACCGTCGGAGTCCGCCGCCCCACCCCATGCCGACGCCTCGCCTCCGGCCGGTTCCCCGGGGTCCGCCGCCCCCGCCTCCACCGACGCCTCGGCTCCTGCCAGTCCGTCGACCGATGCCCGGCCTCCGGCCTCCGCCGCCTCGGCTCCTGCCGGTCCGTCGACCGACGCCCGGCCTCCGGTCGAGTCCCCTGGGTCCGCCGACGCCACCTCCACCGACGCCTCGGCTCCCGCCGGTCCGTCGACCGACGCCCGGCCCCCGGCCTCCGCCGCCCCGTCGGCCTCCACCTGGCCCCCCGCCGACCGACGCACGCCCCCGCCCGCCGCCTGGCCGCCCGCGGCCTCCTCCTCCACGGACTCCACGGACTCCCCGGGCTCCACGGAGCCGCACTCCCCGGCCTGGCCGCCCTCCGCCCCCGCGGACCCGCCGACCGCCTCCTGGCCGCCCGCGGACTCCCGAACCGCCCCCTGGCCCCCCGCGCACCACCCCGACCCCCCGTCCGCCTCCTGGTCCCCGACCACCACCAACCCGGAGCCGCCGGTCACCGCCCCCTGGCCCCCCGTCGACCCGGTCCCGGAGCCGCCCGCGAGGGACTCCAGCCGACGGGTGCTCTGGCTGGTGATCGTCGGCGCGGCGGTGGCCGGGGTCGCGGTGAGCCTCGTGCTGACCCAGGTCGTCGGCCGGGACAAGGGCGACGACGCCCGCCCCGTCGTCCGTCACTCGTCCTCCGCCCCGGTGACCCCGAGCGCGTCCCCCTCCCCCTCCCCGACCCCCTCGCCCAGCGCGCCCCCCGCCGGATACGAGCTGCGCGACGACAGCGAGGGCTTCCGGGTCGCGGTGCCCGAGGGATGGACGCGGGCCGAGGTGCCCTCCCAGTACGGCATGTCCGTGGTCAACTTCCGCAGCCCCGACCGGGAGCGCAGGCTCCAGGTGTACGAGGTGTCGGAGGCGAGCCCGGACGCGTCCTTCGACCTGTACCTGTCCGACCAGACCGCGAAGCCGCGCGGCTTCGAGAAGCTGGCGCTGACCAACCTCGACGAGGGCGACTTCACCGGCTCCCGTCTGGAGTACCTGGCCGACGCCATCCGGGACGAGCCCGAGGTGGGCACCTGGCACGTATACGACGAGCGGTTCGTCGCCGCCGACGGCAAGATCTACGCCCTCGCCGCGTACGGCGCGAACGCCGACGGCGGGGAGGACGAGCTGGAACTCCTCACCACCGCGCTCGCCTGGTTCTGCCCGCCCGGCATGAACTGCGACCCGACCGGGAACGCGGCGCTGGACTGATCGAATCGACCCGGTTCGCGGGAGTGCGTACCGCCGTCGTGATCTATACCACCCTCCAGTGCCCGATTCCTCCGCCTTTCTCCCGTAATTTCCGTGACGCAGCACACTTTCGGCCACTGAATGCGCATGCGGTTCGCGGGCCGAGGGCATGCGGTCAACCGCCCGGACGTGGCAGCTCTGTCACGCAGGGCGGCTGAACAGGAACGGAAGGCAAAACCGATCATGGCGGACAGAACGGAACGACCGGCTACGGCCACCATCTACGCGGGATGCGAGTGGCTGGAAGCCGACTCCGGGGAGACCCGCGAGATCCTGGACCCGGCGGACGGACGACCGTTCGCCACGGTCGCGGAGGGCGGCGTCAAGGACGTCGACCGGGCGGTTGCCGCCGCGCGCCGCGCGTTCGACGAGGGCCCCTGGCCGCACACCCCGGTCGCCGAGCGCGCCGCCCTGCTGCGCCGCGTCGCCGACCTCCTGGTCCGCGACCGCGAGGAGCTGGGCCTGCTGGAGAGCCGGGACGCGGGCAAGACCGTCGAGGAGGGCCGCGTCGACATCGACTGCGTCGCCGACGCCTTCCGCTACTTCGCCGACCTGGTCGCCGCCGAGGCGCCCGGCCGGGTGGTCGACGCGGGCTCACCCGACATCCACAGCGTCGTCGTGCACGAGCCGGTCGGTGTCTGCTCGCTGATCACCCCATGGAACTATCCGCTGCTCCAGGCAAGCTGGAAGATCGCCCCGGCGCTCGCGGCGGGCAACACCTTCGTGATCAAGCCCAGCGAGATCACCCCGATGACCACCGTCGCGCTCATCGGGCTGCTGGTGGAGGCCGGACTCCCCGAGGGTGTCGCGGGCCTGGTCACCGGCCCCGGCCACACCGTCGGCGCCCGCCTCTCCGACCACCCCGACGTCGACCTGGTCTCCTTCACCGGCGGCCTGGTCAGCGGCGTCAAGGTGGCCCAGGCCGCCGCGCCGAGCGTGAAGAAGGTCGCCCTGGAGCTCGGCGGCAAGAACCCCAACGTGGTCTTCGCCGACGCCTGCGCCACCGAGGAGGGCTTCGACACCGCCGTCGACCAGGCCCTCAACGCCGCGTTCATCCACAGCGGCCAGGTCTGCTCGGCGGGCGGCCGCCTCATCGTCGAGGAGTCCGTCCGGGACCGCTTCGTCGCCGAACTCGCCCTGCGCGCCCAGAAGATCAGGCTCGGCCGCGGCACCGCACCCGGCGTCGAGTGCGGACCGCTGGTCTCCGCGCAGCAGCGCGCCAAGACCGAGGACTTCGTCGCCTCCGCGCTCGCCGAGGGCGCCACCCTGGTCTGCGGCGGCAAGCGCCCCGAGCCCACCGCCGACCGCCCCGAGTCCGGCTACTTCTACGAGCCGACCGTCCTCGACCACTGCCACCGCGAGATGCGTGTCGTGCGCGAAGAGGTCTTCGGCCCGGTCCTCACCGTCGAGACCTTCCGCACCGAGGACGAGGCGATCACCCTCGCCAACGACACCGAGTACGGCCTCGCGGGCGCCGTCTGGACCACCGACCCCGGCCGCGCCCGGCGCGTCGCCGCCAAGCTGCGGCACGGCACCGTGTGGATCAACGACTTCCACCCCTACCTGCCGCAGGCGGAGTGGGGCGGCTTCGGCAAGAGCGGCACCGGCCGCGAGCTGGGCCCCGCCGGTCTCGCCGAGTACCGCGAGACCAAGCACGTGTACCAGAACCTCGCCCCGAGCCCCGTGCGCTGGTTCGCCGGCTGAGCCCCGCCAGACCTCCTCGTACGACCTCCCTGCCCCCAGGAGTCAGACACCCCATGCCCGAACACATCCACGAGTACGACTACGTCGTCGTCGGCGGCGGCACGGCGGGCTCCGTCATCGCCTCCCGCCTGACCGAGAACCCGGACGTCACCGTCGCCGTCATCGAGGGCGGCCCGAGCGACGTCGACCGCGACGACGTCCTCACGCTGCGCCGCTGGATGGGCCTGCTCGGCGGCGACCTCGACTACGACTACCCGACCACCGAGCAGCCGCGCGGCAACTCCCACATCCGGCACAGCCGGGCCCGCGTCCTCGGCGGCTGCTCCTCGCACAACACCCTGATCTCGTTCAAGCCGCTCCCCTCCGACTGGGACGAGTGGGAGCAGGCCGGGGCGACCGGCTGGGGCGCCGTGCCGATGGAGGCGTACTTCGCCCGGCTGAAGAACAACATCGTCTCGGTGGACGAGAAGGACCGGAACGCCATCGCGCGGGACTTCGTGGACGCCGCGCAGTCCACGCTCGGCGTGCCGCGGATCGAGGGCTTCAACAAGAAGCCGTTCACCGACGGTGTCGGCTTCTTCGACCTCTCGTACCACCCCGAGAACAACAAGCGCTCCTCCGCGTCCGTCGCCTACCTGCACCCGGTGATGGACGAGCGCACCAACCTCCACCTCTTCCTGGAGACCTGGGCGTACCGGCTGGAGCTGGACGGCACCCGCGCCGAAGGCGTCCACGTCCGCACCAAGGACGGCCAGGAACTCCTGGTCAAGGCGCGCAACGAGGTGGTGCTCTGCGCGGGCGCCGTCGACACCCCGCGGCTCCTGCTGCACTCGGGCATCGGCCCGCGCGCCGAGCTGGAAGCCCTCGGCATCCCGGTGGTGCTGGACCTGCCCGGCGTCGGCGAGAACCTGCTCGACCACCCGGAGTCGGTCATCGTCTGGGAGACCAACGGGCCCATCCCGGAGAACTCCGCGATGGACTCCGACGCGGGCCTGTTCGTCCGCCGCGACCCCGAACACGCGGGCCCGGACCTGATGTTCCACTTCTACCAGATCCCGTTCACGGACAATCCGGAGCGACTGGGCTACGAGCGGCCCGAGTTCGGCGTCTCCATGACCCCGAACATCCCCAAGCCGAAGAGCCGCGGCCGTCTCTACCTGACCAGCGCCGACCCCGAGGTCAAGCCCGCGCTGGACTTCCGGTACTTCACCGACGAGGACGACTACGACGCCCAGACCCTGGTCGACGGCATCCGCATCGCCCGCGAGGTCGCCAAGTCGGAACCACTGGCCCACTGGCTCAAGCGCGAGGTGTGCCCTGGACCCGAGGTCCAGGACGACGAGAGCTTGAGCGAGTACGCGCGCAAGGTCGCGCACACCGTGTACCACCCGGCCGGCACCTGCAAGATGGGCGCCGCCGATGACGAACTCGCCGTAGTGGACCCCGAGTTGCGTGTCCGGGGTCTCAACGGCATCCGCATAGCCGACGCGTCCGTCTTCCCGACGATGACCGCGGTGAACCCGATGATCGGAGTGCTCATGGTCGGGGAGAAGGCCGTCGAACTGATCGGTGGTGACGCGCGATGACGCTCACCGTTCCCACCCGTAAGCCGCCCACCGCCACCGAAGGGTCCGACGCGCCCGTCTTCGCCGTCGACGGCCTGTGGAAGGTGTTCGGACCCAAGCCCGAGCGCGTCCCCGCCGACCCGGAGCTGGCCGCGCTGAGCCCCGCCGAGCTGCGCGCCGAGACCGGCTGCACGGCCGCCGTGCGCGACGTGTCCTTCGAGGTCCGCAAGGGCGAGGTCTTCGTCGTCATGGGCCTGTCCGGCTCCGGCAAGTCCACCCTGGTGCGCTGCCTGACCCGGCTGATCGAGCCCACCGCGGGCACCATCGCCATCGACGGCGAGGACGTCCGCGCCATGGACCGCGGCCGACTGCGCGAACTGCGCCGCCACCGCGCCGCGATGGTCTTCCAGCACTTCGGCCTGCTGCCGCACCGCACCGTCCTCGACAACGTCGCCTACGGCCTGGAGATCCAGGGCATGGGCCGCGCCGAGCGCCGTGAGAAGGCCGCCGAGGTCGTCGCCAAGGTGGGTCTCGCGGGTATGGAGAAGCGCCGTCCGGGCCAGCTCTCCGGTGGTCAGCGCCAGCGTGTCGGCCTCGCCCGCGCCCTCGCCGTGGACCCCGAAGTCCTGCTCTTCGACGAGCCGTTCAGCGCGCTCGACCCGCTGATCCGGCGCGACATGCAGGACGAGGTGGCCCGCCTGCACGAGGAGGAGGGCCGGACGATGGTGTTCATCACCCACGACCTCTCCGAGGCCCTCAAGCTCGGCGACCGCATCGCCCTGATGCGGGACGGCCGCGTGGTCCAGCTCGGCACCCCCGAGGAGATCGTCAACTCCCCGGCCGACGACTACGTCCGCGAGTTCGTCCGTGACGTGCCGCGCGAGCAGGTCGTCACCTGCCGCACCGCCATGCGCCCCGCCACCCTCGAAGAGGCGGGCAGCGGTCCCGCCGTCAGCCCCGAGGCCCCGGTCGCCGAGGCCATCGAGGCCGTCGCCCGCGCGGGCGAACCGGCGCGCGTGATGGACGACGGCACCTGCATGGGCGTCGTCGACTCCGACGCGCTGCTCAACGTGGTCGCGGGCACCGGCGTCGCCGCCCCCGCCGAGCGGGAGGCCGAGCCCACCCTCGTGGCCGCCGCCCCCGAGCGCGAGGCGGTCTGATGGCCACGATCACCGCCCCCACCGCCCGCCGCGGCCTGCCCGCCCTGCTCAGATCGCGCCCGGCGGCCAAGCTCCTGACCCTCGCCGTCGCCGCCGCCGTCCTCGTCCCGCTGCTCGACAGCCGCTGGGGCAGCGGACACTGGCCGCACGCGCTGACCGTGAGCCTCACCGGCCCGCTCGGCGACGCCAGCGACTGGGTGATGAACAACCGGGACACCCACCCGATTTTCCTGTACTTCTTCGGCCACATCAGCAACGCGGTCGTGCTCTGCGTCCGCGGTGTTTACCTCGCCCTGCTCGCCCTGGGCTGGGTCGGCGTCACCGCGCTCGGCGCCCTGGTCGCCTGGCGGGTCGCCGGGGTGAAGCTGGCCGCCGGTACGGCCGTGGCGTTCCTCGCCTGCGGCGCGCTCGGCATGTGGCTGCCCACCATGCAGACGCTCGCGCTCATGGTGGCCGCCGTACTCGCGTCCGTCGCCGTCGGCGTCCTGCTCGGCCTCGCCGGCGGTCTCTCCGAGCGGATGGACCGCGCCCTGCGCCCGGTGCTGGACACCATGCAGGTGCTCCCGGCCTTCGCCTACCTGCTGCCCGTGGTGCTGGTCTTCGGCATCGGCGTCCCCGCCGCCGTCCTCGCCACCGTGGTCTACGCGGCCCCGCCGATGGCCCGGCTCACCGCGCTCGGCCTGCGTGGCGCCGACCCCGAGGTGCTGGAGGCCGTCCGCTCGCTCGGCGCCACCCCGCGCCAGCGGCTGCTGACCGCCCGCATCCCGCTGGCCCGCAAGGAACTCCTGCTCGGTCTCAACCAGACGATCATGATGGCGCTGTCCATGGCCGTCATCGCCTCCGTCATCGGCGCGGGCGGCCTCGGTGACCGCGTCTACCAGGCGCTCGCCTCCGTCGACGTCGGCGCCGCCCTCGCGGCCGGTATCCCGATCGTGCTGCTCGCCATCGTGCTGGACCGGGTGACCGCGGCCGCGGGCCGTGCCGCCGACAGCACCGACGAGTCCCGCGGCAAGGCATGGCTGTACGCCCTCGCGGGCACGGCCGCCGCCGCGCTCGCCGCGCGCTTCCTCGGCCTGCTCGAATGGCCCGGGGGCGCGACCCTGAACATCGCGGAGCCGGTCAACCAGGCCGTCAACTGGATGACCGCGCACCTCTACTCCGGCGTCCCCGTCATCGGCGGCACCGCCGACTGGGCCGCGCACTTCACCACCTGGATGCTGGACCCGCTGCGCGACGGCCTGCGCGCGCTGCCCTGGTGGTCGGTCCTGCTGATCGTCGCCGGGCTCGCCTGGCTGATCGGCACCTGGCGCACCGCGCTGACCGCCACCCTCGCCATGGCCGCGATCGGCGTGCTCGGCGTGTGGGACTCCTCCCTCGACACCCTCTCCCAGGTGCTGGCCGCCGTCGCCGTCACCCTGGTCCTCGGCATCGCCACCGGCATCTGGGCCGCCCGCAGCGACCGGGTGGACCGGGCGCTGCGCCCTGTACTGGACGTGTTCCAGACCATGCCGCAGTTCGTGTACCTGATCCCGGTGGTCGCCCTGTTCGGCGTGGGCCGCGCCCCCGCCGTCGCCGCCGCCGTGGTCTACGCCCTCCCGGCCGTCGTCCGGATCACCGCGCAGGGCCTGCGCCAGGTCGACCCGGCCGCGCTGGAGTCGGCCCGTTCGCTGGGCGCCACCGGCCGCCAGCAGCTCTGGCAGGTCCAGCTCCCGCTGGCCCGCCGCTCGCTGCTGCTCGCCGTCAACCAGGGCGTGGTCCTGGTCCTCGCCGTCGTCATCATCGGCGGTCTGGTCGGCGCGGGTGCCCTCGGCTACGACGTCGCGTTCGGCCTCGCCCAGGGCGACCTGGCGACCGGCCTGGTCGCCGGTGCCGCGATCGTCTGCCTCGGCCTGATGCTCGACCGGGTGACCCAGCCCACCGGCCGCCGCGCGAAGAAGGGAGCGTGACATGCGATTCCGTACGACCCTCTCGGTGAGCGTCGCGGCCGCGTCCGCGCTCGCCCTGCTCACCGGCTGCGGCGCCGCCGACATGACCAAGCAGGCGAGCCCGTTCGCCAACGCGGGCGGCGCCAAGAGCATGACCATCTCCGTGCAGTCCTGGGTGGGCGCGCAGTCCAACGTGGCGGTCGCCAAGTACCTGCTGGAACACAAGATGGGCTACCGCGTCGACACCGTCCAGGTCGACGAGATCCCCGCCTGGGACGCGCTCAGCCAGGGCCGCGTCGACGCCCTGCTGGAGGACTGGAGCCACCCCGAGCAGGAGAAGCGGTACGTCCACGACAAGAAGACCGTCACCTACGCGGGCGGGCTCGGCGTCACCGGGCACATCGGCTGGTTCGTGCCGACGTACTTCGCCAAGCAGCACCCGGACATCACGGACTGGAAGAACCTCAACAAGTACGCGGACCAGTTCCGCACCGCCGAGTCCGGCGGCAAGGGCCAGATCATGGACGGCTCCCCGGCCTACGTCACCCATGACAAGGCCCTGGTGAAGAACCTGAAGCTCGACTACCAGGTCGTCTTCGCCGGGTCCGAGGCCGCGCAGATCACCCAGATCAAGCAGTTCGCCAAGGAGAAGAAGCCCTTCCTGTCCTACTGGTACACCCCCCAGTGGCTGTTCAAGAAGGTCCCCATGACGGAGGTGAAGCTCCCGCCCTACAAGGAGGGCTGCGACACCGACACCGCGAAGATCACCTGCGCGTACCCGAAGACCCCGCTGCGCAAGTTCCTCAACGCCGACTTCGCCCGCTCCGGCGGCAAGGGCGCGGAGTTCCTCAAGAACTTCCACTGGACGACGGAGGACCAGAACGAGGTCTCCCTCATGATCGCCGAGCAGAAGCTCAGCCCCGAGGAGGCCGCGAAGAAGTGGGTCGACACCCACCCGGACCAGTGGAAGCGCTGGCTTCCCTGACGTGACAGCGCCGGGCGGCGGACTCATGATCCGTCCGGAACTCTAGAGATCGCTAGCTCGGCCATTGCTCGGCCGAGCAGTAGCGAATCATGGGCCGTCCAGACAACGCACGCGAAAGGCCCCGCCCGGAGTTGGGCGGGGCCTGCCGATGGGGCACCTAGTGCCGCATCAGGCAACGTTCGCCCTGTCGACTACCTCGCGTAGGCATTCGTCGGCGGCATGCTTGTTCCGCCAGATGATGTAGCGGCGGATCATGCTGCTCTGCTCCTTGTGGCTGGCGTGGTCCGTTCCGTCCAGTGCGAAGTAGCGCAGGGCGGTGAATTGGGCCTCGATGCGGTTCAGCCAGGAGCTGTTGGTCGGTGTGTGGGCGAACTCAATGTTGTTGGCCACGGCCCAGTCGCCGACCCGGGAGTCCTTCTTCGTGGTCAGGTGTGGAGAGAAGTTGTCCAGGACGATCGCGATCCGGACCTCGGGCGGGTAGACGCTGCGCAGGTAGCGGCAGAACTCGAGGAACCTCGTGCGGTTCTTCGCGGGTGTAGGTCGCCCGCCCGCGGGGGCGGGGTTCCCGGTCGGGGTCCTTGTGCTTCCCGCCGCGCTCGGCCCATTGCCGCCCGGGGTGGGGCTGGAGGTTGAGCGGGACGAACTCGTCCAGGCATAAGACGACTTCGGGTTCGCCGTCCTCGGGTATGACCTCTGCGTCGGCGATCGCGTAGAGGCGTTCGACGCGGGCCCTCGTGGCTGATGTCGTCGACCACCCCCTCGGCGACCAGGAAGTCGGCCAGTTTGGCCAGGCTCCAGGTCGAGAACGGCAGGCCGTGCTCGACCGGCTTGGACTTGGCGATCTTCTTGACCTCCCGGCGTTCGGGAAGAGTGAAGGTTCTGGGCCGGCCGCCCTCGTACTTGGGGTAGAGGGAGTCGAAGCCGTCGGCGTTAAAAGTTGTGGATCACATCCCGGACGCGGTCCGGGCTGGTGAACGTCACCTCGACATCGCTCGGCGTTTCCTCAGCTCAGCGAGCCACACCCGTACCTGTTCGTCGTCGTGCAGGTAGCCACCGTGCTCGCCCGCAGGGAGATCGATTCCGTGGAGGCGGTTCAGCGCCCACCAGGAGAGGTCGTCCCAGACGATCCCGTCCTCCATCACCCACCTCGCCGCCCAGCGATCGGCCTCGTCCCTGGGCAGCCGACCCGCGACAAGCTCAACGAAGCGATCTTCGATCTCATCAAGAGCTGGCTGGCTGCTGGCATCCATGCCCTGACCGTACAAGCAGGGCGAACGTTGCCTGATGCGGCACTAGCAAGCTGGAGACCGCGGGTCGGGAGTGGACGCTGCTTCCTGGGCGGCCATGACCTCGTCGCCGTGCTCGAAGGCCCATGCGCCGATGGTGTCGATGGGTGCCAGCAAGGTCCGGCCCAGGGGCGTGAGTTGGTACTCGACCCGTGAGGGGTGGTCGTCGTCTGTCTGCCGGTCGACCAGTCCGTTGAACCGCAGTCGGCGCAGGGTCTCGGTGAGGACCTTGGAACTGATGCCACCGATCCGCTCCCGTAGTTCGACCGGGCGCCGGGGGCCGTCGCGGAGTGCCCAGAGCACCACGGCGTTCCAGGTGTTGGAGAGCAGGTCGAAGGCGAGGCGGGCGCGGCAGTCGGCGAGGAAGGCGTCGGTCGTCACGTACCGAATGGTGCCCGAACGGTTCTCTAGCGTCGGTGTGAACGAGCGAAGCAGGCATGGAGAGGACCGCGCGCGATGAGAATCGGTGTACTGGGCACGGGCAACATGGCCGACGCACTCGCCACCCACTGGGTGCGGGCCGGGCACGAGGTGACCATCGGGGGACGGGACCCACGCGGGGCGGAGCGGCTCGCGACGCGCGTCGGAGGCGGCGCGAAGCCTGCCAGTCTGCGTGGGGCGGCCGAGTCCGGTGAGGTGGTGCTGGCCGCGCTGCCCTTCGGGGCGGGAGCGGTCGTGGCACGGGACCTGCACGCGGCGCTGGCGGGCAAGGTGCTGCTCGACTGCTCGAACCCGGTCGGTCCGGGCTTCCGGTTGCTCACGGAAGGAGCCCCCTCCGCCGCGCAGCGACTCGCCGCGGCGGCGCCGGGAGCCCACGTGGTCAAGGCTTTCAACCTCTGCCACGAGGATGTGTGGCGCATGTGGCCACCCGTCTTCGACGGACGACCACTGGCCGTACCGGTCTGCGGAGACGACGAGACCGCCCTCGCGCGTGCGAGCGAGTTGGTACGGGACGTGGGCTGCCAACCCGTGACCGCCGGCGGTCTCGTACGCGCCGGACTCCTGGAGGCGACCGCCGCACTCTTCATCGCCCTGTGGGTCGGCGAGGGAGCGGACGCGCAGGCGATCGCCCCTCCGCTGGCCTACGCGGCCGGGCCGCCCCATCAGGGCGTGTGATCACACTCAGCGGAGGCACCTGCCCGTTCGAGCACGGGCCTCGCAGCGGGCCGCCCCGGACTCACCCCCGCGCAGGCTGTCTCCTCACCTGATCGCCGGAACACAGAACAGGTACATGTCGCGGGACTGGTACTCGCGAGCCCCGTCGGCTCCAGCCATCACCTCGACGGCCCCGCGCAGCAGCCGACCTGCCCGTCCGGCGCTGCGTCAACCCCAGTTTGGCGGCAGGAGTGCCCAGGAGCCGTGGTCCAGCCATTCCCTGAACCGGACGGGCCGGGCGCCGTCGGCGTGGTCCAGGGACAGGGGGACGATGCGGTCGCACGTGGCCCGCCCGTCCCACCAGACCGTGCCGGACAGCGGGCCGGTCAGGGCCAGCAAGCTGGAGAAGCCGCAGCCGTGTTCCTGGATGACGATCGCGCCCGCCGTCTTCAGATCCTCGAACCTCTCGGCCTCGTCGTCCCAGGCGGACCGAGCCTCATCGCCCTCGAACGGCCCGGCCTGTGGTTCGCGCGCCAGCAGCTCGGCCTCGGCCTCGGCGTACGAGTCGGGATGCGGGAAGGGCATGCCCAGCAGCTCGCGTCGCCCCTCGTAGTTCCCCGCCCACCACCAGCCACGGTCGGTCCGCTCGAGCCGGAAGAGCGCCCCGCCCGCGCTCACCTCGCGCAGATACGCTCGGTAGTCCTCGGGAAAGGACACCTCGAGTTCCCGTTCCGCCTCGGCGACTTCGGCTTCGGTGAGGGGCGACTCCGTCATGGGGCGAGCCTAAGTCGAGGGCGGATCAGGGCTCGCCGCCGGGTCAGGCGTCCCACGCGCGAGGCCGCGTCAGCTGTTCCCACTCCGGGCGGAGCAGGGCGAACACGGCGACGTCGTGGCGGCGGCCGCGGTGGAGGCAGGCGGCGCGGCTGGTGCCTTCCTGGGTGAAGCCGGAGCGGGTGAGGACGGCGAGGGCGGGGGTGTTGTCGGTGTGGGTCTCCGCGGTGAGCCGGTACATCGGGAGTTCGCCGAAGGCGAGGTCCACCAGGGCGTCCAGGGCGGCCGTGGCGTGACCCTGCCCGCGATGCTCAGGGGCGAGCTGCAGCTCGACCTCGGCCGTGCCATCGACCAGGTTCTGGCCGGTCAGGGCGATGTGGCCGACCGGGGTGCGGTCGGCGGTGAGGACGAGGAAGTCGTCGCGGTCGTCGTTGTCGATGTCGCGCTCGATGCGCTCGCGCAGGGCGGAGAGGGGGAGGGGCCATGTGCACAGGTGCTGAACCGTCACCGGGTCGGACCGCCAGTCGTGCAGCAGCTCCGCGTCGTCCACGTCGAGGGCCGAGAGGCTAACGGACCCGGCCCGCCAGGACAGGGTCCTCTCCGCCTCCGCGTCATGCTCGTCGCCCGCGATGCTGATGTCTTCGATCATGGGCGGATGTTACGGCTCGCCCTCCGAGTCACCCGTCGGCGCCGGTACTTACTGGTGCTGCCCCGGCGTGTAGTGCCCCGGCACCATCCGCGTCGACACCGCGAACCGGTTCCACGCGTTGATCACCGTGATCGCGGCGATGAGCTGGGCCAGCTCCGCCTCCTCGAACTGCTTGGCGGCGCGCTCGTAGACCTCGTCGGGGACGAAGCCGTCGGTGATGACGGTGACCGCCTCGGTCAGCTCCAGCGCAGCCGCCTCCCGCTCGGTGTAGAAGTGGCGGGACTCGTCCCACGCGCTGAGCTGGATGATCCGCTCCACGCTCTCCCCGGCCGCCAGCGCGTCCTTGGTGTGCATGTCGAGGCAGTACGCGCAGTGGTTGAGCTGCGAGGCGCGGATCTTGACCAGCTCCAGCAGTGTCGGGTCGACGCCCTTCCGGGCGGCCGCGTCCAGGCGGACCATCGCCTTGTAGACCTCGGGCACGTGCTCGGTCCAGGACAGGCGGGCGGGGTGTTCGGGGGCGTACTCGGTGGTGTTCTCCGTGGTCTCCATACCGGCAAGCCTACGAGCGAAGCTGCCCAGGAGTATGGTCCATTCCCATGGCGGATTCATGGGCCAATCTGGGCATCGACCTCCACCTCGAACCGGCCGGGAGCAGCGGCCTGCGCCGGGGTCTCACCGACGCGCTGCGGGACGCCGTACGCACCGGACGGCTCGCCCCCGGCACCCGGCTGCCCTCCTCCCGCACCCTGGCGGCGGACCTCGGCATCGCCCGCAACACCGTCGCCGAGGCGTACGCCGACCTGGTCGCCGAGGGCTGGCTCACCGCCCGCCAGGGCTCCGGCACCCGGGTCGCCGAGCGGGCCATACCGACGTCCCCGGCGGCGGGCGCACCGGTCCGGCGCCGGACGCCGGGCCGTCCCACGCACAGCCTCGTCCCCGGCACCCCCGACCTCGCCGCCTTCCCGCGCACCGAGTGGCTCCGGGCCGCCCGCCGCGCCCTCACCCGGGCCCCCAACGACGCGTTCGGCTACGGCGACCCGCGCGGCCGCCCCGAACTGCGCACCGCCGTCGCCGAATACCTGGCCCGCGTCCGGGGCGTACGCGCCGACCCCGGCTCGGTGCTGATCACCGCGGGCTTCTCCCACGCCCTGCGCCTCCTCGGCACCGTGCTGCACGGGCGCGGCGCCCGCACGGTCGCCGTCGAGTCGTACGGCCTCGACGTCCACCACGACCTGCTCGCCGGGGCGGGCCTGACGACCACCGCGCTGCCGTACGACCAACTCGGCACCGACACGGCGCCGTTGGCGACCGAGGGTGCCGTACTCCTCACCCCCGCCCACCAGTTCCCCATGGGCACCCCGCTGCACCCCGACCGCCGGGCAGCCGTCGTCGACTGGGCGCGGCGGACCGGCGGGCTGATCCTGGAGGACGACTACGACGGCGAGTTCCGCTACGACCGCCAGCCCGTCGGCGCCCTCCAGGGCCTCGACCCCGAGCACGTCGTCCACCTCGGCACCGCCAGCAAGTCCCTCGCCCCCGGACTCCGCCTCGGCTGGCTGGTGGCGCCCCCGGCGCTGCGGGCGGAGCTGACCGCGGCTAAGGGACACAGCGACACCGTCGGGGTGCTGGACCAGCTCACGCTGGCCGAGTTCATCGCCTCCGGCGCCTACGACCGCCATGTGCGCGCCGCCCGGCAGCGCTACCGGCGCCGCCGGGACCAGCTGGCCGCCGCCGTGGCCGACCGGGCGCCCGAGGTGACGGTCACCGGGATCGCGGCCGGGCTGCACGCGGTGCTGCGGCTGCCGCCCGGCACCGAGCGGACGGTCGTGCAGGCCGCGCACTGGCAGGGGCTCGCCCTGCACGGCCTCTCCTTCTACCGCCACCGACTGGCCGTCGCCGAACCGCTGGACGCCCTCGTCGTCGGCTACGGCACCCCGCCCGACAGCACCTGGCCCACCGTCCTGGAGGCGCTGTGCCGGGCACTGCCGTAGCGGCGGGGGAGACTCGCACCCGGCGAACAGCGAGCGCTCGCGTCAGCGCACAGCCTCCGCCTCCGCCATCGACTCCGACTCCGCCCCCGGCGCCTCCCCGAACCGCGCCAGCATCAGCGCCCCCGCCACCGCCACGACGAACCCCAGCACCGCGAGCGGACCGAGCCCCGGCCGCGTACGGTCACCCAGCCAGAGCACGCCCACCGCCGCCGGGCCCAGGGTCTCGCCGAGCACCATTCCGGCCGTCGCCGTGGTGACCGAGCCGCGCTGCAGCGCCGAGGTCAGCAGCAGGAAGGCGGCACCGCCGCCGAGGAGGAGGGCGTAGAAGGCCGGGTCGGTCAACAGGGCGTACGGGTGAAGGGAGTTCACCAGGCGTACCGCGACCTCCACCACCCCGAAGCCGCACCCCGCGCCGAGGCCGAGGAGCAGGGCGCGCGGCCGCCCGGAGAGCCGGCCGCCCACCGCGCCGAGCAGCAGTACGCCCGCCGCCGTCGCGAGCAGCGCGTACGGCAGCCAGGCCGGGCCGCCGCGGTCGCCCTCCGCGCCCGAGGCCAGCCCGAGCAGCGCGAGCCCGGCGCACACCACGCCGACCGCCGCCCACTCCGCCCCGCTCAGCCGCACCCGCAGCAGCCGCGCCGCGACCACCGCCGTCACCGCGAGGCTCGCGGCCAGCGCGGCACCCACCGCGTAGATCGGCACCGAGCGCAGCGCGAGGATCTGGAACACGAAGCCGAGCCCGTCCAGCGCGAGCCCCGCCGCGTACCGCCACTGCCGCACCGCCCGCAGTAGCAGCGCCGCCTCACCCCCGCCCCCGCCCTGTTCCCCGGCCGCCCGCGCGGCCACCGCCTGGAGGACCGTGGCCGTACCGAAGCAGACCGCCGCGCCGAGCGCGCACACCATTCCAAAAAGCACAAAGTGACTGTAGGGGAACAGGAGTATGCGGGGCCGCCCTGCCGAAAACTCACACCGATCTCTAAGCTGGCTCCCGAACGCATCATCGACGGGGGAGAAGAGAACATGGCCAACGCCCGCGCGCAACTGCGCTCCACCACGGTCGTCCTGGGTGGCATGGGGCTGCTCGCCGCCGCCCTCACCGCGTGCTCGTCGGACGACCCGGACAAGCGCTGCGTGGACCGGGACAGCTACACCGTGGGCAAGGGCTACCACATAGTCGACGGCAAGAACTGCCGGTCGGGCTCCAGTGGCACCTACTACTACGGCGGCAAGAAGAGCGGCTCCTGGATTCGCAGCGGCTCCTTCACCGCGCCCCGCAAGTCCGGCAGCGGCTCGGGCCGTTCGGGCGGCAGCGACGGCGACAGCGTGCACCGGGGCGGCTTCGGCAGCGGCCACGGCAGCTCCGGCGGCTGACCGAACCGGGACGACACGAGCATGGAACGCCGTACGATCACGCCCCGCCCCGACTGGCAGCGCACCGTCGAGGAGCAGGGGATCGTCTACCCGCTGACCCGCCACCCCGACGGCTCCCTGCGCCCCTACTGGGACGAGAGCGCCCACTACGTCTTCTCGCTGCCCGAGGTGGAGGCGCTGGAGGAGACCGTCGAGGAACTGCACACCATGTGCCTGGCCGCCGCCGGGCACCTGGTGGAGCACGGCCGCCTCGCCGACCTCGGCATCACCGACCCGCGGGTGGCCGCGGCCGTCACCGAGTCCTGGCACCGGCGTGCCGAACTGCCGTCCGTGTACGGCAGGTTCGACCTGCACTACGACGGCACCGGCCCGGCGAAGATGCTGGAGTACAACGCGGACACCCCGACCTCGCTGGTCGAGGCGGCGTCCGCGCAGTGGTTCTGGATGGAGGACCGCTTCCCCGGCGCCGACCAGTGGAACTCGCTGCACGAGCGGCTGGTCGACACCTGGCGCAGGCAGGCGAAGCTGCTCCCGCCGGGCGCCCCGCTGCACTTCGCGCACTCCTCCGCCGACGAACTCGGCGAGGACCTGATGACGGTCGCCTACCTCAAGGAGACCGCCGAGCAGGCCGGGCTCACCACCGACTGGCTCTCCATGGAGGAGATAGGCTGGGACACCCTCTCCGGCCGCTTCGTGGACAACCGGCTGAAGTTCATCCGCGCGATCTTCAAGCTGTACCCCTGGGAATGGCTCACCACCGACGAGTTCGCCGACCACGTCCTGGACACCCTGGACAACGGCGGCGGCACCGGCAGCACCTTGTGGATCGAGCCCGCCTGGAAGATGCTGCTCAGCAACAAGGCCCTGCTGGCGATCCTCTGGGAGCTGTACCCCGGCCACCCCAACCTCCTCCCGGCCTACCTGGACGGCCCCCGCGAGCTGGCCGCCACCACCGGCTATGCCGCGAAGCCGCTGCTCGGCCGCGAGGGCGAGGGCGTCACCCTGCACCCGCCGGGCAGCCCCGCCCCTCCGGCGCCCGAGGAGACCTGCTGCTACCAGGCCCTCGCCCCGCTCCCCGTCTTCGACGGCAACCACGTCGTCCTCGGCGCCTGGATCGTCGGCGACGAGGCGGCCGGCCTCGGCATCCGCGAGTCGTCCGGGCTGATCACCGACTCGTACGCCCGCTTCCTCCCGCACGTGATCCTCTAGACCCGCGCACTCCCGCGCCCACGGCCGGTACGCTGGTCGTGGGCCGTGACTGGCGCGCTGGGATGGGATGGACCATCGGGGAGCGGCCCGGGAGTCAGTGCCGTGCGCCTGGGCCGAACCGAACGCGACGACACACCGACGCCCTGTCCGGAGGCCCCCATGCCCGAGAATTCCACTCCGTCCGGCTCCGCCGAGACCACCGCCTACCGCGCCGCGCTCGACGTGATCCGCGCGGTCGAGCCCCGCGTCGCCGACGCGATCGGCCAGGAGGTCCACGACCAGCGCGACATGCTCAAGCTGATCGCCTCCGAGAACTACGCCTCCCCGGCCACCCTGCTGGCGATGGGCAACTGGTTCAGCGACAAGTACGCCGAGGGCACCGTCGGCCGCCGCTTCTACGCGGGCTGCCGCAACGTCGACACCGTCGAGTCCCTCGCCGCCGAGCACGCCCGCGAACTCTTCGGCGCCCGGCACGCCTACGTCCAGCCGCACTCCGGCATCGACGCCAACCTGGTTGCCTTCTGGGCCGTACTCGCCGACCGCGTCGAGGTGCCCTTCCTGCAGAAGACCGGCGTCCGCCAGATCAACGAGCTGTCCGAGGCCGACTGGGCCGAACTGCGGCAGGCGTTCGGCAACCAGCGCATGCTCGGTATGTCCCTGGACGCGGGCGGCCACCTCACCCACGGCTTCCGCCCCAACATCAGCGGCAAGATGTTCGAGCAGCGCTCCTACGGCACCGACCCGGCCACCGGCCTGATCGACTACGAGGCCCTGCGCGCCCAGGCCCGCGAGTTCCGCCCGCTGATCCTGGTCGCCGGGTACTCCGCCTACCCCCGCCTGGTGAACTTCCGGATCATGCGGGAGATCGCGGACGAGGTCGGCGCGACCCTCATGGTCGACATGGCGCACTTCGCCGGTCTGGTCGCGGGCAAGGTGCTCACCGGCGACTTCGACCCGGTGCCGCACGCCCAGATCGTCACCACCACCACCCACAAGTCGCTGCGCGGCCCGCGCGGCGGCATGGTCCTGTGCGACGACTCCCTCAAGGAGCAGGTCGACCGGGGCTGCCCGATGGTGCTGGGCGGTCCGCTCCCGCACGTCATGGCCGCGAAGGCGGTCGCGCTGGCCGAGGCCCGGCAGCCCTCCTTCCAGGACTACGCCCAGCGCGTCGTCGACAACTCCCGCGCGCTCGCCGAGGGCCTGATGAAGCGCGGCGCCACCCTGGTCACCGGCGGCACCGACAACCACCTCAACCTGATCGACGTCGCCGCCTCCTACGGCCTCACCGGCCGCCAGGCCGAGGCCGCTCTGCTGGACTCCGGCATCGTCACCAACCGCAACGCCATCCCCGCCGACCCCAACGGCGCCTGGTACACCTCCGGCATCCGCGTCGGCACCCCCGCCCTGACCACCCGCGGCCTCGGCACGGCCGAGATGGACGAGGTGGCCGCCCTGATGGACCGCGTCCTCACCACCACGGAACCGGGCACCACGAAGTCCGGCGCCCCGTCGAAGGCCCAGCACGTCCTGGACCAGAAGACAGCGGACGAGATCGCGAAGCGAGCGACAGACCTGGTCGCGGCCTTCCCCCTGTACCCGGAGATCGACCTCACCTGAGCGTCCTCAGGGGCGCGGGGAACTGCGCGACCAGCCACGACGGAGCCGCAGTCCCCCGCGCCCCGCACACCCCACCCACCTGGGCACTGGACCCACCTCCACCTCTGGAAGAATGGGCACCATGGCCACCCCTGACAAGAAGCCCCGCGTTCTCTCCGGAATCCAGCCCACCGCAGGCTCGTTCCACCTCGGCAACTACCTCGGTGCCGTCCGTCAGTGGGTGGCCCTCCAGGAGACGCACGACGCGTTCTACATGGTCGTCGACCTGCACGCGATCACGCTTCCGCAGGACCCGAAGGACCTCCGCGCGAACACCCGCCTCGCCGCGGCCCAGCTCCTCGCGGCC
Organism: Streptomyces sp. NPDC090119; assembly: GCF_044747085.1. NCBI lineage: Bacteria > Bacillati > Actinomycetota > Actinomycetes > Kitasatosporales > Streptomycetaceae > Streptomyces > Streptomyces sp. NPDC090119. Next base: position 761,758 of record NZ_JBIVDK010000003.1, on the reverse strand, counting down.
GGTCTGGACCCCGACCGCTGCACCCTCTTCGTGCAGAGCCACGTCCCCGAGCACGCCCAGCTCGCCTGGGTCATGAACTGCCTCACCGGCTTCGGCGAGGCGTCCCGCATGACCCAGTTCAAGGACAAGGCCGCCAAGCAGGGCGCCGACCGGGCCAGCGTCGGCCTGTTCACGTACCCGATCCTCCAGGTCGCGGACATCCTGCTGTACAACGCGGACGAGGTGCCGGTCGGTGAGGACCAGCGCCAGCACGTCGAGCTGACCCGTGACCTCGCGGACCGCTTCAACGGCCGCTTCGGCGAGACCTTCGTGAGCCCCAAGCCGTACATCCTCAAGGAGACGGCGAAGATCTACGACCTCCAGGACCCGGCGGTCAAGATGAGCAAGTCGGCGGCCTCGCCCAAGGGTGTCGTCAGCCTGCTGGACGACCCGAAGACGACCGCGAAGAAGGTGAAGAGCGCGGTCACCGACACCGACACGGTGATCCGCTTCGACCGGGAGAACAAGCCCGGCGTCAGCAACCTCCTCACCATCCACTCCACCCTCACCGGCACGCCGGTCGCGGACCTGGAGCGGGAGTACGAGGGCAAGATGTACGGCGCCCTCAAGACCGACCTCGCCGAGATCATGGTCGCCTTCGTCACCCCCTTCCGGGAGCGCACCCAGCAGTACCTGGAGGACACCGAGACGCTGGACTCGATCCTCGCCAAGGGCGCCGAGAAGGCCCGCGCGGTGGCCGCCGAGACGCTGGCGCTGGCGTACGACCGGGTCGGTTTCCTGCCCGCGAAGCACTGACCGGCCCTGACCTGACGTCCGGGGGCGCACAGCCGTCCCCGGACGTGCGACCCGCACGCGTGTCCGGTGGGGGAGAGCGCCGCACATCACTTCCGTTGCGCCTGCCCTGCGGACATCCGTGGCCGTACAGTCGATAGCCGAAGGCCGTACGCGAGGACGGCCCACAGAACAGAAACGCGACGACAGGAGACGACGTGGGGATCGTAACGATCGGCGTGTCGATCGCGGTCCCGGAGCCTCACGGCAGCCTGCTCCAGCAGCGGCGCCTGGGCTTCGGCGACGCCGCCGCGCTCAGCATCCCCACGCACATCACCCTCCTGCCGCCCACCGAGGTCGAGGAGGCGGACCTGTCCGCCGTCGACGCGCACCTCGCGGAGGTCGCGACGGCCGGACGCCCCTTCCCGCTGCGGCTGTCCGGCACCGGCACCTTCCGCCCCCTCTCGCCCGTGGTCTACGTCCACATCGCGCAGGGCGCCGAGGAGTGCACCGAACTCCAGCAGCAGGTGCGGCACGCCTCCGGGCCGGTGCCGCGCGAGCTGCAGTTCCCGTACCACCCGCACGTCACCGTGGCGCACGGCATCGAGGAGGCGGCGATGGACCGCGCCTTCGAGGAGCTGGCCGGGTTCGAGGCGGCCTGGCCGTGCACCGGGTTCGCGCTGTACGAGCAGGGCCGGGACGGGGTGTGGCGCAAGCTGCGCGACTACTGGTTCGGCAGCCCGGTGGTCCCGCCGCAGGCCGGACACGCGGAGCGCGACACCATCCCCAGCCGCTGACCCACCCCGCTCAGACGGGGAGCCTGCGGAACAGGGTGCGCGGCACGTGCCGCAGCACCGACATCACCGGGCGCAGCGCGCCGGGCACCCACACCGTCTCCGCGCCCCGGCGCAGCCCGAGTTCGACGGCGGCGGCCACCTTCTCCGGCGTGGTGGACAGCGGTCCCGGCGCCAGATGGGCGGTCTTCCCGGTCCGCACGAACCCGGGCCGTACGACCATCACCCGCGCGCCCGTCCCGTGCAGCGCGTCGCCGAGGCCCTGCGCGAAGGTGTCGAGTCCGGCCTTGCTGGAGCCGTAGATGAAGTCCGAGCGGCGGGCGCGTTCGGCGGCCACCGAGGACAGGATCACCAGCGAGCCGTGGCCCTGGTCCTGGAGGGCACCGGCCGCGACCAGACCGGCCGAGACCGCGCCGGTGTAGTTGGTCGCGGCGACCCGGACCGCGCGCAGCGGCTCCCGCTCGTCCCGTGCCTGGTCCCCGAGGACCCCGAAGGCGAGCAGCACCATGTCGACGGCGCCCTCGGCGAACACCTTGCCGAGGACCGTCTCGTGGGACTCCGGGTCCAGTGCGTCGAAGGCGACGGTGCGGACGTCGGCGCCGAGCACGGAGAGACGCTCCGCCGCACGGTCCAGGGCGGGGCCGGGACGCCCCGCGAGCCAGACGGTGCGGGTACGGCGGGCGATGAGGCGGCGGGCGGTGGCCAGCGCGATCTCCGAGGTGCCGCCGAGGACGAGCAGGGACTGGGGAGGACGGCAGACAGCAGACATGCGGGTGACCGTATCGTCCGCATATGGCCGAGTGTCCGCACGGCGGCGCCGGGCTCCCCGCAATGGGTGATTAATGGGACGCGCCGACGGGTGGCCGACGGGTTGGGCTTCATCCGGGGTATCGGCACATGGAGTTCCCGCGAAAAGGGCAGAGGCGGATCATGGACTGGCTGAAAAAGCTGCCCGGCATCGGGCCGATCGTGACCTGGCTGATGACCACGCACGCGTGGCGCTCGTACGCGCGCCTGGACCGGGTGAACTGGACCTGGCTGGCCGCGGCCATGACGTTCGTCAGCTTCATGGCCCTGTTCCCGCTGCTGACCGTCGCCGCGGCGGTCGCGGCGGCCACGCTCGACCCGGCCCGGCAGAAGACCGTGGAGAAGAACATCGCGAGCCAGTTCCCCGGCCTCGCCGACCAGCTGGACCTGAACGGGCTGGTGCAGAACGCGGGCACGGTCGGGCTGATCGCCGGTGCGGCGCTGCTGTTCACCGGTATCGGCTGGGTCGGCCAGATCCGGGACTGTCTGCGCGCGGTGTGGGAGCTGCCCGAGCGGGACGGCAACCCGGTGGTGCTGAAGCTGAAGGACGCCGGGGTGCTGATCGGGCTCGGCGGCGCCCTGCTGGTGACCCTGGCCGCCTCCACGCTGGCCTCGGCCGCGATCGACAAGCTGGCGTCGTCGATCGGCCTGGACGAGCACAGCTGGGGCACCCTGCTGCTGCGGATCGCCGCGTTCGCCGTCGCCGTGCTCGCCGACTTCCTGGTCCTGCTGTACGTACTGAGCCTGCTGCCGGGGGTCGAACCGCCGCGCCGCCGCCTGATCGTGGCGGCCCTGCTCGGCGCGGTCGGCTTCGAACTCCTCAAGCTGCTGCTGAGCGGCTACATCCAGGGCGTCGCCGCGAAGAGCGTGTACGGCGCCTTCGGTGTGCCCGTCGCCCTGCTGCTGTGGATCAACTTCACGTCGAAGCTGATCCTGTTCTGCGCCGCCTGGACGGCGACGCGCAGCGACGAGGGGAAGGTCACGGACGCTGCCGCCGACGCATCAGATCAGGCAGCGGCCAGCGGCGGTTGACCAGGAAGGCGCCGCCCGCGAGCAGCACCAGCAGCCCCGCGGCGATGCCCAGGGCGGTTCCGGCACCCCGTGAGCCGCCGCTCTGGGCGGTGGCGCCCTTCACCGGCTCGGACCCGGCGCCCGCGGTGCCCTGCGGGGCGCCGGTGACGTCCGCGCTGGGCGCCCCGCTGGGCCGGGCGCTCGGGGTGGCGTTGAGCGGCGGGACGAGCGTGCCGACCGGCTGGACCTTTCCCGCCGCCCGGAAGCCCCAGTCGAAGAGCTGGGCGGTCTCCTTGTAGACCTCGTCGTGCTCGTGCTTCTCCGGGTTCATCACGGTGACCAGCAGCACCTTGCCGCCGCGCTCGGCGACCCCGGTGAAGGTGGCGCCCGCGTTGGTGGTGTTGCCGTTCTTCACCCCGGCGATGCCCGGATAGACGGCGGTGTCCGCGTCGCCGCTCAGCAGCCGGTTGGTGTTCTGGATCTCGAAGGTCTCGCGGGTGCCCTTGCCCTTGCCCTTCTGCGTGGTCGCGCCGGGGAACTTGGCCCGCACGGTGGAGCAGTACTCCCGGAAGTCCTTCTTCTGCAGCCCGGAGCGGGCGAACAGGGTGAGGTCGTACGCCGAGGAGTACTGCTGCGGGGCGTCGTACCCGTCGGGGCTGACGACGTGGGTGTCACCGGCCTGGAGGGCGTCGGCGTGCGCCTGCATGTCCTTGACGGTCTGCGCGACACCGCCGTTCATGGCGGAGAGAACGTGCACGGCGTCGTTGCCGGAGCGCAGGAAGACGCCGAGCCACAGGTCGTGGACGGTGTAGGACTCGTTCTCCTTTATCCCGACCATGCTCGAACCGGCGCCGATCCCGGCGAGGTCGGTGGGCACCACCTGGTGGCGCTGGTCCCTGGGGAAGCGGGGCAGCACGGTGTCCGCGAACAGCATCTTCAGGGTGCTCGCCGGGGGGAGCCGCCAGTGCGCGTTGTGCGAGGCGAGCACCTCGCCGCTCTCGGCGTCGGTGACGATCCAGGAGCGGCCGGTGAGCCCCTTGGGCAGCACGGGGACGCCGGGGGCGAGGTTCACCTGCGTACCGGGCACGCCGAGGCGGGCGCCGCCGACCTGGGACATGCGGGCGGGGGGAGCGGTGCTGGGACTTCCGGACGGCTTGGGTGCGGCGAAGGCTGACGGGGCGAGGCCGGAGACGGTCAGCAGCGCGGCGGATGTGATCAGTAGGGATCGCTGAGCGATCTTCTTCGGTGCGGACACGATCGGAAACGTACCTGCCACGGGCTGTGAAGTCCCGCCTCCCGCTCCACCCCGGCCATGGAACCGGACAGCGGGCGGCGATACTGGACTCATGAAGCTCAGCCGCCCGGTCTCCTGGTTCCTGCTCGCCTTCGGGGTGTGGAGCTGGGTCATCTGGGTCACTTTCGTCAAGAATCTGGTCAAGGACGGCAGCGGTCTCGCCTTCGACGACGGGCATCCCACGGCCTACTTCTGGGTGCACCTGACGCTGGCGGTCGTGTCCTTCGTACTGGGGACGGTCGTCGGGGTCATCGGGTTGCGCGGACTGCGCGCACTGCGTCGGACGTCATAGGGGAGACTCGCCGGGTGGTCATCGTCTTCGTGCTCGTCGCCCTGGTCGTACTGGCCCTCGTGGCGGGTCTCCACTGGTACGTCTGGCGCAGCCTGGTCCGCGACACCACCCGCCCGCGCGGTCTCGCCCGACGTGCGGGCACGGTGCTCTTCGTCGCGGCCCCGGTGCTGATGATCGCCGCCCTGGTCGCGGAACGCTCCGGCGCTCCCTTCTGGCTCCAACGGGCCCTGGCCTGGCCGGGGTTCCTGTGGATGGCGCTGGCGCTGTACCTGCTGCTGGCGACGCTCGCGACCGAGCCGGTGCGGGTGTGGGCGCGGCGACGGGCCCGGCAGGCGACGCGGGAAGCGGTGTTCGCGGGGCTGAGCGGGGTGCGGGTGCCGGCGCCTTCGGTGGAGCCCTCGGCCGGGACTGACGAGGCGCCCGCCTCCCCGTCCCTTTCCCCGGCTCCGTCCCCGGCCCCGGTGGAGCCGTCCACAGGGGCTGACGACTCGTCCGCCTCCGACGGGCCGCAGGCCACGGCGCTCGCCGCCTCCGCCCTCTCCCGCCGCCTCTTCGTCTCCCGCGTCGCTGGAGGCACGGCGGCCGCGGTCGCGCTGGGCACGACGGGCTACGGCACGTACGGGGTGCTGCGCGGCCCGCGCGTGAAGCGGGTCACCGTCCCGCTGGCCAAGCTCCCGCGCTCGGCGCACGGCTTCCGGATCGCGGTGGTCAGCGACATCCACCTGGGCCCGGTGCTGGGGCGGAGCTTCGCGCGGACGGTGGTCGACACGATCAACTCGACCCAGCCGGACATGATCGCGGTGGTCGGCGACCTGGTGGACGGCAGCGTCAAGAACCTGGGCCCGGCGGCGGCACCGCTCGCGGGGCTGGAGTCCCGGCTCGGCACCTACTTCGTCACCGGCAACCACGAGTACTTCTCCGGCGCCGCCCAGTGGCTGGACGAGGTCCGCACCCTCGGCATGCGCCCGCTGGAGAACGCCCGCACGGAGCTGCCGTACTTCGACCTGGCGGGCGTCAACGACGTCCAGGGCCGGAGCGAGGGCCACGGCCCGGACTTCGCCAAGGCCCTCGGCGACCGCGACACCTCCCGCGCCTGCGTCCTCCTGGCCCATCAGCCGGTCCAGATCCGCGAGGCCGTCCACCACGACGTGGACCTCCAGCTCTCCGGCCACACCCACGGCGGCCAGCTCTGGCCCGGCAACCTCATCGCGAAGGCGGCGAACCCCACGGTCGCGGGCCTGGACCGCTACGGCGACACCCAGCTCTACGTCAGCCGAGGCGCGGGCGCCTGGGGCCCGCCGACGCGGGTCTGGGCCCCGTCGGACATCACGGTGATCGAACTGGCCTCCCGCGAGGCGTGACGCCTGCCGCTCCTCACGGAGTACGGCACCCGCGCCCGGCCGGACCGGGTCAGCGGAGCCCGGCGAACAGGTCGTTCTCCGGGGTCGGGGCGCCCGTGGTGTCGCGGACGCGGAGGAAGGTCTCCGTGCCCATCAGCTCACCGAACCTCTCCTTGCCCATCTTGAGGAAGAAGATGTTCTCGCCCTGGCTGGCGTGCGCGGCCAGGGAGTCGTACTTCTGGCCGCTGTACGGGGTGGTGTCGACCCAGGTGGTGATCTCGTCGTCGGGGAGGCCGAGGTCGGCGAGGGCGGCGGCCTCGGCGGGGTCGGGATCGGGCATGTCGCCCTGGAACTCGCGCATGATCTCGCCGAAGCGGGCCATTCCCGAGCGGGGGATGGTGGTCCAGTACACCTTGGGGGTCAGATCGGTCAGCTCCAGCGCCGCCATGGTGATGCGGTGGGCCTGGATGTGGTCGGGGTGGCCATAGAAACCGTTCTCGTCATAGGTGACGACCACATCGGGGCGGTAGTGCCGCATCAGCTCCGCGAGGCGGGCCGCGCCCTCCTCCACCGGGGTCTGCCAGAAGGAATCGGGGGCGTCGTTGCTCGCCCAGCCCGTCATCCCGGAGTCGGCGTAGTCCAGCATCTCCAGGTCGCTGATCTTCAGGACCTCGCAGCTCGCCTCGAGTTCGTCCCGGCGCATCGCCGCGACCGCCACCGGATCGTGTCCGGGCTCGCCCGGCTTCACACCCCCCGGCCCGTCCCCGCACCCGCCGTCGGTACAGGTCACCAGCACCGTCCGGACGCCCTCCGCCGCATACCGCGCGAGGACCCCTCCGGTCCCGGTCGCCTCGTCGTCGGGGTGGGCGTGCACTGCCATGAGCGTCAAGGGCCGGTCAGTCATGAAACAGTCCTCCTGCGGGATCGGTCCAGGTGTGCGGCGGGCGCGCCGCGAAGGCGGGTCCGATGGCACGGCCCCCCGACGGACACAACCGCGCCGGACACGCCGCCTGTTCCCCGCGCGGCGACGGGCCGCCACCGAGAGGGGGCCGATTCTGTCCGGGGACAAATTCGGCCCATTTCGCGGGAGGGCCCGGCGTGCGAATGTCGACGATATGGCGAGTGGCGTGAAGATCCGAATTCCCGCCGCCGCCGAATTTCCGTCCGCGTGAAGGAAAGATCGAAAGACATGAAGCAGAACGTCGAATTCGCCAGCTCCGGTCTGAAGCTGGCCGGAACCCTGTTCACCCCGGACGGGCACACCGGCGGCCCCCTCCCGGCCGTCGTCGTGTCCCACCCGGCGGGCGGCGTGAAGGAGCAGACCGCGAGCGTCTACGCCGAGCGCCTGGCCCGCGAGGGCTTCGCCGCGCTGGTCTTCGACGCGGCCTACCAGGGCGAGAGCGAGGGCACCCCGCGCGGCCTGGAGAACCCGTTCCAGCGCGCCGAGGACGTCCGCGCCGCCGTCACGTACCTGACCACCCGCGAGGACGTCGACCCCGCCCGCATCGGCGCCCTCGGCATCTGCGCCTCCGGCGGCTACGTGCCGTTCGCCGCGCAGACCGACCACCGGATCAGGGCCGTCGGCACCGTCAGCGCCGCCGACACCGGTGACCTGTTCCGCCGCGGACTCGGCCGCACCCAGGGCCCCGAGGTCGTGCGGGCCATGCTCGACCGGGCCGGTGAACTGCGCACCGCCGAGGCCCGCGGCGAGGCCCCGGCCATGGAGAACTGGGTGCCCGAGTCGCGGGAGGGCCTGCCGGAGGGCAGCCTCTGGCGCGAGGGCTCCGAGTACTACTACACCCCGCGCGGCCACCACGAGCGCTCGAACACCGGCTGGGTGCTGCGCAGCATCGACCAGCTCGCCCAGTACGACTCGTACGCCATGATCGGGCTCCTCGCGCCCCGCCCGCTGCTCATGGTCATCGGCTCGGACGCGGACACCGGCTACTTCAGCCGCGAGGCCGTCGCCGCCGCCGGTGACGACGCGGACCTGTTCGTCGTCGACGGCGCCACCCACGTCGACCTCTACGACAAGGATGCGTACGTCACCCCGGCCGTGGCCCGGCTGGCCGGCTTCTTCGGCGAGCACCTGGCCGCCTGAGGCCGCCGCCCCGCGCCGCCGTGATCGCGGTTGCCCGCCTTTCCACCCGATGAAAGGATTCGGATATGCGAGAGAAAGTCACATTCCTCAGTAATGGGTTGAGCCTCGCAGGTGAACTGTTCACACCGGAGGACGACCAGAACGGCGCGGGGCTGCCGGGCATCGTCATCTCGCACCCCGTCACCAGCGTGAAGGAACAGTCCCCCGCCCGCTACGCGCAGCGCCTCGCGGAGAAGGGATTCGCGGTCCTCACCTTCGACGCGGCGTTCCAGGGGGAGAGCGAGGGACAGCCGCATCTCCTCGAAGACCCGTTCATCCGCAGCGAGAACGTCAAGGACGCGGTGTCCTTCCTCATCTCCCGGGGCGAGGTCGACGGCGACCGTATCGGCGTCATCGGCATCTGCGGCTCCGGCGGCTACGTGCCGTTCGCCGCGGCGACCGACCGCAGGATGAAGGCGGTGGCGACGGTGAGCGCGGTCAACATCGGGGACATGTTCCGGGAGGGCGTCGACCTGACCGGCCAGGACCCCGCCGTCCTCGACCACCTCCTGGCCACGGCCAATGACGCCCGTACGGAGGGCGAGGGGCAGGCGGCACTCACCATGCCACTGATCCCGATGACCGAGGAGGAGGCCGAACAGGCCCCGCCGCGCAGCATGATGCGCGAGGCGTACGACTTCTACCGCACCCCCCGCTGCATGCACCCCAACGCACCCAACCGGATCGTCACGTACAGCATCGACCAGTGCGTGGCCTTCGACGCGTGGGCCTTCGTCGAGATGATCGCCCCGCGCCCGCTGCTGATGATCGTCGGCACGGACGCGGACAGCCGGGCCCACTCCGAGCGCGCGATCGACAAGGCCGCCGACCCCAAGGAACTCTTCTGGATCGAGGGCGCCAGCCATGTCGACCTCTACGGCGACCGGGAGAGGTTCATGGACCCGGCGGTGGAGAAGCTGACCGAGTTCTTCACCACCGCCCTGCGGGTGGAGACCCCGGCCGCGTCGGTGGGCTGACTCAGGAACCGGCCGACCTGATCATCGCGAACGGCGCGCCCTGCGGGTCGGTGACCACGGTCATGCGGCCCGCCGCCATGTCGAAGGGCGGTACGAGGACGTTGCCGCCGCCGCGGACCAGGGCGTCCACCGTGGAGTCCACGTCGTCGACCGCGAAGTATGTCAGCCAGTGGGCCGGGGTGCCGGGCGGGTCGTTGGCGAGGAGGGTGGCGCCGCCGACCGTACGGCCGCCCACGCGCAGCTCCCAGTAGGAGTCGTGGCCGTCCATCGGCGTGATCTCGATGCCGAACGCCTGGCCGTAGAAGGCGGTGGCCGCCTCCACGTCGCTGGTGTGCAGCTCGTTCCAGGTCAGCGCGCCGGGCTCGTTGACCACGCCCGCGCCGAAGAAGTCGCCGGGCTGCCACACCCCGAACACGGCGCCCTGCGGGTCGGCGGCGATCAGCATCCGGCCGAGGCTGCCGACGTCCATCACCGGCGCGATCAGGACGCCGCCCGCGGCGACGATCTGGTCCTGGGTGGCGACCGCGTCGGTGGTGGCGAGGTAGCTCGTCCACACGGTGGGCGGTTCCGGCGCGCCCTCGGGCCCCATCGTCGGCCCGATCCCGGCCACGGGCCGGTCCTGCAGCTCGCAGACCGCGTACCCGCCGAACTCGCCCGGCCCGGGCGCGCCCTGCCAGCCGAGCAGGTCCCGGTAGAAGTCCAGCGCGGCCTGCTGGTCCCGCGCCATCAGATCGACCCAGCAGGGGGTGCCGGTCGGGTACGGGGTGGTGACTTCGGGCATCGCTCGCTCCCTGGTGGTGTGTCCGGTTTGGACACCCTTCCGCCCCGATCCGGCCCCGCCCGTCCGACACGCCGTTCGCTTCGGTGCACGGACGAGGCGATGATGGCGACGCCTTCTACGTCACTGTCGATCCGTAGCCCAGGAGGACGCGCGCGGACATGGCTCTCATCGCGGAGTACCGCACCACCGCACGGCCGGACCGTGGCATCGTCGAGATCTATGACGCCGCCGCGTACGAGGCGGACCCCCGGGCGGCCGTCAGAGCTCGTGCCGAGGTGGTCGCCGGTAACGGCTACCACGTGTACCTCCACACTCTGCAGCCCGACCTCCGCGTCACGGTCGCCATCCGCGTGTGGAACGGCCCTCAGCGGCCTCCCGAGGACGCCGAGGGCTGGACCGCCGTGGTTCTGGAGTCCGGGACGGGCGACGTGGTCGTCAACCAATTGGCCCTCGGACCGGCCGGTACGACCACGCTGCCCCGACCCGGTGTGTACACCGGCTACGCCTGGTGGACCGGTCGTCAGGCGGCGGCCGATCACTACGACCAGAACGTCCGGGGCGGTGCACGGCAGCCGATGACGGTCGGGGAAGTCGTCCGGGCGCGGGAGCGGTCACCGGTGGCGGAGCAGTACACCTTCGACCTGTGGTTTCTGCGCGACTGCGAGAACGAGGACGACGAGGGGTGAATCGGTCGCGGCCCGAGGGCGGCCGGGGGCGCGCCCTGCGCCGGTGATCAGACTGCGCCGAGCCGCCCGGCCTTGACTCCGTCCATGAACGCGGAGAAGGCCCCGGCGGGGAGCTTCAGCGGGGGGCCGTCGGTGCGCTTGGAGTCGCGGACGGGGATGATCCCGTGGGCGGGGAGCAGGTTGGTGGCGACCTCGATGCACTGGCCGCCGTTGTTGCTGTACGAGGACTTGAACCACTGCGGGGTGTCGGTCATGGGGCGGCAGCGTAGCCTCGCTGTCCCGCCGTTGGGCAGGGGACAGCGAGGCGGAGCGGGGATTTTCAGACGGCGCCGAAGTGGCCGTTCTTGACGCCCGTCACGAAGGAGGCGAAGGCGGCGGCGGGGAGTTCCAGCACGGAGCCTGCGGTGACCTTGGAGTCGCGGACGGGGATGACGCCGTGGGCGGGGAGCAGGTTGGTGGCGACCTCGATGCAGGCGCCGCCGTTGTTGCTGTACGAGGACTTGAACCAGCGGGGGGATTCGGTCGTCACGACGTGCCCTTTCGAAGCTGTTTGATCGCGGCCACAGACAGCGCCTGGGAGAGCGACTCGGCCTGCAGTTGATGGTAGGCCGTCAGGACGGGCAGTACCGAAGTGGTTTCCCGGTCCAGGCGTCCCTGTGTCTGTGCCTCCACGTAGCACGACACGGACCGGTCGGACAGCGTCAGAAGGTATACGGGCAGGTCGAACGGCCGACGCTCCCCTATCGAGAACGGGGCGACCTGAAGCATCGTGTTGGGCTGGGCGGCGAACTTGATCAACCGCTCGATCTGCGCGTCCATGACTTCCGGCCCGCCAACAGACCGCAGGACGCAGCTCTCGTCCATCACCACGAACACCATGGGCGGCCGCGACCGCTCCAGCGCCGCCTGGCGTTCTGCGAGGAACGAGACGCGCTCGGTGGCCTGTTCGGGTGTGATCGCGCCGCGTTCTACGGCGCTGTCCGCGAGGACCCGTGCGTACTCCGGCGTCTGAAGCAGACCTGGAACGATGCCGATCTCGAAGACCCGGATCTCCGTCGCCCGCCCCTCCAGCCCCGCGTACTCCGGGAACCCCTCCAGCAGCACGCCGTGTTTCAGCTCACGCCAGCGCCGCTCGAACAAGTCCCCTGTTCCCAAGGCCCGGTCGGCGCTGCGCGAGAAGCGCAAGGTCGGCATCTTGCGACCAGTTTCAACCGACGAAATATGCGTGCTGGAATATTCCATCTCGACGCCGAGATAGTCCTGCTTCCACCCCCTCTCCTCCCGGTGGGTGCGCAGAAGTGCGCCGAAGGCCGCTTGAGGCGAGCTGTCCGGGTTCAACTCCTTGATGTTCAAGGCGCGGTCACCGACTTTCCGTCCACTGACGCCAGGTTGAGTGGTCCCGAACTCTAGGTCACGCTGACTTCCCTTGGTAGTGGATTCACTACGGAGAGGAGTGCCCAGTGTTGGACGAACCGCCTCAACTCCCGCCCATCGGAACCCTCTTGGTGGACGCACACGAACGTGTGGGGGAATTCCGCGGGGAGTGGGCCGGGCTCTGGTCGCTGCGGCCCGCCGGGGGTGGGACCGAGTGGACCGTGCGTCCCGAGGACGTACGGCCGGCCAGCCCCGAACAGCGACTCCGGGCACTGACCGCTCGCGCGAACAGACGCAGCCGGGGTGAATGCCTGTGAACCCCGAAGATCGACGACTTCGAGATGCTGGAGACCCGGTGGTCCGACCCATGCGGCACTGCAACAAGCCCGGCCGCCCGCCCCGCGACATGCTGGTCCGCCAGCTGAAGGCCACCGGGGAGGACCCCGCCGAGTTACCCCCGCACGAACTGACGCACGTCACCTGCGAGTTGGAGGCCGCGCACGACGGTCCGCACGCCGACCACCTGGGCGAGATCGACCGGGGCACGCAGCTCTGGGTCCAGTGGGAGGAGACGCGGTACGTGTTCGTCCGTCTGGCGCCCTGCGAGGCGCCCGCCGCGGGTGACGTGTGCACCCTGTTCGCCGGACACGGCCCCGGCCACTCCTGGGAGATGCGCGACCTCCTGCACGGGTGACCACATGAGCGCGGGATGTCCCCCGCTTTTCGACCACCGCCGACCGGATCAAGGTCACGCACCTGCGGAACGACCCGCGTGCCGCGCTGCACGTGCCGGGGGACGCGGTGGGGCGGGCGGCTGTACGGGACCGCGCTCGACATCGACGCCTGAGAGCGGCGGCGCGGGCCTTGGTCCCGGCCCGCGCCCCCAGGGATCAGGAACCGACGACCTCGCGCAGGTTCTCGACCGAGCCGGGCTCGTCCTTGAGACGGCGGTCGCGGTCCGCGACGAAGGCCGCGCCCAGCTCCTCGCGCCGCTTCATCGGCACGTTCTCGCGGGCGCCGTTGAGGATGGTGCGCTCCTCCTCGTCGGTGTGGTGGGTGATGGCCTCCACCAGCTCCTCCAGCTTGGAGTCCCACTCCTCGGAGCCGACCTCCTTCACCTCCAGCAGGTGCAGGAGGGCCTCGTTCCCCTCGTCGTGCTCGTGCTCGCCGTGCTCGACCTCTTCGTCGTCGATGTTCCGGTACCGCTTCAGGGCGGGGTAGACCTCCGCCTCCTCCGCCAGTGCGTGCGCGACCAGCAGATCGGCGAACTCCTGGAGCGCCGCCGCCCGGTCCGCCTCCACGCTGCGCATCAGCCGGAAGAGGTCCTCCATGCGCCGGTGGTCCTGGAGGATGAGCTCGACGACGTCCTGGGTCTCGGCCATGAGGGGCACCACTCTCGTGCGAAGTATGCGAAGTATCCGGTGCTCACCGTGTACCCCGACCTCGCGCCGGGATGACTCGCCGCGCGGGCCGGATCAGCCGCGGGTTCGCGGTGCCGGGAGGGCCTTCGTCATGCCGGGCAGGAAGTCGTTGAAGAGTTCGTGGACCTCCAGGACCAGGGGGCGCAGCACCCGGAAGCGGGACAGGGCCACGCCGCGTGCGGTGAGGCGGGCGCCGCGCCGGGCCAGGCGGTAGCTGCGCTCGCGGTTCTGCGTACGGTCGAAGACCCAGTAGAGGACCAGGCCCATCTGGGAGAGCCACATCAGCTCGGGCAGCGCGTCCCGGAGTTCTGGGGAGACCTTCGACTTCGAGCCCGCCAGCACCTCCCGGTGCACGCTGATCGCCTGCTCGCGGGCGTGCTCGCTCTCCGCCGAGAAGGGGCTGAGCGGGCTGTCCGGGTCGGCCGCGTTCTTGAAGAACTGCACGGCGAACTCGTGGTACGGCTCCGCGATGTCCAGCCACGCGGTCAGCACGCCCGCGAGCCGCGCCTCCAGATCGGTCTCCGTGGCCAGCACCGACCGGGCCGCCACCTGGTGCTCGGCGGCGATCCGGTCGTAGAAGCCCTGGATCAGGTGCTCCTTGCCCGCGAAGTAGTAGTAGGCGTTGCCGACCGAGACACCTGCCTCCTTGGCGATGGCCCGCATCGTGGTCTTGTCGTAGCCGTTCTCCTGGAACAGCCGCATCGCGGTCTCGAGGATCAGCGCGCGGGTGTGTTCCGACTTGCTCTGGGGTCCGGCCTCGGGGCCGTCGTTCTTCGCGGGCACGTAGGGAGCCTAACCAGTGGGGCAGGTGCCGTCGGCGCAGGCCGGGGGGTCGTACACCCAGCCCTGCTCGGGCGCGTACCGCCAGCCGTCCGTACGGCTGTACGTACCCTGCCCGCCCCACTGGCCGTCCCGCTGCGCGACCCGGTACTTGGCCGCCGCCAGCACCGCGCCCCGTGCCAGGAACGCGCCGGTCGGGGTGCTGAGCCGGTGGGCCAGCGGGCGGTGCTCGCGCAGCGCCCACAGCACCACGATCCAGGCCGCCGTACCCCGGTACACCTGCCCGGAGTCCCCGATCACGGTGACCTCCTCCAGCGTCGCGGCGGGGTCCACGCCGGGGAACCGCGTCCGGGCCTCGGCCGACCCGGCGGGCACCAGCTCCAGCGGCACCAACTGCGGCTGCCGTACGAGCCAGTCGCGCAGGTGGGTGCAGAGGCCGCACCCGGCGTCGTAGAGGACGGTCAGCCCCCGGACCGGGGCGCTCGTGACGCCCCGGTCCACGGTCCCGCTCACGCTCCGGCCGTCGGCGCGACCCACCCCTGCGGGGCGACCGGCGGCTGCGTCTCGCGCTCCATGAGGCCCCGGCGGCGGATCTTGTTCAGCACGAAGACGTTGCCGAGGTGCATCGCGCCGAGCACCAGCAGCACCACGCCGAGCTTGGCCGACAGGGTCTCGAAGATGCCGCGGGTGTCCTCGATGGTGCCGTCGTCGCTCAGGTAGAGCGTCACGAAGCCCAGGTTGACCAGGTAGAAGCCGACCACCAGCAGGTGGTTGACGGCGTCCGCGAGCTTCTCGTTGCCGTGCAGCACGTCGGACAGGAAGACCCTGCCGTTGCGGCTGAGCGTACGGGCGACCCAGACGGTCAGCCCGATGCTGACGGCCAGGTAGATCACATAGGCGATGACGGTGCGGTCCATGCCCCACCCCTTCTTGAACGCGTTCAAAACGCTGACAGGGATGACTGTAGACCTGTTTTTGAACGTGTTCAACCAAGCGGGGTGAGGTCCGAGTCTCAAGCCCTGCGGGCGAGTTCGGGGCGCTTGGTGTAGTCGGTCAGCCCGAAGACGTTGCCCCACGGGTCCGCGAACTCGACGGTCCGCCCGGTCGCCGTCGACATCGCCTCGTCCACCGGCTCGATCCCGGCCGCCTTCAGCCGCCGGGCCGCCGCGCGGGCGTCCGGGACCTCCAGCCAGAGCCGGGACGCGGGCCAGGAGGGCGGGCGGTGCCCGAGGCCCTCCTCGTGGCGCAGCAGGATGCCGGGCGTCTCCCCGCCGACCCTCAGCAGCGCGATCCCGCCCTCGTCGAACCGGAACCCCACGTCGAACCCGGCCCGCTCGTAGAACCCCACCGCCTCCCCGAGATCTCCCACGGGAAGCACCACATTGTCGAACCCCAGCAGCTCATGCGCTTCGTCGTCTGACATGGCGTCAGGCTAGGGCGACCCCCCGCGTCAGCGGGGCGGGCCGCTCGCACGGGGGTCGTTCGATCACTCGTTGGGCCGAGACGGCCCGACGCTCACATGCCGCTCAGCGACCGCGCGTAGGCGACCTGGGCCATGACCGCCTGGAAGGCGTCCTGCCGGTGGGCCGGGATCATCGTGGAGTGGTGGCGGCCCGCGCTGGTCACGCTGACCTGGATGTAGCCCGTGGTCTTCTTCTCCTTCATCAGGAGGAAGAACAGCCCGAGCAGGCAGAACACGAAGAAGAGGATCGCCAGCACGATGGCGTGCGGAGGGATCTTCTCCTCGGTCTGCGAGAGATCGGTGGCGTTCCAAACCGCGCCTCGCAGGGGCAGCGTTCCCGCCGGCGTGATGATCTGATCGCCGACCACCATGATGTCCCCGAGGGCCAGCAGCGGGGCACCGGCCGGGGCGGGGGCCTGCTGCGGGAAGCCGTATCCGGCGGGCGGCGGGTACGCGGGGTAGCCGTAGCCGGGCGCGGCCGGGGGCTGCCCGGGGTAGCCGTGACC
The DNA here is from genome assembly GCF_044747085.1 of Streptomyces sp. NPDC090119. Classification (NCBI taxonomy): domain Bacteria; kingdom Bacillati; phylum Actinomycetota; class Actinomycetes; order Kitasatosporales; family Streptomycetaceae; genus Streptomyces; species Streptomyces sp. NPDC090119. The sequence continues at coordinate 745,322 of NZ_JBIVDK010000003.1, read as the reverse complement.
GGGCGCCGCCGGGGCATGCCCGGGGCCCCACTGCGGGTTCTCGCCGGGCTGCGGGTACGGCTGGGTCATGCTGGTGGCCCCCTGTGTCATGCGATGTCCTGGCGGAGCCATCCTGCCAGTCCAGCCGCGGCGGCCAGAAACGAATCAAGAACGCCGGGGGCGGCCCGCCTCGATGATCGCGGCCACGTCCAGGGTGACCTTCGCACCGATGGTGTCGGGGAGGTCGACGGTCTCGCCGGGGGAGTGGATGCGGTGGGTGGCGTACGTGCCCTCGATGGGCTCGGTGAGGACGTGGAGACGCTGGTGCTTGCGGTCCACGACGACGTAGACGGGGACCTTGGCCTGGGCGTAGGCGCCGACCTTGGTCTTCAGGTCGTCCTTCCAGTTGCCGGAGGTCACTTCCAGGACGAGGCGGAGGCAGGCGGGGTCGTATGCGGTGCCCTCGATCAGGTGGTCATCGATGTCGCCGTCCACGACGACGAGGTCGGGAATGGCGTAGTCCTCGCCTCCGGGGAGCCAGATCGAGATGTTCTGGAACACCTCGGTCTCGCCGTCGTCCAGGCCGGCCGCGAGGAATGGCCGCATGAGGCTGGTCAGGGCACGGGCGTGCGGGGCATCCGGGGACGGTGTCACGAGGAGGTGGCCTCCGATGATCTCGACGCGGTAGCCCGGATGGCGCTCCATGATCTCGGCGGCGATCGCCGTCAGCGAGAACGGCTCGTCGTCGGCGAAGGGCTGCTCTACGGATGCTGCGGACATCGCGATGCCTCCCAGGGGCTGGTCGAGGCCATCATCGTAGGACGCACCGCTCCCGGCGTCCCGGACGATCACCTTCACCCGGACGTGTCCCCGGGCCCGCGGAAGCGGTGTGCGCGGGGCTTCTCAACTCAGGCTCCGCGTGAGGCCCTTGTGCCAGACTTTCGGCATGGACATGGGGCGGGAGTCGCGGTGGGAGAAGGATGCGGTGACGGTGGAGATCGTCTTCGCGCTGGTGACCGCGGCCGCTCTCGCCGGGGTGGTGTTCGCCGTCGCGCTGGGGCTCACCTATCTGCTCGATCTGTCGGGTGAGGCGTCCAGAGGTGTGCTGACGGGCGGGGCCGTGGTCGGGGCGGTGGCCGGGGTGTGGCGGCTGGTGCGGGTGTTGCGCCGCTTCGACGTGGCGCGGCGTGGGGGCCGCTGACCGTACCGACGCCCGAGGGCCCCGTCCGCAAGCGGAACGGGGCCCTCGGGGAGCGTCGGAGGCGGGGCCTCAGAAGCGGCGGGTGATCAGGGCGCGCTTGACTTCCTGGATCGCCTTCGTGACCTCGATACCGCGCGGGCAGGCGTCCGTGCAGTTGAAGGTCGTGCGGCAGCGCCACACGCCGTCGCGGTCGTTGAGGATCTCCAGGCGCTGCTCACCGGCGTCGTCGCGCGAGTCGAAGATGAAGCGGTGGGCGTTCACGATCGCGGCCGGACCGAAGTACTGGCCGTCGTTCCAGAACACCGGGCACGACGAGGTGCACGCGGCGCACAGGATGCACTTCGTGGTGTCGTCGAACCGCTCGCGGTCCTCGGCGGACTGCAGGCGCTCGCGGGTGGGCTCGTTCGTGTCGTTGGTGACCAGGAACGGCATGACGTCCCGGTACGCCTGGAAGAACGGGTCCATGTCGACCACGAGGTCCTTCAGCGCGGTCAGGCCCTTGATGGGCTCGACCGTGATCGGCTTCCCGGGGTTGACGTCCTTGATCAGCGTCTTGCAGGCCAGACGGTTCTTGCCGTTGATCCGCATCGCGTCGGACCCGCAGATGCCGTGGGCGCAGGAACGCCGGAAGGTCAGCGTGCCGTCGTGGTCCCACTTGATCTTGTTGAGCCCGTCGAGGACGCGCTCCTTGGGGTCCATCTCGAGCTGGAAGTCCTCCCAGTACGGCTCCGGCGTGACCTCCGGGTTGTACCGGCGGACACGGAGGGTGACCGTGATGTAGGGGGACGCGGCGGACGCCGCCTCGGCCTTGTCCAGAACAGGGGTAGCCATCAGTACTTACGCTCCATCGGCTGGTAGCGGGTCTGGACGACCGGCTTGTAGTCGAGACGCACGGTCTCCGAGCCGTCGTCGCCGACCTCGCGGTACGCCATCGTGTGGCGCATGAAGTTGACGTCGTCGCGGGTCGGGTAGTCCTCGCGGTAATGACCGCCGCGGGACTCCTTGCGGGCCAGCGCGGAGATCGCCATGACCTCGGCCAGTTCGAGCAGGTTGCCCAGCTCGATGGCCTCCAGCAGGTCGGTGTTGAACCGCTTGCCCTTGTCCTGGATGGACACGTTGAGGTACCGCTCGCGCAGCTCGGCGATCTTCTCGACCGCCGTCTTGATCGTCTGCTCGGTGCGGAACACCATGACGTTGGCGTCCATGGTCTCCTGCAGCTCCCGGCGGATGTCGGCCACCCGCTCGGTGCCGGTGGCGTCCCGCAGCCGCTCGATCTGCGCGACGACCATCGCCTCGGGGTTCTCCGGCAGCTCGACGAAGTCCACGGTGTGGGCGTAGTCGGCGGCGGCGATGCCCGCGCGGCGGCCGAACACGTTGATGTCCAGCAGCGAGTTGGTGCCCAGGCGGTTGGCGCCGTGCACGGAGACACAGGCGACCTCGCCGGCCGCGTACAGACCCGGCACGACGGTGGTGTTGTCCGAGAGGACCTCACCCTCGACGTTGGTCGGGATGCCGCCCATCGCGTAGTGCGCGGTGGGCTGGATCGGGATCGGGTCCGTGTACGGCTCGATACCGAGGTAGGTGCGCGCGAACTCGGTGATGTCCGGGAGCTTCGCGTCGAGCTGCTCCGGCGGCAGGTGGGTGAGGTCGAGGTAGACGTGGTCGCCCTCGGGACCACAGCCCCGGCCCTCGCGGATCTCGGTGTAGATCGAGCGCGAGACGACGTCACGGGACGCGAGGTCCTTCATGACCGGCGCGTACTTCTCCATGAAGCGCTCGCCGTCCTTGTTGCGGAGGATGCCGCCCTCACCGCGGGCGCCCTCCGTCAGCAGGATGCCCATGCGCCAGATGCCGGTCGGGTGGAACTGGAAGAACTCCATGTCCTCCAGCGGGATGCCCCGGCGGAAGCACGCGGCCTGGCCGTCACCGGTCAGGGTGTGCGCGTTGGAGGTCACCTTGAAGAACTTGCCGGTGCCGCCGGACGCGTAGATCACGGACTTCGCCTGGAAGACGTGGATCTCGCCGGTGGCCAGCTCGTACGCGACCACGCCGGAGGACGTCTTGACGCCGTCGACCTCGGTGATCAGCTGGTCCAGGACGTAGAACTCGTTGAAGAACTCCACGCCCTCCTTGACGCAGTTCTGGTACAGCGTCTGGAGGATCATGTGGCCGGTGCGGTCGGCCGCGTAGCAGGACCGGCGGACCGGGGCCTCGCCGTGGTTGCGGGAGTGACCGCCGAAGCGGCGCTGGTCGATCGTCCCGTTGGGCGTCCGGTTGAACGGCAGGCCCATCTTCTCCAGGTCGAGGACCGCGTCGATGGCCTCCTTCGCCAGGATCTCGGCGGCGTCCTGGTCGACCAGGTAGTCACCGCCCTTGACCGTGTCGAAGGTGTGCCACTCCCAGTTGTCCTCCTCCACGTTGGCCAGCGCGGCGGCCATGCCGCCCTGCGCGGCGCCCGTGTGGGAGCGGGTGGGGTAGAGCTTGGTCAGCACGGCGGTGCGGCTGCGCTTCGTGGACTCGATGGCCGCGCGCATGCCCGCGCCACCGGCGCCGACGATGACGGTGTCGTACTTGTGGATCTTCATGATTCTCGCAGCCCCGTGCCTAGCGGATGTTCGGGTCGAAGGTGAAGATCACCAGCGTGCCCAGCAGGATGGTGAACACCGTGGCCGTGTAGAGCAGGCCCTTGAGCCACAGGCGGGTGTTCACGCGCTCCGCGTAGTCGTTGATGACCGTGCGCAGGCCGTTCGCGCCGTGCAGCATCGCCAGCCACAGCATCAGCAGGTCCCAGACCTGCCAGAACGGGGACGCCCAGCGACCGGCCACGAAGGCGAAGCCGATCTTGGAGACGCCGCCGTCCAGCACCAGCTGGATCAGCAGGTGGCCGAGGACGAGGACGACCAGCACGATGCCGGACAGGCGCATGAAGAGCCAGGCGGCCATCTCGAAGTTGCCCCGCGTGGACTTCGGGGTCTTCTTGGTACGGGTGCGCGAGCGCGGCGCGTCGAGGGACAGCGCGTAGGCGTCCTCGGCGGCGTCCGCGGAGGAGCCCGTCAGATTGATCTCAGAGGTGGACATCGGCGTCAGCTCCCGAACAGGACACGAGCGGCGTGGCCGAGGACCGGGTACAGGGCGCCGGCCATCAGGATGATCCAGACGCCGAGGACGCTCCACAGCATCTGCTTCTGGTAGCGCGGGCCCTTCGACCAGAAGTCGACGGCGATGACGCGCAGACCGTTGAGCGCGTGGAAGAGGATGGCGGCCACGAGGCCGTACTCCAGCAGCGCGACGATCGGGGTCTTGTACGTGGCTACGACCTTGTCGTAGTCCTCGGGGGAGACACGCACGAGGGCGGTGTCCAGCACGTGAACGAACAGGAAGAAGAAGATGAGGACGCCGGTGACTCGATGAGCCACCCAGGACCACATGCCTTCCCGGCCGCGGTACAACGTTCCAGCCGGCACGGAAGAACCCTCCGGATGCGGGGACTAGGGCCGCGCCGGCTTCACTGTCGGTCGGGCCCGGCCGGGTACGGTCCACCGGCCCTCAGCATCGTATCCATGAGGTGCGGCGTGGCTGACGGGGGGCCTGTTTCGGATGATCCGGCCGGTTGTGGGTTTCCGGCTCGTGGGCATCCGGGGCGGTTCGCCCGTTATACGCCGTGCCGGGGCGCGTACTGGCTGGTCGCGCGGGTGCCCGCGCCGCCCAGATGGGTCGCCAGCCGGTGCCGGGCCAGGCCCCGCAGTTCCGCGGCGGCGACCACCCGCTCGTCCTCGGGATCGTTCGCCAATCGTGACCGGATTCCCTCCAGGACGCGGTCCAGCGCCTCCTCGGGGGTGGCGCCGCCCGGCGCGATCACGAAGACATGGCCGAAGCGGGCCTCGTAGGCGGCGTGCGCCGCGCTCAGGGCGGTGTGGGCGGCCGAGTAGGTGTCCTCGGGCAGTTCGGGCAGGGACTCGCCCGCCAGGGCGTCGGCCAGGTCGACGACCCGCAGGTCGTAGGCCGCCTCGTCCGCCGCGGCCAGCAGGGCGGCCAGGTCGGGATAGGGGCGGTGCTCGGCGAGCCGGTGCGCCCAGCGGGCGTTGCGCAGACAGCGCAGGAGCAGCGCGCGGGCCTCCTCGGCCGGTGCCAGGTTGAAGGCGTCGAGCGGGGTGGGGAGATACGGCGAACGGTGCGCAGGCAGCGTGGGTCCTCGTGGGAGGGGGGACAAGGGCGTGCCGTGCTGGCACGGGGCGACAGGGGGACCTGTGAAGGATGTGCCGACACGTTATCGAGAGTGGTCACTGTGTGTCCGGCTGATGCCCGAATTTCACTCGGACGGGAGAGTTTCAGAACGTCTCGGTGACGGGTGAACGGCGTTTCGGTCGTACGTTGGGAGGGTGAGCCAGCACAGACACCGTGCTCCGGCACGGCAGCTGAAACGGAAGCGGGCCATCATGGCCGCCGCGGTCGTAGGAACCGTGGTGACCGGGGTGGGCGTCGGCGTGTGGGCGTCATCCGGAGGGGGTGGTTCCGGTGGGGGCTCGGACGCGGGCGCGGTCGGCGCCTCCCGGCAGGCCGACCCGCCGACCCCCTCGCCCAGCCGCTCGTACCCCATGTCGAAGGCGCCGCAGACCATCCCGGCGGTGCGCGAGCACACCGCCGCGCGCGGGCCCGGCTGGAAGCCGCAGGGCGGCGGCCGGGTGGTGGTCACCGACCCGGCCCTGGCCGACGAGGGCAAGCTCATAGCCGGTGAGCTGGGCCTCGACTACGGCGGCGAGAAGAACGACGCCAAGGCCGGTGACGTCCGCCTCGGCCTCGGCGGGAGCGGCAACCCGGAGTCGTACACCATGACCGTGCGGGACGGCCGGGTGGACATCGACGGGCCCGCCGACACGGGCGTCTTCTACGGGACCCGGACCCTCAAGCAGGAGGTCCACGGCGGCGGCACCGCGCCCGAGGGCGTGGTGAAGGACGAGCCCGCCAAGCCCTCGCGCGGCTTCATGCTGGACATCGCGCGCAAACCGTTCTCCGAGACCTGGATCGAGGACCGGATACGCGAGCTGGGCGATCTGAAGTACAACGAGCTGGGACTGCACTTCTCGGACGACCAGGCGTTCCGCATCCAGTCCACCAGCCACCCCGAGATCGTCTCCAAGGACCATCTCAGCAAGGCGCAGGTCAAGAAGATCGTCGACCTGGCGGCCGCCCGGCACATCCAGATCGTGCCCGAGATCGACTCGCCGGGGCACCTGGGCGCCGTCATCGCCGCCCACCCCGACCTCCAGCTCCGCAACGTCAACGGCAAGGCCACGCGCGGCGCGATCGACATCTCCAAGCCCGAGTCCGCGAAGATCGTCGACGATCTGCTCGACGAGTACGCCGACCTGTTCCCGGGCAGCAAGTGGAACCTGGGCGGCGACGAGTACCAGGCGCTGGTCGTCTCCGACCCCGAGGCGTCCTACCCGCAGCTCGCCGCGGCCGCCCGCGACGCCTACGGCGCGAACGGCAACGTCGCCGACCTCACCACCGGCTGGCTGAACGGCCGCGCGGACACCATCCGGGCCCACGACCGCACCATGCGGGCCTGGAACGACGGCTTCCTGCGCGACTCCACGATCCAGCCCGCCAAGGACATCCAGGTCGCCTACTGGACCGGCAAGGAGATCGGCGCCCGGCCCCCGGTGGACTACCTGAGCGCGGGCCGCAAGGTCTACAACTACAACGACGAGTACCTGTACTACGTCCTCGGCGAGCCGAACGACTTCACCTACCCGACCGGCCAGCGCATCTACCAGGAGTGGACCCCGCGCGTGATCCGGGGCACCAGCCCGGTCCCGGCGCAGTACGACGGCCAGATCCTCGGCGGTTCCTTCGCGGTGTGGTGCGACTTCGCCAACGCGCAGACCGAGAACCAGGTCGCCTCCGGCATCCGGATGCCACTGCGGGCCACCGTGCAGAAGCTCTGGGACCCGGGGCAACCGGCGCTGCCCTGGCCGCAGTTCAAGGAGCTGGCGAACAAGCTGGGGTGAGCGGGCGGGGTGAGTGGACGGAATGTGGGCGTAACGCGTAAGTTTTCATGTTCGCTCGTGTGTGCGCGGCTCTGGGGAGGGCCGCGTACACCGTTTCAGCCGTACCGGGGGAACACCGCCATGATCTGCGCCAGTTGCCACAGCACCGAGGCCGTCACCGGGGAGACGCGGTGCGCCCGCTGCGCGCCCGTCGAGCCCTTCCCGCCCTTCGTGCCGCCGGGTCCGCCGCTGCGCTCGCCCGTCGGGCTGGGGCGGGCGACGGTGGTGATGCTCGGGCTGGTCGGTGCCGGTGACGTGGTCGCCATCTGGGCCGACCTGGCGAAGCCGTCTCTTCTGACCGAGTCGGTCCTCGACATCACGCAAGGGGTCCTGCTGCTCGCCACGGCGGTCGTGTTCCTGTGCTGGCTGTGGCGGGTGCGGGTCAACGCCGAGGTCTTCGACGCGAGTTCGCAGAGCAAGGCACGGTGGTGGACGATCGGCGGCTGGTTCATCCCGATCGTGAACTTCTGGTTCCCGCGCCGGATCGTCCTGGACGCGTGGGACGCCAGCGGGCCGCAGGGGCGGCCCGCCGGGCACGGTCTGGTCGACCTGTGGTGGGCGGCGTGGGTGGCCGGGCTGGTCGCCGACCGGCTGCTGCGGGTGGAGTCCGGGGCGGGGATGCGGGCCGTGACCGACGGCATCGACCTCGTCGCCGCCGTACTGGCCGCCGTGATGGTCCTTCGGCTGACCCGGATGCAGCACGAGAAGGCGCTCCGGGGACCCTCGCTGCCGTCCGCCGCGCTTGGCTGAAAACCGGTGACTGTGACACTCCGGGCCCGTCGCACGCAGTAAGGGGAAATGCGGGCTCCGTACAGGCGGTGCCCAGGCGAGGGAGGCATTCCATGAGCCTGGAGGATCTGATCGCGCAGGCCGACGCACGCGGGCTGGCCGCGAGCGGGCTGGCTTGTTCGGATCGGTGCGTGTCCTTGCTCGTCGACGACGACGAGTTGCTGCGCCCGTTGTGGGCGCATCTCGTGGACGACTCCGACTGGTCCGAGAGTCTGGCGAAGGTGCGGGCGGCGGTGGACGCGGTGGAGCCCGGTTCCGGTTCCGGTCCTGGTTCCGGTGCGGACGAGGCGGCCGGACTGGCGCGCCGGATGCTGCTGACGGCTCCGGCCGAGCGGAGCGGGGCGGCGCTGCGGGAGTGGGCCGACGCCTGCTCGCTGGCCTCGCTGCGGCTGCACCGCCTGCTGGACCCGGCCGACCCCGCCGAGCCGTCCGGGGGCGCGCTGACGGCCGGGTCCGACGAGGCGGTCCGGGGCGCCGACGGCGCGGAGGAGGCGCCGCCGCTGGTCGCCGCCGAGCTGGGTCGGCAGATCGTCGTCCTGCAACTCCTCGCCGAGCACGGCCCGCAGGGGCTGCGGCGCGCGGTGGACGTGTCCGGGGAGGGGCGCCGGGTGCTGCGCGCGGTGGTGTCGCGCCGGGCGCGCGGACGCGGCTGAGCGGGCCGCCACGGCTTCAAACATGATCTCCGGGCGGGTTCTGTGTCCGTCCTGGGAGTGCGATGGGGCGGTCCTGCGCCGGTTGCCGAATCAGCGCCGAATCGTGTGACGCGCGGCTGGTCAGGACCGCTTACCCCTATGTGACTACCCAGTACGCAACAACGCAGACGGACTACCGCCCCTCGGCCGCGGCACGCCCCGCGCGGTGGGCCGCGGACACGGTCGCCACCATGCGCGAGGGCGCCCGCCTCCGCCTCGACTACTCCACCCAGAGCCTGTGGCGGGTGGACCGCGTGATCGAGGAGATCCGCCGCGACCATCCCCCGTACGAGGCCGTCGCCCGCGTCCTCCGCGGCTTCGGCGCCTACACCGGCGAGGTCATCGCCCGTGAGACGGGTGCGGAGTGGTGCGCCACCGCCGACAACCACTGGCTCCGCACCCCGGACGGCCGGATCTGGGACCCGGTGTCGGAGGCACGCCGTGCTTTCACCGGCGAGGGCTCCCTGCGGGGGCTGTGCCGTGAGGCGACGGGGGTCCACTGAGCGGACGGGGCTCACCGCCCGGCCGGAGCAGAGCAACGGCCGGAGCCGCCACCGCCGTCACGGCAATGGCGTGAGGGGGCCACATCGCGGGACGCCGTCCGGTGAAAGGCCCGTCAGAGCCAGCCGCGTTGGGCGGCTTTGATGCCGGCTTCGAAGCGGCTGGAGGCGTTGAGACGCTCCATGATCGAGGCGACCTGCCGGCGGATGGTGCGGTCGGTGAGGCCGAGGCGCTGTCCGGCCGCTTCGTCGGTGAGGCCGGTGCCGAGGAGTCGCAGGAGTTCGCGTTCGTGGTCGGTGAGGCCGGCTTCCGGGTCGTCGGCGCGGACGGCTCCCAGGGGGACGGCGGTGTTCCATGCCTGCTCGAAGAGTTCGAGCAGGGCGGTGACGATGCCGGGTTCGGTGACGTACAGGGCGCCCTTGCGGGTGTCGGCGGGGTCGACCGGGACCAACGCGTGGGCGCGGTCGACGATGACGACCCGCTGGGGGATGGTGGGGGAGGTGCGGACCTCCCCGCCGTGGCTCAGCAACGTGTGGGCGTAGGAGGCGACGTGGGCGTGGCTGCGCACGACGTCCTGGAAGAGCGAGCGCATCTGCACACCGCGGGCGAGGGCGGTCAGGTCGTGGCTGCGCCCGGCATCGAGGTCCTCGGGGCGCTGGACCCCGGGCTGGACGCCGATGATCTCGACGGTCGCGGAGTGTGCCAGGCGCTCCAGCCGGCTCTGGATGGCATCCATGCCGTTCAGTCGCTCGCCGTGGGCGGACCGGTGCTCGGCGCGGTCGGCGACCAGGCGGGTGACGGCGGCGCGGGAGGCGGCCAGTTGGGCCTGTCGGGCCGCGATGTCGGCCTCCTGGCGGGCGACGATGTCGGCCAGGCCCATCTCCGGGTCGACGGCCCGCAGCTGTCCGGGGTGTTCGCTGGACGCGCGGACCAGCATGAGCTGCCCGAGCTCGTCGAGGCAGTCATGGACCTGCGAGGGAGTGAGGCCGCAGGACTCCGCGAGCCGGTCGACGCCGTGGCCTGGATGGTCGAGCATCGCCTGGTAGACAGCGATGGAGTCGGCGCTCACGCCGAGTACTTGAAGCATGCCGGTTGATCCCTCTGCGTGGCGCTGCCCCCCGGCCGCGCCTGGAGCGTCAGGATCGCAGGTCCGAGCTACGCCTTTCAAGATTCTTTCGGGGTGTTCATGCAGCTCAGGAGCGCTTGAGGGGGACTTCTCGCCGGTCATGGGCAGGCACGTCGTCCGTCCGGCGGACGGGGGCGGGACACGGGGTCCAGCCTCGGGCAATCTTGTCGTGGGCATGACTGAATGTCCTGATCCGGACAGGCCCTGTTCAGGACGCCGTGAATGCCTTCCCAGGGCTTTGATCTGCGACGAAGCTATTCCTTGTCAGCAGGGAACAGCCCGAACGACAACCGGACGAAGCGTCAACCGCGGGACGCGAGACCGGACAAGGACACCCCGTCGCAGCATCCGGAAGGAACGATCACCATGATCCGCACCCGTACCGCTCAGGTCTCCGCCGCGGTCGCCACCCTCGCGCTGAGCCTCGGCGTCCTGCTCTCCGCCGCCGCTCCGTCCTCCGCGGTCGCAACCGTCCGGGCCGTCTCGGCCCCCGTCGCTCAGGCGGCCACCCCGGACACCGCCACCTGGGGCTGAGTGGAACATGGACATCGTCTACGCCAGCCTCTCCCGCCGCTCGGCGGCCGGCCTGCCGCCGTCAGGCGAGGCGACCGAAGTCCTCGACGTCCTCTGGGCGCACGCCACTCCCGGCGACGGCCTCGAACACATCTCGTGCCGCACGGAAGCCGACCGCGTCGACCTGCTGCTCTACCTCCTCACCCACCCGTCCGACACCCCGGAAGTCCGCAGCTCGCCCCGCCAGGTCGAGAATCTGCTCAACCGGAGTCACCGGGCTTCGCCGCTGCTGCGGCGGCGCTACCTGCCGCCGCGGCTGACCGCGATGTAGCCGGGCGCTGCCCTCCGGCCGCCCGACTCGGCCTGACGACCGCTGTTCCCGCAGAACGGCTGTCCCTACTGGCCCCTGTTCCTCAGCGGTGATTCCGGCAATCCGCCCACTCGGCGGAAGCCGCCCCGCGCGCCGCACCGGCGCCCCCCTCTCATTCAGTCCCGCATCGGCATCGCCGCGGCCGGCTGTTCCTGCAGGACAGCCGCGACCGGCGACGGACCCGGACCGGGACCCCCCCCATGCGACGCACCCCGTGTGCACTCGATGAACGGATGTGTCATGCCCATGTTTAAGTCGCGTCTGAAGAAGACCGCCACCGCCACCGCCGTCGTCGCGGCTGCCGTCTCCGGCCTCTCCGTGCTGCCCGCCCACGCCGACACCCCCGCGGTGCGCGGCGCCCAGCACCACATGGCGATCACCCTCGACCACGTGGCCCTGAAGGTCACCAGCCCCGACGTGCCCGCCGGTACGCCCTACGTCGCCAGACCCGGCGCGAGTGTCCAGGTCGCCTCGGTCGGTGACCTCAAGCCCTACCGGTACCTGTCCGTCATGGCCGTTCCGTTCGGGCAGACCCTCCCGCATCCGACCTACCCCTTCCCCACCTCGAAGGCCGGCGGCGCCGCCGCCTGGCGCCACGCCCTGCACGGTTCCCAGAACGGGCCCGTCGCCACCGTCTTCGGGCAGAAGGTCCGCGGCACCGTCGTCCGCTCGCACGGCAACCTCACGGGCAAGAAGGGCTCCGACACCGGTGTCGAGACCATCGAGTGGATCGTCAACGCCGGCGACCGAACCTGGGTGGTCAACCTCCAGCACGACAGGGCTCACCTGCCCAAGGGCTTCGGTACGCACCTCGAGCTGACCAGCGCCGACACGAACACCCGCACCACTGTCCGCACCGGCGCCGACACGAACGCCCGCACCGCTGTCCGTGCCGGCGGCACCACCGCGGCCAAGGCGTCCGACACCGGCAGGATGAGCGCCTTCGGCGTGGCGACGAGCGGCAACCTGGGCCGGCCCTCCTGGTGGAGCTCCACCTGCGACGGCAACGGCAGCCCGCTCTCCAGCAGCGGCATCTTCATGGGTCTGCAGGTCTGCGGTGGCGGAAGGAGCGCCATCGACAACGTTCCCGGCGTGGCCCAGTACGAGTGGCAGTGCGCCGATCTGAGCGACCGCTACCTCGTCCAGCGCTACGGCCTGGACGGCCCTGGCGGCAACGGTAACCAGGAAGTCACGAACTGGTACAACGCCTACCCCACCAAGTTCCAGAGGCACGGCAACGGCGACGGCGCCGGTTACACCCCGGTCCCCGGCGACGTCCTCAGCTTTGCCACCGGTGCCAGCACCCCCGGACACACGGGAGTCGTCTACAAGTCCACCGTGAACTCCTCCGGCAACGGCACCGTCTACTTCGTCGATCAGAACTGGACCGGCGACGACGGCTACAACTCCGCCTCCGTCAGCAACTGGAACGTCGCCGAGATCACCGGCCAGGGCGGCTCCGTCCAGTGGCTGCACAACCCGGCCGACTCCGCCGCTCCCGCCGCAGGCGTGGCCAACTCGGGAAACCCGGCGGTGGGGCTGCACAGCGACGGTGAACTGGAGTCGGTGCTGGCCCAGTCGAACGGCGGGATCATGTCCGCGACCGAGTCCTCGGCGAACTCGGGCTCCTTCGGCTCCCTCTCCTCGCTGGCGGCCTCCGGAACCGCGTCCGCGGTCACCGAGGCGGTGAATGCGGACGGCCGGACGCAGTTGTTCGTGTTGCAGTCCAATGGTGGGGTGGCGACGCGGTTGGAGACCAGCGCGGGCAGTCACGCGTATGGGTCCTGGAGTTTCCCGCTCGCTGCGAACGCGGCTTCGCAGGTGGTGGTGGGGCGGCACTCCGACGGTCGGCTGGAGATGATCGTCGTGCAGACGAACGGTGGTGTGGCCAGGAGTCTGGAGACCAGTCCTGGTAGCAACTCGTGGGGTTCGTGGAGTTCGGTCGGCGGTGCGACGGGTGTGGTCCGGCTCGCGTTGGGTCATGAGGCCGACGGGCGTCTTCACCTGTTCGCTCTGCAGACCAATGGCGGTGTCGCCGATGTCACGGAGACGAGTGCGGGCAGCGGTGGCTGGGGTTCGTGGGGCAGCTTTGCGCCGGCGGGTGCGATGGGGACCGCGGCCGTGGCTGGTGGTGGCAGCACTCTCGCGGTCGGGAACTTCGACAACGGCGCGATGATCGTCGCGATGGTGCAGTCCAACGGTGCGGTGGCGACCCGTGGTCAGAGTGCCGCGAACGGTTCCTGGGCGGCGGACTGGGGTGTGCAGTCCTCGGCGGGTGCGGCGAAGGAAGTCGCTCTGGCCACTCACGCCGACGGGAAGCTTGACCTGTTCATCGTCCAGTCGAACAACGGTCTGGCCCGCATGCTCGAGTCCTCCGCCAACGGCGGCTGGTCCGGGACCTGGAAGGTCGTGCTCGACGCCAATTCCGTTGCCGCGGTCAACCCGGTCACCGAGGCCAACGGTCTGATCGACCTGTTCGTCGTGCAGACCAACGGCGGTGTCGCCAACTCCAAGGAGACCAGCGGCGACTCCTTCGGCGGCACCTGGAACACCATCGCCCCCGCCGGCGCCGTCAGCACCAGCTGAGCGCAACCCGTCAGGGCCCCGAACCATCGCGTTCGGGGCCCGAGTTCTGGCCGACCTTGCCGCAAACCGCCCCGCGCCGCCACCGGAGGACCACCATGCCCGCATCCCGCAGGAAGCTCGTCACGCACGTACGAGCCGCTCTCGCTCCCACTCTCCTCACCGCCCTGGGCCTCTCCCTCCTGGGGACCGGTGCGGCGCACGCCGCCTCGGTGAGCACCTGGGAGAAAGTCGCCTGGTGTGAGAGCACCGGCAACTGGGCCGCCAATACGGGCAACAACTTCTATGGTGGCCTTCAGTTCAGCCTGAGCACCTGGAACGCCTACGGCGGGGCCGTGTACGCCACCTACCCCTACCAGGCCACCGAGAAGGAGCAGATCCTGATCGGCGAGAAGGTCCTCGCAGGTCAGGGCGCCGGCGCCTGGCCCCGTTGCGGTCCGTCGAACGGGCTCGGCACCGACACCGCCAACCCCTACCCGCCCGTGCCCCCGGCGATATCGGCCAACGCGGGCAACCCGGCGGTGGGGCTGCACAAGGACGGGACACTGGAGTCGGTGCTGACGCAGTCGAACGGCGGTGTCGTGTCGGCGACGGAGTCCTCGTCGAACTCCGGTTCGTTCGGTGCCCTGTCATCGCTGGCCGGTTCCGGTACGGCTGCGGCATCGGTCGAGGCGGTGAATGCGGACGGGCGGACGCAGTTGTTCGTGTTGCAGTCCAATGGTGGGGTGGCGACGCGGTTGGAGACCAGCGCGGGCAGTCACGCGTATGGGTCCTGGAGTTTCCCGCTCGCTGCGAACGCGGCTTCGCAGGTGGTGGTGGGGCGGCACTCCGACGGTCGGCTGGAGATGATCGTCGTGCAGACGAACGGTGGTGTGGCCAGGAGTCTGGAGACCAGTCCTGGTAGCAACTCGTGGGGTTCGTGGAGTTCGGTCGGCGGTGCGACGGGTGTGGTCCGGCTCGCGTTGGGTCATGAGGCCGACGGGCGTCTTCACCTGTTCGCTCTGCAGACCAATGGCGGTGTCGCCGATGTCACGGAGACGAGTGCGGGCAGCGGTGGCTGGGGTTCGTGGGGCAGCTTTGCGCCGGCGGGTGCGATGGGGACCGCGGCCGTGGCTGGTGGTGGCAGCACTCTCGCGGTCGGGAACTTCGACAACGGCGCGATGATCGTCGCGATGGTGCAGTCCAACGGTGCGGTGGCGACCCGTGGTCAGAGTGCCGCGAACGGTTCCTGGGCGGCGGACTGGGGTGTGCAGTCCTCGGCGGGTGCGGCGAAGGAAGTCGCTCTGGCCACTCACGCCGACGGGAAGCTTGACCTGTTCATCGTCCAGTCGAACAACGGTCTGGCCCGCATGCTCGAGTCCTCCGCCAACGGCGGCTGGTCCGGGACCTGGAAGGTCGTGCTCGACGCCAATTCCGTTGCCGCGGTCAACCCGGTCACCGAGGCCAACGGTCTGATCGACCTGTTCGTCGTGCAGACCAACGGCGGTGTCGCCAACTCCAAGGAGACCAGCGGCGACTCCTTCGGCGGCACCTGGAACACCATCGCCCCCGCCGGCGCCGTGTCCGCCGGCTGACACACCGACGAGCGGAGAAGTCCCGCCGTGAGGAACGTGGGCCCCGAGCAAGCCTCGGGGCCCACGCGGCGCGTCGGCCCGGGGAGGATCGGGTGACTCCGGGACACGTCGGTCAAGCGGTTGGTCACGCGAACGTCCCGTGTGCTGCGTCGCCGCTGGTCGAGGCAGTGAGCACCGAGGCAACGGCCGGAGCCGCCACCCCCCACAGGAGAGACCCCGGCCGTTGCGTGGTGCGGACCGCGGGCGGTCCGTAACTTGTTCTGCGTCATGACCGCGTCATGTGTCACACCTTGGGCGTGTCACGAGTCAGTTGCATCTTCCACAGACATGGACGAGCAGCGGTTTCAGGCCGTAACGTGCCTTTCGCGCCGACCGAGGACGGGCGTAAAGGGAGTGCGGTGCAGGGGGACGACGCGGAGTTGACGGCCGCGGTGCGTGCGGCTCAGGCGGGGGACGAGACCGCGTTCCGCATGGTGTACCGCGCGGTGCACCCACGGCTGCTCGGCTATGTACGGACGCTGGTCGGCGACTTGGACGCCGAGGACGTCACGTCCGAGGCGTGGCTCCAGATCGCGCGCGACCTCGACCGGTTCAGCGGTGACGCGGACCGGTTCCGGGGCTGGGCCGCGCGCATAGCCCGCAACCGCGCCCTGGACCACATACGGATGCGCGGCCGTCGCCCCCTGATAGGCGGCGACGAGACCGAACTGACCGGCCGGGCCGCCGAGTCGGACACCGCCGGTGAGGCCATCGAGGCCCTGACCACCGACGGCACCCTCTCGCTCATCGCCCGCCTCCCGCAGGACCAGGCCGAGGCCGTCGTGCTGCGCGTGGTGGTCGGGCTCGACGCCAAGACCGCCGCCGAGACCCTCGGCAAGCGCGCGGGCGCCGTCCGTACCGCCGCGCACCGGGGTCTGAAGCGGCTCGCCGAACTCCTCGGCACCGATCCGGAATCGACGGGAGGGCTCGACGCGCTCCCGCCCCAGCGAAGCCCGCGCGGTGGCGCGGTGCGGTCCGCGAGTGTGACGCATACGCGTACGCGGACGCAGAAGGACATGTGATGGCCGACGAGCACGACAAGTGGCTGGACGGTGAGACGTCGGAACGTCTGCTGCGCGGTGAGCCGTTGGAGACCGTCGACGCCGACGCGCGCGGCCGGGCCGACCGGCTCGCGCGGATGCTCGGCGCGCTGACTGCCCAGGGTGCGCCCGCGTTCGGTGAACTCCCCGGAGAGAAAGCCGCGTTGGCCGCCTTCCGGGACGCGCGGGCGACGGTGCCCGCCGAGAGCGCGTACGGACACGGTGACGCGGGCCTCGTCCGTATCGGCGCCCCGGAGCCCCGTACCCGCCGCTCCCGCTGGGGCCGGCCGGTCCGGTTCGGCCTGGCCGCCGCGCTGGCCGCGGGCACGCTGGGCGGGGTCGCGGTGGCCGCGGGGAGCGGGGCACTGCCCGGCCCGTTCCGGCACGACACCCCCCGCCCCGGCGCCTCCGTCTCCGCCGCCGCGAGCCCGGCCCGGCCCAGCGACCCGGCGTCCCCGGCCCCCTCGCCGGGCACCTCGGGCACCCCGGACGTCACCCCCGGCGCACCGGCACCGGACGACTCCGACGTGGAAGCCGGTGGCGCGGGCCCGGACGAGGCCACGGGACGCGCGGACCGGCCCGCCTCCGGCGAGCCCTCCTACCGGCCCGGCACCCGCTGGTGGGCGGCCGCGATGGCCTGCCGCGACCTGCGGGACGGCCGGGAGCCCGAGGCCGGGAACCGGCGCGCCCTGGAGGGCCTCGCGGGCAGCCCGACGCGCGTCAAGTCGTACTGCCGGGCCATGCTCTCGGCCACCGACCCGGACGTCTCCGGGCGGCTGCGCGACCGCCGGGGCACCGGCGAGGGATCGAGTGACGGCAAGGGCGACGGCATAGGCGACGGCAAGGGCGACGGACTGCACGACGGCGACCCGGGCGACCCCGGCGACCAGAGCGGGAGCGGCGACGGCGGCCGGGGCGACCACGGCGACCGCGCCCCCCGCACCCGCACCCACCTCGACCTCCCCTCCGCCCGCCAGATCCCCTCTGACCTGCGGCTTTGTCACTTCCGAAAATTTGTTTCGGAAAGGTGTGACGTTTCTGGACGCGGTGGCGCAGTACTGAGTGAGCCGACTGGTCATCGGCCGTCGCACTGAGCCGGGGTTCCCCCCGTACCTCAAGGCTCGTGCACCGGCGCGGGCGGGACACGTTCCCCCGGTCCCGCCCGCGCCCTCAGCTCCCTCACCGGTAGACCACGACCTTGTCGCCGTCGCGGACCTGCGCGAACAGCGACGAGATCGCCCCCTCGTCCCGGACGTTCACGCAGCCGTGCGAACCGCCCGCGTAGCCGCGCGCCGCGAAGTCGTAGGAGTAGTGGATCGCCTGGCCGCCGCTGAAGAACATGGCGTAGGGCATCGGGGAGTCGTAGAGCGTCGACACATGGTGCCGGGACTTCCAGTAGATGCTGAACACACCTTCGCGGGTGGGGGTGTACTGCGAGCCGAAGCGGACCGAGACCGTGGTCAGGGTGCGGCCGTCGATCATCCAGCGCAGGGTGCGGCTGGTCTTGCTCACGCACAGCACCCGCCCGGTCAGACAGCGCGGGTCGGGCGCGGCGGCGGGCTGGCCGCCCATCAGATACAGGTCCCACTTACCCGGCAGGTGCGTCATCGCCGCCAGCCGCTGCCAGGTGACGGTGTCGGTGCGGCCGGTGCGGGGCAGCCCGCGCTTGCCCTGGAAGCCGCTGACCGCCTGCTCGGTGAGGTCGTCGTACTCCCCGGTCGGCCCGTCGTTCAGCCACTCCACCTGACGCAGCCGGGCCTGCAGCTCCCGTACCCCCGTCCCGCTGTCCCCACGCGAGAAGAGCACCCGTGCGCCGGTAGAGGTGTGCGCGCGGGCGGACGGCGTGTCGAAGTGGACCGGGTACTGCGGCTTCCCGTCCGCCCCCTCCGGCGGTGGCTTGCACCCCCCGAGCGCCACGGCGAGGGCGGCGGCCGAGGCGAACAGGGCGACGGTTCTCCCCGGAATCCTCATGCCGGAGATGCTTCCCCCGCGCGCCCGCCCCCGAACAACGAGGCATCGTGGGAGAGGAGTGAAGTCGCCCAGGAGGCAGCCATGGCGCGAGAGTCGGAGTCGGGCACGCCGATCGAGCCGGTCTACGGCCCTGAGGCACTGACCGGCTGGGACCCCGCCACCGAGCTGGGCGAACCGGGCGCCTACCCCTACACCCGTGGCGTGTACCCGACCATGTACACCGGCCGCCCCTGGACCATGCGCCAGTACGCCGGTTTCGGCACCGCCGCCGAATCCAACGCCCGCTACCGCGACCTGATCGCCCACGGCGTCACCGGACTCTCGGTCGCCTTCGACCTGCCGACCCAGATGGGGTACGACTCCGACGCGCCCCTCGCGCGCGGCGAGGTCGGCCGGGTCGGGGTGGCGGTGGACTCGATCGAGGACATGCGGGAGCTGTTCGACGGGATTCCGCTGGACCGGGTCTCCACCTCGATGACGATCAACGCCCCGGCGGCCGTGCTGCTCCTCCTGTACGAGCTGGTGGCCGAGGAGCGGGGGATACCGGGCGACCGCCTGACCGGCACCGTGCAGAACGACATCCTCAAGGAGTACATCGCGCGCGGCACCTACATCTTCCCGCCCCGCCCCTCCCTCCGGCTGACCGCCGACCTCTTCGCGTACTGCGCGCGCGAGCTGCCCCGCTGGAACACCATCTCCATCTCCGGCTACCACATGGCCGAGGCGGGCGCCTCGCCCGCGCAGGAGATCGCGTTCACGCTGGCGGACGCCGTGGCCTACGTGCGTACCGCGCTCGCGGCGGGCATGGCCGTGGACGACTTCGCGCCGCGCCTGTCCTTCTTCTTCGTGGCGCGGACGAGCCTGCTGGAGGAGGTCGCCAAGTTCCGTGCCGCGCGCCGGATGTGGGCCCGGATCATGCGGGAGGAGTTCGGGGCGCGCGACCCCAGGTCGTGGATGCTGCGCTTCCACACCCAGACGGCCGGAGTCCAGCTCACCGCCCAGCAGCCGGAGGTGAACCTCGTCCGGGTCGCCGTGCAGGCGCTCGCGGCGGTCCTCGGCGGCACCCAGTCCCTGCACACCAACGCCTTCGACGAGGCCCTCGCGCTGCCCACCGACAAGAGCGCCCGCCTCGCCCTGCGCACCCAGCAGGTCGTGGCCCACGAGACCGACGTCCCCGCCACCGTCGACCCCTTCGCCGGTTCGTACGCGGTGGAGCGGCTCACCGACGACGTGGAGCGGACCGCGCTGGAGCTGCTGCGCCGCGTCGAGGACCTGGGCGGCGCGGAGGCGGCCATCGAACTCGGCTACCAGAAGGCCGAGATCGAGCGGAACGCGTACCGGATCGCCCGCGAGACCGAGTCCGGGGAGCGCGTCGTCGTCGGCGTCAACCGCTTCCGCCTCGACACGGAGGAGCCGTACACCCCCCTCCGCGTCGACCCTGCCCTGGAGGCCCGCCAACGCGCCCGCCTGGCCCGACTACGCGCCCGCCGCGACCCCCGCACCGCCGCCACGGCCCTGGCCGAACTGCGCGAAGCCGCCGAGGGCACGGCCAACGTCCTGCCCCCGATGAAGCGGGCCCTACGCGCCCACGCCACCCTGGGCGAGGTCTGCGACACGCTGCGGTCGGTGTGGGGGGTGTATCAGCCACCGGACGCCCGCTGAGCTGCCCGGGACGTCGTGCGACACTCGCTTTCATGTTCGGTGTCATCGATCTTCCCGCCTACCTGGCTGGGCTGCTGCTCATCATTCTGCTTCCGGGGCCCAACTCGCTCTATGTGCTGTCCGTGGCCGCCCGGAAGGGGATCAGGCCGGGGTATACGGCGGCCGCCGGGGTGTGGTGTGGGGACACCGTGCTGATGACGTTGTCCGCGGCCGGGGTGGCCTCGCTGCTGCAGGCCAACGCCGTGCTGTTCGGGATCGTGAAGTACGCCGGGGCCGGTTATCTGACCTGGCTGGCGATCGGGATGCTGCGGGCCGCCTGGCAGATGTGGCGGACCCGGCGTGAGGCGGTCGTGGCGGAGGCCGTCGAGGAGGGGCCGGAGGCCGAGCGGCCGTTCCGGCGGGCGCTGGTGGTGAGCCTGTTCAACCCCAAGGCGATCCTGTTCTTCGTGGCCTTCTTCGTCCAGTTCGTGGACCCGGCCTACGCCTACCCCGCGCTCTCCTTCGTCGTGCTCGGCGCCTTCGCGCAGGCCGCCAGCTTCCTCTACCTCAGCGCCCTGATCTTCAGCGGCACGAAGCTGGCCGCCGCGTTCCGGCGCCGCAGGCGGCTGTCGGCGACGGCCACCTCGGCGGCCGGGGTGCTCTTCCTCGGCTTCGCGGTGAAGCTGTCGCTGGCAGCGGGCTAGGTCAGCCCAGGCCGACGCGGGCGAGGTACGCGCCGAGTCCCTCGGCCGAGTCGCCCGCCCAGCCGACGTGACCGTCCGGGCGGATCAGGAAGACGCCGGGGCCGTACGCGGCGGGCAGGGAGCGTATGCCGGGGAGTTCGGCGCCCAGGAGGGTCCAGTGCGGGCCCCGGAAGGCGTCGAAGAGGCGGACGCCGTCCACCGTGCCGTCCGGGGCGCGGTCGCCCGCGCGTAGGCCCGTCGGCTCCGGGCGGGTGTCCTCGCTGAGGGACGACTCCCGGTATCCCAGGCCGAGTTGGACCGTCGCCTTGCCCCGCTGGACCTCGCCGCGGTGCACCCCCGTGGAGAGGTCCAGCATCGCGGCGGCGTTGGCGCGGCGCTCCTCCTCGTAGGTGTCGAGCAGGGCGTCCGGGGCGCCGTCGCGCAGCACCGCGCCCAGCTTCCAGCCCAGGTTGTAGGCGTCCTGGACGCTGGTGTTCAGGCCCTGCCCGCCCGCCGGGGAGTGCACGTGGGCCGCGTCTCCGGCGAGGAACACCCGGCCCGCCCGGAACCGGTCCGCCAGCGCCGCGCGCGGCCGGAACTCCGAGGCCCAGCGCACCTCGGTGAGGTCCTCGGGGTCGAGATGGGTGCCCGCGCCGACCAGCTTGCGCAGGCCCTCCAGAGAGAGGTCGGGTGTCTCGCCCTCGGCCAGCCGCGCGGCCAGCTGGAAGTCGTCCGTACCGGCCAGCGGGCACAGCATCAGACCGGTGCCGTCCTCGCCGGGGAAGGCGTGCCAGTGCTCCCGGTCCAGCCCGCGCACCCGGACATCGGCGACCAGGAACGGGCTCGGGTCCACCGTCTCCCCGGTCATGCCGACGCCCACCGCGCGCCGCACCGCCGAGCGGCCCCCGTCGGCCGCGACCAGGTACCGCGCGCGCAGCGTCGTACCGTCCGCGAAGTGCGCGGTCACGCCCTCGGTGTCCTGTTCCAGGCCGGTCAGCTCGCGGCCGAAGGAGACCCGGCCGCCCAGCTCGGTCAGCCGGGCGTGCAGCACCTCCTGGGTGCGCCACTGGGCGACCATCAGCGGGTCGGTGTACGGGGCGCCCTCGGCCGCCTCCACCGGCTCGAACATTGGCCGTACGCCGAGCTGTCGGCCGTCCCGCCAGACCATCTGGGGCGGGTACGGGCCACCGGCCGCGCGGATCGCGTCCAGCACGCCGAGGTCGTCGAAGACCTCCTGGGTACGCGGCTGGACGCCCTTGCCGCGCGAGCCGGGGAACAGGGTGTCCGCCCGCTCCACCACCAGCGCGTCCACCCCGCGCCGGGCGAGGTCCACCCCGAGGGTCAGCCCGGTCGGACCGGCCCCCACCACCAGCACATCCACATCCGTCGGGACATACGGTGCATTCATCGCAACTCTCCTTAACGCCGTTAAGTGCCGTCGCTCACGAGCGTGCCCTTAACGTTGTTAAGCTGTCAAGCGTGAGTACGGAACGACGCGCCCCCCTGGACCGCCGCAAGGTCGCCGACACCGCGCTGCGGCTGCTGAACGAGACCGGCCTGGACGGGCTGACCCTGCGCGCCATCGCCCGCGAGCTGGACGTCAAGGCACCCGCGCTGTACTGGCACTTCAAGGACAAGCAGGCGCTGCTCGACGAGATGGCGACCGAGATGTACCGGCGGATGGCGGCCGGTGCGGTGCTCGACCCCGCCGACACCTGGCAGGAACGGCTGCTGGCGGCCTGCCGGGGTCTGCGCACCGCGCTGACCGGCTACCGCGACGGCGCCAAGGTCTTCAGCGGCTCCCGCTTCACCGGCACCGAACACGCCCCCGCGATGGAGTCCCACCTGCGCGTCCTCACCGGCGCGGGCTTCACCCTGGCCCAGGCCGTGCAGGCGATGCGCACGGCGAACATGTACACCATCGGCTTCGTCACCGAGGAACAGGGCGTACGCCCGCTGCCCGGCGAGCGGCGCGAGGGGTACGACGTCGAGGAACGGGCCCGCAGGCTGGCCGAGTTCCCGCTCGCGGCCGAGGCCGGGAAGCTGCTCTTCGACGACTACGACGAGCAGTTCGAGGACGGTCTGAAGCTCGTCGTGGCCGGGATCGAGGCCGCGTACGGCATCCGGTAGCTCAGCTCTTGAGCGCTCGCCGCAGCCGGGGCCCGAACGGTTTCTCCACGAACCGGTGCAGCAGCCACGCCAGCGCCAGCATCCCCGCCACCGTCAGTCCCAGCGTCGGCCAGGCCCCGAGCCCCAGCCCCCGGTGCAGCACCCGGACGGCGAACCAGCCCAGGTGCTCGTGCACCAGGTAGAACGGGTACGTCAGCGCGCCCGCCGTCACCAGCCACGGCCAGGATGCCCAGCGGGTCCAGCCCAGCGCGACGGCCGCCACCGAGGCGAAGGCCAGGGTGACCACGGCGACGATCACCACCGGATGCCGGGTGAAGTCGCCGTGCGCCCCCGGATGCCACAGCCCGCGCACGGCCGCGCTCTGCCCGAGCAGCCAGGACATCGCCACCAGCCCCCACAGCAGCGGGCTGCTCCCGAAGCGGTGGACCAGGTAGAGGGCGAGTCCGCCGATGAAGAACGGCGCGTACTCAGGCATGACCAGCGCGTCGGTGAGGGCGTTCCCGGCGGTGGTGGAGATCGCGGCGGCCAGCGTCCAGACACTGGCGAACAGCACCACGCGCCGGTAGGTCGCCCCGCGCCACACCACGAACAGGGCGAACAGCGCGTAGAACCGGACCTCCGCCCAGAGCGTCCAGCAGACGCCGAGTATCCGGTGGGCGCCCATCGGCTGCTGGAGCATGGTCAGGTTGACCAGGAACTCGTCCGCCCGCACCGGACGCACCACCACCGGCAGCACGAAGGCCGCGGCGGTGACCAGCACCAGCGCCACCCAGTACGCGGGGTACAGCCGGGCCACGCGGGAGCGGAAGAAGTCGCCGAGGGTGCGGCCCCAGCCGCTCATGCAGATCACGAAGCCGCTGATCACGAAGAAGAACTGCACGCCCAGACAGCCGTAGGGGGTGATCTGGGAGAGCCGGGGGAAGACCTCGGACGGGCTCTGGTGCCAGGACTCCGAGATCGTGCCGCCGCGCCCGGTGTAGTGGTACATGCACACCATCAGCGCGGCCACGAGCCGCAGCCCGTCCAGGGCGAGCAGCCGCCCCCGCCCCCCGGTGGCGACCGGCTGGGAGAGACCGGTGGGCGGGGCCAGCGGTGAGGTGGCGGTCATCTGCGGAGTCCTTGGCATCGAGTCGGTCGGTGAGCGGGCGGTTCAGCCGCGGGCGGTCCGGCGCAGCCCGCGCGCCCGGCGCGCCACCCGGCGGACGGTCGCGTTGCGCGGGATGAACGCGAGCTGCGCGGGCACCCCGCCGGGCAGCCCCAGCACGGTCAGCCGCCGCCGCTTGAAGTAGCGCAGGGTGGCCGGGTCCAGGTGCCGGGCGAGGAAGGTCTCCACCTCGGCGCGCAGCTTGGGCAGGATCTTCGGCTGCATGGCGAAGCCCACCGCGCGGACCAGCTCGCCCAGTTCGGCGACCTCCATCCCGCGCCGCCCCTCGGTGACTACCGCCCGGTCGCCCAGCTCGGGCAGCAGCGCGTCGACCACGGTGACCGGGACCCGGTTGCTGTTCTCGTACGGGGCGAGCCGCTCCAGCAGGGTGCCGGTGCCGACCCGCGCGACGGGCAGGCCGTACAGCGTGGCGGCGGTCAGCAGGGCGGTGGAGAAGCAGCCGACGACCAATGCCGGGCGCATCCGCTGGTACAGCACCTCCGCCAGCACCGGGGTGTCCAGCACCGTGAGGTCCGCCCCGAGCCGCTCCGCCTCCTCCTCCAGGGTGCGGGCGTAGCGGGCCGGTGCGGTGGGGTGCGGCTTGAACACCACGCGGGTGTGGCCCAGTTGGACCGCGCCGCGCAGCATGCGGACGTGCAGCGCCTCCTCCTCGTCCGGGGTGAGGATGTCCAGCGCGGACAGGTACTGGCCCAGCAGTAGCGCGGGTTCCTCGATCGCGGGCAACTCGTCTCCGGTGGAGGCGAGTTCGGCCAGCACCTTGGTGAAGGCGGCGGTCGGCACGATCTCGGCCGGGACACCGAACTCGGTGAGCAGCAGCGGCTGGAGGTCCGGTACGAGGTCGAGGTGGAGCAGCCGGTCCACACGGGTGCCGACCAGCGGATCGATCTTGCTGCGGGTCGGGCCGTAGCTCATCAGGCCGTCCGCGTAGACCGTGACCGGGGCGCCGGTGAAGATCTGCGCGAGCGCCAGCGACGGGTTGACCTGGATCGACTCCACCGCCAACTCGACCGGCTCGTCACCGAGTCGCCACTCGTGGCGGAAGTACCGCTGCCACAGCGGCATGTCGTCCACCCGGGGGAGCCAGCCGCCGGGGTGGAAGGGGTGGATGGTCTCGTTGTAGGAGAGCACGTCGTCGAACCGGTCGCGCAGCCGCTCGAAGCCGGGCATCTCGTCCAGCGGGGGCGTGGTCTCCGGGGTCGCCGCGTTGTTGCTGACCAGCAGGACACGCTGGTCGGCGGGGGCGAAGCAGCCGGAGTCCAGGGCGGCGGCCAGGGTGGCCACGCCGTACAGCGTGGACGCCTGGAAGATCTGGGTGGTCACGCGGCGGCCCCGGCGGGGGAGGGGCGGCGGCGCAGTCGGCGCAGCCGGGTGGCGCGGGCGAGGTCCATCGAGTCCAGCGCCTCGTTCAGCACGTCCTGCGGCATGCGCCGGAGGGCGGCCGCGCTCAGGGATTTCAGTTTTCGCGCCACCGGGGGCTCGAACCTTTCGATGCTTCCCAGATGGTGGGAAATGATCGCGCAATAGGTGCGCACGGCTTTCGGCAGAAGTGCGTCGGCGTCCCGGTCGGCGGCCGTTTCCGCTATGACCTCGTCGAACGCGCGCAGGAAATCGAGCTGGCGGACATCGCCGATCTGGGTCAGCGAGGAGGCGACCCCGCGCCGGTAGAAGACGCCGAGCAGCCCCACCACGGCGAACGACTCCGCCTCCCGGTGCAGCCGCCAGATCCACGGCCGGTCCTCCGCCGTGCGCAGCCCGTCCGTGAAGTGCAGCAGCCCGCGGTCCGCGAGCCGCCGGTGGTAGATCCCGGCCCAGGCGTACGCGTAGTCCACCGACGTCGACCGGTCCGCGGGCAGGATCGCCGCCCTCGGGTCCAGGACGACCCCCCGCCGGCCATGCGGCACCCGGTGCACGGACCGGGCCCGCGCGGTGCACTGGACATGGTCGGTGCGCAGGAAGTCACACCCCAACTCGTCCATGTGCGAGACCAGTTGGTCGTAGTAGCCGGGGGCGAGCCAGTCGTCGCCGTCGAGGAACGTCAGATACTCGCCGCGCGCCCGGTCCAGACCGGTGTTGCGGGCGGTCGCCAGCCCGCCGTTGCGCTCGTGCCGGACCACGACGGCGCCCGGCAGTTCGCGCTCGGCGCGCTCCAGGATGCCCGGCGTCCCGTCGCGGGAACAGTCGTCCACGAGAATGAACTCGTAATCGTCCCGCGCGTTCGCACGAAGACTCCTCAATGTGTCCGGCGCGTATTGCTGCACGTTGTAGAACGGCACGATGACCGAGAGCTTGACCACGCCGAGGACGTTAGGGCGGGGCCCGGCATTCGGGTCGACGCTCGCCTTGATATCGGGTGAACGACGCGTGGCGAAGCCGTGAACCAGGTTTTCCCGAACCCCGATCCGGGCCGAAATCCCCATTCGTCGATGTGCTGTTAACCGTTTGTTGAGTTCGGGTTGGGCCGGACCTACGAAACGCTTCCTAGCGTCTTCGGCGTGCCAGCAAGTGCAACGAAGTCCCCGCGGATCGCCGTCCTCGCCGATTCCGACACCCGGTGGAAGTGGGGCGCGCTCACCGCGCGCCGTCTCGCTCCCGCCGCCGGAATCCGCCTCGACGGCTACCTCCTGCGGGGCCGGGCCACCCCGACACCCCGCCAGCTCGCCGAGACCGGCGCCACCGCCGACTCGCTCCGCGAGGTCACCGGCGCGGAGTTCCTGCGCGCCATGACCGGGGAGTCCTACGACATCCTCGTCCTCGCCCTGGTCGGCGGCGGAGTGCAGGCCATGCTGCACGGCCTGAAGCACGCCTGGGGCACCGGCCCGCGCCCGGTCGTCGTCACCGGCTACGTCGGTGTCGTCTACGAGAAGCTCGCCGACGGCCTGCTGCTCCGGCACGGCGCCGACCTCGTCCTCGCCAACTCGGCCCAGGACGCGGACCGGTTCCGCGCGGTGTACGAGGGGGCCGGCGCGGATGCCGACGCGGTCACCGAGGTGGCGCTGCCGTTCCTCGGCGGGGAGGCGTACGCGGGTGAACGGGCGCCCTACACGGTGACGTTCGCCGCGCAGCCCTCCGTACCGGAGAACCGGGCCGACCGGACCTACCTGCTGGAGCGGCTCATCGGGCACGCCCGGCGCCACCCGGAGCGCGAGGTGCTGCTGAAGCTGCGCTCCAAGCCCGGCGAACACACCACGCACATCGAGGAGTTGCCGTACCAGAAGCTGGTCCGGGGGCGGGAGCTGCCCGCCAACCTCCGCCTGGTGTACGGGCACATGGGCGAGGTGCTGGACCGGACCGACCTGCTGGTCACCGTCAGCTCCACCGCCGCCCTGGAGTCCCTGCACCGGCGCGTACCGACGGCCGTGCTGACCGACCTCGGGGTGCGCGAGGCGCTGGGCAACCACCACTTCCTGGGCTCCGGCTGCCTCACCTCCTGGGACCGGCTGGACGCCGGGCACCGCCCGGAGCCCGACCCCGAGTGGCTCGCCCGGCAGGGG
Source organism: Streptomyces sp. NPDC090119 (assembly GCF_044747085.1). NCBI lineage: Bacteria > Bacillati > Actinomycetota > Actinomycetes > Kitasatosporales > Streptomycetaceae > Streptomyces > Streptomyces sp. NPDC090119. The sequence goes on along the minus strand of NZ_JBIVDK010000003.1, from coordinate 717,784 downwards.
GTCGCCGCCGGGGACGGCTCGTACGCCACCGCCTTCGACGCCGCCCGCGCCCGGATCGCCGTCCTGCTGGAGCGGTCCGGCGCGCTGCCGCTGCTCGCGCCCTACTACACGCCCGAGACCGCGCCCGGCTATCTGCCCGGCATCCTCGCCCGCCACCACCTCGGCCCCGACGGCGCCCCGCTGCCCGGCAGCCCCGCCACCCGCGCGGAGGCCGGACCCGTCCGGCAGATCGTGCGCCGGGCCGCCCGCGGCGCCTACCGGCACGGCGTCCAGCGGGTCGCCCCGGTGATCCGGCGGATGGGCGAGCTGTGAACACCGCACCCTCTTCCTCGCAAGGAGCTGACCCCATGACCCACTGGCCCGCCGATCCGGGCGACCCGCCGCGCCGGGTGCTCGCCGTGATCCCGGCGCGCGGCGGCTCCAAGGGGGTGCCCGCCAAGAACCTCGCCCCCGTGGGCGGTGTCCCGCTGGTGGCCCGCGCGGTGCGCGCCTGCCTGGCCGCCCCCGCCGTCACCGACGTGGTCGTCTCCACCGACGACGCGGCCGTCGCCGCGGCCGCCCGCGCGGCCGGAGCCGAGGTCGTCAACCGGCCCGCCGCCATCGCCGGGGACACCGCCACCTCCGAGGCCGCCGTGCTGCACGCCCTCGACGCCTTCGAGGAGCGGACCGGGACAGCCGTCGACGTGGTGCTGCTCGTGCAGTGCACCAGCCCCTTCCTGCTCGCCGACGACATCGGCCGGGTCGCCGGAGCCGTCGCCCACGAGGGCGCCGACACCGCCGTCACCGTCGCCCCCTTCCACGGCTTCGTCTGGCGCGACGGCGCCCCCGGCAACGCGGACGCGCCCGGCGGCTTCGGCGTCAACCACGACAAGGCCGTACGCCCCCGCCGCCAGGACCGCCCCCAGGACCTGCTGGAGACCGGCGCCGCCTACGCGATGGACGTCACCGGCTTCCGCACCCACGGCCACCGCTTCTTCGGCCGCACCGAACTGGTCCGCACCGACCCGGCCCGGGTGCTGGAGATCGACGACCCGCACGACCTGGCCCGCGCCCGCGCGCTGGCCCCGCTGCTCGACACCGTCCCGGCGGGCGCGCTGCCCACCCGCGACGACATCGACGCGGTCGTCCTCGACTTCGACGGCACCCAGACCGACGACCGGGTGCTGATCGACACCGACGGACGGGAGTTCGTCTCCGTGCACCGGGGCGACGGGCTCGGCATCGCCGCGCTGCGCCGCGCCGGGGTGCCGGTGCTGATCCTTTCCACCGAGCAGAACCCCGTCGTCGCCGCCCGCGCCCGCAAGCTCCGGCTGCCGGTGCTGCACGGCATCGACCGCAAGGACGTCGCCCTCAAGCAGTGGTGCGAGGAGCAGGGCATCGCCCCCGAGCGAGTGCTCTACGCGGGCAATGACGTCAACGACCTGCCCTGCCTCGCCCTCGTCGGCTGGCCCGTCGCGGTCGCCGACGCCCATGACGCCGTACGTGGCGCCGCCCGTGCCGTCACCACCGTCCCCGGTGGCTACGGCGCGATCCGGGAGATCGCGGGCTGGCTCCTCGGCCCCTCCCTCGACGCCCTTCCCGACCCCCTCCCCACCTCCCCCGGCAAGTAAGGAACACCCTGATGAGCACCAACTCCCGCATCCGCAGCTTCGGTTCCCGCGAGGCCGGTCCCGGCCGCCCCGTCTACGTCACCGGCGAGATCGGCATCAACCACAACGGCGACCTCGACAACGCCTTCAAGCTGATCGACGCCGCCGCCGAGGCGGGCTGCGACGCCGTGAAGTTCCAGAAGCGCACCCCGGAGATCTGCACCCCGCGCGACCAGTGGGACATCGAGCGCGACACCCCCTGGGGCCGGATGACGTACATCGACTACCGCCACCGCGTGGAGTTCGGCGAGGACGAGTACCGCCAGATCGACGCGTACTGCAAGGAGAAGGGGATCGACTGGTTCGCCTCCCCGTGGGACACCGAGGCCGTCGCCTTCCTGGAGAAGTTCGACGTCCCCGCCCACAAGGTGGCCTCCGCCTCCCTCACCGACGACGAGCTGCTGCGCGCCCTGCGCGCCACCGGCCGCACGGTGATCCTCTCCACCGGCATGTCCACCCCGAAGCAGATCCGGCACGCGGTCGAGGTGCTCGGCAGCGACAACATCCTGATGTGCCACGCCACCTCCACCTACCCGGCGCAGGCCGAGGAGCTGAACCTCCGCGTGATCAACACGCTGGAGAAGGAGTACCCGAACGTCCCGATCGGCTACTCCGGCCACGAGACCGGCCTGCAGACCACGCTGGCCGCCGTCGCCCTCGGCGCCGTCTTCGTCGAGCGCCACATCACCCTCGACCGCGCCATGTGGGGCTCCGACCAGGCCGCCTCCGTCGAGCCGCAGGGCCTGGTCCGCCTGGTCCGCGACATCCGCGCCATCGAGGCGTCCCTCGGCGACGGCGTCAAGAAGGTCTACGACTCCGAGCTGGGCCCGATGAAGAAGCTGCGCCGGGTCTCCGGCGTGGTCGCCGAGGCGGAGATCGCCGCCGCCGCGGGCGAGCCGGTCACGGTCTGACCCCGACTCGCCCGACCGCACTACGACGGGACGGTCACCACCCGCCATGAGCCCTCGCGCCGGACACCCCGGCCCCGCTGCCCGCACGCTCGCCTTCGTGGAGAGCCCGGTGCAACTGCTGAACGTATTGGAGTGGGCCCACGCGGGCGGGGTGCCCGCGCGCGAGGGGGCCGGGGCGGAGCTGACCCTCGTCGTACTGGCCCCCACCGACCCCATGACCCGGGGCCAGCTGCGCCGCATGGCCGACCTCGCCCGGGACGAGGGGTACGAGGTGCGCTGGGAGGAGGCGCGGGGCGGGGCGAGCGCCCCCTTCCACACCGTCGGCGGGCTGGCCGGGGCGCTCCGGCGGGCCGACCGGATCGTCATGGGCGACCCCTTCTCCCGCTACGTACAGCTCCTGCTCACCATCACCCGGACGCCCGAGCTGGTCGTGGTGGACGACGGCACCGCCACCATGGAGTTCGTCGCCCAGCTCGCCCGCGGCGAACGCCTGGTCCGCTGGCACCGCAAGGGCGGCCCGCCCGGACCCCGTGACCTGCTCTTCGCCCCGGTCGCCGCCACCGCCCGGCGCCGCCTCACCCCGAGCGGCGGCCGACGCGTGGAGGTCTTCTCCGCGATGCCGGTGACCGAGACCCCGGACGGCGTCACGGTCACCGCCAACGACTTCGCCTGGACGCGCGCCCGCTTCGGCCCGCCCCGCGTGACGAAGAGCGCGGACGTGGTCGGCACCTCCCTGGTGGAGACCGGCGTGGTCGACGCCGACCGCTACCTCGCGGCCGTGCAGGCCCTGGCCAAGGCGCACGGCGCCACCCGCTACTTCGCGCACCGCCGCGAGAGCACCCCGAAACTGCACCGGCTGGCCATCGAGACCGGCCTGGAGATCGTCCGCCCCGACCTCCCCCTGGAACTGATCGCCCGCCGGGGCCCGATCGGCGGCACCGTGCTGAGCTTCCCCTCCACGGTCGTGCACACCCTGCCCCTCGCCCTGAAGGGCACCGGCGTCCGGGTGGCGGTCTGCGACATAGACCCCGCCTGGCTCACCGCCCACGCCTCCCCCCGCGCCCAGGGCTTCCTGTCCGGGGTGACGGGCACGGCCCGCGACACCCACCGGCTGACCACGGTGGTGCCGGGGACCTGAGGGTTCAGTCCTTCCGCGCCAGTACGAACCCTCGCGCCCGCGACTCCTCGCCCTGCGGCTCGCGGACCACCGACGCGACCAGGGTCAGGCCCGCCTCCGTGAGACCGGCGGCGATCGCGGCCGGGGAGCGCATCCAGTAGTCCAGGTCGATCTCGTGCCCGAAGCGCTCCGTCAGGTGCAGATGGTCGGCGTCGCCGGTCTGGAAGGCCAGCAGGACGGGAGCACCGGGGCGCAGGGTGCGGTGGAACTCGGCGAAGGCCCGGGGGAGGGAGTCGTCCGGCACGTGGATCGTGGAGTAGAGGGCCAGGATGCCGCCGAGGGTGGCGTCGGGAAGGTCCAGCGCGGTCATCGAGCCGACGTGGAAACGCAGGTGCGGGTGGGCCTCGCGGGCCAGCGCCACCATCGCGGGGGAGAGGTCCACCCCGAACACCGGCACGCCCAGACTGTCCAGCAGGGCGGTGACGAACCCCGGCCCGCTGCCCAGGTCGGCCACCGGGGCCGGGCCGTTCTCCGTCACCAGCTCGGCGAAAGCGCTGATCAGCGAGCGGTCCAGGGGGTGGGGGAGGCCCGAGGGGAACCGCTCGGCGTAGTCCTTGGCGATCGCGTCGTAGGACGAGCGGGTGGTGCGCAGGAAGTCCACGGTGCTGTCGGTCACGCCGCCGCACCCTACCGGCGCCCGCCGCGCCACGAGGGTCCGGTCCGCGGACAAACCGAGCGCGAGAGCGGCGAGCGTGGTATCCGTGGAGGGAGAAAGAAAGGTTTTACCCATCCCAGTCCACCGCCATGCGTCCGCCGGTCAGTTTTTCTTCCCTCCACGGGCTGAACTTTTGTTGATCGAGGGTCAGTTGACCGTCCGGGCGTCCTACCCTTCAGAGGGTGAACCGATTGATGACCCGAGAGACCGTGGCCGACCTCCCCGGTGCTGTGCTCCCCGGCGCGCTCAGCGAGTCACTGCACGCCGAACTCGTGGCGTTCCGCCGTGACTTGCACATGCACCCCGAGCTGGGCAACCAGGAGTTCCGTACCACTGCCGCCATCAAGGAGCGGCTGGAGCGGGCCGGGCTGAAGCCCCGCGTCCTGGTCACCGGAACCGGGCTCATCTGCGACATCGGGCACACCGAGGGCGACCGCTCCGAGATGCCCGTGCTGGCCCTGCGCGCCGACATCGACGCGCTGCCCATCCCGGACACCAAGGACTGCGCGTACCGGTCCACCGTGCCCGACCGCGCCCACGCCTGCGGCCACGACGTGCACACCACCGTCGTGCTCGGCGCCGGTCTGGTCCTCGCCGACCTGCACGCCAAGGGCCTGCTGGCCCGCCCGGTGCGGCTGATCTTCCAGCCCGCCGAGGAGCAGCTGCCCGGCGGCGCCCTGACCGCCATCGCCGACGGCGCGCTCGAGGGCGTCGGCCGCATCCTCGCCGTGCACTGCGACCCCCGGGTGGAGTGCGGGAAGATCGGCCTGCGGCACGGCCCGATCACCAGCGCCTGCGACCGGCTCGACGTCGCCCTGGACGGCCCCGGCGGCCACACCGCGCGCCCGCACCTGACCACCGACCTGGTCACCGCCGCCGCCCGCGTCGCCACCGACGTGCCCGCCCTCATCGCCCGCCGCGTCGACACCCGCAGCGGACTCGCCCTGACCTGGGGCCGGATCGAGTCGGGCCACGCCCCCAACGTCATCCCGCAGCACGCCGAACTCTCCGGCACCGTCCGCTGCCTGGACCTGGACGCCTGGCGGGACGCGCCCGACATCGTGCACGCCGCCATCGACGAGGTCGCCACCCTGCACGGCGCCAAGTCGGAGATCACCTACGTGCGCGGGGTGCCGCCGGTCGTCAACGACCGCGAGACCGCCGAGCTGCTGCGCCGCGCGATGGTCGCCCGCTGCGGGATCGACTCGGTCGAGTCCACCCAGCAGAGCCTCGGCGGCGAGGACTTCTCCTGGTACCTGGAGCACGTCCCCGGCGCCATGGCCCGCCTCGGCGTCCGCAGGCCCGGCGAGCGGACCGTGCGCGATCTGCACCAGGGCGATTTCGACGCCGACGAGAACGCGATCACGGTCGGCGTGGAACTCTTCACCGCGGCCGCGCTGATGGCGTCCCCCGAGGTCTGACCGACCCCCCTGGGCCGTGCCCCGGACGGCCCCCGCGAGCATGCGGGGGCCGTCCGCGCAACACATCCGCAGGCCATTCGTATCCGCCTCGTATCCGCCCCGAAACATGGGCGCCCAAGGCTTGGTAGATCGAGTTCAGGTGCCGTTTGCCTCGGTTCGATAACAGCTGCCCGAGAGGTGTTTTTCTGACATCTACGCGCGTTACGATGCCGCGAAGCCGACGCCGACGGGGCGTCTCGGCCGGGGCGTCGTCAGACGCTCCCACCAAGCGCCATCGTGGCGCTCAGGTCAGGTGAAGGAGCCTTCCCGTGCGCCGGGTAGCCAAGCTTTCCGCTGCGTGTATAGCCACCGCAGCCCTCGCCCTTTCTGCCACGGCCTGTGGCAGCACCTCCTCCGAGAACGACAAGGACTCCGCCTCCTCCGGCGACGGCAAGGGCATCAAGATCGGCCTCGCCTTCGACGTCGGCGGCCGCGGTGACCGCTCCTTCAACGACTCCGCCGCGCGCGGTGCCGACAAGGCCAAGGACGAGTTCGGCGGCTCCGTCAAGGAGCTGACCGCCAAGACCACCGACACCGAGGCCGACCGCGAGCAGCGCCTCTCCGACCTGGCCGACGCGGGCTTCAACCCGATCGTCGGTGTCGGCTACGCGTACTCGCAGTCCATGGCCAAGGTCGCCAAGAAGTACCCCAAGACCAGCTTCGGCATCGTCGACTCGGTCGTGGACGCGCCCAACGTCGACAGCATCACCTTCACCGAGGAGCAGGGCTCCTACCTGGCCGGTGTCGCGGCCGCGCTGAAGACGAAGAAGTCGCACGTCGGCTTCATCGGCGGCGTCGACGTCCCGCTGATCAAGAAGTTCGAGGCGGGCTTCGTCCAGGGTGTCAAGGACACCAACGCGAAGATCAAGGTCGACACCCAGTACCTGAGCCACGGCACGGACACCTCCGGCTTCGCCAGCCCCGACAAGGGCAAGGAAGCCGCGCAGGGCATGCTGGACAACGGCGCCGACGTGATCTACTCCGCCGCCGGCTCCTCCGGCAACGGTGCGATCGAGGCCGTCAGCGGCAAGAAGGGCGCCTGGTCGATCGGCGTCGACTCGGACCAGTACAACATCCCGGGTCTCGCCAAGTACAAGGGCTCGATCCTCACCTCGATGGTCAAGAACGTCGACCTCGGCGTCTTCGACTTCGTGAAGACCGTCCACGACGGCAAGGCGCTGACCGGCGTCAACAGCTACTCCCTCGCCAAGAACGGCGTCTCGCTGTCCACCAGCGGCGGCTTCATCAGCGACATCCAGCCCAAGCTGGACGCCGCGAAGAAGAAGATCGTCGACGGCACCACCAAGGTCAAGACCACCCCGTGACCTGACGGGTCCCGAAGGACCCCGGCTCGGCGTGGGGGCGCCAGGAAGCGCGCTCCCCGCCGGGCCATAACAATGTGTCAACTCTACGCGTGTAGTACTGAGTTGGCGCCTGTTGCCGCGCTAGCGTCGCCGACGCCTGCCCCCACTCCCTCTGTATCCCCCGCATCCCCTTCCCCGAGGAGAGTGCGCCATCAACGCGTCCAGCCCTCCCGCTGCCGTCGAACTGCGCGGCATCACCAAGCGTTTCCCCGGCGTCGTCGCCAACCGCGACATCGACATCACCGTCCGCGCGGGCACCGTCCACGCCCTGTGCGGTGAGAACGGCGCCGGCAAGTCCACCCTGATGAAGATCCTCTACGGCATGCAGCAGCCGGACGAGGGCACCATCACCCTCCACGGCGAACAGGTCACCTTCAACACCCCCGGTGACGCCATCGCGCGCGGCATCGGCATGGTGCACCAGCACTTCATGCTCGCCGACAACCTCACCGTGCTGGAGAACGTCGTCCTCGGCGCGGAGAAGCTGCACGGCATCAGCGGCAAGGCCCGCAAGAAGATCAAGGAGATCTCCGACGCGTACGGCCTCGGGGTGCGCCCCGACGTGCTCGTGGAGCAGCTCGGTGTCGCCGACCGCCAGCGCGTGGAGATCCTCAAGGTCCTCTACCGCGGCGCCAAGACCCTGATCCTGGACGAGCCGACCGCCGTGCTGGTGCCCCAGGAGGTCGACGCCCTCTTCGACAACCTGCGGGAGCTGAAGGCCGAGGGCCTCACCGTCATCTTCATCTCGCACAAGCTGGGCGAGGTGCTGTCGGTCGCCGACGAGATCACCGTCATCCGGCGCGGCACCACGGTCGGCACCGCCGAGCCGAGCACCACCACGCCCAAGCAGCTCGCCGAGCTGATGGTCGGCAGCGAACTCCCGACGCCGGAGACGGAGGAGTCCACCGTCACCGACGTCGCGCTCCTCGAGGTCGCCGGGCTGCACCTGGCCCAGACCGACCTGGACGGCATCGAGCGCGTCATCCTCGACGCGATCTCCTTCACCATCCACCAGGGCGAGGTCCTGGGCATCGCCGGTGTGGAGGGCAACGGCCAGTCCGAGCTGGTCGAGGCGATCATGGGCATGCGCGCCCCGGACGCCGGGACGGTCGTCCTCGACGGCGCCGACGTCAGCGACGTCCCCACCCGCCGCCGCCGCGAGGCCGGTATCGGCTACATCCCCGAGGACCGCCACCGCCACGGCCTGCTACTCGAAGCACCGCTGTGGGAGAACCGCATCCTCGGCCATGTCACCGAGCGACCCAATTCCCGCCGCGGCCTGCTCGACCCGAAGGCCGCCCGCGCCGACACCGAGCGCATCGTCGCCGGTTACGACGTGCGCACCCCCGGCATCGACGTCACCGCGGCCTCGCTGTCCGGCGGCAACCAGCAGAAGCTGATCGTCGGCCGCGAGATGAGCCACAGCCCCAAGCTGCTCATCGCCGCCCACCCCACCCGTGGTGTGGACGTCGGCGCGCAGGCCGCGATCTGGGACCACATCCGCGCGGCCCGCCGCGACGGACTCGCGGTCCTGCTGATCTCCGCCGACCTGGACGAGCTGATCGGGCTCTCCGACACCCTGCGGGTGATGTACCGCGGCCGCCTGGTCGCCGACGCCGACCCCGCCACCATCACGCCCGAGGAGCTGGGCTCCGCCATGACGGGAGCGGCCTCCGGCCACCTGGAGCACATAGAGGACGACGCGCGATGAACAAGCTGACCTCACGGATCGACAAGGAGCGGCTGCTCCTCGGCATCGCGGCGCCGCTGCTGGCCATCGTCGCGGCCCTGCTGGTCACCGCCCTGGTGATCCTGGCCACCGGCAAGAGCCCCGGCGCCGCGTTCAGCGACATGGTGACGTACGGCTTCGCCTCCGACAGCCAGGTCTACATCCTGAACAAGGCGACGACGTACTACCTCGCGGGTGTCGCGGTGGCCATCGGCTTCCGGATGAACCTGTTCAACATCGGTGTCGACGGCCAGTACCGGCTCGCCGCGTTCGTCGCCGCCGTCCTCGGCGGCGCGCTGACCGTGCCCGGCTGGCTCGCCATCCCGCTGATCATCCTGGCGGCCATGGTGACCGGCGCCCTGTGGGCGGCCATCGCGGGCATCCTCAAGGTGACCCGCGGGGTCAGCGAGGTCATCGCCACGATCATGCTGAACTCGATCGCCACCGCGATCATCGGCTACCTGCTGCAGCCCGGCCAGCTCGGCCAGCTCGACGAGGCGGGCACGCTGGTCTCCACCAAGCCGCTCCCGGAGTCCTCCTGGTTCTTCCAGATCGACACCGGCCCGGCGGGCGTCCTGTGGGGCTTCATCGTCGTCGCCGTGATCGTCGGCATCGGCTATTGGTTCGTGCTCGGCCGCACCCGGTTCGGCTTCGACCTGCGTACCGTCGGCCAGTCCGAGACGGCCGCTGCGGCGAGCGGTGTCGGCGTGAAGAAGATGATCGCCACCAGCATGATCATCTCGGGTGCGGTGGCCGGTCTCATCGGCATGCCGACCCTGCTCAACGACAGCCACCAGTTCAGCAACGACTTCCCGGCGGGCATCGGCTTCACCGGTATCGCCATCGCGCTGCTCGGCCGCAACAACCCGGTGGGCATCGCGCTGGGCGCCCTGCTGTGGGGCTTCCTGGAGCGCACCACCAACCACCTGGAGTTCCAGGGCTACGACAAGGAGATCCTCGGCGTGATCCAGGGCGTCATCGTCCTGTGCGTCGTGATCGCCTACGAGGTCGTGCGCCGCTACGGCCTCAAGCGCCAGCAGCAGCGCGTCGGCGCCGAGCTGGCCGCCCGCGCCGCCGCCCCCACCGAGATGCAGGAGGTGGCGTGATGACCGCCACGATGACGGACGCGCCGCCGCCCGCGGCGCCCAAGGCGGACGACGCCGCCCAGCCCTCGGGCCGGTCCCTCGCGAAGATCCTCATGATCGTCGGCGGCGCGCTGCTGCTCGTGGCCGTGGTCCGGGTCATCACCGGGGCCAACCAGCTCACCTCCGAGGGCCAGGTCAGCGCGGCCCTCGGGCTCGCGGTGCCGATCGGCCTGGCGGGCCTCGCGGGCCTGTGGTCCGAGCGGGCCGGTGTGGTCAACATCGGCCTCGAGGGCATGATGATCCTCGGTACCTTCGGCGCGGGCTGGATCGGCTGGCAGTCCAGCCCCTGGCTCGGCCTGCTGTGCGGCATCGGTTTCGGTGTCCTCGGCGGCCTGGTGCACGCGGTCGCCACGGTGACCTTCGGGGTCGACCACATCGTCTCCGGTGTGGCGATCAACCTGCTCGCGCTGGGCGCCACGCAGTACCTGGCCAAGCTGTTCTTCGCCGGGGGCACGGCCGCCGAGGCGGGCGGCAACCCCAAGCAGTCCCCGCCGGTGAACTCGCTCGGTGACGTCACCGTGCCGGGCCTCTCCGACGCGCTGCACTCGGTCGAGCAACACCACTGGTTCCTCATCTCCGACATCGCGGGCATTCTCGGCGGTATCGTCACCGACGTGTCCGTGGTCACGATCCTCGCCGTGCTGCTGTTCGTCGGCAGCTGGTGGGTGCTGTGGCGGACCTCCTTCGGCCTGCGCCTGCGCTCCTGCGGCGAGAACCCGGTCGCCGCGGAGTCCCTCGGCGTGAACGTGTACCAGTACAAGTACGCGGCCGTCGCCATCTCCGGCGGCCTCGCCGGACTCGGCGGCGCCTTCCTCGCGCTGGTCACCTCGCACACCTACCTGGAGGGCCAGACCGGCGGCCGCGGCTACATCGGTCTCGCCGCGATGATCTTCGGCAACTGGCGGCCGGGCGGTCTCGCCATGGGCGCGGGCCTGTTCGGCTACTCCGACGCCCTCCAGCTCCGCAACGGCGGTGTCACCGTGCACGCGCTGCTGCTCCTGCTGGTCGTGCTGCTCGCCGCCCTCGCGGGCTGGAAGCTGTACCGCAAGGCGTTCTGGCAGGGCGGCCTCAGCGCGGTCCTGGCCGCGGCGGTCCTGGTCTGGTACCTGTTCACCGACGAGGTCCCCAGCGACTTCGTGGGCGCCACCCCGTACGTCGTCACGCTGCTGGTGCTGTCGCTGTCCGCGCAGCGGCTGCGGATGCCGAAGGCGGACGGCATGCGGTACCGGAAGGGACAGGGCAAGTGACGACCCCGTTCGACTGGGAGGCGCTGCGCGCCGAGGCCCGCGAGGCCATGGCGCACGCCTACGCCCCGTACTCGGGCTACCCGGTCGGCGTGGCCGCCCAGGTCGACGACGGCCGCACGGTCACCGGCTGCAACGTGGAGAACGCGTCGTACGGGCTCGGCCTGTGCGCCGAGTGCGGGATGGTCTCGCACCTCCAGCGCACCGGCGGCGGGCGCCTGACACACTTCACCTGTGTGGACGGCACCGGCGCCCTCCTCGTGCCGTGCGGTCGCTGCCGCCAGCTCCTCTTCGAGTTCGGCGGGCCCTCGCTGCTGCTGGACACCCCCGAGGGCGTCCTCCCGCTCTCCGAGATGCTGCCGCAGGCCTTCGGCCCGGACCATCTCACCAAGTAAGTCCGTGCGGCCCCCCTGCTCGCCCTACGAGCAGGGGGGCCGCACACCTGCACCTCCCGGAAGGAACTCCCTGGCCATGGACGCCATCTCCGTCATCCGCAGCAAGCGGGACCGCGCCGCACTGACCGACGAGCAGATCGACTGGGTCATCGACGCGTACACCCGCGGCGAGGTCGCCGACTACCAGATGGCCGCCCTCAACATGGCGATCCTGCTCAACGGCATGGACCGCCGGGAGATCGCCCGCTGGACCGCGGCGATGATCGCCTCCGGCGAGCGCATGGACTTCTCCTCGCTGTCCCGCCCGACCGCCGACAAGCACTCCACGGGCGGCGTCGGCGACAAGATCACGCTCCCGCTCGCGCCCCTCGTGGCTGCCTGCGGCGCGGCCGTCCCGCAGCTCTCCGGCCGCGGCCTCGGCCACACCGGCGGCACCCTGGACAAGCTGGAGTCCATCCCCGGCTGGCGCGCGCTGCTCTCCAACGAGGAGATGCTCTCCGTGCTGGACGGCACCGGCGCGGTGATCTGCGCGGCGGGCGACGGCCTGGCCCCGGCCGACAAGAAGCTGTACGCGCTGCGCGACGTGACGGGCACGGTGGAGGCGATCCCCCTGATCGCCTCGTCCATCATGTCCAAGAAGATCGCGGAGGGCACCGGCTCCCTGGTCCTGGACGTGAAGGTCGGCTCCGGCGCCTTCATGAAGACCCTGGAGGACGCCCGTGAGCTGGCCTCCACCATGGTGGGCCTCGGCACCGACCACGGCGTGAAGACGGTCGCCCTGCTCACCGACATGTCCACCCCGCTCGGCCTGACGGCGGGCAACGCGCTGGAGGTCCGCGAGTCCGTGGAGGTCCTCGCGGGCGGCGGCCCGGCGGACGTCGTCGAGCTGACCCTCGCCCTGGCCCGCGAGATGCTCGACGCGGCCGGCCTCAAGGACGCCGACCCGGCGAAGGCCCTGGCGGACGGCTCCGCGATGGACGTCTGGCGCCGCATGATCGCCGCGCAGGGCGGCGACCCGGACGCGACCCTCCCCGTGGCCCGTGAGCAGCACGTGGTGACGGCCCCCACCTCGGGCGTCCTCACCCGCCTCGACGCCTACGACATCGGCATCGCCGCCTGGCGCCTCGGCGCGGGCCGCGCCCGCAAGGAGGACCCGGTGCAGGCGGGAGCGGGCGTCGAACTCCACGCCAAGCCGGGCGACGCCGTCGTCGCGGGCCAGCCCCTGCTGACCCTGCACACGGACACCCCGGACCGCTTCGGCTACGCGCTGGAGGCGACGGAGGGGTCGTTCGACATCGCCCCGGCGGGGACGGCGTTCTCGGCTTCGCCGGTGGTGTTGGGGCGGGTGGACTGAGCGGGGCTCTACGTCCGGGGTGGCGGGGGCCGGTGTCGAGCCCGCCACTCCGATAGCTGAAACGCCAGGTCAGGCCCCGGTGCTGAGAGATCGGCGCCGGGCCCGACCCGACGGGTCGGACAGCGCGCGGCCAAGGGGCGTCAGGCTACTCGGGCACGATGAGCCGGTGCCGCCGAGCGGGCGGATCGCCCGAGGCAGGGCATGCTGCTCAGCAAGGGTTCGTCAGTCCTGGCCGTTCTCGGCGAGGAGTCGCACCACGCCCACCCAGGGGAACTCGTCCGTCGCATGGGCCGCGTGCACCCTCCACCGACCTGCCGGGAGCCGCACCGGAGCCTGGTCCGGCCGTCCCGCGTCGGGGTGCTCCGCTCCCAGATCGTCGCCCGCTTCGGCCGAATCCATCAGAACGGCCGGGCCGTCGGTGACCCACAGCCCGCTGTCCTCCCACACGGTGTCCGGATCGGCCAGGAGCGCCCGGGCTGCCTCGAACAACTCGGCCTCCGAGTTCGCGGCCAGCCACCGTACGAACAGCAGCTCTTCCGGCAGGAAGCACGTCTGAGCAGGTTCATCGGCCAGTACTAGCGCGGTGGCGCCGCCCGCGCCCACAGTGATCACCCCGGCCAAGTCCTCCACCTCGCAGGCCCGGTCATAGTCGTCCCGGCCGTCAGCATCGCCGAGGACGGAACCGTCCCCCGTACATCCGCCCCACGCGTTCACCGAGGACTGTGGAACGACGATCAAGGGGCCGCCCGTCGACTGGACCCACTTCAGCCCACGACGGTCACCGCGATCGGGTTCCTGAGAAGCGTCCATGCGCGCAGTCTGCCTGCCTCTGCTGACACCTCCGCATTCGCTGACCCCGGTCACCCACTCGCCGCCGAGAAAGGCCAGCCCCCCCATGTCCATCGACCAAGCCTCCTGGGAAGCCGCGGTACGCCACCTGTTCGAAGACGCGTACCCGTACGACGCCACGGGCCCGCGCCGCCACGAGGACTGGGTCCTCGACCTGCTCCCGCTGATGGCCCGCGTTCCGGACCCGCGGGGCTGGGTCGGTCTGGACGACGTGGCGCGGGACGCGGAGCGTGCGGCATCCCCCACGTACCCCTTCGTCTCGCACCCCCCGGAGCACATCAGGAGTCGCCTCCGTGAGATCGACCGGCACAGTGCCGAGAACCTGCTCCTGGCCCTCACGGACGACTGCTGCACGCTGTCCAACCTGAGGCGCTTCACGGAGAGCGAGGAGGAACTGCGGTTCATGGCACGGACGGTCCTCGCGCGGTACGGAGACGCGGCCACCTTCCACACCAACGTGGACCGGCCCGGCGCCGTGCCCGGCACGCTCGACTTCTCGATCCCGAACTGGGGGTACAGCCCGCTCAGCGTCTACTCGGAGGACTGCGGTCTGATCGTCGTCTCGGACACCGAGGTCGGCATGTTCTGGAACTTCTCCGACTACTGAGCTGATCAGTCCCGTCCGGCCGACTTGATGCGGGACGCCGCCTCGTCCAACGCCCGCCGCGCCTCCGGTGTCCACCCCGCCCCCACGAAGACGTGGAAGGCCGACGGCCAGACGTGCAGAGTGGTCGGGGTGCCCGCGGCGTTCGCCTTGGCGGTGAAAGTCTCCGCGTCCGGGAGGAAGATGTCGTGGCCGCCCTGGTATATCCAGGGGGGCGGGAGGTCGGCCAGGGTGTCGTGGAGGGGGCTGATCAGGGGGTCGGTGACGGCGCGGCCGCCCGCCCAGTCGCGGCCGGCGGCGGCCAGGCCCTGGGGGGCCAGCATGGGGTCGTGGGCCGTCAGGGCGGCGATGCGCGGGTTGGTCATGGTGACGTCGACCCAGGGGGAGAACAGGATCAGGCCGGTGGGCGGGCGGAGTCCCTCGTCGCGGCAGTGGATCGCCAGGCCGACGGCGAGGCCCGCGCCGCAGGAGTCGCCGGAGAGGAAGACCGGGTGGTCGCCCGCCCGTTGGAGCACCGCACGGTAGACGGTGTCCAGGAAGCGGTACGCGTCGTCGGCGGTGTAGCGGGGTGCCAGGCCGTACAGGGGGACGGTGAACGTGGCGCCGGTGCGGCGGATCAGGTCCGCGACGATGCGCCAGTGCGCGGCGACCAGCGGGCGGACGTACGCGCCGCCGTGCAGGTAGATCACCTCGGTGCCCGTGGCGCCCCGCTTCGGGGTGAGGGTGATGACCTCGTGGCCGTCCACGGTCCGGCGACTGACCGTGCAGGTCCGCCGCAGGGACGCCGGGAGCGGGGCGTCGGGGCGGGGGTGGCGGAGCGCCTCGCGCAGGGTCAGCTCGGTGCGGAACACGTTCGGCTTCGCGCGCAGCAAGGCGCGGGTCAGGTTCATGGCCAGCGACACGGGTGTACTCCTCGGGCGGCGCCGCTCAGCCCGTGAGCGGTTCGGTGAGCGCGTTGATCACATGCGGGGTCAGGTGGCGGCCGTCGTAGTCCGGGCCGCTGGTCAGTTCCTGCGCGGTGAGGCCCTCGAAGAGGGCGGTCAGCAGGCGGGCCAGGTCTTCGACGGGGATGGTCGGGCGGAGACCGGCGCCGCCGAGGGCCTCGCCGAGGACCTCGGTCAGGCCCTGGTTCAGCCGGTTCTCGTGGACGGCGAGCTGCCGGGCCAGTTCGGGGTGCCGGGCGGCGTGCAGGGTGAACTCCATGGACACCAGGAACCACCGGCGTTCCTCCTCGGTGCGGCCCACCATCCGGCTCTGGATGCCGACGATCGGGTTGTCGCCCGGCACCACCTGGGCGGCGGCCTCCCGCAGCTCGGCCAGTACGTGGTCGGCGTGCGCGTCGTAGAGGGCGAGGAAGATCTCCTCCTTGTCGCGGTAGTTGGAGTAGAAGGCCCCCCGGGTCAGTCCGGCGCGCTCGACGATGTCGCTGATCGACGTGGTGTGGAAGCCCTTCTCCGTGAACAGCGCCCAGGCGCTCTCGGTCAGGGCGCTCCGGGTGATCGGGCGGCGCTTGGTGGGCGACTTCGGCATGGATGGACCCTCTCTGCGGTGCCAGGTCTGCGCCGCGAACGCCTCGGCCCGACGGGGCCGGTACGGCAGACCAGGCTATGCCGTCCCGGTCCGGGGGCCGCGTTCAGTCGCGGGTGCCGTAGTCGTAGAAGCCGCGCCCGGTCTTCACGCCCAGGTGCCCGGCGTCGACGTACCGCTGGAGCAGCTCGCGCGGCCCGGTGGGGAGGGCCGGGTTCTCGGCCGCGTAGTGGTTCTCGATGTCCAGGACGACGTCCAGGCCGACCTGGTCCATGGCGCGGAACGGGCCGCCCTCTGTACCGGTGTTGACCGCCCACATCCGGTCCACGTCCTCCGGGGTGGACACGCCCTCGGCGACGACGGACAGCGCCTCGCGCTTGATGGCCGCCCAGACGCGGTTGAAGATGAAGCCGGTGCTCTCCCGGCGGGCCTCGAACGGGAAGACGCCGTAGCCCGGAAGAACTTCCAGCAGCAGGTCCAGGACGGCCCGGTCGGTACGGCCGCTGGACATCAGGTCCACCGCGTTCTGCGCGGGCGGCATGTAGAAGTGCATGTTCACCACCCGTTCCGGGGTGGTGACGCCGTCGATGAACTGGCTGGTCGGGTACGACGAGGAGTTGCTGGCCAGGATGGCGTCCGGCTCCGCGAGCCGGTCGAGGTCGGCGAAGACCTGCCGCTTCAGCTCCAGCCGCTCCGGGACGGCCTCGACGACCAGCCACGCGCCCGCGAGCGCTTCGGCGAGGTCCGTGGTGGCGGCCACGGAACCGGGCGTGCCGCCGTCGACGCGGGCGGCGACCTCGGCGACCTGCTCCTCGACATAGGCGCACGCCTGCTTCCCGGCCTCGGCGGACGGGTCGTAGATCCGTACCTCGCCGCCGCGGGTGGCGAACATCAGGGCGATGCGGCGGCCGAGCGTGCCCGCGCCGAGGACGGCGACCGGGCGGGAGTCGAGGCCGGTGGGGAGGGTGAAGGTCATGGCGGTACTTCCTGCCGTGCGGGGGGTGCGGGCCGCCGGTTTGCGGCGACGAGCCATCGGATTCACTATGTATCCGATACACCTTGTATGCAAGCGGGGCGCTGCTCCGCCTGCCGCTCGACCCGTTCGACGAGAAGAGGCACCATGCGCGCCGAAGAGGTCCGCCACCGCGTCAGCACCCCGCTGACCACCCCCGTGTACCCGCCGCGGGCCACCCGGTTCACCGACCGCGAGTACCTCAACGTCGTCTACCGCACCGACCCCGAGGCCCTGCGCGCCGTCGTCCCGGAGCCGCTGGAGATCGACGAGCCGCTGGTCCGCTTCGAGATCATGAAGATGGGCGACGTCGAGGGCTACGGCCCCTACCTGGAGTGCGGCCAGGTGATTCCGGTACGACATGGCGCCGAGCGCGGCGAGTACCTGCACGCCATGCACCTGGACAACTTCGCCGCCACCGCGGCCGGCCGCGAGCTGAGCGCGTACCCGAAGACCGTCGGCACCCCGGCGCTGTTCCCGGACAACGGGGCCCTGGTCGGCACCCTCGACTACGGCACCCAGCGCGTCGCCACCGCGACCATGGCCTACAAGTGGGAGCCCATGGACCTGGACGAGGCCCGCGCGCAGACCACCGTCCCCACCTACGGTGTGAAGATCGTCCCGGAGCTGGTCTGTGTGCTCGCCCGGACCGAGATCACCGACATCACGGTCAAGGGCGCCTGGACCGGACCCGCCCGGCTGGAGCTCTTCGCCCACGTCATGGCGCCGTTCGCCGACCTGCCCGTACGCGAGGTGGTCTCGGCCAGCCACATCCTGACCGACCTCACCCTCGCGCCCGCCGTCCCGGTCCACGACTACCTCGCGGGCTGAACCCCGCGCACCCCGGCCTCCGCAACACCGGGGCCGGGGTGCACGAGGTCGCGCCGTCCTACCGGGCGAGAAGCCTCCGCAGCCAGTCCACCTGGGTCACGCGGGACGAGCGGGACAGGGTGGCCTCGGGCGCGAAGCCGGTGAAGCTGTGGAAACCGCCGGGCCACACGTGGAGTTCCGCGTCGCCGCCGGACTGCCAGATACGGGAGGCGAAGGTGACGACCTCGTCCCGAAGGGTGTCCGCGGAGCCGGTGTCCATGAAGGTCGGCGGGAGGCCGGTGAGGTCCTCGGCGCGGGCGGGGGCGGCGTAGGGAGAGACGTCCGGTCCGCCGCGGCGCTCGCCGAGCAGCGCGTTCCAGCCCGTCTCGTTGGCCGTGCGGTCGAAGACGCCGATGCCCGCCATCTGGTGGGTGGACGGGGTGTCGTTGCGGTCGTCGAGCATCGCGCACAGCAGCATCTGCCCGAGCGGGCGCGGCCCCTCGCGGTCCCGGAGGAGGAGCCCCAGGGCGGCGGTGAGGGCGCCTCCGGCACTCGTCCCGGCCGTGACGATCCGCTCGGGGTCGCCGCCGAGTTCCCCGGCGTGCGCCGCCGTCCACAGCAGACCGGCGTACACGTCCTCGACCGGCGCGGGGTGCGGGTGCTCCGGCGCGAGCCGGTACTCGACGGACACCACGATCGCGCCCAGCTCCCGGGCCCAGGTCAGGGGGAGTTCCACGCCGACCCGGTTGTCGCCGACGACCATGCCGCCGCCGTGGGTGTAGTAGAGGACGGGGCGGGGGCCCGTCGCCGGGGCGGTGGGGCGGCAGATCAGCAGCGAGATGTCGGGGGCGCCCTCGGGGCCAGGCACCGTTCGGTCCGCCACCTCGAAGGCGCCGTCCATGGTCAGCTCCGCGTCGGTCATACCCCGCAGTGCCGGGCTCCGGCGGGCCGGGACGATCTGCTCCGGGGTCAGACCGGGCGGCATGACCTGGTTGATCGCCTCCAGGGCGACGGCGAGTTCGGGGTCGAAGGGGGGCGGCGGTGGGTGCGCCATGGTGCTCCTTGCTTGTCGCTTGTCGCTTGTCGCTTGTCGTGATGGGTCCGGTCAGGATGTCCCGTCGAGCGTCCTCAGCAGGGCGAGCTGGGCGCGGTCCCGGCGCGTGGCCAGCTCGGCGACCGGCTCGGCACCGAAGGCGTCCTCGGCCTGTCGGCTGAGCAGGGCGACGGTGGGCTCGTCGAGGGCGGGGCGGCCGAGCGCGGGCCAGCCTGCCTCCATCGCCGTACCCAGGTGGGTGAGGAAGTGCGGCAGCCCGCCGGGGCCGCCGCCGAGGTGGAAGGTGCGGAACGGTCCCGCGACCGCCCAGCGCAGGCCGATCGAGTCGGTGACGACCGCGTCGAGTTCCGCCTCGGTCACCACGCCCTCCGCGACCAGATGCACCGCCTCGCGGAAGAGCGCGGACTGCAGGCGGTTGGCGACGAAGCCGGGAATCTCCTTGCGCAGGACCTGCGGCTTCTTGCCGAGCGCGGTGTAGAGGGCGCGGGCCCGCTCCACGGTCTCCGGCGAGGTCCGCTCCCCGGGCACGATCTCGACCAGCGGCACCAGGTGCGGCGGGTTGAACGGGTGGCCCACGACGAGCCGTTCGGGCTGCTCCAGCGCCTCGGCGATCGCGGTGGCGGGCACACCGGAGGTGGAGGTGGCGAACAGGGCGTGCGCGGGCGCGGCCTGCTCGACGGTGCGCCAGATCTCCCGCTTCACCGCCAGCCGCTCGGGACCGTTCTCCTGCACGAGGTCGGCGTCCGCGACGGCGGTGGCCAGGTCGCCCTCGAACCGCAGCCGGTCGGTCAGCCCGCCGGTGGGCAGGCCGAGCGCGGCCAGGGTCGGGGCGATCTCCGCGACACCGGCCCGGACCTCGTCCTCGGCGTCGGGGCGCGGGTCGGTGACGGTGACGTGGAGGCCGTGGGCGAGGAAGAGCGCCGTCCACGAGATGCCGATGACACCGGCGCCGATGACGGTGGCGCGGGTGCCTGCGAGGGTGTCGGACACAGGGGTGCCTTTCGTACGCGGGGGGATGACCTCCAGTACATGCCGCAGGCGAAAAACCGTCCAATATCAATTGGGGTACATCCCATATCCTCGGAGATATGGACGTGTCCAGCCGACTGCTCGAACAGTTCCTCGTCGTGGCCGAGGAGCGGCACTTCGGCCGGGCGGCCGAACGCCTCTCGATGCGCCAGCCGCCGCTCAGCCAGGCCATCCAGCGGCTGGAGCGTCGCGTGGGAGTACGGCTCTTCGACCGAGGGCCCGGTGGCGTCCGCCTCACCCCGGCAGGCGAGGTCCTCGCGGCCGACGCGGCCCGGCTGCTCGCCGCCGAGACGGCGGCCCTGGACCGGGCGCGCCGCGTCGGACACGGCCTGGAGGGCGACCTCCGCCTCGGGTACGTCAGCCTGCTGAGCCTGCACTACCTGCCCGGCCTGCTGAGCGCGGCGGCGCGGGAGCTGCCCGGACTGCGCGTCCGGCTGCACCAGGACTCGTCGGCGGTGGTGGCGGAGATGGTCCTGGCGGGCTCGCTCGACCTGGGCTTCGTCCGGGACCCCGGCGTCGTCCCGGCGGAACTGGTGACCGGTGTCTTCGCCCGCGAACGCGTCATGGCCGCCCTTCCCTCCGGCCACCCCCTCGCCACCGCCGACGCCCTGGACCTGGCCGACCTGCGCGGCGAACCGTTCGTCCTGCCGACCGAGAGCGCGCTGCCCACCCTGCGGTCGCAGATCCACCTCGTCTGCGAGGCGGCCGGATTCACCCCGGACGTCCGCGCCTCCGCCGACGACCTCACCGGCCTACTCAGCTATGTCGCCTCGGGCCTGTGCGTCAGCCTCCTGACGGAAGCCCTGCTCGGCCTGCCGGTGCCCGGCATCACCTGTGTCCCGCTGCGCGGAGCGCCCGGGCGCCTGGAGAGCACCGTCACCGCCGTCCACCGCCCGGACCCGGACCCGGCGGTGCGGCGCGTGCTGGACCTCGCCGTCAGGTTGTACGGCGGTGGATGACGAGGTCCGTCCCGCCGGGCCCCGGACGGAGCGCCGCCCTGTCCGGGACCCGTACGGGAGTGCTCAGCGGGCCGCCACCGCTGTCTGGGTGGCCCCCGACTCCGTCCCGTCGTCGAACACGACGGTCACCCGGTAGAAGGACGTCGTGCCCTGGGGCAGCTCCCTGTCCGCGTACTCCTCCGACAAGGGTGCCTCCGGCGTCGCGGTGAGCTTGTCGAAGACCCGGGTGCCGGGGTTCCAGCGGTAGACATTGAGGCCGGTCGCCCTGCGGCCGCCCTCGTCGGCCTCGGAGGACAGGGCAAAGGAGATCGAACTCGTCTTGCCGTTCCACTTGGCGCTGAGCCAGACGAGCGGGGCCCCGGTCGCGGCCGGGGTCGCGCCGGCGTCCGGGCCGAGGTCGAGTTCGGTCACGTCGGCGACCGTGGACCCGCCGTCGGGGGTGAGCGCGTTGCCGTACTGGTCGATGGCGATGACGCTGTAGCGGACCCGCTCACCGTCGGCGACCGTGAGGTCGTCGTGATGCGTCCCGGTGAACTCCTGCGCGCGGAGAGTCCAGGAGTCCACCAGCGGCCCGTACGTCCAGCTCCCGTCGACGAGCGTGCCGCGCAGGATCTCGTAGTGGTCGAGGCCGGGGTCGTCGACGGCGTCCCAGTCGAGCGAGACGCCGTTCTCCTTCGGCGTGGCGGTCATGCCGGTCACGGCGGGCGGCGCGGTGGTGTTCCCCTGGACGGGCACCTCCATGTCCACCGACAGCGTGCCGAGACACCCGGCCCGGTCCGCGGCCACGACCCAGTAGTAGTACGTCCTGCCCGGTACGGGCGCCCGGTCGACGAACGACGTGCCCCGCACGTGCTCACCGATCCGCTCGCCCTGCATCTTCGTCCCGGCCGGCCGGGGCGTGGTCGACCGGTACACCCGGTAGCCGTCGAAGTCGGCGGTCGTGGCCTGCGACGCGTCCCAGGTCAGCGTGACCCCGGCCTCGCTCTCGACGGCCCGGGCGTTCAGCGCCGTCTCGTTCGGGGGCGTCTCGTCCCCCGTCCGGAACTCCTGGCTCGCGGCGGACGGCGCGGACTCCAGGCCGTGCTTGTCCACGGCGGTGACGACGTAGTAGTAGTCGTCCCCGGTCTGCGGGATCGTGTCCGTGTACCAGGTGTAGATGCGCGGCGTGGTCCCGCTCACCAGGTTCGCCGGGGTGACGGCGACCTTCCGGTCGGTGGACCGGTAGACGCGGTAACCGGCCAGGTCGGACTCGGTGTTCGGCTCCCAGTCGAGGTTGACCTCCTTGACGGCGTACTCCATCGACCAGTTCCGGTCGACGCCCTTCGGCGCGGCGGGTGCCACCCGGTCGGCGGTGGTGACGCCCTTGTCGGCGGTGCCGGTGGACTCGTTGCCCCGCTTGTCGACGGCGCGCACCTCGTAGTAGTAGACCGCGCCGTCGCGCGGCAGCGAGGTGTCCGTGTACGAGGTGGCGGTCGTCGTGGCGAGCGGCTTGCTGCCGTACGGGGTGCCGCTGAGCCGGCGGTACACGCGGTAGCCCGCGAGGTCCATCTCCTTGTTCCGCGCCCAGCCGAACCTGGCGTTGTACGAGGAGTACGACAGGGAGGTCCCCGTCGGAGCCAGCGGCTTCACCTTGTCGACACCGGCCGAGGTGCGCGGCTGGTACGTGAATTTGACGTTGGCGGCGCCGGTCCAGTTGACGTAGTCGACGCGGAGGCTGTGGCTGCCGGACGGGATGGTGAGGTTGACGGACTTCGACCGGGTCGCTGACCCGTTCTGCCACAGGTCGACCTTGCGCACGCCGTCGAGGTAGACGCGGACGCCGTCACGTGCCGAGGCGGCGAACGTGAACGGTCCGCCGGAGCCGAAGTCCCGCGTCACCGCCCAGCGGACGCCGAAGTTGTCCGAGGGCAGACCGGACGCCGGAGCCCGGGTGCCCCAGTTCTCGTCGATCGCGGAGTCGCAGTCCGTCTTCCTCGGCGTGCCGGAGAAACCGGTGTTCGCGTAGAACGTCCGCTTGAAGACGGGAGAGGCACAGGTCACGGCGGCCTCGGCGGTACCGGCCGTGACGGTGAGCAGACCACCGGCGGTCGCTGTCACGACACCGACGGCGAGCGCCTGCGCGGTACGACGGCCGAGGGGCTCGGCGCCCCGGCGGCGGATGGATCGCTTCATGCCTTCCTTCACTCTGGCTGGGTCGGGGGGGGGGGGGGGGGGCGCGGCGGGCGCGGGCCGCGCCCCCCCCCCCCCCCCCCCCCCCCCCAGACTCCGCCGGACCAGTGATGGTTGTACGCCAGTACGATCACCCGTCATGGACAGGACGCCGCCGGCGAGCTGCGGTACAGCGCGGTGGAGGCGGATCTCCAGCGGCTGCTGACCGAGTTCGGTCCGCCGAACAGGACGACTCCGGCCTACCCGTTCCACCATCTGGTGAGCGACGGTGTGTGGGAGGTGCGCACCGACCGCGGACCGGGCAGCCCCGGCACCGGGGTGCGGGAGCTGCGGACGGCGGGGGCCGCCGGACGGCTGGCGCCGGAACTGCGGGCGGCGCTGCGGCGCGAGCCGGCGCGCCCGGTGCCCACCCCGTCGCCGCCACCCACCGTTCCTGGCACACCAGGCAGGTCTTCCACGGCAGCCCCCGCCCTGCCTCGGCCGGCTGACCGTCGCTTGCGGTGACACTGATTCGGGTGACCGGAGTCGGTGGACCTCCGCCGGTCCCGTTCGTCATGCTGGGATCGGTGACGCACTGATTGGAGACCGCGATGAGCGCACTCACCGTGAGCCAGGACCCCGACCGGACCTGGGACGACCTCGTCCGGTTCTGGGACGAGTCGGACTGGCCCGAGGGCAGCAGGGTGGAGATCATCGAGGGGATCGTCACCGTGTCGCCCGCTCCCGCGTACCGCCACAATGTGATGGCGGCGCGCATCCAGCGTCGCCTCTACTCCGTGATCCCCGAAGACTGGGAGATCTTCCAGACACTGTCCATCGCCGTGCCCTCCCGCATGGGCATGTTCATCCCCGATCTGGTCGTCGCACCGCTACGGCCGCCCGAGACGCAGTCCCACATCCCGGCAGCCCTCGCCGAACTCGTCGTCGAGGTGACTTCTCCGTCGAACGCCCGGCACGACCGGGTCAGCAAACCGGCCGCGTACGCGACGGCGGGCATCCCGCTCTATCTCCTCGTGGACCCGTGGGCCCCCGGCGGCCCCACCGTCACGCTCTACGGTGAGCCCAAGGACGACGTCTACCGGGTGCTCAGCGCGGTGAAGTTCGGTGACACCGTTCAGCTGCCCAAGCCGTTCGACGTGGCGATCGACACCAGCGAGTTCCCGGTGGACTGACCCCGGTGCGATGAGTTGCGGGTGTCTCCCCGGTCTACCGCCCGTGGACCCCAGGACCGACCCCGTGCTCGTGCTGCGTGGCCCCGTCACCCGGGATGAGGTGGCGGGGCTGGCCGATGTGGTGCGGGGGTCGGCCCTCAGCAGCGGGGTTGTCGTGTGCGACGTGGCCGGGCTGGGCCCGCCGGAGCTGGGGCACGTCGAGCTGCTCGCCCGGCTGGAGCTGGCCGCCCGGCGTGGCGGCGGGCGGATACGGCTGCGGGACCCCGACCCCGGGCTACGCGCCCTGCTCGGCCTCGTCGGACTCGGCCTCCAGGTGGAGGGGGAGGTCGAAGAGGGGGAACCAGCGGGGGGTGTCGAGGAAGCAGTGGAAACCGGTGATGCGGCCCCCTGAGAGCTCCAGGATCTGGACCGCCCAGGGAGTGAAGCCGCCCTTCTCCGGGTCCGGCTTGTAGTGGGCGAAGCCGGGCAGGCCGTTGACCTCGACCGGGACGAGGCGGGAGCCCGCGCAGGACGCGCCGACGGTGGACATGAAGCCGGTGATGTCGGCGGGGCCCAGCAGCCACAGGTCGAACGGCGGCATCGTCATCACCGCGTCCTCGTGGAGCAGGGCGGTGAGCGCCGTCATGTCATAGCCCTCGAACGCCTTCACATAGCGCTCCAGGAGCTGTTTCTGCTCCTCGTCCAGCGGGTCGGAGACCGCCGCCTCGGCGCCGGTGTCCGCACGCTCGGCGAGGGTGGCCCGCGCCCGCTGGAGGGCACTGTTGACCGAGGCGACCGTGGTGTCCAGCAGCTCGGCCACCTCACTGGCCCGCCAGGCCAGCACCTCGCGCAGGATGAGCACCACCCGCTGCTTGGGCGGCAACTGCTGGAGCGCCGCCATGAAGGCCAGCCGGATCGACTCGCGGGCCACCGCAGCCTCCGCCGGGTCGGTCACCTGGGGCAGCACCCGCGCGTCCGGCACCGGCTCCAGCCAGGTGTGGTCCGGGCGCGGGGACAGCGCGGCCCGGGCGAGCGGGGTCGGTTCGCTGAGGTCCATCGGGCGGGCCCGCTTGTTGCCCGCGGCCAGCATGTCCAGACAGACGTTGGTGGCGATCCGGTACAGCCAGGACCGCAGACTGGACCGGCCCTCGAACTTGTCGTAGCTCCGCCAGGCCCGCACCAGCGTGTCCTGCACCGCGTCCTCGGCCTCGAAGGACGAGCCGAGCATGCGATAGCAGTACCCGGTCAGCTCGGTCCGGTGCTTCTCCAGCGCGACATCGAGGTCCGCCGTCGCCGTGCCGTCACCCATCGTCCACCCACCCCTGTGGCCGTCCCGTACGCGCGCCATCGCGCCCCAGTAACCCGGAAGCTACCGCAGCCCACTGACAATGGCCCCCGGAGTCGGGAAACCCGCAGCTCGGGAGGGCGCGCGCGACGGTTCAGTGCGCCGGTACGGCCTCCCGGCGCGCGGCGGTACGGGCCGCCAGGGTGCCCAGCGCGGTGATGGCGACGACGCCCAGGATTGCGAGCAGGCCGACGCCGACCGTGCCCGTCCAGCCGCCGGAGTGGAAGGCGAGCGCGCCGACCGTGCTGCCCGCGCTGGAGCCGATGTAGTACGAGGACTGGTACAGGGCGGTCGCCTGGGCGCGGCCGTGCGTGGCCGTCTTGCCGACCGCCGAGGAGGCGACCGCGTGGCCCGCGAAGAAGCCGGCCGTGATCAGCACCAGGCCCAGCAGGACCAGCGGCAGGGACGGCGCCAGCGACAGCAGCAGGCCCGCCGCCGTCGTACCGCCCGCGGTGTACAGCGCGCCGCGGCGGCCGAGGCGGCCCACCAGGCGGCCCGCCGACGACGCGGAGACCGTGCCGACCAGGTACACCAGGAAGATCGAGCCGATGATGCCCTGCGGGAGGGAGAACGGTGCCTCGGTGAGCCGGTAGCCGATCACCGTGTACACCCCGCCGAACACCGTCATGAACAGCGCGCCGATCGCGTACAGGCGGCGCAGCAGCGGGGAGGAGAGGTGGTCGCGGACCGCGCGGGCCAGCACCCGGGGGCGCAGCGAGCCCGCCTCGAAGTGCTTCGGCGCGGGCAGCAGCAGCCGGAACGCCACCGCGCAGCCCACCGCGACCACGCCGATCACGCCGACGGCGATCCGCCAGCCCCACTCCTGCGCGACCCAGCCGGTGATGACCCGGCCGCTCATGCCGCCCACGCTGTTGCCCGCGACGAACAGGCCGATCGCCGTGACCAGCGCCTTCGGCCGGACCTCCTCGGCCAGGTACGCCGTCGCGGAGGCGGGCAGCCCGGCCAGCGCGGCACCCTGCAGGGCCCGCAGCGCCACCAGCGCGCCGATCGACGGAGCGAACGGCACCAGCAGCCCGACGGCCACCGCGACCATCAGCGACGCCGTCATCACGGTCCGGCGGCCGAACCGCTCCGACAGCGCGCTCATCGGCAGCACGAACAGCGCCAGCCCACCGGTCGCCGCCGCCACGGTCCAGCTGGCCTCGCCCGCCGCCACGCCGTAGTCGGCGGAGATCAGCGGCAGCAGGGCCTGGGTGGAGTACAGCAGCGCGAAGGTCGCCACGCCCGCGAGGAAGAGGGCGAGGCTCATCCGGCGGTAGCCGGGGCCGCCGGGCGTCAGCCGCGTGTCGGCCGGGGCTGCAGCTGCGGAGGGGGTCTCGGGGGAGGGGACGGGCGTGCGGGCGTCCAGGCTGACGGACGCCCCGGTACTGGCGGGAGACATGCCTCGAACCTAAGGACGCGCCCACTCATCCGTCCAATGCATGGAATCGTCATAATCGTTCCCATGGAGCATCAGCAGAGGTCACGGCCGCGCCTGTCACCGTCCGGTGACACAGAAGACATGGCGCTGCTGCTCGCGCCCCGCCTCGCCTACTTCGCCGGGGTGGCCCGCACCGAGCACGTCACCCGGGCCGCGCACGAGATGAACGTCCCGCAGTCCACCCTCTCCCGCGCGATGGTCCGCCTGGAGCAGGACCTCGGGGTGGACCTGTTCGCCCGGCACGGCCGCACGGTCTCGCTCACCCCGGCGGGCCGCACCTTCCTCGGCTCGGTGGAACGCGCCCTCGCCGAGGTCGAGCGGGCCGCCGAGGAGGTGCGCGCGGACGCCGACCCGGCCACCGGCAAGGTCGCCTTCGGCTTCCTGCACACCATGGGCCCGGAGACCGTGCCCGGCCTGCTCCACGCCTTCCGCGCCGACCATCCGCGCATCCGCTTCAGCCTGGTGCAGAACTACGGCGAGGCCATGCTGGAGCGGCTGCGGGCGGGCGAGCTGGACCTGTGCCTGACCTCGCCGGTGCCGGACGCCCCCGACCTGGTCGCCCGGCGGCTGGACGAGCAGAAGCTGCGCCTGGTCGTCCCGGCCGACCACCGGCTGGCGAGCCGCCGCCGCATCCGGCTCGCCGAGGCGGCCGACGAGACCTTCGTGACCCTGGAGCCCGGCTACGGCCTGCGCCGCATCACCGACGACCTGTGCCGCGAGGCGGGCTTCCGGCCCCGGGTCGCCTTCGAGGGCGAGGAGACGGAGACCCTGCGCGGGCTGGTGGCCGCCGGACTCGGCGTGGCCCTGCTGCCGCCGCCCACCGTGCCCCGGCCGGGCGTGGTGGAGCTGACGGTGACGGCGCCGAGGGCGGTCCGCGAGATCGGCGTGGCCTGGCTGGCCGACCGCCCGGACACCCCGCCGGTGGCCGCCTTCAAGAAGTTCCTCCTCTCCCGGAGGGGCAGCCTGCTCCCGTCCTGAACCCGGCTACCTGCGCGGCTGCTTGCCCAACCCCGACGATCCGGCTACTTGCGCAGGGACTTGCCGAACCCCGACGCCAGCGGCATCCGCAGCCCTATCGGCGGGGGCGCGGCGAGCGCGTCCTCCACCGGGCGGGACAACGGGTGCCCGAAGAGGGCGCCCAGGGTGAAGTCCACGGTCAGGGCGAGCACTTCGTCCCGGTGCTGGTGCAGCCCGTGGCCATCGGAGTGGACCTCGAAACGGCAGACCTCCCGGTTCACCTTCTTCGCACGGGCCGCCAGCCGGAACGACAGCTCCGGATCGCACCGTTCGTCGTTCGTGCCGTGCGCGATCAGCACCCGGCGCCCCACCAGCTGCTTGACGGGCTCGGCGGTGCCCGCGCCGTCCTCCGGGAGCCAGGGGGCGATGGCCACCACGGAGTCGACCGCCTCATGGCCACCGGCGCCCAGCGCGGCCCGTCCGCCCATGTCCAGCCCCACCAGGCACACCGGCACGTCCCCGTACCGCCGCACCACCTCGTCCGCGGCCCAGGAGGCGTCGGTCGCGAGGTGGGCCTCGTCGCCGTTCCAGCCTCGGTAGCGGTAGTGGACCGGATGGACGGCGAGCCCCTCCGCGTGCCCCGCGCGGGCCAGGGCGCGGGCCACCGCGCGGACGAGGGTGCCGGGCAGGACCGGGAGCGGACGGCGGGTGGAGACCTCGTCCCCGCCGGGGAGCAGCAGCACCGCTCCGCTCACCGCGCTCGGCGCGGGGCCGACCGCCTTTCCCAGCCTGGCCGTCCGGACCGGCGTCGTCGCTTGCTGTCCCATGGCAGAACACTGTCAGAAGGCGAGGTGTACGAAACCCTTCTCGGCGGTCACCATTGCGTATCGACGCGCACGGGGTACGGATCGCGCCACTGGGTGAACGGCCTGAATTCGAGCATCCCGTCGGAGAGTTCGGCCGCACGCTCGATTTCCGGGGCCGTTTTCGGAGTCAATGCGATGAGATCAGGATTCATTCCTTTCCGTGAACGTCCCCTGGGGGACCAAGACTTCACTCGCCCCGGACGTGAAGGATGGTTGCCCGAATGGCTGTTCCCGTGCGCTGCCGCCACCAGCGCTTATGCGGAAATGGAGTGCCGATAGTACTTATCGCGCGCCCCGTGAATACGTACAGGAATCCACCAGCCGTCCGTATTTCGGTGATTGCGATAGATGCCTCGCGGTGTTTACGGTCATGGATCGCTCGGATCATTCGTGATCCATGTCTCCGCATTCAAGGACGCATTCACCATGAAGCAGTCTGCTGCCAAGACCCTCGGTGTCGCCGCCCTCGGTGCCGCCTTCGCCGCCGCGGGCGCGGGCGCGGCCAACGCGGCCCCGGCCGCCTCGGACGCCCTCCCTCTCGTGGGCTCCGTCGCCCACACGCTCCCGGCCGCGAACGTCACCCAGGCGCTGCCCGGCGCCGCCGAGGCGGTCTCGCAGGGGCAGGGTGTGCTCGGCGGTGGACTGAACACCGCGCGGCCCGCCGTGCAGAAGATGCTCGCCCAGGGCCCCACCGCCCCCGTCGCCGGACTGCTCGGCGGTCTGCCCGTGGCGGGCCTGCCCACCCATGGTCTGGGCCTCAACGGCATCCCGCTCGGCTGACGCACCCCACACGCGCCGCCTCCGACGCGCGACGCACCCCGAGCGCGACACCCCCCACGCATGACGCCGCCGAGGCCCCCGGTGTTCTCCGGGACGGCCTCGGCGGCGTCCGCGTAGGCGGAACCCGGCCGGGTGGCGGGCGGCGTCACCAGGCGGTGGCGCGGGCCTTGTCCTCGGAGGGCAGCAGTATCCAGAGGGCTATGTAGACCAGGAACTGCGGGCCGGGCAGCAGACAGGACACCACGAAGATCACGCGCATCATGCCCGCCGACATGCCGAAGCGCTGTGCCAGCGCGGCGCACACGCCGCCGATCCTGCGGCCGTGGGTGGGGCGGACAAGGGCGGTCATGGCGGGCTCCTCCGTCGTCGTCGGCCGCGAACGGGCCGTCTGCCGGGTCGGGCCGAGTGCCGCGCCCCGTCTGTCGTCGTATGCCCAAAGGTACGGAGACGAAGCGGGAGAAGCATCACTCTAAGGGGCGATACCGACCCTGGGAATCGTCGGGGTCCGCCCCTGAGAAAGCTCTCCGCGCACGCTCACCGCACCACCGACCGGACCCGCACCCCCGGCCCCGGCAGTCCGGTCGGCCTCGCGCGCCTCCCCGGCCGGATGCCCGCCGCAACCCCCGGCCACGCCACCGGAGATACCCTGACGCGCCCCCTCAGGGACGCCCCTGAGTCCGCCAAGCCCTCCGAGCCCGCCCCGCCCCCCGAACCCGTCACGGCGGCCCAACTCCTCGCCCTCCCGCTCACCGGCCCCGCCCCGGACCCGGCGCCGCAGCCACGCCCGCCCCGCCGGGACGAGTGCCAGGTGGGCCAGGAGGACGCCCGAGGTGTTCAGCAGGATCACGTCCACGTCCACCACCCGCCCCGGCACCCCGGTCTGCAACAGGGCGATGCCCAGGGAGGTCAGGGCGCCCGCGGCGACCGTGCGCAGCAGGGAGGCCAGGGGGGAGACGGTGAGCCTGCCGTCCGCCATCGGCAGCAGTACGCCCAGCGGGGCCAGCAGGGCCAGACCCTCGCCGATGCGGAGGCCCGCCTCGGGCCAGCCCAGCGCCAGGTCGGCGCGCAGCCCGGCCAGCGGGCGGAGGTTCGCGGGCCGTACCCACGGCACGTCCAGCGGCCGCAGCGTCAGCCAGGCGACGAGCGCGAGATGCGCGACGAGGAGGACTGCCCCGGTCACTCGGATGCGGTTCGCGGCGCTGCCGCCGATGGAGCCTTGACGCTGCACGTCCCCCAAGACGCGCCGCCGCGCGCGATCGGTTCCGCTTCGGCTCCCCCCGCCCCGGTGAGGCGTGCGCCACACGCCCGCCGGAAAGGGCCCCGCCTCAGTGCAACGCGACGGCGGCGGACGGGGGTTGGACCCGGCCCGGATGGTCGCGGACGTCCTCCGTGCACTCGTAGCGGCGCGGAGCGGCCGGGGCCGGACCGGCGAGGATCACCGAGCCGTCGCCCTCCGCGGCGGCGGAGTCGGAGAACGTGCACACCACCTGGGCGAGCGCGGGGGAGCCCAGCTTGTCGGGGGCGGCGCTCAGCCGCAGCGCCTCCTCGGGCCACTCGCGTCCGGGGCCGGTGACGGTGATGCCGCCCGGCACCCGGGTCTGGTAGCCCGCCGCCCGCTCCCCGGCCGACGGCGCGGCGGCCAGCTGGTCCAGGAGTCCCTGCGCGACCATGACCCGGCGCCGAGCGTCCGGCGTGCCCTCCGGCACCCGCACCGAACGGTCCACGGTCACCAGCGAGGCCCCGCACAGCAGGAACACCTGCACCGGCACCCCTTCCGGGGACTGCGTGGCCTGCCCGGACCCGGCCGGTGAACACGGCAGCCGGGACGGCGCCCCGCCGAAGTCGGTCGGCACCTCGGTCGGCCGGATGCCGCATCCGGTGGCCAGCGCGCCCAGCAGCCCCAGCGTCAGCAGCCCGCGCACCGCGCGCCCGCTCACCGGGCCTCCCCGTGGCCGGCCTCGGCCGGGGAGTCGCCCTTGTCGTCGCCGTCGGGCTCCTCCGTGAGGCTGGAGGCGTCCAGCGGCAGCCGGAGCGTGAACACCGCGCCGCCCTCCGGGGAGTTGGCGGCCGTGATCTCGCCGCCGTGGATGTGGGCGTTCTCCAGCGCGATGGACAGACCGAGGCCGCTGCCCTCCGAACGCGGACGGGAGGCACTGGCCTTGTAGAAGCGGTCGAAGACGTGCGGCAGCACCTCCTCGGGGATGCCGGGCCCGTGGTCGCGGACCGCCACCAGCAGATCGTCGCCGTCGATGCGGACCGAGACCCGCACCGGGGAACCGCCGTGCTTGAGGGCGTTGCCGATCAGGTTGGCGAGGATGACGTCCAGGCGGCGCGGGTCGAGCCGGGCGTGGATGCCGCGTTCGGCGTCCAGCTCGACCGCGTCCAGCCAGGCGCGGGCGTCGATGCAGGCGGTGATCTGGTCGGCGAGGTCCACGTCGTCCAGCACCAGACGGGCGGTTCCCGCGTCGAAGCGGGTCACCTCCATCAGGTTCTCCACCAGGGAATTCAGCCGCCGGGTCTCGCTCACCACCAGACGTACCGCGGGCTCGATCATCGGATCGATGCCGCCGCCCTCGAACTCCAGCTCGTCCTCCAGCACTTCGGTCACCGCGGTGATGGCGGTGAGCGGGGTGCGCAGCTCGTGCGACATGTCGGCGACGAAGCGGCGGGAGGCGTCGTCACGGGCGGCCATGTCCGCGACCCGCTTCTCCAGCGCCTCGGCCGCCTTGTTGAACGTCCTTGACAGGTCGGCGAGTTCGTCCGTGCCGGAGACCTGCAGCCGGGTGTCGAGCCGGCCCTCGCCGAGCCGCCGTGCGGCCACTCCGAGCCGGTGCACCGGCTTCAGCACGGTCGTCGCGGCGGCCTGTGCGAGCAGGGCCGAGCCGATCAGGGCCAGCGCGGTGGCGATCCCCAGCGACCAGGCGAGGGAGTTGAGGTCCTTCGCCTCCGGCTCCAGCGACTTCGCCATGTAGCCGGTGGAGCCCCCGTCGGTGACCTTCGTACCGGCCACCAGGAACGGCGTGCCGCCGTCGGTGACCCGCTGCCAGTACAGGTGGTACGGCGACCTGTTGGAGCCGCTCGTCCTCTGCCGCTTGTTCACCGCGGTACGCAGCGACGGGGGCACATCCTTGAGCGAGAAGCCGCTCAGCCCGCCCGAACCGCCGTACACCGTGCGGCCGTCGGGGTCCTGGGCGACCAGCAGCACGCTGAACCGCTGACTGCTGCCCGCCATCTGCCCGGCGGCGCGCTGGAGTTCGTCCTGCGTGGGGTGCGCGGGCAGCGCGCCCGCGCGGTTCTGCATCTCCTGCCGGAAGTCACGCAGCACCGCGTCCTGGGCGCGGGTGAGCACCGCCTCCCGGTTGAGCCAGTACGCGATGCCCGACGCGGACACCGCGGCCGTCAGCGCGACCAGCCCGAAGACCAGCACCAGCCGCAGCCGCAGGCTGGTGAAACGCAGTCCGGCCAGCTTCCTCCCCCGCTCGGCCGACCAGCGGCCGAATCCCCCTCGATCGCTCACTGAGGAGTGTCCAGGCGGTAGCCGACACCACGGACCGTGCGGATCAGGGTCGGGGAGGACGGCACGTCCTCGACCTTCGCCCGCAGCCGCTGCACACACGCGTCCACCAGGCGCGAGTCGCCCAGGTAGTCGTGCTCCCACACCAGCCGCAGCAACTGCTGCCGGGACAGCGCCTGACCGGGCCGGCGGCTCAGCTCCAGCAGCAGCCGCAGCTCGGTCGGGGTCAGCTGGAGATCCTCGCCGTTCTTGGTCACGGTCATCGCGGAGCGGTCGATGACGACGTTGCCGAACGTCGCCGAGTCGCTGGACTCGCGCTCCCCGCGCCGCAGCACGGCCCGGATACGGGCGTCCAGCACCCGGCCCTGCACCGGCTTGACCACGTAGTCGTCGGCGCCGGACTCCAGTCCGACCACCACGTCGATGTCGTCGTTCCGCGCGGTCAGCAAAATGATCGGCAGCTGGTCGGTGCGCCGGATGCGGCGGCACACCTCGAACCCGTCGATGCCGGGCAGCATCACGTCCAGCACGATCAGGTCAGGGCGCTGCTCACGCAGCAGCTTCAGACCGTCCTCACCGCTCGCGGCGGTGGCGACCCGGTGCCCCTGGCGCGTCAGGGACAGCTCAAGGGCCGTACGGATGGCGTCGTCGTCCTCGATCAGCAACAGGGAAGGCACGGGCTCATTCTGGCCCATGTACCGCCTGTCGTACGACCCGTGCCGCACCGGGTTCTCGCAGGCCGGGCGCGAGCGGGACACCGCGTACCAAACCGGGCCCTTGCCACTTCCGGGCCGCCCGATCCGGTCACGACCCGCCGCGACCGGCCCCTGTGACAGGTCTGTGACAGTCGGCGGACATGGCCATGAAGGACGGTCGGCAAGCTTTTCTGCAGGCGGGAGAGCATCACCGGCCACGCCAGGCACCGGAAGTCCACGACGGGGAGCGCGAGATGAACACGCCACACGGCATGAGCACCAGCGCAGTGGTCACGCGTCTGCACGACGCACACCGGGGGGCCGAGGTTTCCGGGAATTCCGGGAAGTCCGGTGCCGGGTCCACGCTGCCGTCACGCGGCCGCGAGTCCCAAGGCGTACGGGGGTGCGTCCGCGGCACCGGGCGTCAGCACACCGGTCACATGTCGGTGGTCGACGCCCGCACGGGGGAGGGGCACGGGGGAAGCGCGTACAGGGGGGAGCAGGGGGAGCGTCGCTCGCTGACGGAGGCGGAGTTCACCGCCTACGTCCAGGAGCGCCGCGCCTCCCTGTACGCGACCGCCTACCACCTGACCGGCGACCGCTTCGAGGCCGAGGACCTGCTGCAGAGCGCGCTGTTCTCGACCTACCGGGCGTGGGAGCGGATCAGTGACAAGGCCGCGGTCGGCGGGTACCTCCGCCGGACCATGACCAACCTGCACATCAGCGCGTGGCGCCGCCGCAAGCTGAACGAGTACCCGACCGAGGAACTGCCGGAGACGCCCGCCGGTACGGACGCCATGCGCGGCACCGAGCTGCGCGCCGTCCTGTGGCAGGCGCTCGCCCGGCTGCCCGAGCCGCAGCGCACCATGCTGGTGCTGCGGTACTACGAGGGCCGTACCGACCCGGAGATCGCCGACATACTCGGCATCAGCGTCGGCACGGTGAAGTCCAGCATCTGGCGCTCGCTGCGGCGCCTGCGCGAGGACGAGGTCCTGAGCTTCGGCCGGGACCACGAGGACGCCTTCGGCGAGCTGGTGGCCTGAAGGACGGGTCCATCGGGGGACGGACCCACGGGGGGAACGGGGGAACGAGCCGTCACGGCTCGGCCCGAGGGGAAACGGGGAATCGCGGGGGCCCACCGGGGGGAGGGTCCGCGCGAGAACCCGTAAGGGGAAACACGGGGGAACAACGGGGGAAAACCGGGGGAGTACCGGGGAGCGGGGCTGGACGGCTGGGGGGCCGTCCGGTCCCGCTCCCTCATGTCCGCGTCCGGCTACGCCGCCGTCCGGTGCCGCGCCTGGCGGCCCGCCGCGGCCGCCGCCATCCGGCTCAGCGCCTCGTCCCGGCCGCACGGGTGCGCGCCCAGCGACACCTGGCGGGACACGATCGAGCGTTCCGTGCGCAGCAGCCGCCAGCCCCGGCGCAGCAGGAACGGCACCGACTTGCGGCCCTCCTTCAGATCGCGCAGGAAACGCCGCCGGAAGGTGGTGACCGGACCCCGGGTCAGACACAGGGCGTCCGCCAGCACCCCCAGCTCACGGCAGCGCTCGACGATCTCCGCCGCGAAGATCCCCTCGGCGATGAACAGCGGGGTACGGCCGATGCTCAGGGTGTCCTCGCCGGTACGGGCGCTCAGCGAGATGTCATACACCGGCACCGGCGTCGAACCGGACGCGCACAGCCGGGAGATGGCCGCGAGCGCCACGTCGGCGTCCCAGGACAGCGGATGGTCCCAGTCGATGTCCGAGCTTCCGTCCACCAGCGGCAGGGTGGGGTCGTCGCCCTCCTTGTAGAAGTCGTCGAGGCGCAGCACGGGCAGCCCGGAGAGGGCGGCGACGAGTGACTTGCCCGAACCGGAGGGGCCGGACAGCAGCACCACGCGGGCGGGGGACGGGGGATGGATGCTCACGGAACACCAGTTTGACGCATGGTGGCCGTCCTGCCGACCCCGCGGGTCCACATCGGAGCGCGCGTCACATGTCAACTACCCTACGTGTCGACCGTATTACCCTGCGCACCAGAAGGCGGCACCACCGATGGCCCGACATTCCGCACCCCGGTCTCCCCGCCGGCCCGCCGCTCGGCGCGCCCTGATCGCCCTCGCGTCGGCCGGAGCGGCCCTGGCGGCGGGCGCGAGCGCGGCCCACGCCGAGGCCGCCGCCCCGCTCGTGGACGTACCGCCGCTGCGCTCCGCCGACGTCGGCGACATCAACCCGCAGTCCGGGGTGAACGCGCTCACCACGTCGGTCGGCTACGCCACCGGCGCCATCGCCGGGCTCAAGCCCAACCCGCTGGCCGGTACCGGCACCGACCCGCTGAACAACGGCATCGGCACCACCATCGCCGACTTCAAGCCGCTCAACACCCTGGCGCTGACCGCCCCGATCGCCCAGGCCCCGTCCTTCGGTGCGGTCCCGGTCGTCGGCCAGACCCTGGGCCTGCTCACCCCCAAGGGCTGACAGCGCGAAGCCGCGCCGCCCCTTCGAGGTGAGGGGACGGCGCGGCTTCGGTGTGCTCGGTGCTCAGAACTCGGTGCTCAGTACGACGAACCCGACGCGCCCAGCGCCCCGGTCGGGTGCCAGACCGTCTTGGTCTCCAGGAACGCCGTCAGGCGTTCGGTGCCCGGAGTCGCGGCGTAATCCACAGCCTGTGGACGCAGGACGCGCTTGAGGTTGTCCGCCGCCGCGATCTCCAGCTCCTTCGCCAGCTCCGCGTCGGCCCCCGCGAGGTCGATCGCGTTGACGTCCTGGTGCGCGGCGAGCGGCGCGGCCAGCTCGGCCGTACCGCCGGACAGGATGTTGACGACACCGCCCGGCACGTCGGAGGTGGCCAGCACCTCGCCCAGCGACAGGGCGGGCAGCGGGGCCTTCGCGGAGGCGATGACGACCGCGGTGTTGCCGGTGGCGATCACCGGGGCGAGCACCGAGACCAGGCCCAGGAAGGATGAGTCCTGCGGGGCCAGCACCGCGACCACACCGGTCGGCTCGGGCGAGGACAGGTTGAAGTACGGGCCCGCGACCGGGTTGGCGCCGCCCACCACCTGGGCGATCTTGTCGGTCCAGCCCGCGTACCAGACCCAGCGGTCGATGGCCGCGTCCACGACCGCCGCCGCCTTCGCCTTGGACAGGCCCTCGGCCTCGGCGACCTCGCGGACGAACTGCTCCTTGCGGCCCTCCAGCATCTCCGCGACGCGGTACAGCACCTGACCGCGGTTGTACGCGGTCGCGCCGGACCAGCCGCCGAACGCCTTGCGCGCGGCGACGACCGCGTCACGGGCGTCCTTGCGGGAGGACTGCGGCGCGTTGGCCAGCCAGTTGCCCTTGGAGTCGGTCACTTCGTACACCCGGCCGCTTTCGGAGCGGGGGAACTTGCCCCCGACGTACAGCTTGTAGGTCTTGAAGACACTCAGACGGTCAGACATCGAGGTACGCCTCCAGGCCGTGGCGACCGCCCTCGCGGCCGAAGCCCGACTCCTTGTAACCGCCGAACGGCGAGGTCGGGTCGAACTTGTTGAACGTGTTGGACCAGACGACCCCGGCGCGCAGCTTGTTCGCCACGGCCAGGATGCGGGAGCCCTTCTCGGTCCAGATGCCCGCCGACAGCCCGTACTGGGTGTTGTTGGCCTTGGCGACGGCCTCGTCCGGGGTGCGGAAGGAGAGCACCGACAGCACCGGGCCGAAGATCTCGTCGCGGGCGATGGTGTGCGCCTGCGTGACGTTGGTGAACAGCGTCGGGGCGAACCAGTAGCCGGAGGAGGGGAGTTCGCAGGCCGGGGACCAGCGCTCGGCGCCCTCCGCCTCGCCCTGCTCGGTCAGCGCGGTGATCCGGGCCAGCTGCTCGGCGGAGTTGATCGCGCCGATGTCGGTGTTCTTGTCCAGCGGGTCGCCGAGGCGCAGCGTGGACAGGCGGCGCTTGAGGGCGTCGAGCAGCTCGTCCTGGATGGACTCCTGGACCAGCAGCCGCGAGCCCGCGCAGCAGACCTGGCCCTGGTTGAAGAAGATGCCGGTGACGATGCCCTCGACGGCCTGGTCGATGGGGGCGTCGTCGAAGACGATGTTGGCGCCCTTGCCGCCCAGCTCCAGCGTGAGCTTCTTGTCCGTGCCCGCGACGGTGCGTGCGATCTCCTTGCCGACGGCCGTGGAGCCGGTGAAGGCGACCTTGTTCACGTCGGGGTGGGCGACCAGCGCGGCGCCCGCGTCGCCGTACCCGGGGAGGATGTTGACGACACCCTTGGGCAGGCCCGCCTGACGGCAGATGTCCGCGAAGAACAGCGCGGACAGCGGGGTGGTCTCGGCGGGCTTGAGGACGACCGTGTTGCCGGTGGCCAGCGCCGGGGCGATCTTCCACGCCAGCATGAGGAGCGGGAAGTTCCACGGGATGACCTGGCCCGCGACGCCGAGGGGGCGGGGCGAAGCGCCGCTGTGCTCGTTTGTCGTCCTCCGGCCGAACCCGGCGTGGTCGAGCTTGTCGGCCCAGCCCGCGTAGTAGAAGAAGTGCGCGGCGACCAGCGGGAGGTCCGCGTCCCGGGTCTCCTTGATCGGCTTGCCGTTGTCCAGCGTCTCCAGCACGGCCAGCTCGCGGCTGCGCTCCTGGATGATGCGGGCGATACGGAACAGGTACTTGGCGCGCTCGGCGCCGGGCAGCGCCGACCACGTCGCGAACGCCTTGCGGGCGGCCTTCACCGCGCGCTCCACGTCCGCCTCACCGGCCTGCGCGACCTCGGAGAGCACCTCCTCGGTGGCGGGGGAGACGGTCTTGAAGACCTTGCCGTCGGCGGAGTCGGTGAACTCGCCGTCGATGAAGAGGCCGTACGAGGGGGCGATGTCGACGACCGAGCGGGACTCGGGCGCCGGTGCGTACTCGAATGCGGATGCCATGGTGATCAGTCCACCGTCACGTAGTCGGGGCCGGAGTAGCGGCCGGTGGCCAGCTTCTGACGCTGCATCAGCAGGTCGTTCAGCAGCGAGGAGGCGCCGAAGCGGAACCAGTGGTTGTCCAGCCAGTCCTGGCCCGCGGTCTCGTTGACCAGTACCAGGAACTTGACGGCGTCCTTGGTGGTGCGGATGCCGCCCGCGGGCTTCACGCCGACCTGGACGCCGGTCTGCGCGCGGAAGTCGCGCACCGCCTCCAGCATCAGCAGGGTGTTGGATGGGGTGGCGTTGACCGCGACCTTGCCGGTTGACGTCTTGATGAAGTCCGCGCCCGCCATCATGCCCAGCCAGCTCGCCCGGCGGATGTTGTCGTACGTCGACAGCTCGCCGGTCTCGAAGATGACCTTCAGCCGGGCGCTCGTCCCGCAGGCTTCCTTCACGGCGGTGATCTCGTCGTACACCTTGAGATAGTCGCCCGCGAGGAACGCGCCCCGGTCGATGACCATGTCGATCTCGTCGGCGCCCGCCGCGACCGCGTCGCGCACGTCGGCCAGCTTCACGCCGAGGGCGGCGCGGCCTGCCGGGAAGGCGGTGGCGACCGAGGCGACCTTGACGCCGGAACCGGCGACGGCCTCCTTGGCGACGGCCACCATGTCGGGATAGACGCAGACGGCGGCGGTGGTCGGACTCGTCCGGTCCGTGGGGTCCGGGTGGACCGCCTTGGCGCCGAGCGCCCGGACCTTGCCGGGGGTGTCCGCGCCTTCCAGCGTCGTCAGGTCGACCATCGAGATGGCGAGGTCGATGGCGTACGCCTTCGCGGTGGTCTTGATCGAGCGGGTACCGAGCGACGCGGCACGCGCCTCCAGGCCGACCGCGTCGACGCCGGGCAGCCCGTGGAGAAAGCGGCGCAGCGTGCTGTCGGACGCGGTGACGTCGGCGAACGCCTTCGCGGGGGAAGTGGTGGTGGGCATGGTCACCAGACGAGCATATCTACGCGCGTAGCGGCTGTATAGCCCCAGGGGTGGGGTTGTGCGGGGTCACACCTTCGCAGGTCACGGATGCGTTCCTCTCTCGGGCCGGGGGGTGGAGCTCGCGTCCCCTTCGTGCACAATCGGGGCCATGACGACCCCGGACCACCAGTCACCCGCTTCGCGGCCCGTGGCGCCCGCCGCCAGGGACCGGATCTACCGCTCGCCGATGGGACTCGTGGGCGGTGGGCTCGTGCTGGCCATCGTCGTCTGGCTCGCCTGTGACGCGCTCTTCCGGGGCCACGGCCGGGTGCCGTGGCTCGCGCTGGCCGTGCTGATCCTGGTCGTGCCACTGGTGAGCGCCTTCGCCCTGCGCCCGGCGGTCTTCGCGAGCGAGGAGCGGCTGCGGGTCCGCAACCCCTTCCGCGTGATCGTCCTGCCCTGGGGCCGACTGGCCTCCCTGCGCTCGAGCTTCTCCAACGAGGCCCTGGCCGACTCCGGCACCAAGTTCCAGCTCTGGGCGATCCCCGTCTCGCTGCGCGCCCGTAAGCGCGCGGCCAACAAGCAGGCCCGCGCGGCGGCGCAGGCGGCCCTCGGGGCCCACGAGCCCCGGGGCGGCAGCCCCTTCGGCGGCCGGGGAGCGGGTGCCTTCGGGGCCGAACCCGCGATGGGGGCGCCCGCCCGCGCGGAGTCCGACAAGATCATGGACGATCTCCGCGAACTCCACGAACGTCACGGCGAGGCGGAGTACGCCCAGGGCGAGATCACCGTCCGCTGGGCCTACGAGGTCCTGATCCCGGCGCTGGCGGGTGCGGTGCTGCTGGCGGTCCTGCTGATCACGGGCTGAATCCGGGCACGGTCGGCGGCGGACGGAGCTTCTCCGGCCGCCGCCGCTTTTTTGTCGTGCCGTCTTCGTGCCGTCTTCGCGTCGCCCTCGCTGCGCCGCGCGCATCCCAGGGGACCGGCCACGCGCCGGTGCCACGCGGACAGTTGAAGTAAAGATCAGTTAAAGGTAAGGGTTTGATATAGATCAAGTGATCGACGATAAGAAAAACTTACGAAGTTTTGCTGACTTCTTAAGTTAAGGCTCTCCCATGCGTGTTCGCTGGGTCCGTAGCCCTCGCTTGTTCCCGCCGGACGGTTCCGGCAGACGTCGAGCGAGGGCTACGGCTCTTTCCGTATTCGTCTCCCTCTCCTTCATGCTCACCACCGAGACAGCGGCGGCCACCGGTGCCACCCTGCCGGCGCTGAGCATGCCCGAACTCTCCCTCGCCGGACTGGCGAAGTGGGCCCACAGCTCCTCCCTCGACACCCCTGACCAGCAGGGCGGCACCGCGCGGGGCAAGAGCCACCACGCCTCGGCGGCGGCCACCAGCACCCATCGCACCGCCGGTCACCGGCCGGGCCGGGGCAAGGGCGAACTCGGCGCCTACCAACGCCATACGAGCCACCCCCAGAAGGCCACCACCAAGCCCCTGGCCTCGGCGAAGAGCTTCAACCCCCGTACGAGCGAGCGGGACGCCAGGAAGTCCACGGCGACCTCCGACTACTTCGTCAACGCCGACGGCTCCACCACCGTCCGCCACTACGACGTACGCGCCAACTTCAAGTCGTCGGACGGCACCTGGAAGCCGATCGACACCAGCCTGAGGGAGGGCGACGGCGGCCGGTTCGAACAGACCGCCAACTCCGTCGACGTCGACTTCGCCCCCGACGCCGCCGACGACCGCCTGGCCTCCCTCGGCCTCGGCAACGGCAGTTCGGTCGCGTACTCCCTGATCGGCGCCCGCGAGACCGAGGCGTCGAAGGACGCGGACGGCACCCTCCGCTACGCCGACGCCCTGCCCGGCACCGATGTGCAGCTCGCGCCGATCGCGGACGGCTTCAAGGAGAACCTCGTCCTGCGCTCCAAGGACGCGGACAACTCCTGGCTGTTCGCGCTGGACGCGAAGGGGCTGACCCCGCGCATCGCCAAGAACGGCGACGTCGAGTTCACCGGCGCCGACGGCAAGGTGGCCGCGACCGTCCCCCATGCCTACATGGAGGACTCGCGCATCGACCGCCGCTCCGGCGACGGCGCCCGGTCCCACGAGGTCAGCTACGAACTGACCACCGTGGACGGCGATCCCGCAC
The DNA here is from genome assembly GCF_044747085.1 of Streptomyces sp. NPDC090119. Taxonomy (NCBI): domain Bacteria; kingdom Bacillati; phylum Actinomycetota; class Actinomycetes; order Kitasatosporales; family Streptomycetaceae; genus Streptomyces; species Streptomyces sp. NPDC090119. The sequence continues at coordinate 675,967 of NZ_JBIVDK010000003.1, read as the reverse complement.
TCCGGATGACCGCCGACCGGGCCTGGCTGGACGACCCCGAGCGGGTCTACCCGGTCACCGTCGACCCGACGACGGTCGTGAACGCCAGCCAGGCGACGTACGTCCAGAACGACTACAGCTCCAACCGCTCGGCGGAGAACCAGATCAAGGTCGGTTCGTACGACGCGGGCACCACCAAGGCGAACTCCTTCCTCCAGTTCTCGTCGCTGGGTTCGACGATCGCCGGCCGGCAGGTCTCCGCCGCCACCCTGAACGTCTGGGGGCTGTGGTCCGCCACCTGTACCCCGGAGGCGTTCTCCGTCTACCCGGTGACCCAGTCCTGGTCCCCGTCGACGACCACCACCTACCCCGGCCCGTCCTACGGCGCGGCCATCGGCTCCACCACGCCCGACCCGGGCGCCTCCTGCACCAACACCACCGGCAGCACCGGAGTCGGGGTGAAGATGCCCGTGCCGCTGTCGACGTCCTGGTTCACCCAGGTCGCCGGAGGCGGGATCAACTACGGCCTGGCGCTGGCCGCGCCGACCGGTGACGGGCTGCACTGGAAGAAGTTCCACTCCGACGACTCGGCCACCTCCGGCTGGCGTCCCTCGCTCGACCTGACCTACGGCACCAATGTCGAGCCGCAGGTCAACGCCTCGTACCCGCCGGAGAACTTCCAGGCCAACACCCTCCAGCCGGAGCTGCTCGTCTACGCGAGCGACGCCGACAAGGCGCCCAACGCGGCGCTGTCCTACAGCTTCGAGGTGTACGACGCCGACTCCGGCAGCACCACCCCCGTCGCCACCTCCGGCGCCCTGACCAAGGGCAGCTGGAAGATACCCGCGGGCAAGCTCAAGTGGTCCAAGAACTACGCCTGGTACGCGGGGGTGAGCGACGGACTCGCCGAGACGACGTACTCCAGCCGCTTCACCACCGCCGTGCCCCAGCCGCCGGTCACCTCGGGCCTGGCCCAGAACACCGACGGGCACGACTTCGACCCGAGCGACGCCAACTACACCACCGACGACTCCGACGCGGACGTGGAGGTGGTCGGCCCCTCGCTGGAGATCGACCGCTCCTACAACAGCATCGACCCGCGGGTCGACGGAGCCTTCGGCGCGGGCTGGTCGACGGTCGCCGACATGAAGGCCGCCGAGGTCAAGAACCCCTCCGGCACCGTCACCAGCGTCATCATCACCTACCCCGGTGGTGAGCAGGTCGCCTTCGGCCGCAACACCGACGGCACCTTCCAGCCCCCGCTCGGCAGGTACGCGCGGCTCCAGCCGGTCACCGACGGCTACGCCCTGACGGACAAGGACTTCACCGAGTACGCCTTCACCCAGCCCACCGCCAAGGCGGGCACGAAGGCGATATCCGGCATCAAGGACTACGCGGGCCGCACGGAGAAGTTCACCTACAACACCGCCAAGCAGCTCACGAAGATCACCAACGAGAAGTCGCAGCGCTCGCTCGGCCTCACCTGGTCCACGCCGTCCGGCGCCACCACGGCACACGTCGCCACGGTCGCCACCGACGCGGCGGTCACGAACGACTCCGCCACGGTCCAGACCTGGACCTACGGCTACAGCGGCGACCAGCTCACCTCGGTCTGCCCGCCCGCCACCCCCGCCAAGTGCACCACCTACGGCTACGCCACCGGCAACCACTACCGCACCACGGTGCTGGACGCCGACCCGTACGCCTACTGGCGGCTCGGTGAGGCGTCCGGTGCCACCGTCGCGGCGGACTCCGTCGACAACAACCAGGGCCGCTACAACGCGCTCTACCACAACGTGACCCTGGGCGGCTCGTCCGTCCTCGCGGGCTCCACCCAGAAGACGGCCACCTTCAACGGCACCACCTCCTACGTGGAGATGCCGAGCGCGCCGGGCGCCACGCCGTCGTACATGACGGTCTCCCTCTGGTTCAGGACGACCACCGCGGGAGGTGTCCTCTTCTACTACGGCGACAAGCCGCTGAGCGACTCCGACCCGGTCGGCCACACCAAGAAGAACACCCCCGCCGTCTACGTCGGCACCGACGGCAAGCTGCGCGGCTGCCTGGCCATGTCGCCCGGCTGCATGTCCACCATCGCCTCGACGGCCTCCGTCACCGACGGCCAGTGGCACAACGCCGTGCTCACCGGCATGGCCACCAGCCAGACCCTGTACCTCGACGGTGCCTCGCAGGGCTCGCTGAGCGGCACCATCAACGACTGGGAGCAGCCCTACCTCTCCCTCGGCGCCGGTGTGAACACCGACGGCTGGCCCGCGATGAACCCGAACGACAAGCTCGGGCACTACACGGGCCAGCTGGCCGAGGCCGCGATCTACTCCGAGCCGCTCGACCCCTCGGTGATCACCGCGCAGTACCAGGCCGCCAAGCGGTCCGCCGGTCTGCTGAACAAGATCACCACGCCGGGCGGCAAGACCCAGGCGTCGGTCGTCTACGGCACCACCGACGATCTGGTCAAGCAGGCCACGGACTCCGAGGGCGGCACCTGGAAGCTCAACCCGCCCACCGTCACCGGCTCCTCGCAGGTGTACCGCTCCGCGGTGATGGGCTCGGCCCCGGCCGGCTACTGGCGGCTCGCCGACACCCTCGCCGCCCAGCAGGCCGCCAACGAGGTGCACACCGGATTCGGCACGTACAACACCGTCACGCAGGGCGTGGCCGGTCCGTTCGGCGCCGGTGACGCGACCGCCGTCTCCTTCGACGGCACCTCGTCCTACGCCGAGATCCCGTACGCCCCCTGGCACGGATCGGGCGACCGCGCCGTCGAGCTGTGGTTCAGGACCAGCGCTCCCGGTGTGATCCTCTCCGACCAGGCGAAGGCGCCGTCCGGCACCCCGTCCGGCTCCTGGAGCCCGCTGCTGTACGTGGGCACCGACGGCAAGCTGCACGGCCACTGGTGGAGCGCCACCGGTTCCGGTGCCTTCGGCTCCGCGGCCGCCGTCACCGACGGCACCTGGCACCACGCGGTGCTGTCGGCCTCCGGCACCACCCAGACCATGTACCTGGACGGCGCCAAGCAGGCCGACTTCACCGGCGCGGTCGGCGACCAGAGCAACACGCGGTCGTTCGTCGGCGCGGGCTTCGCCAAGAGCTGGGACGCCTCACCCGGTGACCTGAGCTTCTTCAACGGCTCCATCGCCGAGGTCGCCGGCTACGGCCACCCGCTGACCGAGGACCAGGTCGAGCAGCACTGGTCGGCGTACAAGGCGTCGTCCGGCGTCGCCCCGGTGCGCACGGTCACGCTGACCGACCCGACCAACAAGACCCTCAAGTACGTCTACGACGCGGAGATGGGCAACCGTCTGCTGGCCGCGGTCGACACCGAGGGCAACCGGACCACCTACGGCTACGACACGGGCGGCTTCCTGCACACCGTGACCGACGCCAACGGCAACCGGAGCATCACCGGTTACGACGTGCGCGGCAACACGGTCTCGCAGACCAGCTGCCAGGACACGACGGCGGACAAGTGCGCCACGGAGTACTACACGTACTACCCGGACTCCACGACCGCCTTCCCGGCGATGGACCCCCGTAACGACCTGCTGCTCACCGAGCGGGACGGCCGTTCCTCGGGCCCCACGGACAACACCTACCTCACCAGCTACTCCTACGACACCGGCGGCAACCTGCTGTCGGTCACCGGTCCGCCGGTCCCCGGGCATCCGGGCGGCCGCACCGCCAGCACCAGTTACACCACGGCGTCCACCCCGGCCGCCGAGGGCGGCGGCGTGCCGGCCCCGGCCGGTCTGACGGACACGGTCACCACACCGGGCGGCCGGACGACCAAGTACACCTACTTCGCCACCGGCGACCTGGCCTCGGTCACCGACGCCAACGGTGCGAAGCTCACGTACAGCTACGACAAGCTGGGGCGGCAGATCTCCCGCACGGAGACCTCCGACTCCCAGCCGTCCGGGCTCACCACCTCCCAGACGTACGACAAGAACGACCAGGTCGTCACCGAGACCAGCCCCGCCGTCACCAACCGGGTCACCGGCGCGGTGCACCAGGCGAAGACCACCACGGGCTTCGACGACGACGGCAACGTGCTCTCGCAGACGGTGGCCGACGTGCGCGGCGGCGACGCCTCCCGGTCCACGTCGATGACGTACGACGCCTACAACCGTCTCGCCTCGCGGACGGACCCCGGCGGCGGCACGACGGCCTTCGAGTACGACGTCTACGGCAACAAGGTGAAGGAGACCGACCCGATGGGGACGGTCAACACCTACACCTTCGACGCCGAGGGACGCGCCCTCACCACCAGCCTGCCCGGCTACACCGGCGACCCGAACAACCCGTCGGCGCCGACCACGCTGGTCCAGGAGTCCCGCGCGTACGACCCGGCGGGCAGGCTCGCCTCGGTCACCGACGCGATGGGCTGGGTGACGGCGTACACCTACACCGACGACGGCCTGTCCGCCTCGGTCACCCGCAAGGACCCGGCGAACGGCAAGCAGTTCGTCGAGGAGGCCAACACCTACGACCCGGCGGGGAACCTGGTCAAGCAGGTGACCAACGACGGCCGGACCACGTCCACCTTCACCGTGGACGCCGCCGACCGCGTCGCCTCGTCCGTGCTCGACCCGACCGGTGTCAACCGCAGCACCAAGGTCTCCTACGACCCGGACGACAACGTCGTGACGGAGGCCGAGACCGACCCGGCCACCGGTGACGTCGACCGGACCGACAGCCGTTACGACCGGCTGGGCAACGTCACCGGCACCACGGAGCACGACGGCACCACCGCTCCGGTGGCCCGCTGGAAGCTGTCGGAGCCCAGCGGCCTCACGGCCCAGGACTCCTCCGGCGGCAACAGCAAGGTGACCCTGGGCAGTTCGGTCACCCGCTCCACCGAGAAGGGCGGCTCCGTCGTCCTCGGCGGCACCGCCACCGCCTACGGGCAGGCGGACGGCCCGGCGGTCAACACCAGCGGCGACTTCACCGTCTCCGCCTGGGTCAAGCTCGGCTCCACCGCCGCGAACAGCACCTTCCTCGCCCAGGACGGGCAGTTCAACAGCGGTTTCCAGCTCTACTACTCCACCGGCTCCGGCTGGACCTTCAACCGCCACTCCACGGACGCCGCGGGCGCCGCGATCGCCCGGACCAGCTCCGGCACCGCCGCGGCCAAGGCCGGTACCTGGACCCACCTCACCGGTGTGTACGACCAGGCGTCCGCATCCCTGAAGCTGTACGTCAACGGCACCCAGTCGGGCACCACGACGGCCTTCACCTCACCCTGGGAGGCCACCGGCCCGCTCCAGATCGGCCGACGCCTGTACAACGGCACCTACGGCGAGAACGCACAGGGCTCGATCGCCGACGTACAGGTCTACGGCGACGCGCTGACCGCGTCCCAGGTGTCCGCCCTGGCGGCCGGCACGCTTCCGGCGGCCGGCAGCTCGGTGCACACCAACACCTGGAAGCTGGACCAGCGGGGCCTGCCGCTGTCCTCGACCGACGAGCTGGGCAACACCACCGACTACGCCTACGACGAGGCCGCCCAGCAGAGCGTCGTCACCGAGCCGGTCGTCGACGCCGAGACCGGCGGCGGCACGGCCCAGGCGGTCCGTCCCATCTCGATGACCGGCTACAACACCTTCGGCGAGACCACCGAGACGTCCGACCCGCTCGGCAACGTCACGACCACCGCCTACGACGCCGACGGCCAGGAGACGTCGACCAGGCTGCCGGAGTACACCGCGCCGGGGGCCTCGACCCCGATCACGGCCACCTCCTGGAACGAGTACAACAAGCTCGGCCAGGTCACGGCGGAGGTCGACCCGCTCGGCAACCGCAGGGCGTACACGTACACCCAGCTCGGCGATGTCGCCTCGGTCACCGAGCCGGGCGGCGGCACGTCGACGATGGTCTACGACGCGGCCGGTGACCTGCTGTCGTCGAACAGCCCGGGCGGTGCCCGTCAGGAATCCACCTGGGACTACCTGGGCAACGAGCTGACCAGCACGGACATCGTGCGTCAGCCCACGCAGCGGGCGTACACGGCGATCAACGAGTACAACGCGCCGGGCGGCGACCTCTCCCGCAGGGTGAGCCCGACGGGTGTCTCGGAGTCGTACAAGTACAACGCCCTCGGCGAGACCACCGAGGTGACCGACGCGGCCGGCAACGTCTCGAAGTTCACCTACACCATGGACGGTGACGTCCTCGCGGCGACCGACCCGGACAACGCGAGCACCAAGAACACCTATGACGGCTTCGGCAGGCTGACCGCCACCAGCGACCTGGACGCGAGCGGAGCGGTGCTGCGCACCAGCAGCGCCAGCTACGACCGCGCGGGCAACCCGCTGTCGCTGACCGACGGCCGGGGACACGCCACCACCTTCACCGTCGACCCCACGGGTCTGGTGACCAAGGCGGTGGAGCCGGTCTCCGCCACCGAGTCGATCACCACGTCCTTCGGCTACGACGTGGCGGGCAACCCCACCCGCTTCACCGACGGCCGGGGCAACCCGTTCGTCACCACCTACAACAAGTGGGGGCTGCCCGAGTCCGTCGTCGAGCCGTCCACCCCGGACCAGCCCGCCGCGGCCGACCGCACCTACACCACGGTGTACGACGCGAACGGCCGGGTGACCGAGCAGCGTTCACCGGGCGGGGTGACCGTCACCGCCGAGTACGACGCGAAGAGCCGACTGGTGAAGCAGTCCGGTTCGGGCGCGGAGGCCGCCACGGCCGACCACACCTACGCGTACGACTCCGACGACCGGGTCACGTCCGTCGCGGGCGCCGGAACGGACAACGACACCTTCACCTATGACGACCGGGGCGCACTGCTGACGGCCTCCGGCCCGTCGGGCAGCTCCTCGTTCGCCTACAACGGCGACGGCGCGATGACGTCCCGCACGGACGCCTCCGGCACGTCGACCTACGGGTACGACACCGCCGGACGCCTGAAGACGGTCCGGGACGCCGTCACCGACTCCACCGCCACCTACACCTACAACACCGACAACGCCGTCTCCCAGATCGACTACGGCACCGGCAAGTCCAAGCGCGCCTTCTCCTACGACGCGCTGAAGCGCATCACCAACGACAAGCTGACCTCGCCGACCGGCAAGGTGCTGTCCTCCACCGGCTACGGGTGGGACGCCAACGACAACATCGCGTCGAAGACGACGACCGGTGTCGCGGGCGCGTCCACGAACACCTACGCCTACGACTGGTCGGACCGGCTGACGTCCTGGAACAACGGCACCACCACGGAGGTCTACGGCTACGACGCCTCGGGCAACCGCACGCGCGTCGGCGGCGACACCTACACCTACGACGCCCGCAACCGGCTCACCTCGGACGGCCACAGCACGTACGCGTACACCAAGCGCGGCACGCTGAGCTCGATCACGGACGAGTCCGGGACCCGGACCGAGATGAAGGCGGACGCCTTCAACCGCGTGATCAACGAGGGCGACCGGACGTACACCTACGACGGTCTGGACCGTGTCCTGAAGGCCAAGGACAAGGTCGGCGCGGACATCTTCTCCTTCCAGTACAGCGGTGACGGCAACGACGTCGCCTCCGACGGCTCGGCCACCTACAGCCGCGACGCCGACGGTTCGCTGCTGGGCGTGAGGTCGGGCGCGTCGTCGGTGCTGGCGCTGACCGACATCCACGACGACCTGGTCGCGCAGTACACCGACTCCGGTGAGACGCTGAGCGGTTCGGTCAGCTACACGCCGTTCGGCAAGGTCTCCGCCTCGGCGGGGATGCTGGGCAACCTCGGGTACCAGTCCGGCTGGACCGACCCGGAGACCGCCCAGGTCAACATGGCCGCGCGCTGGTACTCGCCGCAGACCGGGCAGTTCAACAGCCGGGACACGGTGAGCAACGACCCGCTGCCGGACTCGGTGAACGCCAACGCGTACGCCTACGCCAACCAGAACCCGATGACGGGCGTCGACCCGACCGGGCACTGGTTCGGCTTCGTGAAGAAGGCGTTCCACAAGGTCGCCAAGAAGGTCAAGAGCAAGGCCAAGTCGGCCTGGAAGAAGACCAAGCACGCGGCCAAGGCCGTCGCCAAGAAGGTCCGCAAGGCGGCCAAGCACATCAAGAAGGCCGTCAAGAAGGCCGTCCACAAGGTCTACCGGGCCGTCCGCAAGGCCGTGCACTACGTCCACGACAGCGTCAAGAAGGTCAAGAGATACGTCAAACGCACCTACAAGCGCGTCAAACGCTATGCGCACAAGGTCGTCCAGCACGTCAAACAGAAGGTCAAGCAGGTAGCCAAGGCGGTCAAGCACGTAGCCGCCAAGGCCGTGAACCTGGGCAAGAGGGCCATCAAGAAGGTCGGCCGGGGCGTCAAGGCGGCGGCCAAGGCGACGAGCAACTTCGTCAAGCAGCACGCCTCGACGATCGTGTCGGTCGCGGTGGGCGTGGTGGTCTTCGCCGGATGTACCGCCGCGACCTGGGGTGTCGGAGCGGTCGGCTGCGCGGCCCTCGCGGGCGCGGTGGCCAATGGCGTCGGCTACATGATGAGCGACGGCCCCAAGTCCGTCGGCGGCTTCGTCGGATCGGTGGCGATCGGCGCCGCGACCGGTGCCCTCGGTGGCGCGGCCGGTGGTGCTGCCTCCGGCGCGGTGGGCCGACTGCTCGCCGGTACCGGCGGCAAGGTTCTCAACGGCGCGGCCATGGGCGCGGCGGGCGGCTCCGCCGAAGGCGCGGTCGGCTACGGCATCTCCTGCGCCTCCAGCGAGGAGGGCTGCAGCGCGAGCGGCGCGGCGAAGGCCACGGCGATCGGCGCGGCCACGGGCGGCATCTTCGGCGCGGCGGCAGGCAAGTTCGGCCCCAAGGCGAAGGGCTGTACGCCGCACAGCTTCACCGGCGGCACCGGCGTCCTCATGGCGAACGCCATGGTGAAGCCCATCTCCCAGGTCAAGCCCGGCGACTTTGTCCTGACGGCCGAGCCCGGCAAGAAGAAGAAGGAGAAGCACAAGGTCAAGTCGGTGATCGTCACCAAGACCGACCGCGACTACGTCGACCTCGTCATAGCCACCAAGTCCGGCCCCAAGACGATCCAGACCACCAAGCACCACCAGTTCTACGAAGCCACCCGAAACGCCTGGACCCAGGCGGGCGACCTCAAGGCCGGCCAGAAGCTCCAGAACGGTGGCAGCGGTCTGACGGCGATCCGCGAGGTCAAGGCGTACACGGCAAGCCGGGTGACGTACGACCTGAGCGTCGAGGGGCTGCACACGTACTATGTCGTCGCAGGGCCCAGCGAGGTGCTGGTCCACAACCACGGTGCGGCGTCGTGCCCCATCGAGGTGACGATCGACAAGGCGACTCACCCTGAGTCCGCCCAGCACATCGAGGACGCACAGGCTGCCGGGCATCCGGATGTCGTGACCATCAACCGCCCTGGAGCGAAGCAGAACCGAAAGGACTCGCTGAAGGGGTACAAGAAGGTTCCCGGAAAGCAGCTTGACGAGTACCCGCCCGCCATGTTCAAGGAAGGCGGAAAAGGGGCGAGCGTCCGTGCGATCGACGGCGGTGACAATGGCGGAGCCGGTGCGCGCATCGGAAACTCGTTGCGCCCATATCCCAACGGTACGCGCGTAAGGCTCAAGGTCGTCGACTCAAGGACCCCGTGATGACACACAAAAACCTCATCGAGATCTCGTCGTCGGCCATCGCGCCGGACAGGGCTGACGTCAGCGAGATTCCCGACCCCCTCCGCTCTCTCATCGGCAGTCGAAACGGCTTCTACGCGTTCGAGTCGGCACTCTTCGTGCGGCCGTGGGGCGGCGGAGCTGGCTCTGCGGAGTGGTGGAACGCTCCGGAAGGCTGGCGTGCTCCGTACGGAGAACTGGTCGACGGTTTCACGTTCTTCGCAGAGGACGTCTTCGGGTTCCAGTTCGCTGCGGGGGAAAAGGGATTCTACTCGTTCGATCCCGAGACGGCCGAATTGCAATTCATGGCAACCACCGTGAATGAATGGGCTGATCAAATCCTGCAGGACCATGAGGAGTTGACGGGCAGTGGGCTCGCGCACGCCTGGCAATCCTCGAACGGCCCCCTGCGGAGCGGGTACCGACTCGCTGCCGCGATCCCCTTCTGCCTGGGCGGGGAGTTCGCGCTGGACGCGCTGAAGCCGAAAAGGGAACTCGAATTGGCTCGATTCCGGGCGGACATTTATGCGCAGATCAGAGATCTTCCTGATGGCGCGCAGGTCCGGATCAATTTGATTTGATCCGGACGTGACGGTAGTCTGCAGACATGCGAATTCGTTTGTTTGCAGACTACTGTCAAATCCACATCCTTGACGAGTCGTCGGAAGGCGAGTTGGCGGAAAGGTGGACGAATGAGGCCCTGACCGATCGCCTGGTCGCCGTCCGTGACATTTTGGGCATTCGCACCGAGGTCGATGTCGATGTCCAGGTGGAGATCAGTTCGACAAGCGGTCGTCCCTCGCTCGATATGGACCCCTATGACCATGTCGTCGAGGCGAGCGTCGAGATTCCGTCCGGGCGGATGGTTGTCATGGGGTGCTCGGACTATCTTCCGGACGCCACCCGGGTCGAAGTCGAACCCGGGTGGGTGCGAATTCGAGTTCAGAAGTCCAACCTCGCCAATGCTGTGGCGGCCGACCTTGAATCGGATGAATCTCCGGAGACGATCGAGCGGATCAAGGTCGACGTGTGGCCGGAAGATCCTTCGGGTGTCCGCGTGCTGAAGCAGTGGAATCCTTAGGGCATGCTTGAGCGCTTGGTGCATTAACGGCATTGAACATAAGTAGGCGATGTCAGGTACGGGAAAGTCATGACGTTGCTGGACCTGGATGTGACGGAAACGGTTGGCACGTCAGCCGGGATGTTCGCCCTGTGGCGCCTCTCCCGCTTCGCCGAGGTCGTCGAACTGGATGAGTGGGAGGACGAGGTCGCGGACGAGGAAAGCCTCGACGAAGCCATCGCGGAAGGTGCCCTGGTGCCTGTCAATGTCGGTGGTGACGGCGTCTGTCAATTCACCGTTCGCGGTGTGTCGGCGCTTGGCGGTCTCACCGAGCGCGAGGCGCGGTACTGCCTCGTTTCGTCGCAGCCCTACCTTCTCGTCTCGGACGGCGTGGTGGCCTTGGGTGGACTTGAGGCGGTCGGAGAATACACCGGTGCGGACCGGCTTCAATTCTCTCTCGCTCCTGGTCGGTATGCGGTCCAGGCCCACCTGATCGATTGGAAGGCCGAGCCAGGTGCCGCCGACGCGGCCGGCAACCCGACGCAGGATGCCCTGGGGGACTTCGTGATCGAGATCTGTCCGGAAGATCCGAAGAATGTGGGGGAGTACCGTAAGGGCGTGGTGACGTTTCCTCGGTGACATCTCCCGGGTGAGCGCTCGGCATTAGAGCCGTGAATCGCGTTCGCCACGGAAAGCGGAAGCCCCGTGAGTTAATTCCTCGCGGGGCTTCTGCGATTGATCGGGTTCCCCGGTAGGAGTATTTCGACATGGCTGAGGCGGAATGTATGACCGAGAGCAGTTCCTACGCGAGTCACCCGGAGTACCTTCCGGACTTCATGAACGACCCCCGCGACGAGGACGGCCGACAGGTCGTGAAGTTGGATCTCGCCGAGAATAGTGCACTTGCGGCAGCGAGCCTGAACAGGTTCGCGGCCGCCACCGGTGACGTCATCGACTTCGAATCCGCCCCGTACGAAGAGCGCCTCTGGTGGGACGACGAGGACCACTGGGCGAGGATGGCGGCGGAATTGCTTTCCTCGTACGTGCAGCAAGGGGAGCGGGTCGCTGTCATCTGGGGAAACTATGTGATGCCGACCGTGACCATGCCCGCGGATGTCGCAGTGCGGCACGCACGGGACATCCTGGACGCCGGACCGCACTTCTGGATCTGCCCGCTCGGCCATTCCGTTCTCATCGAATGCCTGATGGACGGTCAGGTGACGGTGGCGAAGATTCCTCGCCGCTACGTAATATGACACACCGATGGAGGATGTCTTGCAGGTCACAATCGACGGAGTTACGTACGTCAGTCACGAGGACCCCGTGTGGCGTGGTGAGAGCAACTTCATGGCCATGGTGGATCTGACGCTGTTCGACCTCCCCGGTATGCGTGAGCAGCTCTGGCTCCGGGAGGTCGACGAAGGCGGGGCGTACGAAGTTTCCTGCATCCCGTTCTATGCCTACGGCGTGGTGCTGGGTGACGTGGTCGGAACGAGTGATGCGCACGAGGTGGATCGCGTCATCAGGAAGTCTGGGCGTCGGGCGGTTCGAGTTCTGTTCACGGAGCCTCGGCCGTCGGTGGACAGCCGGTCGGCGTTGCGGGCGGCTGTGGAATCCGCGGATCTCCTGAGCGAGTGGAATGGTGACCGCATGGTCGCGATCGATTTTCCGAACGGCTCGTCGAGTCAGTCGATTTTGGACTCCATTCAGGGTGAAGTCGAATGCGGGACTGCTTTCTGGGAGTGGAGTGACTCCATGGAGTTCAGTCCAGCTTGATATCCGCGTCGGTGGGGGTGGGCGGTATTATGTGCCGGTGACTGAAAAGCTCTCGGGTATCACGGGAACCGCCCGCACTCTCTTCGAGTCCTACCAGGCGGGGGATTCGGCGGCAGTCGATCGCCTGGTCGCCATTCTGCCCTCTCTCAGGAAAGTGGCGGAATCGGGCGAGGTCGCCGCTCAGGATCTGGTCGGAGGGATTCTCCTCGAAATTGAGGAGAATCCCTCCGATGCCGCTTCCTGGTTCAGGAAGAGCGCAGAGCGCGGAAGCGCGGTCGGGAAGCGGAGTCTGGGACACCTGTACGCCAATGGCCTGGGAGTCGCGCAGGACCTGGCGCAGGCGGAGCGACTGTTCCACGAGGCGGCGGGTCAGGGTGACGCCTACGCCCAGTTCAACCTCGCCCAGCTGTGGTGGGGGAAGCGTGCGCCGGAGGAGGTCGCCGCTCTGCTGCGGTCTGCCGCGGAAGGCGGCGTGGACGACGCCCACGTCGTTCTGGGAGACCTTCTTGCCGCCATGGATCAGGACGTCGAGGCGTTGCGCTGGTTCTTCGTGATGCTGAAGGAGGGGAACGCGGACAGGCTGCGGGAGGCCATCGACCTGGCCCGGGGGATGACGGACGAGGACATCCGGCTCGCGGGCAGCAAAGCCGGTACACCCGGCGAAGCCGAGGCCCTGGTGGGGACGGTGGCGAAGTACCGGTGATCCGTACCCGGTGCGGAGACCGGCTCCGCGCCGGGTGTTCAGGACTCAGACCTTGTAATAAAGGTCGAACTGCCGGTTGCTTCCCGAGTTGTTCGTGATGCCGAAGCAGAGACGCGGGGCGCCCGCGCCCGTGTAGATCGCCATGCCTTCCGGCTCGCGGGGGTCGGCCGCCGCGTCCGCCTCCGAGTGCGTGCTGGCGATGTAGCCCGTCGTGGGGTTGTTCGCCGTGCCGTTCAGGTCGAACGACGTGGTGTGGACGGCCCACTTGTCGACGCCGGTCAGGGTGCTCGACGGGGTGCTCGTACGGGGGTCGCCGTCGAGCATGTAGACGTACTGGCCGTAGGACGTGAAGCCCTGGAAGGTGGCCGGGGTGGTGGGGTCGGGGGTGCCGTCCGCCTTGTACATGTACAGCGGGGGCTGCTGGATGCGGGCCAGGGGAGCGGGCAGGGTGCCGGTGCCCGCCGTGGCCGTCGCCGCGGCGAGGTCGTACGCCGCGAACCAGTGGTCGGAGCCCAGCGCGTAGCGGATCAGCAGGATGTTGTGGTCCACGTCCACCGAGGGCGTCATCGAGGTCGCCGCCGGGTCCGGTGAGCCGAAGCGCTGCACCGACGGATGGCTGGTCCACAGCACGGTCTTGGTGGCGAAGGGGAAGCGGACGAACTCCTGCCCGTACCCGCTGCGTCCGCACCCCGCCTCGGTCCACACGTACGCCGGGTTCCCGCCGCTCGCGGGCTGGATGCCGAGGGAGACGCCGTGGCCGAAGCCCAGCAGGTACATGTACCCGTTGACCGCGCCGGTGGCGATGTCGTGCCGGGTCAGGCACAGGTCACCCGACTCGGCGTGGTCGTCCCCGCCGATGGACGCCGTCACCGCGACCTGGCCGCCCGAGCGGAGGTAGGCGATCTGGCTCGCCCCGGCCACCTGAAGTGTGTAGAAGTGCCCGGCCGCCGAGTCGAAGGCGAAGCCCTGGAGCGTGGTCGAGCTGTCCTGGTTGGCGACCCCGGCCAGCCAGCGGGTGGACCCGGCGGCGACATCGATCAGCGCGGTCCCGCCCGGCACGCTCGCGGGGTTGTCCACGGGCGCGGCCACAGCCGCCTGGGCGGGCAGTCCGAGCCCGGCGGCGGCCGCCGCGGCGAGCCCGGTACCGCCGCGTATCAGGCCGCGGCGAGTCATGTTCATGGTCATGATCGGACCCTAGTGGCCGAGACCGCGCTCACCACCAGGGACGAGGTACTTGTGCAGATCTTGACCGGAGCACACGACCGCGCCGGGCCCACCCGTCGAAGGGCCGACCCGGCGCGGTACGTACTTCTCAGATCCCCGCGGCCTCCGACAGATCCCGCTTGATCTCCGCCAGCAGCCCCGCCGCCTTCGCACGCGCCTCGGGGAGGGCGGCACGGCCGGAGACCGGCACCACCACCTCCAGGTAGCACTTCAGCTTGGGCTCCGTGCCGCTCGGACGGACGATGACGCGGGCGCCGGTGAGGGTGTAGCGCAGGCCGTCCGTGGGCGGGAGGGTGGCCGTGCCACGCGTGAGGTCCTCCGCCGAGGTGACCGGCAGGCCCGCCAGAGAGGTGGGCGGGTTCTCGCGCAGGCGGCGCATCGCGTCCGCGATGACGGACAGGTCCTCCACCCGCACCGAGAGCTGGTCCGTGGCGTGCAGACCGTGCTCCAGCGCGAGGTCGTCGAGGAGGTCGAGGAGGGTCCGCCCGGACTCCTTCAGCTCCGACGCCAGCTCGGTGATGAGCAGCGCGGCGGTGATGCCGTCCTTGTCCCGCACGCCCTCGGGGTCCACGCAGTAGCCGAGCGCCTCCTCGTACCCGTAGCGCAGGCCCTCAGCGCGGGCGATCCACTTGAAGCCCGTGAGGGTCTCCTCGTGGCCGAGGCCCGCCTTCTCGGCGATCCGGCCGAGGAGGGAGGAGGAGACGATGGACTCCGCGAAGGTGCCGGTGACGCCCCGGCCCACCAGGTGGGCGGCGAGCAGCGCGCCGACCTCGTCGCCGCGCAGCATCCGCCAGTCGCCGCCGTCGCGTACGGCCGCCGCGCAGCGGTCCGCGTCCGGGTCGTTGGCGATCACGAGGTCCGGCTCGGTGACGGTCGCCCGCTCGAAGGCGAGGTCCATCGCGCCGGGCTCCTCCGGGTTGGGGAAGGCCACGGTCGGGAAGTCCGGGTCGGGCTCGGCCTGTTCGGCCACCAGCACCGGCTCCGGGAACCCGGCCCGCGCGAACGCCGCGAGCAGCACGTCCTTGCCGACGCCGTGCATCGCCGTGTAGACGGTACGGGCGGTCCGGGCCGAGCCCTCGGCCAGCA
The DNA here is from genome assembly GCF_044747085.1 of Streptomyces sp. NPDC090119. NCBI lineage: Bacteria > Bacillati > Actinomycetota > Actinomycetes > Kitasatosporales > Streptomycetaceae > Streptomyces > Streptomyces sp. NPDC090119. The sequence goes on along the minus strand of NZ_JBIVDK010000003.1, from coordinate 660,489 downwards.
CCGCGTCCGTACGCGCCAGATACGCGTCCAGCACCTCGTCGCCGAGCACCTCCCAGCCCGACTCGGGCCGGGGCACGTCGGCGAGCGCGCGGACCGCGTCGATCTCGGCGGCGATCTCCGCGTCGGCGGGCGGCACGATCTGGGAGCCGTCGCCGAGGTACACCTTGTAGCCGTTGTCGCGCGGCGGGTTGTGGCTGGCCGTGACCTCCACACCCGCGACCGCGCCGAGGTGCCGGATGGCGAAGGCGAGGACCGGGGTGGGCAGCGGGCGCGGCAGCACGGCGGCGCGCAGTCCGGCGCCGGTGATGACGGCGGCGGTGTCCCGCGCGAAGTCGGCCGACTTGTGCCGGGCGTCGTAGCCGACGACCACCAGGCCGCCCGCCTCGCCCTTGGCCTTCAGGTACGCGGCGAGTCCGGCGGCGGCGCGGATGACGACGGCGCGGTTCATCCGCATCGGGCCCGCGCCCAGCTCGCCGCGCAGCCCGGCGGTGCCGAACTGGAGCGTGCCGCTGAACCGCGCGGTCAGCTCCGCCGTGTCCCCGGTCTCGATGAGCTTCGCCAGCTCCTCGCGGGTCTCCGCGTCGGGGTCCTCGGCCAGCCATGCCTGGGCCCGTGCGATCACTTCGTCCTGCACCTCGGGTGAACCTCTCTCTTGATTCCGTCCGCTGCCTGCCGGGTGCCGCCGTAGGGCTACAGCCGGTTCAGCACCTGTCCCAGCAGCTCGCCCATGCGCGCCGCCGAGTCACGGCCCGCCTGGAGGACCTCCTCGTGGTTCAGCGGCTCGCCCGTCATACCGGCGGCGAGGTTGGTGACCAGGGAGATGCCCAGCACCTCGGCGCCCGCCTCGCGCGCGGCGATGGCCTCCAGCACCGTGGACATGCCGACCAGGTCGGCGCCGATCACGCGGGCCATGCGGATCTCGGCCGGGGTCTCGTAGTGCGGGCCGGGGAACTGCGCGTAGACGCCCTCCTCCAGGGAGGGGTCGATCTCCTTGCACAGGGCGCGCAGGCGCGGCGAGTACAGGTCGGTGAGGTCGACGAAGTTGGCGCCGACGATCGGGGAGGTGGCCGTCAGGTTCAGGTGGTCGCTGATCAGCACCGGCTGGCCGGGGCGCATGCCCTCGCGCAGGCCGCCGCAGCCGTTGGTCAGCACGATCGTCTTGCAGCCCGCGGCGACGGCGGTGCGCACCCCGTGCGCGACGGCGGCGACGCCACGGCCCTCGTAGTAGTGGGTGCGGCCCAGGAAGACCAGGGCGCGCTTGTCCCCGAAGCGGTACGAGCGGATCTTGCCGCCGTGCCCCTCGACGGCCGGCGGCGGGAAGCCGGGCAGCTCGGTGACCTGGAACTCGGCGTCGGGCTCGCCCAGCGCGTCCACGGCCGGTGCCCAGCCGGAGCCCATCACGAGGGCGACGTCGTGGGTCTCGGCGCCGGTGAGTTCGCGCAGGCGCGCGGCGGCGGCGTCGGCGGCGGCGTGCGGGTCGCCCTGGCGGTCGTCCGGAAGGAGAGATGCGTTCACGCCGATGAGGGTAGCCGGTGTTCTCCTACGCGCGTAGATGACAGAGCCCATGGGAATGCGATCGTTGTCATGCAGATTTCGACAAAGGCTGGGCAAAACGGCTGCGGAGGGTTGACCGAGGGTGCCTTCCGCCCCCGCCGCGCTGGCTTCGCGCCGGGTGCGGGACAATGGGGTACGTGACTCGGATCGTGATCATCGGTGGCGGACCCGGCGGATACGAGGCGGCGCTGACGGCCGCCCAGCTCGGCGCGGAGGTGACCGTCGTGGACTGCGACGGTCTGGGCGGGGCGTCGGTGCTGACCGACTGCGTGCCGTCCAAGACCCTCATCGCCACGGCCGAGGTGATGACCACCTTCGACTCCTCCTACGAGGAGCTGGGCATCATCGTCGCGGACGACACCCCGCACATCGAGCAGGCGGCCCGCGTCGTCGGCGTCGACCTCGGCAAGGTCAACCGCCGGGTGAAGCGGCTCGCGCTCGCCCAGTCCCACGACATCACCGCCTCCGTCACCCGCGCCGGTGCCCGCGTCATGCGCGGCCGGGGCCGCCTGGAGGGCATGCAGGCCCTCGACGGCTCCCGCAAGGTCGTCGTGACCGCCGCCGACGGCACCGAGGAGACCCTCACCGCCGACGCCGTGCTCATCGCCACCGGAGGCCACCCGCGCGAGGTGCCCGACGCCCAGCCGGACGGCGAGCGCATCCTGAACTGGACCCAGGTCTACGACCTCACCGAGCTGCCCGAAGAGCTGATCGTGGTCGGCTCCGGCGTCACCGGTGCCGAGTTCGCCGGTGCCTACCAGGCGCTCGGCTCCAAGGTCACCCTGGTCTCCTCCCGCGACCGCGTGCTGCCGGGTGAGGACCCGGACGCCGCCGCCGTGCTGGAGGACGTCTTCCGGCGCCGCGGCATGAACGTGATGGCCCGCTCCCGCGCCCAGTCCGCCAAGCGGGTCGGCGACCGGGTCGAGGTCACCCTCGCCGACGGCCGCGTCATCACCGGCACGCACTGTCTGATGGCGGTCGGCGCGATCCCGAACAGCGCGGGTCTCGGCCTGGAGGAGGCCGGGGTCAAGCTGCGCGAGTCCGGGCACATCTGGACCGACAAGGTCTCGCGCACCAGCGCGCCCGGCGTGTACGCGGCCGGTGACGTGACCGGTGTCTTCGCGCTGGCCTCCGTGGCGGCGATGCAGGGCCGGATCGCGGTCTACCACTTCCTCGGCGACGCGGTGGCCCCCCTCGACCTCAAGACGGTCTCCTCGAACGTCTTCACCGACCCCGAGATCGCCACCGTCGGCTACAGCCAGGCCGACGTGGACGCGGGCAAGATCGACGCGCGGGTGGTCAAGCTGCCGCTGCTGCGCAACCCGCGCGCGAAGATGCAGGGCATCCGGGACGGCTTCGTCAAGATCCTCTGCCGTCCGGGCACCGGGATCGTGGTCGGCGGTGTGGTCGTCGCGCCGCGCGCCTCGGAACTCATCCACCCCATCTCGATCGCGGTCGACAACAATCTGACGGTCGAGCAGATCGCCAAGGCGTTCACCGTCTATCCGTCGCTGTCCGGCTCGATCGCCGAGGTGGCCCGGCAGTTGCAGTCGCGCAAGGCGGGCGGGGCGGGCTGACCGGGCGGACCGGGCGGGCCCATGCGGGCGGCATAGTCGGCCGGTAAGGCCTTATATCAGTTCCAGGGTCCGCTTGCGAACAACTTCTGCTATTCGGCGCAAACTGCTGAAAGCAGACGGTCGTTGGGGTTACTGTCAGTTTCGTGTTCGCTGCAGAACGTCGTCAACTGATCCTCGAAATGGTGCGAGCGAACGGGGCCGTGTCGCTCCGTGAACTCGCCCGCGTCGTCCAGACCTCCGAAGTGACCGTACGGCGGGACGTGCGCGCTCTGGAGGCAGAAGGACTCCTCGACCGCCGACATGGCGGTGCGGTACTGCCGGGTGGATTCACGCGAGAATCCGGCTTTCCGCAGAAATCGCATCTCGCGACCGCGGAGAAGACGGCCATCGCCGACCTCGCCGCGGGACTCGTCGAAGAAGGCGAGGCCATCGTGGTCGGCGCCGGTACCACCACGCAGGAGCTGGCCCGCAGACTGGCCCGGGTACCCGGGCTGACCGTGGTCACCAACTCCCTGCTGGTGGCGCAGGCGCTGGCCCATGCCAACCGGGTGGAGGTCGTCATGACCGGCGGCACCCTGCGGGGGTCCAACTACGCCCTCGTGGGCTCCGGCGCCGAGCAGTCCCTCCAGGGCCTGCGCGTCTCCAAGGCGTTCCTCTCCGGGAGCGGCCTGACCGCCGAGCGCGGGCTGTCCACGTCCAACATGCTGTCGGCCTCCGTGGACCGGGCCCTGGTCCAGGCCGCCTCCGAGGTCGTGGTCCTCGCCGACCACACCAAGCTGGGCACGGACACCATGTTCCGTACGGTGCCCACCGAGGCGATCACCCGCCTGGTCACCGACGACCCCCCGGCCCACGACGACCGTGCCGCCACCGAGCTCCAGGCCCTGGCCGACCAGGGCGTGCAGATCACGGTGACCGGAGCGGGCGGCGCCCCGGTGGCCGACCAGCCCCAGCCCCCCCGCGGCCAGCGCTCCCAGCTCCCCGGCCCCCGCCGCGGCCAGGTCCCCGGCGCCCCCCTCCGCGGAGTCCTGGGCGACCAGCCCCCGGACCGCGCCAGGGTGGCGGACCTGCGCCGCAGGTAGCGACTCGACGGGACGTCACGGCCACTGGGGCGCGCTTGCGCCCTGCCGGGCACCCCTCCTCGGGTGAACCGTTCCTTCGGCCGCTCCTGGGCCGTGCTGCGCCAAGCACGTACTTCGAGGACTGCCGGACAAAGGCCGACGCCCGGCGGACCATGTTCGGTCGCCGGGCGTCGGGATGATGACTGCGCGTCAGTCCTTGATCTCGCAGATCGGGGCGCCCGAGGTGATGGAGGCGCCGATCTCGGCGAGGAGGCCCTTGACGGTGCCCGTGCGGTGGGCGTTGAGGGGCTGCTCCATCTTCATGGCCTCCAGGACGACGATCAGGTCGCCCTCCTGGACCGTCTGGCCCTCCTCGACGGCCACCTTGACGATGGTGCCCTGCATCGGGGAGGCGAGGGTGTCGCCGGTGGCGGCGGGGCCGGACTTCTTGGCCGCGCGGCGCTTGGGCTTGGCGCCCGCCGCGAGGCCGGTGCGGGCCAGGGACATGCCGAGCGACGAGGGGAGGGAGACCTCCAGGCGCTTGCCGCCGACCTCGACCACGACCGTCTCACGGCCCAGCTCCTCGTCCGCGTCCGCGTCGGCGGGGGCGGTGAAGGGCTTGATCTCGTTGACGAACTCGGTCTCGATCCAGCGGGTGTGGACCGTGAAGGGGTCCTTCGAGCCGGTCAGCTCCGGGGCGAAGGCCGCGTCCCGGACCACCACGCGGTGGAACGGGATGGCCGTGGCCATGCCCTCGACCTGGAACTCGTCCAGCGCCCGCGCGGCGCGCTCCAGCGCCTCCTTGCGGGTGCGGCCGGTGACGACCAGCTTGGCCAGCAGGGAGTCCCACGCCGGGCCGATGACCGACCCGGACTCCACGCCAGCGTCCAGGCGGACACCGGGACCGGTCGGGGCCTCGAAGCGGGTGACCGTACCGGGGGCGGGGAGGAAGCCCCGGCCCGGGTCCTCGCCGTTGATGCGGAACTCGAAGGAGTGCCCGCGCAGCTCGGGGTCGCCGTAGCCCAGCTCCTCGCCGTCGGCGATGCGGAACATCTCGCGGACCAGGTCGATCCCGGCGACCTCCTCGGTCACGGGGTGCTCGACCTGGAGGCGGGTGTTGACCTCCAGGAAGGAGATCGTGCCGTCCTGGCCGACCAGGAACTCACAGGTACCGGCGCCCTCGTACGCGGCCTCCTTCAGGATGGCCTTGGACGCGCGGTACAGCTCCGCGACCTGTGCCTCGGAGAGGAACGGCGCCGGGGCCTCCTCGACCAGCTTCTGGTGGCGGCGCTGGAGCGAGCAGTCACGGGTGGACACGACGACCACGTTGCCGTGCTTGTCGGCCAGGCACTGGGTCTCCACGTGCCTCGGACGGTCGAGGTAGCGCTCCACGAAGCACTCGCCCCGGCCGAAGGCGGCGACCGCCTCGCGGACCGCCGAGTCGTACAGCTCCGGCACCTCCTCGAGGGTGCGGGCGACCTTCAGACCGCGTCCGCCACCGCCGAAGGCGGCCTTGATGGCGATCGGCAGGCCGTGCTCCTTGGCGAAGGCCACGACCTCGTCGGAACCGGAGACCGGGTCCGACGTGCCGGCGACCAGCGGAGCACCCGCGCGCTGGGCGATGTGCCGGGCGGCGACCTTGTCACCGAGATCCCGGATGGCCTGCGGCGGCGGGCCGATCCAGGTCAGACCAGCGTCCAGCACGGCCTGGGCGAACTCGGCGTTCTCCGAGAGGAAGCCGTAGCCGGGGTGGATGGCGTCCGCGCCGGACTCCCGCGCCGCGTTCAGGACCTTCTCGATGTCCAGGTAGCTGGTGGCCGGAGTGTCACCGCCCAGGGCGAACGCCTCATCCGCGGCCCGGACGTGCAGAGCGTCCCGGTCCGGGTCGGCGTACACGGCCACGCTCGCGATACCTGCGTCTCGGCAGGCCCGCGCCACACGGACAGCGATTTCGCCACGGTTGGCGATGAGCACCTTGTGCACGATTGAGGCTCCCTCCTTGAAACAAGCCGAGTTTAGGGACAGCCGACACGGCACATCGACCCGTCCCCAATGGTGAGCTTGCCCACACGGAGCGTGATGCGTGGCCCGCTCGACCCACGAAAGCCCTTGTCGTACCTCGGTACGCAGGACTCCACCGGAAAACCCTAGCCCTGTCATGTGGCCAAGGTCTCTGTGAGAGCGTGCTGCGGGCCACGCGGTTTCTTTGTGGAGTCCCTACGAATGGCCCAATGATTCTTTGCCGCCGACCGGGGTCTTGTCCCCTGTGCTACCCATTAGTAGCGTTCGCGCTGACCCGGCGTACTGTCGGTAACAGGCGATCCGCGCGGGGGCGGCGGCGAAGGTGGGGTGGGGCCGGTGGTGCGCAGACCGGTGGCTTGGATCGTGACGTTCGTGCTGCTGGCCGAGGCGGTCGGCATCGCGGCGGTGAACTGGCTGCTCGGGACCGTGGTGGACGGTCAGAACATGTCGCTGGCCGGTCTCGATCCCGAGGTGATGGCGACGTCCTCGAAGGTGGGAGGCGTGGTCTTCGGGCTCTACTTCGCCCTCTGTGCCCTGGTGGCCCTGCTGGTCGCGGTGCGCGACCGCGCCCCGGCCGGGCTGGGCCGCGTCCTGCTGATCAGCGTCGCCGTGGTGAACGCCGTGCTGGGCGCGGTGGCCTGGGGCCTGGTGGGCACGGGCGCGTTCCTGACGCTGATGGTGGTCCTCGCCCTGCTGGTGCTGCTGCTGATGACGTACGACCGTCCGCGCGACACGGGCGCCCGCCCGGCCGACACGCCCGGCGGGGGAGGCGCCCCGGAGGCCGCCCCCGAGCCGAAGTTCACGTCCACCCCTACGGGTGACCCTCAGGGCCGTACGGCCGACACCGGGAACATCACTCGGACGGCGCCCACAACTCCGTGATCCCGACACCCAGTTCGCGCAGCAGCTTGCGGACCAGGGGGAGGCTGATGCCGATCACGTTGCCGTGGTCGCCCTCGATGCCCTCGATGAAGGGCGCCGAGCGGCCGTCCAGGGTGAAGGCCCCGGCGACGTGGAGGGGCTCACCGGAGGCCACGTAGCGGGCGATCTCCTCGTCCGTGGGCTCGCCGAAGCGGACCACGGTGGAGGCGGTCGCGGAGACGTACCGCTTGGCGGCGGTGTCCCACACGCAGTGCCCGGTCTGGAGGACCCCGGCGCGGCCGCGCATCGCCTTCCAGCGGGCGGTGGCCTCCTCGGCGTCGGCGGGCTTGCCGAGCGCCTGCCCGTCCAGCTCCAGCACCGAGTCGCAGCCGATCACCAGCGCGCCCTGGACCTCGGGGCGGGCGGCCACCACGGACGCCTTGGCCTCGGCCAGCGCGAGCGCCAGCTCGGCCGGGGTGGGGGCGCTGACGGCGTCCTCGTCCACCCCGCTGACGATCACCTCGGGCGCGAGCCCAGCCTGCCGCAGCAGACCCAGCCGGGCGGGGGACTGGGAGGCGAGGACGAGGCGGCGGCGCTGGTCTGTCATGCGATCAGCCTAGCGCCGGACCCGTCCTCACCTCAGTCCGATCACGATCATCGCCAGCACCATGGCCAGGGCCATGAAGAGGCCGAGCCGCCTGAGCTTCTCCTCCATGTGACGGAGTTCCTCGGGCGGCTCGTTCTCCGGGTCTGACCACAGCATGGTTCCAGCGTGGGGCGCGGCCCGGCCCGCGCGCCTGAGTACCCGTACTCAGGTTCCGGCTCAGCCCGACCGGCTCAGCCCGGCCAGTAGGTGCGGGACCAGGACACCGGGCCCGGCGCGGGCAGGCGGCGGCCCGCGATCCGGGCCGGGTCCGACCACGCGTCGCGCGGCCCCGCCGCGCCGGACGGCGTCTCCGCCGCCGCCACGGCGCGGGCGCGGACCACCGCCAGGGCGGCGGCCAGCTCCTCCGGGGTGGGATTGCCTCGTACGACCTTGATGTTCATGACGGCTCCCGTCGGCGCGGTCCTACAGGGGGATGTTGCCGTGCTTCTTCGGAGGCAGGGATTCCCGCTTCGTACGCAGCTGACGCAGGCCCCGGACGATGTGTGCGCGGGTGTCCGACGGCATGATCACCGCGTCGACGTAGCCGCGCTCGGCCGCCACGTACGGGTTGAGCAGCGCGTCCTCGTACTCCTGGACCAGCCGCGCCCGCGTCTCCTCGCCCGTGCCGGCGGTCTCCGCCTCGGCGATGGTGCGGCGGTGCAGGATGCTGACCGCGCCCTGCGCGCCCATCACCGCGATCTGCGCGGTCGGCCAGGCCAGGTTGAGGTCGGCGCCCAGGTGCTTGGAGCCCATCACGTCGTACGCGCCGCCGAACGCCTTGCGGGTGATGACGGTGATCAGCGGGACGGTGGCCTCGGCGTAGGCGTAGATCAGCTTGGCGCCGCGCCGGATGATGCCGTCCAGCTCCTGGTCCACACCGGGCAGGAAGCCGGGCACGTCCACGAAGGTGAGCACCGGGATGTTGAACGCGTCGCAGGTGCGCACGAACCGGGCGGCCTTCTCGGACGCCTTGATGTCCAGGCAGCCCGCGAACTGCATCGGCTGGTTGGCGACCAGCCCCACCGGATGCCCCTCGACCCGGCCGAACCCGGTGAGGATGTTCGGCGCGAACAGCGCCTGCGTCTCGAAGAACTCCCCGTCGTCCAGGACGTGTTCGAGCACGGTGTGCATGTCGTACGGCTGGTTCGCGCTGTCCGGCACGAGGGTGTCCAGCTCGCGGTCCTCGTCGCTGAGCGCGAGGTCCGCCTCCTCCGCGTAGACCGGGGCCTCGCTGAGGTTGTTGGACGGCAGGTACGACAGCAGCTGCTTGACGTACTCGATCGCGTCCTTCTCGTCGCCCGCCATGTGGTGGGCCACACCGGAGTTGGTGTTGTGGGTGCGCGCGCCGCCCAGTTCCTCGAAGCCGACGTCCTCACCGGTGACCGTCTTGATCACGTCGGGGCCGGTGATGAACATGTGGCTGGTCTTGTCCACCATCACCGTGAAGTCGGTGATCGCGGGGGAGTAGACCGCGCCGCCCGCGCACGGGCCGACGACCAGGCTGATCTGCGGGATCACCCCGGAGGCGTGGGTGTTGCGGCGGAAGATCTCGCCGTACGCGCCCAGCGAGGCGACGCCCTCCTGGATACGGGCGCCACCGGAGTCGTTGATGCCGATGACCGGGCAGCCGGTCTTCAGCGCGAAGTCCATGACCTTGACGATCTTCTGGCCGTACACCTCGCCGAGGGCCCCGCCGAAGACGGTGAAGTCCTGCGAGAACACGGCCACGGGACGGCCGTCCACCGTGCCGTACCCGGAGACGACACCGTCGCCGTACGGGCGGTTCGCCTCCAGACCGAAGTTGGTGGACCGGTGACGGGCGAACTCGTCCAGCTCGACGAACGAGTCGTCGTCCAGGAGGAGTTCGATGCGCTCACGCGCCGTCAGTTTGCCCTTGGCGTGCTGCTTCTCCACCGCGCGTTCCGAACCGGCGTGCGTCGCCTCGTGGATGCGCCGCTGGAGATCCGCGAGCTTCCCGGCGGTCGTGTGGATGTCGGTGTCGTGACGCTCTTCCGGCTCGGACATCGGGATGCGGCTCCCTGCCTGCTCAAAAGGGGGGACGATTACTCATCCGTAGCGTAGTGCGGGCCCCACCTCCCAGGAGTGCGGTCTTTCCCACACCTAGGGTTACTTGCATGACGCCGCACAATGCCTCAGGGCCCAGCCGCTGGTCCGACCTCGACCGCCCGCCGCTCGACGCGACCGCGCTGCGCCGCGGACTCGTCCGGGAGGGCGGCCTGTGGTCCTCGGTCGAGGTGCTCCAGCGCACCGGCTCCACCAATTCCGACCTCGTCGCCCGCGCGTCCGCCGGTACGGCCGCGGAGGGCGCGGTGCTGGTCGCCGAGGAGCAGACGGCGGGACGCGGACGGCTGGACCGCCGCTGGACGGCCCCGCCGCGCTCGGGGCTCTTCTTCTCCGTACTGCTGCGCCCCGCCGAGGTGCCGCTGGAGCGCTGGGGCTGGCTGCCGCTGCTGACCGGCGTCGCGGTCGCCACCGGCCTGGCCCGCGCGGCCGGGGTCGACACCGCCCTGAAGTGGCCGAACGACCTGCTGGTCACGGTCGGCGGCGAGGAGCGCAAGGCGGGCGGCATCCTGGCCGAGCGGGCGGGGGAGGACGGCGTGGTCGTCGGCGTGGGCCTCAACGTCACCCTGCGCGCCGACGAACTCCCCGTCCCCCAGGCGGGTTCCCTGGCCCTCGCCAACGCCGTTAGCACGGACCGCGACACGCTGCTCCGCTCCGTGCTCCGCTCCCTGGAGACCTGGTACGACCGCTGGCGCGCCGCCGCGGGCGACCCCGTCGAGAGCACCCTCCAGGAGACCTACGCGGCGGGCTGCGCCACCCTCGGCCGCCAGGTCCGCGCGGAGCTGCCCGGCGACCGGGCGCTGGTGGGTGAGGCGGTGGCGATCGACGGCGACGGACGGCTGGTGATCGCCACGGCGGAGGGGAAGCGGGAGGCCGTCGGGGCGGGGGACATCGTGCATCTGCGCCCGGCGTAGCGGGCGTTCCGGGCGTTCCGGACGGGTGAAAGTGGGCAGAGGGGCGTGGGGACACCGGCCCGCGCCCCTGCCGTGCGCGGTGCGCGCCGGGCGGTGCTTCCGGGGGGTGAAGGGTGCGTCCGGGTGGGCGGTCCCGGCGGAGTGAGCTGGCGCACACCTGCCGTAGAGTTGAGGCCGGTCGGTACCTGACCGCGGCAGATCGGAAGGGCAGCAGGCGTGAGCGTCGACGACACGGGCTCCGGCGCGGGCGCGGAGGGCCGGGTGGACCCCGATGCCCCCGACCCCGGCGACGACCCGCTCGCCCTCCGCCTCGAACAGCTGATCCTCGGCGCCGAGCGCCGCTACACCCCCTTCCAGGCAGCCCGCAGCGCCGGTGTCTCCATGGAGCTGGCGTCCCGTTTCTGGCGGGCGATGGGCTTCGCCGACATAGGCCAGGCGAAGGCGCTCACCGAGGCCGACGTACTCGCCCTGCGCAGGCTCGCCGGTCTGGTCGAGGCAGGACTGCTCAGTGAGGCCATGGCGGTGCAGGTGGCCCGCTCCACCGGGCAGACCACCGCCCGGTTGGCCGAATGGCAGATCGATTCCTTCCTGGAGGGCCTGACCGAGCCCCCCGAGCCGGGCATGACCCGCACCGAGGTCACGTACCCGATCATCGAACTGCTCCTGCCCGAGCTGGAGGAGTTCCTCGTCTACGTCTGGCGCCGCCAGCTCGCCGCGTCCGCCGGGCGCGTGGTGCAGAACGTGGACGACGAGGAGATGGTCGACCGGCGTCTGGCCGTCGCCTTCGCCGACCTCGTCGGCTTCACCCGGCTCACCCGCCGGATGGAGGAGGAGGAACTGGGCGAGCTGGTCGAGGCGTTCGAGACGACCGCCGCCGACCTGGTGGCCGCGCGCGGCGGCCGCCTCATCAAGACCTTGGGCGACGAGGTGCTGTACGTCGCCGACGACGCGGCCACCGCCGCCGACATCGCCCTGCGCCTGGTCGAGACGCTGTCCAACGACGAGACGATGCCCGAACTGCGGGTCGGCATGGCGCTGGGCACGGTGACCACGCGGATGGGCGACGTGTTCGGCACGACCGTGAACCTCGCCTCCCGGCTGACCTCGATCGCGCCGCGCGACGCCGTGCTGGTCGACAGCGCCTTCGCGGAGGAGCTGATCCGCGCCGGTCTGGCGCCCGCCTCGGAGGCGGAGGCGGCCGAGGCCGTCGCCACCGCCGAGAAGGAGGGCGAGGAGCCCCCGCAGTACCGTTTCGCCCTCCAGTCGATGTGGCAGCGCTCGGTGCGTGGCCTGGGCATGGTCGAGCCCTGGCTGCTGGCCCGCCGGGACGAAGCGAACTGAGCCCTATCGGCCCCGCAGTTCCAGACAGAGGCCCAGCACGGGCACGCAGACGCCCGGCTTGTCCGGCGGGGGTGGCGTACTGCTCGGGGTCGGCGTGGGTGCGGGGGCGGGTGCGGACTGGGCGGGGGGCTCGGGCTCGGAGGACGCCTCCGGTGCGGTGGTGTGCGGCGCGGCCGGGGGCCGTGGTGCGCTTGAGGTGACGGGCGGTGCCGGGGACTGGGTCGGGCGCGTGGGCGGCACCTCGGCGCTGCTGCCGACCGGGCTGCTGCGGGTGGGGCGCGCGGACCGCGGGGCGGACGCGGGCGAGGCCGACGGTACGGCGACGACGGTCGCGGATGCGCCCGGCGACGGCTCGACGTCCAGCTTCCACGACCGCCGCGGTTCCGCCTCCGCGGTCCCGGGCCCGGCATCCGGCGCGACCCGCACGAAGCTCAGCACCGCGACCCCGAGCACGGCCGCCGCCGCCACGAGCAGCACAACCCGCCGCCTCCGCCGATGCCGACCACGGCCCGTTGCGGTTACGGGGGAGGGGTCCGGCTCGGGAGGCAAGGGGAGGGGCGCCGTTGAAGCGACGGGGGTGGACGGGGCCGCGACCGCCTCGGGCTGATCGGCTGCGGCAGCGGTACTCACGGCCGCGCGCGAGCCCGCCTGCGACCGGGGACCCGCCTCGCCCCTCGCCTCTCCTGCCTCCGGCCGACCAACGCCGCCGTTCTGTTCCGCCCCCGCCGAGGCCGGTGGCCGAGCCCCGGCCCCGCCCTGCCTCGCTCGCGCGCGCACCTGCCCACGGCTCTCAGCCGCAGCGTCCCTGCCGGGCTGGGGCTGGTTGTCCGCCCCGGCTCGCGGTGCCTCCGCTCGCGGGTCGGTGACGCGTTGCCCGGTCCCGGCAGCCGCTTCCCTTCCGGCTGAGGGCTGACTTTCCGCCCCGACGCGCCGCATCTCCGCAGTCGCGCCTGCCCGAGGTCTGGCACCAGTTTGCCCGGCCTGGGGAGCCGCTCCCTCGGGCTGGGGCTGGTTGTCCGCCCCGGCCTGCTGTGCTGACGTAGCCGTGCCCGCGCGAGTGTCGGTGACGGATTGCCCGGGCCTGGGAGCCGTTTCCCTCTCGGCCGGGTGCCGGCTCTCCGCCCCGGCTCGCCGCGCCTCCGCAGTCGCGCCCGTCCGCGCGTCGGTGGCCCGCCCAGGCCTCGCAGTCGTTTCCCTCCCGGCCCCGGACCGCCCCCCAGTCTCGGCCCGCGTCGCCCCTGCGTCCGGCCGCCCCTCGGCGCCGTCCCGTGCGGCACCCGGAGTCGGCTCCCTACCGGCCTGCGGCCGACCCTCAGCGCCCCCCACCGGCACCCCCCGGCCCACCCCCGTCCGCACCAGGAACGACACCCCCGGCGGCTTGGTCGGGTCCGTGGGGATGCGGGTCGAGGACACCAGAGGAACCGATTCAGCAGGGGGCCGGGGTGGAGGCGTCGCGGACTTCCGCTCTCTGGGTGTCATGCGCTCCGCTCCTCCCGGCCGCGCACCGCCGGGCGCGTCAGCCGAAGGGGACGCTATGCGCTCGTGTGAGTGGTCCGGGCCGGGTCGGCCAGGTCATCACCCGAACGGGTGGGCACCGCTCTTTTCCGGGGACCGGTCCTGCTGCGATGATCGGGCCGACAGTGTGTTAACCCGCGTTAACCGGAGGATGGCATGAGCGAGGAGCGGTACGGGGAGTTCGTGCTGGTGCGCAGGCACGGCCACGTGGCCGAACTGGTGCTGGACCGGCCGAAGGCGATGAACGCCGTGTCGACGGAGATGGCCCGTTCGCTCGCGGCGGCCTGCACGGCGCTCGCCGCCGACCGGGACGCCCGGGTGGTCGTACTGACGTCCTCCAGCGAACGCGCGTTCTGTGTCGGCGCGGACCTGAAGGAGCGGAACTCGTTCAGCGACGCGGACCTGGTCCGGCAGCGCCCGGTGGCGCGCGGGGCGTACACCGGGGTGCTGGAGCTGCCGATGCCGGTGATCGCGGCGGTGCACGGCTTCGCCCTCGGCGGCGGCTTCGAACTGGCGCTGGCCTGCGACCTGATCGTGGCCGACGCGACGGCCGTGGTGGGGCTGCCCGAGGTGTCCGTGGGCGTGATCCCGGGCGGCGGCGGTACACAGCTGCTGCCGAGGCGGGTCGGCGCGGCCCGCGCGGCCGAGCTGATCTTCACCGCACGACGGCTGGACGCGCCGGAGGCGGCCGCGCTCGGCCTGGTCGACCAGCTCACCGAGGCGGGCCGGGACCGCGAGGACGCGCTCGCGCTGGCCGCGAGGATCGCGAAGAACTCCCCGGTGGGCCTCCGCTCCGCCAAGCGCGCCCTCCGCCTGGGCCAGGGCCTGGACCTGCGGGCCGGCCTGGACGTCGAGGACGCGGCCTGGCGCGCGACCGCCTTCTCCGGCGACCGCGCCGAGGGCGTCGCCGCCTTCAACGAGAAGCGCACCCCCGAGTGGCCGGGCGAGTGAGCCCGCGGTGACCACCTGATCGCCCGCGCCGATGCCCCTGATGTGCCCATTCGTCCCTAACCTGGGGTGATGGGTGAGGATGATCGGCTCGCGGCCGTGGTGGGGCTGGCGCAGGGCATGGCGGCCGCGCACACCGCGCCGGAGTCCTGGCGGGCGGCGGCGCTCGGGGCGTGCCGGGCGCTGGCCGGGAACTTCGCCGCGCTGTCGGTGTGGGAGCGGGAGCGGGGGCGGCTCAGGGTCCTGGTGAACGTCGGCAGGCGCGCCGAGGACGAGGAGGAGTTCCCGGAGCTGGAGGCGTACCCGGTCCACCAGTTCCCGGAGATCACCGAGTTCCTGCACGAACGCTGGGCCGGGGGCGGCGGTCCCAACGCCTGGGTGGAGACCGCGCGGGGCCCGGCCGCGGGCACCCCCGGCTACGTCCACCAGCGGGTCGCCGCCCTGCGCCGCCGGGGCCGGGGCTGCTGTGTCGTCGCGCCCGTGGTGCTGCACGGCCGGGCCTGGGGCGAGCTGTACGTGGCCCGCGCGGCCGGGGTGCCGGTCTTCGACCGGGGGGACGCCGACTTCGCCACCGTGCTGGCCGCCGTCGTCGCGGCCGGGCTGGCGCAGACCGAGCGGCTGGAGGAGGTCCGCCGCCTCGCCTTCACCGACGCCCTCACCGGCCTGGCCAACCGCCGCGCGGTCGACGTACGGCTGGAGGAGGCGGTGGCGCAGCACCGGGCGGACGGGGCGGTGGTCAGCCTCGTCGTGTGCGACCTGAACGGGCTGAAGAAGGTCAACGACACCCAGGGGCACGAGGTGGGGGACCGGCTGCTGGAGCGGTTCGGGTCGGTGCTGTCGCTGTGCGGGGCGATGCTGCCGGGCGCGCTCGCCGCGCGGCTCGGCGGGGACGAGTTCTGTCTGCTGGCGCTCGGGCCGTCGGCGGAGGACGTGGTGGCGGCGGCCGGGGAGCTGTGCCGCCGGGCCGGTGCGCTGGAGCTGGGCGAGGGGGTGGCCTGCGGGGTCGCGTCCACCGGGCACGACATCGGTCCGGTGCACGACGCCCGGCGGCTGTTCCGGCTGGCCGACGCCGCGCAGTACCGGGCCAAGGCCGAGCGCGCGGACCTGCCGGTGGTGGCCGGGCGGGAGGGTCCGGACGATCCGGTGGTGCGGCTGGCGGACGAGACCCCGCCGCCCGCGAAGAACGAGCGCCGCCGCTTCCGGGGCCGCCGGGCCCGGGGCCGGTAAGGGGCGCGAACGCGATCCAGTAGTGACACCACCGCATTCAATGCGTACGCTCCTGAATATGGATATGCACTCTGTGGTGGTGGGGACCACCGGTGTCACCGCGCACGACGTCCTCGCCGTCGCGCGCGCCGGTGCCCGCGTGGAGCTGTCGGAGGAGGCCGTGGCCGCGCTCGCCGCGGCCCGCGAGATCGTGGAGGCGCTGGCCGCCAAACCCGATCCGGTCTACGGCGTCTCCACCGGCTTCGGCGCCCTGGCGACCCGGCACATCAGCCCCGAGCTGCGGGCGCAGCTCCAGCGCAACATCGTCCGCTCGCACGCCGCAGGCATGGGTCCGCGCGTCGAGCGCGAGGTGGTCCGCGCGCTGATGTTCCTGCGCCTGAAGACGGTCTGCTCCGGGCACACCGGCGTACGCCCCGAGGTCGCGCAGACCATGGCGGACCTGCTCAACGCCGGGATCACCCCGGTCGTGCACGAGTACGGCTCCCTCGGCTGCTCCGGCGACCTCGCCCCGCTCTCGCACTGCGCGCTGGCCCTGATGGGCGAGGGCGACGCCGAGGGCCCCGACGGGACCGTACGCCCGGCCGGTGAGCTGCTGCGCGAGCACGGCATCGAGCCGGTCGAGCTGCGCGAGAAGGAGGGCCTGGCGCTCCTCAACGGCACCGACGGCATGCTCGGCATGCTGCTCATGGCCCTCGCGGACCTCGACTCCCTCTACAAGTCGGCCGACATCACCGCCGCCCTCAGCCTGGAGGGCCTGCTCGGCACGGACAAGGTCCTCGCGCCCGAGCTGCACGCCATCCGCCCGCACCCCGGTCAGGCCGCCTCCGCCGCCAACATGCTCGCGGTGCTCAAGGGCTCCCAGCTCACCGGGCACCACATGGACGACGCGCCGCGCGTCCAGGACGCCTACTCGGTGCGCTGCGCCCCGCAGGTCGCCGGTGCCGGGCGCGACACCCTGGCGCACGCCCGCCTGGTCGCCGAGCGCGAGCTGGCCGCCGCCGTCGACAACCCGGTGGTGCTGCCCGACGGCCGGGTGGAGTCCAACGGCAACTTCCACGGCGCCCCGGTCGCCTACGTCCTGGACTTCCTGGCCATCGCCGCCGCCGACCTCGGCTCCATCGCCGAGCGCCGCACCGACCGGCTGCTGGACAAGAACCGCAGCCACGGGCTGCCGCCGTTCCTCGCGGACGACGCGGGCGTGGACTCCGGCCTGATGATCGCCCAGTACACGCAGGCCGCGCTGGTCAGCGAGCTGAAGCGGCTCGCCGTACCGGCCTCCGCCGACTCCATCCCGTCCTCCGCCATGCAGGAGGACCACGTCTCCATGGGCTGGTCGGCCGCGCGCAAGCTGCGTACCGCCGTGGACAACCTCACCCGGGTCATCGCGGTCGAGCTGTACGCGGCCGCCCGCGCCGTCGAGCTGCGGGAGGGGCTGGAGCCCGCGCCCGCCTCGCGCGCGGTGATCGAGGCCGCGCGGGCGGCCGGGGTGGGCGGTCCGGGTCCGGACCGGTTCCTCGCGCCCGACCTGGCCGCCGCCGACGCCTTCGTGCGCGGGGGCGGGCTGGTCGCGGCCGCCGAGACGGTCACCGGACCGCTGCGCTAGCCGCCGCTGAGGGGCCTCACCTACGGGTGGGGCCCCTTTTCGGTGTTCCGGTTCTCAGAACTCCAGCCGCTCCCGGCGCACCGAATACACCACGAAGCCCGCGCCCACGGCGAGGAACAGGGTGCCGGAGACCACGTACGGCGTGGTGTCGAAGCTTCCGGTGTCCGCCAGCCGGGTCGGATCGGACTCGGTCTGACCGGTCAGCCCGGACACCGTGGTGACCTGCTCGGTGATCCCCGAGTCCGGGCCACCGGAGTCCGCCGACCCGGAGACCGCCGTACCGGCGGCCGTCGAGCCCGTCGTGGGGCCGTCCTGCGAGGCGTTGGCGGACGGGACGAACCACAGGGCGCACAGCAGAGTGCCCGCGGCGGTGGCGGTCATCAACGGACGGCGAGCGAATGCCACGGAGTATCGATCCCCCTTGTGACGCTGGTGAATTGGCCGTGTGGAGCGATGTTAGTGAAAATCGCGGGTCACAGGAAAGTCACGACAGGTTTCGGTTCTAGGCTCGCCCCATGGACGCTGAAGAGACATCACGTTTTGTGCGCCTTCGGGTGGAGCTGGTCCTGGAGGTCGTCGACGACGACGAGCTGACCAAGGCCGCACTGCGCCGCATCGCCACCGACCCGGAGCTGCCGGATGCGGAGCGGACGCAGGCCGAGGGTGCTGTGACGGAAGACACCGCCGAGGCGCTGGCCTATCTCGTCGACCCGTTCGACCTGGTCAGCGAGGTGCCCGGGGTGGAACTCCAGCAAGCCTCCTGGTCCAGCGAGCGGTCTGAGTACGACGCGGATTCGCCCGATTGGGACCTATATGAGGATGATGAGGCGGACGGCGAGGAGCCGGACGGCGAGAACGAGCGGTAGACCGGCGGCATCGGCCGCGGAATTCGGGGCACGCATCAACCCGGACGGCAACCGCCGTCCGGGTTTTCACGTCTGACAAGAGGCGCACGGAGTGCCGCGCACAGCCCGTCCCGGCAGGGGACGTGGCGTTCCCCACACAACCCCCTTGCGGGGAACGGGAAGGCGTGGCCCCGGCGTTGAAAGATTTCAACGGGGACTCTCGGGGTTCTGGCGGATTCGGCAACGATGGAGAAGCGTGTGATGACGGACAGTAAGCGGCGCAACGGCCTGACGGTCGCGTCCGCTCTGCTCGGTGGCGTGCTCGTGCTCACGGGCTGTTCCGGTGGCGGTGACGCCAACGCGTCCGACGGCGGTGAGAGCTCGCAGGCCCAGGCCGACGAGGCGGCGGCGCAGAAGTCGTCCGAGGCTCAGATCACGATCACGCCGAAGGACGGCTCGAACAACGCCTCCATCAACAACTCGGCCGCGGTCAAGGTCGCCAAGGGCACCCTGACCGGCGTGAGCATGACCACCGCGGACGGCAAGCCGGTCGACGGCGCGCTCTCCGCCGACAAGCTCAGCTGGAAGCCGACCACCCAGCTGGACCGGTCGACGACCTACAAGCTCGCCGCCGAGGCCAAGGACTCCGAGGGCCGCGTGGCCCACGAGAACGCCTCCTTCACCACGGTCTCCCCGACCAACAGCTTCATAGGCAACTTCACCCCGGACAACGGCAGCACCGTCGGGGTGGGCATGCCCGTGTCGATCAACTTCGACAAGGCGATCACCGACAAGGCCGCCGTGCAGAAGGGGATCACCGTCTCCTCCTCCAGCGGCCAGGAGGTCGTCGGCCACTGGTTCAACGCCAACCGGATCGACTTCCGCCCGGAGACGTACTGGAAGGAGAACTCCACCGTCACGCTGAAGCTGTCGCTCGACGGTGTCGAGGGCGCCGACGGCGTCTACGGCGTCCAGCAGAAGACGGTCACCTTCCACGTCGGCCGCAACCAGGTCTCGTACGTCGACGCGAAGACCAAGCAGATGAAGATCACGCAGGACGGCAAGGTCGTCAAGCAGATCCCGATCTCGGCCGGTTCCCCGGAGAACAAGACGTACGCCGGGACCATGGTCATGTCCGAGAAGTTCGAGCAGACCCGGATGAACGGCGCGACCGTCGGCTTCACCGACGACGACGGCAAGGGCGAGTACGACATCAAGGACGTGCCGCACGCCATCCGCCTCACCGGCTCCGGCACCTTCCTGCACGGCAACTACTGGGGCGCCAAGTCCATCTTCGGCAGCGAGAACACCAGCCACGGCTGTGTGGGCCTGTCCGACACCAAGGGCGCCAAGGACCCGAACACCCCGGCCGCCTGGGTGTTCAACCACTCCCTCGTCGGTGACGTCGTGGTCATCAAGAACACCGGTGACAAGACCGTCGCGCCCGACAACGGCCTGAACGGCTGGAACATGGACTGGGCGCAGTGGAAGGCCGGTTCGGCCGTCTGATCCCACCCCGGAATCCCTGAGCGCGTGAGTGCCGCCCCTCCTGGTGAGGGGCGGCACTTTCGTCTCAGAGCGTCGGTACGGCCGCCGCGCCCCAACTCGCCAGCAGGCGAAGGGACTCGGCCGAGGCGGAGTCCGGTTCGGCGTGGTAGACGATCAGGTTGAGGTCCGCGTCGCCCGTCAGCCGCAACCCCTCGAAGCTCAGGGCGAGTTCACCGACCAGCGGATGCCGCAGCCGCTTCACGCCGTAGAACTGCTCCTTCACGTCGTGGGTGGCCCACAGGCGGCGGAACTCCTCGCTCTTGACGGAGAGTTCACCGACCAGCGCGGCCAGCCGGGCGTCGTCCGGGAAGCGTCCGGCGTCCATCCGCAGCCCGCAGACGATGTCGATCGCCTTCTGCTCCCAGTCGATGAACAGCTCGCGGTACTCCGGGCAGAGGAACACCAGCCGGGCCCAGGTGCGGTCCTCGGGCGGCAGCCCCGCCCAGTCGCCGAACAGCGCGGTCGCCATCCGGTTCCAGGCCAGGATCTCCGTGCGCCGCCCCGCGATGTACGCCGGTACCGCGTCCATCGAGTCCAGCAGATGCTGGAGCGCGGTCCGCACCTGCGGGCGACGGGCCTGCGGCCGCTTCTTGGGCGGCACGGGCTTGGCCAGATGGGTCAGATGCGCGTGCTCGGCGTCGGTCAGGCGCAGCGCGCGGGCGATGGAGTCCAGCACCTCCGCCGACACGTTCCGCCCGTTGCCCTGCTCCAGCCGCGTGTAGTACGCCACCGACACCCCGGCCAGCTGCGCCAGCTCCTCGCGGCGCAGCCCCGGCACCCGGCGGCGCCGGCCGAACTCGGGCAGACCCACGTCCTCGGGCTTGAGCCGGGCCCGGCGGCTGCGCAGGAACTCGCTCAGCTCGGCCCGCCGGTCCAGCGGGCGGCTCGCGGCCGTCTCCGGCTGTTCGTCCATGCCTCAAGTATCGAGGGCCCCGCCGGGTCGTACGCGCCGGAGCCTGTCCCTCCCAGTGGTAGGCACGCCGGTCGTACGAAAAGGCGTGACCTGGGTGGGGACGCGGGATGGGGGCACTCTGGGGGAGTGCCCGGTCGAAACCGTGTCCGGGCCACCGCGAAGCTTAGGAGAACCCTGGCATGACCACTGTTGCTGCGTACGCCGCGCCCGCCGCCAAGGCGCCCCTGGAGCGGACCACGATCGAGCGGCGGCCGGTCGGCGCCCATGACGTCCTGATCGACATCAAGTTCGCGGGGATCTGCCACTCCGACATCCACCAGGCCCGCGACGGCTGGGCCGAGGGCATCTTCCCGATGGTCCCCGGCCATGAGATCGCCGGTGTGGTCACCGAGGTCGGCCCCGAGGTCACCAAGTTCTCGGTGGGCGACCGGGTGGGCGTCGGCTGCATGGTCGACTCCTGCCGCGAGTGCGACAACTGCAAGGCCGGCCTGGAGCAGTACTGCACCGGCGGCGGCCCCACGCTCACCTACAACGACACCGACAAGCAGGGCGAGCCCACCTACGGCGGCTACTCCGAGAACGTCGTCGTCAACGAGGACTTCGTCGTCCGCGTCCCCGACGGGCTGGAGCTGGACGTGGCCGCACCGCTGCTGTGCGCGGGCATCACCACGTACTCCCCGCTCAAGCACTGGGGTGTCGGCCCCGGCAAGAAGGTCGCCGTGGTCGGCCTCGGCGGGCTCGGACACGTCGGCGTGAAGATCGCCCACGCGCTCGGCGCCGAGGTCACCGTGCTCTCGCAGTCCCTGCGCAAGAAGGACGACGGGCTGCGGCTCGGCGCCGACCACTACTACGCCACCAGCGACCCGAAGACCTTCGAGGAGCTGGCGGGCACCTTCGACGTCATCCTGAACACCGTCTCGGCGCCGCTCGACTTCGCCGAGTACGTGTCCCTGCTGCGCACCGACGGCACCCTGGTCAACGTGGGCCTGCCCGAGGAGCCGGTGCAGATCACCCTCCAGTCGATGTTCGGCCAGCGCCGCAGCATCTCCAGCTCCGGCATCGGCGGCATCGCCGAGACCCAGGAGATGCTGGACTTCTGCGCCGAGCACGGCGTGGGCGCCGAGATCGAGCTGATCGGCGCGGACGAGATCAACGCCGCGTACGACCGCGTGACCGCCAGCGACGTGCGCTACCGCTTCGTCATCGACACGGCGACGATCTGACCCTGGACACACGAAAGGGCCGCCCGGCTCCGGCCGGGCGGCCCGTTCCCGTGTGCTCAGCGCTGTCTGCTCAGCGCCGTCTGCTCAGCCCTGGGCGGGGGCGACGCCGATCGGGCAGGAGACGCCCGTGCCGCCGATGCCGCAGTACCCGGCGGGGTTCTTGTCCAGGTACTGCTGGTGGTACGGCTCGGCCGGGTAGAACGGGCGGCCCTCGGCCGGGAGGATCTCCGTGGTGATCGTGCCGTGCCCGGAGCCGGTGAGCACCTTCTGGTACGCGGCCCGGGACGCCTCGGCGGCGGCCGCCTGCTCCGGGGTGTGGGTGTAGATCGCGGAGCGGTACTGGGTGCCCACGTCATTGCCCTGCCGGAAGCCCTGCGTGGGGTCGTGGGACTCCCAGAAGGTCTTCAGCAGCCGCTCGTACGAGATGACCTCGGGGTCATAGACCACGCGGACCGCCTCGGTGTGGCCGGTCAGGCCCGAGCAGGTCTCCTCGTAGGTGGGGTGCTCGGTGGAGCCGCCCTGGTAGCCCACCAGCGTGGTGTAGATCCCCGCCGGAAGCTGCCAGAACTTGCGCTCCGCGCCCCAGAAGCAGCCCAGCCCGAAATCGGCGACCTCCAGACGCTCGGGGTAGGGGCCGGTGAGCTGGTTGCCGAGGACGGTGTGCCGGGCGGGAACCTCGTAGGCGGGCGCGTCCCGCCCCGTGAGCGCCTGCTCCGGGGTGGGCAACTGCGGTGTGCGGCCGAAGAGCATGAGGTCTCCCTGGTCGGTCTCGGGTGCGGACGTGCACTTCGTACAACGGCCCGCGTGCCGTTGGAATTCCGGTTCAGCCCGTGGCCCGCCGGGCCTCCAGTACGGCGCGGTCGCGGACCTCGCAGAAGTACTCCGCCTTGTTGTTCCGGTACCGCCACGGCAGCGCGTCCACATGGCCGTCGACCAGCCGGAAGTGCTCCACCGCGGCCTCGTCACGGCCCTGCAGGTGCAGGTAGTAGGCGAGCAGGTGGCGCAGCTCCGGCAGGCGCGGGTGCTCCGGGTCGGCGGCGGCCGCGTCCTTCAGGGCCGCCTCCACCCGCGCCACCATCACCGGGGTGTTGTCGGCGGCGGTGTCGTCGGATTCGTCGTGCTCGAAGTGCGCGATCAGCGGCAGCGCCGTCAGCAGGCTCCCGGTGGGCGCTGCGGCGGCGGCCCGCTCGGCGAACTCGGTCGCCAGCCGCTCCGAGCCGCGCCACTTGGCGCACCAGTACTGCAGGGCCGAGAAGTGCGCCTCGTAGTGGTGCGGGGCGCGGGCCGTGATCTCGGTCCACAGATCGTCCATCTTGGCGTTGGGGTACCCGAGGCCCAGCGCCAGCCAGATCTCCGCGACGTACGGCGTCGGGTCGTCCGGGTTCAGCGCCGCCGCCCGAGCCACCTCCTCGCGGGCCTCCAGCAGCGTGCGGTGGAACGCCTCGAACTGCTCGTGCGTGGTGTACTGCGCCCGCTTGCCGCCCCGTACCCGCCAGGCCAGGATCACCGCGCTGCGGGCCCGGACCACGGCCGCGTCCGGGTCCTCGGGGCGCTCGGCCTCCCAGGCCAGCAGCCAGGTGTCGTCGTCGGCCGCCTTGTCGGCCAGCCGGAACGTGAGCAGCGACCGGCGCTCCCAGTCCCGGCCGACGGCCGCCATCAGGTCGGCGGCGGGGCGCCAGTCGCCGTCCCGGACCGCGGCGAGCGCGGCCGTCGTCTCCGGGGTCGGCGGGCCGGCCGAGTCGGTGTTCTGCCGCTCGGCGGGCAGCAGGCCGAGCGCGGTCGAGGCGGCGGCCTTCGCGGAGGCGGTCGCGGCGGCCTCCTCGGCCTCGACGGCGGCCTCCGCGTTGCCGGAGAAGAACTCCTTCAGGAACACCTTGGCCAGCCAGGCGGCGAAGAGCACGAAGGGGACCGCCAGGGCGGCCAGTATCCAGAGCAGGACGGTCATGTGCGGGTGGGGTCCGTTCGGGTCAGGGGGTGTTCGGCGGTTCGGTCGCTCAGACGGGCTGGACGAGCGTCGGCGGGAGCAGGGCGCGCAGCGGGGCGGTGTCCGGCACGTCGGCCAGGGCCGCGTCCACGGCGGCCTCCATCGCGTCCTCGGGGCTCGCCGCGGCGCCGTCGGGCGCGCCGGGCAGCCGTACGGTGGCCGTGCGCGACCAGGAGAACTCCCAGCTCAGCAGCGAACGCGCGCTGAACTCGGCCAGCACCATCGTGCGCAGCGAGTCGCCCAGCGCGGGCCGCACGAACTGGCGGAACGCCCGTCCCTTCGCCGCGGACGCCTCCTCGGACAACGGCAGCCGCTCGGCCACCCGCCACAGCCGGCCCTCGTCGATGGCGTCGAGCAGGTCCGCCAGGGTCGCGGGGCGTCCGTTGTAGGCGGTCAGCGCGCGGTGCAGCGGGGTCTGCGCGGTGGTGATGTTCTCGGCCATGGCGACGTTCAGCAGCTCCGGCCAGTCGGCGGCGCGCCGGAAGCCCAGCGCCTCCACCGTCAGGGCGGCCTCCTCCAGCGCCGTCAGGGTGTGCTCCGGGTCGGTGAGCAGGGCCAGGGCGGGCCCGTCGCCCTCGGAGCGGCGTCCGTCCGCGGGCAGCGTCTCGATACGGCGCACCCGCTCGGCCATCGGCGGGTGGGAGTCGTACCGGGACTCCGGCTCTTCGGGCAGCCCGGCGCGCAGCTTCTCCAGCTCGGCGGAGCGCGCCGCCAGCAACTCGCGGAACCCGCCGAAGAACTGACCGCGCGGCGGCAGCGTGCGGGCGGGCAGGCCGAGGGTCGCGTACGAGTCGAGGTAGAAGCCGTGGGCGGCCACGAGGACCGGGATCTCGCGGAGCGCCGAGGCGGTGACGTCGCGTCCGGTGATCCGGGCGGCGACCAGGTCGGCCGCGAACTCCTGCCCGCGCGCGGTGCTCAGGGAGGCGCGCAGATAGAGCTTGGCGTACCAGGTGTAGAGCCGCGCCATCCCCCGGTACAGCGCGCCGGTGTGCCGGGTGTCCACCTCGCGGGCCTTCCTGCCCTTGGCGATCCGTTTGGCGGCGGTCCGCTCCTGCCGCTCGCGCTCGTCGGCCACCTTGTCGGCGGCGGCGGCGTGGAACTGCTCGACGACCCGGCTGATCTGCGCCCGGCCGCGCACCACGATCGCGGACAGCCGGGTGTCGCCCGCGGTGAAGTGCCCGAACTCGTGGCCGAGGACGGCGCGCAACCGGGCCTCGCTCAGCCCGGTCAGCAGGGGCACGCCGAGGCTGAGGGTGCGGGGGCCGGGGCGCAGGCCGAGCAGCCGCGCGTCCTCGCGTACGGAGGCGTTCACGTCCGGGGTGAGCAGGATGCGGGCGGGGGCGTGGGTGCCGCTCGCGTCGGCCACCTCGCGCACCAGCGCCCACAGCCGGGGTTCGTCGGCCTCGCCGACCTCGAGGGCGGCCGGGTCGTCGGCCGCGGGGATGCGCAGCATGAACATGCCGCGCACGACGGGCACGGCCAGCAGCACCGTGACGATGGCGAGCTTGACGGCCCCGAAGCCGCGCAGCCCCCAGTGGAACAGGGCGATGTCGGTACCGGCCAGCGCCGCCAGCAGGACGAGGCTGATCAGGTAGAAGCCGGACAGCAGGACGAGGGCGCGCAGCGCGCGCAGGGTTGCGCCCATCGGAAAGATCCCCCCATGGCATCCGGGCCGGGCCGGAGCAAGACGAACGAGGCGCACACCGCCGCGCGGTGCCGCCGCCTGAGTGTGGGGGGACTCGGGCCCGGGCAAAGCAGAAGCAAAGCCCAGGGCAAGCGGAGTATGCCCTACCGCAGGTCAGTGGGGCAATACGTATTCCGCGGAGGCCGGACGGGGGGTCAGCCGGGGAGGCTCGGTGTCAGCCCGGGAGGCTCGCCGGGTTGCCGCCGTTGGCCTCGTAGCCCGCGACCGCCAGGGCCCGGTAGACCGCGAACTCCTCGGCCGGTTCCTCCGAGAGGCTCCACGGCAGCGCGCCCACATGGCCGTCCACGTGCACCAGCTGGTCCATGGCCTCCGCCCAGCGCTCGGCCCGCACCAGGAAGAACACCAGCAGATGCCGGACGTGCGCGAGCATCGGATCGTCCGGCCGGGCGGAGTGCACCGCGTGCAGCGCGCCGTGCATCGCCTTCACGACGACCTCGCTGCGGTAGAACCCCGCGACCAGGTTCACCTCCGGCAGATGCTCGAAGACCGCGAACAGCGGCAGCGCGGCCAGCAGCGAACCCTCGGGCGCGCGGGCGGCGGCAGATTCGGCGAACGCGTACGCCTCCTCGCGCGAGCCGTGCCACTTCTCGCAGGTGTAGTGCAGCGCGGCCAGGTGCGCGCCCATGTGGTGCGGGGCGACGTCGAGGATCTTCCCCCACAGCTCGTCGAACTCCGGCCGGGACCAGCCCAGTCCGCGCGCCACGGACAGCATGACGATGCGCGGCACCGGATCGCCGGGGGCGGCGAGCGCGGCCCGCTCACACGCGTCGCGCGCCTCCTCCATGATGATCCGGAAGTCGTCCGTGCCCGGCACCGAGGTCCGCCACGCCTGCTGCGCCAGGAACTCGGCGTGCACCGCCGCGCCGCCCGCGTCCTTCGGCTGCTCGGCCCGCCACACCCGCAGCCACTGGCCGCCCGGCGTCCCATGTATCCCGCCCGGCCGCTCGCGCAGCTCCAGCGAGGCCGCTCCGGCGAACGCCTGCACCCGCTGCCAGCGCGTCTCGCCCTCCGTCTCCGTGCCCGCGAGGAGCTGGGCGGCGGCGCGGTAGTCACCGGTGCGGGCGACCACGTCCAGCACGTCCAGCAGGTCCTGGTCCGGGCCCGGCATCCGGACGTCCAGCTCCTCCTGGCGCAGGAAGCCGTACCGCTCGGGGTCGGCGGCGTCCGGGTGGTCCGGGTGCACACGCTCGATCCCGCCGCGCCCGCGTCGGATCAGCGGGAGCAGCGCGAAGGCCAGCAGGGCCAGCGCCAGGAGCAGCCAGAGAGTCGCCATGCGTCAAGCGAACCAGATGCCGGTGACAGTTGGCCAACCCTCCCCCGAGCCTGTGGAAAACTCCCGTCCACCGCCCGCCGCGCCCCCGGCGTCCGGCAGCACCCCCGCGAGCGCATTACGCTCGGTGCACATGAGCGACAGGCACATCAGCGAGCACTTCGAGACTCTGGCGATCCACGCGGGCAACACCGCCGATCCCCTCACCGGCGCGGTCGTCCCGCCCATCTACCAGGTCTCGACCTACAAGCAGGACGGCGTCGGCGGCCTGCGCGGCGGTTACGAGTACAGCCGCAGCGCCAACCCGACCAGGACCGCGCTGGAGGAGAACCTCGCGGCGCTGGAGGGCGGCCGCCGCGGCTTCGCGTTCGCCTCCGGCCTCGCCGCCGAGGACACCCTGCTGCGTACGCTGCTCAGCCCCGGCGACCACGTCGTCATCCCGAACGACGCCTACGGCGGCACCTTCCGCCTCTTCGCCAAGGTCGCCACCCGCTGGGGCGTGGAGTGGTCCGTCGCCGACACCAGCGACCCGGCCGCCGTGCGCGCCGCGATGACCCCGCGCACCAAGGCCGTCTGGGTGGAGACCCCCTCCAACCCGCTGCTCGGCATCACCGACATCGCCGCCGTGGCCCAGGTCGCGCACGCGGGCGGGGCGAAGCTCGTCGTCGACAACACCTTCGCCACCCCCTACCTGCAGCAGCCGCTGGCGCTCGGCGCGGACGTCGTCGTGCACTCCCTGACCAAGTACATGGGCGGCCACTCGGACGTGGTCGGCGGTGCACTGATCGTCGCCGACGAGGGTCTGGGTGAGGAGATCGGCTTCCACCAGAACGCGATGGGCGCCGTCGCCGGTCCCTTCGACTCCTGGCTGGTGCTGCGCGGCACCAAGACCCTCGCGGTGCGCATGGACCGGCACAGCGAGAACGCCACGAAGATCGCCGACATGCTGACCCGGCACCCGCGCGTGAGCAGCGTGCTCTACCCGGGCCTGCCCGAGCACCCCGGTCACGAGGTCGCCGCCAAGCAGATGCGGGCGTTCGGCGGCATGATCTCCTTCCGGGTCACGGGCGGCGAGGAGGCGGCCGTCGCGGTGTGCGACCGCGCGAAGATCTTCACCCTCGGCGAGTCCCTGGGCGGCGTGGAGTCCCTCATCGAGCACCCCGGCCGGATGACGCACGCCTCCGCCGCCGGTTCGGCGCTCGAGGTCCCCTCCGACCTGGTCCGCCTGTCCGTGGGCATCGAGAACGCGGACGACCTGCTGGAAGACCTCCAGCAGGCGCTCGGCAAGTAAGCGGGCTCCGGCCTACCAGCCGGACAGGGGCGGGGTCGTCCGAGCGGGCGGCTCCGCCCACGGCCGGGTCAGCACGGCCCAGGTGAGGAACGCCACCGCCGCCGCGCACAGCACCAGCCACAACAGCCGGCGCGCGTGCCGCCGCAGCCGCAGCAGCCGGGCGCCCCGGCGCACCGCCTCGCCGGGCAGCTCCGGCGGCACCCTGACCGGCACCGCCTCCATCAGCCGCCGCACGGCGGCCTCGCGGTCCGGCCGGTTCACGGCCGGAGCCGTCGTACGACGGGGCCCGCCCCGCGCGGAGCGGGCCCGGGCGGCGGATGCAGCACCGTGGCCGTCGCCCGGTGGCAGAGGACGTCCACCCGCTCGGTGGGGAGCCCCAGCAAGGTCGCCGTCTGCTCGGTGGCCAGCCCCTCGTACAGCCGCAGTACCAGGACCAGCCGTTCGCGCGGGGTCAGCGCGGCGAGCGGGCCGTGCGGGCGGGAGCGGTGCCGGGGCGCGTGGGCGAAGCCGGTCGCCAGGTGCCTGCGGGCGCGGTCGTAGGGGTCCTCGCCGGGCGGGTGGTCCCAGTGGGCGTAGGTGTGGGCGAGCGCCCGGGTCAGCAGGCGCCGCGCGCGCGGGTTGGCGTCCGGCTCCTCCGCGGTGAGCAGCGTGGCCGTGTGCAGCAGCCGGGCCGCCGCGCCCGCGACGAACCCTCCGAACTCCTGTGCCCTGCGGGCATCCCGCACGGCCGCCCGATCTCGCACCCCGCCTCCCCCCAGCGCACCCTGCGGCGCGAGAAGAACCCGTGGCACCCGGGCGCGTGCCCGGGGCCGGATCTCATCTGAGGCCCGCCGGGGCCCGGGGGTCAAGAGCCGGGAGGGGGCGTCCTCAGGAGGCGGCGGGCGGCTGCGGCTGGACGGCCATGCGCGCGGACAGCGCGGTGTTGAAACGGCTCAGCAGATCGCAGAAGCTCTCGCGTTCGGCCGGAGTCCACTCCTCGGTCAGCTCGGCCATCAACTGGCGCCGCGAGGCTCGTACTTCCGCCAGCCGGGTCGCCCCGCGCGGAGACAGCTGGAGCACCACCGCGCGGCCGTCCTCGGGGTGCGAGGTGCGCTTGACCAGGCCCGCGTCGACCAGCGGGGCCACCTGGCGGGTCACCGTGGAGGAGTCGATGCCCATGCTCGCGGCGAGTGCCTTGACGCCCATGGGGCCTTCGTTGTCGAGCCGGTTGAGCAGCAGGTAGGCGGCGCGGTCCATGGAGTTGCGCACCTGCCCGACCCCGCCGAGCCGCGTCTGTTCGGCGCGGCGCGCGAACACCGCCACCTCGTGCTGGAGGGTGTCGAGCAGACTGCTGTCACCGACGGTTGTCATGTCCATCGACATATCAGGTGTTGTGGGCATGGCCGGAGGCTCGCTTCATGAAGGGGTGCTGGGTTGGGGGACAGGGTACGCGGCTGGGCGGTTGCCCGTACGGGCGCCGGTAAAACCCGCCCTCCCGACCGCCGTCGGCGCCGGTGACGAACGTGAACTGCGAGACTTGAGAGATGAGCTACCGCACGGCCGACCCCTTGCGCTCCGTCACCCTCGACGATGTGCGCGGGGCGCAGAAGATGCTCTCGGGCGTGGCCCGTACGACCGCCATGGAAAGCAGCAGGCACCTCTCCCGGCTGGTGGGCTCACCGGTCCACCTGAAGTGCGAGAACCTTCAGCGGACGGGCTCGTTCAAACTCCGCGGCGCCTACGTCCGCATCGCCGGACTGCTCCCCGAGGAATGCGCCGCCGGAGTGGTCGCCGCGAGCGCCGGGAACCACGCGCAGGGCGTCGCGCTGGCCTCCTCCCTGCTGGGCGTGCACTCCACCGTCTTCATGCCGCAGGGCGCCCCGCTGCCCAAGGTCAGCGCGACGCGCGAGTACGGCGCCGAGGTGCGCCTGCACGGCCAGGTCGTGGACGAGGCGCTCTGGGCGGCCCAGGAGTACGCGGCCGCGACGGGCGCGGTGTTCATCCACCCCTTCGACCACCCCGACATCATCGCGGGCCAGGGCACGGTCGGCCTGGAGATCCTGGAGCAGTGCCCGGAGGTCGGCACCATCGTCGTCGGCATGGGCGGCGGCGGACTCGCGGCCGGGATCGCGGTGGCGGTGAAGTCGGTACGGCCGGACGTACGGATCATCGGCGTGCAGGCCGAGGGCGCCGCCGCCTACCCGCCCTCGCTGGCCGCCGGGCACCCGGTGACGGTGGGGAACCCGGCGACCATGGCCGACGGGATCAAGGTCGGCACGCCCGGCGTGGTGCCGTTCGGGATCGTGGAGCAGCTGGTCGACGAGGTGCGCACGGTCGGCGAGGACCACCTCTCGGCCGCGCTGCTGCTGTGCCTGGAGCGGGCCAAGCTGGTCGTGGAGCCGGCGGGCGCCAGCCCGGTCGCGGCGCTGCTGGCCGACCCCGGCGGCTTCACCGGGCCGGTGGTCTCGGTGCTGTCCGGCGGCAATGTCGACCCGGTGCTGATGCAGCGGGTGCTCCGGCACGGCATGGCCGCTCAGGGGCGCTACCTCGCGGTCCGGCTGCGCCTCACCGACCGCCCCGGCGCCCTCGCCACCCTGCTCGGCGTGCTCTCGGCGGCCGACGCCAACGTGCTCGACGTCAGCCACATCCGCACCGACCCCCGCCTCGGCCTGAGCGAGGCGGAGGTGGAACTCCACCTGGAGACCCAGGGGCCGACCCACCGCACCGAAGTCACCGCCGCCCTGCGGGAGTCGGGGTACGTGATCATCGACTGAGCGGCGCCGGACGGGGGAACGGGCGGGGTCGGGCCGAGTCGGTCGGGGCACCGTTCACTCGTTCGGGGAAGGAATCCGGAAACCCGTTGAGGGACGCGATACATCGCGTTACGGTGTGTGACGTGGGGGCCGGATCACCGCTCGCTCGCCGGGGGTGCCGGGTCCGCGTGCCAGTCAGCTGCCTGCACCACCGACGACGGGGAGAGATCATGCCGGGCGCCATCTATGCCGAAGGTCTGGTGAAGACCTTCGGGGACGTAAGGGCACTGGACGGCGTCGACCTCGACGTGCCCGAGGGGACGGTCCTCGGGCTGCTCGGGCCCAACGGCGCGGGCAAGACCACGACCGTCCGCTGTCTGACCACCTTGCTGCGTCCCGACAGCGGCAAGGCGGTCGTCGCGGGCGTGGACGTAATGAAGCACCCCGACACCGTGCGCCGCTCCATCGGCCTGTCCGGCCAGTTCGCGGCGGTCGACGAGTATCTGACCGGCCGGGAGAACCTCCAGATGGTCGGCAGGCTCTACCAGATGCGGGGCAAGGCGGCGAAGGAGCGCGCGGCCGAGCTGCTGGAGCAGTTCCACCTCGCCGACGCCGCCGACCGCCCCGCCAAGACCTACTCCGGCGGCATGCGCCGCAGGCTCGACCTCGCCGCCGCCCTCGTGGTCTCGCCGCCCGTGATGTTCATGGACGAACCGACGACCGGGCTCGACCCGCGCAACCGCCAGCAGCTCTGGGAGGTCATCCAGCAGCTCGTCTCCGGCGGCACCACCCTGCTGCTCACCACGCAGTACCTGGAGGAGGCCGATCACCTCGCCCACGACATCGCCGTGGTCGACCACGGCCGGGTCATCGCCCAGGGCACCTCCGACCAGCTCAAGGCCCGCACCGGCGGCGAGCGCGTCGAGGTCGTGGTGCACGAGCGGGACCGGATCGCGGCCACCGCCGAGGTGCTGCGCGCCCTCGGCAAGGGCGAGACCACCATCGAGGAGCACACCCGCAAGCTCACCGTCCCGGTCACCGGCGGCGCCAAGCTGCTCGCCGAGGTCATCCGGGAGCTGGACACCCGGGGCATCGAGATAGACGACATCGCGCTGCTCCGCCCCACTCTCGACGACGTGTTCCTCTCCCTGACCGGACACACCGCCGAGGCCGGCCCGGACACCGCCAAGGACGCCGAGAACACCACCGACACCGAGGGGGCCGTCAAGTGAGTGCCGTCAGTGACACCGCGCGGGCCGTGGCGCCCGCCAACCCCTTCAGCCGGGCCGTCCGCGACTCGCTGATCGTGGCCCAACGGAACCTGATCCGCATGGTCCGGATTCCCGAGGTGGTCATCTTCGGGCTCATCCAGCCGATCATGTTCGTGGTGCTGTTCACCTATGTCTTCGGCGGCTCGATGAAGATCGGCGGCAGCACCAGCGCCACCGCCTACACCAACTTCCTGATGGCCGGGATCTTCGCGCAGACCGTCACCTTCGCCACCGCGGGCTCCGGCGCGGGCATCGCCGACGACATGCACAAGGGTCTGGTGGACCGCTTCCGCTCACTGCCCATGGCGCGTGGCGCGGTGCTGACCGGCCGCACCCTGGCCGACCTGGTGCAGACCGCGCTCACCCTGCTGGTCCTCGCCGCGGTCGCCCTGCTGGTCGGCTGGCGGGTGGGGTCCAACGGCGACACCAACGCCCTGAAGGTCCTCGCCGCCTTCGGCCTGCTGCTTCTGCTCGGATACGCGTTCACCTGGATCGGTGCCCTCATCGGGCTGTCCGTCCGCACCCCCGAGGCGGCCACCTCAGGCGGCCTGGTCTGGCTCTTCCCGGTGACCTTCCTGTCCAACGCGTTCGTGGACACCAGCAACATGACCCCGTGGCTGCGGCACATCGCGGACTGGAACCCGTTCAGCGCCACCGTCGAGGCGGCCCGCGTGCTGTTCGCCAACCCCGGTGAGTCCACGTCGACCGCGTGGCCCATGCAGCACCCGGTATGGGCCTCGCTGATCTACTCGATCCTGATCATCGTGGTCTTCCGCACCCTTGCGGTCCGCAAGTACCGCTCGGCCACCGCCTGAACGGAAGCGGTGGCGGGGCCCCCCGGGTACGACGAAGCCCCCGGCGCCTCTAGGGCACCGGGGGCCGGTCGGAAGAAAAGGGGGCCAGGTCAGGCCGAGTACGGTTCGGCCTTCAGGATCTTCACCGTGGCCTTCTTGCCGTTCGGCAGCTCGTACTCCGCGTTCTCGCCGACCTTGTGGCCGAGCACACCCGAGCCGAGCGGGGACTGCGGCGAGTACGTCTCGACATCGGAGCTGGCGTATTCACGGGAGGCGAGCAGGAACGTCGTCGTGTCGTCCTCGTCACCGTCGAAGGCGATCGTGACGACCATGCCCGGAGCGACGGCGCCGTCGGCGGAGGCCGGGGCCTCGCCCACCTTGGCGTTCTCCAGGAGCTGGGTCAGCTGGCGCACCCGCAGCTCCTGCTTGCCCTGCTCCTCCTTGGCCGCGTGGTACCCGCCGTTCTCGCGCAGGTCGCCCTCCTCGCGCGCGGCCGCGATCTTGGCCGCGATCTCCGTGCGCGCAGGACCAGTAAGGTACTCAAGCTCGTCCTTGAGCTTGTTGTACGCCTCCTGGGTCAGCCAGGTGACGTTCTCGCTGGTCTGGGTCACAGGGTGCTCCTCGTCGGTACAGGGAATACAAAGCATCGCCCTACCAGGAAGCATGTTCTCTCTTGGATGGGCGAAACCACGAGCCTAACAATTCAGGGGCGAAAGGGGGAGGACATAAGCCATCAGAATCGCATCAGCGCAGGTCACGCAGTACACATTCCGGGTGATCCGTCAGCCGGCGTGGCAGCCCAGCAGCTCGGCGGTGCTCCCCTTGGCCGTCGTACGGAGCGTGACGACCTTGTCCACACGGGTGTCGGGCCCGGTGAAGCGGAAGTCGGCCCGGCCGACCTCGGCCCCGTCCGCCGACTGGGAGCGCAGGGTGCAGTAGCCGTCGACATCGGCGTCCCGGTGCACCTCGAGATGCGCGCGCACCGCGTTGTCCGTGGCCTGGAAGGTGATGACCTGGGCGCTGATCTCGTTCTTGGCGACGTAGTGGTAGGCGAAGTAGCCGACCAGTACCAGCAGGGCCGCGCCCAGTGCCGCGCCGAGGATCTTGAGCCGGTGATCGGCACGCTCGTCCGAGGAGCGGCCGTATCGGCCCTCGGGCAGCCGCGTGCTCGCCGTACCCATGATCGTCCTCTCCGCGGAATTATTCGTCCCCCGATTCGGTCACTATAGAAGCCTGCCGCCCGCCCTCCGACCGCCGCCCCATGGACGACGTGCCACAGGCACGGCACCCGTTGACTGCCCCACCGACCGCGGGGCGCCGACCTACAAGGAACGAGTCTTGACTGACCAGCTGCGACTGATGGCCGTGCACGCCCACCCCGACGACGAGTCGAGCAAGGGCGCGGCCACCATGGCGAAGTACGTGTCCGACGGGGTGGACGTGCTGGTGGTGACCTGCACCGGTGGAGAGCGCGGGTCCATCCTCAACCCCAAGCTCCAGGGCGACGCGTACATCGAGGAGCACATCCACGAGGTGCGCAAGAAGGAGATGGACGAGGCCCGCGAGATCCTCGGGGTCGAGCAGGAGTGGCTCGGCTTCGTCGACTCCGGCCTGCCCGAGGGCGACCCGCTGCCCCCGCTGCCGGAGGGCTGCTTCGCCCTGGAGGACGTCGACAAGGCGGCCGGTGAGCTGGTCCGCAAGATCCGCGCGTTCCGCCCGCAGGTGATCACCACCTACGACGAGAACGGTGGCTACCCGCACCCCGACCACATCATGACCCACAAGATCTCGATGGTGGCGTTCGAGGGCGCGACGGACACCGAGAAGTACCCGGAGGCCGAGTTCGGCCCGGCCTGGCAGCCGAGCAAGCTGTACTACAACCAGGGCTTCAACCGCCCCCGCACCGAGGCCCTGCACCACGCGATGCTGGACCGCGGGCTGGAGTCGCCGTACGGGGACTGGCTCAAGCGCTGGAACGAGTTCGAGCGGGTCGAGCGCACCCTGACCACGCATGTCCCGTGCGCGGACTTCTTCCAGATCCGGGACAAGGCGCTGATCGCGCACGCCACGCAGATCGACCCGGACGGCGGCTGGTTCAAGGTCCCGATGGAGCTCCAGAAGGAGGTCTGGCCCACCGAGGAGTACGAGCTGGCGAAGTCCCTCGTGGACACCTCCCTCCCCGAGGACGACCTCTTCGCGGGCATCCGGGACAATGCCTGACATGAGCGCAAGCGTGAGCCTCGCAGTGACGCATCTCGTCCCCCTCGCCAAGGAGATCGACGAGAACAAGGTCACCCCCGGTGTCCTCGGCTTCATCGTGTTCGCGGTGATGGCCCTGGCCGTGTGGGGCCTGATGAAGTCCATGAGCAAGCACATGGGGAAGGTCGACTTCAAGGAGGCTCCCGCCCAGGGCGAGACCTCCGACAAGGCGACCGAGCCCCGGCAGGGCTGACCCCGCCGGGACCGTACGAGTGGCGGGCGTGACCGGTGCAGCACCGGGCCGCGCCCCGCTCACCCCTTGGCCGGTACCGGCACCCCCAGCACATCGCGGGCGTGCCGGTCCGGTGTCATGCGCAGCCGCCATGCCTGCCAGCCCGCCTCCAGGCTGACGCCCCGCTCCAGCAGCAGGGCGTACGCCGGGGCGCAGTCGGTGAGCCGCTCGTCGCGCAGGGGATGGTCGGCGCGGACCAGGCGGGCCAGCTCCTCCTGGGCGACCGCCGTGCCCACCTCGGTGCCGCCCGGCGCCGCGTACGGCAGCAGGGTGCAGCGCAGGAAGCGCGCCCAGTCCTCGCCGCGCCGGTCGCCGTAGGCGGTGAACAGCGTCAGCGCCTCGTCGCACAGCCCCAGCGCCTGCCGGCCGCGCTCGTTGCCCGCGTCCACCACCGCCAGCTCCAGGCAGGTCCACGCCTCGCCGTGCGGGACCCCGACCCGCTGGAAGTCGGCGCGGGCGTCGACGAGCAGCTGCCGGGCGAACCCGGAGTTGCGCAGCGAGCCGGTCTGCGCGGCCCGCTGGTCGCGGGTCACCCGCGCCGAGTGGTGCCGGGCCCAGGCCAGGCCGTACACGTCCCGCATCCGGGAGAACATCGTGCGCGAGCGCTCCAGCTCCCGGACCGCCCGGTCCAGATCGCCGGTCTCCTCCAGCGCCTGCCCCAGGTGGTACAGCGTCCACGCCTCGCCGCGCGCGTCCTCGTTGTCCCGGTGCCGTACGGCCGCCTGGCGCAGCCCTTCCACGGCGGGCGCCGCGTCCCCGTCGACCAGCCGGGCCCGCGCGAGCTGGGTCAGCGCCCACGCCTCACCGCGCGCGTCACGGGTCCGCCCGTAGCGCTCCAGCGCGGCCCCCAGCTCGTCCTCCGCGCGCGGGACGTCGCCGAGGCACAGGGCGAGCTGGCCGAGCTGGTAGTGCGCCCACGCCTCGCCGTGCACCGAACCACCCGCCCGGTGCAGCACCAGGGAGCGCTTCAGCAGGTCCAACGCCTCCGGCAGCCGGGCCCGGTCGCGCTGGACGGCGGCCAGCGCGTGCATGGTCCAGGCGCGGTCGGTGGCGAGCTGCGGGGGCGCCTGGAGGTCCAGCGCCTCCTGGAGCTTGGCCGCCGCCTCGGTCAGGTTGCCCTGGTGGTGCAGGGTGATGCCGAGGGAGCACAGGGCACGGGCGGCGCCCGCGTCGTGGTGCGCCTCCCGGTACAGGTCCACCACCGAGGCCAGCGTGGTGCGCGCCTTGTCCAGCTCGCCGAGCTGCCGGGCCGCGATACCGGTACGCCACTGCACCGAGCGCACCAGCAGCCCCTCGTCCACGGCCTGCGCCAGCTCGTTGATCTCACCGAGCCGGTAGAGGTCGCCGCGCAGCAGGCAGTAGTCGCACAGCGCGCCCAGCAGGTTCAGCACCGCGCCCTGGTCCACGCCCTCGGCCTGCCGCAGGGTGGCCGTGATGAAGCTGCTCTCGTCGTCCAGCCAGCGCAGCGCCTCCTCCAGCGAGACGAAGCCGTGCGAGCCGAAGCGGTCCGAGCGCGTCGACATGTTGCCATCGACCAGGCGCAGCACCGAGTCGGCCAGCTCCGCGTAGTTCACGATCAGCCGCTCCTGCGCCGCCGTACGCTCCGCCTGCTCCTCCTCGTCCAGCAGCCGGGCCTCGGCGAAGGCGCGGACCAGGTGGTGCAGCCGGTACCGGTCGCCGCGCACATGGTCCAGCAGCCCGGCGCGGGCCAGCGCGGCCAGCCGACGGCCCGCCTCCGCCTCGCCGGTGCCCAGCAGCGCGGCGGCCGCCGCCACGCCCAGCGAGGCCCGGCCCGCCAGCGCGAGGCGGCGCAGCAGACGCCGGGCGGGCTCCGGCTGATCGGTGTAGCGCAGCCACAGCACCCGCTCCACCGGCTCGACGGGGCCGTACGCGGCGAGGTCCGCCGCGAGTCCGCTCGCCGGGCGGGAGCCGAGCGCCGAGCCCGCGCAGCGCAGCGCCAGCGGCAGCCCGCCGCACAACTCCCTGGTCCTCTCGGTGGCTTCGGCGTCGTGGGGGTGGGCGGAGTCCGGCGCGGAGGCGGTCAGCAGCTCCTCGGCACCGGCCGCGTCCAGCGCCTCGACGGGCAGCTGGTGCACCCAGGCGGGCAGGTCCGCGTCCAGCTTCAGCGGGGTGCGGGAGGTGACCAGGACCAGGCTGTCGGAGCGTTCCGGGGTGAGCGCGCGGACCTGCGCCGGGTCGGAGGCGTCGTCCAGCACGATCGTCACGGGCAGCCCGGCCAGGTGCTGGTGGTACAGCTCGGCCAGCCGCTTGACCTGCTGTTCGGGGGAGGCGTGCTCGCGGAACAGCAACTGCTCGCGGGGCGCGCCGAGCCGGTTCAGCAGATGCAGCAGGGCGTCGCGGGTGGACAGCGGACGGGTCTCGCGGCCGTCGCCGCGCAGGTCGACGACGACCGCGCCCCGGAAGTGGTCGCGCAGCTCGTGCGCCGCGCGTACCGCGAGCGCGGTGCGGCCCGAGCCCGGCTCGCCGTGCAGGACGACCACGGTCGGCCGGGTCTCCGTCTCCGCGCGGGCGGCCCGCGCCCACTGCCCGATCCGCGCCAGCTCCTCGGTACGGCCCGCGAACAGCTCTTCCGGTTCGGGGAGTTGGCCGAAGGACTGCTCCAGTACGGTCCGACGCCGGGCCGCCGCGCTCTTGTCCGCCCCGCGCAGCGCCGGACCGGCCTTCTTGCCCGGCGCGGTGGAGGCGGCGAGCATCCGCTGCTGGTCCAGGAAGGGGCGGATGCCGCGCACCTCCAGCGCGGTCAGCCACTGCAGCCGCAGCTGCTCGGGGCCGCCGGGCTGGCTCGCCGCGCCCTTGCGGTGATGGGCGGCGGGCAGATGCGTACCGGCCACCTTCACCACCGTCGCGGCGGCCCCGGCCACGCCGACGACGACGCCCGCCCCGAACGCGGTGCCCGCACCGGTGCCGAGGGACAGGTCGGCGACGGCCGCCGCGACCGCCGCGACGGCGGCCACCAGCAGCGGGGTACCGGCACCCTCGCGGGCGTAGCGCCGGGCGAAGCTGAGCCGGTCCCCCTCGGACGCGTCGAGCGCGCGGGTGTACGCGGCGTACTCCTCGGCCGCCGACCCGGCCATCCCGTCCAGCCCGGCGCGCGCCCGCGTGAGCAGCAACTGCCCGTCGGCCCGCCCGCCCGACCGCCGCACCTCCTCCTCCACCGCCCGCACCACCAGCCGGTCGGCCTCACCCCGATGCCCGTCCCGCATACGTCCCCCTCGACGCCACCAACTCCGTTGCGCACCAGTGTGCTTCGGGGGCGGGGGGAGCGCGAGGGGGCGTGGATCAGGAGTGTGGCCGGTCAGCGCTCCCGGGCGTGCCACTCCGGTGCGAGGACCGCCCAGACCTGCTTGTCGTGCCGGGCACCGCCGTACGGCCACGCCTCGCGCCGCACGCCCTCCAGCGTCATACCGAGCCGCT
This sequence comes from Streptomyces sp. NPDC090119, assembly GCF_044747085.1. NCBI lineage: Bacteria > Bacillati > Actinomycetota > Actinomycetes > Kitasatosporales > Streptomycetaceae > Streptomyces > Streptomyces sp. NPDC090119. Next base: position 621,636 of record NZ_JBIVDK010000003.1, on the reverse strand, counting down.
TCGCCACCGCCGCGCTGCGGTCGTTGTCGGCCCGGCAGTGCCATTCGGCCCGGTGCAGGCCGCGGGTGCCGAACGCCCAGTCCAGCAGGGCGGCGCAGGCCGGGGTGACCAGGCCGTGGCCCTCGGCGGACGGCTCCAGCCAGCAGCCGACCTCGCAGGTGCCGAGAGCGGTGCTGAAGTCGGTGAACATCACGCCGCCGACGAGGGTGCCGTCCCGCCAAATGCCGTACAGACGGCCGCCGTCGGCAGCTTGGCGGGCGGCGTACCGCTCCAGCGTGGCCCGCGCCCCCGGTACGTCCTCGGTGACGAACCCGGCGCCGACCCAGGGGCGGATGTGCTCGCGGGCGCGGTCGAGATGCGCGGCGAACTCCTCGGCGTGCCAGGGCTCCAGTGGGGCCAGGTGGGCGCCGTCGCCGAGCGGAAGCGAGAACATGGGGGCCTCCCCTTTTGCATAACAAGTGTTATGGCAATGTACCGTGGCGCCATGCCACGTACCAAGGGAGATCACGAGGCCCGGCGGCGGGACGTCTCCGCGGCGGTCTGGCAGGTGCTGGCCACCCGCGGCTTCGCCGGGCTGACGCTGCGCGCCGTCGCCGCCGAACTCGGCGCGACCACCGGCCTGCTCACGCACTACTTCCCGACCAAGCGGGCCCTGCTCGAGTACGCGCTCGACCTGCTCGAACAGCGCACCCTCGCCCGCCCCCGCCGCCCCGGCGGGCCGGGGCTCGCGGCGCTGCGGGACGCCCTGCTCGACATCCTGCCGCTGACGCCCGAGGCCACCGACAGCAACCGCATCTGGGTCTGCTCCTGGGACACCGCCCTCACGGACCCGGCCATCGGCGCCGACCACGCCCGCAAGTACGCCGAGAGCCGCACCCGCCTGACCGAACACGTGGCAGCCGCGCAGGCCCTCGGCGAACTACCCCCCGGAGACCCGGCACGCCTCGCGGCGGGCGCCCAGTCCTTCACCCTCGGCCTGGTGGTACAGGCCCTGCTCGACCCGTCTGCCTTCCCACCCGAGCGACAGCAGCAACTCCTGGACGACTACCTCACCGGCCTGGCGAGCTGGAGGGGGTGACCGGCTCGGGGGGCTACGGTGGCGGTCGAGTAGGCGAAGCGCAGGGATGTGCACCCATTGCAAGCGCGCCAAGTCGGTCTTCCCTCGCACTGCTTCGACAGTGGTCGGAACCGACACGGGCACCCCGGCCTGCCGGGATGCCGATGCGAGCCGGTTTCGACCTCCTGCTCCGTGAGCGCGCCGTGCTCCTCCTCGTGGGCCGCGACGATCTCAGCGAGCCCGTCCATGGCGAGCTGGTGCCTCACGGCCTCGGTGACATGGCTGGACAGCCCACGACGAGCGGTTCGCGAGCGGAGTTCGCTGACTGAGTGACCTCTCCGATGTGCACATCGACTCTGTGGCTGACGAAGAGCGCCGCCCCCGGTGTTGACGATCAGACGAGAGGACGCCCAGCGGCACGGCCTGCGCTAACACTCGGCACGGCGGAGGAATTGCCAGCCCAGCACGGCCAGGGCAAGCGTCTGTACAAGCGAAGTGAGCGCGAGCAGAGGTTGAACGGTGGAGGAGCACCAGAACGCGGTCATGCAGACCACAGGCAGGATCAGATACGTGAACAGGTCCACTGCGGTCTGAAGCCGCTTGTGCATGATGCGACCCGCAACGTTGCGGTGGTAGGCCTCCCAGCCGAACACCGCGCCAGGGGCGGAGGCGAGTTCCCCAAGACGCGGTCCTAGTTGGTCGCGGACGTAGCAGCCAATCGCCGAGATCTTCTGGTCATTGACCAGGTAGGTCCAGCCCAGGATCAGGCAGATCGCGGGGGCGGAAAGCAAGAGTTGGGCCTGTCCGCTCTGGACGGTGAGCGCCACGACCGCGGTGACAGCGGCGAGTGTGAAGTAGAGCAGGTTGTCGCGGAACCCTATGCGGGTCTTCTGCTCCTCCTTGAGGCGGTCGTACTCAGCCAGCAGGACCTTGCTCTCGGTGACATCATCCATGGAGGTCACAGCCATCCCCACACTTGATTTCAGGACCGGTCGGCGATCTGGAAGGGCGTCAGGTTGTCGCGCCGCTCGATCCAGCCCTTTCCGTCTGCCGCGATCCCTTCCAGGAGGCGGAAGGTATGGGTGAATCCGGCGGCACTGAGACTGATCTCGGAAATCTCCTGAGCGCTCTCGTCCGTCGCCAGTTGATGGGCGTCGGCGTCCTTGACGTGGATCTTCCTGGCCGGTCCGTTGGTTAGGACGAGTTCCAGGTCGTAGCCGACATCGACGTTCTCCGTCACCTGCACCGAGGACAGCGCGTCGAACCGGTAGTTGCTCCGCTGCTCGTTCTTGCGCGTCGCGTCGGAGAACTTGAGCTCGGAGCTGACCTCGCGGATGCCGTCCCGGGTGAACAGGAACAGGCGGAGGACGTAGTCCGAGTACCGCCATGGGCCGCCTCTGACCCGGCCGCGTCTGCAGGAAGGTGCCGGGGTCACGAGGATGGTGTGCGTGATCAGATCCCGCCAGGTGAGCCGGTGGTGCCGCAGCGCCTCGTCGACGAATGAAGTCTTGTCGCAGGCGAGCCAGGTCTCCATTTCCCGCTCACTGGGGCGGGTGGCGTCCAGGTGATCCGTCCAGCGCTGCTGAGCGTTCTTTCGTGCGGCCAGATCTTCCTGGTATTTCCGAGTCTCCTGGGCCACTCGATGTCTTTCACGCCGGACCTTCAGCCACAGGTGAGCAGCTGCGTGCCCGGACCAGGCCGCACCGAGCAAGGCCAGGACCGCCCACAGCGGCCTCGGTTGGGTGGCGCCCGCGACCGCCGTGCCGAAGCCTGAGAGAACCGCGACACCGAGAACGGCGAGGGCCACCACGGTGAGGGCCTTCGTCCAGGCCGGCGTCCGGACCTGTCGGTACTGATCGAACAGGGTGCCGTTGTTGTGGCGGTTCCGGGCCTCTTCGGCAAGGTGACGGATCAGCCAAGTGACCCGCTCCACACCGATGCGGTTTTCCCGGTAGAGGTCCGCGATCTCGGCGGCGAGGTCGCGGCGGACCTCGGTGGTGTGGGCGAGCCAGGTGTCCGGGGTGAACCCGTAGGGCGTGCGGACGCTGAAGTAGTGGTCGAACTTACTGTGGACGCTTTTGGTGAAGCCGGCCTTGGCGGGGGCGGGACTGTGCGGCTGTGGGACGTCGGCCCCACCTGATATGTCCGGGCGGGGCTTCCGGCCCCACCACTGGAGGCCGCATCGGGCCGCGGTGCGACCCGCGCCGAGTGCCACCAGTGACTCGACGATCGCCTCGGTCGGATTCGCGATCCACGCCAGGACGCCGAGGGCCACACTGCTGACCACGAACAGGACCACCCGAGACGGAAGTGCCGCTCGGGCAGCGACGGCGGCAGAAGTGCTCGGGCGGGGGAGTGCCGCCCTCGCCCCGATGGGGTCGGGCTCGAAGTAGGCCCAGACCCGTTGGGCCCGGTCGTTGCCGAAGCGCTGTGCCGCGGCCCGCTCGAGGGTCTCCGCCCAGAGCTCGTCCTTCAGGCCGCCGGTGAGCATGAGGTCGAGGTGGCGGAGGATCGCGTTGTGCTGGCGGGACGGCAGCTCCTGCAACTGCTTCAGTACAGGTCCGGCCTCCCCGCTCGCGGTGCTGAGTGCCGCCAGCAGGTCGAAAGTGACGCGCAGGGCTTCCTTCCACTCGTCCTCGGGATAATTCCGTACGAGTCCGGAGACGCGCTGCAGCCGCTGGAGCTCTTCGGCGCTGAGGTCGTAGTAGGTGCGTGCGCTGAGTACGGCGAGCACCTGGTGGAAACGCACCTCCGCGGTGTGGTGGCCAAGAGCGATCGCATCGGTGATCATCTCGTGGGCGCGGCTCGGAATCCCGTCCTCCAGGAGCCGCACGCCCACCTTGAACTTTTCCTGCGGCGAAGCATCGGGGTGGACGTAGTAGACGTTGGAGTTGTGTATGACCCCGGCTTGCATGCCGATGTTGGAGTCGTACGCGGCCGAGCTGTACGTAGAACCGTCGCTGTCGCTCATGCCCGGTCACCGGCGGCGGCGATCAGGGGGGTCAGCTCGGCCGCGAGCGCAGGGCACTCCGAGACCAGGCCACGCAGTCTCCTGAGCATCATGACCGCCCGCTTCGACGAATCAGGGGTGCTGTCGTCGGCAGACCGGAGGGCGGAGTCCAGGTCGGCCAAGGCCTCCCGGTACGTGTCCTCGTCGACGGCGCCTTCGGTGTGGTGCCGCCCCAAATTCTTCCGAAAATCGTTGAGTTTCCCGATCAGGTCGATCGGGCCGGACTCCTGCGGAGCCGGGTTCATGTGAACGCTGCTGCCAGAGACCGAGCCGGCCATGATGCCGACGGTGCTGTTGTGGGCGGTGTTGCTGACGTGTCGGCCCCGCTGGTCGGCTGTAGGGGACCCGGAGTTTCGGGGCACGGCGGTCTCCTCCTGTTCCGCCGCCAGTTCCACCGCCAGTCGGATGGCGAACGCCGCCGCGTTCGCTGCGGCCTGCGGCTGAAGGCTGCGGTCGTCCGTGCTGTTCTTCGTGCCGTCCGCCCGGTCGCTGATGCCACGGATGATGGCCACCGGCGCTCCGCTGAGATGGCCGGCCTGTGCTACACCGGCCCCTTCCATCTCGATGGCGAGGGCGTCGTTGTAGTGCTGCCGGATCCACTTCGCCTCGGCCGAGATCCTTGAGTTCTGGACGATCTCGCCGGCGGCGATGGCCCCGAATCGCACCTGAGGCGCGTCCTCGTCAGAGGAGGCGGAATCCGCCCAGTCGTTCAAGCGGGCCAGATGCATGGCGAGCTGGCTGATGCCATGCGGTGCTTCCCACACCCGAGGGCGGGCTTTGAGCCCGTCATCCTCGCTGGTGCCCCCGTGGTAGGCGTATACGTGGGACGCCACCACTACGTCACCCAGCCTGGTGGCGTCCCATAAGGCGCCGGCGACCCCGACGAAAAGCACGGCCGACGGTGAGAACTCCTGAATCGCGCGTTCGGCGATCACTGCGGCGGACCCGTTCCCCTTGCTCGTCAGGCCGAGTGCGACACGGCACGACGTACCCCGCACGGTTCCCGTCTCGAACCGTGTACCTCGCTCATGGCGGTGCACCTGCGCACTCGCCAGCTTCTCGCGCACGGCCTGATACTCGAGATTGAGGGCGGTGAGAATCACCACCGGGCCTGTGGACATCTATCCCTCTTCCCCTTGCGTGTGCTCTTCGACAGTGGACTGCGTGGGTCGGATCAGCGGAGGGAACAGCACGGTTTTCGGCCCGGCCCGGTACAGCCGGGCGGGCCGTCCGCCGGTGCTTCTGCGGTCCGTACCGACGGGGAGGATGAATCCCTTCGCGGCTTGGACCTTCCGGTAGAAGTTGCGAGTGTCGAGTGCGGTGCCCCAGACGGCTTCGTACACCTGTTGCAGCTCTGCGATGGTGAATTCCTTGCCGCAGAACGCCGTGGCCAGAGACGAGAACTCAAGCTTGGTGCGCGCGTGTTCGATCCCATCCGCCGCGATTCGACGGTGGTCGAAGGCGAGTTCCTCATCGCCGGACAGCACGGCGGCCGCGGGAACCCACGCGGCATCGGTGGCATCGGTGCCCGCGACCGGGTCGGGTAGCCCCGGTGCGATCGCCAGGTGTGCCACCGAGACGACTCGGCCCCGGGGGTCACGACCCGATTCCCCGTACACGGCTAGCTGTTCAAGGTGTACCCAACTGGATGCCAGGGCCGTTTCCTCGCTCAGTTCACGGTGGGCGGCATCCAGAATCTCCTCGCCGTCGTGGTTCAGGAACCCTCCGGGCAGGGCGCGCATGCCCCGGAAAGGGTCTTCGCCCCGCTCCACCAGGAGGATGTGCAGGTGGCCCTCCCGCAGCGTCAGGATCACGAGATCGACAGTCAGTAGTACGGGAGTCGGTGACCACTCGTCATCGCGCATGTGCTGCACGGTACTTTGGTTACTGTCACTTACACAAGAAGTGGGTAAGGCGAACCATTCATCTGTGCGTGCTCGGCGGTGGAAGCCGGAATGAAATGGCGGGCTGCCTGCGCGCATGTCGGCCGCCAGATGACGCCCAGGTCGACAGTGGCGGGAATGTGGAGGGCGCCCTTGACCGCGCCGGTGATCATCTCGCCGTGCCTCCACCTTCACGGTCGATGGTCTCTTGTCCCCCCGCCGTCGGGGTGCCCGGTTCGGGAGGGACGCTGTGAGAGGCTGGATCGTATGAACCGGCTAGCCGACGTGACCTCGCCGTATCTGCTCCAGCACGCTGACAACCCGGTCGACTGGTACCCCTGGGGGCCGGAGGCGTTCGAGGAGGCGCGGCGGCGGGACGTGCCGATCCTGCTGAGCGTCGGGTACTCCGCCTGTCACTGGTGTCACGTCATGGCGCACGAGTCCTTCGAGGACCAGGCCACCGCGGACTACCTGAACGAGAACTTCGTCAGTGTGAAGGTGGACCGGGAGGAGCGGCCGGACGTCGACGCGGTGTACATGGAGGCCGTGCAGGCGGCGACCGGGCAGGGCGGCTGGCCCATGACGGTGTTCCTGACACCGGAGGCCGAGCCCTTCTACTTCGGCACCTATTTCCCGCCCCGACCGAAGCACGGCATGCCCTCCTTCCGGCAGGTGCTGGAGGGGGTCCACCAGGCGTGGGACGGCAGGCGGGACGAGGTCACCGAGGTCGCCGGGAAGATCACTCGGGACCTCGCCCAGCGGGAGATCGTCCAGCAGGCGGCCGGGGTGCCGGGTGAGGAGGAGCTGGCCGGGGCGCTGCTCGGGCTCACCCGGGAGTACGACCCGCAGCGCGGCGGCTTCGGCGGCGCGCCGAAGTTCCCGCCCTCCATGGCGCTGGAGTTCCTGCTGCGCCACCACGCCCGCACCGGCTCCGAGGGCGCCCTCCAGATGGCGAGCGACACCTGCGAGCGGATGGCCCGCGGCGGCATCTACGACCAGCTCGGCGGCGGCTTCGCCCGCTACTCCGTGGACCGCGACTGGGTCGTGCCGCATTTCGAGAAGATGCTGTACGACAACGCGCTGCTCTGTCGGGTGTACGCCCACCTCTGGCGGGCCACCGGCTCCGACCTCGCCCGCCGGATCGCGCTGGAGACCGCCGACTTCCTCGTCGGTGAACTCCGTACCGAGGAAGGCGGGTTCGCCTCCGCGCTGGACGCCGACAGCGACGACGGCACCGGCAAGCACGTCGAGGGCGCGTACTACGTCTGGACGCCCGAGCAGCTGCGCGCCCTGCTCGGGGACGAGGACGGCGACCTCGCCGCCGAGTACTTCGGTGTGACCGACGAGGGCACCTTCGAGCACGGCCAGTCCGTGCTGCAACTGCCGCAGGCGGAGCGGGTCTTCGACGCCGAGCGGATCGCCTCCATCAGGGAGCGGATGCTCGCCGAGCGGTCCCGGCGGCCCGCGCCCGGCCGGGACGACAAGGTCGTCGCGGCCTGGAACGGCCTCGCCGTCGCCGCGCTCGCCGAGACCGGCGCCTACTTCGACCGCCCCGACCTGATCGAGGCCGCCGTCGCCGCCGCCGACCATCTGGTCCGCGTCCACCTCGACGAGCACGGCCACCTCACCCGGACCAGCCGCGACGGCCGCGCCGGGACCAACGCCGGGGTGCTGGAGGACTACGCCGACGTCGCCGAGGGCTTCCTCGCGCTGGCCTCCGTCACCGGCGAGGGCGTCTGGCTGGACTTCGCCGGGCTCCTCCTCGACCAGGTCATGACCCGCTTCACCGACCCGGAGAGCGGCGCGCTGTACGACACCGCCTCCGACGCCGAGCAGCTCATCCGCCGCCCGCAGGACCCGACAGACAACGCGACCCCGTCCGGCTGGTCCGCCGCGGCCGCCGCCCTGCTGTCCTACGCCGCGCACACCGGCTCCGAGGCCCACCGGACCGCCGCCGAGCGGGCCCTCGGCGTGGTCAAGGCGCTCGGGCCGCGCGTGCCCCGGTTCGTCGGCTGGGGCCTCGCCGCGGCCGAGGCGCTGCTCGACGGGCCCCGCGAGGTCGCCGTCGTCGGCCCGTCCCTCACCGACGAGCGCACCGCCGCCCTGCACCGTACGGCTCTCCTCGCCACCGCCCCCGGCGCGGTCGTCGCGGCGGGCACCCCGGACGGGGAGGAGTTCCCCCTCCTCGCCCACCGCCCCCTGGTCGGCGGTGACCCGGCCGCCTATGTGTGCCGGAACTTCACCTGCGAGGCCCCGGTGACCGATCCCGACGCGCTCCGTTCGGCGCTGGACGACAACTGATCGAATCGGGTGCCCCACACGGCTACTTCCCGTACATCTGTGCCCGCTACGATGCGCTGCCCGCCGCCCCGTGGGGGTGGCGCATCCTGTGGGGGGAAAGCCCGTGTTCGTGCTGTCCATACTGCTGCTCGTCGTGGCGGTCGTGCTGTTCTTCGTCGGACGCGGCAGAGCCGAGGCCGGCTGGAAGATCGGGGCTGCGATCGGCGCCCTGGGTGGGGTCCTGGCCGGTCTGTTCGCCTGTCTTCATGTGGTCAGCGCCTATGAGGTGGGCGTCCCGGTGACGTTCGGCCGGATCGGCACCCCGCTGACCTCCGGCATGCACTTCAAGTCGCCGTTCACCGACGTCACCTCCTTCTCCACCCGGCCGGTCGACCTCGACCTGGGCGGTGAGGACCGGGTGGAGGTCCGCTCCTCGCAGGGCGGGGTGCTGTACGCGGACGTCACCATCAAGTGGGCCGTCGTCCCGCGCAAGGCGGTCGAGCTGTACCGGCTGGCGGGCAGCGAGGACGCCGTCCAGGAGCGGCTGGTGCTGCCGGACAGCCGCGAGATCATCCGCAATGTGTTCGCCAAGCACACCAGCGAGGAGGGGTACGCGTCCGCCCGGGAGCGGATCAGCGCGGAGATCGAGCGCCTGGTGAAGGAGCGGCTGGCTCCGCGCGGGATCGACGTGACCACCGTCAATCTGCGCAATGTCCGGCCGTCGAAGCAGCTGCAGGGCCAGATCGACAAGAAGATCCAGCAGGAGCAGGCCACCGAGCGCGCCGTCGAGTCCGCGCGGACCGCCAAGGCGGAGGCCGAGCGCAAGCGGATCGAGGCCGAGGGCACCGCCCGCGCCAACAAGATCCTGGAGCGCTCCCTCAGCGACAAGGTGCTCTACAACCAGTGCCTGGACGCCTACCGCGAGGCCGCCAAGGCCCACCCCGTGTACGCCGTCCCGTGCGGCGGCGGCTCCGGCGGCACCCCGGTCATCGTGGACGGCACCAAGAACTGACGGCACCAAGACCGGGACGGCGCTAGCCCAGCTCCGCCCGGAACCGCACCGCCTCCGCCACGATCGCCTCCAACTGCTCGTGGTGCGCCCCCTTCCAGTACGCCCGCCCGCACTCCCCGCACGCCGCGAACACGTCGTAGGTGTCCCGCGTACCGGCCTCCAGCCGGTCGGCCACCTGGGACTTGGTGGCCGGGCGCAGGGGGCCGTTGCAGGCGGTGCAGCGGGACCAGGGGGCCAGCTCCGGGGCGAACCGCTCCAGCACGTCGCGGAGCTGCTGCTCCGGCCGGGTGCTGTACACGTACGCCCCGGCCCACAGCTCGCGGCGGCGGAGCAGGCCCCGGTCGCGGCTGAGCAGGACCCGGCGTTCGGCCGCGGAGCGCGTGGCGAGCGCCGGGTCGCCGATGTCGGTGGACTCGTACGCCGTGTCCACGCCGAGCAGGCGCATCCGGCGGGCCAGGGTGCCGAGGTGGACGTCGAGCAGGAAGCGCAAGGGGGCGCCGGGCACCCGCTGGGGGCGCGGGACCGGGCCGACGTGGACGGATTCGCCGTCGGCCGGGACGTGGGCGCGGGGGACCTCGCGGCCGTCCACGGTGAGGGTGCCGACCTCGGTCAGCGGGATGCCGAGGGACTCCACGACATGGCCGAGGGAGGAGACGCCGTCGACACCGAGTCCGGCGACGCCCGCCCGGTGCGCGTGCGGCACGAACAGGTGCAGGTCCGGGGCGACTTCGAGGTGGATCACGGGTCCGTTCACCCGGTCAGCATGGCACGCGCCCCGGACGCTCTCAGGAGTGCTGGTACGCGACCAGCGAGATGCCGACGTAGTGCACGATGAACGCGGCGAGCGTGAGCGAGTGGAAGACCTCGTGGAAGCCGAACCAGCGCGGTGAGGGGTTGGGCTTCTTGATGCCGTAGACCACGCCCCCGGCGCTGTACAGCAGTCCGCCGACGACCACCAGGACCAGGACGGCGATGCCGCCGGTGCGCATGAAGTCGGGCAGGAAGAAGACCGCGGCCCAGCCCATCGCGATGTAGCACGGGGTGTACAGCCAGCGGGGTGCGCCGACCCAGAAGACGCGGAAGGCGATGCCCGCGAGGGCGGCGGCCCAGATGCCCCACAGCAGCCACTGTCCCTTGCTGCCCGGCAGGAGCAGCAGGGTGAGCGGGGTGTAGGTGCCCGCGATGATCAGGAAGATGTTGGAGTGGTCGAGGCGGCGCAGGATGCGGTCGGCCCGGGGGCTCCAGTTGCCCCGGTGGTACAGCGCGCTGACCCCGAAGAGCAGACACGCCGTCAGGGCGTAGATCCCGCAGGCGATTCGGCCCCGGGTGGAGTCCGCGAGGGCGGTGAGCACCAGGCCCGAGATGAGGGCGGCCGGGAACATGCCCAGGTGCAGCCAGCCACGGAGCCGGGGCTTGAGGGGCTCCGGCAGGGAGAGCGTGGGAACGGACGCGGTCATGAAGCGCATCGTACCTACGGAACCGTAAGTTACGGATCAGCACCCCTGGGTGGGTGGCCGAGGTCACGCCCACACCATGATCCATCGTCTCATGGCGGCCACGCGTCCCGCTTGCAAAGAATTCGCCATGCGTGTCCCAGGCGCGCGCAAAGAGGTGGGCGTGTCAGCAGGGCGGACGCGGAACGCGCCGGTTCGGGGGTACTCGCTCACCTGTGACGCCCTCTGGACATATGCGCACTCGCATCGGATGATCAAATGAGTGCGGTCGGTACCGGATGAGCGGCACTCCCGATCGGGTTGCCGCCTGGCATCCGGGCCGCAGCCCCCAAGGGGCCGAGAAAATCCCTCACCCAGGGCAATGAACCCTCACTTAGGAGCGATCGTGGCGCGCGACAACGCGGCTCCCACCGTCATCCCGACCACCCATCAGGAACTGATCTCGTGGGTCGACGAGATCGCCGAACTGACCCAGCCGGACAACGTGGTCTGGTGTGACGGCTCCGAGGCCGAGTACGAGCGCCTGTGCGAGGAGCTCGTCGCCAAGGGCACCTTCACCCGCCTCGACCCCGTGAAGCGTCCGCACTCGTACCACGCGGCCTCCGACCCGACCGACGTCGCGCGGGTCGAGGACCGGACCTTCATCTGCTCGCGGGAGGAGGCCGACGCGGGCCCGACCAACCACTGGAAGGACCCTGCCGAGATGCGGGAGATCTTCCAGGGTTCCGGCGGCGAGGGTGGCCTGTTCCGGGGCTCGATGCGCGGCCGCACGATGTACGTCGTGCCCTTCTGCATGGGCCCGCTCGGCTCTCCGCTCTCCGCGCTCGGCGTGGAGATCACCGACTCCGCCTACGTCGCCGCCTCGATGCGCACCATGACCCGCATGGGCAGCGCCGTGCTGGAGGAGCTGGGCGCGGACGGCGAGTTCGTCAAGGCCGTGCACACCCTGGGCGTCCCGCTGGCGGCGGGCGAGCAGGACGTGCCGTGGCCCTGCAACTCCACCAAGTACATCTCGCACTTCCCCGAGTCCCGCGAGATCTGGTCCTACGGCTCCGGCTACGGCGGCAACGCGCTGCTGGGCAAGAAGTGCTACGCCCTGCGCATCGCCTCCGTCATGGCCCGCGACGAGGGCTGGCTGGCCGAGCACATGCTCATCCTCAAGCTCACCCCGCCGCACGGCGAGGCCAAGTACGTCGCCGCCGCCTTCCCCTCCGCCTGCGGCAAGACCAACCTCGCCATGCTGGAGCCCACCGTCTCCGGCTGGAGCGTGGAGACCATCGGCGACGACATCGCGTGGATGCGGTTCGGCGAGGACGGCCGGCTGTACGCGATCAACCCCGAGGCCGGGTTCTTCGGCGTCGCGCCCGGCACCGGTGAGCACACCAACGCCAACGCGATGAAGACCTTGTGGGGCAACGCGGTCTTCACCAACGTCGCCCTGACCGACGACGGCGACGTGTGGTGGGAGGGCATGACCGAGGAGCAGCCCGCGCACCTGACCGACTGGAAGGGCAACGACTGGACGCCCGCGTCGGACACCCCGGCCGCCCACCCCAACGCCCGCTTCACGGTCCCCGCCGACCAGTGCCCGATCATCGCGCCCGAGTGGGAGGACCCGCGCGGGGTGCCGATCTCCGCGATCCTCTTCGGCGGGCGCCGGGCCAGCGCGGTGCCGCTGGTCACCGAGTCCTTCGACTGGAACCACGGGGTGTTCCTGGGCGCCAACGTGGCCAGCGAGAAGACCGCCGCCGCCGAGGGCAAGGTCGGCGAGCTTCGCCGCGACCCCTTCGCCATGCTGCCGTTCTGCGGCTACAACATGGGCGACTACATGGCCCACTGGATCGACGTGGCCAAGGACAAGGACCCGGAGAAGCTGCCCCGGATCTACTACGTCAACTGGTTCCGCAAGGACGGCGAGGGCCGGTTCGTCTGGCCGGGCTTCGGCGAGAACAGCCGCGTCCTGAAGTGGATCGTGGACCGGCTGGACGGCCGCGCCGAGGGCGTCGAGACCCCGATCGGCGTGCTCCCGGCCAAGGGCTCCCTGGACACCGAGGGCCTGGACCTGACCGAGGCCGAGCTGGACTTCCTGCTCACCGTCGACAAGGAGGTCTGGCGCGAGGAGGCGTCCCTGGTGCCGGAGCACCTCAACACCTTCGGCGACCACACGCCCAAGGAGCTGTGGGACCAGTACCGGGCGCTGGTCGAGCGCCTCGGCTGAAGCCGGGTCAGCGGGCCGCGCTGAGTTCCCTCGGCGCGGCCAGGGCCGCCGTGTGGGCTTCCATCCGCTCGGCGGCCAGGATCGCGGCCGCCGTGTCCGCGCGGGAGGCGGCGACGACCAGGGCACGGCCCGCGAGGGTGTGCGCCCGGCGGTGCAGCGGCGCCGGATCGGCGGCCGCTCCCGGCACCGCCCGTACCGGCGCCTGTCCGCCGCGCAGCCGGGCCACCTCGGCGGAGAGCCGTTCGGCGGCCGGGTCCAGCTCGGGGTCGGCGGCCGGGCCGCGCAGCTCGTCCGTGACGGCGAGCAGGGCCGCGAGGTGCCCGGCCAGCTGGATGTCCAGCTCCTCGTCGCGGGAGCGGTGCGGGAAGTCCGAGGCCGCCGGGGTGCTGTGGACCGACTTGGAGCGGATCGGTTCATACATGGGACGGCCTCCTCAGCGCTGACAGGAAACCATCCTAGCTTGGATTCAGTCTAAAGTTGAGTCGGGTCGGCGCCTGGGTGGTCGCGGGAGGGTGACGCGTCGGTACGGGTGCCCGTCAGCTGGTGTTGCCGGTCGGCGTCCGTCGCGGGGTGGGCGGCGGTCATGGTCGGGTGGCGCGTGCGGCGACGTCGGCGGGGGCGGCGGCGATGACGTCGTCGAGCGCGGCGCGGGATGCCTTCAGGTCGGTGATGGCCTTGGTGATCCGCTTGCGCTCCTCGGCCAGGTCGGCGAGGAGGTCGGGGCAGGTCGGCACCAGGCGCTCGCCGTCATCGCGCAGGCACGGCAGGATCGTCGCGATGGAAGCGGTGTTCAGTCCGGCGGCGAGCAGGCTGCGGATGCGGCGCACGGTGTCCACGTCCGCCTCGATGTACTCGCGGTAGCCGCTGGGCCGCCGCTCGGGGCGGAGCAGGTTCTGCTCCTCGTAGTAGCGCAGCAGCCGTTCGTGCACTCCGGTCCTGCGGGACAGCTCGCCGATCCGCATGTCGCCTCCTCGTGGCCGCCTCGGGCGCGGGGCGCCGCTTGACTCTCACATCCATGTGAAAGTCTAGCTTCCCCGCATGAACAGGAACTCTGTCTCGCTCGCGGCCCTGTGTGCGAGCGTCTTCGTCGTCGGAACGTCGGAATACCTGGTCGCGGGCATGCTGCCCGAGGTCGGCGCGGATCTGCGGGTGCCGCAGAGCACGGCGGGGCAGGCGGTGACCGCCTACGCGCTCGGGGTGGTGGTCGGCGGGCCCGCGGTGACCCTGGCGACCGCGCGGTTGCCCCGCAAGCCCCTGGCGCTCGGGTTGATGCTGCTGTTCGCCGCGGGCAGCGCGCTCAGCGCCGTGGCCCCCTCCTTCACGATGTTGCTGGTCGGGCGGGTGATCTCCTCGCTCAGCCATGCCGCGTTCCTGGCGCTGGCGCTGGTGACGGCCACGAGAGTGGTGCCCGAGCACCGGACCGGTTCGGCGATCGCCGCCGTGGCCTCCGGATTCACCGTCGCCGCTCTGCTCGGGGTGCCGCTGGGCTCGCTCCTGGGGCATGCGGTCGGCTGGCGGGTCCCGTTCGCGGTGCTGACCGCGCTGGCCTTGGCCGCTGTCGCGCTGCTGGCGCTGGTGCTGCCCCCGCAGCGGGCGTCGTCCGCCGGTCTGCGCGACGAGCTGCGCGTGGTGCGCCGCAAGCCGGTGCTGCTGGCCGTCGCCACCACCGCGGTCGGCTTCTCCGGCGTCGCGGTCGTCTTCACCTACCTCGCGCCGCTGCTCATCCGCGTCGCGGGCTTCTCCCGGGCCGGCGTCTCCGCTCTGCTGTTCGCCTACGGGGTCGGCAGCTTTCTGGGCAACCTGGCCGCGGGCAAGCTGACCGACAGGTCCCTGTCCGCCACGGTGCGCGGGGTGTTCGGCGGCCTGACCGGCGTGCTGGTGGCGATGCCGTTCGCCGCCGCCTGGCGGCCCACCGCCGTGCTCGCGGTCCTGTTCCTGGGACTGCTGGCCACCGCCACCATCGCCCCGCTGCAGGGACTGATCCTGCGCCAGGCCGAATCCGCTCCGACCCTGGCCGTCGCGGTCAATGTCGGTGCCTTCAACCTCGGTGCCGCCGTCGGCTCCGCTCTCGGCGGGGTCATCGTCGCCGTCGGCGCGCTGCGCTGGACCGGGCTGGCCGGTGCCGTGCTCAGCCTCGGCGGTCTGGCCCTGACCTACCTGGTCCTGCCGCGCACCGGGCGGACGGCGCGGTCGTGCGCCTAGTGCTGGCCGTAGCCGTCCAGGAACGTTCCGATCCGGGTCACCGCGTCCGTCAGGTCGGCCACGTTGGGCAGGGTGACGACGCGGAAGTGGTCGGGTTCGGGCCAGTTGAAGCCGGTGCCCTGGACCACCATGATCTTCTCCTGGCGCAGCAGGTCCAGGACCAGTCGCCGGTCGTCCTTGACCTTGAAGACCTTCGGGTCCAGGCGCGGGAAGAGGTAGAGCGCGCCCTTGGGGCGTACGCAGCTCACGCCGGGGATCTTGGTGAGCAGCTCGTACGCCGTGTCCATCTGCTCCTTCAGACGGCCGCCCGGCAGCACGAGGTCATTGATCGTCTGGCGGCCGCTGAGCGCCGCGACCACGCCGTGCTGGCCCGGCATGTTGGCGCACAGCCGCATGTTGGCCAGGATCGTCAGGCCCTCCAGATAGGAGTCGGCGTGCGCGCGCGGGCCGGAGATCGCCATCCAGCCGACCCGGTACCCGGCCACCCGGTACGCCTTCGACATGCCGTTGAAGGTGAGGGTGAGCAGGTCGGGGGCGACCTTGGCGGTGGGGGTGTGGACGGCGCCGTCGTAGAGGATCTTGTCGTAGATCTCGTCGGAGCAGACCAGCAGGTTGTGGCGGCGGGCGAGGTCGGTCAGGCCCCTGAGCATCGCCTCGTCGTACACCGCGCCCGTGGGGTTGTTCGGGTTGATGATCACCAGGGCCTTGGTGCGGTCGGTGATCTTGCGCTCGATGTCGGCGAGGTCCGGCATCCAGTCGGCCTGCTCGTCGCACCGGTAGTGCACGGCGGTGCCGCCGGACAGCGAGACGGCCGCCGTCCACAGCGGGTAGTCCGGGGCGGGTACGAGGACCTCGTCGCCGTCGTCGAGCAGGGCCTGCATGGCCATCACGATCAGCTCGGAGACGCCGTTGCCGATGAAGAGGTGCTCGACGTCGGTCTCGATGCCGAGGGTCTGGTTGTGCATGACCACCGCGCGGCGGGCGGCCAGCAGGCCCTTGGCGTCGCCGTAGCCGTGGGCCGTGGAGACGTTGCGGAGGATGTCCTCCAGGATCTCCGGGGGGCACTCGAAGCCGAAGGCGGCCGGGTTGCCGGTGTTGAGCTTCAGGATGCGGTGACCGGCCGCCTCCAGACGCATCGCCTCCTCGAGAACCGGGCCCCGGATCTCGTAACAGACGTTGGCGAGCTTGGTCGACTGGATCACCTGCATGCCCGCGAGCTTACGGGCCGCCCGTGCCTGGTGGGCGGTGTTTTCCACCACGTGTTCCGGCACCGGTTCCGCCATGGTTCGCGGTGGTTTCTTCCGAGTACCCAACCCCATTGGCGCGCGCATGCGTTGACACCCCACGGGGAAGGGGCCCGTCGGGTCGGCACTCTTGTCCTCTCTCACCCCTCTCGTGACAATGTGCATGACAATTCACGAAGAGGGGACCCCCACATGAACAAGCCTCTCCTGGCCGCGCTCTCCGCCGTGGCGCTCGCCGGGTTCGGTGCGACCCCCGCGATGGCCGCGCCGCAGGCCAAGGCGGTGACCGTCGACTTCGCCGGGACCGTGTCGCTCAGCAACTGTTCCGGCTCCGTCGTCCGGCTGCCCAACTCGGCGGACAGCGACCCCGCGCTGGTGCTGAGCAACGGGCACTGCCTGGAGACGGGCTTCCCGCAGCCCGGCCAGGTCATCACCGGCCAGTCCTCCAGCCGTACCTTCGGCCTGCTGAACTCGGCGGGCACCAAGGTCGCCACGCTCCGCGCCAACCAGGTCGTCTACTCGACGATGACCGACACCGACGTCACCCTGTACCGGCTGACCACCAGCTACGCGGCGATCAAGAGCTCGTACGGGATCAACGCGCTTCCCCTGAGCGACACCCACCCGGTGGCCGGGAGCAGCATCAAGGTCGTCTCCGGGTACTGGAAGCGGATCTACGCCTGCAACGCGGACGGGTTCGTGTACCGGCTGAAGGAGGGCGGCTGGACCTGGAAGGACTCGCTGCGCTACACCGCCGCCTGCAACACCATCGGCGGCACCTCCGGCTCCCCGGTGATCGACACCGCCACCGGCAAGGTCGTCGCCGTCAACAACACGGGCAACGAGGACGGCCAGTCCTGCACCGAGAACAACCCGTGCGAGGTCGACCAGAACGGCAAGGTCACCGTCCGCCAGGGCATCAACTACGCCGAGCAGACCTACCAGATACCGGCCTGCTTCACGACCGGCAACAAGCTCAACCTGAGCGCGGCCGGCTGCACGCTCCCCAAGCCCTGACCGTCACACCGGGGTACGGCGCACCGAACGGCCCGCGAGCACGTCGGTGCGCCGCCCGTCCTCGATGACGAACCGTCCGTCCACCAGGACGTGCGGAATCCCGGTCGGCAGCGTCCTCGGCTCCGCGAAGGTGGAACCGGCGGCGACGGTGGCCGGGTCGAACAGCACCAGGTCCGCGCGGTACCCCTCGCGCACCAGGCCCCGGTCCGGCAGTCGCAGCCGGGCCGCGGGCCGCGAGGTCAGCCGGGCCACGCACTCCTCCAGTGACAGCACGCCCAGCTCGCGGACGTAGGTGCCGAGGTAGCGCGGGAAGGTGCCGTAGGCGCGCGGGTGCGGCTTGGTGCCCTGGAGGATGCCGTCCGAGCCGCCGGTGTGCGCGCGGTGCCGCATGATCGCGCGGACGTTGTCCTCGTGGCCGACGTGCTGCAGGATCGTGGTGCCGAGCCGGTCCTCGACCAGCAGGTGCCGGACGGTGGCCCACGGCTCCTCGCCGCGCATCGCCGCCGCCTCCTGCACCGTGCGGCCCACGTACCGCGCCAGCGCCGGGCTGGTCACGCCGGAGATCTCGATCGTCTCCCACTCCGCGGGTACGCCGTGGCAGCCGTCCGAGCCGGTGACCTCCAGATGGTGCCGGACGCGCTCGGCGGTCGCCGGGTCGGTCAGCCGGGTCAGGATCTGCGCCGGGCCGCCCTCGCTCGCCCAACTGGGCAGCAGGGCCGCGAGGGTGGTGGAGCCGGGGGTGTAGGGATACGTGTCCAGGGTGAGGTCGGCGCCCGCGTCCAGGGCCGCGTCGAGCAGGGCGAGCAGCTCGGGGGCGCGGCCCTCGTTGACGCCGAAGTTCATGGTGGCGTGGGCCAGGTGCAGCGGGCAGCCCGCCTCCCGGGTGAGGGCGACCATCTCGGCGTACGCCTCCAGGGCGCCCGCGCCGTAGGAGCGGTGGTGGGGGCAGTAGTAGCCGCCGTAGGAGGCCACCACCCGGCACAGCTCGGTCAGTTCGGCGTCGTTCGCGTACATGCCGGGGGTGTAGGTGAGGCCCGAGGAGAGGCCGACCGCGCCCTGTTCCAGGCCCTCCGCGACCAGTTGCCGCATCCGGTCCAGCTCGGCCGGGGTCGCCGGGCGGTCCTCCCAGCCGACGACCAGCGCGCGGACCGTGCCCTGCGGGATGAGGTAGGCCGCGTTGACCGCGATGCCCTGATCGAGCCGGCCCAGGTACTCGCCGACCGAGCGCCAGTCCAGGTCGAGGTCGTCGCCGTAGCCGTTCCAGCCGGTGATGGCGCGGCGGACCTCCTCCAGCGTGCGGTCGTCGACGGGGGCGTACGACAGGCCGTCCTGGCCCAGGACTTCGAGGGTGACGCCCTGGGCGGCCTTGGCGCTGTGGTCGGGGTCGCGCAGCAGGGCCAGGTCGGAGTGGGCGTGCATGTCGATGAAGCCGGGGGAGAGGACAAGCCCCTCCGCGTCCAGCTCGCGCCGGGCGCGCGGGCGCTGACAGCCCGCCGCCGCGGCCTCCTTGACGATGGAGACGATCCGGCCCTGATCGACCACCACGTCGGCGCGGTAGGCGGGCGCCCCGCTGCCGTCGACCACGTCCGCGTCCCGGACGACGAGTTCCTCCATGGCGCTGCCCTCCTAGAAGAACGTGCGGACGTACTGGACCACCGTGCCGTCCGCCTCGGCCACCGGGATGAGCTGCCACTTGTCGAAGCTGGTGCAGGGGTGGGACAGGCCGAAGCCGATCCAGTCGCCCACCATGACATCGGCCTCGGCTGTGGTGGCCAGCCACATGTGCTGGTCCGACAGGGCGGTCACGGTGACGCCGGTGGCGGGGCGTTCGACACCGTCCCGGCGGACGACCTGTGCCTCGGGCCTGTCCAGGTCGTAGGCGGCGTCCCGCTTGCCCGCGTTGACGAACGCCTGGCCGGGCTCGGGACGGGAGACCACCTGGGCCCACAGCCGGAACGCGGGCTCCAGCGCGCCCTCCTCGGGGACCCGGTTGAAGGGGGTGATGCGGCGGTAGTGGCCGTCGTCGTGGGAGACGTAGGCGCCCGAGCGGAGCAGCTTCAGCACCGGGCGGGACAGCTCGGGAACCTCGGCGAAGACCTCGGCCACCGTGTCGAACCAGGCGCTGCCGCCCGCGCTCACCACGATCTCGTCCGCCTTGTCGAAGAGGCCCTCGGCGTCCAGGGCGGCGGCGAGCGCGGTGAGGCGGCGCAGGTAGGCGGCGACCCGCTCGGGGTCGGCCTTCGGCACCTCGCCCTCGTAGCCCGCCACGCCGACCAGGCGAAGGGTGTCGGTGGCGGCCACGGCGGCGGCGACCTCCGCGCACTCCGCCTCGGTGCGGACACCGGTACGGGCGCCCTCACCGGCCGCCAGCTCCACCACCACGTCCAGCGGCCGGGCGGCGCCGGTCAGGGCCGCGTCCATCAACTCGACCCCGCGCACCGAGTCGACGTAGGTCACGAGCCGGAAGTCCGGGTCGGCGGCCAGCTCGGCGGCGATGCGGCGCAGGGCCGCCGCGTCCACCAGCTCGTTGGCGAGGAAGATCCGCTGGACGCCGAACTCCCGTGCCACCCACACCTGATGGGGCACCGCGACCGTGATGCCCCAGGCGCCGTGCTCGATCTGCCGGGCGAAGAGCTGGGGGGCCATGGAGGTCTTGCCGTGCGGGGCGAAGGCGAGGCCGTGCCGGTCGGCGTACGTCTCCATCAGCGCGAGGTTGTGCGCCAGACGCTCGGCGGACAGCGCCAGGACGGGCGTGGCGAAGCCCCCGGTGAACAGGTTGCGGCGCTCGGCGGCCAGCTCGCCCACGGTCAGCCCGGCGGCGTCCGGCGGAAGGCCCTTGAAACGGTGGTCGACCCGTTCCCCGGCGAGCCGCGCCAGGGCTTCGGAACCGGTCTCACGAGCCATACGAGCCTCCTGATCAGCATCGTTGCATTGCTTGCAACGTCCATTGCGCATGTCGCTCTGTGCTGTCTAACATCTCGGCCAACACGGGGTCAACGAAGTCGTCACCCCGGAGCACCCCCGGACCACATCCCCGGAGCACCGACGAGGAGCCGAGACCATCGTGACCGCCGACGGACCGTCCAGCGCCGCCCCCGACAGCGTGGATGTCGTGGACGTCGTCGCCCTGGGCGAGTCCATGGTCACCTTCCTCCCCGACCGTCCCGGCCGCCTCGCCGACGTGCCCGCCTTCCGACGCGGCATCGGCGGCGCGGAGTCCAACGTGGTCTGCGCGCTCGCCGCCGCCGGGCACTCCGCCCGCTGGGTCAGCCGGGTCGGCGCGGACGGCTTCGGGCAGCACCTGGTCGACCGGATCGGCTCCTACGGTGTCGACACCGGCGCGGTCCGGGTGGACCCGGCCCGCCCCACCGGGGTCTACTTCCGCACCGCCGCCGACCGGGCCACGGACGCCCACGAAGTCGCCTACTACCGCGCCGGATCGGCCGCCTCCGCGATGGACGCCGACAACACCGACCTCGCCGCGCTGGACGCCGGACGCGTGCTGCACCTGTCCGGGATCACCGCCGCGCTGTCGCCGGGGTGCCGGGAGCTGCTGCACACGCTGACCGCGCCGCGCGAGGGGCGCCCGCTGGTGTCCTTCGACGTCAACCACCGCCCCGGTCTGTGGCGCGAGGCCGACGACGCCCTGGTGCTGCTGGACCTGGCCCGGCGCGCCGACCTCGTGTTCGTCGGCACCGACGAGGCCGAGGACGCCTGGGGCACGCGGGGCGGGGTCGACGCGGTCCGGCGGCTGCTGCCCGAACCCCGGGTGCTGGTCGTCAAGGAGGGCCCGCTCGGCGCGACGGTCTTCGAGCGCACGGCCACGGGGGAGACCTCCGTACGCGTGCCCGCCCTCACCGTCGACGTGGTGGCCACCGTCGGCGCGGGCGACGCCTTCGCCGCGGGCTTCCTCTCCGCCACCCTGCGCGGGCTGCCCGTACGCGACCGGCTCCGGCACGGCCACCTCATGGCCGCCGCCGCACTCACCGTCCCCGGCGACCTCGCCGACCCGCCCGCCCGCGACCACGCCGACCGGCTGGCCGCCCTCGACGACGCGGCGTGGGGGAGACTGCGACTCGGCCCCGGCTGGACCGGCGCCGACCAGGTCACCGAGGGAACGAGCACCGCATGAGCCAGACCGTCGACCGCGCCCTGAGCATCCTCCCGCTGCTCGCGGAGGGCCCCGCCGACCTCGGCCAGGTCGCCGAGCGGCTCGGCGTGCACAAGTCCACCGCGCTGCGCCTGCTGCGCACCCTGCACGAACACGGCCTGGTCTACCGCCAGTCCGACCAGCGCTACCGGCTCGGCGCCCGGCTCTTCGCCCTCGCCCAGGAGGCGATGGAGAACCTCGACATCCGCGAGATCGCCCACCCGCACCTCGTGAAGCTCAACGAGGAGTGCGGGCACACCGTGCACCTCGCCGTGCACGAGGAGGGCGAGGTGCTCTACATCGACAAGGTGGACAGCCGCTACCCGGTGCGCATGTACTCGCGCGTCGGCAAGCCGGTCGCCATCACGGTCGCCGCCGTCGCCAAGCTGCTGCTCGCCGACCTGCCCGAGGCCGAGCGGCGGGCGCTGGCGGAGAAGCTCGAATACCCCCTGTACACGGCCCGTTCCACCCCCAACGCCAGTGCTTTCCTGCGCGAGTTGGAGAAGGTGCGCGAACAGGGCTGGGCCACCGACCTCGGTGGCCACGAGGAGTCCATCAACTGTGTCGCGGCCCCCGTCCGGGGCGCCGACGGCCGGGTGGTCGCCGCGATGTCGGTGTCCGCGCCGAACGTCGTCGTGACCGCCGACGAACTCCTCACCCTGCTCCCGCGGGTGCGCCGCACGGCGGACGCGATCAGCGGCGAGTACTCCGGAAGAACCCCAGTGAAGGACCCCACCGCATGACCGACAAGATCGCCCTCACCCCGAAGACCCACACGGTGCCGCCCGCGAAGTTCTCGCACGGCGTCCGCAAGGGCAACATCCTCCAGGTCGCCGGCCAGGTCGGCTTCCTGCCCGCCGAGGAGGGCAAGGCCCCCACCCCCGCCGGTCCCACCCTGCGCGAGCAGACCCTCCAGACCCTCGCCAACGTCAAGGCGATCCTGGAGGAGGGCGGCGCGAGCTGGGACGACGTGATGATGATCCGCGTCTACCTCACCGACGTGGACCACTTCGCAGAGATGAACGACATCTACAACACGTACTTCGGCGAGCAGGGCCTCACCCAGCCCCCGGCCGCCCGCACCACGGTCTACGTCGGCCTGCCCGCCGGGCTGCTCATCGAGATCGACGCGCTCGCCGTCCTCGGCTGACCGCCCCTCAAGGACCGCACCACCCGCACGACGCACACGGCACGGCATCCCCCTCGGGGTGCCGTGCCGCGCTCCACCCTGCCTGAAAGCCCGATGCACTTACCTCACTCACGCAGAGGACCGCCCTCTCATGTCCCTTCCGCTCGCCGCCGCACCCGCGCCCGCCGCGCCACCCCACACCGGAGGACTGCTCCTCCTGCTGGACGGCACCCCCGGCCTGCTCACCGTCGTCGGCATAGGCATCGCCCTGCTGCTCTTCCTGATCATCAAGGTCCGGCTCCAGCCGTTCGTCGCACTGCTCACGGTGTCCATAACCGTCGGCCTGCTCGCCGGTCTCTCGGTCACCGAACTCTTCGGCACCGTCCAGCGCTCCGACGCCGTCTCCACCATCGAGTCCGGCATGGGCGGCATCCTCGGCCACGTCGCCATCATCATCGGCCTGGGCACCATGCTCGGGGCGATCCTGGAGGTCAGCGGCGGCGCCGAGGTCCTCGCGGGGCGCCTGCTGCGGCTGTTCGGCGAGAAGCGGGCACCGCTCGCGATGGGCCTGACCGGTCTGATCTTCGGCATCCCGGTCTTCTTCGACGTCGGCATCTTCGTCCTGGCGCCGCTGGTCTACGCGGCCGCCAAGCGGGGCGGCAAGTCGATCCTGCTGTACTGCCTGCCGCTGCTCGCGGGCCTGTCCATGACGCACGCCTTCCTGCCCCCGCACCCCGGTCCGGTGGCCGCCGCCGGACTGCTGCACGTGCAGCTCGGCTGGGTCGTCCTCATGGGCGTCGTCTGCGGCATCCCGGCGGTGCTGGCCGCGTGGGCGTTCGCCGCGTGGGTCGGCCGGCGCATCTTCGTGCCCGTACCGCAGGACATGGTCGAGGCGGCGGAGGAGGCCCGTGAGGCGGTCCTCGCCGAGCAGCGCGCCTCGGGCGTGGAACCGGCCGAGAAGCCGGTCCCGCTGGGCACGGTCCTCGCCATCATTGGCACCCCGCTGATCCTGATCCTGGCCGCCACCTTCTCCTCGGTCGTCCTGGACCCGTCCACCGTGCGCTCGGTCATCGAGTTCTTCGGGCACCCCTTCGTCGCCCTCACCATCGCCCTGGTGCTCGCCTACTACCTGCTCGGCATCCGGCGCGGCTGGTCCCGCAAGTCCCTGGAGAACGTCTCCACCGCCTCCCTGAAGCCGGTCGGCAACATCCTGCTGGTGGTCGGCGCGGGCGGTGTCTTCGGCGCCGTCCTCAAGGCCAGCGGGGTCGCCCAGGCCCTGTCGGACACCTTCCACGGCGTCGGCCTGCCGGTGATCGTGCTGGCTTACCTGATCTCGCTCGTCCTGCGGGTCGCCCAGGGCTCGGCCACGGTCGCCATCGTGACGACGGCGGGCATCGTCGCCCCGCTGCTCGCCGAGGGCGATCACTCCCAGGCGTTCACCGCCCTGGTCATCATGGCCATCTCGGCCGGTTCCATCTTCGCCTCCCACGTCAACGACGGCGGGTTCTGGATGGTCGCCAAGTACTTCGGCATCACCGAACGCGACACCCTGAAGACCTGGACGGTCCTCGAATCGGTCCTCTCCGTCTCCGGGTTCGCGGTCGCGGCGGTAGTGAGTCTGTTCGTCTGACGGACAGGACGGGGGACTTACCGGCTGGATACAGGCGGGATTGGAGCGCCGGGTGGTTCCGGCACAGGGAAGTCGTCCATACTGCCGCCGTGGAGCAGCGCATAGGATCGAGCAGCCAGCCCCTGAAGGGCGAGCCCGTCACGGGTGCCGGGTTCGACCCGGCCTTCATCCCCGGTCTGACGGGCTCCGCCGCCCAGGGGGAACCGGAGGACGCCAAGCCGACGGCCGAAGCGGCCGACTCGGCCGAGGCGGAAGGGAGTTCGGCGCCCGCGGAATCCGTTCCGGAGGAGGCCGAGGCGGCCGACGCCGAAGTGGAGTCCGCCGAGGAGGAGCCCGCGGAAGAGGGGCCCGTCTTCGAGGCCGCCGACCGCCGGGCGCGCATAGTCGCGGACCGGCAGGGCGTACGGCTCAGCCTGGACGCCGAGGAGTGCGAGTTCACCTGGCCGGAGATCGCCGCCGTGGAGACGGAGACGGCCCGGTTCGGCAAGCGCTTCACCGTCACGGTGCACACCCCGGACCGCCGTTGGTACCCGATCGAGATCGAGGCGCCCTCCCGCTCGCGGTTCGCGGAGTGGGACGCCGGGATGGACGCGGTACTGGACGCGTACTTCGAGTCGGAATGAGCGACGGGCGGTGCCCCGGCCTCCCCTGAGGGAGACCGGGGCACCGCCCGTTTTCCGGTACCGCTACGCCATGCCGTGCACGTGCGGGCCGACCGCGCCGATCCAGGCGTTGCCCGCCGTCGCGTCCCAGTTGGTCGACCAGGTCATCGCGCCCCTGAGGTCCGGGTAGGTCCGGGACGGCTTGAAGGAGCCGCAGCCGGTGCCCTTGGCCAGGCAGTCCAGCGCGTTGTTCACCACGCCCGGCGCGACATAGCCGCTGCCCGCGCCCCGCGTGGAGGCCGGGACCCCGATGCCCACCTGCGAGGGCGCGAGCCCGCCCTCCAGCTGGATGCAGGCCAGCGCGGTCAGGAAGTCCACCGAGCCCTGGCTGTACACCTTGCCGTCGCAGCCCAGCATCGAACCGCTGTTGTAGTACTGCATGTTGACGACCGTGAGGATGTCCTTGATGTTCAGGGCCGTCTGGAAGTAGGAACCCGACGTCGACTGCATGTCGATCGTCTGCGGAGCCATCGTGATGATCAGCGACGAGCCCGCCTTGCCCGACAGCGAGCGCAGCGCCTGCGTCATGTAGGTCGGGTTGAGCCCGTTCTCCAGGTCGATGTCGACGCCGTCGAACCCGTAGGTCTGCATCAGCGAGTACACCGAGTTGGCGAAGTTGTTCGCCGAGGCGGTGTCGCTGACCGCGACCGTGCCGCGCTCGCCGCCGACGGAGACGATGACCTTCTTGCCCGCGGCCTGCTTGGCCTTGATGTCGGCCTTGAACTGGTCGACCGTGTAGCCGTTCAGGCCCGCCGAGTCCAGGCTGAAGCTCACCGCGCCCGGCGTGGAGGTGGCGTCCGCGAAGGCCACCGCGATGATGTCGTAGGCGGCGGGCACGTCGGAGATCTTCTGCACGGCCGCGCCGTTGTTGAAGTTCTGCCAGTACCCGGTCACCGCGTGCTTGGGCAGATCACCCTTGGGGACGGTACCGCCCGCGGTGGTGGTCGCGTTCACGGTGGCCGACTTCGCCGACTCACCGGCCGAGTTGGTCGCCGTGACCTGGAAGGAGTACGAGGTCGAGGCCGCGAGCCCGGTGACGGTGGCCGAGGTGCCGCTCACCGCGGTGACCTTGGTTCCGTTGCGGTACACGTTGTAGCCGGTCGCGCCGGACACCGTGTTCCAGGCCAGCGACACCGAGGACGAGGTGGTGCCGGACACCGCGAGGCCGCCGGGCGCTGCGGGCTTGGTCGGCGCCGGGTCACCGCCTCCGCCGCCGTCCGGGCCCTGTACCTGCACGTCGTCGGCGAAGTACGCGGCCTGCCCGTACCAGCCGTGGGTGTACACGGTGACCGAGGTGGTGGCGGAGCCCGTGGTGAACGTCGTCGAGAGCTGCTTCCAGGACGGGCTGTCCGGGGTCCAGGTCGAGACGTCCGTGGTGCCGGTGCCGGTCGCCCCGAGGTAGGCGTACCCGCCCTGCACCCAGGCGCTCAGCGTGTACGTGGAGTTGGGCTTGACCGCCACCGACTGCGTGCACTGGGCGTTGTCCTGCCCGGCCGGGGTGGCCTTCAGCGCGGCGGAGCCGCCGTGCACCGGGGACGAGACGGTCGTCCCGCTGCCCGCCGAGCAGGTCCAGTTGGACAGGCCCGACTCGAAGCCCGCGTTCCTGGCGTTGTTGACGTCCGCCGCCGAGGCGGGAGTGGCGGCCAGCCCCGCCACGGCGAGGGCGAGAGCGGCGGTCACCGACCAGGCACGGGCCCGGCCGCGCCCGCCACGCGCGGGCATGACAGATACGAGGTCCAACTGGAGCCTCCAGTGGGGGAGTTCGCGGAGGATTTCGCGGGGGAGGGGAATGCGCACCCGAGGTGCGCCCCTGGCGTACAAGTTGGTCCAGACCAATCCGGCTGTCAAGGGGTGGCGTCCGGATCGCTCGCGCCCGCCCGGTGTGAGGTGTCCTGTTTTGCCGGGAGTTGTGGCCGGAGAGTTCCCCACGAGCTACACAAACGCTGTTCTCCCGTGATCCAGGCGTGGATACAGTGCTCAGGTAGTCACGCAACGAAGTCGTCATGGCCCGAGGGGAACCGTGCCGGTGGGCCGGAGGGTGCGAAGAGCGGGGAGCTGCGCGTGCCAACTGCCATCGCCGTGACCAGTGCCGACCTGGCACTGCCGGCGCAGGACGAGCGGACCATGCCCGCCGTCGTGCTGCGCGATCTCGACCGGCGCCCGCTGGACCAGACCCTCACCGAAGTCCAGGGTGTGGTCGACCAGTTCGGCTATCTGGTCGTCCTGTGCTCCAAGGCCACCCCCGAGCCGGTACTGCGCCGACTGCACACCCTGCGCTCCCTGCTGGAGAGCGACCGTATCGCCGTGTTCCGGCCCGACCTGCCGCCGCTCGGCGTCGCGGTCCTCGCCCGGCAGTTACGGCAACTCGCCACCTGCGACCTCAGTCCCGGTGTGCTCGCCTGTGCCGGGCGCCTGCTCACCCACTACATCCACGCCGGTGCCGTACTCGGCTCGGTGGCCCGGCTCGACCACGTCCCCGTCGGCCTCAAGGCCCACGCCAAGTCCTGGGTTCCGGGAGCACAGTTCGCCGTCGTCGCGCATCCCGAGCCGCAGCTCGTCAAGGCCGTGCCCGGCGCCACCCTCAAGGGCCCCGAGTTCAGTACCTGGATGCTGCTCGCCAAGGGCCAGCTGCAGTCCGACTGGATCACCGGCTTCGCGAACGACTGGGGCGCGCACGGACTGCGCGAGACCCCGCTGCCCGCCGAGTCCCCCGCCTGGTGGGGCACCGGCCGGATGATCGAGTTCTGCGGCTATCTCGCCGACCTCTCGGTGCTCTACCAACTCGTCACCTCCGTACGGCAGTCCAGCTGCCACTGGTGCGGTCTCGACGTCATCGGCGACCGCTGTGTCTTCTGCTCCGCCTCCCCGCCCGAGCATCCGCCGCACGCCCTGCAGGGGCGCACCCCCGCCTGAACCGACCCGGACCACGCTCCCGTCCCGCCCGACCGATTCCCCCAATGAGGTTGCACGGTTCATGAACTCCCGTCAGCGCCGCGGCGTCATACTCCTGATCCTCTCCGTCCTGTGCGCCCTGGGCGCCTTCGCGGGCGTGCTCTCCGTCATCGGCGACGTGCGCTCCAAGGTCGGCCCCGAGGTCACCGCGTACCGGGTCAAGTCCGCGGTCCAGCCGTACACCGCGCTCGGCGCGGACCAGTTCGAGAAGATCCGGATGCCCAAACGGTGGCTGTCGGCCAACGCCGTCACCGACCTCGCCCAGCTGCGCGGCAAGATCGCCGTCACCACCCTGCGCGCGGGCTCCCTGCTCCAGACCGACATGGTCGTCGACCGGCCCGAACTGCAGGCGGGACAGCAGGAGGTCGCCATCATGGTGGACGCGGCCACCGGCGTCGCGGGCAAGATCACGCCGGGCGCGCGGGTCAACGTCTACGCCACCTTCGAGGGGAAGAAGGAAGGCGACCCCGACCAGTCGAAGATCATCGTCACCAATGCCCGGGTCCTCGACCTGGGGGAGATCCGGGCCCTGGAACCCGACCGGGACCGCGACCAGCAGCGGCAGCCCACCGACGCCGTCCCGATCACCTTCGCGCTGTCCGCCCTGGACGCCCAGCGCGTCACCTACGCCGAGTCCTTCGCCCAGCGGGTCCGGCTCGCCCTGGTCGCTCCCGGCGGCGAGTCGCAGATACCGGACCGCGAGCGCACCTACGAACTCGCGACGGACAAGTGAGAGGCGCCCCGCATGCCCACCAGGATTCTGCCGGCCGGCGCCGACCCGGACGCCGTACGCTCCCTCACCACCCTGCTCAGCCAGCTCCCGGACGCCGAACCGGTCCCCCCGGTCACCGACTCCACGCAGCTGATCGACACCCTGGCCCGGCTCGCCGCCGAGTCGGTCGACGAACTCCCCGAGGTCGTCGTCGTCCATGAACGCATCGGCCCCGTACCGGCGCTGGAGCTGATCCGGGACATAGCGCTGCGCTTCCCGGCCGTCGGCGTCATCCTCGTCACCACCGACGCGGGGCCCGCGCTGTTCGCCGCCGCGATGGACGCGGGCGCCCGCGGCCTGGTCGGGCTGCCGCTGGCGTACGAGGACCTCGCGCACCGGGTGCAGGCCGTGGCCCAGTGGTCCAGCGGGGTGCGCCGCCACCTCGGGCACGGCGGGGCCGACGTGCTCAGCGGCCCCGGCGGCACGGTGATCACCGTCAGCGGCGCCAAGGGCGGCACCGGCACCACCACGGTCGCGCTCCAACTCGCCCTCGCCGCACAGGCGTCGGGCCGGTCCACCGCGCTGGCCGACCTCGACCTCCAGACCGGCGACGTGGCCTCCTTCCTGGACATCCAGTTCCGTCGCTCGGTCGCCGACCTCGCCGCCATCGCCGACATCTCCCCGCGCGTCCTCGCCGACGCCGTCTACCGCCACGACACCGGCCTCGCCCTGCTCCTCGCGCCCGGCGAGGGCGAGCGCGGCGAGGAGGTCACCGACCGCGCCGTCCGCCAGATCATCCACGCCCTGCGCGCCCGCTACGAGGTCGTCGTCCTGGACTGCGGCGCCCAGCTCACCGGGGCCACCGCCGCCGCCGTGGAGGGCGCCGACACCGCGCTGCTGGTCACCACGCCCGACGTGGTCTCGGTACGCGCCGCCAAGCGGACCGTGCGGATGTGGGACCGGCTCCAGATCCGCAAGGCCGAGGAGACCACCGTCGTGGTCAACCGGTACACCCGGATCACCGAGATCCAGCCCGCGCTGATCCAGCGCATCACCGGCACCGCCCTGGCCCGCACCACCGTCCCCGCCGCCTTCAAGGAGCTGCAGGGCGTGGTGGACGCCGGACGCGTGCACGAACTCGACGCCCGCAGCACCGTACGCCAGGCCCTGTGGGCCCTCGCCGGGGAACTGGGCCTGGCCAAGGCGCCCGACGGCCCCGCCCACCGGGGCGGCCGACAGCGCGGCGGCGACCGGGGAGCCGTGGGCTTCCGGCGGCGGAAGGAGTAGGCATGAGGCGCCGCGGCAGGTTACGGAAAGACCGGGGGCAGGTGGCGATCGAGTTCCTCGGGATGACCCCGCTGATCGTGCTGACCCTGGTCCTGATGTGGCAGTGCGTGCTGGTCGGCTACGCCTTCACGCTGGCGGGGAACGCCGCCGACGAGGCCGTACGGGCGGGCACCGCCGCCCCGAGGGGGGCCCGCGACGGGGCCTGCTCCGATGCCGGGCTGAAGCACCTGTCCGAGGCGTGGCGGGGCGGCGCGTCGGTGAGCTGCGGCGGCACCGGCTTCGTCACCGCCGACGTCCGCCTCAAGGTGCCCGTCCTCTTCCCCGGCTTCGTCGACTTCCCGGTCACGGTGCCCGGCCACGCCGGTGCCGTGGAGGAGGTGAAGGACTGAGATGCGCCGCAGCCGAACGCGCCCCCATGACCGGGGCCAAGTAGCCATCGAATACCTGGGGTTCGTCCCCGTCCTGCTGATCGTCGGGCTCGCCGGAATCCAGATCGGCGCCGTCGCCTACGCCGCCGAGCAGGCCGGTACCGCCGCGCGGGCCGGGGCGCGCGCCGCCTCGCTGCAGCAGGGCGCGCAGGGCGCGTGCGCGAGCGCGGTCAGCGGCGGGCTCAGCGTGTCCTGCTCGGAGAGCGGCGGGGGCGCGGACTCGGTCACCGTCACCGCGACCGTCAAGATCCCCCAGGTCGTGCCCGGCTGGGGCCTGGGCGACGCCGTCAAGTCCGCCACCATGCCGCTCGACCACTGAGGAGGGCCGTCCCATGAGCCTGCGGGCACGCATCAACTCCCCCGAGGAGCAGGGCAGCCGGGGCGAGGACGGACACCTGGTCGCGTCCTACCGGGCCAAGCTGCTCCAGGAGATCGACCTCGCGGAGATGAGTTCGCTCGCCGCCGCCGAACGCCGGGCCCGGCTGGAACGCGTCCTCGGCCACATCATCAGCCGCGAGGGCCCGGTGCTCTCCACCGCCGAACGCGCCGGACTCATCCGCCGCGTGGTGGACGAGGCGCTCGGCCTCGGCATCCTGGAACCCCTCCTGGAGGACGCCTCCGTCACCGAGATCATGGTGAACGGGCCCGACTCGATCTTCGTCGAGCGCGGTGGCCGCGTCGAACGGCTGCCGCTCCGCTTCGCCTCCGCCGACCAGCTGATGCAGACCATCGAACGCATCGTCTCCACCGTCAACCGCCGCGTGGACGAGTCCAATCCGATGGTCGACGCCCGGCTGCCGTCCGGTGAGCGCGTCAACGTCATCATCCCGCCGCTCTCCCTCAGCGGCCCCGTCCTCACCATCCGCCGCTTCCCGCGCTCCTACACCCTCAAGGAGCTGATCGGCTTCGGCTCGCTCGACGACCACATGCTGCTGCTGCTCGCCGGTCTGGTGCAGGCCAAGTTCAACGTGATCGTCTCCGGCGCCACCGGCACCGGCAAGACCACCCTGCTCAACTCCCTGTCCGGACTGATCCCGGCGCACGAGCGCATCATCACCATCGAGGATTCCGCCGAACTCCAGCTCCAGCAGACCCACGTGGTACGGCTGGAGTCCCGGCCGCCCAACGTCGAGGGCAGCGGGCAGGTCACCATCCGCGACCTCGTGCGCAACTCCCTGCGCATGCGCCCCGACCGCATCGTGGTCGGCGAGGTCCGCGGCGGGGAGTCCCTGGACATGCTCCAGGCCATGTCCACCGGCCACGACGGCTCCCTCGCCACCGTGCACGCCAACAGCGCCGAGGACGCCCTCACCCGGCTCCAGACCCTCGCCTCCATGTCCGACGTCGAGGTGCCCTTCGCCGCACTGCACGACCAGATCAACAGCGCCGTCGACGTCCTGGTCCAGCTCACCCGGTTCGCCGACGGCGCCCGCCGCATCACCGAGGTCGCCCTGCTCGACAGCCACGGCGGCGAGCCGTACCGGCTGGCGACCGTCGCCCGCTTCGACGCCCGCCCCATGACCGCCGACGGCCAGGTCCACGGCGCCTTCCAGTACTTCCCGCTGCCCCGCCGCACCGCCGACCGCCTCTACATGGCCGGCCAGCCCGTGCCCCAGGCGTTCGGCGTCGCCCACACCGCGGACCAGCTCGCCGTCCGAGAAGCCAGGTAGGCCCATGGATCTGTCCACCCTCGCCCAGCTCACCACCGGCGTCACCCTGCTGACCTGCGTCCTCGCCGTCGCGGGCCTGCAGACCTACGCCTCCGGGCGGGCCCGGCGCGCCGCCCTGGAGGACCGGCTCGCACACGCCGACGAGGTGTCCGCGGGCGGCCGCAGGCGCCGCTTCCGCGGGCTGGACCGCAGACTGCGCCGCACCTCACTGGGCCGGGCGCTGGAACTCCGGCTCGCCGCCACCGGACTCGACCTCACCCCCGGTGAGTTCTTCGCCGGGATGCTCGCCGCGGTCGCCGCGCTCTGGCTCGTCGGCCAGGCCACCCTGGCCCCGTTCTTCGGCCCCATCGCCGGACTCCTCGGCATCTGGGCGGCCGTACAGTTCCTCAACTGGCAGCGCCAGAAACGCATCGAGCGCTTCATCAACCAACTCCCCGAACTCGCCCGCATCCTGGCCAACGCCACCC
This sequence comes from Streptomyces sp. NPDC090119, assembly GCF_044747085.1. Lineage (NCBI taxonomy): Bacteria > Bacillati > Actinomycetota > Actinomycetes > Kitasatosporales > Streptomycetaceae > Streptomyces > Streptomyces sp. NPDC090119. Next base: position 589,172 of record NZ_JBIVDK010000003.1, on the reverse strand, counting down.
AGGCCGGACTCGCCCTGCGCACCGCCATCGGCATGGCCGCCGAGGAGCTGGAGGCCCCGGCCGGAGAGGAACTCTCACAGGTGTCCGACCAGTTGGCGATCGGCCACTCCATGGAGGACGCGCTCGGTGAACTCGCCGCCCGGCTGCCCTCCCGCGAACTCGTCGTCCTGGTGACCACCCTGGTGCTCTCCAACCGGGCGGGCGGCCAGGTCGTCTCCGCCCTGCGCAACCTCACCGAGACGCTGGAGGAGCGCAAGGAGACCCGGCGCGAGATCCGCACCCAGCTCTCCCAGGTCACCATGACCTCGTACGCCGTCCCCGCCCTCGGTGTCGGCGCGCTCTTCCTGATGAACGGCGTCAAGGACGGCGCCCTGGAACGCCTGACCGGCTCACCGGTCGGCCAGGGCTGCGTGATCATCGCCTTCGCCCTGTACGCGGTCGGGTTCGTCCTCATCCGCCGCATGAGCCGGATCGACGTGTGAGGGGATGACGGACCGGATGACACTCCTGCTCGCCCTGCTGGCGGCCCTCGGCGTCTGGGGCGCCTTCGCGGGCGTCCGCATGTACCGCGCCGAGACCAAGCTGCCCGGCGACCTCGCCGTCGCGCTGGAGATCGGCGCCACCCGCACCGGCGCGGTCGGCTCCGTCATCGACCGCATGGGCATGCGGTACGCGCCCCTCGTGCTGCGCCTCATGGGCCCCGGCCTGGTCACCCGCTACCGCCGCCGCATCGACCTCGCGGGCAACCCCGGCGGCCTCACCATCGACCGCTACGCCGCCCGCCGCGCGGTCTACGGCGCGCTCGGCACCCTCGGCTTCCTGGTCTTCCTGCTGCGCGGCCAGTGGTTCGTCGCCCTGCTGCTGCTCGCCTTCGGCGCCTTCTGGACCGAGGTCGGCATCTGGTCCGCGATCCGGGTCCGCCGGGACGTCATCGAACGGACCCTGCCGGACTTCCTCGACGTCCTCGCCGTCGTCGTCAGCGCCGGCCTCGGCTTCCGCCAGGCCCTCGACCGCGTCTCCACCCACTACGAGGGTCCCTGGGCCGACGAACTCCGCATCACCCTGCGGCAGATGGACCTCGGCATGACCCGCCGCCAGGCCTTCACCGAACTCCGCCGCCGCAACGACTCCGAACAGGTCGCCATGTTCGTCACCGCCCTCCAGCAGGGCGAGGAACTCGGCGCCCCCATCGTCGACACCCTCGTCTCCCTGGCCAAGGACATGCGCCGCACCGACGCCCAGAACGCCCGCCGCAAGGCCGCCCGCGCGGTCCCCAAGGCCACGCTGATGATCACCACGTTCATGGTCCCGGCCACGATGCTGCTCCTGGGAGCGGGGCTGCTGCTGGGGTCGGGGGTGGACTTCGGGTCGTTGGCGGGGGAGTGAGGGGGAATGAGTACGGGGGGAGGTCGGGTCATGACACGGAGGCCGGGGGTGCGGGTGTCCGACGCGCGTGCGTCCGGCTCGCGGCTGCCGGGCGCGGAGGGGGCACCGGTCGCCGCTCCCGCCCTCCCCGCGCCCTCCGAGGGGCTCCAGGTCCGGGCGCTGCAAGCCGTGGGACGGCAGGTGTTCGGGTTCCGGCTGGCGATGATCGTACTGGCGGCTCCGGCGGCGTTGCTCAACGCGGCGCCCGGACTCGGGGCCCGGCTGGTCGGCGCCGCCGTCGTCGTCACGTTCATGGTGTCGTACGTGCTCTTCCGCGACTGGGGACGCTTCGGGCCCCTCCTGCTACGCCACCCCAGCCTCCTCGCCGCCGACACCCTCTTCGGCTCGCTCCTCCTCGTCTCCGCCGGGCCGGACACCACCCTCGCCTACGTCAGCGTCTGCACCCCCCTGCTGGCCGGGCTCCTCTACGGCTGGCGGGGTGCCGCCTGCTTCGCCTCGCTCCAGTCGCTGATCCTGCTCCTCGTCCACGCCACCCTGGACGCCGGACGCCACACCGGGCTCGCCGAGACCCTGCTGCTGCCCGGCCTGTGCGTCATCACCGGCGCCATGGGCTCCACCCTGCGCAACCTGATGCTCCGGCTCGGCACCGCCACCCACGCCCTGACGGCCGTACGGGCCCGGCTGGCCGCCGCGGAGGCCGTACAGAGCGAACGAGCCCGCCTCGCCCGCGAGATGCACGACTCCCTCGCCAAGACCCTGCACGGCGTCGCCCTCGCCTCCGACGCCCTCGCGACCACCGCCTCGGCCGCCACCCCCGACCCCGCCCGGCTGCGCCAGGAGGCGGAACTGGTCGCCCGCTCGGCCCGCCGGGCGGCGGCGGAGTCCCGCGAACTCCTCACCGACCTCCGCGAGGAGTCGCCGCCCGCCCCCCTGTGGCCGCAACTCAACCTCCAGGCCGCCGACTTCACGGCCCGCACCGGCCTCCCCGTCACCTGCCACCTCGCCGGCGACCCGGTCCCGCCCCTCCCCCCACCCACCACCCGCGCCCTGCTCGCCCTCACCGCCGAAGCCCTGGACAACGCCCACCGCCACGCGAACGCCACGCGGGTCGACGTGACCGCGGGCGTCCAGAACGGCACCCTCTCCCTCTCGGTCCACGACGACGGCAAGGGCCTCCTGGCGGGCCTCACCCTCCAGACCCTGCGCGAAGAAGGCCACTTCGGGCTCCTCGGCATGGTGGAGCGAGCGGCGTCCGCCGGGGCGCGTATCCGCATCGGCCGGGGCGACCACGCCTCCGGCACCGAGATCGGCGTCGAACTCCCCCTGCCCGCCTGAGCCCAGCCCACGAAAGGAGACTCCGATGCGGTTCCCGCCCCCCACCGACCCGCTGCGTCTCGTGGTCGCCGACGACAACCCCGTGGTCCGCGCCGGCCTCACCGCACTCCTCACCGGTCGTGCGGACACCACGGTGGTGGCCGAGGCGGCGGACGGACGCGAGGCGTACGAGGCCGCGCTGCTGCACCGGCCCGACGTCGTCCTCCTCGACGTCCGCATGCCCGGCGTCGACGGAATCTCGGCATTGCCCCACCTGGTCCGGCTGGCGCCCGTCATGATGCTGACCTACAGCCACGAGGCGGAGACCGTGCGGGAGGCGCTGCGGCTGGGGGCGGGGGGATATCTGGTGCACGGGGAATTCGGCACGGAGCAGTTGGTGCGGGCGGTGCGGGATGTGCGCGAGGGGCGTCCGCATGTGACGCCGGGGGCGGCACGGGCCCTCCTTCCTCCGAGTGCGACTGCACACACGGAACCCGAACTTCCCTCTGCGATGCGGGGCTTGTCTGCAAAACCCCTTTCGCAACTGCAATCCCCCGTGGGACACTCATTCCGGTCGAGTTTTCAACTGAGCACCAGAGAGGCGGAGATCATGGACCTCGTCGCATCCGGCATGACGAACCATCAGATCGCCGCCACCTGCTTCATCAGCGAGAAGACCGTCAAGAACCACATCAACCACATCTTCGCCAAACTCCACACCACGAACAGGTCCCAGGCCACCGCGAAGTGGTTAGGGGTGGCATGACATGCGAGCACCCCACTGGGCCCGAATTTGGGCCCACGGACCCTGGGCCCCCCTCCTTCCCCCGCCATACGGTGCCCGGATCGGAGGCGAATCCGGAGGGGAACACCATGAGCGCTTGGTTCAACACCGCCGTCGCGAGCCTGCGGGCCCGCGCCGCCCGCAGCGACGCTGGGCAGACCGCGGTGGAATACCTCGGCATCATCGCGGTGGTGGTGGCGATCGTGCTGGCGATCACGGGTACGAGTATCGGCCAGTCGATCTTCGATGCGATCACCCAAAAGATCTCCGAGGTGACCGGCGGCTGACCGGATCAGGATTCCGTCAGGACACAGGGCAGGCCTTCCCCATCTACATCACCGTGGTGGCGGGCCTGCTCTTTCTCGCGTTGGCCTATCTCGCGGTCGGCCAGGCATCGGTGAACCGCGGGGGCGCCCAGACCGCGGCCGACGCCGCGGCCCTGGCGGCGGCCCAGGACAGGCGCGATCTGCTGGCGGGGAAATGGGTCGATGACATTCTCGACCCCACCAAGTGGGAAGCCGTGTTCGACGGCGATGTCACGCTGCCTGACTCCTGCTGGCGAGCCGACGAACTGGCGGCCCAGAACGATGCCGGCGCACGGTGCAGCCAGCAGGGGCCGCTCGCCTTCACGGTCGAGGCCGAGACCGATAGGTCGGTCGGACGGTCCGTCGTCCCGGGCACGGAGAAGTTCAAGTCGACCGCGTCCGCGAAGGCCGTGATCGACCCCCTCTGCGTGTTCGAGAAGCCTGGAGAAGGGGCGCACGGTGACGTGCTGCCGCGGCTTTCCTGCAAGGGCGGCCGTGACTGGGATCTGGACCCGCACGATCTCACTCACCTGCCCGAACCGCAGGATCTCTTCGATGTCCACCTGGCCGCCGACTGACAGGCGATCGACGCGTAAAGGAATTCAGCCATGAGTATGCGTTTCACCGGGCGGCGGACCGCCAAGGGGGCGGCAGCCCTTTCGGTCGCCGCCGTCCTTGCCCTTGGTGCGGCGGGCTGTGGCGGTGGTGGCGGGGACGACAAGAAGCCGCACGCCTCCGCCTCCGCGACAACCTCGGGTGGCTCGAATCCGAGTGCGCAGGAAGGTCAGTCGGACGATCCGCTGGCGGAGTTGCGGGGATCGGACGGACTGACACTCCGCATCACTTCCGCCAAGCGGGACTCGGGTGGTTTCGTCACGGTGAACGGCACCCTGAGGAACGACGGCGCCAAGAACGTCGTCATTCCGTCGGCCCTGAGCGGCGACGAAACAGAGATCATCAGGAACGGCAGGTCGCTCGGAGGCGCGACCCTGGTCGACTCCAAGGGGAAGAAGCGTTATTACGTCCTGCGCGACACGGATGGGCGCCCGCTGACGACCACGGGCTTCTCGGGCCTCAAGTCCGGTGCCGAACTCGCGGTGTTCATGCAGTTTCCGGCGCCTCCGGCGAACACGTCCGAAGTCGACTTCCAACTTCCCACCTTCCCCACCGCCACCTTCAAGATCTCCGGCTGAGGCCAAAGTGACCACCACCCGTCTCGCCCGCCTCCTCGCGATCGCCGCGACCGCCGCCCTCCTCACCCCTCTCACCGCCGCCAACGCCCACGCCGACGACGGCCCCAGCGAACCCCCCGGCACCGAGCCCAGCGCGGCCGCGCCCGTCGAGGTGGACGCCACCGATCCGGATCTGAAGCTGCCGGAGGGGGCGACGCTCGCGGGGGCGAAGGTGCTGGACATCAAGTCCGTCGTCGAGGACCAGAGCGGGGACGAGCGCCGCGAGGACACCAACGCCGACGTCACCTTCGCCCTCCAGGCGGAAGTCCTCTTCGGCAAGGACAGCGCCAAGCTCGGCCCGGAGGCCCGCGCCCGCATCACCGGCATCGCCGCCGAGATCGAGAAGCAGAAGGCCACGCGCGTACGCGTCTTCGGCTTCACCGACGACCTCGGCTCCGCCGCCCACGGCGACGTCCTCTCCAAGCAGCGCGCCAACGCCGTACAGGCCGTACTGGACCAGGACCTCAACGCCCCCGACGTCACCTTCGAGGTACGCGGCTACGGCGAGCAGTACCCCATCGCCGACAACTCCACCGAAGCGGGCCGCAAGAAGAACCGCCGTGTGGAGGTCTCCTTCCCCCGCACCGCCCAGTGACCGCCTACCCGACCGACACCCGCACCCCCGCCACCAGCCCCCACCCCGCCATCGCCCCGGCCCCCGCCTCCAGTACGTGCCGGGACCTGAGCCGGGGCAGCCCCAGCCGCCCCGGCGCCATCGTCCGCACCGCCAGCACCCGCAGCGAACGGTCCAGGTACGCCACGTCGATGGCCATCCGCATCCCGAACGTGTGCACACTCGCGGCCGGTGACAGCAGCAGCGCCCCCTCGACCGCGTCCCGCCCGAGCAGCCCCCGGGTCCGCGCCCGGTAGGACACCGCCCGCTCCAGCGGCACACACACCTCCCCACCGCCCCGATGGATCGTCAGGGTTCCCCGCCCGTCCCGCCAGCGCGCCATCCGGCCCCACCTCCGCCGGGACCGTACCCACCGTCCCCACGCCCCACGCGGTTGTCAGTGCCCCCTGCCACACTCCGATCCATGACAGCCGAACCCGAAGACGTACGCCTGCGCGGCGTTACCGAGGACCCCATACGCCCCCTGTAGGCCGACCCCTTCGCGGGCAACACCGCCGCGAAAACCCCGTGACGCCGGGCCCCCGGCTCGAGAACCATGCCCCCATGGACAGGACTTTCGAGGAGCTGGTGGCGGAGGGCGCCGCCGTGCCCACCGACGGCTGGGACTTCTCCTGGTTCGCGGGCCGGGCCACGGAGGAGCGGCCGGAGTGGGGCTACGCCCGTTCGGCGGGGGAGCGGCTGGCGCGGGCGGAAGCCGCGCTCGACCTCCAGACCGGCGGCGGCGAGGTGTTCGACTTCGCGCTGCGGCGGGCCGCCCCGGCCCGTCCCGCCCTGCTCGCGGCCACCGAGGGCTGGCCCCCGAACGCGGCCAGGGCGACCGCGCTGCTCGGCCCGCGCGGGGTGGTGGTCGTCGCCGCACCGGACGGCACGCCGCTGCCCTTCGCCGACGGAGCCTTCGACCTGGTGCTGAGCAGACACCCCGTGACCCCCGACTGGCCGGAGATCGCGCGGGTGCTGCGGCCGGGCGGTACGTACTTCGCGCAGCACGTCGGACCGGCGAGCGTGTTCGAGCTGGTCGAGTACTTCCTCGGACCGCAGCCGGAGGCGGTGCGCCGGGGCCGCCACCCCGACCTGGAGCGTGCGGCGGCGGAGGCGGCCGGGCTGGAGGTCGAGGAGGTGCGGACGGCGCGGCCGCGGCTGGAGTTCCACGACATCGCCGCCGTCGTGCACTTCCTGCGCAAGGTGATCTGGATGGTGCCGGACTTCACCGTCGAGGCGTACGAGGACCGGCTGCGCGCGCTGCACGAGCGGATCACGGCCGACGGCCCGTTCGTGGCGCACAGCGCGCGCCATCTCCTCGTCGCCCGGAGACCGGTCGGACCGGTCGGACGGGTCGAACGGGTCGGACCGGTCGTCGCTTAGCGGAATGGTCAAGTCACCGTTCGTCGGCGGGGTCGTCCTTCGGGGGGACCCGGGCAGCGCACGGGGGAGACCACCGAAGTGGCGTAAAAACCTGATGATCGTTCGCTGAGAGGACGGATCGCCTGGGAATCCGATGCGAATCGGCCATCACGCGCCCCTGAATCAAGCATTCCGGGCCCACCGGGGCGTCGCCGGGCGACTCCGCAGAGTAGTTGTGGCGCGCCGGGTCGCGCTTCTGCCCTCACAAAGGGTTATGGTGGAAACCCCCCCTCGGGCCGGTCCGTCTCCCCCCCCACGGACCGGCCCGTTTTTCTTGGGCGCGAGCGTCGCGGGTAGGCTCGCCCCCCGCGGGGACCGCAACCGCGGCCGTTCTGGAGGGGCTCTCACGTGAACCTGCGCGACAAGCTGCGCTCCCTGCTCGTCAGGGTGTACGCGCGCCGGGTGGAAGGTCACCTGGACCACGCGGCGGTGCCGGAGCACATCGGCGTCATCATGGACGGCAACCGCCGCTGGGCGAAGGCCGCGGGGTCCAGCACGGTCCACGGCCACCGGGCCGGTGCCGAGAAGATCGAGGAATTCCTCGGCTGGTGCGACGAGACCGACGTCAAGGTCGTCACCCTCTGGCTGCTGTCCACGGACAACTTCGACCGGCCGCAGGACGAGCTGGGCCCGCTGCTGGACATCATCGACGGGGTCGTCCGCACCCTCGCCGAGGACGGCCGCTGGCGCGTGCACCACGTCGGCACCCGCGATCTGCTGCCCGCCGGGATGCAGCAGACCCTCAAGGAGGCCGAGGAGGGCACCGCCCACGTCGACGGCATAGTGGTCAACGTCGCCATCGGGTACGGCGGCCGCCAGGAGATCGCCGACGCCGTGCGCTCCATGCTGGCCGACGCCCAGGACAAGGGCGTCACCATGGCCGAGCTGACCGAGTCGGTGGACGTCGACATGATCGGCCGCCACCTCTACACCGGCGCCCAGCCCGACCCCGACCTGGTGATCCGTACCAGCGGTGAGCAGCGGCTCTCCGGGTTCATGCTCTGGCAGACCGCGCACTCGGAGTACTACTTCTGCGAGGTCTTCTGGCCGGCCTTCCGCAAGGTCGACTTCCTGCGCGCCCTGCGCGACTACGCTGCGCGTCACCGCCGCTTCGGCGGCTGACCGGCGCCCCGCGCGCGCATCAGGACACACCAGGCACCCCGTCGGCACCCGTCCGGCGGGGTGCTCCCGTGTACCCGGCCTCGCCCGGAAGTAACAAGGAGTTCACCGGCCTGCCGGTGGCCGCTTCTGCATGGTCGCGCGAGATCGAGGGCATAACGCTCTCAGGCCGACACCCGAACCACGGGCGTCGGACTCAGCGGGCGGCACGGGGTCGCCCGCCCGGGAGGCCCTTTGCACCAGCCCGACCGTGCGTCGCACGCACGGAAGCAGCCGCGGAGGGCCGGTCTCCGGCCCGCCGCACGCGGGGGCCTGAGACCGGTCCAGTTCCACTTCGTCGCTCCCCGACCTCATCCGAGGGGGTACGTCCTTCCGTGGTGACCAGCACAAAGCGCCACAAGCCCGACCGGCGCACCTATGTTCTCGACACCAGCGTCCTGCTGGCCGACCCCAACGCCGTGACCCGGTTCGAGGAGCACGAGGTAGTGCTCCCGATCGTCGTGGTCACCGAGCTGGAGGCCAAGCGGCACCATCCCGAGCTCGGTTATTTCGCCCGCCAGGCCCTGCGCCTGCTGGACGACTACCGGGTGAAGTACGGCCGTCTCGACGCCCCCATCCCGATCGGGGAACTCGGCGGGACCGTGCGTGTCGAGCTCAACCACTCGGACCCCAGCGTGCTGCCCAGCGGCTACCGCCTGGGGGACAACGACTCCCGCATCCTCGCGGTGGCCCGGAACCTCCAGGCAGAGGGATTCGACGTCACCGTCGTGTCGAAGGACCTGCCGCTCAGGATCAAGGCGTCCTCGGTCGGTCTGCTGGCCGAGGAGTACCGCGCCGAACTCGCCATCACGGACTCCTCCGGCTGGACCGGCATGTCCGAACTGACGCTCCCCGGTGAACAGGTGGACATCCTCTTCGAGGAAGGCCATGTGTTCGTCCCCGAGGCGTCCGAGCTGCCCGTGCACACCGGACTGACCATCCAGTCCGAGCGCGGCAAGGCACTCGGCCGCGTCACCCCGGAGGGCAACGTCCGGCTGGTGCGCGGCGACCGGGAGGCGTTCGGCATCAAGGGCCGCAGTGCCGAGCAGCGCATCGCGCTCGACCTGCTGCTCGATCCGGACGTCGGCATCCTCTCCATGGGCGGCCGCGCCGGCACCGGCAAGTCGGCGCTGGCGCTGTGCGCGGGCCTGGAGGCGGTGCTGGAACGCCGTCAGCACCAGAAGGTGATGGTCTTCCGGCCGCTGTACGCGGTCGGCGGGCAGGAACTGGGATATCTGCCGGGCAGCGAGTCGGAGAAGATGGGCCCCTGGGCCCAGGCCGTCTTCGACACGCTCGGGGCGGTCGCCAGCAGGGAGGTCATCGAGGAGATCACGGCGCGCGGGATGCTTGAGGTCCTCCCGCTCACCCACATCCGCGGCCGCTCGCTGCACGACGCCTTCGTGATCGTGGACGAGGCGCAGTCGCTGGAGCGCAACGTGCTGCTGACGGTGCTCTCCCGGATCGGCGCCAACTCGCGGGTGGTGCTCACCCATGACGTGGCGCAGCGGGACAACCTGCGTGTCGGCCGCTACGACGGCGTGGTGGCCGTCGTGGAGAAGCTGAAGGGGCATCCGCTCTTCGCGCACGTCACGCTGAACCGGTCCGAAAGGTCCCAGATCGCGGCGCTGGTGACCGAAATGCTGGAGGACGGCCACATCTGACCTGTCATCGGACAGCAGCGGACGCCGCCCGGAGAAGCCGAAGAGCTTAGCCGGGCGGCGTCTGCGTGCGCTGGTATTTCCGGAATTCCCTTGGGCCAAACGAGGTGTGAGCTTTCACACGCAACCCGGAATTGCCACTCGCCGCCGGGTTACGGCAGAGTCTCAGTCCTGTCAGGCCCCGCATACGACACACCTGTACCCCGAGGCACGTTCCAGCCCCCCGGCAGGCGCGATCCACGGAGCAAGTCGCCAACTCCATAGCGTCGTCGTATGCCGCCCGCGCATCACGCGGCGCTCCCCGTGCGGGAGTTGCCCACCGGGCCCGTGTCTCCTGTGACCCTTCAGTTGGGAGACCAGTGTCGGGGGCAAGATTGCGTCCGCCACGGTCACCGAAGCGGGCGATGCTGGAAGGAAACCGTGTGAGCCGGATTTCGGTCCGGGGATTCGCAGTGGCCTCCGCCACCGCGGTCACCGCCGTAGGAAGCGTCGTCGGAGTTGCCTCGGGCAGCGTCGCGCAGAACAACGACGCCGAGCCGACGGCCGCCGACACCACGCTCCTCGCTGAGCTCCCCGCGGATCAGCAGGCGCAGGTCCAGACCGCGTCCCTGACGCAGCAGGCCGACGCGCAGGCCATCGCGGCCGACGCGAGCGCCAAGAAGGACGCCGAGGCAGCGGCCCGCAAGGCCGCCGCCGACACGGCCATCGCCAAGAAGGAGGACGCCGAGAAGGCGGCCAAGCTGGCGAAGGAGCGGGCCGAGACCAAGGCCGCCGCCGCCAGCCGTGACGATGTCCGCGACGCCTCCAGCTTCGCCCCCCAGGGCAGCTACTCCGTCTCCCAGATCCAGGCCATGGCCCGTCAGATGGTGGGCGGCGGCCAGTTCCAGTGCTTCAGCAACATCGTCGACCACGAGTCGAGCTGGAACTACCGTGCCGTGAACGCCTCCTCCGGTGCCTACGGTCTCTTCCAGGCCCTGCCCGGCTCCAAGATGTCCTCGGTGGGCGCCGACTGGCAGACCAACCCGGCGACCCAGATCAAGTGGGGCCTCAACTACATGGACAGCCGCTACGGCAGCCCGTGCGAGGCATGGACCTTCTGGCAGGCCAACCACTGGTACTAGGCCAACCACTGGTACTGGGCCGCTTCCTGGTACCCGGCCGCGCGCAGCCCCTCCCCCTCCCGGGGTGAGGGGCTTTCGCACGGTACGGTCGTCCCCTGATGGCTCCCCCTTTGTGACAAGGCGCGACGGAGTGGGCCCGGGACGCGGGGGAAGGGTAGGCAACATGACGCGAATGCCAGGATGGCTCGGACGGCTCGGTGCCGGACTGACCGAGATGAGCGAGCGCCTGGACGAGCGCCGCGCCGAGGTCCAGAAGGAGCACGCGGGTCCCGAGGGACCCCCCGACGCGGTGGCCGTACCCGCGCCCCGCCCGGCGCCGACCGCCCCGCGCCCCGATCCCGCGCACGCCGTGCCGTGGGGAGTCCGGGTCGCCGCCGAGGCGGGCTGGCGGCTGCTGGTCCTGGCGGGCACGGTCTGGGTGCTGATGCGGGTCATCAGCGCCGTCCAGCTCGTGGTGTTCGCGTTCGTGATCGCCCTGCTGGTCACCGCGCTGCTCCAGCCGACCGTGGCCCGGCTGATGCGGTACGGCATGCCGCGCGGTCCGTCGACGGCGCTCACCGCCATATCGGGCTTCGTGATCATCGGGCTGCTGGGCTGGTTCGTGACCTGGCAGGTCATGGAGAACATCGACACCCTCTCCAGCCAGATCCAGAACGGCATCGACGATCTGCGCAACTGGCTGCTGAAGAGCCCGTTCCATGTCACCGACAAGCAGATCAACCAGATCGCGAAGAACCTCCGCGAGGCCGTCGGCGCCAACACCGACCAGATAACTTCCGCCGGTCTTGAGGGAGTTCAGGTCGTCGTCGAGGCGCTGACCGGCATCCTGCTGGTCTTCTTCTCCACACTCTTCCTGCTGTACGACGGCAAGCGGATCTGGGAGTGGTTCCTGAAGCTGATGCCCGCCGCCGCCCGTCCGGGCGTGGCCGGTGCCGGTCCGCGCGCCTGGGCCACCCTGACCGCGTACGTGCGCGGCACGGTGCTGGTCGCGCTGATCGACGCCATATTCATCGGACTCGGGATCTACTTCCTCGATGTGCCGCTGGCGGTGCCGCTGGCGGTCTTCATCTTCCTGTTCTCGTTCATCCCGCTGGTCGGCGCGGTCGCCTCCGGCGCGCTGGCGGTCGTCGTCGCGCTGGTGACGCAGGGCGTGTTCGCCGCGCTCATGACCCTGGTGGTGGTGCTCGCGGTCCAGCAGATCGAGGGCCATGTGCTCCAGCCGTTCATCCTGGGCCGGGCGGTGCGGGTCCATCCGCTCGCGGTGGTCCTGACGGTCGCGGCGGGCGGCATGGTGGCGGGCATCGGCGGCGCGGTGGTCGCCGTTCCGCTGGTGGCCGTGACGAACACGGTCGTGGGGTACTTGAAGCGGTATTCGGCGGAGCAGGACTGGCCGACTCCGGGTACGGACGACGCAGCCGGTCCGGCGCCTGAGGACGAGGCCGTTCCGGCCGGAGGGGTTTCCGGGGGCACCGCCCCCGAGGACGTCCGCGACAACACCGAAGGCCCCGCTCACCAGGTGTGAGCGGGGCCTTCGGGCGGGGGTACTGCCAAGCGGTACTACTCGGCGAGGACGGCCTCGGCGTCGAGGGTGACACCGATCGCCTGGACCACGGAGGCGATCTTGAACGCCTCCTGGATCACGTCGCGCTCGACACCGGCCTTGCGGAGCACCTGCTCGTGCGAGTCGAGGCACAGACCGCAGCCGTTGATCGCGGAGACCGCGAAGGACCACAGCTCGAAGTCGACCTTGTCGACGCCGGGGTTGCCGATGACGTTCATCCGCAGGCCCGCGCGCAGGGTGCCGTACTCGTGGTCCGACAGCAGGTGCCGGGTGCGGTAGAAGACGTTGTTCATCGCCATGATGGCGGCGGCGGACTTGGCCGCGTCGTACGCCTCCGGCGAGAGGTTGGCCTTCGCGTCCGGCTCCAGCTCACGCAGCACGATGGGGGAGCGCGAGGCGATCGCGGTCGCCAGCACGGTGCCCCAGAGCTGCTGCGCCGGGAGGTCGGAGTTGCCGATGACCGAGCCCAGGTTGAGCTTGAGGTCCTTGGCGTAGTCCGGGACGCGGGACTTCAGCGAGTCGAGGGACATGGGTCACTCACCCGCCAGCAGCGCGACCGGGTCGAGGGTGTCCTCGCCCTTGCTCCAGTTGCACGGGCACAGCTCGTCCGTCTGGAGGGCGTCGAGGACCCGCAGGACCTCCTTGGGGTTACGGCCGACGGAGCCCGCGGTCACCATGGTGAACTGGATCTCGTTGTTCTGGTCGACGATGAAGACGGCGCGCTTGGCGAAGCCGTCCTCGCCCTCGATGCCCAGGTCGCGCATCAGCTCGTGCTTGGAGTCCGCCATCATCGGGAACGGCAGGTCGGTCAGGTCCGGGTGGTCCTTGCGCCAGGCGTGGTGGACGAACTCGGAGTCGCCGGAGAAGCCGAGGACCTGCGCGTCACGGTCGGCGAACTCGTCGTTCAGCTTGCCGAAGGCGGCGATCTCGGTCGGGCACACGAAGGTGAAGTCCTTGGGCCACGCGAAAACGATCTTCCACTTGCCCTCGTAGGTCTTGTGGTCGATCGTCCCGAACTCCTTGCCCTTCTCCAGCGAGACGCAGGCGGTCAGTTCGAACTCGGGGAACTTGTCACCGACAGTGAGCACGTACTCTCCTTGCAGCGCGGGGACGCCCCAGCTTGCGGGATGTCTCCCATGGGTTGGACTGCGCCGATGGTGGCACAGGGTGGATTGATTAGTGAAATAGCTACACTCGGTCTGGTTGATCGGAGGTGGCTATCAGTGACCATCAGTAGTGGCAAGCGGAAGCAGCCGACCCTGGCGCAGTTGCGTGCCTTCGCCGCGGTCGCCGAGCACCTGCACTTCCGGGACGCGGCCGCCGCCATCGGGATGAGCCAGCCCGCGCTGTCCGGGGCGGTCGCCGCGCTGGAGGAGACCCTCGGCGTGGCCCTGGTGGAGCGGACGACCCGCAAGGTGCTGCTCTCCTCGGCCGGGGAGCGGCTCGCGGTGCGGGCGAAGGCGGTGCTGGCCGAGATGGGCGCGCTGCTGGAGGAGGCGGAGGCGGTCCGGGCGCCGTTCACCGGGGTGCTGCGGCTCGGCGCCATCCCGACCGTCGCCCCGTATCTGCTGCCGACCGTGCTGCGCCTGGTGCACGAGCGCTATCCGCAGCTCGACCTCCAGGTACATGAGGAGCAGACCGCCAGCCTGCTGGAGGGCCTGCACTCCGGGCGGCTCGACCTGCTGCTGCTCGCGGTGCCGCTCGGTGTGCCCGGGGTGAGTGAACTCCCGCTGTTCGACGAGGACTTCGTGCTCGTCACCCCGCACGGGCATGACCTCGGCTGCCGTAGCGGCATCCCGCGTGAGGCGCTGCGCGAGCTGAACCTGCTGCTGCTGGACGAGGGGCACTGCCTGCGCGATCAGGCGCTGGAGATCTGCCGGGAGGCCGGCCGGGAGATCCGGGGCGGGGGCGCGGCCCCGGTCACCACGACCGCGGCCGGGCTCTCCACCCTGGTCCAGCTGGTCGCGGGCGGCCTCGGCTGCACCCTGCTGCCGCGCACCGCGATACGGCTGGAGGCGACCCGCGGCAGCAAGGTCCTCACCAGCTCCTTCGCCGGTCCGGCCCCGAGCCGTCGGATCGCCCTCGCCATGCGCACGGCCGCGGCCCGCTCCGCCGAGTACGAGGAGCTGGCCGCGGCCCTGCGCGAGGCGATGAGCCCGCTGCCCGTACGGATCGTGGGCGCGGCGGACTGATCCGCTACTCGGTGCGCAGCCCGTCGGGGCGGGTCATCCGGAGCAGTGGCGGCAGGGTGAGCAGGGTGACCGCGAGGACGACGCCCGCGCCGACGCCGGTCAGTGCCAGCACGTCGGACCAGACCACGGTCACCTTCGCCGCCGACATCCGCAGCAGCACCGCGCCCAGCGTCACGCCCACCACGGCGGCCAGCAGCAGGCCCAGCGTGATCGGGAGGGCCGACTGCCACAGCACGGACAGGCCGAGCGTGCGGCGCCGGGTGCCGAACGCGACCAGCGCCGACAGCAGTCTGCGCCGCTCACGCAACTGCTCCAGCTGGGAGACCAGCAGGCTCGCCCCGATCAGCATCAGCACACAGGACGCGCCGATCAGCGTGCCGGTGCGCAGGGAGGCGTACCGGGAGGATGTCTCGGTCGGGCGCACGGCCATGATGTCCGAGACCGGGTCGACCCGCGCGGCGGTGTTGCGCACGTACTCCTGCGCGTTCGGCACCGCCGGGTCCGTCCGTACGAAGACCTGGCCGAGCAGGGCCGGTTCGGCGGCCTTCGGGAACGCGGCCGGGGTGACCAGCAGACCGGTGGCGCTGGGCATCAGCGGGTCCTTGCGGGACGTGACCCGGCGCAGGTGCTCGGGGACGGTGATCGGCACCGCGAGGCCGCGGATGTCGGCGTACGAGGGGTCGATGTAGGCGGTGTGGCCCGGACGCAGCAAGGCGTCGCGGTACGGGTCGTACGTCGGATCGGACTCCGGGTCGATGAGGGCGAAGGTGTCGCCGTCACGGCAGGACGGCAGGTGCGCCAGCTCCCGCAGCGCGGCGCAGTCGCCCATCACGAAGCCGAATGAGACGTCCGCGTCCCGCGGCTTCGCGCCGAGCGAGGCCGTGGCCAGCCCGACCGACGTCCGCACGCCCTCGGTCCGGGCGACCGCGGCGGCGGCCGGACCGACCTGGGCGTGGTCGGAGAGGTCGATCTCCAGCTGAGCGCGGGCCGGGTCCTTCCCCGAGTCCCTCACGTACGCGCTCTGCACGCCCGCGAACAGCATCTGGAGCGCGATGGCACCGGCCACCGCGACCGCGACGCCGTTGACCGTACGGGCGGCCGTACCGCTGCTCAACTGGAGCCTGCGCACGGCCAGTTGCCAGGACAGCGCACCCGGGTCGAGCCGGGCGACGGCGCGTTCCACCAGCCAGGGCAGCAGGGAGGTGACGCCGACCAGGAGCAGCAGGACACCGGCGACGACGAGGTACTGGTTGAAGTCGCCGTTCGAGCGGCCCTGGCCGACCATCGGGTAGAGCAGCGCCAGACCGGCCACCGGCAGCAGCAGCCGCCACCACAGCCGACGCCGGGCGGGCACGGCGGTACGCACCACGCCGAGCGGTTCGACGACCACCCCGCGCATGGCCAGCAGCGTGACCAGCACCGCGCACGCCGGGACCGCGAGCGCCACCAGCAGGACGAGCAGGGGAGAGGGGTCGAGATAGGCGGGGTAGAAGCTCTCGCCCATGACCGTCACCGACCCGGCGAGCTGCCGTCCGGCCAGGAAGAGACCGGCGCCGACGGCGAGTCCGATCAGCGAGCCGGTCAGCGCCTCGCCCGCCGCGATCCGCCGGGTGGTCCGGCTGTCGGCGCCCACCAGCCGCAGCGCGGCCAGCCTGCGGTCGCGCCGCTCACCGCCGAAGCGCACGGCGGCGGCGATGAACACCGCGACCGGCATCAGCAGCACCACGAACGACACCAGCGTGATCATCAGCAGTACCGGGTCGGTGTGTTCGGGCTCCGGGTGCGGGTCGCCGAAGGAGCGCAGCCGCTCCACGCGGGCGCCGGGCGTACCGGGTTTCAGGCCCTCGGTGCCCGCGTAGTAGACGAGTTCGCGCGGGCCGAGCAGCCCCTTCGCGCCGATGGTCCCGGTGATCCGGTACGGCAGCCGCTCGCGCAGCAGCTTCGCGTCGCCGGAGGCGAGCAGCCTGCCCAGCTCGGGGGAGACCAGCATCTCGCCCTCGGCGGGGAAGCGGCCGACACCGGGCGGCGTCGGGGCCTTCGGGCCCTCGGGTTCGAGCAGGCGACCGCGGACGGGCTTGGCCCGCCACCAGGTGTCGGTGGCCGCCAGCAGTAAGGTGTCGTCGCCCCGGGGCAGCGGGTGCGGGGTGAACATGTAGTCGGTCCGGGCGTTCTCCACCGCGTGGCGGGCGGAGACGACACCGGGCAGCGCGGTGGTGAGCAGCAGCAACGCCACGCCCATACCGACGCCGACCGCGGTCAGCGCCGTACGGACCCACCCCTCGCGCCCCCCGGTCACGGCGAACCGGGCCCCCATCCCCAGGTCTCGGGCGTACTGCCGAAGGCTCATGCGCTGTGCTCCATGTCCCGTGAGCGGCCGTCGCGCACGACGATCTCGCGGTCGGACCAGGCCGCCACCCGGGCCTCGTGGGTGACGAGGACGACGGCCGCGTTGGTGGAGCGGGCGGCGTCGGTGAGCAGTTCCATCACGCGCTCGCCGTTGAGCGAGTCCAGCGCGCCGGTCGGCTCGTCGGCGAACAGCAGGCGGGGTCCGGTGACCAGCGCCCGCGCCACCGCGACCCGCTGGCCCTGACCGCCGGAGACCTCGCCGGGCCGCTTGCGCCCGAGGTCGTGCACCTCCAGCCGTTCCATCCAGGTGAGCGCGGTCCGTTCGGCCTCCTTGCGCGGGGTGCCGTTCAGCCGCAGCGGCAGCGCCACGTTCTCCACGCAGGTCAACTCCGGGACGAGCTGGCCGAACTGGAAGACGAAGCCGAACTCGCCCCGCCGGAGGGCGCTGCGCTCGGTGTCGCTCATCGTGGTCAACTCGCGTCCGGCGTACGTGATCGAGCCGGAGTCGGGCCGGACGATCCCGGCGAGGCAGTGCAGCAGGGTGGACTTGCCGGAGCCGGAGGGGCCCATCACGGCGACCACCTCGCCGGGGTGGACGGAGAAGGCGGCGCCGTCGAGGGCGACCGTCGGTCCGTAGGACTTGCGCAGATCATGGGCGACGAGCAGGGAGCCCGCGGGCGGGGTCATGCGACCACCTCCGTGCGAAGTTTGTCGAGGCGTGCCGCGGTCAGTTCCAGCCATCTGAGGTCGGCCTCCAGATGGAACAGGGCGTGGTCGCAGATCAGCTGGTCCGCGAGGTCGCCCTTGCGCTTGCGGTCGGTGAGCACGCGCATGCTGCGCAGGTGCTCCGAGCGCTGGGTGTCGAGGACGTCGGCGGCGTCGCGGTGGGTGAGGAGAGCCAGTACGACCTTGGTGTACAGGGTCGAGCGGAGGTAGTCCTCCGGCTTCTCCGGGCTGGCGAGCCACTGCGCGACGTCCGTGATGCCGGCGTCGGTGATGGCATAGCGTTTCCGGTCGGGCCCGTCGCCCGCCTCGATGCCTTCGACCTCCACGAGGCCGTTCTTCAGCAGCCGGGACATGGTCGCGTAGACCTGCCCGTAGGCGAGCGGCCGGTCGTGGCCGAAGGTGTCGTCGAAGGCCCGCTTGAGGTCGTAGCCGTGCCGGGGGCCGGACTCCAGGAGCCCTAGAAGGGTGTGACCAATGGACATGGCGAGCACTCTACACACGGTGTATACCCCGTGTGTATAGCGGGATCTGGAAGAGAGAGATCCGCTTTTCGGGCATTCCCCCGGACAACCTCCGCCCCTTCCCGCCCGTCCGTTCCTTGGGGGTGGGTGCTCATTCTCACGTCCGTAAAAGAGTGGATCGGACGCTCTTTGTCACATAGGGGGGTGTTAGCTTTCGGAGCTGACCCCGAGACGGAAGCGGAGCCAAGGGACCCATGGGACGAGCGGACGAGAGACGAGCGCGACAGCGCGGCGGCCACCGCGCGGCACCCGGACGCCGTTCACCAGCCCCGGCCGCCAACGGCTCCGACGGCTCCGGCGGCAAGCCCGCCAAGGGCCGAATACGGCGCCTCTTCACCTGGAAGAAGATCGTCGGCGCGGTCTTCGCGCTCTGTCTGCTGTGCATGGGCGCCCTCGCCGCGCTGTACATGTCGGTCGACGTGCCCGCGGGCAACGCGGCCGCCCAGCGGCAGAGCAACGTCTACAAGTACAGCGACGGCACGGTCCTCGCCCGCGACGGCGAGGTCAACCGCGAGATAGTCGACCTCTCCAAGGTGCCCCGCAAGGTCCAGCTGACCTTCGTCGCCGCCGAGAACAAGTCCTTCTACACCGACCCCGGCGTCGACCTGAAGGGCACCGCCCGCGGCATCCTCAACACCCTGGCGGGGCGCGGCAAGCAGGGTGGCTCGACCATCACCCAGCAGTACGTCAAGAACTACTACCTGAGCCAGGACCAGACCATCTCCCGCAAGCTCAAGGAGATGGTCATCTCGCTGAAGGTGGAGCGCGAGAAGTCCAAGGACGAGATCCTCGCCGGGTACATCAACACCAGCTACTACGGCCGCGGCGCCTACGGCATCCAGGCCGCGGCCCAGGCGTACTACCGCGTCGACGCCCAGGACCTCACCGTCGAACAGGGCGCCTACCTCGCCGCCCTCCTCCAGGCCCCCAGCCAGTACGACTGGTCCACCGCCACCCCGACCGGCAAGCGGCTGGTCACCGACCGGTGGAACTACGTCCTGAACAACATGGGCAAGGAGCACTGGCTCGACCCGGGCAAGCGCGCCGCCCTGAAGTTCCCGGTGCCCAAGGAGCCCAAGGGCGCCCCCGGCATGGAGGGGCAGAAGGGCTACCTGGTCCAGCTCGCCAACTCCCAGCTGCAGCACCAGCTGATGAAGCAGGAGGGCATCTCCCGCTCGGAGGCCGAGGCCAAGGTCGAGGGCCAGGGCTGGACCATCACCCTCAACGTGGACCGCAAGAAGCAGACCGCGCTGGAGAAGTCGGTGAAGTCCCAGCTCACCAGCAAGCTCGACCCGAAGAGGCGGCCCGTCGACGCCGACGTCCAGGCCGGGGCGGTCTCCGTCGACCCGAAGACCGGCGGCATCGTCGCCCTGTACGGCGGCAAGGACTACTACAGTCACTATGTCGACAACGCGGGCCGCGACGACTACCAGCCCGCCTCCACCTTCAAGCCGGTCATCCTCGCGGCCGCGCTGGAGCATGGCGCCACCACCCAGAGCGGCAACCTCATCGGCGCGAACACCGTCTACGACGGCACCAGCCGCCGCGAGGTGCGGGACCACGGTTCCCGCGTCGGCTTCGCCCCGCCCAACGAGGACGACGCCAGCTACGGCCCGATCAGCGTCCAGACGGCCATGAACAAGTCCGTCAACTCCGTGTTCGCGCAGATGGGCGTGGACGTCGGCATGGACAAGGTGATGGACACCGCGAAGCGGCTCGGCATGGACACCGAGGGCATGCAGGCGGTTCCGGCGCAGACCCTCGGCTCCATGGGCGCGAGCCCGCTGGAGATGGCGGGCATGTACGCCACCCTCGACAACCACGGCCGTAAGGTCACCCCGAGCATCATCAAGTCGGCCGAGCAGCAGGGCCGTACGGTGTCGCTGCCGAACCCGGTCGGCGAGCGGGTGCTCGACCGCACCACCGCCGACACCGTGACCTCCGTGCTCACCGGCGTCGTCGACGACGGCACCGCGCAGACGTCCGTGGCGAACAACCCGCGGCGGGACGGGCAGCAGGTCGCGGGCAAGACCGGCACCTCCGACTGCGACCGCTCGGCCTGGTTCACCGGCTACACCCCCGACCTCGTCACCTCCGTCGGCCTGTTCGGCGAGGCGCACAAGGACGGCGGTACCGGCTGCGAGGACCAGAAGGTCAAGAAGTTCGCCCATGTCTCGCTCAAGGGCACCATGGGCGACGGCCGCGTCAACGGCGGCGGGCCCCCCGCCCGGATCTGGGCGGCCTACACCTTCGGCGTGACCCGCCAGGCCGAGTTCGACCTCGACACCACCCAGGGTGCCGCCGTCGCCCCGCCCCCGCCGCCGACCCCCAGCGAGACCCCGTCCCAGACGCCGTCGGAGACCCCGAGCAGCGAACCGCCCACCTCTCAGGCCCCGTCCGAGACGCCCAGCGAGACGCCGAGCGACACTCCGACCACGACGCCCCCCACCCAGAGCCCGAGCGAGACGCCGACCACGCAGCCGCCGTCCGGCGGCTTCACCCCGCGCAACCCGTTCGACCCGGCCCAGCGGGACGACGGCCGACAGCAGTGACGCACACGTGAAAGGGGCGCCCGGCATGATGCCGGGCGCCCCTTTCACGTCGTGCCGGACGGGGGGTCAGCCCCCGTGCAGCTCGAACCAGACGACCTTGCCGACGCTCAGCCGGGTCGCGCCCCAGCGCCGGGCCAGCTTGTTGACCAGGTACAGGCCACGGCCGCCCTCGTCGGTGGCTCTCGCCTGGCACAGCCGGGGCAGCTGCGGCACGTCGTCACCGACCTCGCAGCGCAGCACGTCCGTACGCAGCAGCCGCAGCGTCACCGGGCGCGTGGTGTACCGCACCGCGTTGGTGACCACCTCGCTGACCAGCAGCTCCACCGAGTCCGTGAGGTCCTCCAGACCCCAGTCGGCGAGCGCGGCGCGGGCCAGCCGACGGGCCTTTCCGGGCGCCGCGTCCTCCGCGTCCAGCGACCAGTACCGCACATCGTCGGACGCGATCCCGTCGAACCGGGCGGCGAGCAGCGCGATGTCGTCGTCCCGGTCGCCGGGGCCCAGCATGTCCAGCACCTCGTCGCACAGCGCCTCCAGCGGCGGCGGGTGGCCCGGGCCGGTCAGCTGCGCGGTCGCGGTCAGCCGCTCCCGCAACTGCTCTATGCCGGTCCAGACGTCCCTGAGCCGGGACTCCACCAGGCCGTCGGTGTACAGCAGCAGCGTGGCCCCGGCGGGCGCGTCCAGCTCGACCGCCTCGAAGTCCACCCCGCCCACCCCGATCGGCGCGCCCGGCGGCACCCGCAGCACCTCGGCGGTGCCGCCCAGGTGCAGCAGCACCGGCGGCGGATGCCCGGCGTTGGCGATGGTGATGCGGTGCGCGACCGGGTCGTAGACCGCGTACATGCAGGTCGCCATGCGGTCCGTGCCCAGCCGCTGCGCCTGCTCGTCCAGGTGGTGCAGCACCTCCTGCGGAGGCAGGTCGAGACCGGCCAGGGTCTGCGCGGTGGTGCGGAGCTGGCCCATGATGGCGGCCGAGGTCATGGAGTGACCCATCACGTCGCCGACCACCAGCGCCACCCGGTTGCCCGGCAGCGGGATCGCGTCGTACCAGTCGCCGCCCACCCGCGCCGTCTCCGCCGCGGGCAGATAGCGCGAGGCCAGCCGCACCCCGGTGGGATGCGGGAGGGTCTCGGGGAGCATGGTGCGCTGCAACTCGTCCGCGATGTACGCCTCGCGGCCGTACAGCACCGCCTTGTCGATGCCGAGCGCGCTGTGCGTGGCGAGCTGCGCCGCCACCAGCAGGTCCTCCGCCTCGAACGCCAGCCGGTCCGGACGGCGCAGGAACACCGCCGCGCCGATCACCCGGCGCCGCCCGCGCAACGGCGCGAGAATCGCCCGCTGCCCGGACGGTACGACCGCCTCACCGTCCTCACCGAGCAGCTCGGGCAGCGCGGCACGGGCGGCGGGGGTGTCCGCGAACACCGGGCGCACCCCGCGCAGCACCTCGTTCAGCGCGCCGCCGGGGCGCACCTCGCACAGCTCGGCGGTCAGCGCGGCCGGACCCGAGAGCGCCGCCGGCGCCGACGGCTCCGCGTCCGGCTCCGGGAACGGCGGCAGCAGCAGGCCCTCGGTCTCCCGCTCGTCCGGAATCCGGTCGGTGCGGCGCAGCCGCAGCACCACCGGACCGGTGGGCCGTTCGTCGCCGACCGGCAGCGGATCGCGCAGATAGACCAGGATCTCGTCCGAGAAGGTGGGCACCGTGGCGCGGCACAGGCCCATCACGATCTCGTCCAGGTCGAGACCGCGCGCGATGCGCCGGGTGGCCGCGCCCACGAACCGCAGCCGGTCGCCGTCACGGCGCATGGGCATCGGGCGTCCGGGCGGGCCACCGCGGCCGGTGCGCCGCTCCGGGCCGCCCGGTGCGCGCTCCTGCTCGGCGCCCGGCTGGGCGGGAATGGACTCCGGCGCGGGCCTCGGACGGTGTTCCCCCACGCTGGACTTCGCGCGCGCGGGAGGTTCCCCCATGGGCTCGGCGGCGGCAGGCTGCGAGTGCTCAGGGCCGTTGACTGGGCGCTCCTTCTTCTTGTTCTTCCCCGTGCCCGCGCCGCCCCGTGCCTGGGCCGGGGCACCCAGCAGCGCCCCACGCGCGGCGGGGTCGACGCCCGGCTGGGGGCGTCCGCAGGAGGAAGTGGGCTGCTCCGTCACGCGTGTCGAATCCGTCCGTCCGGGGCTGCGCGCCGGGCGCGCAGGAGATGCCGCCGAAGTCCCGATACCCGGATCACGTGCCCCAGGAACGGAATTCCCGCGTGGTCAGCGGCAGTTTCCCCCACCGGGGCGAACCCCGCGGTGACCGCGCCGCCGTCGCTCTCGTACCCCTCGCTCACGTGCTGCCGCCCCTCGGTGACATATGGTCAGGCTCTGCGCGGACTCCGGTAGTTGTATCTCGATGCCCTTGCGGAGGACGATCCTACGGTTGTGGTCCGGGGGCGCATCAAGGGTCTCATGAGGACACGTGCGCGGGCGTACGGTCCCAGTCGTCCGGCAGCGCGGGCACCGACCAGGACGGATCGGGCCGCCAGTGCTGCCAGCCGTCCGTGAACGGCGCCCCCCACGCCTGGATCATCTCCACCGCCCGCCGTCCCGCCGCCCGGACCCGTTCGGCGGTCTCCGCGTCCATCAGGCCGTCCCGCAGCGCCTGGGCGAACTCGTCCTCGTCCCGCCAGTGCCAGCTGCGGTCCGGGTGGACGGAGATGTCCAGGAAATGGTCCTCGGAGTCGACCCCGCCGGCCCAACGGGCGAGCGGCTGCTCCAGGTTGACGTACCAGTTCTTGAAGCGCCAGCCCGGTTCCCAGAACAGCCACACCGACCAGGGCTCGCCGGGCCGGGCCAGCTTCAGCACCCCGGTGCCGAACCAGCGGTCCCGCCGCACCACGCGCGGCTTGGTGTAGCGGGACTCCAGCGGCTCCAGGTGGACGGGCGTGCCGTCGGCCAGCACCGGTTTGACGCACTCGGTGCCGGGGGCCAGCCACACCGCGAGCAGTTCGGCGTCGTCCCGGACGACGGTGACCGGACGCGCGATGTGGAACGCGTCGCCCGCGTTCTCCCGGTACCGCCACAGGATCGGGGTGCCGGGCGTCCAGTACGCCGTAGGGGCCGCTTCCGCTCGTCTCACCGCTTCGTCGTCCGTCATGGACAGATATTAGGTGCCGGAAGCACCCGATGCCGCGGTGTGCGTCACCCTTCCGGACAGGTGGCGGGAAATCGGCGGAGCTGTTCCCGGGCCGTCACGGGCGTGTCATCCGCAGGACATCCAGCGCCTCGTCCAGCTGCTCCAGGGTGAGGTCGCCGCGCTCCACATAGCCGTCCTCCAGCACCACCTCACGGATCGTTTTACGTTCCGCGAGCGACTTCTTGGCGATCCGCGCGGCCTCCTCGTAGCCCAGGTAGCGGTTGAGCGGGGTCACGACCGAGGGGGAGGACTCGGCGTACTCGCGGGCGCGTTCGCGGTCGGCGGTGATGCCGTCGATGGTGCGGTCGGCCAGCAGGCGGGAGGCGTTGGCCAGCAGCCGCACCGACTCCAGCACGTTCTTCGCCATCACCGGGAGCATCACGTTCAGCTCGAAGTTTCCGGCGGCACCGGCCGTGGCGATGGTGGCGTCATTGCCGATGACCTGTGCCGCGACCATCAGCACCGCCTCCGGGACGACCGGGTTGACCTTGCCCGGCATGATCGAGGAGCCCGGCTGGAGGTCGGGCAGCCGGATCTCGGCCAGGCCGGTGCGCGGGCCGGAGGACATCCAGCGCAGATCGTTGGCGATCTTCGTCAGGCCCACCGTGATGGTCCGCAGCTGGCCGCTGGTCTCCACGATCCCGTCGCGCGCCCCCTGCGCCTCGAAGTGGTCGCGCGCCTCGGTGAAGGGCAGCCCGGTCGCCCGCGCCACCTCCTCGATCACCGCCGCCGAGAAGCCGGGCGGGGTGTTGATCCCGGTGCCCACCGCCGTGCCGCCGAGCGGGAGTTCGGCCAGCCGGGGCAGCGCGGAACGCAGCCGCTCCACGCCGTACGTCACCTGTGCCGCATAGCCGCCGAACTCCTGACCCAGGGTCACGGGGGTCGCGTCCATCAGATGGGTGCGCCCCGCCTTCACCACGTCCGCGAACTCCTCCGCCTTGCGGGTGAGGGCGGCGGCCAGGTGTTCCAGCGCCGGGATCAGGTCGTGGACGACCGCGGCGGTGGCCGCGATGTGGATCGAGGAGGGGAAGACGTCGTTGGACGACTGGGACGCGTTCACCTGGTCGTTGGGATGCACGTCCCGGCCCAGCCGCTCACCGGCGAGGGTGGCGATCACCTCGTTGGCGTTCATGTTGGAGGAGGTGCCGGAGCCGGTCTGGAAGACGTCCACCGGGAAGTGCTCGTCCCAGGTGCCGTCCGCGACCTCGGTGGCGGCCCCCTGGATCGCGTCGGCCACGTCCCGGTCCAGCACGCCCAGGTCGGCGTTCACCTTCGCCGCCGCGCCCTTGATCCGGGCCAGCGCCTCGATGTGCGCGCGCTCCAGACGCTGCCCGGAGAGGGGGAAGTTCTCGACGGCGCGCTGGGTCTGCGCGCGCCACTTGGCGTGGGCGGGGACGCGGACGTCGCCCATGGAGTCGTGCTCGGTGCGGTACTCGTCGGTCATACCCGGTACAGCGAACGGAGGTGCCGTGATGTTCCTGGGCTGGGCCGGACGGGGGCGCTTTTCGGCGGGGATGTTCAGTGCACCGAGAAGCCGCCGTCCACGAAGAGGGACTGGCCGGTGACGTATCCCGAGGCGCGGCTCGCCAGGAAGACGGCGGCACCCGCGAAGTCCTCGGCGAGGCCGTTGCGCCCGACCATCGTCCGCGCGGCCAGCGCCGCCACCTTCTCCGGGTCGGACGACAGCCGCGCGTTGAGCGGCGTCATCACGAAGCCCGGCACCAGGGTGTTGACGGTGACGCCGTACGGGGACCACTCCTCGGCCTGGGAGCGCGCGAGGGACTCCAGCGCGCCCTTGGACACCCCGTACGCCCCCGAGCGGACGAAGGCGCGGTGCGCCTGCTGGGAGGAGATGTGGATGATCCGCCCGAAACCCCGCTCGGCCATGCCCGGCCCGAACCGCTTGCCGAGCAGATGCGGCGCGCTGAGGTTCACGGCGAGCGTCAGGTCCCAGTCCTCGTCGCTCAACTCGCTGAAGGGCGGCCGCACGTTGATCCCGGCGCAGTTGACGAGGATGTCGGGCTCCCCGAACACCCCGGCGGCCTCCTCGGCGGCGGCCCGCACCCCGTCCCGCGTACTCAGATCGGCGCTCACCCACCCGGCACGGCAGCCGAGTCCGGCGAGCTGGGCGCAGGTCGCCTCCAGCGCGTCCTTGCCCCGCGCCACGACCACCACCGAGGCCCCGGCCCGCGCCAGCGCCTCGGCGATCCCCCGCCCGATCCCGGAACTCCCCCCGGTGACGACGGCGACGCGTCCTTCCAGCGAGAACAGCCCGGAGAGATAAGCCTCAGAAGTCATGCGGGCACACTAGGTGTTGCCCGGGAGCGCGGGATGCCGGGCCCGGATACCGAGAAGGGCAGATGCCGATGGCCGCGGCGAGACCGCTCAACCATCCGGAGATGGTCCGGTACGCCGGAGCCGTCGTCGAGGCCCTTGGCGCCCGCGGCTGCCCTCCGGACGAGCGTTGGGACGAGGCGCGTGGCGTCGCTCTCTACTGGACGACGGTGACCGAGTGCCGTCCGCGAGGGCTGCTGGTGTTCTGGCACGTCACGGACGGCTGGCAGACCGTGCCGCTGAATGACGACGGAGTCCCGGTCATGGCCGAGTCCCAGCCGCTCTCCATCGACACCGTGGCCGCCCCGGACGCTGTCGCCGAGGCGCTCCTCCCGCTCGTTCGCGGGGACGCCCCGCCCGCGGCATGAGCACCGCACCAGGCCCCCTGGTGGACGCCGAGGGGCCTGGTGACCGGGGGGCCGGCCTCAGGCCAGGCCGGGGCCGCGCACCGGGATGCTGGTGAACGTCGGCGCGGGTGCCGGGTCCTGGAAGAAGTCGTTGCCCTTGTCGTCGACCACGATGAAGGCCGGGAAGTCCTCGACCTCGATCTTCCAGACCGCCTCCATGCTGAGCTCCTCGTACTCGACGACCTCGACCTTCTTGATGCAGTCCTGGGCGAGGCGGGCGGCCGGGCCGCCGATGGAGCCGAGGTAGAAGCCGCCGTGCGCGTCGCAGGCGTCGGTGACCTGCTTGCTGCGGTTGCCCTTGGCCAGCATCACCTTGGAGCCGCCGGCCGCCTGGAACTGCTCCACGTAGGAGTCCATCCGCCCGGCCGTGGTCGGGCCGAAGGAACCGGAGGCGTACCCCTCGGGGGTCTTGGCCGGGCCCGCGTAGTACACCGGGTGGTCCTTCAGGTACTGCGGCATGTCCTCGCCCGCGTCCAGCCGCTCCTTGATCTTGGCGTGCGCGATGTCGCGGGCCACGACCAGCGGGCCGGTCAGCGAGAGGCGCGTCTTGACCGGGTACTTGGTCAGCTCCGCGAGGATCTCGTCCATCGGCTGGTTGAGGTCGATCTTGACGACGTCCCCGGCCTCGTCCAGGTGCTCGTCCGTCGTCTCCGGCAGGAAGCGCGCCGGGTCCGTCTCGAGCTGCTCCAGGAACACGCCCTCGGCGGTGATCTTGGCGACGGCCTGGCGGTCCGCCGAGCAGGAGACGGCGATGGCGACCGGGCAGGACGCGCCGTGCCGGGGGAGGCGCACCACGCGCACGTCGTGGCAGAAGTACTTGCCGCCGAACTGCGCGCCGATGCCGATCTTCTGGGTCAGCTCGAAGACCTTCTCCTCCAGCTCCTTGTCCCGGAAGCCGTGGCCGAGCGGCGAGCCCTCGGCCGGGATCTCGTCCAGGTAGTGCGCGGAGGCGTACTTCGCGGTCTTCAGCGCGAACTCGGCCGACGTACCGCCGACCACGATCGCCAGGTGGTACGGCGGGCAGGCGGCCGTGCCCAGCGAACGGATCTTCTCCTCCAGGAACTTCATCATGGAGGACTCGTTGAGGACGGCCTTCGTCTCCTGGTATAGGAACGACTTGTTGGCCGAGCCGCCGCCCTTCGCCATGAAGAGGAACTTGTAGGCGCCGCCGTCGGCCGCGTACAGCTCGATCTGCGCGGGGAGGTTGGAGCCGGTGTTCTTCTCCTCCCACATGGTGAGCGGAGCCATCTGCGAGTAGCGCAGGTTGAGGTTCAGGTAGGCGTCGTAGATGCCGCGGCTCAGCGCCGCCTCGTCGCGCCCTTCCGTCAGCACGTTCTGGCCGCGCTTGCCCATGACGATCGCCGTGCCGGTGTCCTGGCACATGGGCAGCACACCGGCCGCCGCGATGTTCGCGTTCTTCAGCAGGTCCAGCGCGACGAACTTGTCGTTGCCGGACGCCTCCGGGTCGTCGATGATCCGGCGGAGCTGGGCGAGGTGGGCGGGGCGCAGGTAGTGCTGGATGTCGTGGATGGCCTCCTCGGCCAGCTTGCGCAGCGCCTCCGGCTCCACCTTGAGGAACGTCCGCCCGTCCGGCCCCTCGACGGTGGACACACCCTCGGAGGTCACCAGCCGGTACGGCGTGGTGTCCTCTCCCTGGGGGAGCAGATCGGTGTACGCGAACTCAGGCATCTCAGCCCATTCCTCACTCGACGGACGGCGCCCGCCGACGCTGGCGAGCCTGTCCAGCGTAGAACCCGCCTCGGACAGTGCGCTGGTGAGGTAAGACTCACTTACGCGGCGCCCCTGCCGCGGCAACGTTGTCCGGTAGTTGTCCACAGCCCCTAGTCGCGATCTATCGCGTTTCGGTACTCTGCTGTCGTGGACCTTCAGAAGCACGCCCAGCCCGCGGACACCGCCCCGCGCCCGGCCGACCTGCGCGCCTCGGACGCCGACCGCGACCGGGTCGCCGACATCCTCCGCGAGGCCCTGGCCGAGGGCCGGCTGACCGCCGAGGAGCACGCCGAGCGGGTGGAGGGGGTGCTGCACACCAAGACCGTCGGCGAGCTGGACGTCTTCATACGCGACCTGCCCGCCGCGCACGACCGCCCGGCCGGGCCCGCGTACGTCTCCGCCCCGCCCCGGCCGCGGCCCGGCGCCCTCCCGGCCGAGGCCGACACCAGCGTGGTCGCCGTCTTCAGCAGCGCCGTGCGCCGGGGCCGCTGGCGCGCGGGGCGCCGGGTGCACGCGTTCGCGGTGTTCGGCAGCGTGGAGATAGACCTCAGCGAGGCCGTCTTCGAGTACCAGCAGGTGGTGATCAAGGCGGTCTCGGTCTTCGGGGACGTCCAGATCCGCGTCCCGGAGAACGTGTCGCTGCGCGGCACCGGCGGCAGCGTGCTGGGCAACTTCGAGGTCAGCACCCTGGACTCGGTGCAGTCGGACGCGCCGGTGATCTACGTGGACGGCTGGTCGGTGCTGGGCAACGTGGAGGCGCGGCCCCGGCGCGGCAAGGTCGTGGCGGACATCCTCGACCGGACCCTGCGCAAGGTCGACGGGAAGCTGCGCAAGCACCTGGGTGACTGACGCCGAACAGGCCGTCGTACGCCGGTGGTTGGGAACGCAGTGCATAGGCGCGCGTACAACGGGTAGGGCTTGCTGCATCGTCTCTCGCTAGCGAATCCGTCGTCAGGAGTAGACCCGTGCTGCAACCGCCGCATTCGTCCCTGCAGGTAGCCGCCGTTCCGGCCCAGCGGGGCCCGGCGCGAGACAGGGACCAGGACGCGCCCTGGCACACCGAGGCGGTGTGCCGCCGCGACGAGGCCGGTCTGTTCTTCGCCCCGTCGAAGGAGCCGACCGCCGCCCGCCTGTCCCGTGAGGAAGCGGCGAAGCGGGTGTGCGCCCGCTGTCCGGTGATGATCGAGTGCCGCGAGCACGCCCTGCTCCAGCCCGAGCCCTACGGCGTCTGGGGCGGCCTGACCGCGGCCGAACGCCGGGTGGTCCTGGCCCGCAGGCGCAGGCGCGAGGTGGAGCTGAAGAAGACGACCGCAGCGCGTATAGCCGGCTAGCCGAGCGCTTTTCAGGGGCGCGGGGAACTGCGCGACCAGCCACGACGGACCGGCACCCGCAGCGCCGCCCGCGCCCCCTGACCCGCTACTTCGCCCGGTCGAAGTCGACCGCACTGTAGGCCCGCAGCTTGCTGAGCCGGTGCTCGGACTCGATCTTGCGCACGGTCCCCGACTTGGACCGCATCACGATGGAGTCGGTGGTGGCGGTCTCGGAGCGGTAGCGCACCCCCCGCATCAGCTCGCCGTCGGTGATCCCGGTGGCCACGAAGAACACGTTCTCCCCGCTGACCAGGTCGTCCGTGGTCAGCACCCGGTCCAGGTCGTGACCGGCGGCGATCGCCCGCTCGCGCTCCTGGTCGTCCTTGGGCCACAGCTTGCCCTGGATCGTCCCGCCCAGGCACTTCACCGCGCAGGCCGAGATGATCCCCTCTGGGGTGCCGCCGACGCCGAGCAGCAGGTCGATGCCGGTGCCCTCGCGCAGCGCGAGGATGGACCCCGCCACGTCACCGTCGGAGATCAGCTTGATCCGCGCGCCGGTGTCCCGGATCTCCTTGATGACGCCCTCGTGCCGGGGCCGGTCCAGGATGCAGACCGTGACGTCCTCGGGCGTGCGCCGCTTCGCCTTGGCGACCCGGCGGATGTTGACCGACACGGGCGCGTCGATGTCCACGAAGTCGGCCGCCTCGGGCCCGGTGACCAGCTTGTCCATGTAGAACACGGCGGACGGGTCGAACATGGCGCCCCGCTCGGCGGCGGCCAGCACGGCGATCGCGTTCGCCATGCCCTTCGCGGTCAGCGTGGTGCCGTCGATCGGGTCGACGGCGATGTCGACCTCGGGCCCCGTCCCGTCGCCGACCCGCTCCCCGTTGAAGAGCATCGGGGCTTCGTCCTTCTCGCCCTCGCCGATGACGACGACGCCGTTCATCGAGACGGTGGAGACGAGGGTCCGCATGGCGCGCACGGCGGCGCCGTCGGCGCCGTTCTTGTCGCCCCGGCCGACCCAGCGGCCCGCGGCCATGGCCGCGGCTTCGGTGACCCGGACCAGTTCCAGGGCGAGGTTGCGGTCGGGGGCCTCGGAGGGGACATCGAGTTCGGACGGCAGATGATGCTCGGTCATCGGAGCGCACCTTTCTGATACGACGACGGCCGGATGAGTATGGGGTGACTCTATCGCCGGGCTTACAAAATGAGCAGGGGGCCCCACGGATGAGCGCGGAGGGCACCTGAGACCATAGGAGGCGTGGCAGGTTCGAACGGCAAGCAGAAGACGGTCCGGGACATGATCCTCTCCCTGGCCCTCATCGGAATCGCGGCGGCGGTCATCTACGTGTTCGTCCCGCACGACGATCACAAGCCCGACCTCCCTCGGGTCGACTACACGGTCGAGACGACCACGGCGCGCCGGGCCGTGAGCTACCCGGTGGCGGCCCCCCAGGGGCTGCCGGACACCTGGAAGGCGACCTCCGTCCGCTTCCGCAGCGACGAGTCCGACCGCTGGCACCTCGGCTTCCAGGACCCCGAGGGCCAGTACGTCCAGATCGAGCAGTCCACCCAGAAGCGCTCGGACTTCATCAAGCAGGCCACCCAGGGCGCCAGGGTGACCGAGGCGACCGAGAAGATCGACGGCCGCACCTGGACCCGCTACACCGGCGGCCGCTACGACGCCCTCGTCCTGGAGGACACCCCCGGTTCCACCACGGTGGTGTCGGGCACCGCGTCCTTCGACCGCCTGACCACCATGGCCACGGCGCTCAAGATGGCGTGACGGCTCCCTCTCACGATGCGCGAAGGCCCCCGGAAGCGCATTCCGGGGGCCTTCGCGTCGGCCGTGAGCGGCCTTCAGGGTGCTGATCAGACGGTCGTGATCACGTCGTCGTACGACAGGCGCGGGCCGCGCGGGTGCGAGGCGTCCGCGGCCGGGCGGCCGATGTTGACGATCATCAGCGGGGCGTGGTCGTCGTCCAGGAACTCCTTGCGGACACCCTCGGCGTCGAAGCCGGTCATCGGGCCCGCGGCCAGACCGGCGGCGCGGACGCCGACGACGAAGTAGGCGGCCTGGAGCGCGGCGTTCAGCGCGGCGGAGCGCTCACGGACCGGGCGCTCGCCGAAGAAGGCGTCCTTGGCCTGCGGGAACGCCGGGAACAGGGCGGGCAGCTCCTCGTGGAACTCGTTGTCCGCGGAGAGGATCGCGACCAGCGGGGCGGCGGCCGTCTTGGGCTTGTTGCCGTCGGCCATCAGGGCCACCAGGCGCTCGCGGGCCTCGGGGGAGCGGACCAGGGTGATCCGCAGCGGGGTCTGGTTGAAGGCGGTGGGGCCGTACTTCACCAGGTCGTAGATCGCCCGGACCTGCTCGTCGGTCACCGGCTCGTCGGTGAAGGAGTTCGCGGTGCGGGCCTCGCGGAAGAGGAGGTCCTGGGCGGCCGGGTCGAGAACGAGAGACATCTGTGACTTCCTGGGGGTGCGCGTACGGCCCGCGGGGCGGGACCTGATGACGGACCCGACCCTACGCCAGAGAAGTTCAAGCTTTAACAAAGCATCTCGGTGCGGCTAGTCACTCTCCTCCTCGTCCGCCTCCTCCGCGAGCGCCGCGTCCAGCCGCTCCCGCGCCCCCTCCAGCCAGCGGCGGCACACCTTGGCCAGCTCCTCGCCGCGCTCCCACAGCGCGAGGGACTCCTCCAGCGTGGAACCGCCCGCCTCCAGCCGCCGTACGACCTCGATCAACTCGTCCCGCGCCTGCTCGTACGACAGCGCCTCGTCCACCTTGCTGCTCATCCGCCCACCCTATTCATCGCCGCCGACATCGACCCGTACGGCGAACTCGCCCGCCGCCACCCGGGCCCGCAGCGGCTCGCCCTCGCTCACCTCGGCCGGATCGCGGACCACGTGGCCGTCCTCCTTCTGCAGGACCGCGTAACCGCGCTTCAGCGTGGCCGCGGGGGAGAGGGCGACCACGCGCGCGTGCGTGTGGGTCAGCTCCGACTCCGCCCGGTCCAGCAGATGGCCCAGCGTGCGCCGGGCGCGGCCCAGCAGGGCGTCCAGCTGCTCGGCCCGCTCGTCCAGCAGCCGGTGCGGATGCTCCATCACCGGCCGGGACAGCGCGTGGGCGAGCCCCCGCTCCTCCCGCTCCAGCAGGGCGTGGGCGCAGCGCCTGCCCCGGTCGCGCAGCATCCGTACCCGCGCCAGCTCCTCGCCCACGTCCGGGACGACCTTCTTGGCCGCGTCGGTCGGGGTGGAGGCGCGCAGGTCGGCCACCAGGTCCAGCAGCGGGGTGTCCGGCTCATGGCCGATCGCCGAGACCACCGGCGTACGGCAGGCCGCCACCGTCCGGATCAGCTCCTCGTCGGAGAACGGCAGCAGATCCTCCACACTGCCCCCGCCACGGGCCACCACGATCACGTCCACGTCGTCCCGCGCGTCCAGCTCCTTGACGGCCTGGACCACCTGCGGCACCGCGTGCACCCCCTGCACCGGCACATTGCGCACCTCGAAGCGGACGGCGGGCCAGCGGTGCCGGGCGTTCTCCAGCACGTCACGCTCGGCCGCCGAGGCCCGGCCGCACACCAGCCCGATCAGCTGCGGCAGGAACGGCAGCGGCTTCTTGCGGTCCGCCGCGAACAGCCCCTCCGCCGCCAGCGACTTCTTCAGCTGCTCCAGCCGCGCCAGCAGCTCGCCCACGCCCACCGGCCGTATCTCGGCGGCGCGCAACGAGAGTTGCCCCCGCGGGGCGTACCACTCCGGCTTGGCGAGCACCACGACCCGCGCGCCCTCGCCGACCACGTCCGCGACCGCGTCGAACACCTGCCGGTAGCAGGTCACGCTCACCGAGATGTCGTGCGAGGGGTCGCGCAGCGTCAGGAACACCACCCCGGCGCCGGGCCGCCGCGACAACTGCGTGATCTGTCCCTCCACCCACACCGCGCCCAGCCGGTCGATCCAGCGTCCGATCAGCCGGGAAACCTCCCCGACCGGGAGCGGGGCCTCGGGCGATGTGTTCACAGCCATGCGGCGAGCGTAACGGCCGCCACCGACAAAGGGGGTGCGCCGGGGGACACCCCCCTGGGCGGATCTACGGGGTCGGCCACCCGGCCTTACGATGGGACGCATGACCGCTTCGCCTGGCCGCCGTGTCCTGCTCGCCGCCCCCCGTGGCTACTGCGCCGGTGTGGACCGCGCCGTGATCGCCGTCGAGAAGGCCCTCGAACAGTACGGGGCCCCGATCTACGTCCGGCACGAGATCGTCCACAACAAGTACGTCGTGCAGACCCTGGAGAAGAAGGGCGCGATCTTCGTCGAGCAGACGGAGGAGGTGCCCCCGGGCCACATCGTCATGTTCTCCGCGCACGGCGTCGCCCCGACCGTGCACGAGGAGGCGAAGCGCGGACAGCTGGCCACCATCGACGCCACCTGCCCGCTGGTCACCAAGGTCCACAAGGAAGCCGTCCGCTACGCCAACGACGACTACGACATCCTCCTCATCGGGCACGAGGGCCACGAGGAGGTCATCGGCACCTCCGGCGAGGCCCCCGAGCACATCCAGCTCGTCGACGGCCCCGAGGACGTCGCGAAGGTCGAGATCCGCGACCCGTCCAAGGTCGTCTGGCTCTCCCAGACCACCCTGTCCGTGGACGAGACCATGGAGACCGTCGACGCCCTGAAGGCGAAGTTCCCCGGCCTGGTCTCCCCGCCCAGCGACGACATCTGCTACGCCACCCAGAACCGTCAGCTCGCGGTGAAGCAGATGGGCGCCGAGGCGGAGCTGGTCATCGTGGTCGGCTCGCGCAACTCCTCCAACTCCGTGCGCCTCGTCGAGGTCGCCAAGCTCGCCGGGTCCCGCGAGGCGTACCTCGTGGACTACGCGAGCGAGATCGACGAAGCCTGGCTGGAGGGCGTCACCACGGTCGGCGTCACCTCCGGCGCGTCCGTCCCCGAGGTCCTCGTCGAGGAGGTCCTGGAGTGGCTGACCCAGCGCGGCTACGGCGACGTGGAGCTGGTCAAGGCCGCCGAGGAGTCCATCACCTTCTCCCTTCCCAAGGAGCTGCGCCGCGATCTGCGCGAGGAGGCCGCCACCCTGGCGGCCCAGCGTGGCGGAACCGGTACGCCCGAGGCGTGACCGTCAGTCGTACGCCGTAACGTGGGGCCATGCAGATCTTCGGCGTGGACATCGGCGGTTCCGGGATCAAGGGTGCCCCGGTGGACCTGGAAAAGGGCGATCTCGCCCAGGAGCGCTGCAAGGTGCTCACCCCGCACCCGGCGACTCCTGAGGGCGTCGCCGACGGCGTCAAGGAAGTGATCGACCACTTCGGCTGGACCGGCCCGGTCGGGCTGACCTTCCCCGGAGTGGTCGAGGACGGTGCCACCATCCTCACCGCGGCCAACGTCGACAAGAGCTGGGTCGGCACGGACGCCCGCACCCTGTTCAGCGAGAAGCTCGGCGGCCTGCCGGTCACCCTCGTCAACGACGCGGACGCGGCCGGCCTCGCCGAGATGCGGTTCGGCGCCGGGCGCGGGCGGCGGGGCACGGTCATCGTCCTCACCTTCGGCACCGGCATCGGCAGCGCCGTCTTCACCGACGGCGTCCTGGTCGCCAACACCGAGCTGGGCCACCTCGAGCTGAACGGCCACGACGCGGAGAAGAAGGCGTCCAGCAAGGCCAAGGAGGACGGCGACCTCACCTGGGAGCACTGGGCGCGGCGGGTCGAGAAGTACCTCGCGCACCTGGAGATGCTCTTCTCGCCCGAGCTGTTCATCATCGGCGGCGGAGTGAGCCGCAAGGCCGAGAAGTTCCTCCCGCACATCAAGGACATCAAGGCCGAGATCGTCCCGGCCCAGCTGCAGAACAACGCGGGCATCGTGGGCGCGGCGATGCGGGCGGAGCAGCGGGCTTCGGCGGAGTAGCGGGGCCGGGGCGGCTGCCGGGCGCCGGACCGGGATACGCTGCCCCGTCTCACTCCGACCGGAGGTCGTCTCAGTGATACCCGTACGGGCGTTGGCCGTCGCCCCCCTGGCCCTGCTGACGCTCGCCCTGTCCGGCTGCTCCTCCTGGGGCTGCACCGACACGAGGGCGGAGCGCGGCACGCCCGGTGCCAGGGTGCGGGTCGTGGAGACGGACGGGCGGCCGCTCGGCGTCACCGCCGTGGTCGTCGACTGGCGCCTCGAGCCCCACCCGCAGGTGCCCGCCGAAGGTGACCAGGTCCACTTCCGCTTCCGCTTCGACGGCGCCGACGACAATGCCGACTTCGCGGTGGACGTCTGCGCAGTCGACAAGAAGCGCGTGGCGCTGGGGTGCCAGACGGTCGAGTCGTCCCAGGCGTTCGGACCGGCCGCCGATCCCCACACGGGCGACGAATGGCTCGCCGTCGAGCACCCCGAGCGGGTGGCCGCAGTGCTGTTCATCCCCAACGACCAGTACTACGACCGACGCACCTGTGCGGTGGACGTCAAGGACGGCGGCGGGATGCACCCTCCGGAACAACCCGGCACGGGGGACCAGCTGTAGGGCCGGTCCCGCCCCGGCCTACGTGCCGCTACGGACGGCGCCGTCTGCTCCGCACCCAGCGCACCCGGCGTACGAGAACCATCACCCCGGCGACCAGCGTGCCGCCGTAGAGCCAGCCCGCCTGGGTGGCGAGGCCGGTGAAGACGCCCATCAGGGAGCCGAGGAACCCCGCGCTGCCGTCGGCGACGGGGAAGAGCCCGGCGCCGAAGGCGATCGGCAGGGCCACGGGGGCGGTGAGCACGTCACCGGCCCGCACCCACAGCGCGGTGAGCACGCAGACGGGCAGGAACAGCACGCCGTAGGCGATCAGCGACGAGCCGAACAGCAGCGCGTCCAGGCCGCCGAGCAGCAGCATCGCGGCCACGCAGAACAGGCCGCCGCCGAGCCCGGTGAGCCGGGGGTTCGGGAAGCGCCGGCCGGTGGGCGCGGGGCCCGGCTCGGCGACGGGGCCGCGTACGGCCTCGGGGCCGCGGCGGGCCGCGACGGGCACCCCGGCCGGGCCGCGCGCGGCGTCCGGACCGCGCCGGGCCTGGGGCGGAAGGTGCGCGGGCGTGGGTGTGCCGCGTCGCGGCCCGTCTTTCGGAGGTCGCGTTCTGTGTTGCTCCACTGGACCAACTTAGGTCTGTTTATGTGCCGAATCGCCCATCAGACACGCCGAAGACGTGAGCTCAGGGCCAGTCCGACCGGACGGGGGACGCTCCCGCTAATTGCCCGGCGGGGACGCCGTAAACTGGTGGATCGGCCGGTGTCCCCTGGGCCCTGGCAGCCCCTGGCCCACTCCTCTACGGGAAGTCGCAACGTGTCGCTCACGATCGGAATCGTCGGCCTGCCCAATGTCGGCAAGTCGACCCTGTTCAACGCCCTGACCAAGAACGACGTGCTGGCGGCCAACTACCCGTTCGCCACGATCGAGCCGAACGTCGGCGTGGTCGGCGTCCCCGACGGCCGTCTCGCCCAGCTGGCGTCGATCTTCTCGTCGGAGCGCATCCTCCCGGCGACGGTGGACTTCGTCGACATTGCGGGCATCGTGCGCGGCGCCTCCGAGGGCGAGGGCCTGGGCAACAAGTTCCTGGCGAACATCCGCGAGTCCGACGCGATCTGCCAGGTCATCCGTGCCTTCAAGGACGACAACGTCGTGCACGTGGACGGCAAGGTCTCGCCGAAGGACGACATCGAGACGATCAACACCGAGCTGATCCTCGCCGACCTCCAGACCATCGAGAAGGTCCTGCCGCGCCTGCAGAAGGAGTCGCGGATCAAGAAGGACGTCGCGCCGAAGGTGAAGGCGGTCGAGGAGGCGAAGGAGATCCTGGAGAAGGGCGACACGCTGTCCTCCCAGGGCATCCTCCAGGGTTCGGAGCGCGCGGAGCTCCTGCACGACCTGCACCTCCTCACGACGAAGCCCTTCCTCTACGTCTTCAACGTGGACGAGGACGAGCTGACCGACGAGGACTTCAAGAACGCCCAGCGGGCGCTGGTCGCCCCGGCCGAGGCGATCTTCCTCAACGCCAAGCTGGAGGCGGACCTCGCCGAGCTGGACGAGGAGGACGCGATGGAGCTGCTGGAGTCCGTCGGCGCCGACGAGCCCGGCCTCGCCACCCTCGCCCGCGTCGGCTTCAACACCCTTGGCCTCCAGACCTACCTCACGGCCGGCCCCAAGGAATCCCGCGCCTGGACCATCCCCAAGGGCGCCACCGCCCCCGAGGCCGCCGGAGTCATCCACACCGACTTCCAGAAGGGCTTCATCAAGGCGGAGGTCATCTCCTTCGAGGATCTGGTGGAGACGGGGTCGGTCGCCGAGGCCCGCGCGAAGGGCAAGGCCCGCATGGAGGGCAAGGAGTATGTGATGCGGGACGGGGATGTGGTGGAGTTCCGCTTCAACGTCTGACACGTACGGCGAAAGGCCGTCTGACCTGCGACGGAGCGGGGTGGGCGGCCTTTGCGGTCCGCACGGAGTCCGCAGCGTGCTGGATGAGTCCGGCACGCGCGGCACGTAGTCCGGGGTCGCGCTCGGCGTCGAAGTCCGGGTGGTCGACCCGAAGGTCCGAGCCGAGCTCGCTGATCGCGAAGCCAGCATTCAGAGGGCATGCAAGGCTGGCTACTCCAGGGAGTGGCACTCGTAGAAGGGCTCGGGTGCCGTGAAGCTCAGGCCGTTCTCGTCGAGCGCGTTGAAGACGGTGACCCGGCTGTGCGGGAAGACGAACCCGATAGCCACCATCCCTTGCGCCGCATCGTTGCCGCGCCATTCCAGGAGCTCGATCTTCTGTAGCACCTGGCCATGGAGTGCGGCCAGGGCCGGCACCGCATCGTGGCGCCAACGCAGGTCGAACCCAGGCCAACGGACGGACCCGTGGGGGGTGAGGGAGTTCCAGCCCACCGAGATGTCGTCGAACTTCTGGTGCTGGATCTCGACCTGCTCTCCGTCGAAGTCGAGCAGAACGGGACCATCGGCGAACCATGTGTCGTCCGCGACGTCCCAAAGCAGCCAGGTACGTGCCAGTGTCTTCCCGACCAGCGCTCGCAGGCGGTCGCCGTGGCTGGCGGTGATCGCGGCATGGCCGCGAAGCCACTCGGGGGCGTAGGTATCGAGGTCGAAATCGAGCATCTGCGCATTGTGCCGGGCGAGCGGCGGGGACACTCAGTCCGCAGCCAGTCCGCAAGACACTCGTAAACGCCTGTCGGGAGCCACGCGCGCCAACGGAGATATCCCAGTTCAGGGGCTACGGGAGGCTCCGTCGCAGGTCAGGATCGGGCCGCAGGCATTCCGGTTCAACGTCTGACACGTCCGGCAAAGGCCGTCCGACCTGCGGTGGAGCGGGTTGGGCGGCCTTTGCGGTTCGTGCGGAGTCCGCAGCGTGCTGGGGTGCGTCCGCGCTACGGGCGGGTCCAACCGTCGGCGAACTCGCACTGGAGGTCCGTCCAGCGGTGCTGTTCGGCGGGGGTGTGGCGGGGGTAGCCGAGGCGGGCCACTCCCTTGACCCACTCGTCCCAGAGGCCGTCGGGCTCCGTGAAGCGCTCGGCGTGGTGGGTGCCGAGGTGCGCGTCGAGGCGGAGGAGGGCGCCCAGGGCGGCGGGCTGGTCGTAGTGGAGGTCGGTGCGGGGGAGGTAGTGGTCGAGGTAGGCGGTGAGGATCTCGGCGTCGGCGTGGGTGCCGAGGCGGGCCAGGGCGAAGCAGTAGGCGCTGCCGGAGTAGCAGACCTCGCTGGCCAGGAGCAGGTCGCCGAGGCGTGCCCGGAACTGTTCGCGGCGGTCCACGCCGATCAGCCAGGCGGCGGTGAGGCGTGAGCGCCATTCGTACCCGAGGAGGGCTTCCA
This sequence comes from Streptomyces sp. NPDC090119, assembly GCF_044747085.1. Taxonomy (NCBI): domain Bacteria; kingdom Bacillati; phylum Actinomycetota; class Actinomycetes; order Kitasatosporales; family Streptomycetaceae; genus Streptomyces; species Streptomyces sp. NPDC090119. The sequence goes on along the minus strand of NZ_JBIVDK010000003.1, from coordinate 549,502 downwards.
GTTCCTCGTCGGTGACCGCGGCGGCGTCATTGAGCAGGTGCCGGGTGAAGCGGGTGGTGTGCCACCACCGGGGGCCCAGGAACCGCCCGCTGTTCAGTACGAGATAGCGCGGCAGGCCCCCGTACGTCCTCGTCACGTAGCTCTCGACCACATGGCCGTAGCCGATTCCGGCGGGGTTCTGAGACGGCATCGGTTAGCTCTCCGGGGAGGTCATGACGCGGAGTGGTCCTGGCGCCAGAAGGTGGGGAGCCACCAGCAGAGCACGGAGTGGGCGGTGGGCCGCGGGGCTCGTTCTCGGCCGGAGGGCGGGTGTACTGGCGGCCGTGCTGGTCGCAGGCGCCGAAGCCCTGGTAGTTGGGCTGGGCCTCGATCAGGGAGACCTTAGTCGCTCCTCCGGCCATGGCCGGCCGGCGGAACTGGACCCCGTCGTCCTCCCAGAAGCCGATGGGACAGATCTCGCAGCGGTGTCAGACGGTTCGGATGACCGGGGCGGGTTCGATGTCCTGGGCGTCGATGAGGGTGCGGATGTCGTTCGGGTTCGAGGTCCAGATGATGGCGCCGAGGCCGGCTGCCATGGTCACGACGGTGGCAGCGACGATGTCGGAGGTGCCGGCCTTGCCGCAGAGGATGCCCGCGGCTTTGGCGGTTTCGAGGCCGACGGGTACGACGTGGCACCCGGCGAGGAACTTGCCGAGTCCGACCTGGCGGCGGGAGTCCCGCCATGCCTGGCTGACGACGACGGCCGGGATGTGGATGTCACGGCCGTCTTCGAGGGCCAAGCTGTGGCGGGCCCACATGCGTCGGTCGTCGTTGTCGATGGCGATGAGCGCCCCGGCGTCGTACAAGTAGGGGATGTTCACGCGGCCGACGCCCCCGGGCTGCTGATGTACTCGGCGTCGGCGGCGGCCAGCTCTGCGCGGGCGGCTGCTTCAGTGAGCCTGTGGGTGAGGGGGCCCGAGTACCCGTGACGTCGAGTCTCGTCTGTCGAAAGGTCCTCTCCCTGGGCACCGGGTCCGTCTATGCGTGGGAGACCGGGGAGGGGGTCGTCGGGCATCTCCTCGTCGATACGGAGGAGGCTGTCGCGCGTCCCTGTACGGCGCGGGGGGTGGTGGTCGGCGACATGCTGCTCGCGAGCGGTGTGGGTGACGTGGAGCATCCTCACCCGGACCCGGAGGTGCGGCGCTCCTTTCTCGTCGTCGCGGCCGTGATTTTTCAGGAGTGGCGGCGGCAGGGGCGGTGGCCCGAGGAGGTCGCGCGTACCTACTGGTGAGCGGGGTCGAAGTAGGGTCGTACGGGTGTCGGCCTGCGTCCTGGACGTAGGGGACGTACGCGGGGGACGTGCGGGCGGCTGTGTTCAGGAGACGGGTGGCGGCTTCCGGTTCGGGGAGGGTGGGGAGGTTCAGGGCGTGCAGGAGGTGGTCGCGCTCGGCCTCGAAGTCGGGGTGGGATTCGAGGAGTTCCGACTTCAGCTCGGGCAGGGGGAACCCCATCAGCACGTCACGCCAGAAGGGCAGTACGACGACGAGGGTGATCGCCTCGATCAGGTCCGCGCCGATCAAGGTGGCCCGGCCCTCCGAATCGGTGTGGAGGACCGGGCGCTGCTCGGCGCCGTCGGCCCCGCAGAGGTAGTACGTGCCGCCCGTGTCGCAGCCCGCGATCGGGTGCAGCGGGACTTCGCCCGGCAGGTGCAGTTCGTCGATGGGGTCCCGGCGGGTGATGTCGAAGTCGCCGGGGCAGATCAGGGCCGTGGCGAGCGCGGGGGTCTGCTCGATGCGGTGGAGCAGGGCGGCCGAGGGGGTCATGCGCAGGCCAGGGTGCGGCACTTGCTGCATGCCTTCCTGAGGAGCAGCAGGGCGCCGGTCTGGAGGGCGGCCGCGCTCAGGTGGAAGGTGAGAGTGAGGAGGGCGGAGAGAGCCGGGCCCGGTGTGAAGGTGGGCGGGAGCAGGGTGCTCGCGGCCATCCAGGCGACGGTCATCAGCACCGAGGACGGCATCGCCGCGAAGGTCCAAGCGGTGATGGCCGGGTGGGCGATCGCGTCGACGGGGACGGCGGCCGCGACGCTGAGGGCGCCCAGTACCGCCGCGTACAGGAGGATCAGGCGCTTGCTCATGACAGGCCCATCGGGGGGAACGGGGCCGGGTTCGTGACCCAGCCCGTGGTGAGGAGGAGGCGGGGGGAGCGGGTGGTGGTGAGGAAGGCGAAGGGGCGGTCGTAGGTGAGGCTGAGGACCGTCGTGGTGTGGGTCGGCTGAGGTGCGCCGCCGTACGGGGCCGAGACCGCCGTCACCGCACCCGCCCGGAACCCCTTCGCGCTGAACTGGGCCACCGCCGACTGGCGGGCCGCGCCGATCGTCAGGGGGGTGTCCGAGATGCCGGGGAAGTGGGCGTACGGGGTGCTCGGGAGGCCGAAGAGGGCCGGGTCGGCGAGCAGGTCGTGGTCGGCGCGTACCTCGTACGCCACCGTGCGGACGTCCAGGGCCACCGGCTCCGGGGTCGCGGACGGGCGCTGCTCCACACGCAGGCCGGGGCCCACGTGCCCCAGCGGCAGACGGCCGCCCTCGGTGACCGGAAGCGTGCGCTCCACCAGGCCCACCCCGGCCGCGATGACCTGACCCGGCGTCATGCCCTCCTCGCCCAGTACGAGGTGGATGTCGATGCCGTTGTCCCCGGGGACGGTCAGGGAGGTCACATGGCCGTCCGGGGTCGCGGCCACGCCCACCCGGTCCGGCCGTACCGACCTGCGGAACAGCCCGAGCAGCGTACGGCCCTGCCAGGGCCCGTGCTCCGGGCGCAGCGGCACCTCGGTGAAGGGCTGGCGCCAGGTCGTCCGCAGGGACAGCGCGCTCGCCAGCACCACCTGCGCGTCCCGCGTCAGCTTCAGCGGCATCCGCTCGACCACGCCGCCGGTACGTTCGGCCGCCCACGCGTCGAGGCGTTCCTGCGCGGTGATCAGGTCGTCCCCGAAGGTGCCCTGCGTCCCGGCGGGCAGCCCGGCCCGCCAGTCGTCCCGGAGCCGTAGCCGCTGCTGGGCCCAGAGGCCGAGTGCCGCGTCCAGTCCGGGCACCGAGGCCATTTCGGCGAGGAGTTGACGGGCTGCCGTGGCCGCCACGTCCGCGGGGACGCCCAGCGCCTCCGCGAGTTCCGCCCGCGCCCGGCCGCCCGCGCCGTCCGCCAGGAAGGCCAGCAGGGGCCACACCCCGGCCGCGGAGAACACCGTCCCGTCGTCCGCCGCGACCGTCCGCGCCCACCGCGCGGTGAGGCCGTTGACCGCCCGTATGCCGACCTCGCTCATTCCGTCCCCCACGCCCTGCCCGCCCCCATGTCCGTTCCGCGCGGCGCCCGTTCGGGACCCGGGCCGTTTCCGGTCTTGTCCGGACCCGCTTACCATGCGCGCATTCGTACGGTAGCCCGGCCGAGAGTCCTCGTCCGCCCCCGCTGCCGCAACTCGTCCCAGAAACGGTACCGGTGTCCATATCCCCTGCCCCCGAACCCGGCGAGCCCAAGGGCCCGTCAGAGCCGTCCCCGCAGCCCCAGGACGACTCACCCCAAGAGGCCCAGCAGGACCCGCAGGCCCAGCAGGACCCGCAGAACCCCTACAGGGCACCGGACCTCTACGGGACGCCCACCCCCTACGGGACCTCCGCCCCCTACGGGACGCCGGCCCCCTACGGGTCCCCCGCCCCCTACGGCCCCCCGACCCCCCAAGTCCCCCACACCCCCTACGGCACCCCCGCCCCCGTAAACCCCTTCGCCATCGCCTCCCTGGTCACCGGCATCCTCTGCTGCCTCCCCGGCGTCGGCCTGCTCCTCGGCCTCATCGCCCTCCCCCAGATCCGCAAGCGCGGCCAGCGCGGCCGGGCCGCGGCGGTCGTCGGGAGCGTCCTCTCCGGGACCGGTCTCGCCCTCGCCGTGCTGCTGTTCACCACCGGGGCCGTGGACCGGGCCTGGCGGGACGTCAAGGAGGGCGTGCGCGAGGGCGCGAGCCTCTCGCTGGTCAAGGGCGACTGCTTCGACGCCGACGACGGGCCGAAGGACACCATCGACGGCATCCGCACCGTGCCCTGCGCCGGGAAGCACGAGGGCGAGGTGATCGGCACGTTCAAGCTCAGGGGGAACGCGTACCCCGGCGACGATGCCGTCGAGGACGCCGGCGAGCGCTGTGTCGGCCTGCGGTACGCCTACGCGATGGACGGCTGGGCGCTCCCCGACGACGTCGACGTCTACCCCGTGACGCCGACCAAGGAGAGCTGGTCGCTCGGCGACCGCGAGGTCACCTGTGTGCTCGGCAGCCTCACCGACGGCGGCACCGTGACCGGTTCGCTCCGCGCCGAGGAGTCCGCCTTCGATGCCCACCAGGTCGCGTACCTGAAGGCCGCTCACGTCCTCGACGCGGCCATGGACAGCGCGCCCGACGCCACCGATGTCGAGGACGACCTGCCGGGCCACAGAGCGTGGGCCCGCCGAGTCTCCACCGCCCTGGCCGCCAGCTCGCGGAGCCTGCGCGCCCACCCCTGGCCCGCCACCGCCCGCGCGCCCCTCGCCGCCCTGGCCACCCGCATGGACAAGGCCCGCGCCCGCTGGGACGAGGCGGCCCGCGCCACCGACGCCGACGCGTTCTACGTGCCCTACGACGACGGCCTCACCCTGCTCGAACCGCGCACCGCCGTCCCCGCCCGCAAGGCGCTGAAGCTGGCGACCACCCCGCCGGACCTCGGCGCCCCGGACGAGGGTGACGACACGGCGGACGAGAACGCCAAGGTGTGATCGCGGCCGGACGGGGGAGTCATGGGCGGAGAAAGTCGCTGGACGCAGGTGTGCGCACCACCCCGTCATCACATCGAGTGATTCTCTGGCCTTTGCTTGCATGGCACAACCCACGGTTGCCACGCTGTTGCTGTCTGTACAACCTGATGGGAGCGGCCCGTGACATTCGGTGAGCAGCCGGCGTACCTGCGTGTGGCGGGTGATCTCCGCCAGAAGATCGTCGACGGTTCACTGCCGCCCCATACCCGCCTCCCGTCACAGGCCCGCATCCGCGAGGAGTACGGCGTCTCGGACACGGTCGCGCTGGAGGCCCGCAAGGTGCTGATGGCCGAGGGGCTGGTCGAGGGGCGGTCCGGCTCGGGGACGTATGTGCGCGAGCGGCCGGTGCCCCGCAGTGTGGCGCGCTCGGGGTACCGCCCCCAGGGCGGCGCCACCCCCTTCCGGCAGGAGCAGGCGGACGCGAGCGCGCGCGGCACCTGGGAGTCCAGCAGCGAGCGCGCGGAGGCCGGGGCGGGGATCGCCGAGCGGCTCGGCCTCCAGCCGGGCGAGCGCGTGATGCGCACCAAGTACCTGTTCCGGGACGCCGGGGAGCCGATGATGCTCTCCACCTCCTGGGAGCCGCTCGCCGTGACCGGCCGCACCCCGGTCATGCTGCCCGAGGAGGGCCCGCTCGGCGGGATGGGCGTGGTCGAGCGGATGCGCGCCATCGACGTGATCGTGGACAACGTCACCGAGGAGGTCGGCGCCCGCCCCGGCCTCGCCGAGGAGCTGATCCTCCTCGGCGGTGTCCCCGGCCATGTGGTCCTGGTCATCCAGCGCACCTACTACGCCTCGGGCCGCCCGGTGGAGACCGCCGACGTCGTCATCCCCGCCGACCGCTACCAGGTCGCGTACCACCTATCCGTGCGCTGACGCCTCTTCGTGAGGTAGCGCACATGGGACGCGCTCCCCTGGAGGGCGTCCCGGTGTGCGAACCGCGCGCCTGACGTCCCCGGCCCGCCGCGATCCGGCCGTTCCGCCTGGTCGCCGCGGGTCGGCCCGCTTCACGCGCCTCTTTCCCCGGCCTCGTCGGACGCGGCGCGTTCGATTCCGTGCGCCCCCCTGCGTTCTGGCCGGTTGCGTACCTCTTCGTGAAAAGCCGTATTCGCTGTGTGAAGGTTGGGCGTACGCTCGGGCATATGCGTATTGCGGTTTCCTTGGGCGGGACACCTTGGGGCCCCGGAGCAGGAAGCGGGTGGGGCGGGTGCGAAGGGGCACGGGAAGGGAAACGGTGGGGGCGATGAACGAGGGTGCGGTCATTCTGCCCTGGCTCGTCATTCGGCAGGACGACAACGGCAATCGCTACCGGGTCGGCCGGTACGCGACACGGGCCGAGGCCCAGAAGATCGCCGACAGTCTCGACGGCCACGGGCACAGGCAGCTGTACAGCGTCGAACGCGTCGCACCGCACGGCGAGAGCACACGTAACTGACGCGACCGACCGGCGGGGTGCGCTCCCGTAGGCTCCGGACCATGACCGAACGGATCGTGGTGGTGGGAGCCGCCCTGCTCGACGGGGACCGGCTGCTCGCCGCACGGCGCAGCGCGCCCCCGGAGCTGGCCGGGCGCTGGGAGCTGCCCGGCGGCAAGGTCGAGCCCGGCGAACGGCCCGACGACGCCCTCGTACGCGAACTGCGCGAGGAACTCGGCGTCGACGCCGAGGCGGTCGAACGTGTGCCGGGGGAGTGGACCCTGAAATCCCCTTACGTGCTGTGGGTGTGGACGGCCCGGCTCCGTCCGGGCTCCCCGGAGCCCGAGGCCCTCCAGGACCACGACGAGCTGCGCTGGCTCACCCCCGACCGCCTCTGGGAGGTCCCCTGGCTCGACCAGGACGTCCCGGCCGTCCGAGAGATCGCCGCACGCCTCGGCGCGCAGGCGCGCTGACCGGCGTACGGGGTGCGCCGCCCGGCGTAGGGAGCGGACTCCCGGCGTACGCGGCGGACTCCGGGCCGCGCCGCGAGGTGTGTACGCCGTTCGTGCCACAGTGCCCCGGCCCGCGCGGTACTGCTCCCCGAATACCGGGTATGTGGCCAGTAACCCCATGAAATCGGACATGGGTGGGCTCGCTTGCCTGGGAAGTGATCGGCGTGTTCGACACCGAGGGCGACTGCGCCGAGTGGACGTTCCCCCCGGAACCCGGCGCCGTGCGCGCGGCCCGTGCCGCTGTCCGGGGCCAGTTGGGCCGCTGGCATCTGGACTCCCTCGCCGATCTGACGGCGTTGCTGGTCAGTGAGCTGGTGACCAACTCCCTGCGGCACGCGGACGGCCCGATCGGACTGCGCCTGGTCCGCCCCGGAGGGCTCGACGGTGCCCTGCTGGTGGAGGTCTCCGACCAGCTGCCGGACCCGCCGCGCGAGCGCGTCCCGCGCCCCGAGGACGAGAGCGGCCGGGGACTCCAGCTCGTCGCGGGCTCCGCGCGCCGCTGGGGGACCCGGCCCGGCGGGCGGGGCAAGACCGTGTGGTTCGAGCTGGCGGTCCCCGGCTGACGGTCCCGGAACGACGCGCGCGGTCCCCGTGTGACCAGGAGCGCGGACGGGTGCATCAGGGGCACGACGGGGTGAGCCGGGGGTACGGAGGGGGAGTGCGCGCCCCCGCGTGGGTCGGCTCGTGCCCCGGTGCGCAAGCGCGTTGCCGGGCGCGTGATTCGAGGCCGTGTTCCCTGGTTAGAAGACTGGAAGTGTTGTCGCGGCCCGGTCCGGAAGGCACCCGTACCGAGCTGTGATCGTGAACACCGTGTTGTGCGGCGCCGTAGTGCTGGATACTGCGGGCAGCCGCCCCCGGTGACCGGTGCCGGACGCGGTGAGCTGGAGGGGACGGTTCGCGTGAGCGAGATACCAGCGAAGGCCACGGAGTCCGAGGACCCGTCGGGCGGCGCGAGGGCCCGGGCCGCCGAGGAGGCGGCCCCCGCCGACATGTGGCAGAGCAGTCCGCCCGGCTCGATCTACGACTACATCAAGGTCGCGTCCTTCTCCATCAGTCCCGGCGGCCTGATCGAGCAGTGGAGCCTGCGCGCCGAACAGCTCTTCGGCGTCCCCGCCCACCGGGCCGTGGGGCTCGACCCGATCGAGGCGTTCGTCGACCCCGACCTGCGCAGTCGCGGCCAGCGCAAGATGGCCGAGATCCTGGACGGGCGGGAGTGGACCGGCGTGGTCCCCTTCCGCATGCCGGACGGGGAGGACGGCTCGCCCGGCGAGGAGGGCATGGCCGAGGTCTACGTCATGCCCACCCGCACCGCCGAGGGCGACAAGGCCGCCGTCTGCATCGTGGTGGACGTGCGGACCCTGCGCAGCATCGAGACCGACCTCGCCGCCTCGCAGGCGATATTCGGCCAATCTCCCTTCGGGTTCCTGCTGATCGACACCGATCTGCGGGTGCGCCGGGCCAACACCCGGTTCGCCTCGATCTTCGGCGGCACCCCGGAGGACCACCGGGGCAAGGGCGTGCACGACTTCCTCCCGCGCGCCGAGGCCGACCGGGTGGCGGCCACCATGCGCCGGGTGCTGGAGACCGGCGACTCCATCACGGACATGCATGTCACCGGCTTCGTCCCGGACTCCGACGAGCGTCGGCACTGGTCCATCAACCTCTACCGGGTGCACAGCGGCAGCGGGCGCCCCATCGGGGTGGCCTGGCTCGGCACCGACATCACCGCCCGGCGAGAGGCCGCGAGGGAGGCCGCCTCCGCACGGCGCAACCTGGCCCTGCTCAACGAGGCCGGCGCCCGGATAGGGAACTCGCTCGACCTGGAGACGACCGCCCGCGAACTGCTCGACGTGGTCGTCCCCGGCTTCTGCGACCTGGCCACCGTCGACCTCTACCAGGCCCTGCTGACCGGCGACGAGGCCCCGCCCAAACTGGCCGACGGCAGCGCGGAACTGCGCCGGGTCGCCTTCGCCAGCGCCGTCTCCGACGCGCCCTTCGGCGGCCCGGGGGAGCGGGTGGAGCTGGGCGCGGTGCACCGCTACCCGTTCAACTCCCCCTGCGCGGACGCCCTGCGCACCGCCCGGCCCCAACGGGTGCCCGCCGAGGAGGGCGGCCTCGTGCAGTCGACGCTGGCCGTGCCGATGGTCGCGCACGACACCGTGGTGGGCATCGTGCAGTTCGCCCGCACCAAGGGCAGCGAGCCGTTCGGGGACCGCGACCGCGACCTCGCGGTGGAGCTGGCCGCGCGCGCCGCCGTCTGCATCGACAACGCCCGGCTCTACCGGCGCGAGCACGAACGCGCGCTGATCCTCCAGCGGTCCCTGCTGCCGCCCGGCGACCCCGAGGCGTCCGGCCTGGACATCGCCTGCCGCTATCTGCCGGGCAACGCGGCCACCGAGGTCGGCGGTGACTGGTTCGACGTCATCGAACTCCCCGGCCACCGCACGGCGTTGGTGGTCGGCGACGTGATGGGTCGCGGCCTGCGCGCGGCCGTGGCGATGGGCGAACTCCGTACGGCGGTACGTACGCTCGCGCTGCTCGACCTCGAACCGGCCGAGGTGCTCTCCGCGCTGGACGAGATCGCCCGCGGTCTCGGCACCCCCGGCGGGGTCCAGCAGGCCACCCGCGCGGCCCGCCAGCCACGCGACGCCGACCTGTGCGAGGTCTACCTCGCCACCTGTGTGTACGCGGTCTACGACTCCGTCACCCGGCGCTGCACCTTCGCCAACGCCGGGCATCTGCCGCCGGTGCTGGTGGAGCCCGGCGAGTCCGCCCTGATGCTCGACGTGCCGCCCGGGATGCCGCTGGGCGTGGGCGGCGAGCCGTTCGAGGAGGTGGAGGTCGAGCTGCCCGAGGGCGCCCTGCTCGCCCTCTACACCGACGGCCTGGTCGAGTCCCGCGACCATCCGCTGGACGAGGGGCTGCAGGCGTTCGTGCAGGCGCTCACCGACCCCTCCCGGCCGCTGGAGGACGTCTGCGACCACGTCCTGAACAGCCTCGACACCCGGCACGGCGAGGACGACATCGCCCTGCTCATGGCCCGCGTCCAGGGCCTGCCCGCCGAGTCGGTCGGCGACTGGACGCTGCCGCGCGAGCCGCGCAGCGTGGGCCGGGCCCGCGAGTACGCGCGGGCGCAACTGCTCAGCTGGGACCTGGAGCCGCTGGTCGACACCACGGAACTGCTGGTCAGCGAGCTGGTGACGAACGCCCTGCGGTACGGCGAGGGCGAGATCAGGCTCCGCCTGCTGCTGGACCGCACCCTGGTCTGCGAGGTCTGGGACGCCGGTCTGGTCCAGCCCCGCAGGCGGCGCGCCCGGGACACCGACGAGGGCGGACGCGGGCTGCAACTGGTCGGGCTGCTCAGCGCGGCCTGGGGCTCCCGGCGTACGCCGCGCGGCAAGACGGTGTGGTTCGAGCTGCCGCTGCCCGGCGCCGACAGCCCGCTGACCGACCCGGCGGAGGCGCTGCTCAGTCTGTTCTGAGGGGCCGTGCCGCGTCGGGCGCCGGTACCCCGTGCGCGCGTACGTCCCGCTCGGCCAGTTCCAGGGCCCGGCGTGCCAGGACGGCCGCCTCGACGGGGTGGGGGGTGGCGAGGGTGCGTACCGCTGCCGCGAGGAGGGAGCGGGGGTCGGCGCCGACCCCCGCCCGGTGCACCGCGACGAAGTCCTCCGCCGCTCCGACGGCGGCCCGCGCCACCAGGTCGGCGGCGGTGTCCAGCACCCCGCTCCGGGCACCCGGCAGCCGGACCAGGGCGCGGGTGATCCGGCGCAGCGCGTCGAGAGGGTCGTACGGGCCCGCCGTCAGCTCCTCGCGTACGGCGGCCAGGGTGTCGTCGGTGCCGGACGGCACCGGTGTGCCCGTGGCCCGCGCCCGCGCCAGGACCGCCTCCGCCCCGGTCAGCGCGGCCGGTACCAGTGCCGACGCCGCCCGCAGCCGACGGGCCGTGCGGTCCACCCCGGCCACCAGAATCCCGGCCTGCGCCACGGCGCCCTCGGCGAACCGGAGTTGACGCACCGCGCTCTCCCCGTCGGCCAAGTCGGCCGCGCGACGAGCCTCGTTGAGCCGGGAGGTGGCGAACACCAGCCGGTCCATGGCCTCTTCGGCGCCCCCGGCGGCCCGCGCGCCGACCGAGGGCCCGTACCGCTCGCGCAGTTCCGAGGCCATGGCCCGCGCGCCCGCCGCACGTGCCGCCAGTCGGCGGAACGCCTCCTCCGCCACCTCCAGCGCCGGACCCACCCCGGCCCGGCGCGGCCGGTCCAGCTCCACGGCCCGCGCGTCCAGCACCCACCCCACCTCGGCGCACCGGCCGACGATCCCGGCCAGGGCCTGTCGGCGGTCGCCGGGGTCGCGGGGCTCGCCCTCCTCGTACCGGTGCCACAGGGTGAAGGCGGCGGAGAGTTCCGCGCGGGCGGTGTGGATCGCGTGGCGGAAGCGGGCGACGGCGCGCTCGTCCGCCAGCGCCGCCACGAACGGCAGCTCCTCCTCGCTCGCCCGGACGCTGTCGTCGGCCCGGACCAGGGCGGAGCGGGCCGCACGGTCGGACTCGGCCGGGGCGGGGGCGGTCGGCGTGGCGGAGACGGCCCCGGACGCGCGGCGGCCCCGGCGTACGTAGCCGTACGCGGCCAGCACCCCGGCGGTGCCGAGCACGGCGACCGGAAGGATCAGGTCGACGGCGGACGACTCGTCGTCACGGGGCGCGGCGGGAGCGGCCGTCGTGGGCGGAGGGGACGCGGTCGCCGGGTCCTGCGCCGCGAGCACCGGGATCGCCAGCCAGCCCGCCCCGGCGACCGCGCCCACCAACGCGTGCGCGACCCGCACCCGTATGTGCGCCGTGGCGTGCCGGGGGCGGCCCCGGACCAGGGATGACGTCACTTTGGGAGCGTATGGGCGGGTTCGCGGCCCCGCGAGCGGGCGGGGTTGCGCCGCACGGGTGGGCTTGCCGCGTGGCGCGGTCGTGTCGCCCCGTTTCCCCCGGTGCGGTCGTTTTCAGTGGGTGCATAGATCTGATCAGCTCCATATACCGCCAAAAGTGGATCAACACGCCCGCGGCTTTCCGGAGGTAGCAGAGATGTCCCACGACGGCGTCGGCTCACGTGCGGTCCTGCGCGCGACCGCCTTCCTCACCGCGGGCGCCCTCGCGGTGCCCCTCCTCGCAGGCTGCGGCTCGGACGAGAAGCCCAGCCGCCCGCTGGCCGGACAGGACATCGCCCAGGTCACCCGGGACAAGGTCGCCGAGGGCGGCACCGTCAGATGGGCCGTGGACGCGCTGCCGGAGACCCTGAACGCCTACCAGGCCGACGCCGACGCGGGCACCACCCGGGTCGCCCAGGCCGTGCTCCCCTCGATGTTCCAGCCCGACGCGAGCGGCCGCCCGGTGGTGAACCCCGCCTACCTGGAGTCCGCCAAGGTCATCGAGACCGAGCCGCGCCAGGTGGTGCTGTACAAGCTGAACCAGCAGGCCGTCTGGAGCGACGGCCGCGAGATCGGCGCCGCCGACTTCGTCGCCCAGTGGCGCGCCCTGTCCGGCAAGGACAGCGCCTACTGGACCGCCCGCAACGCCGGGTACGACCGCATCGCCAAGATCGAGCGCGGCGCCAACGACCTCCAGGTCCGGGTCACCTTCTCCCGCACGTACGCCGACTGGAAGTCGCTGTTCTCCCCGCTGTACCCGAAGGACGTCATGGGCACCCCGGACGCCTTCAACGACGGTGCCCGGCGCAAGCTGAAGACCACCGCGGGCCCCTTCCGGGTGGACAAGGTCGACACCGCAGCCAAGGACGTCGTCCTCACCCGCAACCCGCGCTGGTGGGGGCAGCCCGCCAAGCTCGACAAGATGGTGCTGCACACCGTCCCGCGCGAGAACCGGGCCGCCGCGCTCGCCGACGGCACCGTGGACATCGCCGACATCGACCCGGCCGAGGCCGGGCGGATCGGCGGCGCCGCGGGCGGCACGAGCGCGGGCAGCCCGCTCGTCGGCGGCGGCAAGACCTCCGCCAAGAAGCTCCGCTCCTGGGCGCTCGCCCACGGCCTGGCGTCGGAGAAGGTGGCGCACGCGGGCCAGAAGAAGCTGCGCAAGGCCATCACCCGGTACCTGGAGGAGCAGGAGGCGCTGCGCTCCTTCGACGTACGCAAGTCGCTGGAGCCCGCCTACACCCAGCTCGCCCTGAACGGCGCCGGGGGGCTGCTCGCCGACGAGCGGGTGCGCCGGGCGGTGGCCCGCGCGCTGGACCGCAAGGAGCTGGCCAAGCTCGTACTCGCCCCGCTCGGCCTGCCCGCCGAGCCGGTCGGCAGCCACCTCGCGCTGGCCGGGCAGGCGGCCTACGCCGACAACAGCGGCGCGCTGGGCGGCCAGGACACCAAGGAGGCGCAGGCCCTGCTCGCCGACGCGGGCTGGGTGGCGGGCGGCCCGGTCAAGACGGAGAAGAAGGCCGACAAGGCCGCCGGTCCCGAGAGCGGCACCAAGGACGACGAGGACCAGTCCGAGGGCGGCAAGGACGGCGAGTACGTCGTCGGCGAGGACGACAAGAACCCGGGCGACCGGAGCCACGACGACAAGAACGAGCACGGCGACGGCAGCGGCCGCCACCTCGCCCAGGACGGCAAGCAGTACACCGGCCAGGGCGGCGCCCCCGGCGCGTACGCCCCCAAGGGCACCGCCGCCCCCGCGGGCGCGGTCAACGGACCGCTCGCCAAGGACGGCCAGGCGCTCAACCTCCGCTTCGTGCTCCCCACCGGCGCGGGCTCTGCGACCCTGAACACGGTCGCCGGGCGGATCTCCGCGATGCTGGAGAAGGTCGGCATCCGCACGACCGTCGTCAAGGTCCCCGACGAGAGCTACTTCAAGGACCACATCGCGGCGGGCGACTTCGACCTCGCCCTGTACTCCTGGCCCGCGTCCGCCTTCCCGGCCACCGACGCCCGCCCGATCTTCGCCAAGCCCGCGCCCGCCGCCGACGGCTCGGTGAACGTCGAGCAGAACTACACCCGGGTCGGCACCGACCAGGTGGACCAGCTCTTCGACCAGGCCGCCTCGACGCTGGACGAGGACGAGGCGCGCGACCTGATCCGCAAGGCCGACACCCGGATCTGGGCGGCCGCCGGTTCCATCCCGCTCTACCAGCGCCCCCAGCTGGTCGGCGTCCGGAAGACCCTGGTCAACGCGGGCGCCTTCGGCTTCCAGACTCCCGTCTACGAGGACATGGGCTTCCTGAAGAAGGGCGCGAAGGCCGCGCCGAGCCCGTCCAAGAGCTGACCGGGAGCTGACCGGAAGCGGGCCCCGTGGCCCTGCGGAGGCCGTCCCCCGCAGGGCCACGTACCATGGGGTGAGGCCGTGGCGTGTCCAGCCCGGCAGGTCCCGCGCAGCAGAATCCCGCGCAGGGCAGTCCGCACACTCCGGGAGAACGCCGCAATATGGCCACGCGCCACGACATCCGTAACGTCGCCATCGTCGCCCACGTCGACCATGGCAAGACCACCATCGTCGACGGCATGCTGAAGCAGGCCGGCGCGTTCGCCGCCCATCAGCTCGACTCCGTCGACGACCGCATGATGGACTCGAACGACCTGGAGCGTGAGAAGGGCATCACGATCCTCGCCAAGAACACGGCGGTGAAGTACCACCCCAAGGACGGTGGGGACCCGATCACGATCAACATCATCGACACCCCCGGCCACGCCGACTTCGGTGGCGAGGTCGAGCGTGGTCTGTCGATGGTGGACGCGGTCGTCCTGCTCGTCGACGCCTCCGAGGGTCCGCTCCCGCAGACCCGCTTCGTGCTGCGCAAGGCGCTCCAGCAGCGGCTCCCCGTCATCCTGTGCATCAACAAGACGGACCGCCCGGACTCGCGCATCGACGAGGTCGTCAACGAGACCTACGACCTCTTCCTCGACCTGGACGCGGACGAGGAGCAGATCGAGTTCCCGATCGTCTACGCCTGTGGCCGTGACGGCGTCGCCTCGCTGACCAAGCCGGAGGACGGCACGGTCCCGACGGACTCCACCAGCCTGGAGCCGTTCTTCTCCACCATCCTGGAGCACGTCCCGGCCCCGACGTACGACGAGGCCGCCCCGCTGCAGGCGCACGTCACCAACCTGGACGCGGACAACTTCCTCGGCCGTATCGCGCTGCTCCGCGTCGAGCAGGGCGAGCTGCGCAAGGGCCAGACCGTCGCCTGGATCAAGCGCGACGGCACGGTGCAGAACGTCCGCATCACCGAGCTGATGATGACCGAGGCGCTCACCCGCAAGCCGGCCGAGGTGGCGGGCCCCGGTGACATCTGCGCCGTCGCCGGTATCCCGGACATCATGATCGGTGAGACCCTCGCCGACCCGGAGAACCCCGTCGCGCTCCCGCTGATCACGGTGGACGAGCCCGCGATCTCCATGACCATCGGCACCAACACCTCGCCGCTGGTCGGCCGCGGTGGCACGGGCAAGGGCGCGGACGCCAAGTCCGCGGTCAAGGACCGCAAGGTCACCGCCCGCCAGGTCAAGGACCGCCTCGACCGCGAGCTGATCGGTAACGTCTCCCTCCGCGTGCTCGACACCGAGCGCCCGGACGCCTGGGAGGTCCAGGGCCGTGGTGAGCTGGCGCTCGCCATCCTGGTCGAGCAGATGCGCCGCGAGGGCTTCGAGCTGACCATCGGCAAGCCGCAGGTCGTCACCCAGCTGATCGACGGCAAGGTGCACGAGCCGGTCGAGCGCATGACGATCGACGTCCCCGAGGAGCACATGGGCGCGGTCACGCAGCTCATGGGCGTCCGCAAGGGCCGGATGGACAACATGTCGAACCACGGCTCCGGCTGGGTCCGCCTGGAGTTCGTCGTCCCGTCCCGCGGCCTCATCGGCTTCCGTACGGAGTTCCTGACCGGTACGCGCGGCACCGGCATCGCCCACTCCATCCACGAGGGCCACGAGCCGTGGTTCGGCACCCTGACGACCCGTAACAACGGTTCGCTCGTCGCCGACCGCTCCGGCGCCGTCACCGCGTTCGCGATGACGAACCTCCAGGAGCGCGGCGTGCTGTTCACCGAGCCCGGCACCGAGGTGTACGAGGGCATGATCGTCGGCGAGAACTCGCGCTCCGACGACATGGACGTGAACATCACCAAGGAGAAGAAGCTCACGAACATGCGGTCCTCGTCGGCCGACTCGTTCGAGGCGATCGTGCCGCCGCGCAAGCTCTCCCTGGAGCAGTCGCTGGAGTTCTGCCGCGACGACGAGTGCGTCGAGGTGACCCCGGAGGCCGTGCGCATCCGCAAGGTCGTCCTGGACCAGAAGGAGCGCGGCCGCACCGCGAGCCGCGCCAAGCACAACTGAGCGCCGGCCGCTCCCCGGCGGCCGACGACGTGACGAGGGGCCCGCCCGGCATGACGCCGGGCGGGCCCCTCGCCCATGAGGGTGCGGGGCCCGCCGCGCGGGTTCCCATACAGGGTTTTCCCTACGAATCGGCGTCAGGTTCCCTACTCGGGCCCAGCGGATGTGACCCGTTGTTAGAGTCCGAACCGGACCCCGGCCCCCTCGGGCCGGTCCGATCCGTTTCCGTCTCCGGGCCTGATCGGGCCTCACCGGAACGCCGACGGCGTCGAGTTCTTCCACTCCGCCGCGAACGCAACCGGTTTTCCATCCCTTCTGTCCGCTATCCGGACAACTGAGACCGATAGTTGTGTAACAAGTCCGTTTCGGAGGGATCTTTCACCAAACCCTTTGTCCGGATTTTGGAAGAAGTAGACGCCAGGTGTGATCGAACCGAGACCTCGAAGGTGTGGTTCGTCCCGCCGGGCATGGCAGATAGTTAGCCGCGTAGAGCTCGGAAGGACGGGTCAAGCGCTGTTGACGACACCGACTCACGAGCACGGGGGTACCTGACCGTTTCAGGCGCCGGCAACGGTGATGTGTCGCGTATCCCCCCATGCGGTGAACCAATGGACTCATGAGGAGGAACCCATGCGCGGTGCCAAGAGTGCCAAGTGGGTGGCGATGGCTGCGGTGGTGGCACTGGGGGTCACGGCCTGCGGCGGCGGGGACGACGACTCGGGCGATTCGAAGGGCTCCGGCCAGAAGGGCGGCACCTTCCGGCTGGGTATCACCGAGCCGGTGGCCATCGACCCTTACAACGCGCAGGAGTCCGAGGGCACCCTCGTCACGGACAACCTCTTCACCGGCCTCTACGAGCCGACCGCCGACGGTCAGGTCGTCCCGGCGCTCGCCACGTCGAAGAAGGTCAGCGCCGACGGCAAGACCTGGACCTTCACCATCAAGCCGGGCACCAAGTTCAGCAACGGCGAGCCGGTCGACGCCGAGTCGTTCATCCGTGGCTGGAACCGCGTGGCGCAGAAGTCGGCCGCGTCCGACGTGGCCTACCACATGGCCGGCATCGCGGGCTTCGCCGACGCCCAGTCCGGCAAGTCGAAGACGATGTCCGGTCTGACCGCCCCGGCCGCGGACACCATCCAGGTCAAGCTCTCCGAGCCGGACTTCGAGTTCTACATCAAGACCACGCACACGGTCTTCAGCCCGGTGCCCAAGGTCGCGGGCGACGCCAAGAACAAGGCGTACAACACGGCCCCCATCGGCAACGGCCCGTTCAAGATGCAGGGCCAGTGGGAGCACAACAAGTCGATCACGCTGGTCCGTAACGACAGCTACGGCCTGACCAAGGCTCACCTGGACAAGGTGCAGATCGACATCCTGAACTCGGCCAACGGCTCCACCCTGGAGTACCAGGGCTTCGAGTCGGGTCAGTACGACTGGGCCCGTATGCCCACCCCGCAGCTTCCGGCCGCCAAGGCCAAGTACGACCCGCAGGGTGAGTGGCTCACCGTCGACACGAACGGGATGAACTTCCTCCTCCCGATCACCGACAACGGTCCGCTGAAGACCGTCCAGGCCCGTGAGGCGGTCTCCTACGCGATCGACCGCGACGCCATCATCAAGGGCGTCTTCCAGGGGATGCAGACCAAGTCGACGACGATCCTGCCGCCCGTCTTCAAGGACGTGTACGAGAAGAACCTCTGCACCTCCTGCGTCAAGCAGGACCAGGCCAAGGCCAAGCAGCTCGCCAAGGAAGGCGGCCTGAAGCCGGGCACCACCCTCGAGCTGGCCTACAACACCGGTGCCGGCCACGAGGAGTGGATGCAGGCCGTCAAGCAGCAGCTCGAGAGCGTCCTCGGCCTGAAGGTGAAGTCCACCGCCAAGCCGTTCGCCGAGCTGCTCGCCGACCAGCAGAAGCCGAGCGCCACCGGCGCCTACCGCTTCGCCTGGGGCGCGGACTACCCGACGCCGGACAACTTCCTGTACCCGCTGCTCGACACCGCGTCCATCAACAAGGACGAGAACGGCAAGGTCACCGGTGACAACCGTGGCCGCTACAGCAACAAGGAGTTCGACGCGCTGCTCGCCAAGGCCCGCGGCACCGCCGACCAGGCCGGCCGCAACGCCCTGTACAAGCAGGCGGAGAAGAAGGCCCTGGGC
The DNA here is from genome assembly GCF_044747085.1 of Streptomyces sp. NPDC090119. Lineage (NCBI taxonomy): Bacteria > Bacillati > Actinomycetota > Actinomycetes > Kitasatosporales > Streptomycetaceae > Streptomyces > Streptomyces sp. NPDC090119. The sequence goes on along the minus strand of NZ_JBIVDK010000003.1, from coordinate 531,305 downwards.
GACCAGGCGCTGATCCCGCTGTGGAACCGCACCCAGCTCCGTCTGGTCAACACCAAGAAGTTCGCCGACATCAAGATGGACTTCCACGAGAACCCGAACCTGGCTGAGCTCAGCCTGAAGTAGCGGGTCACCGCGCAGGCGGAATCCGGAAACCGGGGGTCGTGGGGACTGAGCAGCCGCTCGGTCACCGCGACCCCCGACGACCCTTCGGGAGGAGTGTCCTCCCGCCCCACCCCGCCCCACCCCACCCCCACGTTCCCGGGGCGCGGGAGCTGCCGAGGAAGAGGCAGCGAGGCAGAGAGGCAGTCATGGGAAGGTATGTGGTCCGCAGGCTGGGCCAGTTGGTCGTGGTCGTGCTCGGCGCGACGATGATCCTGTTCGCCTGCCTGTTCGTGCTCCCCGGAGACCCGGTGGGCCAGATCGCGGGCAGCGACAAGGCGCGTGACCCCGCGGTCATCGCCGAGCTACACAAGCAGTACGGGCTCGACAAGCCGCTGGTGGTCCAGTACGGCACCTATGTCGGGAAGCTCCTCACCGGTGATCTGGGCACGGACTACACGCAGGGCCGGCCGGTCGCCGAGATCCTCACCCCGAAGCTCGGCAACACGGCCGAGCTGGCGATCGCGGCCATCGTGATCGACGTCGTCATCGGCATCGGGGTCGGTGTGCTGGCCGCCATGCGGAGATACTCCATCTGGGACGTGTCGGCGACCTTCATCACCACGCTGGCCATCGGCATCCCGTCGATCGTGCTCGGCATGATCATGCAGCGCGTGTTCGTGATCGAGCTGGACTGGTTCCCGCTGATCGCCGGTGACAGCCTGAGCGGCATCGTGCTGCCGGCCGTGACGCTCGCGATCATCGACGCGGCCCTGGTGGCCCAGCTCGCGCGCAGCACGATGCTGGAGGTCCTGCGCGCCGACTACGTCAAGACGGCCGTCGCCAAGGGCCTGCCGCGCAGGACGGTGCTGATGCGGCACATCCTGCGGAACTCGGTCATCCCGGTCATCACCTACCTGGGCATCTCCTTCGGCACCCTGCTCGGCGGCGCGATCATCACCGAGACGATCTTCAACTGGAACGGCATCGGCCTCGCGCTGATCCAGGCGATCCAGCAGAACAACAACCCGATCATCGTCGGGGTCGTGACGATCGGCGTGGCGGTCTTCGTGCTGCTGAACCTGGTCGTCGACCTGCTGTACGCCGCCCTCGACCCGCGTATCCGCCTCGCCTGACCCGCGGGATCGCCCCCTCCTAGGAGTCTCACAATGACCGAACTCGTCTCGCAGACCGAAGAGGCGACGGCGGCCGGTCCCGTTCCGGCGCCCCCGGGAGCCGAACCCAGCGTCGCCCGGGTCAGCCAGTGGTCCGACATCTGGCACCGTTTCGTCGCCAACAAGCTCGCCGTGGTGGGCCTGGCCATCGTTGTGCTGCTGGTCGTGATCGCGATATTCGCGCCGCTGCTCGTGCCGCACGACCCGCTCAAGCAGGACCTGACCCAGACGCTCCAGTCGCCGGGCGCGGGCCACTGGCTGGGTACCGACGCCCTGGGCCGCGACCAGCTCTCCCGGCTCATCTACGGCAGCCGCATCGCCGTGGTCGTGGGCATGGCCTCGATCCTGGTCGCCCTCGTCATCGGCGTGGTCCTGGGCGCGGTCGCCGGTTACTACGGCCGCTGGGTCGACACGCTGATCATGCGCGTGGCCGACGTCTTCTTCGCCTTCCCGCTGCTGATCGGCGCCATCGTCCTCATCCTGCTGATGGGCCGGGGCGTGCTGCCCGTAGTGCTCTCGCTCGGCATCTTCACCTGGGCGACCTTCGCCCGCCTGCTGCGCAGCCAGATCCTCTCGGTGCGCGAGATGGACTACGTGCACGCCGCGAAGGCGCTGGGCGCGAGCCAGAGCCGGATCATCCGCAAGCACATCCTGCCCAACTCGCTGTCCTCCGTGCTGGTGTACGGCACCAGCAACGTCGGCATCGCGATCGTGGCCGAGGCGTCGCTGTCGTACCTCGGTGTCGGCGTGGACCCGGAGGTCGCCGAGTGGGGCAACATGATCTCCGCGGGCCGCAACTTCATGGGTGTCAAGGACTTCATGTGGACCTACCCGAGCCTGGCGATCGTCATCACGGCGCTCGGCTTCATCCTGCTGGGCAACGGGCTGCGCGACGCGCTCGACCCGAAGCTCCGGTGAGGCACCGCCATGAGTCGAACCCCTTTGGCCCAGCACGATGAAGGTGACGGCATGACCAGCCTGGAGATGGCCCCCAGCAACGCCGGAGCGGACGGGACCGCACCGCTCCTCGAAGTCCGCGATCTGCACGTGGAGTTCAAGGTCCGCGACGCCGTGACCAAGGCGGTCAACGGTGTCAACTACAGTGTCAGCGCGGGCGAGACGCTCGCCGTGCTCGGTGAGTCGGGCTCCGGCAAGTCGGTGACCGCGCAGGCGGTCATGGGCATCCTGGACAGCCCGCCCGGACGCATCGCCAAGGGAGAGATCTTCTTCCAGGGACAGGACATCCTGCGGCTGCCGGAGAGCGAGCGGCGCAAGCTGCGCGGCGCCAAGATGGCGATGATCTTCCAGGACGCGCTGTCCTCGCTCAACCCGGTGCTCTCGGTGGGCTTCCAGCTCGGTGAGATGTTCCGCGCGCACCAGGGCATGTCCCGCAAGGACGCCAAGGCGAAGGCGATCGAGCTGATGGACCGGGTGCGCATCCCGGCCGCGGCCCAGCGGGTCAACGACTACCCGCACCAGTTCTCCGGCGGTATGCGTCAGCGCATCATGATCGCCATGGCGCTGGCCCTGGAGCCGGACCTGATCATTGCCGACGAGCCGACCACCGCGCTCGACGTGACGGTGCAGGCCCAGGTGATGGACCTGCTCGCCGAGCTGCAGCGCGAGTACAACATGGGCCTGATCCTGATCACCCACGACCTGGGTGTGGTCGCGGACGTCGCCGACAAGATCGCGGTGATGTACGCGGGCCGGATCGTGGAGACCGCCCCGGTGCACGAGCTGTACAAGCGCCCGGCGCACCCCTACACCAAGGGCCTGCTGGACTCGATCCCGCGCCTGGACCAGAAGGGCCAGGAGCTGTACGCGATCAAGGGTCTGCCGCCCAACCTCCAGGCGATCCCGAAGGGTTGCGCGTTCAACCCGCGGTGCACCGCGGCCCAGGACATCTGCCACAGCGACGTTCCGCCGCTGGTGTCGGTGACCGAGCCGGACGGCACGGAGATCCCCGGCCGTTCCTCCGCTTGCCACTTCTGGAAGGAGACGATCCATGGCTGAGTCCACGAATTTCGCGAAGGACGACGGGCCCAAGGACGACGCCACGCCGAACGTCTCCGAGGTGGAGACGGTCGACGCGGCCACCGACGTCGAGGCGGTCGCCGCCATCGAGGCGCCCATCGGACAGGGTGAGCCGATCCTCCAGGTCCGCGACCTGGTGAAGCACTTCCCGCTCACCCAGGGCATCCTGTTCAAGCGGCAGATCGGCGCGGTCAAGGCCGTCGACGGCATCTCCTTCGACCTCTACCAGGGCGAGACCCTGGGCATCGTGGGCGAGTCCGGCTGTGGCAAGTCCACCGTCGCCAAGCTGCTGATGAACCTGGAGTCGGCGACGGCCGGCGAGATCTTCTACAAGGGCCAGGACATCACCAAGCTGTCCGGCCGCGCGCTGCGCGCGGTGCGGCGCAACATCCAGATGGTGTTCCAGGACCCGTACACCTCGCTCAACCCCCGTATGACGGTGGGCGACATCATCGGGGAGCCCTTCGACATCCACCCCGAGGTGGCCCCGAAGGGCGACCGGCGCAAGCGGGTGCAGGAGCTGCTGGACGTCGTCGGCCTGAACCCGGAGTACGTCAACCGCTACCCGCACCAGTTCTCCGGCGGTCAGCGCCAGCGCATCGGCATCGCCCGCGGTCTCGCGCTCAACCCCGAGGTCATCATCTGCGACGAGCCGGTCTCGGCGCTGGACGTGTCGGTGCAGGCGCAGGTCATCAACCTGATGGAGCGCCTGCAGGACGAGTTCAACCTGTCCTACATCTTCATCGCGCACGACCTGTCGATCGTCCGGCACATCTCGGACCGCGTGGGCGTGATGTACCTCGGCAAGATGGCGGAGATCGGCTCGGACGAGCAGATCTACGAGCACCCGACGCACCCGTACACCCAGGCGCTGCTGTCGGCGGTGCCGGTGCCGGACCCGGCCGCCCGTGAGCGGCGCGAGCGGATCATCCTCAGCGGCGACGTGCCCTCCCCGGCCAACCCGCCCTCGGGCTGCCGCTTCCGTACCCGGTGCTGGAAGGCGGAGGACAAGTGCGCCGAGGAGGTGCCGCTGCTGGCCGTGCCCGAGCGCTTCCACGGCATCGACACCCCGGCGGCCCACGAGTCGGCGTGCCACTTCGCCGAGGAGAAGGACGTGGTCAACGCCTGACCGCCGCTTCGCCCACCGTGTTCCCGGTGCCCTTCGTCGCGAGGGGTGCCGGGAACACGGCGCTCTGCGAGAACTCCGCAGCAGGCACCGTCACTTCCGCGGGAGAATGCCATGACTCTGCATCACGTCGAGCTGTGGGTGCCCGACCTTCCGCGCGCCGAGGCCGAGTGGGGCTGGCTCCTGGGCCGCCTCGGCTACCGGCCGTACCAGCGCTGGGAGAATGGCCGTAGCTGGCGGCTGGGGCCGACGTATGTCGTCGTCGAGCGGTCCCCGGCACTGCACGGCACCGGACACGACCGGCTGCGGCCCGGCCTCAACCACCTCGCCTTCCACGCCGGGCCGCCCGCCGCGGTCGACGCGCTCGCGGCCGGAGCACCCGCGCACGGCTGGCAGTTGCTGTTCCCCGACCGGCACCCGCACGCGGGCGGGCCCGAGCACTACGCCGCCTATCTCGCCAACTCGGACGGTTTCGAAGCCGAGTTGGTGGCTTCCCCCGAAGCCTGACCCGTACGCGCGGGGCCTACGCCGTCACCTGGGCGTGCACCCAGTGGCAGGCCGCCTGGGAGGTGGGGCCCGCGTCCAGGACGGCCGGGTCCTCGGTGCGGCAGGCGTCCGCCACGCCAGCCCGCTCCGCCTCGCCGCCGGCCAGGACCTGGCAGCGGGCGTGGAAACGGCAGCCGGTGGGGATGCGGGAGGGGTCCGGGGGCTCGCCGGTGAGGATCACCGGGTCGCTGGGCGCGTCCGGCAGGACGGACAACAGCGCCTGGGTGTAAGGGTGCTGGGGTGCGGTGAGGATCTGCTCGACCTGGCCCGTCTCCACGATCCGGCCGAGATACATCACCGCCACCCGGTCCGCGATGTTCCACGCGAGGCCCAGGTCGTGGGTGACCACCAGTGCGGCAAGGCCCAGTTCGGTGCGCAGCCGCAGCAGCAGTTCCAGGATCTCACCGCGCACCGAGGCGTCGAGGGAGGCCACCGGCTCGTCCGCGACCAGGAGTTCGGGTTCCAGGACCAGCGCGCCCGCGATGACCACGCGCTGGCGCTGGCCGCCGGACAGCTCGTGCGGGTAGCGCGGGAAGAAGCGTTCCGGGGGCCGCAGTCCGGCCCGGGACAGCGCGTCCGCGACCGCCGCCCGCTCGTCCCCGGAGTACCCGTGGATGCGCAGGCCCTCGGCCACCGCGTCGTACACCGTGTGCCGGGGGTTGAGCGAGCCGACGGGGTCCTGGAGGATCAACTGGGCACGGTGGCGGTAGGCCCGCAGGGCACGGGTGGAGTACTCCAGCGGGCGTCCGGCGAACGACACCTCTCCCGCCGTGGGCTTCACCAGCCCGAGCAGGGCGCGGGCGAGCGTGGACTTGCCGCAGCCGGACTCGCCGACCAGGGCGACGATCTCGCCCGGCCGGATGTCCAGCTCCACCTCGTCGACGGCGCGGGCGGGCGCGTCCCCGGACCGGCCGGGGAAGACCACCCGCAGCCCGCGCGCCGTGAGCAGGGGGGCCGGCTCCGATGTCGTCATGGGGTGCTCCTGCTCTTCGGTGTCGTCGCGGCGTCCTCGGTGTCCGCCCCCACGTGCACGCACGCCGCCTCCCGCCCGGTTCCGGCCGCCCGCAGCGGCTGGTCGTCGGTGGCGCAGCCCGGCAGGGCCACCGGGCAGCGCGGGTGGAAGGCGCACCCGGCGGGCAGCGCGAACGGGTCGGGCGGGTCGCCGGGCAGGCCGCGCGGGGCGAACCGGGAGGCCGGGTCGCCGATGCGCGGGAACGCGCCCGACAGGGCGCGGGCGTAGGGGTGCCGGGCATCCTCGTGGACGGCGCGGGCGGCGCCCTCCTCCACCACGCGGCCGGCGTACATGACGGCGAGCCGGTCGCAGGTGTCCGCGAGGACCGCCAGATCGTGGCTGATCATGACCAGGGCCACGTCCTGCTCGCTGACGAGCCGTTCGATCAGGCGGAGGACCTGCGCCTGGATCATCACGTCCAGCGCGGTGGTCGGCTCGTCCGCGATGACGAGTCGCGGGTCGCAGGCGAGCGCCATGGCGATCATGACGCGCTGCCGCTGGCCGCCGGAGAGTTCGTGCGGGTAGGCACTCGCGCGGGCGGCGGGCAGACCGACCTGTTCCAGCAGCTCACCGGCCCGCTTCCGGGCCGCGGCCGGTGTCGTCCGGCCGTGCAGCAGGACCGGCTCCGCGATCTGCTCGCCCACCCGGTGCACCGGGTTCAGCGAGTGCATGGCGCCCTGGAAGACGATGGACGCGCCCGCCCAGCGCACCGCGCGCACCCGGCCCCAGCGCATCGCCAGGATGTCCTCGCCGTCGAGCAGGACCTGCCCGCCCACCCGGGTGCCGACAGGGAGCAGCCGCAGCGCGGCGAGTGCCAGCGTGGACTTGCCGCAGCCGGACTCCCCGGCGATTCCGAGCTTCTCGCCCGCCGCCACCGACAGGTCCACCCCCCGGACGGCGGCGGCCCCGCCCGGGTAGGTCACGGTCAGGTTCCGCAGTTCCAGCAGGGTCAACGGGCCACCCCCAGCCGGGGATCGAGTACGGATTCCACGGCGCGTCCGCACAGGGTGAACGCCAGCGCGACCAGGGCGATCGCGATGCCGGGCGGCACCAGGTACCACCAGTCGCCCGCGCTCACCGCGCCCGCCTCGCGCGCGTCCTGGAGCAGCCCGCCCCAGGAGACGACGGAGGGGTCGCCGAGGCCGAGGAAGGCCAGGGTCGCCTCGGACAGGATGGAGGCGGAGACCATCAGCGTGGTCTGGGCCAGGACGAGCGGCATGACGTTGGGCAGGACGTGCCGGGTCATGATGTGCCAGTGGCCGCCCCCCAGCGCCTTGGCCCGCTCGATGTACGGCCGTGACTCCACGGCCAGCGTCTGTGCCCGCACCAGCCGGGCGGTCGTCGGCCAGGTGGTGACGCCGATGGCGAGGATCACCGTGCCCAGGGAACGGGACATGACGGTGGCCAGCGCAATGGCGAGCACCAGGGTCGGCATCACCAGGAACCAGTCGGTGATCCGCATCAGCATGGTCGCGTACGGACCCCGGAAGTGGCCTGCGGTGATCCCGACCAGCGCGCCGATCGCCACCGACAGCACGGCCGCGAGCAGTCCGACGAGCAGCGAGACCCGCGAGCCCCAGATCACCAGGCCCAGGAGGTCCCGGCCGAACCGGTCGGTGCCCAGCGGGAACTGTCCGCTGGGCGCCTCCAGGGGCGCGCCCGGCGCGTCGGTGACGCCGGACACGTCCGAGCCGACGGTCAGCGGCGCGGTCAGCGCGAGCAGAGTGAAGACGACGAGCGCCGCGAGTCCGAGGAGCCCGGCGCGATGGGTGCGGTACTGCCGCCAGAACCGCGCGGCGGAACGGAGGCGGCGCTGCCGGGCGAGTGCCTGGGGGCCGGGTGCGGTGGTGGAGGAGGTCATCGGCCCACCCGGGGGTCGAAGAGGGGGTAGACCAGATCGGCCAGCGTGTTCATGACGATCACCGCCGAGGCGAAGAAGAGGAACAGGCCCTGCACCAGCGGCAGGTCGGGCACGCTCAGGGCCTGGTAGAACAGGCCGCCGAGGCCCGGCCAGGAGAACACCGTCTCGACCAGGATCACGCCGGCGACGGTCCGCCCGAGGTTCACGAAGACCAGGGTGACGGTCGGCAGCAGCGCGTTGGGCACGGCGTGCCGGCGGCGTACCTGGTCGTCCCGCAGGCCCTTGGCGCGTGCGGTCGTCAGATAGTCGCTGCCCATCTCGTCGAGCAGCGCGGATCGGGTGACCAGCAGGGTCTGCCCGTACTCGACGGCGACCAGGGTGATCACCGGGAGGACGAGGTGGTGCGCGACGTCGAGGACATGGGCGAAGCCCTCCGTGCCGCCTGCTTCCATGCCGCCGGTCGGGAACAGGCCGGGTACGGGCCCCAGGCCCACGGAGAACACGATGATCAGCAGCAGGCCGAGCCAGAAGGACGGGAGCGAGTACAGGGTCAGGGCCAGGCCGGTGTTCAGCCGGTCGCCGAGGCGGCCGTGCCGCCACGCCGACCGTGTCCCCAGGTACATGCCGAGCGCGGTGTAGAGCACGAAGGCCGTGCCGGTCAGCAGCAGGGTGTTCGGCAGGGCCTCGGTGATCTTGTCGATCACCGGGGTGCGGAACTGGTACGAGGTGCCCAGATCGCCGGTGAGCGCCTTGCCGCAGTAGTCCGTGAACTGCTGCCACAGCGGCAGATCGAGACCGAACTGCCTTCGATAGGCGGCCAGTTGCTCCGCCGAGACCTGTCGGCCGCCGGTCATGGTCCGTACCGGGTCACCGGGGATCAGCCGGAAGAGGAAGAACCCGGTGACGAGGACGGCGAGCAGGGAGACGAGCGCGCCGCCCAGCTTGCTGGCCCCGTACCGGACGTAGCCGCTCCCGGCGCGGGAGCGCGGCCCGGGGGCCGCGGGCCCGGTGGTGACCGGGCCCGCGGTGTCGGCCGGTGTCGGCTCGGTGTCAGCGGTCATGACGCACCACCGGTGGCCGGGTGGGTGGGATGGTCCGGTTCATGGGCTACTCGCGGTCGTCGGCGGTGGTGCGGCGGCGCCGGGCGAGGAAGAACGCGGCCACGGCGAGCACCACGATGCCACCGACGATGCCGATGACCACGCCGACCGAGCCGGAGCCGCCGGAGGAACCGGACTCCGCGGGGACCGCGGACCACCAGCTCCAGTAGCCGTCCTGGCCGTAGATGTTGCCCGCGGCCTTGGGCATCGTCTCGATCGACTCGATCCGGTCGGTGCGGTAGGCCTCGACGGCGTTCGGGTAGGCCATGACGTTCATGTAGCCCAGGTCGTACAGCCGGGACTCGGCCTGTTTCACGAGCGTCGCCCGCTTCGCGGTGTCGTACTCGGCGAGCTGCTTGGCGTAGAGGCCGTCGTAGGTCTTGTCGCAGATGAAGTTGTCGGTGGCGCCCGTGTCCTTCGGGGTGGCGGGCAGCGCTCCGCAGGTGTGGATGGACAGGACGTAGTCCGGGTCCGGGTTGACGGACCAGCCGTCGAAGGCGAGGTCGTACTTGCCGGCGAGCCAGGGGTCGGTGACGTTGTCCAGGCAGTCGAGCGTCATGCCGATGCCGAGCTTGCCCCACCACTCCTTGAGGTACTGCCCGACCGCCTTGTCGTTCGGGTCGGTGGCGTGGCACAGCACGCGGTAGCTGAGCGGCTTGCCGTCCTTGCCGAGGCGCTTGCCGTCGCCGTTGGTCCGGTAGCCCGCCTGGTCGAGGAGCCGGGCCGCCTCGGCGGGGTCGTAGGCGAGTTCCTGGCCGGCGGCGGGCTTCCAGTGGTAGCCGGCGAAGCGCGGCGGGATGTAGCCCTGGCCCTGGACGGCGTGTCCCTGGAAGACCTTGTCGACGATGGTCTCGCGGTCGACGGCGCTGAACAGGGCGTGCCGAACCCGCTGGTCCAGCAGGGAGGGGTCACCGTCGCCGAACTTCTTGCCGTCCTTCGACCGGGCGCCGGGGTTGACGGCCAGGGCGTAGAAGCGGCGGCCGGGAGCGTCGTTGACGCGGATGTTCTTGTCGCCCTTGAGGGAGGCCGCCTGGGCGGGGGTCAGGGAGGGCGAACCGGCGACGAAGGAGACCTCGCCCTTGCGGAGGGCGGCCACCGCCGCGTCCTGATCCTTGTAGTACTTGAATACCAATTCGTCGAACTTCGGCGCGCCCCGCCAGAAGTTCTTGTTCGCCTTCAGCCGCACATAACTGTCGGCTTTGTAGTCGGCGAGCACGAAGGGGCCATTGCCGACGACAGGGAATTTCTCATTGTTGTTGAATTTGGAATAGTCCTTGACCTTCTCCCACACGTGCTTGGGCACGATGGGCACGTCGAGGGCCGCCATCGTGGCTTGCGGCTTTTTCAGTTCGATGACCAGCTTGGTGGGGCTCGGTGCGGAGACCTTGCGGAAGTTGGTGACGAAGCTGCCGTTCGCGGTGGCGGCTGCCTCGTCGGTCATCAGCTTGTCGAAGGTCCAGGCCGCGTCCTCGGCGGTCACCTGCTGCCCGTCGGACCACTTGGTTCCGGAGCGGATGGTGTAGGTCCAGGTGAGCTTGTCCGCGGAGGGCTTCCAGCTCGTCGCCAGGCCGGGGACCGGGCGGGCGTCCTCGGGGGCGTAGTCGGTGAGGTACTCGTACGTCAGCCGCAGCAGGCTGGTGCTGACCAGGCGGAACGCCAGGAACGGGCTGAGCGAGTCGACGCTCTGGGCGACGGCGACGGTGAGGACCTTGTCGGCGGGGGCCGCCTCCGCCCGGCTCGGTGCCGGAGCGAGCGGAGTGGCGAGACCGGCGGTGAGGGCGAGGGCGGCGGTCCCGGCGGCCACGAGCCGGTGGACCGGGGACCAGGGGCGTCTGCGCGGCGCCTGCTCCACCCCGTGCTGATCGTGTGGGCTCATGGCTCATGACCTCATGTCATCACTCGTACGAACAGCGCCTGTTGGACTGGTGACCTGGATCGGCCGACGGGTCGGCGGTAGAGATGGATGAGCTTGTCTATCAGCGCTGATCTGCGCGCGTCAACGGCCTGAAGGGCCGCCGTGGCCTGCGGGAAAGCGAGTGATGGTCGGCTCGGTTCGGGTCATTGGTCTAGTCCGGTGAAGCGGTCCTGGTGAGGGCCTGACGGAGGTCGCGGGCGCCGCGGATCGCCTGGTGAGAGGGTGCGCGAAGGGCTGTGCCCCCACCGGCCGCAAGCCGGTGGGGGTACAGCGTGGTCCGGATCATCCGTACTGGATGCCCCAGAGGTTGTTGTTGCGCTTCACCGGCGCCACAGCGCCGGTCTTCTTCCAGACCTTCTGCTTGACACACTGCTGCCGCCCGTTGGGCACCAGCCGGTACTTGGTGACGCTGAAGCCCTTGGCCTCGTGGTACATCATCAGGCGGCCCTTGGACTTGCCGCGCTGGTTCTTGACCGTGGCCGAGTAGGTCCACGTGTCGGACTTCGACCAGGTCTTGCCCACCGAGACGCTGAAGGAGGTGGAGACCTTGGCGAAGACGACGCCTGCCTCGGTGCCGAACTGCGCGGTACCGGTGGCGGTCCAGGAGCCGGTCTTGTTCTTCGCGTAGCTGATGGTCACGCCGGGCTTCGCCCAGTCACTGTGGACGTTGGTCGCCTTCCAGACCGTCCGCTTGTCGCCGACGCTGTAGATCGGCGAGCTGTCGCAGACGATTCCCGCGGAAGCGGGTGCTGCGGAGATCGCTACCGCGCCACCGCTGAGGAGCGCGGTGGACAGGACTGTGCTCAGGGCACGTCTCATGAATTGCCTTCCCCGTGAGGACATGGGGCGGTGGTCATCCGCCCGTTTGTTCGGGACGCGTCAGATACTTCACGCAACTCGCGCACCAGCCAACGCATTTGAGTACTTCTTGAGCTTGCCGCGGATATGTGGATCGACTGATTTCGCTTTGCGCCGCTCCCGAATGCACTGAAAGGGGTAAGGAGCGCCGCAGACGGGTCAGTGCGCATGCGCCCCGTGTCGTTCATGCCGATAGTTGGCACCAGGAACAGCGTGCCGGAGATGGACTGCGGAGGTGGCCATGCGCGGATTCACGCACGCCCGATGGTTCGTCGGCGCCGCCGCGCTGGCGCTCGCCGCGACCGGCTGCGGCGGGGGAGCGAGCGGCGCCGCGGACGGCGGGATGCTCACCTCCTCCTGGGGCGACCCGCAGAACCCGCTGGAGCCGTCCAACACCAACGAGGTGCAGGGCGGCAAGGTGCTCGACATGGTCTTCCGGGGCCTGAAGCGGTACGACCCGAAGACCGGCGAGGCGCAGAACATGCTGGCCCGGTCGATCGAGACCACCGACTCCCGGCACTACACCGTGAAGCTCAAGGACGGCTGGACCTTCTCCAACGGCGAGAAGGTCACCGCCCGCTCCTTCACCGACGCCTGGAACTACGGCGCGAGCCTGAAGAACAAGCAGAAGAACGCCTACTTCTTCGGCTACATCGACGGCTACGACCAGGTCCACCCCGAGATGGGGAGCCAGCACGCCGACACCCTCTCCGGGCTCAAGGTCGTCGACGACCGCACCTTCACCGTCACCCTGAACCAGAAGTTCTCCGGCTTCCCCGACACCCTCGGCTACGCCGCCTTCGCCCCGCTGCCCCGCGCCTTCTTCACCGACCACGCGGCCTGGCTGAAGACCCCGGTCGGCAACGGCCCGTACGCCATCGAGTCCTACACCAAGGGCTCCCAGATGACCCTGCGGAAGTGGGACGGCTACCCCGGCGGCGACAAGGCGGTCAACGACGGGGTGATCCTCAAGGTCTACACCGACACCAACACCGCCTACACCGACCTGATGTCCGGAAACCTCGACCTCGCCGACGACATCCCGGCCGCCCAGCTGAAGAACGTGAAGACCGACCTCGGCGACCGGTACATCAACACCCCGGCCGGCATCATCCAGACCCTCGCCTTCCCGTACTACGACGAGCGCTGGAACCGGCCCGGCATGGAGAAGGTCCGCACCGGGCTCTCCATGGCCATCAACCGGGACCAGATCACCCGGACCATCTTCCAGCGCACCCGCACCCCCGCCACCGACTGGACCTCACCCGTCCTCGGCACCGACGGCGGCTTCAAGGCGGGCCTGTGCGGACACGCCTGCGAGTACGACCCGGCGGCCGCCAAGCGGCTGGTCCGGCAGGGCGGCGGCATCCCCGGCGGCACCCTGAAGCTCACCTACAACGCGGACACCGGCTCGCACCGGGAGTGGGTCGACGCGGTCTGCAACTCCATCAACCACGCCCTCGGCAAGGACGACGCCTGCGTCGGCAACCCGGTCGGCACCTTCGCCGACTTCCGCAACCAGCTCGGCCAGCACAAGATGAGCGGCCCCTTCCGCGCGGGCTGGCAGATGGACTACCCGCTCATCCAGAACTTCCTGCAGCCGCTGTACTTCACCGGCGCCTCCTCCAACGACGGCCAGTGGTCCAACTCGGAGTTCGACGAGCTGGTGGACCGCGCCAACGCCGAGACCGACCCGGCCCAGGCCATCTCCACCTTCCAGCAGGCCGAGGAGGTCGTCCGGGACAACATGGCCGCCATCCCGCTCTGGTACCAGAACGGCAACGCGGGCTACAGCCAGCGGCTCACCGGCGTCCAGCTCAACCCGTTCAGCGTGCCGGTGTACAACGAGATCAAGGTCAGCTGACCCGCCATGGGACGCTACGTCGTCCGGCGACTGCTCCAGATGGTCCCGGTGTTCATCGGGGCCACCCTGCTGATCTTCCTGATGGTCAATGTGATGGGCGACCCCGTCGCGGGCCTGTGCGGGGAGCGGCAGTGCGACGCGGCCACCGCCGCCCAGCTCCGACGCGAGTTCGGCCTCGACCGGCCGCTCTGGCAGCAGTACGCGACCTACATGGGGAACGTCTTCACCGGGGACTTCGGCACCGCGTTCAACGGACAGCCCGTCACCGAGCTGATGGCGGCCGCCTTTCCCGTCACCGTCCGGCTGACCATCGTGGCCGTCCTCTTCGAGCTCGTCGTCGGCATCAGCCTCGGGGTGCTCACCGGACTGAGCCGGGGCAAGCCGATCGACACCGGGGTGCTGCTGCTGACCCTCGTGGTGATCTCCGTGCCGACCTTCGTCACCGGCCTGGTGCTCCAACTGCTGCTCGGCGTGGAGTGGGGGTGGATCAAGCCCTCGGTCTCGCCGGAGGCGCCGTTCGGCGAGCTGATCGTGCCGGGGCTGGTGCTGGCGTCGGTCTCGCTGGCCTACGTCACCCGGCTGACCCGTACCTCGATCGCGGAGAACCGGCGCTCCGACTACGTCCGTACCGCCGTCGCCAAGGGGCTGCCCCGGCGCCGGGTCGTGGTACGGCACCTGCTGCGGACCTCGCTGATCCCCGTGGTCACCTTCATCGGCACCGACATCGGGGCGCTGATGGGCGGCGCGATCGTCACCGAACGGATCTTCAACATCCACGGCGTCGGCTTCCAGCTCTACCAGGGCATCCTGCGGCAGAACACGCAGACGGTGGTCGGCTTCGTCACCGTGCTGGTCCTGGTCTTCCTGGTCGCCAACCTGCTGGTCGACCTGCTGTACGCGGTACTCGACCCGAGGATTCGCTATGCCTGAGCCGTCGTCGTACGAGCCGCGCGGAGCCATCGCCGGGACCGGCATGGGCGGCGCGATGGACCTCGCGACCGGCGAGGCCGCCACGCTGGAACGGGTGCCCGGCGGCCCGGCGGGCGGCGGGCCCGACAGCAAGCCGCGCTCGCTCTGGTCCGACGCCTGGCGGGACCTGCGCCGCAACCCGGTCTTCCTGCTCTCCGCGCTGGTGATCCTCTTCCTGGTCGTCATCTCCATCTGGCCCTCGGCCATCACCTCGGGCAACCCCCTCGACTGCGACCTCGCCAAGGCCCAGGACGGCTCCGCGCCCGGCCACCCCTTCGGCTTCGACGGCCAGGGCTGCGACGTCTACACCCGCACGGTGTACGGCGCGCGCACCTCGGTCACGGTGGGCGTGTGCGCCACGCTCGGGGTCGCGCTGCTCGGGTCGGTGCTCGGCGGCCTCGCCGGGTTCTTCGGCGGGGGCTGGGACGCGGTGCTGTCCCGGATCACCGACGTCTTCTTCGCCATCCCGGTCGTCCTCGGCGGCCTGGTGCTGCTGTCGGTGGTCACCAGCAACACCGTCTGGCCCGTCGTCGGGTTCATGGTGCTGCTCGGCTGGCCGCAGATCTCCCGGATCGCCCGCGGCTCCGTCATCACCGCCCGGCAGAACGACTACGTGCAGGCCGCCCGCGCGCTCGGCGCCTCACCGGCCCGGCTGCTGCTGCGGCACATCGCGCCCAACGCGGTCGCCCCGGTCATCGTCGTGGCCACCATCGCGCTCGGCACCTACATCTCGCTGGAGGCCACCCTGTCGTACCTGGGCGTCGGTCTGAAGCCGCCCAGCGTCTCCTGGGGCATCGACATCTCCGCCGCCTCCCCCTACATCCGCAACGCCCCGCACGCCCTGCTCTGGCCCTCCGGGGCGCTGGCGGTCACCGTCCTGGCCTTCATCATGCTCGGCGACGCGGTACGCGACGCCCTCGACCCGAAGCTGAGGTGACGGTGACCGTGCTGCTCGAAGTACGCGACCTGCACGTGGAGTTCCGCACCCGCGACGGTGTCGCCAAGGCCGTCAACGGGGTGTCGTACGAGGTCGGCGCGGGCGAGACGCTCGCCGTGCTCGGGGAGTCCGGGTCCGGCAAGTCGGTGACCGCGCAGGCCGTGATGGGCATCCTCGACACACCGCCCGGCCGGATCACCGGCGGCCAGATCCTCTTCCAGGGCCGCGACCTGCTGACCATGAAGGAGGAGGAGCGGCGGAAGATCCGGGGCGCCGGAATGGCGATGATCTTCCAGGACGCGCTGTCCGCCCTCAACCCCGTGCTCAGCGTGGGCGACCAACTCGGGGAGATGTTCACCGTGCACCGCGGGATGTCCCGCAAGGACGCCCGGAAACGGGCCGTCGAGCTGATGGACCGGGTACGCATCCCCGGCGCCGCCCAGCGGGTGCGGGACTATCCGCACCAGTTCTCCGGCGGCATGCGCCAGCGGATCATGATCGCGATGGCGATCGCGCTGGAACCCGCCCTCGTCATCGCCGACGAACCCACCACCGCCCTCGACGTCACCGTCCAGGCCCAGGTGATGGACCTGCTCGCGGAGCTGCGCCGGGAGTACGACATGGGGCTGGTCCTCATCACCCACGACCTCGGCGTGGTCGCGGACGTGGCCGACCGGATCGCGGTGATGTACGCGGGCCGGATCGTGGAGTCGGCGCCCGTGCACGACATCTACAAGGCACCGGCCCACCCCTACACCCGCGGCCTGCTCGACTCCATCCCCCGCCTCGACCACAAGGGGCAGGAGCTGTACGCCATCCGCGGTCTGCCGCCCAGCCTGAGCCACATCCCGTCCGGCTGCGCCTTCCATCCGCGCTGCGCGCTGGCACGGGACGTCTGCCGCACGGACGAGCCCCCGCCGTACCAGGCGGGGCCGGACAGGGCGAGCGCCTGCCACTTCTGGAGGGAGTGCCTCGATGGCTGACCCGATTCTTCAGGCGCGCGGGCTGGTCAAGCACTACCCGCTGACCCGGGGCATCGTGCTGCGCAGGCAGATCGGTGCCGTGAAGGCCGTCGACGGCGTGGACTTCAGCCTGGGCCGGGGCGAGACCCTCGGCATCGTGGGCGAGTCGGGGTGCGGCAAGTCCACCGTGGCCAAGCTGCTCTGCCATCTGGAACGGCCCACCGAGGGCGAGATCCGCTTCCGGGGCGAGGACATCACCGGCGCGTCCGGGCGCCGCCTGAAGGAGGTGCGGCGGAACATCCAGATGGTGTTCCAGGACCCGTACACCTCGCTCAACCCCCGGATGACGGTCGGGGACATCGTCGGGGAGCCGTACGAGATCCACCCCGAGGTGGCTCCCAAGGGCGAACGGCGTCGCAAGGTCCAGGAGTTGCTGGAGGTGGTGGGGCTCGACCCGGAGTTCCTGGGCCGCTATCCGCACCAGTTCTCCGGCGGCCAGCGGCAGCGGATCGGCATCGCGCGGGCACTGGCGCTGCGCCCGGAGGTGATCGTCGCGGACGAGCCGGTGTCCGCGCTGGACGTGTCGGTGCAGGCGCAGGTGATCAACCTGCTGGATCGGCTCCAGGCGGAGTTCGGGCTGTCCTACGTGTTCATCGCGCACGACCTGTCGATCGTCCGGCACATCTCGGACCGGGTCGCGGTGATGTACCTCGGCCGGATCGTGGAGACCGGCACGGACGCGGAGATCTACGAGCACCCCACGCACCCGTACACCCAGGCGCTGCTGTCGGCGGTGCCGGTGCCCGATCCGGAGGCGCGGGCGCGCCGGGAGCGGATCATCCTGAGCGGTGACGTGCCGTCCCCGACCGCGATCCCCTCCGGGTGCCGGTTCCGCACCCGGTGCTGGAAGGCGGAGGAGCGGTGCGCTGTCGAGGTGCCGGAGCTGGCGGTGCCGGAGGAGTTCCGGTCGGTGGGCGGTCCGGTCGCGCATCCGTCGGCGTGTCTGTTCGCGGCGGAACGGCACGTCGTGCCGGGCGCGATGGAGGGGCACGGCAACGGGCCGGGATGACATGGCGTATCCCGGCCCGTTTCACGGCACCCGCACGGCCGTACGCGGATCAGCCTCGCGGGTCCCCATATCGGTGTGACGTCCGTCAAGTTGCCTGTCTGTTAACGCGGTTCGGGCGCGCCCAGGGTGCGCTTGAGGAAGTCCACCTGAAGCAGCAGCAGGTTCTCCGCGACCTGTTCCTGCGGGGTCATGTGGGTGACGCCGGACAGCGGGAGCACCTCGTGCGGGCGGCCGCCGGCCAGCAGGGCGGAGGAGAGCCGGAGGGTGTGTGCGGCGACCACATTGTCGTCGGCCAACCCATGGATGATCATCATGGGCCGGTGTGGTTCGGCGGGGTCGGAGAGGCCCTCGTCGGTGATCAGGGAGTTGCGGGCGTAGCTCTCCGGGTCGGCCCCGGGGTCGCCGAGGTAGCGCTCGGTGTAGTGCGTGTCGTACAGCCGCCAGTCGGTGACCGGGGCGCCCACGACGCCCGCGTGGAAGACGTCCGGGCGGCGCAGGACGGCCAGCGCGGAGAGGTAACCGCCGTACGACCAGCCCCTGATGGCCACGCGGGAGAGGTCGAGCGGGTAGCGCTCGGCGAGGTCGTGCAGGGCGTCGATCTGGTCGTCGAGGGTAAGCGTGAAGTCCTGGTGGATCGACTTCTCCCACTCGGGGGAGCGGCCGGGGGTGCCCCGGCCGTCCGCGACGATCACCGCGAAGCCCTGGTCGGCGAACCACTGCGAGGTCAGATGGGCGTTGTGGGCGGCGACGACCCGCTGGCCGTGCGGGCCCCCGTAGGGGTCGAGCAGGACGGGCAGGGGAGTGTCGTCGGGGTAGTCCGACGGCATAAGCACGGCGCACGGAATTCGGCGTGCGCCCCCCTCGGTCAGGGTCACGCGGGGGGACATACCGGGGTGTTCGGCGTACGAGCGGACACCGAGCGCCGATTTTCCGTCACGCAGCACCTGGACACGGGCGCCGGGACTGTCCAGCGTCGCGGAGACCAGGACGGTGACATCGCCCGAGCGCACCGCCGAGTGCACGCCGGGCTCCTGGGACACGCGTTCCACGCCCCGCTCGCTGACCCGGTACACATGGATCTCGCCGGTCTCCGGGTCCTCGGCCGCCTCCCCGGCCGAGGCCGAGACCAGTACGTCGTCCGCCGCCACGTCCAGCACCGCGCGGATGTGCAACCGCGGTCCGGTCAGCGGGCGTTCGCCCACGGTGAGGACGCGCGCGCCGCCCTCGTCCGCGATCCGGACCAGCTGTCCGGAGGGGGTCCAGGCGGGCACTCCAGGGAAAAGTTCCAGCCATGTTGGATCTTCGTCGGCGTGCACCGTCCGGGTCGCGCCGGTGTCCGGGTCGACGGCCAGGATCAGCTGGTCGCGCTGGTCCCGCGACTGCACCTGGAGGAGCGGCGCACCCGCCTGTGACCAGTGCACACGCGCCAGATAGGGGTGGCGCTCGCGGTCCCAGCGGACCTCGGTGCGGGTGCCGTCCAGGCCGATGACGAACAGCGTCACCTCCGCGTTGGCGGTGCCCGCGGCCGGGTAGCGCACGTGGTGTGGCTCACGGTCCGGGTGTGACGTGTCCGCGATCCACCAGCGCCGCACCGGCGTGTCGTCCACCCGCGCCACCAGCAGCCGGTCCGACTCCGGGGACCACCAGAAGCCCCGCGTACGGTCCATCTCCTCGGCCGCGATGAACTCCGCGAGGCCGTACGTCACTTCCTCGCTTTCGGGGGTGGCCAGCGCCCGGTCACCGGCCCCCTCCGCGCCCACGACCCGCAGCTCGCCCCCGGCGACGTACGCGATGTGGGTGCCGTCCGGGGCGGGGCGGGGGTCGATCACCGGTCCGGGCACGGTCAGTTCGGTCGCGGTCCCGGCCCGCAGCTCGGCCGTGAAAAGCCGCCCGGACAGCGCGAAAGAGGCCAGTTCCAGGGCCGCGTCGGTGGCGTAGTCGACGATGCCCGCGCCGCCCTCCCGGCTGCGTTCGCGGCGCGCCCGCTCCTCGGGTGACAGCTCCTCGTCCGCGCCCGCGAGCAGGGCGCGGGGGTCGGCGGCGGGGCGCTCGGTGCCGTCCGTGGTGTCCAGGACCCACAGGGAGTTGGCGCGGTCGGTGCCGGAACCCGAGCGGAGGAACGCGACACGTGAGCCGTCGGGAGCCACGGTGAACGCGCGCGGCGCGCCGAGCGAGAAGCGCTGGGTCCGGGCGTGTCGGCGGGGGAAGGAGTCGGTGTCGACTGTCTGGGTCGTCATGGCCCGACCATATTGGCCATGCGCCCCCTTGTGCGGCCGTGCGCCGAGCGATGCGCGAGCACACATAGTTATGATCACTGTCGCTGCGTGGGTATGAACCTGGCGGCGTCCGCGTGGACTTGGCCTCCGGCCTGGTCCGCCGGGGCTGGACCGAGTCACAACCCCCATAGTCCGAACCCCCCGTGTCCCTGGGATTCATTGGAGGTGAGCCGCCGTGGCACTCTCGATTTCGGCGGTGGTGCTGCTGGCGATCATCGTCTTCCTGCTGATCAAGAAGTCGGGACTGAAAGGGGGGCACGCCGCCATCTGCATGCTCCTCGGCTTCTATCTCGCCTCCTCGACCATCGCACCCACGATCAGCGAGCTGACCACGAACGTCGCCAGCATGATCGGAAGCATCAAGTTCTGACGCGGGGCGGGGTGACGGCGTTCTGTTGTCGCCCCTCCTGCCGTGCCCGGTGCTCAGTTCGCCGGCAGTGTGGGCTGGACGCGGCGCAGGAACGTGGCGTTGTCCGGGGTTTCCCGCATTCGCTGCAACAGGGTTTCCAGGGAGGCGTCCCCGTGTGAGCGCAGGGCGCGACGCAGGCCCCGGGTGACCGACAACTCTTCGCGTGTGAAGAGAAGTTCCTCGCGGCGGGTGCCGGTGCGGTCGATGTCCACGGGCGGGAAGACACGGCGTGCCGCCAGCTCCTTGTCCAGCCGGAGTTCCATGTTGCCGGTGCTCTTCAGCTCCTCGAAGAAGTAGCCGTCGGCGCGGGAGCCGGTGTCCACCAGGGCGCTGGCGAGGATGGTCAGTGAACCGCCCTCCTCCGCCTGCCGCGCGGCGCCGAAGAACCGCTTGGGGCCGAGCAGCGCGGCCGCGTCGACGCCTCCGCTGAGCGTACGGCCGCCCGCCGCCGAGGCGTTGTTGTGCGCGCGGCAGAGCCGGGTCAGCGAGTCCAGCAGGATGACGACGTCCTCCCCGGCCTCGACGCGCCGCTTGGCCCGCTCCACGACGAGGTCGGCGAGCGCGATGTGGTCCTTGGCGGGGCGGTCGAAGGTGGAGGCGTACACCTCGCCGCGCACGGATCTGCGCATGTCGGTGACCTCCTCCGGACGTTCGTCCAGCAGCAGCACCATCAGACGGCACTCGGGGTGGTTGCCCGCGACGGCCGCGGCGAGCTGCTGGAGCAAGACGGTCTTGCCGCTCTTCGGCGGGGCGACGATCAGCCCGCGCTGCCCCTTGCCGACCGGGGCGAGCAGATCGGTGAGACGTCCGGCCAGGCCGGAGCCGGGGTGCTCCAGGCGGAGCCGTTCGTGGGGGTGCAGCGGGGTCAGGTCGCGGAAGTGCCTGCGCTGCCCTCCGGGGGCGCGGCCGTTGATTCCGGTGACCTCGGTGAGGGCCCGCTGAGGTCCGCCGCTGCCTTCGACTTCAACTTCGACGAGGTCGCCCTTCCGCAGGCCGTGACGGCGGATCAGGGCCGGGGAGACGTGGGGGTCGGTGGGGGAGGGCAGGAGGCTCGCGGGGGTCCGCAGGTGGCCCTTCCCGTGCGCGTCGATGTGGAGGACGCCGGTGAGGGTGCGGGTGGTGTCCTGGGTTCTGGTGGGGGGTTCGAGGGTGGTGGTCATGGTGGGGGTGTCCTTTCCGGACGGAAACGGCAGGCAAGAGGAAGGGCCGCAGATCACGGAGGGGCGGACACGCCTGCCTCCGGGCGACGGGGACGACACCATGGGCGGGGCGATGAAAGCCCTGGTCCACGTGGTGTTTCTGGGAAGAAGCCCGGCCCGGTCGAAGACCATCGGCACGAGGGCTGAGAGAGAAACGCGACACCGGCGCCGGACATGGGGCGCGGGCATGCCGCTCTTTGCACTGTACCGGTGCGGGGGGTGACGTCAAGCCACCGCAGCCTCCGGCGCCCCGAACCACGCCTCCAGCGCCTCCGCCAGCCCGGCCGTCGGCACCTGGGCCCCCACATCGGCCGCCCAGGCCGTGAAGCCGTCCGGACGCACGAGGACCGCCGCCAGGTCCTGGCGGTCCGGGCAGTCGGCCGTCAGGATGTCGACGCGGTCGGCGTACCCCGCGGCGAGGGCCCGGAGCTCCGGGTCGTCGGCGAGGTCGAGCAGGAGCGCCCGGCCGCCGTGGAGGTGGTCCGCGAGGCGGCCGCCGTCGGCGAGTTCGAGGTCCGGGGTGCTGCGGCCGGTCAGCGGGTGCCCGCCCGGCAGCTCGTACCGCACCCCGGCGCCATTGAGCCGCGCGGTGAGGTACGTGGTGCCCGCGACCGTCCCCGCCAGGCCGCTGACGATCTCGCGCAGGGCCCGGGACCGCGGGTCCGGGCGCATGGCCGCGACCTGGGACCGGGTCCAGTCCAGGACCCACGCGCCGACCGGATGCCGCTCGGCGGTGTACGTGTCCAGCAGCCCGTCCGGCGCCCGGCCGCCGATCACCGCGGCGAGCTTCCAGCCGAGGTTCATCGCGTCCCCGATGCCCAGGCTCAGACCCTGGCTGCCGAACGCGGAGTGCACGTGCGCCGCGTCGCCCGCCAGCAGGACCCGGCCCCTGCGGTACTCGGTGACCTGGCGGGCGTGGTCGGTGAAGCGGGTCGCGGTCCGCACCCCGGTGACCGTGACGTCCACCCCGGACACGCGACGCAGCCGGGCCTGGAGGTCCTCGGCGGTCACCGGCGCGTCCCGGTCGGTCGGCGGGCCGTCGAACTCCACGGTGACGACCCGGCCCGGCATCGGCCCGTAGGCGTACACCCCGGTGTCCGTGGCGGTCCAGCCGACCGTCAGGTCCTCGGCGCCGGTCAGCTCCACGACCGCCTGGTGGCAGGTGATCTCCGGGTCCGTACCGGGAAAGTCGAAACCGGCGAGCTTTCTGACCGCGCTGCGGCCGCCGTCGCAGCCCACGAGCCAGCGGGCGCGTACGGCTCCGTGGCTGGTCCGCACGGTGACGCCCTCGTCGTCCGCGTCGAAGCCGGTCAGCTCCACGCCTCGGCGCACGTCGACGCCGAGTTCGTCCGCCCTCTCCGCGAGCAGCCGCTCGATGTCCTGCTGCGCCACGAAGGCGATGTCGGCGGCGGGTCCGGTGTCGGCGAGGCCCGGTTCCGTACGGTCGACCAGGTCGGCGCGCAGCATGATTCCGGCGAAGTGCCCGACGATCCCCAGTCCTTGGCCCTCGGTCCCGCCGTCCCGCTCGCGCAGGAACGCCTGGAAGCGGTCCAGCGTCCGCCGCTGCACCTCGGCCAGTGCGGGCAGCATGCCCCTGCGGTAGAGCGCCTCGGCGCTGGGCGTGGTGATCGCTCCGCCCTTGATCGTCGGGTTGAGTTCGGTGAGGCGCTCCAGCACGGCCACGCGCGCGCCTCCGAGCCGGAGTTCGCACGCCAGCATCAGCCCGACCGGGCCGCCTCCGGCCACCACTACGTCCACGTCATGGTTCATGGCGCCGACTATGACCCAGGGCCCTGGAGGCCAAAAAGCCACCGAGGTGTCAAGGAAACGGCCCCGCGAGGAGAAGGGGGGGCACAGTCGGCTGGGCGGGGCGCATGCTGTGGTGGCTGATGGTCACTCGGGACCGCGTGCCCACTCCTCGCGTGGCCGCAGACGCGAGAGGGCCTCTCGGGCCTCGTCCCGGACGACGGGGTCGTCGTCCTCGGCCAGCTGGTGAAGTCGCCGGATCAGCCGGTCCGCCCCGTCGGTCGTCATCCACTCGGGGTCGCAGTCCAGAGCGTCCTGGAGCTGGTCCGCGGTCCAGGACTCCACAGCCCGGCCGCGGGCCGACAGTACGCAGCGAAGCCCGGCGGTGTCCTTGCGCGCGAGCAGGGCCTCGGCGGTCTCCTGGGTGA
The DNA here is from genome assembly GCF_044747085.1 of Streptomyces sp. NPDC090119. Lineage (NCBI taxonomy): Bacteria > Bacillati > Actinomycetota > Actinomycetes > Kitasatosporales > Streptomycetaceae > Streptomyces > Streptomyces sp. NPDC090119. Next base: position 507,717 of record NZ_JBIVDK010000003.1, on the reverse strand, counting down.
CCCCGGAATCCTGGACGTCCAGGAGAAGACGGTCGATGACGTCCGCCACTTCGCCGATCCCGTCCGACGCCGCGAGCCGCCGACCTGCCGCCGCGCGCACGGACCAGTCCGGGGAGTCGGCATCCCGAACGACCGCGCTCAGGTCCCGCTCAGAGGGAGACATCATGCTCCCAGCCTGCCACCGACGCCATGGTCGGCTGAGGTCAGCCCCGCACACCTCCGAGAAAGGCCGTCCAGGTGTCGCGGGTGAGGGCGAGTTCGGGACCGGGGGTGTGTTTGGAGTCGCGGACGCGGATTGCGCGGGGCGCTCGCGCGACTTCGACGCAGGAGTTGCCGTCCGGGCCGTCGCTGTGGCTGCTCTTGAACCAGTCCAGCTCGGGGTCTGGGCTCACAGTTCCTCCCGCGCCACCGTGATGAAGGCCGCCCAGGAGCCGGGCGCGAAGGCGAGCCGGGGGCCGCTGGCTGCCTGTTTGGAGTCGCGGATGTGGATCGTACGGGGTGCCAGGGCGACTTCGACGCAGGAGTTGCCGTCGGTTCCGCCGCTGTGGCTGCTCTTGAACCAGTCGAGCCCGGCCGCTTGCTGCACGAAGGTTGCCCAAGGGGCGTGGGCGAGAGCGAGCTGTGGGCCTGCGGCTTGTTTGGAGTCGCGGAGGCGGATGGCTCGGGGCGTTACGGCGACCTCTACGCAGGAGTTGCCATCCGTGCCGCTGCTGTAGGTGCTTTTGAACCAAGCCGGTTCCGAGACTTGGTCGGTGATGAAGGCTGCCCAGGAGGCGGGGGTGAGGGCGAGCTGCGGGCCGGTCGTCTGCTTGGAGTCGCGGACGTGGATCGCGCGGGGTGCTCGTGCGACTTCGACGCAGGAGTTGCCGTCGTTGCCCCCGCTGTAGCTGCTCTTGAACCACTTCAACTCGATGCGGTTTTCGCTCATGCAGCAAGGCTGCCCATGTCTGCCGTGGGGGCATGCGTGCGGCCCCGGCGTGACTGTGCCGGGGCCGTCAGACGTCAGTCGCGGACGCCGGTGACGAAGGCCGTCCAGGTGTCCTGGGTGAGGGCGAGGGTGGGGCCTGCGGTGTGCTTCGAGTCGCGGACGTGGATCGTGCCGGGAGCGGTGGCGATCTCGACGCAGGAGTCGCCCTCAGTGCCATCGCTGTAGCTGCTCTTGAACCACTGCAGCCTGGGGTCGTCCCCGACTGCGGTCGTGCGGATCATGTCTCTCCCAGTACTTGCTCGATGAAGGCGATCGACTCCCTCGGCGTGAGAGCCTGGGCCCGGATGGTTCCATACCTCAGTTCGAGGATGCGCAGTTCCCGCGGGTCGGAAGTCGGCCGCCCGTTGTGAGCCCCGTCGGAGCGCCCCAGCGCTGATCCATCCGCGAACTTCAGCAACTCGATCTTCCCATCCACTCCGGGGTGTGCCTCCGTCTCCGTCGGCATCACCTGGAGGGTGACATTGCGCAACTGCGCTATTTCCAGCAGGTGTTCGAGCTGTAGCTGTCGTCCCATTGTGCCCCCGACCAGGCGTCGCAGCGTCGCCTCTTCCTGGACGAAGCTGAACGCTGTCGCCGGAGACTTCTCCAGCACCGCTTTGCGGGCCATGCGAGCGGACACCAGGCGTTCGATCTCCTCCTGCGAGTAAGGCGGCTGCCGTGCCTCGAAGAGGGCGCGTGCGTGCTCCGGTGTCTGCAACAAGCCGTAGATGCTGAGGCCGACGTAAACCGCGATCTCGGCCGCCTGTGTCTCCAGCTTCGCCAGATCCCGCACCTTCTTCGGGTAGCGAACCCGTCGTACGTCCTCCTTCATCGCCGAGATGAGGCCGTGCGCCTCCAGTAACTCGTCGGCCTTGTCCAGATACTCGGGGCGGGGAATCCGCTTCCCGCTCACGATCTTGTAGACGAGGTCTTCCCCGTAGCCGATCGCCGCGCCGAACTCCGCCGCACGCAACCCTGCGGCCTCGCGTCGTAGCTTCAACTGGCGACCAACCGTGGCGATCACGGCCACGCCCCAGTCGTCATCCGGGTCGACCTCCCAACCCGGTTCGTCTGCGGCCAACTCGGGCCGTACCGCCTCGCCATCCACCGACATCCGCACTCCTTCTTGCCCCTGCCGACAGCGCGGACACCCTGGGTGATGTGAATCAGGAAAACACCGGGGCCGCGGCCCAACTAGATGCCCGAGCAAGCGACTTCAGCGTGCTGTTCTCCTCGACGCCGCGAGGCGCCCGGCTCGCCCGGCTGCTCGCCGCTGAGCAGCTGCGGAGCTGGGGGTTGCCGTGGGAGGCGGCTACGCAGGTCGTCGCGGAGCTGGCGGCCAATGCCGCCACCCACGGCCGTTTGCCGGGGCGGAGTTTCCGGCTCACCCTGCACGCCGTGCGCAGCACCCTCCGTATCGAGGTGACGGACACGCGCGGTGACCGGCGCCCGGTGCGCCGGGAGCCGAACGCAGAGGACGAGACGGGGCGGGGACTGCTGCTCGTGGCTGCGCTCGCCGACCGGTGGGGCGTGGCGGAGGACCGGTTTCCGCGCAAGATCGTGTGGGCCGAACTGGGCCTCGCCGCACCGGAACCCGGGGCACCGTGCTCCGGTGGAACGGGCGGTCAATAGGACCAAGAACACCGGGGGAAAGCACCCCACCAAGCCCCACCCCTCCCGCCCACGGCGGCACTCTCACTCGGGTGGGTGAACATCGCTGTTTCCGCTGGCAATTGACACCCTCGGCGGCTCTACGCTCAGCGCAAGACAACCGCAGACATACGTCGGCCCCCGCCGGGAGTGGCTTCCCAGTGCGAGGGCCTGACCACCAAGGAAGAACCCAGACCTTCCCGATGGATACCCAGAACCCTAGCGCGCCCTCGCGTGCCCGGTCCCGTATTGCGGGACACGACCACCCGAACCGGGGTGGTCTCCTCCACGACAACTCCCGCCACACCGCCCGCTTCACGGTGATCGGCAACCACCTCGCCCAGCACGCGGACCTCTCCCTGCTGGCGATCGGGCTCGGCACGCACATCCAGTCGCTGCCGCCGGGGGCCCGTATCGACATCAAGAGCCTCGCGGCACGGTTTCCGGAAGGCGCGACCCGTATCGCCGCCGCCCTGCGTGAGCTGGAGAAACACGGTTACCTGCGTCGCGTACGCGAACGGGTCCCCGGCGGCCGCATCGTCACCCGCACGATCTCCTGCAACCAGCCCGGCCACCGCCGCGAGGGGACCGAGCGGCGCCCGCGCCGTCCCCCCGCCGCGCGCGCCAAGGCCCTCCCCGCCGTGCCGTCCCCCTCCGCTACCGCCCCCGCCCTCCTCCAGGCCGCCACCGACGTCCTCGCGGACCTGCGCCGCCACGACACCCGCCTGCTGCTCTCCACCACCGACACGGCACACCTCGCCCCCGGCGTCGCCGCCTGGCTGGAGCGGGACGTCTCCCCGGCCGCCGTACGCCGAGCACTGATCGACGGACTGCCGATGGAGCCGCTGCACCGCCCCGCCGCCCTGCTCGCCCACCGGCTGACCACGCAGCTGCCACCCCCGCCCCCGTTCGCCCGGTCGGCCGCCACCCCGCCTCCCGTGCGCCACCCCTTCCAGACCTGCGACGGCTGCGAACGAGTCTTCCGCGCCCCTGACCCGGGTCCCTGCCGGGACTGCCGGGAGCACCCGCTCGTCTGAGACGAAGCCGGATCGTGGAAGATGATCGTATGGCGCACCTTTCGACAGACCTACGGGCCGCTCTGCGGTTCTTCGCGTTCTACCTGGGCAACGGCACGCTGGACGAAGACCTGCTGGACGGCATCGACTACCGCGCCCACCTCCTCCAGTTCGGCTCGGACCTGGAGATGATCTTCGCGATCTACACCAACGTGCTCGAGATCGACGAGCACGGGGAGACGCTCAACGACGGCGACGCCCAGTACCGCGTCGCTCAGTGGATCCGGAAGTGTCACGACCCCGGCTATCAGGTGGAGCCTCCGTTCGAGGCGTGGGAGACCGAGCTGCACGGTCCCTGACGGGACTGCCGGGAGCACCCCCGCCCGCCCCGCCTCGTACGCTGGACCCCATGACCGAACTGCCCCCCCGGCGTCTGCTGCTCGTGCACGCGCATCCCGACGACGAGTCGATCAACAACGGCGCGACCATGGCCAAGTACGTGGCCGAAGGGGCGCACGTGACCCTTGTGACCTGCACACTCGGGCAGCTGGGGGAGGTCATCCCGCCCGAGCTGCGGCATCTGGAGGGGGCCGCGCTCGGGGCGTACCGGCGGGGCGAGCTGGACGCCGCCCTGGCGGAGCTGGGCGTCACCGACGTGCGGGTGCTCGGACATCAGGACTCCGGGATGATGGGGCTCGCGGACAACGACGACCCCGCCGCCTTCTGGCAGGCCGACCTCGACGAGGCCGCCGGGGCCCTCGCGGACGTCATCCTTGAGGTCCGGCCGCAGGTGCTCGTCGCGTACGACGACAACGGCGGATACGGCCACCCCGACCACATCCAGGCCCATCGCGTCGCCATGCGCGCCGTCGAGCTGGCCGCCGGACGCGGGCACCGCGTCGCCAAGGTCTACTGGAACCGCATGCCCCGCTCGGTCGTCGAGGACGCCTTCGCGCGGCTCGCCGACGACCTGCCCGGCCTGCCGTTCGGCAGCGGCGCCGACATCGCCGACCTGCCCGGCGTGGTCCCGGACGAGCGGATCACCACCGCCGTCGACGGCAGCGCGTACGCCGCCGCCAAGGCCGCCGCGATGCGCGCACACGCCACCCAGATCACCGTCGCGGGCGAGTACTTCGCGCTCTCCAACGACCTCGCCCAGCCGCTGTTCAGCACCGAGTACTACGAGTTGGTCCAAGGCCGTGCCGAGCCCGGCGAGAGCGACCTCTTCGCCGGAGTGGAGGTGGCGTCATGAGCGGCTCCATGCTGGCCCAGCCGCTGCGGCGCCCCTCCGCCGGCCGGATGGCCGCACTGCTCGGGCTGTGCGTGCTCGGCGCGGTCGTCGGCGTCGCCGGGGCGCTGGTGCAGGCCGCCTGGTTCCCGCTCGGCCTGCTGCTCGCCCTCGCGGGCGCGGGCGGGGTGTTCCTCGGCGGGGGATACGCGCTGCGCGGCCGGTCCGGTGCGGTCGCGCCCGTGCTCGGCTGGATCATCGCCGTCATCCTGCTCACCGCCAGCCGCCCGGAAGGTGACTTCCTGTTCGGCGCGGGCGGCGGCTCGTACGTCTTCCTGCTCGGCGGCATGGCGCTCGCTGTGATCTGCGCCACCTTGGCCCCCGGACGGCAACCCGAGCGGGACACCAACCGACTTGGCAACTGACGTACCACTTCGCGTGACCCTCGTGCGGGTCCGGTGCGGGTTTCCCGGCGGTCGTGGGATTCGCGCCAGAGGTGGCCAGTATGGTGGTGCGCGCCGCCGAGATGCCCGCTGAGGTCGTGACGGGCGGCGGAGCCAACCGGGAGAACTTGCCTTGAGTCGTGAAACTGACACTCCGTCCTCCGGGCCCGACGGGCGCGGTGGAGCCGCGTACCCCTCCGGCACCCCGCCGTACGGGACCCCCATGGCTTCCGGTGACGGAACCGGCGCGGGAGCTCCGGACGCGCGTCCCGAGGACCGCAAGACCGAGACCACGCTGACCACGCGCATCCGGATCAACATCCCCGGATCGCGGCCCATTCCGCCGGTCGTCGTGCGCAAGACGGTCGGGGAGAGCGAGAACGCCGGGGGTGAACCTGCCGCCGAGGCGCGGCCCGAGGCCGCCCCCGTGCCCGCGCCCGCCCCCGAACCGGCCGCCGAGGCCGCCCCGCAGGCCGAGGAGAAGGCCAGCGAGTGGTTCGCTCCCCGCAAGTCCGGCGCCCCCAAGGGCGGTTCGGGCGGCGGTGGGACCAACGGCGCCGGAATGCCAGGCGGTTCGGCCGCCGGTACGGGCGCCCCGCGATCCGGTGCCCCCGCGCTGGGCCCCGGCCCCTCCGCCATGCGGCCCCCCGGCACCCCCGCACCGGGCGCCCCCCGCCCCGGCGGCACCAACGGCTCCGGCATGTCCGGCGCCACCGGTGGCCCGGTCGCGCCGGGCCACGGCGGCGGTACGGGGTCCTTCGACGTCACCGAGGCACTGGCCCCGGGCCCGCGCGGCGGCGCCCGAACCGGCGAACCCGCCCGTGACGACCTGCCGTTCTTCTCCGACAACGGCGGCGCCCCGGCCGGTGGTCCCGGTGCCCCCGGCGCCAACGGCCGTGGCGGCCCCGGCGGTCCGAACGGCTTCAACGGACCCGGCGGCCAGGGCGTCCCCGGCCCGAAGGGACCCGCGGGCCCGACCGGCGGCCCGGTCACCGGCGACGGCCCGCTGCCCACCCGCCCCGTGCCCGGCAACGCGCCCGGCGCGCCCGGCGCCCAAGGTGCCCCTCCTGCCCCCGGCATGCGGGGCATGGGCCCCGGCGAGCCCTTCGACGGGCCGCCCGCGTTCCGCGCCCCCGGCGGCGGTCCGTCCAAGAGCGCCCAGGGCCCCCAGGGCGCCCCGCAGGCCGGTGGCGCGCTCAGCGACGACACCGCGATCCTCACCCCGCAGCAGCTCGGCACCGCCCCCGGCGTGCCCGGCCGCGCGCCGCACGGCGGCGTCTCCGGACACACCCTCACCAGCGGCATCCCGGTCTTCCCGGGCGACGAGGCCGCCGACCCGTTCGGTCCCGCCGGGGACCGCCCCGCGTACACGGCGCCCAAGCCGCCCGCCCCGCAGGCGAAGGCCGCGCCGCGGCCCAAGAAGAAGGGCCGCAGCAAGCTGATGCTGCTGGTCGCCGGTGTGGTCGTCGTGGTCGGCGGTGCCTACGGCGCCGGACTGCTGATGAACCGCACCGACGTGCCCAAGGGCACCACCGTGCTCGGTCTGGACATCGGTGGCGGCACCCGTGACGACGCGGTCAAGAAGCTCGACGACACCTTCCGGGGCCGGGTCAACAAGCCGCTCCAGCTCTCCGTGGGCGGCGGCGACGTGGCGCTCACCCCGGACAAGGCGGGCCTGCAGTTCGACTACCAGGCCACGGTCGCCGAAGCCGCCAAGAGCGACTACAACCCGCTCTCCGTGATCGGCTCCCTCTTCGGGCAGAAGCGGGTCGTCCAGCCGGTCACCCCGGTGGACGAGGAGAAGCTCCAGGTCGCGCTGCAGCAGGCGGGCGGCGGTTCCGGCTCGGTCGTCGAGGGCGGCATCACCTTCCAGTCGGGCAAGGTCGTCGCGGTCTACGGCAAGCCCGGCAAGGCCATCGACGCGGCCGGCTCCACCAAGGCCGTCGAGCAGGCGTACCGCACCCTGGTGGAGACGGGCACCGCGACCCCGGTCACCGTGCCCACGGCCACCCGGCAGCCGACGGTGCCGAACGCCGAGGTCGACCGGGAGATGAAGGCGTTCGCGGAGCCCGCGATGTCGGACATCGTCACCGTCCAGGTCGACGCGGCGCACAGCATCAAGTTCGGGCCCAAGTCGCTGCCGAAGATCCTCGGGTTCAAGGCGGTGGGCGGCAAGCTCACCGACACCTACAACCTCCAGGCGCTCCAGGCGGCGTACGGCACCACCTTCGACGGTGTGAAGGTGGAGAGCGCGACCGGCAAGCGCGACATCCTCCCGCAGGACGTCGTGGCGGCCCTGCGCAAGGCCCTGGTCGGCAAGACCGCGGCGGAGCGCGTCGGCACCATCGACACCAAGCCGAACTAGCCACGCACGTGACGGCGAGGGCATCCGGAGACGCTCCGGGTGCCCTCGCCGTCGTATGACATCGCCGTCGTATGACATCTGTCATCCGGCGTTCAGGACCGACGGCACTGCCGCCGCCACCCCCCTGCCCGCCAGCATGGACGGCATGACAACGACAGCGGCACCGCCCGCGACCGCCGCGCCGGTGGTGGCCGGGTTCGACCAGGTGAGCAAGACCTACGGCAGCGTCCGCGCGGTCGACGGGCTCTCGCTCACCCTGCGGCCCGGCGAGACCGTCGCCCTGCTCGGGCCGAACGGCGCGGGCAAGTCCACCACGCTCGACCTGCTGCTCGGGCTGAAGCAGCCCGACGCCGGTCGGGTCACCGTGTTCGGGACCAGCCCGCGCGAGGCCATCGTCGCCGGGCGGGTCGGCGCGATGCTGCAGAGCGGCGGGCTGATGGAGGACGTGACGGTCGCCGAACTGGTCGGCCTCGCCTGCTCGTTGCACCCCCGCTCGTACCCCGCCTCCGAGGTGCTGGCCCGCGCGGGCATCACGCAGATCGCCGACCGCAAGGTCAACAAGCTCTCCGGCGGCCAGGCCCAGCGGGTCCGCTTCGCCCTGGCGACCGCCGGGGACAGCGACCTGATCGTGCTGGACGAGCCGACCACCGGCATGGACGTCTCCGCCCGGCACGCGTTCTGGTCCACCATGCGCGAGCAGGCCGACCAGGGCCGTACCGTCCTCTTCGCCACGCACTACCTCGAAGAGGCCGACGCCATCGCCGACCGCGTGCTCGTCCTGCACCGGGGCCGCCTGCTGGCAGACGGCACCGCCGCCGAGATCAAGGCCCGCGCGGGTGCCCGCCGGGTCTCCTTCGACCTGACCGGCGCCATCGACGAGACCGCGCTCGCCGGACTGCCCGCGCTGACCTCGCTGGACGTCTCCGGGCAGACCGTCCGCATCCAGTCGTCCGACGCCGACGCCACCGTGCACGCCGTGTACGGGCTCGGCCTCTACCCCCGCAACCTGGAAGTCGCCGGGCTCGGCCTGGAGCAGGCTTTCGTCGCCATCACCGAGGCCGAGGAGGCCAAGCGCGCATGACCGGCATCCTCGCCTCACGGGCCCTGATCAAGCTGGAACTCGCCCGCGCCCTGCGCAACCGCAAGTTCCTGTTCTTCTCCGTGCTCTATCCCTCGATCATCTTCCTGATCTTCGCGGGCAGTTCGGGCACCGACGAGAAGGTCGACGGCACCGGGCTGACCGTCGCCACCTACCTGATGGTCTCCATGGCCTCCTTCGGCGCGCTGACCGCCGTGCTGATGGGCAACAGCGAGCGCATCGCCAAGGAGCGGGAGAGCGGCTGGGTGCGCCAGCTCCGGCTGACCCCGCTGCCCGGCCACGGGTACGTCCTCGCCAAGACCGCGAGCGCGGCCGTGGTGAGCCTGCCGTCCATCGTCATGGTGTTCATCGTCGCCGCCGTGGTGAAGGACGTACGGCTCGACGCCTGGCAATGGCTCGCCCTCACCGGCGTCATCTGGGCGGGCAGCCTCGTGTTCGCCGCGCTCGGCGTCGCCATCGGCTACCTCGCCTCCGGCGACGCGGTACGCCCCATCACCATGATCGTCTACTTCGCGCTGTCCCTCCTCGGCGGCCTGTGGATGCCCTCGGCCGGGTTCCCGAAGTGGCTCCAGGACATCGCCGAGTGGCTGCCGACGTACGCGTACGCTGCCCTGGGACGCGCGGTCGAGCAGAGCCAGGCCCCGCAGGCGCGGGACGTCGCCGTCCTCGCCGTGTACTTCGTCCTCTTCGCGGGCGGCGCGGCCTGGCTGTACCGGAAGGACACGCTGAAGGCGTGAACGCGATGACCGAGGACCCGTGCGCCGGAACCGCCGCGGACAGCCCCATGGGGCGTCCGCCGCGGAACCGCCGCGAGCTGTGGGTGAAGCTGCTGTGGATCGGCGTCTGGCTGGTCTTCCTCAGCTCACCCGTCCACGACCTGGTGAGCGGCGGCCACGGCACGGCGGCCACCTGGGCCGGAGCGGTCGGGCTCACCGCGTTCGTCGCGGCCTACCTGGGGCTGGTCTTCCGCAACATGGGCCGGCCCTTCTCCGGCCCGGCCGCCGTCCTGCTCCTGCTGGTCCTCGGCATCCTCGCGCCGCTCCTCGCCTACACCCTCGGCAGCGCCTGGCTCGGCCTCTTCGTCTACGTCTCGGTGGCCTGCGGGGCGACCCTCCCCGCGAAGGCCACCTACTGGGCGATCCCGGCCTCGGCCGCCGTGATGTACCTGGTCGGGCTGCACTCCGGCGAGGAGGAGGCACGGAACCTGATCCTGCTGGTGGTGCTGATCGGCTTCGCCATGACGGGCGTACGGCAGCTCATCCGCACCACCATCGAGCTGCGCAAGGCGCGGGCCACCGTGGCGCAGCTCGCCGCCAACGAGGAGCGGCTGCGGCTCGCCCGTGACCTGCACGACCTGCTGGGCCACTCCCTGTCCCTGATCACGCTCAAGAGCGAGCTGGCGGGCCGGATGCTGCCGGACCGGCCGGAGCAGGCCGCCCAGCAGGTCGCGGACATCGAGCGGGTCAGCCGACAGGCGCTGGTCGATGTACGGGAGGCGGTCACCGGGTACCGGCGGCCCCGGCTGGTCTCCGAACTGGCGGGCGCCCAGGTCGCGTTGACGGCCGCCGGGATCATCGCCGAGATTCCCGGCGAGCCCGAGCTCGCGGGTCTGCCCGAGGAGGCCGAGGCCGCGCTCGCGTGGACGCTGCGGGAGGCCGTCACCAACGTGGTCCGGCACAGCGGGGCCGAGCGGTGCGCGGTCGAGCTGCTGCACCGGCACACCCTGGACGGGCCGGTGCTGGAGCTGTCCGTCGAGGACAACGGCTCGGGCGGCCCGGGGAAGGGGCCCGGCAACGGGCTCACCGGCCTCGCGGAACGCCTCCACGACACCGGCGGCACCCTGGAGGCGGGCCGGTCCGGCAAGGGCTTCCGGGTGGTCGCCCGCGTCCCGTCGGCCGTCGTGGCGGACGTAGTATCCGGGTCATGACGAGCACGATCAAGGTTCTCCTCGCCGAGGACCAGTCGATGGTCCGCGAGGCGCTCGCCGCGCTGCTCGGGCTGGAGGACGACATCGAGGTCGTCGCGCAGGTCGCGCGCGGGGACGAGGTGCTGGCCGCGGTGGGGGAGCACGGCGTGGACGTGGCCCTGCTCGACATCGAGATGCCCGGCTGCACCGGCATCGAGGCCGCCGCCCAGGTGCACCGGGCGCACCCCGGCGTGAAGCTCGTCGTCCTCACCACCTTCGGCCGCCCCGGCTACCTCCGCAGCGCCATGGAGGCGGGCGCCGACGCCTTCCTCGTCAAGGACGCCCCCGCCGCCCAACTCGCCGCCGCCGTACGCAAGGTGCTCACCGGCGAACGCGTCATCGACCCCACCCTGGCCGCCGCCGCCCTCGCCGACGGCGCCAACCCGCTCACCGACCGCGAACGCGAGATCCTGCGCGCCGCCGCCGACGGCTCCACCAACGCCGAACTCGCCCGCACCCTCCACCTCTCCCAGGGCACGGTCCGCAACTACCTCTCGACCGCGATCCAGAAGCTCGCGGTCCGCAACAGGGCGGAAGCGGTCCGCATCGCGCGGGAGAAGGGCTGGCTCTGAGCCGGTCGCTCAGTTCAGCTGGGCTCGTGCCGCGCGGGCCTGGGCGCGGGCCTTCTCCTCGGCCATCGGGTCGACCACCGCGACGAGTTCCGCGTACGCCTCCAGCTCCGCCGCGCCCTCGGTGAACTCCCCGCGCTGCACCAGCAGACGGGCGCGTTCGTAGCGCAGGTGGGCCGGGCGGGACGGCAGGAGCATCGCCAGCTCGACGGCCGACAGGGCTACGTCGGAGCGCTCGGGGCGGGCGGCGGCCCAGGCGCGGACGTTGTTCAGGATGCGCTGGATGACCTGGAGCGGGGCGGCCGGGACCAGCATCGAGGGCTCCAGCGGCGCGCCCGTGGCACCGGCCACCAGCAGCTCGGTGTCCATGCCGCTGAGCACCCGGCCGCCGTCGAAGGGGTCGGCCAGCACCCGGTCGCCCGCCGTGCCGAAACCGACCACGAAATGGCCCGGCAGCGCCACCCCGTACACCGGGGCGCCCGCCCGCCGGGCGACCTCCATCCACACCACCGACAGCAGGATCGGCAGCCCGCGCCGCCGCCGCAGCACCGTGTGCAGCAGCGAGGACTCCAGCCGCTCGTACTCCCCGCCCGTGCCCCGGAAGCCCTGCGTGCCGCCCAGCAGCCGCCCCACCGCCCGCGCCCACGCCAGCGGCCCGCCCGGCCGGTACGGCAGCCGCCCGGCCAGCTCGTCCAGCTCGATCTGGGCCGCGTCGATCCCGGCCTCGTCCAGCGAGCCGTCCGCCTCCGCGCCGATCAGTAGGCACAGCGCGGACAGGTCGGGCCACTGCGACCGCGCCTCCTCGGCGAACCGCCGCCGCAGCTCCACCGACCGCGCGGCCGGAGGCGGGTACGGGGGCGGGAAGGCGGGTCGCCGGGCCGGTTCCTGGGCACTCACGACGGGCCCCTACGGCCGCCCGGAGCCGGTCTCGTCCGGCTCCCGGTAGTGGTGGTACGCGTGATGCGGGGCGAGGCCGAGCCCGTCGTACAGCCGCCGCGCGGCGTCGTTGTCCTCCTCCACCTGGAGCCACGCCGCCGAGGCGCCCTCGTCCAGCGCCCGGCGGGCCAGCGCGGCCATCACCTCGGTGGCCAGCCCCTGCCGCCGCCGTACCGGATCGACCTCGACGGCGGCGAAACCGGCCCAGCGGCCGTCCACCACGCACCGTCCGATGGCCACGGGCGGCCAGCCGTCCGCGCCGGGCACGCGGGCGAACCACACCGACCGCCCGCCGCCGAGCACCCGCAGGGCCACCTCGCTCACTCCCTCGCGCTGGTACCGCGCGAGCCACGCCTCGTCCGCCTCGCGGGACAGCAGCACCCCGGCGCCCTCGGCCCGGTCCGCGACCGGAGCCAGCGCCCCGGTCCACAGCTCCGCCGTCACCTCCCGCGTCCAGCCGCGCCGCTCCAGCTCCGCCGACAGCAGCTCCTGCGTGCCCTCGGCACCGGTGGCGGTCTGCACGTAGGCGGGCAGTCCGCGCTCGCCGTACCAGCCTCTTACGGAAGCCAGGGCCGCGTCGAGCGGAAGCCCCGGCTCACCGAGCGGCAGCACGCTGTTGGCGCGCCGGGTGAAGCCGCCCGCCGCCCGCAGTTCCCACGCGCCGAGCCGCTCGCTCTCCAGCGGCGGCCAGGCCCGCGCGGCGACCTGGGCCAGCTCCGCGTACCCCGCCGCCGGACCCCGGCGACGCGCCGGGGCGGACGGCACGACCTTGCCCGCGACCAGCGACGACGCCTCGACCCTGACCACCCGGCCGTCCCGTCGTGTGATCATGAGCACGCCGTCGTCGTCCCAGGATGTGAGAACACCTACCGTGTCGGTGAACTTCTCGCCCGCCGCACCCGACCCCGTCAACTGCCGTACAGATACCCTTTTGCCTACATCTGCCGGTGTGATGAGGACCTTGAGCAGTCCTGTCACCGAGATTTCCACGGGTCGCTCCACCCCTCCTGTTCGGATCACGCTCCGGAACGGAGATACTAGGTGCGGGCATCGACGACGCCGCGCTCCCGCGCGCCAGGCGGCGGAGCCTGAGGAGGCCCGCCGGCGCCCTATCGAGGAGGAACGACAGCGTGACCTACGTCATCGCGCAGCCTTGTGTCGACGTCAAGGACAAGGCGTGCATCGAGGAGTGCCCGGTCGACTGCATCTACGAGGGCCAGCGGTCCTTGTACATCCACCCGGACGAATGCGTCGACTGTGGTGCCTGTGAGCCGGTCTGCCCGGTCGAGGCGATCTTCTACGAGGACGACACTCCGGAGGAGTGGAAGGACTACTACAAGGCGAACGTCGAGTTCTTCGACGAGCTGGGCTCCCCCGGCGGCGCCAGCAAGCTGGGCCTGATCGAGCGCGATCACGCCTTCATCGCCGCGCTGCCGCCCCAGGGCGAGTGACCGTCCCGACGGTCCAGCGGCCCGCATGAGCGCGCCGCCTCGGTCCCGTACGGCCTGGTCACCCCGGCTGTGCGGGACCGAGGTGTTTCGCGCACCCTAGGAAAGAGAGAGCAAGCCCCGTGTCCGCAGTCTCCGACCGGCTCCCCGCCTTCCCCTGGGACAAGCTGGAGCCGTACAAGAAGACCGCCGCCGCGCACCCGGGCGGCATCGTCGACCTGTCGGTCGGCACCCCGGTCGACCCGGTCCCCGAGCTGATCCAGAAGGCGCTGGTCGACGCGGCCGACTCGCCGGGCTATCCGACGGTCTGGGGCACCCCGGCGCTGCGCGACGCGATCACCGGCTGGTTGGAGCGCCGCCTCGGCGCCCGCGAGGTCACCGACCGCCACGTCCTGCCGATCGTCGGCTCCAAGGAACTGGTCGCCTGGCTGCCGACCCAGCTGGGCCTCGGCCCCGGCGACGAGGTGGCCTACCCGCGCCTGGCCTACCCGACCTACGAGGTCGGCGCCCGCCTCGCCCGCGCGGACCACGTGGTCTACGACGACCCGCGCGAGCTGGACCCGACGAACCTGAAGCTGCTCTGGCTCAACTCGCCGTCCAACCCGACCGGCAAGGTCCTCTCCCAGGAGGAGCTGACCGGGATCGTCGCCTGGGCCCGCGAGCACGGCGTGCTGATCGTCTCCGACGAGTGCTACCTGGAGCTGGGCTGGGAGGCCGACCCGGTCTCGGTCCTGCACCCGGACGTCAACGGCGGCTCCTACGACGGCATCGTGGCCGTCCACTCCCTCTCCAAGCGGTCCAACCTGGCCGGGTACCGCGCCGCCTTCCTCGCGGGCGACCCGGCGGTGCTGATGCCGCTGCTGGAGATCCGCAAGCACGGCGGCATGATGACCTCCGCGCCGACCCAGGCCGCGGTGGTGGCCGCCCTCGGCGACGACGAGCACGTGAGCGTGCAGCGCGAGCGGTACGCCGCCCGCCGCGACCGCCTCCGCGCCGCCCTGCTGGCCCACGGCTTCCGCATCGAGCACAGCGAGGCCAGCCTCTACCTGTGGGCCACGAAGGACGAGTCCTGCTGGGACACCGTCGCCCACCTGGCCGACCTCGGCATCCTGGTGGCACCGGGTGACTTCTACGGCGAGGCGGGCGAGCGGTTCGTCCGCGTGGCCCTGACGGCCACGGACGAGCGCGTCGACCAGGCGGTGGCGCGTCTGACCGCGTAGCCGCATGACGAAGGGGCCCAGGGAACTCCCTGGGCCCCTTCGTCATGCGGCGACTAGCCGAGGGGGAGCCCCTTCAGCGGGAGGCCGCCCAGGACGTTCCCCGCCGCCTTGCCCGCCGCGGGCGCCGGTACGGCCTTCTTGACCGCCTTGCTGCCCGCCAGCCCGCCCACGGTCTTGTCCACGTGGGTCGCGCCGTCCAGCTTGGTCAGACCGCCGAGGTCCGGCACGGCGGGCTGGTTGGTGGCCGCACCGGCGGTGCCGGCGGCGCCGATCCCGGCGGCCGCCCCCGCGGCGACGAGCAGCGCGGCCTGGGCGATCCGACGAGTCAGGGGGAGGGACATGATGCTCCATTCGACAGAAGAGAACGGTGTGGTGTCCGAGCCCGGACGCCGTGACTACCGCTCGAACCCGCCGAAGGTTGCGGACGCGGAAGGTAAAGACTCGATAACGCATCGCATTATCGGGTGTGGATAAAAATGGGCAAAGACCGTCTCCGAGGGGGCCCGCAGAATCCTTACACCCCTTGAGGCGCAAGGGATCGGGTGCGTACTGCGCCCGCTGCCCCCGAACACGCCCTCCGACGACCCCCGCAACCCGTACGAGGGTGCCCCCGCACAAGCGTCCGGCGCCCTCTCAGGGCCCCGCGACGATCCGGACGGCCGCCAGCGACGACTCCGCCCCGGCCGCCCCCGACGCCGGGGCGGGCACCGGATGCCAGTCCCCGCCGCCGTTGGACGCGGTCCACTCCCGCCCCTCATACGTCACCCGGGCGATGCGCAGCGCCGAGGAGTTGGCCACCGCCCACTGGGCGAGCTGCCAGCCCCGCTGCCGCTCGCTGCGCCCGCCGGCGTCCGTCCGGGTGCCCTGTGGCACCGGCACGGTCACCGTCCGCCCGTGCGCGGTGGCGGTCACGCTGGGGGAGGGAGACGGCGAGGGGACGGCCCGGCCGCCCACCTCCGCGCCGGTCTCCTGGAGCGCGTCGCGGCCGAAGTCCCGTACCAGCGCCTCCCGCACCGCGTCCGGGCCGGTCGCCTCGGCGGTGCGTGACGGGCGGCCCTCGCAGGTCAGGGTGGCCGCCGCGTGGCCGGTGAGGGCGGCGGCCAGCAGTACCGCGTCCTGCTCGTGCTTGGCGTACGCCTCCGGGAAGCCGCTGCGCTGCACCTTCTGCGCCGCTACGGTGAGCGGGAGCGCGGAGTAGTCCGGCACCCGGGCCAGATGGGCGTAGAAGATGCCCGCCGAGTACGCCGGGTCCATGATCTGCCGCTCGGTGCCCCAACCCTGCGAGGGCCGCTGCTGGAACAGGCCCAGCGAATCCCGGTCCCCGTGCTCGATGTTGCGCAGCCCCGACTCCTGGAGCGCGGTGGCGAGCGCGATGGTCACCGCCCGCTCGGGCATCCCGCGCCCGGTGCCGACGGCGGCGATGGTGGCCGCGTTCACGGCCTGCTCGGGCGTGAACTCGTACGACTGGGAGTCGTCCCGCGCGGAGACCACCGTGCAGCCGCGCGTGCCGACGCCTCCGGTGACGTACTGCACCACGAGGTACCCGCCGACACCGGCGAGGACCAGCAGGGCCGCACCGATCCGGAGCACACGGCCGCGACGCTTGGGGCGGGACTGGGGGCGAGGGGACGGCTCTGGCACGCGTACAAGGTACTGGAGCCGGTGATCGCCCTCGCCGCGGCCCCGCGCCCGGTGGTGCGGCGGCCCCCGGCCGGGCGGGCGTTAGGGTCACCAGCATGGCCGACACCACCCTTGACCTCACGCTGGACGCCGCCGAGCTGACCGCCCGGCTCGTGGACATCCCGTCGGAGAGCGGCACGGAGAAGCCCCTCGCGGACGCGATCGAGGCCGCGCTGCGCGCTTTGCCCCACCTCACGGTGGAGCGCTTCGGCAACAACGTGCTCGCCCGCACCGACCTGGGCCGCGCGGAACGCGTCATCCTCGCCGGGCACATCGACACCGTCCCGATCGCGGAGAACGTGCCCTCCCGCCTCGACGCGGACGGCCTGCTGTGGGGCTGCGGCACCTGCGACATGAAGGCGGGCGTCGCGGTCCAGCTCCGGATCGCGGCCACCGTCCCCGAGCCCAACCGCGACCTGACCTTCGTCTTCTACGACAACGAGGAGGTCGCCGCCGAGCTGAACGGCCTCAAGCACCTCGCCGAGGCCCGCCCCGAGTGGCTGCGGGGCGACTTCGCGGTGCTGCTGGAGCCCTCCGACGGCGAGGTCGAGGGCGGCTGCCAGGGCACGCTCCGGGTGCTGCTGCGGACCAAGGGCGAGCGGGCCCACTCCGCGCGCGGCTGGATGGGCGCCAACGCCATCCACGCCGCCGCCCCGATCCTCGCCCGCCTCGCCTCCTACGAGCCCCGCTGGCCGGTGATCGACGGTCTGGAGTACCGCGAGGGGCTCAACGCGGTCCGGATCGGCGGGGGAGTGGCCGGCAACGTCATCCCGGACGAGTGCGTGGTCACGGTCAACTTCCGCTACGCCCCCGACCGCACCGAGGAGGAGGCCGTGGCGCACGTGCGTGAGGTGTTCGCGGACTGCGGCGTCGAGGAGTTCGTGATCGACGACCACAGCGGCGCCGCCCTGCCCGGCCTGTCCCACCCGGCCGCCGCGGCCTTCATCGAGGCGGTCGGCGGCACCCCGATGCCCAAGTACGGCTGGACGGACGTCTCCCGCTTCGCCTCCCTCGGCATTCCGGCGGTCAACTACGGCCCCGGCAACCCGCATCTGGCGCACAAGCGGGACGAGCGGGTCGAGGTGGCCAAGGTCCTCGCGGGCGAGGAGCGGCTGCGCGCCTGGCTCACCGCGTGACGCCCGCACCACGCGGCGCCGCGTTCCGGACATGCTCACGTCCCCCCTCCGTAACGGATGCGGATCTAGGCTGAGGCACGAAACACCGGCAAGCGGAGGGAGCGCACATGGCTACCGGAAACCCCGAGGGGAAGAAGCGCCCACCGGACGAGCAGCGGCTCGGCCCGGTACTCCGGCGACGGGGCCAGGTCCAGGCCAGCACCACGGACCAGCGGCTGCTGGACGAGCGTGCCCCCACCGACTGGGTGCACACCGACCCCTGGCGGGTGCTGCGCATCCAGTCGGAGTTCATCGAGGGCTTCGGCACCCTCGCCGAACTCCCGCCCGCGATCAGCGTGTTCGGCTCGGCCCGGACCCCGGTGGACTCGCCCGAGTACGACGCGGGTGTGCGGCTCGGACGCGGTCTGGTCGAGGCGGGCTGGGCGGTGATCACCGGCGGCGGTCCGGGCGCCATGGAGGCGGCCAACAAGGGCGCGCTGGAGGCCGGGGGCGTCTCGGTCGGCCTCGGCATCGAGCTGCCCTTCGAACAGGGGCTGAACCCCTACGTCGACATCGGGCTGAACTTCCGGTACTTCTTCGTCCGCAAGATGATGTTCGTGAAGTACGCGCAGGGCTTCGTGGTGCTGCCCGGCGGCCTCGGCACGCTGGACGAGCTGTTCGAGGCGCTCACGCTGGTGCAGACCCAGAAGGTGACCCGCTTCCCGATCGTGCTGTTCGGCAGCGAGTACTGGGGCGGGCTGATGGACTGGCTGCGGAACACCCTGGTCGCCCAGGGCAAGGCGGCGGAGAAGGACCTGATGCTGTTCCACGTGACGGACGACGTGGACGAGGCTGTCGCGCTGGTGTCCAAGGAAGCGGCCCGGTAGGACCCGGTCGGTTCCCCTGGGGGACGGCCCTCACGGCCTCCCCCCAGGGGAAATCCCCGTCAGGGCGACCCCGTCAGAGCGACCCTGTCAGGCGAGACCCCTACGGGCCGTCGCCGGGGGCCGGTGGCCCGCGATCGACGCCACCATCTCCAGCACCTGCCGGGTCTCCGCGACCTCGTGCACCCGGTACACCTGCGCCCCGAGCCACGCCGACACCGCCGTGGTCGCCAGCGTGCCGATCAGCCGCTCCTTCACCGGGCGGTCCAGCGTCTCCCCGACGAAGTCCTTGTTGGACAGCGACACCAGCACCGGCCAGCCCGTCGCCACCATCTCGTCCAGCCGCCGGGTCGCCTCCAGGCTGTGCCGGGTGTTCTTGTTGAAGTCGTGCCCCGGATCGATCAGCACCGACTCACGCGGCACCCCCAGCGCCACCGCCCGCTCCGCCAGCCCCACGGTCACGTCCAGGATGTCGGCCATCACGTCGTCGTAGGCCACCCGGTGCGGCCGGGTACGGGGCTCCGCGCGCCCGGCGTGCGTGCACACCAGGCCCGCTCCGTAGCGTGCCGCGACCTCGGCCAGGCCGGGGTCCACCCCGCCCCACGCGTCGTTCAGCAGGTCCGCGCCCGCCTCGCACACCGCCTCGCCGACCTCGGCCCGCCAGGTGTCCACGCTGATGATCACATCGGGGAAGCGGCGCCGGACCTCCGCCACGAAGCCGACCGTGCGCCGGGCCTCCTCCTCGGCGGTGACCTCCTCGCCCGGCCCGGCCTTCACCCCGCCGATGTCGACGATGGCCGCGCCCTCGGCCACCGCCCGCTCCACGCGCGCGAGGGCGGCGTCGTCGGCGAACGTCGCCCCCCGGTCGTAGAAGGAGTCCGGGGTCCGGTTCACGATCGCCATGATCACCGGTTCACGCGCCCCGAATTCCCGCTTGCCCAGCCTGAGCATCCCTCGTGACCTCTCCTCGTACCTCGCACGTCCGGCGCCTCGCGGCCCGGACTGTCAGCCTCGCATGGCACGATCGGACCCAGACACATCCGGCTTCCGGACGCGGGGTCCGCAAGGGCCGGCGTCCGGCCCATCGAGCTTGGGGAACCCTGGCGATGCTGATGTTCTTGTTCCTGGTCCTCGCGCTGGCCGTCGTGGTCGGTGCGGTGACCCTCGCCGTGGTGGGCGGCGGCGAGAGCGCCCCGCTGCAGGACGCCGCGCCCGAGCGGCTCCAGGACCCGCTGCCCGCGGACCGCCCGCTGCACGGCTTCGACGTGGAGAACCTGCGGTTCCCCCTCGCCACGCGCGGCTACCGCATGGCCGACGTCGACGACGCGCTCAGCCGCCTCGCCGCCGAACTCGGTGAGCGGGACGCCCGGATCGCCGACCTGCAGACCGCGCTCGCCGGTGCCCGCGCCCCGCATCCTCGCCCGGACGAGCCCGGCGCGGAGGACCTCCGATGAGCACCGGGGAGGCCCTCGCCGGGGCGGACGGCGCGCTGCGCTGCCCCTGGGCGCTCTCCACCGAGGACTACGTCGCGTACCACGACGACGAGTGGGGCCGCCCGGTGCACGGCGACGACGCCCTCTTCGAACGGCTCAGCCTGGAGGCGTTCCAGTCCGGGCTGTCCTGGATCACGATCCTGCGCCGCCGCCCCACCTTCCGGCTCGCCTTCGCGGACTTCCGGATCGAGAAGGTCGCCGCCTTCACCGACGAGGACCGCGAGCGCCTCCTCGCCGACCCCGGCATCATCCGCAACCGCGCCAAGGTCGACGCCACGCTCGCCAACGCGCGCGTGCTCGCCGGATGGTCCGAGGGCGAGCTGGACGAGCTGATCTGGTCCCACGCGCCCGACCCGGCCGGGCGTCCCGTGCCCAAGGTGCTGGCCGACGTGGCGCCGGTGACCCCGGAGTCCACCGCGCTGTCCAAGGCGCTGAAGAAGCGGGGCCTGAGGTTCGTCGGCCCCACCACGGCGTACGCGCTGATGCAGGCGTGCGGCCTGGTCGACGACCACCTCGCGGCCTGCGTCAGCCGGGGCGCGGCCACCCGCGGCTGAGGGGCGGGCGGCCGCGTGGCCGTTCGGGGGGGTCAGCGGCCCACGTACTTGGGCTTCTCCTTCTGCACGAACGCCTGCACGGCGATGACGTGGTCCTCGGAGGCGCCCGCGCGGGTCTGGAGCTCGTCCTCCTTCTCCAGCGCCTCGTCCAGCGAGTGCGTCAGCCCGTACGCCACCGCCTCCTTGATCGCCGCGTACGCGACCGTCGGGCCCTCGGCCAGGGCGCGTGCCACCTTCTCCGCCTCGGCGCGCAGTTCGGCGGCCGGGACGACCCGGTTGGCGATGCCCAGCTCCAGCGCCTCCTGGGCCTTGACGGTGCGCGGGAAGAGCAGCAGGTCGGTGGCGCGGCTCGTGCCGATCACGCGGGGCAGCGTCC
Organism: Streptomyces sp. NPDC090119; assembly: GCF_044747085.1. Lineage (NCBI taxonomy): Bacteria > Bacillati > Actinomycetota > Actinomycetes > Kitasatosporales > Streptomycetaceae > Streptomyces > Streptomyces sp. NPDC090119. The sequence goes on along the minus strand of NZ_JBIVDK010000003.1, from coordinate 486,708 downwards.
AGGAGAGGCCGGAGTCCGCGCTGAGCGCCACGCCGGTGAACGAGGTGTTGAACGCGGCGGTGTCCGCCACCAGCCGGTAGTCCGCGAGCAGCGCGAAGCCGAAGCCCGCCCCGGCCGCCACGCCGTTGACCGCGGCGATCACCGGCTTCTTCGCACCCGCCAGCGCCCGCGCGATCGGGTTGTAGTGCTCCTTGACGGTGCTCATCGTCTGGCCACCGCCCCCGCCCTCGCGGTCGGCGACGAGCAGCCCGATGTGCTCCTTGAGGTCCTGGCCTACGCAGAACGCCCGGTCGCCCGCCGCGGTCAGCAGGATCGCCCGCACCGCGTCGTCCGCCGCCGCGGCCTCGACGGCCTCGCGCAGCGCGTTCTTGGTGGCGATGTTCAGCGCGTTCATCGCCTCCGGGCGGTTCAGGGTGATGGTGGCGAGCCCGTCGTTCACCTCGTGGAGCACGGTGTCGGCCATGGCGCTTCCCCTCCGTTTAGCGGCTGACGGCGTACCGGTCGGTACGCCGTTGTCCGGGGACAGCATGGCGGAGATCTCGGCCCGGCAGTCGCACCGTGCGTGTGACCTGCGTCTAACAAAAGCAGCACGAAGGCGGCCGGGAGAGGTGCCGGGGGTGGCGCAGTATCGCAGGCACATCCCCGAATTGAGTGGTTTTGCTCGCGTGCGTTGCCCAAGCGATGCGGACCGATGTTGGTCATCGGGTCCTGAGATGCGGGATAATGGCTTGGAAGCAATGTGTTCGATGCCGGTGTCGCGTGTCCCTCCTGGACCGCGGGTGCCCTCCGTGGGGTCGTCGGCAGACGATGAGCCTGGTTTCAGGAAGGGGTACGAGCATGGCGGCCATGAAGCCGCGTACGGGTGATGGCCCGCTCGAGGTGACCAAGGAGGGGCGGGGCATCGTCATGCGCGTTCCGCTCGAAGGCGGCGGGCGACTCGTCGTCGAGCTGACCCCCGACGAGGCAGAGGCACTCGGCGACGCCCTGAAGAAGGTCGTCGTCTGACGCGCAGCGATCTTTTCCTCCCGACTGCCCCGGTACCCGCGAGGTGCCGGGGCAGTCGCGTGTCCGGTGATCTTTCCGGTGCGCCGGGTGCCGCGCGGGCGGGGGCAGTGACAGGGGCAGGGGTTCAGCGTTTGACGGCGCAGAGCAGGCCGTCGCCCACCGGCAGCAGCGAGGTCACCAGCTCCGTGCTCTCCCGCACCGTGCGCAGCAGTTCGCGCAGCCGGACCACCTCGGTGGGCTGCGGACCGGAGTCGACCGTGCGGCCGCTGGCGAAGACACCCTCGAAGACCACCAGCCCGCCCGGTCTCAGCAGGCGCAACGATTCAGCGAGATAGTCCGAGTACTCCAGCCGGTCGCCGTCGCAGAAGACGAGGTCGTAGCCGGAGTCCGCGAGGCGGGGGAGTACGTCGAGGGCGGGGCCCGGGATGAACCGGGCCCGGTTGCTGGCGAAGCCGCAGGCGCGGAACGCCTGCCGGGCGAACTGCTGGTGCTCCGGCTCCGGATCGACGGTGGTCAGCACGCCGTCGGGGCGCATTCCGTGCAGCAGATGGATTCCGGACACCCCGCAGCCGGTGCCGATCTCCGCGACCGCCTTGGCGTCCACGGAGGCGGCGAGCAGTCGCAGCGCGGCGCCCGTGCTGGGCGCCACCGAGCGCAGCCCCGCGTCACGGGCACGGTCACGGGCCCAGCGCAGCGCTTCGTCCTCGGCGACAAAGGCGTCGGCGAACGCCCAGCTCGTCTGCCGGTTGCCGGTAATGACCCTCTCCTGTCCCCGTACTTGCCTCGGCGTGACTGTATCCGTTGCGCCGGGAACCCGCTGATGGGACCGAGCGTTCACAAGGGAGAGCCGACGCCGGGGCGGCGCGGTGGGTACGGGACGGGGGGTAAGGGGTGACGCAGGGTGTGGAGCACATGCTGACGCGGGTGGACGAGCCGGCTCAGCGCGTGTCAAATTTTCGTAAAACCGCTTATCCGGAGCTAACGGGCGAGGTGGCTATGGTAGGGGCTCCACTGGACACCACCAGAGCCGACAGGGGAGGTGCGGCCGCACCCGAGGACCGAGGAGGAGTGCTGCGGCGCTTCCTCGGGTCGGGCAGGCCGAAATCCGTGACCGACACCGCTGCTGACCACCACGCCGCCGCTCCCGCCGCAGGCGAGGCCCCGACCGCGACCTTCGCCACCGACGCGGACGGGCAGGCGTGGACTCCGCCCACCTGGGAGGAGATCGTCAGCACCCACAGCGGCCGCGTCTACCGCCTCGCCTACCGTCTGACGGGCAACCAGCACGACGCCGAGGACCTCACCCAGGAGGTCTTCGTCCGCGTCTTCCGCTCGCTGTCGACGTACTCGCCGGGCACCTTCGAGGGCTGGCTGCACCGCATCACCACCAACCTGTTCCTGGACATGGTCCGGCGCAAGCAGCGCATCCGCTTCGACGCCCTGGGCGACGACGCGGCCGAGCGCCTGCCCAGCCGTGAGCCGTCCCCGCAGCAGGTCTTCAACGACGCCCACTTCGACGCCGACGTCCAGCAGGCCCTGGACACCCTCGCGCCGGAGTTCCGCGCCGCCGTGGTGCTGTGCGACATCGAGGGGCTGTCGTACGAGGAGATCGCCGCGACCCTCGGCGTCAAGCTCGGCACCGTCCGCTCCCGTATCCACCGGGGCCGTTCCCAGCTCCGCAAGGCCCTCGCCCACCGTTCTCCCGAGGCCCGCAAGGCCGAGCGCCGATCGTTCATGCCCCGGGTGCCCGCGCTGGGAGGAGGGGGCTCGCCGGCGTGACTGGAACCCGACCCGACCCCGCGGAGGCGCGCCTCGCGGAACAGCATCTGGGAGACCGGCTCTCCGCCCTGGTGGACGGAGAACTGGGTCATGAGTCGCGCGACCGCGTCCTCGCCCACCTGGCCACCTGCTGCCGGTGCCGCGCCGAGGCCGACGCGCAGCGGCGGCTGAAGAACGTGTTCGCGGAGGCCGCCCCGCCCCCTCCCTCCGAGTCCTTCCTCGCCCGCCTCCAGGGCCTCCCCGGCGGCGACGCCGACGGCCCGGCGGTCCCCGGCGGCCCCTTCGGGCGCGGCTCCGGCGACGGCGTCTTCGGCGTGCGCGACGGCGACCGGTTCGCGTTCGGCCATGTCCCGGCCGCCGCCGCGCACGCCCCCGAGCAGCGCGGCTTCCGTATCCATCCGGTCGCCGACCGCCCCTCCTCGCGCGGGCTGCGGTTCGCGGCCGCGGCCGCCGGAGCGGTGTCCCTCGCGGCCGTCGCCCTCGGCGGCGTCACCACCGCCCTGCCGGGCGACCTCGCCACCGACGCCCGCGGCGGCTCCGGCACCGGGAGCAATGTCGCGCCGTCCCGCTCCGCGGGCACGGGCACGGGCACCGCCGCCGGTACGGCCACCCCCGACAGCCAGCGGCGCCGTCCGGCCGCCCCGCTGCTCGCGCAGGGCGGCGGCGCGGTGGGCCGCACCCCGGCGGCGGCGGTCTCCGCCTCCGCGCCCCTGCTGCCGGGCATCCCGGCCCCGGTCGACGCACGGGTGCAGGACACCGCGCGGGACCTGGCCATGCCGGTGATGGCCGGTGCGGCCGCGGTCTCCCCGCTGATACGCCCGCTCGGCGAGACCACCCCCTTCACCCTGGACTCCTGGCCCCTCGCGCCACCGGCCACCGAGACCACGGCGGCGGCCGGACCGACGAACTCCCCCTCCGCCTCGGCCCCCTGACCCGCCGATCCCTGGTTGAATCCGGTGAGGCCGTGCCCGCACGGCCGCGACACAGGCGACTGGGGAGAGCATGAACGAGGGGAACCCGACGCCGGACCCGTCCCCGGCCGGGACCGACGGCGACTTCGAACTGGCGAAACCGGCTCCCGCCGACCTCGCCGGGTCCGGGGCGGGCCGCGCCGCCGAGCCCGCCGACCGGCGAGACCCGGCCGACACGAGCCACCCCGAGGACGGGACGCCCCCACCCCCGCCCGACACCGAACCCACCGCCACACCGCCCCAGGAGCCCGCCACCCACGCCACACCGCCGACCGTTCCGGGCCCCCGGGACGAGAGCCCGGACGAGGGGTCGCCCGGCACCGGCGCCCGTGCCGCCGACCCGCGTACCGAGGTCGCCGTCACCGGCCGCTCCACGCCCCTGCACGACCCCGACCCCTACGGCACCCCTCCCTACGGCGGGCCGGGCCCCTGGGCCCCCGCGCCGCCCGTCCAGCACCCCACGGTGACCCCGGCCCACGGCACCCCGGTGCTGGACGCCCCCGCGCCCGCCCCGGCGGACCCCGTCGTCCCGGCCCCCGCCCGCTCGCCGGAAGCCGCCGACGACCCGGCGCTCCAGCAGCCCCCCACCCCCCGCTACGACCCCTGGAACCCCGCACCCCCCTCCCAGCAGGTCGCGGCCCCCGCCCGCACCGACCAGCGCGAGCGGCCGACCCTGAAGAAGCTCGCCGCCGTCTTGCTGGGCGTCTCGCTCCTGGCGGGCGGGGTCGGGGGGTTCGCCGGGGCCTGGATCGAGCGGGAGGGGAGCACCGAGGTGCGGCTGCCGCAGGCCGGGGCCGTGCCCGACGGACGGCCGCCGGACAGCGTCGCCGGGATCGCCGCCCGCGCGCTCCCCGGCGTCGTCACGCTGCACGTCCGGGGCGCGGACGAGGCGGGCACGGGCACCGGCTTCGTGCTCGACGGCCGGGGACACATCCTCACCAACAACCACGTCGTCGCCCCCGCCTCCGGAGACGGCGCCATCACCGTCACCTTCAGCGGCGGCGAGACCGTCAAGGCCGAGGTCGTCGGCCGGGACAGCGGCTACGACCTGGCCGTCGTCCAGGTCGAGGGCGTCCAGGGCCTCACCCCGCTGCCCCTCGGGAACTCCGACGGCGTACGGGTCGGTGACCCGGTGGTGGCCATCGGCGCCCCCTTCGACCTGGCCAACACCGTCACCTCGGGCATCGTCAGCGCCAAGGACCGCCCCATCACGGCGGGCGGCGAGAAGGGCGACGGCAGCGACGTCAGCTATGTCGACGCGCTCCAGACCGACGCGCCGATCAACCCCGGCAACTCCGGCGGCCCCCTGCTCGACTCGCGGGGCCGGGTGATCGGCGTCAACTCCGCCATCCGCTCCGCCGACCGGGACTCCGACTCCACCGAGGGCCGGTCCGGCTCGGTCGGCCTCGGCTTCGCCATCCCCGTCAACCAGGCCCGCCGGGTCGCCGAGGAACTGATCGGCACCGGACACGCCACCCACCCCGTGATCGGCGTGACCCTCGACATGGACTACGCCGGTGACGGCGCCCGTATCGACGCCAAGGGCGGTGCGGGCAACCCCGCGGTGCTGGCGGGCGGCCCCGGCGACCGGGCCGGGCTGAAGCCGGGTGACCTGATCACCGGAGTCGACGGGCACCCCGTGCACTCCGGCGAGGAACTCATCGTCAAGGTGCGCGCCCACCGCCCCGGCGACCGGCTCCGCCTCACCGTCGGGCGGGCCGGAGCCGAGCGGACCGTCACGCTGAGGCTGGGGGCATCCGGACAGAACTGACGCGAGTCTCACCTCGGGGCGGTACCGGTCCCGCGGGTGTGCCGGGTACCGTTGAGCGACCGAGGACACGCAAGGAGCTTTCAGGTGTTCAATGACATAGGGCCGCTTGAGCTGGTCACGCTCATCGTCCTCGCCGTGCTCGTCTTCGGTCCGGACAAACTCCCCAAGTTCATCCAGGACGTGACGCGCACCCTGCGCAAGATCCGGGAGTTCTCGGACAACGCCAAGCACGACATCCGCAGCGAGCTGGGTCCGGAGTTCAAGGACTTCGAGTTCGAGGACCTCAACCCCAAGGCGTTCCTGCGCAAACAGCTCGACAACGACGAGCTGGGGCTCAAGGACATCCGCAGCACCTTCGACCTCAAGCGCGAGATGGCCGAGCTGACGGACTCCGTGAACGGCCACGACACCACGTCGGCGCTGCCGGGGCCCACGTCCGCTCCCGCCGTGTCCGGCGGCCGGGTCGACATGACGAAGAAGCCCGAGGACCCGAAGGACGAACGCCCGCCCTTCGACGCCGACGCCACCTGACGCCGAGCCACCCGACGCCGAAGCCACCCGACGCCGGGGGCGGCTTCACCCGGTCGGCCCCGCGCCGCCCGAACAGATCACGACACGCCACGAAACCCGCCCCACCGGGCGGGTTTCGTCGCACGCACCTGCCGAACATCGCGTGAACGGCCGTCCCGGGCGCCCCACGCGCCCGCCGCCTTCCCGGCTGCCCTCAGCGGTGTGGATATGCTGCCGAGTTGTTGTGCGGACCGGGCGCGTACGCCCGAAGGGGGGCGGGCCCTTCGCCCCGGTCCGACGAGAACGAGGAGGCGTCCGGGCAGATGGAGACCACGAGTCGGGTAAGCGCGCAGACGCCGGCCAACGAGAGCGGCCGTCGCGGCCACCTCGTCGGCCGGACGGTCGACGGCTATCTGCGGGCGCCTTTCCCCTGGTACGGCCTCGACGAGGCGTTCACGGGCCACCGCTGGCTGCTCCAGGTCGGCCTGGCCGCCGACGGGGCGGTGGAGCACGGTTCGATCGGGCACGGCGACGAGCCCTCGGTACGCAACGAGCACAGCGCGAACTCCTCGGACGAGCCGAGGGAGAAGTTCGCCGTCGTCGTCACCGTGCCCGCGAACCCCTCCCGCCGCAGCGCGGACGGCACCGGGCTGCTGGAGGCCACCTCGGTCTCCTCGGCGGCCTGGCTGGCCGGGGTGGGGCTGCTGTCCGTCACCTGGCCCGGCCAGATGGACCACACCCTGCGCGACGACTGGCTGGACCAGCAGACCGAGGCCGCCTGGGCGCTGGCCGACGACCTCGACGGCGCCGAGTGGTCCCGGCTCTCGCTGCCCGTGGACGGTGTGGCGACGCCCTTCCACTACCGCGAGTCGGAGTTCGGCTGGGTGCTCGCCGGTGCCACCGAGGCGGGCGTCCATGTCGGCGCGTACGGCCGGGGCATGAGCGCCTACGGGCTCGGCTTCGCCGTCGTCAAGGACATCGGCGCCTACGCCTGAGACACGACGAGAGGGGCGCCCCGCGAAATCCGCGGGGCGCCCCTCTCGTCGTGTCCGGGCTCAGAACTTGTTGCGCGGGGTGATGCCCAGCGACAGCCCCGACAGGCCACGCTGACGGCCGCCCAGCTTGCCCGCGATGGCACGCAGGGCCGAGCCGGCCGGGGAGTCGGGGTCGGTCAGCACGACCGGCTTGCCTTCGTCGCCGCCCTCGCGCAGCCGGACGTCGATCGGGATGCTGCCGAGCACCGGGACCGTGGCCCCCGTGGTGCGGGTCAGGCCGTCCGCGACGAGCTGGCCGCCGCCGGTGCCGAAGATGTCCACCATCTCGTCGCAGTGCGGGCAGGGCAGCCCGGACATGTTCTCGACCACACCGACGATCTTCTGGTGCGTCTGCACCGCGATGGAGCCCGCGCGCTCGGCGACCTCCGCCGCCGCCTGCTGCGGGGTGGTGACGATCAGGATCTCCGCGTTCGGGATCAGCTGCGCCACCGAGATCGCGATGTCACCGGTGCCCGGCGGCAGGTCCAGCAGCAGCACGTCCAGGTCGCCCCAGTACACGTCCGCCAGGAACTGCTGGAGCGCCCGGTGCAGCATCGGGCCGCGCCAGACGACCGGGGCGTTGCCCGGGGTGAACATGCCGATGGAGATGACCTTCACGCCGTTCGCCGACGGCGGCATGATCATGTTCTCGACCTGGGTGGGCTTGCCGTCCGCGCCCAGCATGCGCGGCACGCTGTGCCCGTAGATGTCGGCGTCCACGACACCGACCTTCAGACCGTCGGCGGCCAGCGCGGCCGCCAGGTTCACCGTCACCGAGGACTTGCCGACGCCGCCCTTGCCGGAGGCGACCGCGTAGACGCGGGTCAGGCTGCCGGGCTTGGCGAACGGGACCTCGCGGTCCGCCTGCCCGCCGCGCAGTGCGTTGGCCAGCTCCTTGCGCTGCTCGTCGCTCATCACGTCCAGCGTGACGTCGACCCGGGGCACGCCCTCGACGGCGGACACCGCGTCGGTCACCCGCTGGGTGATCGTCTCGCGCATCGGGCAGCCGGAGACCGTCAGGTAGACCGTGACCGCGACCGCTCCGTCCGCGCCGATCTCCACCGATTTGACCATCCCGAGTTCGGTGATGGGTCGGTTGATCTCGGGGTCGTTCACCGTCGACAGCGCCTCGCGCACCGCGTCTTCCGTAGCCATACGACGATGGTACGGCGCCGGTGGGGGCCGACGGGTAGTGCCTCAGCGGTCGTCTGCGTCACGCCCCGGCGGGCGACTTGTCCGTTCCACCTCCAATTCCCGGACGAGGTCCTGCAGCTCGGACCTGATCCAGTCGCGGGTGGCGACCTCGCCGAGGCCCGCCCGGAGCGCGGCGATCTCGCGGGTCAGGTACTCGGTGTCCGCGATCGACCGCTCGTTCTGCTTGCGGTCCTGCTCCAGGTTGACCCGGTCGCGGTCGTCCTGCCGGTTCTGCGCGAGCAGGATCAGCGGGGCCGCGTAGGACGCCTGCAGGGACAGCATCAGGGTCAGGAAGATGAACGGGTAGGAGTCGAACCGCACCACGTCCGGCGCGGCGATGTTCCACACCACCCAGACGATGATGACGACCGTCATCCAGACGATGAACCGTCCTGTGCCGAGGAACCGGGCGATCTTCTCCGACAGCCGGCCGAACGCCTCCGGGTCCCACTCCGGCAGCACCCTGCGGCGCGGCGGGCGCGGCTGGTCCAGTCGCGGCGTACGTGGTCGGGTCGCCGTGGCGCCCGCGGGGGAACGGTCGCGGCCCTCGCGGCCGCCCTCGCGCTCAGCCATGCGCACCCGCTTCGCGTCCGGCGCCGGTCTCCGGCAGCTCGTCCAGGTGGAACTCCGTCTCGCGCCAGTCGTCGGGCAGCATGTGGTCCAGTACGTCGTCCACGGTCACCGCGCCCAGCAGCGAACCCGACTCGTCCACCACGGGGGCCGCGACCATGTCGTACGTGGCGAAGAACCCGGCGATGACGGGCAGCGTGGCGTCCGGGGACAGCGGCTGGAGGTCGTCGTCGAGCAGCGAGCTGACCAGGGTGTACGGGGGGTCGCGCAGCAGCCGCTGGAAGTGCACGGTGCCCAGGTACTTGCCGGTCGGGGTCTCGTCCGGCGGGCGGCAGACGTAGACCTGGGCGGCGAGCGCGGGGGAGAGGTCGGGGTTGCGGACCCGGGCGAGCGCGTCGGCGACCGTGGCGTCCGGGCGCAGCACGATCGGCTCGGTGGTCATCAGCCCGCCCGCGGTGTGCTCCTCGTACGACATCAGGCGCCGCATGTCGGCCGCGTCCTCGGGCTCCATCAGGCTCAGCAGGCGCTCCTTGTCGTCCTCCGGCAGCTCGCCCAGCAGGTCGGCGGCGTCGTCGGGGTCCATGGCCTCCAGGACGTCGGCGGCGCGCTCCTCCTTCAGCTTGCCGAGGATCTCGATCTGGTCGTCCTCCGGCAGCTCCTCCAGCACGTCCGCGAGCCGGTCGTCGTCCAGGGCGGCGGCCACCTCCGCGCGCCGCTTCGGGGAGAGGTGGTGGAGCACGTTGGCGAGGTCGGCCGGGCGCAGTTGCTCGAAGGTGGCGAGCAGGTTCTCCGCGCCCTGCCCGTGCTCCTCCAGGGAGAACCCGGTGACGGCCGACCACTCCACGGTCAGCGTCTCGCCCTTGGCCCGCCGGAAGGCGCCGCCCTTCTTGCCCTTGCGGACGAAGACCCGGTCCACCTCCCACTCGCGGCGCGCGGGCAGTTGCTGCACGGAGAGGTCGAGGACGGTGACCTCCTCGCCGGTCTCCACCAGCTTCACCCGGCGGTCCAGCAGCTCCCCGAAGACCAGACGCTCGGTGGGCCGCTGCTCGAAGCGGCGGACGTTGACCACACCGGTGGAGATGACCTGGCCGGAGTCGATGCCGGTCACCCGGGTCATGGGCAGGAAGATCCGGCGCCGGGTGGACAGCTCCACCACCAGCCCGAGCACACGCGGCGGGCGGCGGCCGACGCGCAGCATGACGACGATGTCGCGGACCCGGCCGACCTGGTCGCCCGCCGGGTCGAAGACGGGGACCCCGGCGAGGTGCGAGACGAAGATCCGGGGAACACCGGCTGCCATCTGTGCTTCCTTTGCCGTGCTCGGGATGCGTCGGGATTGGTGCGGATTCGCTCTGATATGGCCACGCGTGTGCGCTTCAGGCTAGCCCGTACCGATCGGAAACGCCCCGGCGAGCGGTCCGGACGGACGGGCTCCGCCCGGGGCGCGTGCCCCCGGTACGCTGCCGTACGCCCATTCGGCACCGGCAGAGAGGCAGCCCCACCTGTGACTGCGATTCCCCAGGCACGCAACCGCAGAACCGTGCGGGTGACCGCGCTGTGCGTGCTGGCCGTGTCGGCGCTGACGATGCTGACGGGATGCGGCGAGGAGGACCCGGACGCCGGGACCAACGGGGTGGGCCGACTGCCCGCGGGGAAGATCCAGGAGAAGAGCCGGGCGGCGGCCGACGCGGCACCCGCGGTGCACCTGGCCGGGACCGTGGTCACCGGCGGCGTCACCTTCACGCTGGACATGCGGCTGAAGTCCGGCGGTGGCAGCGGCTCGGTGACCTCGAAGAACTCCAGCTTCAAACTGCTGCGGGTCGGCGACGAGCTGTATCTGAAGGCCGACGCCGCCTTCTGGAACCACGGCGGGGACACCTCGGCCGGGGGCAAGCTGGCCGGCAAGTACGTGAAGGTCCCGCAGGACGACCCGGCGTACAAGAAGTTCAGCGGCTTCACCGAGAAGGACGTGCTGCTGCCCGCCCTGCTCACCCTGCACGGCAAGCTCGCCACCGCGGGCCACCACGAACAGGCCGGGACCCGCACGATCCGGGTCAGCGGCGACGGCGGCCCCGGCGGCACCCTGGACGTCTCCCTGGAGGGCAAGCCCTACCCCCTGCGCCTGGTGCGCGGCGGCGGCGCGGGCACCCTCACCTTCGCCGAATGGGGCAAGGACTTCCCCGCGGCCGAACCCGCCAAGTCCGAGACGGTCGACTACGGCGGCCAACTGCCGGGTTCCTGAACCCCGTTCCGCTTCAGCCCCGCTTGCGCCGCCGGGCCAGCAGCCTCGGCAGGGCGGCCGGTACGGGCACGCGGGTGGTGGCCGGGGTGGGCAGCGGGGGCTCGGCCAGGCTGCCGGTGGGCGGCGGCGCCACGGCCCCGGTGGGGACCAGACGCAGCACCGTGCACTCGCGGGCCCAGCGGGCCGGGATCTCCTCGGCGCCGGGGGCGTTGAGCCGCTTGCCCTTCAACTCCGCGACCGCCGCCTCCCATTCGGGCGAGGCGGGGTCCAGCCGGTGCGCGGTCGCCCACCAGGTGACGAGCCGCCCGCCCTTGTCCTTGCTGCGCACCGCCACCTCGGCCGCCCCGCCGTCGGTGAGACCGGGCAGCGGCTGCTCACCGCCACCGTCACCGACCAGCACGGCGGCGCCCTCGTGCCAGACGTGCCACACCGGGCGCGCGGCGGGCGCGTCGGCACCCCGGACCCAGATCAGGCCGGACTTCTTGGTGGCCTCCTCGATGAGGGCCTGGTCGAAGAGGGCCTGGGCGGGCGGCTCGCTGGTCATGCGCCCAGCCTATCCAGCGGCGCTCAGAGCCAGCCGTTGCGCTTCAGCGTGCGGTGGATGCCCAGACACAGGGCGACCGTGACGCACATGATCACCGGGTAGCCGTACTTCCAGTGCAGCTCGGGCATGTGGTCGAAGTTCATGCCGTACACCCCGCACACCATGGTGGGCACGGCGATGATCGCGGCCCAGGCGGTGATCTTGCGCATGTCCTCGTTCTGCGCGACGGACGCCTGCGCCAGGTTGGCCTGGAGGATCGAGTTCAGCAGCTCGTCGAAGCCCATGACCTGCTCGTGGACGCGGGCCACGTGGTCGGCGACGTCACGGAAGTACTTCTGGATGTCGGGGTCGATCAGCCGCATCGGCCGCTCGCTGAGCAGCTGCATCGGGCGCAGCAGCGGGGCGACCGCGCGCTTGAACTCCAGTACCTCGCGCTTGAGCTGGTAGATCCGGGCCGAGTCGACACCGCGCGAGACACCGCCGTTGCGGCCGGGGGAGAAGACCTCCGTCTCCACCTCGTCGATGTCGTCCTGCACCGAGTCCGCGACCGCGATGTAGCCGTCCACCACATGGTCGGCGATGGCGTGCAGCACCGCCGAGGGGCCCTTGGCGAGCAGCTCGGGGTCGTCCTGCAGCCGGTGGCGCAGCGCCCGCAGCGAGCCCTGTCCGCCGTGCCGCACGGTGATGAAGAAGTCCCGGCCGGTGAAGCACATGACCTCACCGGTGTCGATGACCTCGCTGCTGGCGGTGAGCTGGTCGTGCTCGACGTAGTGCACGGTCTTGAACACGGTGAACAGCGAGTCGTCGTACCGCTCCAGCTTCGGCCGCTGGTGGGCCTGGACCGCGTCCTCCACGGCCAGCGGGTGGAGCCCGAAGGCGCTCGCGATACCGGCGAACTCGGCCTCGGTCGGCTCGTGCAGGCCGATCCACACGAACCCGCCGTCGCGGCGCACCTCGCGCATCGCCTCCTGCGGGCTGAGGGTGCGTCCGCTCTCCACGCGGGCGCCGTCGCGGTAGACGGCGCAGTCGACCACGGCCGAGGACGTGGTGGTGTCGGTCTCGCAAGGAGCCGCCGCCTCCTTGCGCGGGGCGGGGCGGGAGGACGGTCGGACCACGGCTCGCAGGTCGCGGATCATCGACATGGGCAGGCTCCTTCGCGGGCGGGCAACGAAAGTGCGCCTGCGACGGGTGGAACTACCCGGAATGGGGACGTTCGGACTGCATGCGTTTGGCACGTCCACAAAGCGGGGAGCACCGCACCGTCGCGGTGGCGACTTCGCTACTGATGCAGGACTGAGTGAGATCAGGCAGATCAGGCAAAGCGAAACGAAGTGCTCTTCCGGACGGCGAGGCGAACGAAAAGGTGGCGGTCGGCCAGGAATGACATCAACAGCCGGAAGAGCGAGTGGTACTGCACGGTCGACTTCGATCCATGACAGCCCCACCTCCTCCGGCCGGTCCCTCGTAAGGGAGTCTCATCGGCGTCGGGGACTCGACGGCGAGCATGTGCACGCGGCCCCGAACCACCGGCTCAGCGTAGCAGCAGCCCGAGATGTCAAGGCGCGGCTTTGCCCGCCACTGACGAGTTCTATGCTCACCGCATGGTTGATGTTCTTCCTCTGGTCGAGGCGCGGCTGAACTCGGCGCTCGGCGCACCGGACGCGCGTGCCTCGGTCACCTTCCTCGGCGCGGACCGCATCGAGGTGCTCCGCTTCCAGGAGGGGGACGTGGTCCGCTACGCCACGCTGGGCATGTCGGCGCACCCCATGAGCGACCCCACGGCGATGGTCGCCGACCCCATCGAGGGGCCGCGCGCCGAGCTGTTCCTCTCCGTGCGTGCCGGAGTCGTCGACACCGGCCCGGTGCTCCGCCCGCTCGCCGTGCTCGCCGCGTCCCCGCAGGTCGAGGGGGTCGTGGTGGCACCCGGTGCCTCGCTGGACGTGGGGGAGCCGCTGTGGCCCGGCGCGCCCTTCACCTCGGTGCTGGTCGGGGAGCCGGGCGGACTGGTGGAGGACCTGGAGCTGGACGCCCCGCTGGACCCGGTGCGCTTCCTGCCGCTGCTGCCCATGACACCGAACGAGGCCGCCTGGAAGCGGGTGCACGGCGCGGGGGCGCTCCAGGAGCGCTGGCTCGCGAACGGCACCGACCTGCGCGACCCCACCCGCGCCTCCGTGGCGCTCGCCCCGGCACCGGAGTGAGCAACCTCACCAAGTGCCGTGTGGAAGCGCGGAGTTGACCACACCCCGGAATCGCGCCGGGGCCGTACGGGTGATCGTCCTTGACGTGCGGCGGCCGGGGTAGGACCGTGGGGCTCTATGAGGGGCGAACCCAGTTGCCCGAGGTGTGGTGGCCGGGTCAGGGCTCCCGGCCTCTTCGCCGATACGTGGCAGTGCGACACGCACGGCGCGGTGTACCCGCTGCAGCCCGTGATCCCGCCCAGCGTCGAGGCCCTCACCGCCGTGGTGCAGCGCACCCGCGTCCCGCTGTGGATGCCGTGGCCGCTGCCGGTCGGCTGGCTGTTCACCGGCGTCGGCTACGCGGGGGACGCCCCCGGCGGCGGCCGGGCCACCGTCGTGGCCTGCTCCGGACCCAGCCCGCTCGGCGGTCCGGGCGAGCTGATCCTCGTCGCCGAGGAACTGGGCGTCGGCCTCGGCGCGCGGTACGCGGGGCTGGACAGCCCCGACCCCGGCCCCTACCTGGACATGGAGAAGCCGCCGCAGGCCAAGGTGCTGGCCGCAGGCCGCCCCACCCCGCTCTGGCATGTCACCGACACCCCGGACGACCGCGCCGTCTTCGCGGGCGAGGCCCTCGGCGTCTGGCTGTGGGCGGTCACCTGGCCCACGGAGTCCGGCCTGCTGATGTACGACGAACTGGTGCTGACGGATCTGCGGGACGCGGGCCCCGAGGTCGACCTGGTCCCCTGCGGGGCGCTCTCGCCCCGGCTGCTGCGCCCCTGAGAACCCGTAGGGGGTGTAGGGGGCGCTCCCCGGCTGCGGGGGTGACAGGGCATGCCGTTCGCGCGGCTATCCTTAGGTGTCCCCGCCGTCCCGTCAGCCGTCTGGAGCAGCCGTGCGCATCGACCTGCACTGCCACTCCACCGCCTCCGACGGCACCGACACCCCGGCCGAGCTGATGCGCGCGGCCGCCGGTGCCGGGCTGGACGTGGTTGCGCTCACCGACCACGACACCACCCGCGGACACGCCGAGGCACGGGCCGCCCTCCCCGAGGGACTCACCCTGGTCACCGGCGCGGAACTCTCCTGCCGGACCGACGGCGTCTCCCTGCATCTGCTGGCCTACCTCTTCGACCCCGAGGAGTCCGCCCTGCTCGCCGAGCGCGAGCTGGTCCGGGACGACCGGGTGCCGCGTGCCCACGCGATGATCGCCAAGCTGAACGCGCTCGGCGTACCGGTCACCTGGGAGCAGGTCGAGCGGATCGCCGCCGGGGGCACGGTGGGCCGCCCGCATCTGGCGTCCGCGCTGGTGGAGCTGGGTGTCGTCCCGACCGTGAGCGACGCGTTCACGCCCGAGTGGCTGGCCGACGGCGGCCGGGCCTTCGTCGACAAGCACGAGACCGACCCCGTCGAGGCGATCCGGCTGGTGAAGAGCGCGGGCGGCGTGGCCGTCCTCGCGCACCCCGCCGCCGCCAAGCGCGGCCGCACGGTGCCGCCGGACGCGATCGCCGCGATGGCGGCCGCCGGGCTCGACGGCATCGAGGTCGACCACACCGAGCACGACCAGGACACCCGGACCCGGCTGCGCGGTCTCGCCGGAGACCTGGACCTGCTGGTCACCGGCTCCTCGGACTACCACGGCACCCGGAAGACCGTCGCCCTCGGCGAGAACACCACCGACCCCGAGGTCTACGGGGAGATCATCCGCCGGGCGACCGGCGCCTTCCCCGTACCGGGGACCGGCGGGGCCTGAGCCCCGCCGAGCGCCACCCCTCTGCTTTTCCCCCCACCCGATCACCCGCACGTCCGCCGTGCGCGCCCGCCTCCTGCCCGCGCAGGGGCTCAGGGCGTGCCGCGGCGGTGGCTCCAGCACGCAAGGCACACGATGTTCGACCTCGCCGTCTTCGGCTCCCTGTTCCTGACCCTCTTCGTCATCATGGACCCGCCGGGGATCACCCCGATCTTCCTCGCCCTCACCGCCGGGCGGCCCGCCAAGGTCCAGAAGCGGATGGCCTTCCAGGCCGTCTGCGTGGCGGGCGGGGTCATCGCCGTCTTCGGTCTGCTCGGCCACCAGATCCTCGACTACCTGCATGTCTCGGTCCCGGCGCTGATGATCGCGGGCGGGCTGCTGCTCCTGCTGATCGCGCTCGACCTGCTCACCGGCAAGACCGACGAGCCCAAGCAGACCAAGGACGTCAATGTCGCCCTCGTCCCGCTGGGCATGCCGCTGCTCGCCGGTCCCGGCGCGATCGTCTCGGTGATCCTGGCCGTACAGAAGGCCGGAAGTGTCGCCACGCAGGTCTCGGTCTGGACGGCGATCCTCGCCATCCATGTGGTGCTGTGGCTGGTGATGCGTTACTCGCTGCTAGTCATCAAGGTCATCAAGGACGGCGGTGTCGTCCTGGTGACACGGCTCGCGGGCATGATGCTCTCCGCGATCGCCGTGCAGCAGATCATCAACGGGGTCACTCAGGTGATCCGGGGGAGCTGAGACGCGGTCTCGGCTCCCCCGGAAGGCTTGAGTGTCGTGCGTACGCCTTACGAGGCCGAGCAGTCGGCCGGGCGGATCCACAGGCGCTGGCCGATGGCGGCCGCCTGCTGCACGATCCGGTTGACGGAGGCGGCGTCCACGACGGTGCTGTCCACGGTGGAACCGTCGACCTCGTCGAGTCGCATGATTTCGAAGCGCATGAAGGCTTCTCCCTTCGTCTGGTCATCCTCCAGAGGAGAACTACTGGTGTGCGACGTGTTGTCGCGGTGTCACATGTGTAGACAACGAGCGGCCTACCGCAAACATTCCCTACGCTAAGGAAATTTTTTGACGGGCTAATTACTGTCCGGTAAAAAGACCTCGCAACGGGACTGACGGGGACCGGTTGTGTTCGCAGCGTGACGGCCGGGACAATGGACCCGATGAACGACGACCTGGCGGCTCTGGGTGCCCGCATCGACCACACCAACGAACTGCTACAACGCATGCTCGCTGAGGTGGCGAAAACACCCTCCACGCACGCGATCTTCGTGGACGCGGGTTATCTCTACGCGGCCGCCGGGCGGCTCGTGGCCGGTACCGAGGACCGCCGCGCCTTCGACCTGGACGCCGAGGGCCTGATCGACGCGCTCATCGACAAGGCCCGCTCGATCTTCGCCGACAGCCGCCTGCTGCGCGTGTACTGGTACGACGGCGCCCGGCGCCGCATCCACACCGCCGAGCAGCAGTCGATCGCCGAGCTGCCCGACGTCAAGGTCCGCCTCGGCAACCTCAACGCCCACAACCAGCAGAAGGGCGTCGACTCCCTGATCCGCACCGACCTGGAGTCCCTCGCCCGGCACCGCGCGATCAGCGACGCGGCCCTCCTCGGCGGCGACGAGGACCTGGTGTCGGCGGTCGAGGCGGCACAGGGGTACGGCGCGCGGGTCCACCTGTGGGGCATCGAGGCGCCCGAGGGCCGCAACCAGGCCGAGCCGCTGCTGTGGGAGGTCGACAGCCAGCGCACCTTCGACCTGGAGTTCTGCAAGCCGTACGTCTCCCGCCGCACCGCCGCCTCCTACGAGGCCACGCCCGGCAACCGGCCGACCCGTGACGACGTGCGGTTCGTCGGCGCCCAGATCGCGGCGAAGTGGCTGGTCTCCCGGGGCCGGGACAGCCTGATGGAACTCCTCCCCGGCCACCCGTACCTGCCCGGCTCGGTCGACCAGGACCTCCTGGTGGAGGCGGAGGGGCTGCTCCAGTACTCCCTGCGCGGCCAGGCCGACCTGCGCCGGTCCCTGCGGGACGGGTTCTGGGAGCACCTGCAGACGCAGTACTGACAGCACTGAGGCCCGGCTCCCTTCGACAGGGGGCCGGGCCTCAGCGGTGGTGCTTACGCCTCGGAGGGCTCCACGGCGGCGACCTTGCGGGTCCGGCGGCGCGGCTTGGCCTCCGGCTCCTCGCTGGCCTGCGCCGGGATCTCCGTCGCCACGGCCTTCGCGGCCGCCGTCTTCCGGGTGCGGCGGGGCTTGGCCTCGGCCTCGGGGGCGTCGGCCGCCTCCGTCGCCACGGCGGCCTTGCGGGTGCGGCGCGGCTTGGCCTCCGCGGCGTCCTCGGCGACGGCTGCCGTCTTGCGCGTACGACGCGGCTTGGCCTCCGCCACCTCGGCCGTCTCGACGACAGCGGCGGCGGTCTTCCGGGTGCGACGCGGCTTGGCCTCGGCCTCGGGGGCCTCGACCGGCTCCGCCGCGACGGCGGCCTTGCGGGTGCGGCGCGGCTTGGTCTCCGTCGCCTCGGCCGTCTCGACGGCGGCGGTCTTCCGCGTGCGGCGGGGCTTCGTCTCGGCCACGACGGCCTCCACGGTGTCCACGACCGCCTCGACGGCGGCAGCCGCCTTGCGGGTGCGGCGCTTCGGCGCGGGCGCCTCGGCGACCGGCTCCACGACCGGCTCCGCGACCGGCGCCTCGACGACGGCCTCGGCCACGACCGGAGCCGCCTCCGCGCGCTTACGGGTACGACGGCGCGGCTGGGCCGGAGCCTCGGCGACGGCCTCGGTGACCTCCGGCGTGACGGCGGCGGCCTCGGCCGACGCACCGCTCCGGGTACGGCGACGCGGCTGCTTCGGGGCGTCCGCGACCACCGGGGCCTCCGGCGCCGTCACCGTCTCCACCGCGGCGACCGCGGCAGCCGCCGGCTCGCCCGACGCCCCGGAGCGCGTACGGCGACGGCGGCGCGGGGTGCGGGGCGCCTGCGGCTCCTCCACGGACGTGGTCTCCGCCGGTGCGGCGGCGGGAGCGGCACCGGCCTCCACCGCGGCACCGCCGCGCATGCGACGACGACGGCGCGGGGTGCGCTCAGAACGCTCCGAGCGCTCCGAACGCTCCCGCTCGGGCGCGGCCTCGGGACGGCCGCCACGGCCGGACCGGCCGCCGCGCGCACCACGGCCCCCGGTCTCGCCCAGGTCCTCCACCATCTCCGCGCCGAGCCCGGCGCGGGTGCGCTCCGAGCGCGGCAGGACACCCTTGGTGCCCGCCGGGATGTTGAGGTCGGAGAACAGGTGCGGGGACGTCGAGTACGTCTCCACCGGGTCGTTGAAGCCCAGCTCCAGCGCCTTGTTGATGAGCTGCCAGCGCGGGATGTCGTCCCAGTCGACGAACGTGATCGCCGTGCCCTTGTTGCCCGCGCGGCCGGTGCGGCCGACGCGGTGCAGGTACGTCTTCTCGTCCTCGGGGGACTGGTAGTTGATGACGTGGGTCACGCCGCCGACGTCGATGCCGCGCGCGGCCACGTCGGTGCAGACCAGCACGTCGACCTTGCCGTTGCGGAAGGCGCGCAGCGCCTGCTCGCGGGCGCCCTGGCCGAGGTCGCCGTGCACGGCGCCGGAGGCGAAGCCGCGGCGCTCGAGCTGCTCGGCGATGTCGGCGGCGGTGCGCTTGGTACGGCAGAAGATCATCGCCAGACCGCGGCCCTCGGCCTGCAGTATGCGCGCGATCATCTCCGGCTTGTCCATGGAGTGGCCGCGGTAGACGAACTGCTTGATGTTGGCGACCGTCGCGCCCTGGTCGTCCGGCGCGGTGGCGCGGATGTGGGTGGGACGGTTCATGTAGCGGCGGGCGAGACCGATGACCGCGCCCGGCATGGTGGCCGAGAACAGCATGGTCTGGCGCTTGACCGGCAGCATGTTGACGATCTTCTCGACGTCGGGCAGGAAGCCCAGGTCGAGCATCTCGTCGGCCTCGTCCAGCACCAGGCACTTGACGTGGCTGAGGTCCAGCTTCTTCTGGCCCGCGAGGTCGAGCAGTCGGCCGGGGGTGCCGACGACGACGTCGACGCCCTTGTTCAGGGCCTCCACCTGCGGCTCGTAGGCGCGGCCGCCGTAGATGGCGAGTACGCGTACGTTGCGCACCTTGCCCGCGGTCAGCAGGTCGTTGGTGACCTGGGTGCACAGCTCGCGGGTGGGCACGACGATGAGCGCCTGCGGCGCGCTGGTCAGCGCCTCCGGGGCGGCACGGCCGGCCTCGACGTCGGCGGGGACGACGACGCGCTCCAGCAGCGGCAGGCCGAAACCGAGGGTCTTGCCCGTGCCGGTCTTGGCCTGGCCGATGACGTCGCTGCCCGACAGGGCGACCGGAAGGGTCAGCTCCTGGATCGGGAACGGGTTGATGATGCCGACGGCTTCCAGCGCCTCGGCGGTCTCGGAAAGGATGCCGAGGTCACGAAATGTCGTAGTCAGGGTTTTTGCCTCTTCTGTGTGCGCGGCACGAGGCGAGCGCGGGGATCATGTCTGACCGTGCCGGGGACGTCGGTCGCCGTACGGGCGAACCAACTGGGGCAAGCCGTATGACACGGGACCTCTGCCGACGCTCTAGCGCTCGAACCGCTAAGGATGTCCCTCCGCTCGCCGTACGCGTGGTGCCGTACGGACGGGAAGGGCTGTCAGGTCGGAGCCGATCGGGCCACCGACCGGGCATCCTCATGCGTGCGCCGCTACCAGAAGGCATTGAGCGCACCGAACACCGTCGGCGCACTCAGCAGGCGCAATACCACCATACCCCGGATCGGCGCACACGCGATGGCCGAATTGGTCACGTAGTCGTGGTCACAGTGGTTGACCAGGGGCTTCCGGGACAGGGTGAGCGGGCTATTGTGCGCCTCATGACTAGCTCTGACAAGCCTGAGAACCCCGAGAACGCGGGCGCCACCGACGGCCCCACCGGTGTCGCCGCCCAGGACTGGGCGCAGGCCGCGGCGGACCCGCAGTACCGCGCGGCTGTCGTGGACCTGCTCGGCGCGCTCGCGTACGGCGAGCTGGCGGCGTTCGAGCGGCTCGCCGAGGACGCCAAGCTGGCGCCGACCCTCGCGGACAAGGCGGAGCTGGCCAAGATGGCGTCGGCGGAGTTCCACCACTTCGAGCGGCTGCGCGACCGGCTGACCGAGATCGGCGCCGAGCCCACCGCCGCGATGGACCCGTTCGTCGCCGCGCTGGAGAGCTTCCACAAGCAGACGGCGCCCTCGGACTGGCTGGAGGGCCTGGTGAAGGCGTACGTCGGCGACTCGATCGCCAGCGACTTCTACCGGGAGGTCGCCGCCCGCCTCGACACCGACACCCGCGAGCTGGTCCTCGCCGTCCTGGACGACACCGGGCACGCGGAGTTCGCGGTGGAGAAGGTCCGCGCGGCCATCGACGCCGACCCGCGCGTGGGCGGACGGCTCGCGCTGTGGGCGCGGCGGCTGATGGGCGAGGCGCTGTCGCAGTCGCAGCGGGTCGTCGCGGACCGGGACGCGCTCTCCACCATGCTGGTCGGCGGGGTCGCGGACGGCTTCGATCTGGCGGAGGTCGGCCGGATGTTCACCCGGATCACCGAGGCGCACACCAAGCGGATGGCCGCACTGGGCCTCGCGGCCTGACTACCGGTCAGCGGCGGCTACGCGGGCGCGGATCGCCTGTGGAGCCGCCCGGCCGGGCGCAACAGCAGCGACAGGGACGCGGCGGACACGACGGCCGCGCCGAGCAGGGTGAGCAGGACCGGGGCCGGGCCCAGGGCGCTGTGCGTGACGAAGTCCCCGAAGAGGGCGCCCGCGACCGCGGTGGCGAAGACCAGCGGGCGGGTGGGCAGCCGGTGCGGCAGGCGCCGCGCGGCCGCGAAGGCGAGGACGAGGCCGAGCGCGGCCGAGCCGAGCACTTCCAGGATCATCGAGGGGTCCCTCCCACGTGTGCGTGCTCGATCGGTCACAGCCCGACATACCCGTGACCTGCGCGTCGCAATCCTCCCCTGTGCCCGGTGTGTGCGCGAGCTGTGCGGCGGCGGGCACGCCGAAGGGCCCGGCGGCACGATGCCACCGGGCCCTTCACGGGTGTCGCGCCTACAGCGTGCCGAAGCCCACCTTGCGAGCGGTCGGCGCGCCGATCTCGACGTACGCCAGACGGTCGGCGGGGACCACGATCTTGCGGCCGCGCTCGTCCTCGAGGCTCAGCAGCGGCGACTTTCCGGCCAGGGCGTCGGCGACGACGCGCTCGACCTCCTCGGCGCTCTGACCGCTCTCCAGAACGATCTCGCGGGGCGCGTGCTGCACGCCGATCTTGACCTCCACGGCTATGTCCCTCCGACGGTCAGTGATGTGCGCGATGTGCCGCGCCGTACGCTGCACACATTAGCCCGGTGAGGGGACGCGCATGCCTCCGGCGGGAACGCCATCAGCGAACACGCCCCTCCGGCGCGCCGGACGTCAGTGGTGGTCGGTGCCGTGGAGCGGGAAACCGGCGATGCCGCGCCACGCCAGCGAGGCGAGCAGCCGCACCGCCTGGTCGCGGGGCACGCTGCGGTCGCTGTGCAGCCAGGAACGGGCCACCACCTGGGCGAGTCCGCCGAGGCCGGAGGCGAGCAGCATGGACTCCGCGCGGGACAGGCCGGTGTCCTCCGCGATGACCTCGCAGATCGCCTCGGCGCACTCGGTGGTCACCTTGTCCACGCGCTCGCGCACGGCCGGCTCGTTCGTCAGGTCCGACTCGAAGACCAGGCGGAAGGCACCACCGTCGTCCTCGATGTACGCGAAATAGGCGTCCATGGTCGCCCGTACGCGCTGCTTGTTGTCGGTCGTCGAGGCGAGCGCGGCGCGCACGGCCTGGATCAGCGCCTCGCAGTGCTGGTCCAGCAGGGCGAGGTAGAGGTCGAGCTTGCCGGGGAAGTGCTGGTAGAGCACCGGCTTGCTGACTCCGGCGCGCTCGGCGATGTCGTCCATCGCGGCCGCGTGATAGCCCTGGGCGACGAAGACCTCCTGGGCAGCGCCCAGCAACTGGTTGCGCCGGGCTCGGCGCGGCAGACGGGTGCCGCGCGGGCGTGCTGCCTCTGTTTGCTCGATGGCTGTCACGCCGCCTCCCAATGTCGTCCCACTCGTGCGGTGTCGGCCGCGCGGCCATCGTACTTTTCGGTAACCCCGGTGTGCGCGGTGCGAGCGCAGAATTTCACGTACCGGACGACGGCGAAAGCCATGGCCCTCGGCCCGGTGCCCGACCGGTCAGCGGTAATCGTCCTCGTCGGTCGTGACCACGCGTGCCTGTTCGATGAGATCGCCCTCGCTGCCCCGGTCCGGGTCCACCTCGCTCAGCGGCTCGTCCCGCTCCTCCGTGAGGGTGGCGCGCTGCTCGACGGCGTCGTGCTCGGGGGCCTCCACGGCGATCTGCGGCTCGTCGCCGTCGCCGGGGCTCTCGATCTCGTCCGGCTCGGTGGGGTAGTGGGCCATGACGGCCTCCCTTCCTTCCAGCATCCGTCCAGGAACCTCTGGCTCGGGCGGGTACCCCGCGGGTGCGCTGTCATACGAGCCTAGGAGACTGCCCAGGGCGACGCCACGCCATCGGCGACATGGGCGGCCCCGTTCCCGCCGTCCCCTCCCTGTGCGGTTCCCTGTGAGGTCCTGTGAGGGCGAACACATGAGCTGTGGTGTGATCGTCTCGTAACATTGGCGCATGTCTTCGACCGAGTCACCTTCCGTCCCGGCCGCGAGCGTGCTCCCCCGGGTCGCGCCCGTAAGGGTGGGCGACGGCGAGCGGATGAGGTCGGTGCGGCTGCCGGGGGTCACCCTGTCGGTCCGGTCCCGGCCGCCCGCGCGGGACGGCCTGGAGCCCGCGCTGTACGTGCACGGCCTCGGCGGTTCCTCGCAGAACTGGTCCGCGCTGATGGCCGAGTTGGACGGCGTCGTCGACGGCGAGGCCGTCGATCTGCCGGGCTTCGGCGACTCCCCGCCGCCGGACGACGGCGACTACTCCGTCACCGGGCACGCGCGCGCCGTCATCCGGTATCTCGACGCGGCCGGACGCGGCCCGGTCCATCTCTTCGGCAACTCCCTCGGCGGCGCGGTCTCCACGCGCCTGGCCGCCGTGCGCCCGGACCTCGTCCGCACCCTGACGCTGGTCTCGCCCGCCCTGCCGGAGCTGCGCATCCAGCGCAGCGCGGCCCCCACCGCCCTGCTGGGCGTGCCCGGCGTGGCCGCGCTGTTCAACCGGTTCACCCGGGAGTGGACCGCCGAGCAGCGGGTGCACGGGGTGATGGCCCTCTGTTACGGCGATCCCGCGAGCGTGTCGCCGGAGGCGGTCCAGTACGCGGTGGAGGAACTGGAACGGCGCCTGAGGCTGCCGTACTTCTGGGACGCGATGACCCGCTCGGCGCGCGGCATCGTCGACGCGTACACCCTGGGCGGGCAGCAGGGGCTGTGGCGGCAGGCCGAGCGGGTACTCGCGCCGACCCTGCTGGTCTACGGTGGCCGTGACCAACTCGTCGGCTTCCGTATGGCCGCCAAGGCCGCCCGCTCCTTCAGGGACTCACGTCTGCTGTCCCTGCCGGACGCCGGGCACGTGGCGATGATGGAATATCCGGAGCTGGTGGCCAGGGCGTTCCGCGAACTTCTCGCGGAGAGCGCCGCGTCGGGCGCCACGAACGCGGAGAACTGAGGGCAGGGGTGGGACGACACAGCCGCCGAGGACCGGCTCCCAAGGGGGACGCCTCGGCCAGGGAGGGCACGAACCCGGCGACCGGGACCGCCGAGGGCGTCACCGGGACGGGTGACTTCGCCGTCCGGGGGCGCACCCGGGGCGACGGTCAGGACGCCTCGGGCACCGGGCCGGGTGGCCGGGGTCCGCGGGGCGGTGAGTCGTGGAGCGCCGGACATCATGGTCCGGGCGCCTTCGGCACGACCGTGAGCGGTGCCGGGCGGCATGTCCCGCCGGGCCGGGACCGGAGCGAGGGCGCCGGGCGCCCCGCCGCCGAGCGGTCCGGTCAGGCGCGTGGCGGTCACCCCGAGCAGCGTGAAGCGGGCGGCGGCTGGGGGGAGTTCGAGGACAAGGGCACGGCCCGGCGCACCGCACCGGCCCCCTTCCCGCGGCAGCGGCGCGCGGAGCCCGTGGACGTGGGTCCGGGCCCCCGCCGGGAGTACCTGGACGCGTTCGCCGAGGGCGCCGCGTCCGAGGCGCCCCCGCGCACCGCGGTGCCGGAGCCGAGGACCGCGCCGGGCGAGGACGGAACGCCTCCGGCGGCCGACCCCGCGCCCCGGCACGGCGGCAAGGGGCGCGCCTTCACCGGGGTCGCGGCCGCCGCCGTGACCACCGTGCTCGCCATCGTCGTCGCCGGGCAGGTGGCCGACGGTCGCGCCCAGGGCGAGTCACGGGCCCAGGCCGCCACCGGCGGGCTGCCGGCCGGCGCCCAGGCCGTCCCCTCCAGCGCGCCGAGCGCCGTCCCGCTGACGTACGCGCAGAAGATGGGCCGTCTCTATCCCCTGGGGGCGACCCTCAAGGGTTCCGGGAAGTTCGACACGGTGCCCGGCTCGGCCAAGGCGCCCGGCAAGGGCACCAGGATGACCTACCGGGTCGACGTCGAGCAGGGACTCGGCCTGGACGGCCAGCTGTTCGCCGACGCCGTGCAGCGCACCCTCAACGACGACCGGAGCTGGGCCCACGGCGGGGAGCGCACCTTCGAGCGGGTCTCCTCCGGCAAGCCGGACTTCGTGATCACGCTGGCCAGCCCCGGCACCACCGCCGAGTGGTGCGCCAAGTCGGGCCTGGACACCACCGAGGACAACGTCTCCTGCGACTCGGCGGCCACCGAGCGCGTGATGATCAACGCCTACCGCTGGGCCCAGGGCAGCGTCACCTACGGGAACGCCAAGATCTACCCCTACCGCCAGATGCTCATCAACCACGAGGTCGGCCACCGGCTCGGGCACGGGCACGTCACCTGCCAGAAGAACGGCGCGATCGCTCCGGTGATGCAGCAGCAGACCAAGTTCCTCGACCACGACGGAATCCACTGCCTGCCCAACGCCTGGCCCTATCCGAAGAGTTGAGGCACCAGTAGCCGGAAGCGCACTCACGTCACATTGACATGAGTCGCAAGTTCGTTCATATTTCTGCGCATGTGGTCCCGTCACGCCGTCTTCCGCAGCGCCGCCATCGAGCTGGCGCTCATCGGCGTGACCGCTCTCTGCGTGGCCGACATCGACTGTCGCTGACGCCGCCTCCCTGGCGTCCGCGTCGATGCGTGCCCTTTTCCTCCTGCCGCCCGTGACCTCTGTCGCGGGCCGCCCTCTCGACGACTGACGCCGGGGCCGACACCTGTCCGCAGGTGTCTCACTCCTCGTCCATCTGTCTCACCCCTCGGGAAATCCCGGCGGGTTCCCCGAGAGGTCGTCATCTCCGATGCGTCAACCGTCCGTCATAGCGCGCCGCGTGGCAGCGGCATCCGTCAGCCTGGCCGTGGCAGCGGGCGCCGCCGCCTGCGGTCCCGAGGACAACGATGCCAAGAGCGCCGGCGCCGACGCCACGCCCCACAAGGGCGGCACGCTCACGGTGCTGAACGCCGAGGCCCAGACCGACTTCGACCCGGCCCGCCTCTACACCTCCGGCGGCGGCAACGTGCCCTCGCTGGTCTTCCGCACCCTCACCACGCGCAACCGCGAGAACGGCGCCGAGGGCGCCAAGGTGGTCCCCGACCTCGCCACCGACACCGGCCGCCCCAACAAGGACGCGACCGTGTGGACGTACACCCTCAAGGAGGGGCTGAAGTACGAGGACGGCACGCCGATCACGTCGGCCGACATCAAGTACGGCATCGAGCGGTCCTTCGCCCCCGAACTCTCCGGTGGCGCACCCTACTTGCGGGACTGGCTGAGCGGTGCCGCCGACTACCAGGGGCCCTACAAGGACAAGAAGGGCCTCTCCGCGATCACGACGCCGGACGCGCGCACGATCGTCTTCCACCTGAACAAGCCCGAGGGCGAGTTCCCGTTCCTCGCCACCCAGACGCAGTTCGCGCCGGTGCCGAAGGGCAAGGACACCGGCACCAAGTACGAGCAGCACCCGGTCTCCTCGGGCCCGTACAAGGTGGTCAGCAACCAGAACGACGGCGAGCGCGTCCTGCTGGAGCGCAACCCGCACTGGAGCGGTGACGACGAGCGCAAGGCGTACCCGGACAAGGTCGACGTGCGCTCCGGGCTGGACTCCTCCGTCATCAACCAGCGGCTCGCCGCGTCCCAGGGTGCCGACAAGGCGGCCGTCACCACCGACACCAACCTCGGTCCGGCCGAACTCGCCCGGGTCAGCGGGGACAAGGGCCTCGCCGCCCGCGTCGGCACCGGCCACTTCGGCTACACGAACTACATCGCCTTCAACCCGAAGGTGAAGCCGTTCGACGACCCCAAGGTGCGCCAGGCGATCTCGTACGCCGTCGACCGCTCCTCGGTGATCAACGCGGCCGGCGGTTCCGCGCTCGCCGAGGCGGCCACCACCTTCCTGCCCGACCAGAAGTCCTTCGGGTACACCCCGCACGACCCGTTCCCGGCGGGCAAGTCCGGCAACGCGGCCAAGGCGAAGGAACTGCTGAAGGAGGCCGGGCACCCGAACGGCCTGACCATCACCCTCACCCACTCCAACAGCAAGGACTTCGAGACCAGCCCGGAGATCGCCACCGCCCTCCAGGACGCCCTGAAGAAGGCCGGGATCACGGTCAAGCTCCAGGGTTTGGAGGACAACGACTACCGGGACAAGATCCACGGCATCAAGACCGAGCCCGGCTTCTTCCTCGCCCACTGGGGTGCCGACTGGCCCTCCGGCGGCCCCTTCCTCGCCCCGATCTTCGACGGCCGCCAGATCGTCAAGGACGGCGCGAACTTCAACACCGGCCTGCTGGACGACACGTCCGTCAACACCGAGATCGACGCCATCAACAAGCTGACCGACCTGAACGCCGCCGCCGCCCGCTGGGGCGCGCTGGACAAGAAGATCGCCGGACAGGCCCTCGTCGTCCCGCTGTTCCACCCCGTCTACAAGCGCCTGTACGGCTCGGACGTCAAGAACATCGTGATCAGCGACTGGACCGGCGTGCTGGACATCTCCCAGGTCGCGGTGAAGTGACCCGGTGAGCGAAGCACTTGTCGCCGTCGAGGCCGCCGGGGCGGACATCACCGCCCCGGCGGCCTCGGGGGCCCGTCAGTTCTGGCGGCGGCTGCGCGCGCAGCGGGCCGCCCTGGTCGCCGCGGCCGTCGTCGCGCTCCTCGTCCTGGTCGCGCTCGCCGCGCCGCTGCTCACCGCGATCGAGGGGCAGGACCCCACCACGTACCACCCCGGCCTCGTCGACTCCGCGCGCGGCGGCGTGCCCATCGGCTCGCTCGGCGGGATCAGCGCCGAACACTGGCTGGGCGTCGAACCGCAGACCGGCCGCGACCTGTTCGCCCGGCTGGTGGAGGGCGCCCGCGTCTCGCTCGGCGTCGCCTTCGCGGCCACCCTCGTCCAGGTCCTCATCGGCGTCACCGTCGGCGTGGCCGCCGCCATGGGCAGCCGATGGCTGGACCAGGTCCTCAGCCGGATCACCGACATCATCGTCGCCCTGCCGCTGATGATCATGGCGCTGGCGCTGCTGGCCATCGTGCCCGCGAGCTTCCCCCGCCCGGTCCTGGTCGCGCTCGTCATCGGGCTGATCGCCTGGGGCAACGTCGCCAAGATCGTGCGCGCCCAGACGCTCACCCTCAAGGGGCTCGACCACGTGGCCGCCGCCCGGCTCAGCGGGTGGGGCGCCGTGCGCGTGGCCCGCCGCGAACTGCTGCCCGGCCTCGCCGCGCCCGTCATCACCTACGCCGCCCTGCTGGTGCCCACCAACATCTCCGCCGAGGCCGCCCTGTCTTTCCTCGGCGTCGGGGTGAAGCCGCCCACGCCCTCCTGGGGACAGATGATCACCGCCGCCGACGTCTGGTACCAGGCCGCGCCGCAGTACCTGCTGTTCCCGGCCGGCGCCCTGTTCACCACCGTGCTCGCCCTCACCGTCCTCGGCGACGGCGTCCGCACCGCACTCGACCCCCGCGCCGCCTCCCGGCTGCGCGTCGGCACCGGCCGCACCCGGAAGGAGGACGCCGCGTGAACGGCTTCGGCGGCTTCCTGCTGCGCCGCGCGGCGGGCACGGCCCTCACCCTGCTCGCCATCTCGGTCCTCGTCTACGTGATCTTCTACGCCACCCCCGGCAACGTCGCCCAGATCACCTGCGGCCCGCGCTGCTCCCCGGAACAGGTGCACCAGGTCGCGGCCCAGCTCCGCCTGGACGACCCGCTCTACCTGCGCTACTTCCACTTCCTCCAGGGGCTGTTCACCGGCCAGGACTACTCCACCGGCACCTCGGTCGAGCACTGCGCGGCACCCTGCCTCGGGCTCTCCTACCAGAGCGACCAGCAGGTGATGACCCTGCTGCTGGCCAAGCTGCCGGTCAGCCTCTCGCTGGTCGTCGGCGCGATGGTGCTCTGGCTGGTCATCGGCGTCGGCACCGGCGTCCTCTCCGCCTGGCGGCGCGGCCGGTTCTCCGAGCGGGTGCTGACCGTGCTCACCCTCGCGGGCTGGGCCACGCCCGTGTTCGTGCTCGGCCTGGTGCTGATGATCGTGGTCTGCGGCGAACTGCAACTGCTGCCCTTCCCGCAGTACGTGGACTTCGGCGACGATCCCGAACAGTGGGCGTGGAACCTGGTGCTGCCCTGGCTGTCGCTGGCCCTGATCGAGGCGGCCGCGTTCGCCCGGCTCACCCGCTCGGCCATGCTGGAGACCCTCGCCGAGGACCACATCCGCACCTTCCGCGCCTACGGCGTCGGCGAGCGGGCCATCGTCGGACGGCACGCCCTGCGCGGCGCGCTCGCCCCCGTCATCGCCCTCAACGCCAACAACGTCGGCTCCTCCATCGGCGGCGCGGTCCTCACCGAGACCCTGTTCGGACTGCCCGGCATCGGCCAGGAGCTGGTGCACGCGGTCAAGGTCGTGGACCTGCCCGTGGTCGTCGGCATGGTCCTGGTCGTCGCCTTCTTCGTCGTCATCGCCAACGCCGTCGCGGACATCCTGTACGCGCTGGCCGACCGCCGGGTGGTCCTCGCATGAGCCTGGTCGAAGTCACCGACCTCACCGTCGAGTTCGGCGCCCTGCGCGCCGTGGACGGACTCTCCTTCACGCTGGAGAAGGGGGCCGCGCTGGCGCTCGTGGGGGAGTCCGGCTCCGGCAAGTCCACCGTCGCCGGTGCCCTGCTGGGGCTGCACCGGGACACCGGGGCCCGGCTCGGCGGCTCGGTGCTGGTCGCGGGCACCGACGTGGCCGCCGCCTCCGACGCCGAGCTGCGGAAGCTGCGCGGGGCCAAGGCCGCCATGGTGTTCCAGGACCCGCTGTCCTCGCTCGACCCGTACTACGCGGTGGGCGACCAGATCGCCGAGGTGTACCGCGTCCACACCCGTGCCTCCAGGCGCGCCGCACGGGCGCGTGCCGTCGAGGTGCTGGACCGGGTCGGCATCCCGGACGCCGCCCGGCGCGCCCGGTCCCGGCCGCACGAGTTCAGCGGGGGGATGCGTCAACGCGCGCTGATCGCCATGGCGTTGGCGTGTGAACCGGAGCTGCTCATCGCGGACGAGCCGACCACCGCGCTCGACGTCACCGTGCAGGCCCAGATCCTCGACCTGCTGCACACCCTGCGCCAGGAGAACGGGCTCGGCCTGCTGCTCGTCACCCACGACGTGGGCGTTGCCGCCGAGAGCGCCGAGGACGTGCTGGTGATGCGGCACGGCCGCGCAGTCGAACACGGGCCCCTGCGCCAGGTGTTGACCGCGCCGGAGCAGCCGTACACCCGTGAACTCCTCGCCGCCGTACCGCGCGTGGAGGCATCCCGTGCCGCGTCCGCCGAGCAGGCGGGGGAGACCGTGCTCGAAGCAGCCGGGCTGCGGAAGGAGTTCGGGCGCGGGAGGCGGGCGTTCACCGCCGTGGACGACGTCTCGCTGACCCTGTGCCGGGGCGAGACCCTGGGGATCGTGGGGGAGAGCGGCAGCGGCAAGACCACGCTGGGCCGCATGCTGGTCGGCCTGCTGGAGCCCACCTCGGGCGTCATCCGGTACGCCGGACGCGTGCACCGCGGGGTCGACCCGTCCGTGCAGATGGTGTTCCAGGACCCCGCCTCCTCCCTCAACCCCCGCCGCACGATCGGCGAATCGATCGCCGACCCGCTGCGCGCCAAGGGGATGAAGGACGACAAGGCCGTACGGGAACGGGTGACCGGGCTGCTGGAGCGGGTCGGCCTCGAAGCGGCCCACCACGACCGCTACCCGCACGAGTTCAGCGGTGGACAGCGCCAGCGCGTCGGCATCGCACGGGCCCTCGCCGCAGACCCGCGCGTCATCGTCTGCGACGAACCCGTCTCCGCCCTCGACGTCACCACTCAGGCCCAAGTGGTCGCCCTGCTCGACGAGTTGCGCCGGGAACTCGGGCTCGCGCTCGTCTTCGTCGCGCACGACCTCGCCGTGGTCCGCCAGGTCAGCGACCGGGTCGCCGTCATGCGCGGCGGGCGGATCGTCGAGACCGGACCCGCCGACGAGGTGTACGAGAACCCGCGCGACCCCTACACCCGCCAACTCCTGGCCGCCGTACCGGCCCTGGACCCCGAGGTCGCCGCCCGGCGCCGGGCGGCGCGGCGGGAGCCCGCTCCGGCGTAACGTTTCGCGTGCGGACCGTCACCAGGCGATCTCTTAGCGTGTCGGAACGCGGCTCGCCCGCGAAAGTTACGACCGTTCACCCCTTTTGGTGGTGCGACGGACAACCGTCCGTCGCGCCACCGCCCTCTCCGCGTACGTTCGTCCCGCTGCGAGCCGCCGGGACGACGGCGGCTCCCACACACGGGAGATCGGGGGTGCACGCGTGCGCATCGGACTGCTTACCGAGGGTGGTTATCCGTACGCCGGCGGTGACACCGGGCTCTGGTGCGACCGGCTCGTGCGCGGGCTCGGGCAGCACGAGTTCGACGTCTACGCGCTCAGCCGCGGCCCACAGCAGGAGGACGACGGCTGGGTGCCGATTCCGCCGCAGGTCAGGCGGGTGCGCACGGCCCGGCTGTGGACGGCCGGGGAGGACGGCGGCACGCTGGGCCGCCGCGCCCGCAAGCGGTTCGCCGAGTACTACGGCGAGCTGCTCGGCGCGGTCTGTGCCCCGCCGGAGGGCTCCGCCGCCGAAGTGGCGGACCGTTTCGGCAACGCGCTGTACAACCTCGCCGAACTCGCCCGCGACACCGGCGCGCTGACCGGAGCGCTCCGCTCCGACCACGCCGTGACCGCCCTGGAGCGCGCCTGCCGCGCCCCCGGCGCGCCGCGCACGGCGCACGAGGCCCGCGTCCCCGACCTGCTGGCCGTCACCGACCACCTCGCCCGCGCCCTGCGCCCCCTCTCCCTCGACTGGTACGGCGAGGACGCCCTCGGTGCCGTCGACCTCTGTCACGCCACCTCCGGCGGCGCCGCCGCCCTGCCCGGCCTGCTCGCTCGGCACTTCTCCGGCGTCCCCCTGCTGGTCACCGAGTACGGCGTCCAGCTCCGCGCCCACTACCTCGCGCTCGGCCCCGACACCGCCGCCCCTGCCGTCCGCGCGCTCCTCGCCGCCTTCCACGGGCGGCTCGCCGCCGAGGTCTACCGGCGCGCCGAGCTCCTCACCCCTGGCAGCAGCCACGCCCGCCGCTGGCAGGAGCGGTGCGGCGCCGACCGGGCGCGCATCCGCACCGTCCATCCGGGCATGGACGCCGACCGGTTCGCCGAGGTCGGCGAGGCACCCGACCGCGCCGACGAGGACACGCTGGTGTGGGTCGGCCGGATCGAGCCCGGCCGGGACCTGGTCTCGCTGCTGCACGCCTTCACCGAGGTCCGCAAGGAGGAGCCGCACGCGCGGCTGCGCATCGTAGGCGGGCCCGTGGGCGCCGAGGGGGAGGCGTACCTCGCGCAGTGCCGGGCGCTGGCCGCCCAGCTCTTCCCGGACGAGGCGGAGGGGCTGCACGCCGTGGGGGACAACCCCGTGTCGTTCACCGAGGTGGGGGCGCCCGAGGCGCCGACGCTGCCCGACGCGTACGCCGCCGGGGCCGTGGTGGTGCTGTCCAGCGTGGTCGAGGGGTTCCCGGTCAGCCTGGCCGAGGCCATGTTCTGCGGCCGGGCCACGGTGTCCACCGACGTGGGCGCGGTGGTCGAGGTCATCGGCGGCACCGGGCTCGTCGTACCGCCGCGCAACCCGCGGGCGCTCGCGGAGGCGTGCGTGACGCTGCTGCGCGACCCCGAGCGCCGCGCGCGCCTGGGGGCGGCGGCGCGGGCCCGCGCGCTGGAGCTGTTCGGCGTCGAACAGAACATCACGGCATTTCACGGCATTTACCTGGAGATCATGTCGCACTGTCCGGTGCGCCGGGTCGATGTCGACGAGGCGGGCGAGCCACTGCCGTTCGCCGTCCCCGCCGAGGCCCACGTGCCCGGCCGCTGGACCGTCCCCACCCTGCTGCGAGGCTCACCGGCGCCGGTCCGGGCCGGTGCGGAGGGGGCGCGATGAGGGGCGTGGAGAGAACCGGGCCGGGGCCGGTGAACGGCACGGTGACGCCGGGGACCGCTCCCGGTGCTGACGGGACCCCGGAAGCCGAGGGCGACGCCCGTGGCAGCGCCCCCCGCCGGGGTGCCGTCGACCCCGTGAAGGCACTGCTGCACCAGCACCGGGAGCTGTGCGAGCGGGCCGTGGACCCGCTGGAGATCGCGGCCGGGCTGGAGTCGCACGGCTTCACCGACCGCTCCGCCGCCCGGTACCGGCACCGGGACGTGTTCTCGCTCGCCGAGGAGCTGTACGCGCGCGTGCCCCGCGACGCGGACCCGTCCCCCGAGCCCACGCCCGGCCCCGGCCCCCGTATCCGTACCGGGTGGGTGCTGCTCACCCTGCTGCCCGGCGCGGTCGCCTCGGGCACCGCGGTGGGGCTGCGGTTCGGCCACGGCACCGCCCGCCCCCTGGTGGCCCTCGGCGGACTGCTCGCCCTGGCCCTCGCCGTACGCGCCGCCCTCGCCCGGGGCCCCCTCGCGGCCCGCCCCGGCGCCGCCCCGAGGCCCTCCGCCCCCGTGTGGACCGTCTGCCTCCTCGGGTACGCCCTGCTCGGCGACGGCCTCCTGGACGCCGTGGTCAGCGGCGGCCCCGATGCGCTGCCCACCGGCGCCCCGGACGGCCCCTGGCCCGCCGCCACCGCGCCCGTACTGGCCCTCGCGCTGGCCTGCGCCCCCGCCGCCTGGTGCGCCCACCTGCTCGACCTCGGCGCCCGCCGACGGCTCGCGGGCAGCCGGGGCCTGGAGGACTTCACCTCCGGCGCGCGCCCCCTGCTGCTCGGCGTCCTCGCGCTGTACCTGGCCGCCCTGACCGGCCTGCTCGCCCTGACCGGCGCCGTACTGGGCGAGAACCCCGCCTACCCGCAGGCCCTCACCCTGGGCGCCCTGCTGTTCCTCGCCCGCCTCCTCACCGCCCACCGGCACCGGCACGCCCCGGCCGTGGTCCTGGGCGCGGCGGCGGCCGCCGAACTGGCCGCCCCGGCGCTGGTCCTGAGCGGACGCCTCCCGGACTGCGGCTTCCTCGCCGTCCCGGTGACGACCCTGGTCGACCCCCTGGGAGCGGCCGCGATCCCCACCCTGACCTGCGGCTGCGCGGCCCTGGTCCTCCTGGCCCACGCCCTGCGCACCCTCACCCGAGCCTCGGCCCACGCGCCCGTAGGGGGCCCGGAGTGAGGCACAGCGCGCCCCGCTCTTCCCCCACGGCACCGGCGCCCCACCGCCGCCCCGCCCACTCCCCCCTCATCCCTGAGACCTTCATCCCTGAGAAGGAGAACACCAGATGACCACCTCCCGACACGGAGTCACCGCAGTGGCCGGGCCCGTGGGAGCAGCCGCGGCGCACACCTCGGGAGCCGCTCTATGAGGGTCCTGCTGATCGGAGCCAACGGGTACATCGGCCGCTTCGTCGCCGACCGCCTCCTCGCCGACCCCGCCGTGCAGCTCACCGTGCTCGGCCGGGGCGACGACGCAGACGTCCGCTTCGACCTCGCCACCGGCAGCCCCGGCGCGCTCACCAGGTTCCTGGACGCCGTGCACCCCGGCGTCGTCGTCAACTGCGCCGGTGCCACCCGGGGCGGCGCCCGCGACCTCACCCGGCACAACACCGTCGCCGTGGCCACCGTCTGCGAGGCGCTGCGCCGCAGCGGCTGCGGGGCCCGGCTGGTGCAGATCGGCTGCGGCTCCGAGTACGGGCCCAGCCAGCCCGGCTCCTCCACGGCCGAGGACGCCGTACCCCGGCCGGGCGGCCCCTACGGGGTCAGCAAGCTCGCCGCGACCGAACTGGTCCTCGGCTCCGGCCTGGACGCCGTCGTGCTCAGGGTCTTCTCGCCCGCCGGACCCGGCACCCCGGCAGGGTCACCCCTGGGGAGACTCGCGGAGGCCATGCGCCGCGCCATGCAGGCGGGCGACGGCGAACTCAAGCTCGCCGGGCTCGGCGTCCAGCGCGACTTCGTCGACGTACGCGACGTCGCCCGCGCCGTGCACGCCGCCTCGCTCTCCGCCGCGCAGGGCGTCATCAACATCGGCTCCGGCCGCGCCGTACGCCTGCGCGACGCCGCCACCGTCCTCGCCCGGGTCGCCGGGTACGGCGGTGCGCTCAACGAACTCGACGCCCCGCCCGGCCCGTTGCGCGGCCAGATCGGGCATCCGCGCGGCGACCTGGACCACGCGGTGCCGGTCGCGTACCCGTACCCGGACGGCTGCGGCAGCTGGCAGCAGGCCGATGTGCGCACCGCCCGCGACCGGCTCGGCTGGCGGCCCCGGATCAACCTGGAGGAGTCCCTCGCGGACATCTGGATGGAGGCGGCATGCCGCATCTGACCAGCGCGCCCGCAGTCACCGGCGTACGCACCGCGATCGGCGTCCCCGACTACGCGCACCCGCTGACCGCGCCCGCCCAGTGGGCCCAACTGGCGCGCCCCGGAACGCCGTTGGACTGGGTGGTGCTCAACGTCGCCGCCGGGCCAGGCACCTGCCCGGACCCGCACTGCCTGGAGGCGGCGGGCAGGCTGCGCAACGGCGGCGTCCGCGTCCTGGGCCACCTGGACCTCGCCCACGGCATGCGCCCCTTCGCCGACCTGGTGTCCGACGCGCACCGCCACCTCGACTGGTACCGCGTCGACGGCTTCCTGCTGGAGCGGTGTCCCGGTGACCGGACGGCGCTCCCCGAGGTCCGCCGCGTGATCGGCATGCTCCGCGCGCTCGCCGGGGACACCCACATCGTCCTCGGCCACGGCACCCACCCCTGTCCGGGGTACGCGGAGAACGCCGACCAGTTGGTGACCTTCCGGGGTTCCTGGGCCGACTACCGCTGGTCGCAGGTGGCCGAGTGGACCGCCGACTACCCGGAGAGCCGTTTCTGCCACTTCGTGCACGGGGTGCCGCGCGGTCATCTGGAGGAGGCGCTGCGCATCGCGCGCTGGCAGGGCGCCGGGACGGTCTACCTCACCGACCGCACGGACCACGGCGGCCGGGCCAACCCCTGGGAGACGATGCCCGGCCACTGGGACGATTTCGTCTCGCGGGTCGGAACGGGTGTCTCGGAATGAAGAAGGCCGTGGCAGTGTTACGGGGAGAACAACCCGTAGTGATCGACCGACCAACGGAGTCCCCGTGTCGCTGCCACCCCTGGTCGAGCCCGCTTCCGAGCTCACCGTAGACGAGGTCCGCCGGTACTCCCGCCACCTGATCATCCCGGACGTGGGGATGGAAGGGCAGAAGCGGCTGAAGAACGCCAAGGTGCTCTGTGTGGGCGCCGGCGGCCTGGGTTCGCCCGCCCTGATGTACCTCGCGGCGGCCGGTGTCGGCACGCTCGGCATCGTGGAGTTCGACGAGGTCGACGAGTCCAACCTCCAGCGGCAGATCATCCACAGCCAGGCCGACATCGGCCGCTCCAAGGCCGAGTCCGCGCGGGACACGGTCAAGGGCATCAACCCGTACGTGGACGTGGTTCTGCACGGGGAGCGGCTCGAGGCCGAGAACGTGCTGGAGATCTTCGGCCAGTACGACCTGATCGTCGACGGCACGGACAACTTCGCCACGCGCTACCTGGTCAACGACGCGTGCGTGCTGCTGAACAAGCCGTACGTCTGGGGCTCGATCTACCGCTTCGACGGCCAGGCGTCCGTCTTCTGGTCCGAGCACGGCCCCTGCTACCGCTGCCTCTACCCGGAGCCTCCGCCGCCCGGCATGGTCCCCTCCTGCGCCGAGGGCGGCGTGCTCGGCGTGCTGTGCGCGTCGATCGGCTCGATCCAGGTCAACGAGGCGATCAAGCTGCTCGCGGGCATCGGTGACCCGCTGGTCGGCCGCCTGATGATCTACGACGCCCTGGAGATGCAGTACCGCCAGGTCAAGGTCCGCAAGGACCCCGACTGCGCGGTGTGCGGCGAGAACCCCACGGTCACGGAACTCATCGACTACGAGGCGTTCTGCGGCGTCGTCTCCGAGGAGGCCCAGGAGGCCGCCGCCGGTTCCACGATCACTCCCAAGCAACTCAAGGAGTGGATCGACGACGGCGAGAACATCGAGATCATCGACGTCCGCGAGCCGAACGAGTACGAGATCGTCTCCATCCCCGGCGCCAAGCTGATCCCGAAGAACGAGTTCCTCATGGGCACCGCCCTGGAGTCCCTCCCGCACGACCGGCGCATCGTCCTGCACTGCAAGACGGGCGTCCGCAGTGCGGAGGTCCTCGCCGTCCTGAAGTCCGCGGGCTTCGCGGACGCGGTCCACGTGGGCGGCGGCGTCATCGGCTGGGTCAACCAGATCGAACCCAGCAAGCCGGTGTACTGAGCCTTCCCGGCCTTCCCGGCCTTCGAGGCCCACGGCCCCCCTGAATCACGGGGGCCGTGGGCCTTCGCCGTGTGTCGAGGTGTGTTGACCTTCGAGTTGGTCGAAGCCTGATGATGGCGCGGTGCCGAATTCCGAGTTGATGCCGATCGGTGTCTTCGCCCAGCGCAGTGGCCTGACGCCCAGTGCGCTGCGCTTCTACGCCGACTCCGGGCTGTTGCCCCCTGCCGAGGTCGACCCGGTGTCGGGCTACCGCTACTACAGCACCGGCCAGGTGGCGCGGGCGACCGTGCTGCGGCAGCTCCGGGAGATCGCGATGCCGCTCGCCGGTGTCGAGGCGGTGCTCGGGGCCGAGGGCCAGGACGCGGTGCGGCTGCTGGACGAGCATGTGGCGGGGGTCGTCGGGAACGCGGCCGAGGCGTGGCGCAAGGCCGCTGTCATCAGGTCCGCGCTCGGTGGCGATGTGCCGGGTCCGACGATCGCGGTGCTGAAGGGGCCGGTGTTCGCGGATGCCGTCGAACAGGTGCTGACGGCGACCGCGCGGGAGCCCACGATGCCGGTGCTCGCCGGGGTGCGGGTCGAGGTGAGCCAGGAGGCGGTCACCCTGACCGCGACGGACCGCTACCGGCTCGCCACCCGGACCCTGGTACCCGCCGAACGGCCGCGCCGGGTCTGGTCCGGCACGGTCGACGGCGACGAACTGCGGGCTGCCGCCGCCGAGGTTCGCCGCGGCCCGGCGGTACGGCTCGAAACGGTGCCGCACGGGATCTGGCTCCGGGTGACCGGCCGGGAGGACCGCTACTGTCGGCTGCTGACCGAGGAGTTCCCCGACCACCGGCTGCTGCTCGCCTCGCTGGGCGAGGTCACCACCCGTGCGACGGTCCCCAAGGACCTGTTCCTACGGGCCCTGGAAGAGCAACCCGGCGATCGCGTCGCGTTGCACATCGCCCCGGAGCGCGTGGAGGTCGGCGACCGCGCCCCTGTCCCCGCGACGGCCACCGGCAGGCCCCTCCGGATCTGCTTCGAGCTGACCACGCTCTATCCCGCCGTGAGCACCGCGATCGGCCCCGACGTGATGCTCGACCTGCGCGGCGACGACCAGCCGGTCACGGTCCGCTCCGCCGACCGAGGCGACCTCACCACCCTGATCATGCCGGTCAAGACCGACTGAGCGACGACGAGGACATCCCATGACGACGAATCCCGATCCGACCATGGAAGCCATCGGCAAAGCCGTCGAAGTCGGCCGAGCCGGTGAGACCGCCGCCGCCCGCGTAGAACTGCTGCGCCTGTGGTCCACCATCGGTGTCACCGGCGACCCGCTGCACCGCTGCTCCCTCGCCCACTACCTGGCCGACCTCTACGACGACCCCGCCCAGGCCCTGGCCTGGGACATCCGGGCCCTGGACGCCGCCGACGCCCTGACCGAGGAGCGCGTCCAGGAGCACCACGCCGACCTGCACACCGCGGGCTTCCACCCCTCCCTCCACCTCAACCTCGCCGACAACTACCGCCGCCTGGGCTCCTTCGAGGCGGCCACCGAACACATCGACACGGCCCGCTCCCACGCCCCGAACCTCCCCCCGGGCCCGTACGGCGACCTCGTACGCGGCGCCATCGAGGGGGTCGCCGAGGCCATCGCGGACCGGGACCGCACACGGAGGGTGGTCCCGGGATGAGCGAGTGGACTCCCGAGGTCGTCGAGGCGCTGGAGGCGTCGGGGTGGGAGCCCGGACGGAGAGTGGACACGGACCGCTGGCGAGCCATGTGTGACTGGGGCGAGTCCCTCGGGCGCCGCCTCTTCCCGCTCGGGGAGCTCGATCACGGCCGGTTCTTCCTGGCCATCGACGAGGCCGCCGAGATCTACCTCGTCGAGGCGTGGCTCGCCTCCTTCGGCCTCGCGCCCCGGGCCCTGGAGAACCTCGTGCGCGGTGTGGCTCCGCGCCGGATCGAGGTGGGGTAGGAGCGGCTGTTTGCGCCTCGCCGTGGATGGGCAGCCAGGACGGGGCTGTCGGGGGAGTGGGGGAACCACGGGTGGATGGTCAGGGCACGTCGGTCGTCATCTCGGTCGTCGCCGTCGTCATCAGTGTGCTCTCGCTCTACGTGGCCCGTCGCAAGGACCGCCGGGACGCCCTCCTCAAGCTGCACGAGTCGCTGATCAGTCCTGAGCTGCAGGAGGGCAGACGCGCGCTGTTCCGGATGCGCGAGCGGGGCGTCGGGGTGGAGGAGCTGAGCGCGGAGGACTACGCCGTCGTCAACCGGGCGTTCGCGGCCTTCGACGTCGTCGGGCTCTACTGCCACAAGGGATACGTGAGCGAGAGGGACGTCCTCGAGCTGTGGGCGGTCCCGCTGGTCAGGATGAAGTACGCGGGCAGGACGTTCCTCGAGTACCGGGACGCGCAGGTGGCGGGGATTCCCACCTGGCCGCGCTACCGGAGCCTGGCCGACCGGGCGGAGGCGTATCTGCGGGGGCGGGGTGTCGATGTCGCCCGGCTCACCGGGCCCGCGCCGTCCGTGCCGGAGAGCCGCAGCGGTCCTTCGTAGGGCGCGTCAGGAGCACACCGTGTTCGGCTTCGGGGTGCGGCCCGTCAGGAGGTAGTCGTCGACCGCCTTCTGGACGCAGGGGTTCTTGCTGTCGTACGCGCCGTGGCCCTGGCCCTTGTAGGTGAGTTCGACGGCGACCCCCTTGCCGAGGGCGTCGACCATCGCGCGGGCGCCCTCGTACGGGGTCGCCGGGTCGCCGGTGTTGCCGACGACCAGGATCGGGGCGGAGCCGGGGGCGTGGACGTCGGGGTGGTCGGCGGCGCCGGGGACGGCCCAGTCGGCGCAGCCGGCCATGCCCCAGGCGAGGTAGTCGCCGAAGACGGGGGAGGCGGCGCGGAAGTCGGACAGCTTGCCCTGGATGTAGGCCGCGTCGTAACGGGGCTTCTCGTCCGAGCAGTTGATGGCGATGTTGGCCGCGGTGATGTTGCTGTACTCGCCGTTCTCCGACCGCCCGTTCATCGAGTCGGACAGCAGCATCAGCACCCTGCCGTCCCCGTCGTACGCCTGCTCAAGACCCTCGGTGAGGTACTCCCAGAAGTCCTTGGAGTACAGCGACTGCGCGATGCCGTTGGTCGCCGCCGTCTGGGTCAGCCGACGCGGGGGGATGCCGGGGATGGGCTTCTTCTCCAGGTCCCTCAGCAGCTTGGCGATACGGTTCTTCACGTCGTCCGGGGTATCCCCCAGGGGGCATTCCTCCACCTTGGACGTGCAGTCCTCGGCGAAGTT
The DNA here is from genome assembly GCF_044747085.1 of Streptomyces sp. NPDC090119. Lineage (NCBI taxonomy): Bacteria > Bacillati > Actinomycetota > Actinomycetes > Kitasatosporales > Streptomycetaceae > Streptomyces > Streptomyces sp. NPDC090119. Next base: position 446,012 of record NZ_JBIVDK010000003.1, on the reverse strand, counting down.
GTCCAGCGCGAGCTGGAACCCGCGCGCCTGGCTGAGCGCCCCCTGCTCCGGCGTCTGGGTGGGGTCCACGACCGCGTCGAAGACGGCCCTGCCCACCCGCCCCGGGAACAAGTGCGCGTAGACGCCGCCGAGTTCGGTGCCGTAGGAGATGCCGAAGTAGTGCAGCCTGTCGTCGCCGAGCACCTGGCGCATCAGGTCCATGTCGCGGGCCGCGTCCGTGGTGCGCACATGGGGCAGGATCTTCTTCGACCGCTGCTCGCACGCGTCGTTGAACTTCTCGGTGCGGGCGAAGAGTTGCTTCTGCTCGGCGGTGTCCTCGGGGGTCGCGTCCTGCTGGAAGTACGTGTCGAGCTGGGAGTCGCTCTCGCAGAGCACCGGCGCGCTGCGGCCGACCCCGCGTGGGTCGAAGCTGACCAGGTCGTACCGGGTGCGCAGCGCCGCGTAGTCCTCGCCGAACGCGGGCAGCGTGGTGACGCCGCTGCCGCCGGGGCCGCCGAAGTTGAACACCAGCGAGCCGATCCGGTCCTTCGCCGGGCCGTCCGCCCTGGCCCGGATCAGGGCGATGCCGATCGTGTCGCCCTTGGGCTCGCCCCAGTCCAGCGGCGCCTTCATGGTCGCGCACTGCCACTTCGTGCCCCCGGGCAGCGGTGAGGGGGCCGGGCCGCCGCCCTCCGCCTCGGACGGGGCCGGACAGTCCTTCCACTCCAGCTTCTGCTTCGTCAGGTCCCCGTGTCCCGACCCGCCGCAGCCCGCCAGCAGGGCGGCCACGAGCACGGCACCGGTCGTCAGGGCGGCGGCACGCGGCCGGGAAGGGTTCGGCATACAGCCATCCTCACGGCGCGCCCGCGACTCCGCGCGGGGCGCGGTCCGTAAGGAGTACGGCGGCGCCGGACGGCGGATTCCAGGAGTCTGCGTGAATTCCCTTGCCCAATGGTCAAGAAACGTTGACCATTGGGCGCATGCCTACCGACGATCTGCCAGAGACCTTTCACGTCACCACGGACGACCAGCTACGGGCGGTCTCCAACCTCACCCGGCACCGGATCATGGCCGTGCTCCGCTTCGAGCCCGCGACGATCACCCAGATCGCCGAGCGGGTCGGCCTGGCCAAGGGAAGTTCCAGCTACCACGTGCGGCTGCTCGAGCGGGCCGGGCTGGTGAAGGTGGTGCGGACCCGGAAGGTCCGCGGGGTCACCGAGCGGTACTACGCGATGGCGGCGCGGTCGATCGTGCTGCCCGACCCGGGCGAGGGGGGCCCGGACGTGCTGATGCGGCACGCCGTGGCGGACCTGGAGGCGTCGTCGGCGGAGAGCGAGCGGCACGTACGGATGGCACATCTGCGTCTCACCGACGAGCAGTTCGCGGAGCTGGGGGCGCGGCTGGAGGCGCTGGCGGACGAGTACCGGAAGCTGTCCGATCCCTCGCTGCCGGACACGTCCCTCGTCTTCGCGCTGTTCCACCCGGCGCGCCGCGACCAGGCCGAGGGGGACGCCAAGTGACCGCAGACGCGAAGAAGTTGCCGACCGGGTTCGGTCGGCTGTGGACCGCGCAGACGGTCTCCTCGCTCGGTGACGGAGTGACGCACGCGGCGCTGCCGCTGCTCGCGCTGACGCTGACGCGGGACCCGATGGCACTCGCCGTCGTCACGGCCGCCGGGACGCTGCCCTGGCTGCTGTTCGGGGTGCTCGGCGGCGCGCTGGTGGACCGCTGGGACCGCCGCCGCACGATGTGGGTCGCGGACGCGGCGCGTGCGTTGCTGCTCGCCGTAACGGGGGCGGCGGCCCTGCTCGACGCCCTGAGCATTCCGCTGCTCGCGGCCGTCGCTTTCTTGCTCGGCCTCGGCGGGCTCTTCTTCGACACGGCCGCCACGGCCTTCCTGCCCGATCTGCTCCGCCGCGACCCCGCGCTGCTGGAGCGCGCCAACTCCCGGCTGCGCGGCTCCCAGACCGCCATGTCCGGCTTCGCGGGGCCACCCGCGGGCAGCGCGCTGCTCGCGGTGGGGCGGGCGGTCCCGCTGCTGGCCGACGCGGTGTCGTTCCTGCTCTCGGCGCTGCTCGTCCGTACGCTGCCCGCCCTGCCCCGTCCCGTGCCGGAGGCCCGCGAGTCGCTGCTCCGGCAGGCGCGGGCCGGGGCCTCGTACGTCTTCCGGGACCGGCTGCTGCTCGGGCTCGCGCTCCGCCCCGCGGTCGGCAACATCGCCTTCCTCGCGGTGGAGACCGTCCTCGCCCTCTTCGCGCACGACCGCCTCGGCATCGACACCTACGGCTTCGGCCTGCTCCTCACGGCGGAGGCCACCGGCGGCCTGCTCGGCGCGGGCATCGCCTCCCAGCTCGGCCGACGACTCGGCACCGGCACCGCGCTGACCTGCACGGCCGCGATCGAGGGGCTGGCCGTCCTGGGCCTGGCCGCCGCCCCGAACCCGTACGTGGCCGGGCTGGCACTCGCCGTCTGCGGGGCCGGGATGGGCGCCACCATGGTGCTCGCGCCCTCCCTCCGGCAGGCGATCGTCCCGGCCCACCTCATGGGCCGGGTCGCCTCCACCTCCCGCATGCTGGCCATGTGCGCCGCCCCCGTCGGAGCGTTCCTCGGCGGCTGGCTCGCCACCACCTACGACGTCCGCACCCCGCTCTACGCCGCCGCCGGTCTCCTGCTGGCGATGACGGCCATCACGGCATCCATGACCAGCGACCGTCGGGTCGAAGCGGCGCTGCGTGCCGCCGCCCCGGACCCCGACCCGGACCCCGAGACATCGCGGGTGCCTGTCCCCGAGACGTCGTGACCTTTGCCGCGCGGGCGCCCCGCCCTACAGGGCTCCCTTACGGGTCAGATGATTGAACGCCAGCCATCCCGGCAGCACCGGCAGCCACAGCGTCAGCAGCCGGAACAGCAGCACCGCCGGAGCCGCCACCTCCTTGGGCAGCCCGACCGCGATCAGGCCCACGGTGAGCGTCGCCTCGACAGCGCCCACGCCGCCGGGGGTCGGCGCGGCGGAGCCGAGCGCGTTGCCTGCGAGGAAGACGACCGCGACGCCGGCGATGCTGATGTGCGCCGACTCGTCGCCGAACGCCCGGATCGACGCGTCCAGGCACATCACGAAGCAGCCGGTGAGCAGCAGCATGCCGCCGATGCCGGTGACCAGCTTCTGCGGCCGCTGGAGCACGTCCAGCATGCGCGGCACCACCCCGGCGAACAGCGACCGCACCCGCGTGACGACGAACTTCCGCAGCAGCGGCACCGACGTCACCACCAGCACCAGCACCGCGACCGTCAGGAGACCGGCGATGACCGTCCGGGACGGCGACAGCGACGGCGTCTTCTCGGTGCCGGTGAGATAGCCGAAGGACAGCAGCATCAGGATGTGGCAGCCCAGCCCGAAGAGCTGGGACGCGCCCACACTCGCCACCGCGAGCCCCGGCCGCACCCCCTGCCGCTGGAGGAACCGCGTGTTCAGCGCGACACCGCCGACCGCCGCCGGAGCGACGATCTTCACGAAGGACCCGGCGACCTGCGCCGCCACCGTCCGCACGAACGGCACCCGCTCCGGCACGAACCCGAGCAGCGCCATCGCGGCGGCCACATAACTGAGCGCGGAGAACGCCACCGCGGCCGCCACCCAGCCCCACTGGGCCTGCGCGAACAGCTTGCCGAACTCGATGTGGGTGAGCTGGGTGAGCAGGAAGTACGCGCCGATCGCGCCCGCGATGAAGCTGATCAGGGTGCGCGGCCGGATGCGTTCCAGCCGGGCGGGCTCGACCGGGGCCTGCGGCCTGATCCGCAGCACCTGGTGCCGGATCTGGGTGAGCAGGTCCTCCTCGCGAGCTTCGTCGATCGCCTCGTCGATGGCCCGCTTCTCGGCCCGCTGCTCGGCGCGGACGGTCTTCTTGTCGGGCTTCTCCGGCAGGGCCGCGCCCTCCTCGGAGGCGGCCTCCAGCCGGGCCTGCTTGGCCAGCCGGGACGACTCCAGCACCGCCTCCCGCTCCCGCTCCGCGCGCTCCCGGTTCAGCTTGCGCAGGGTGGCGCGGGTGGAGCGGGTCAGCGCGATCGGCTGGAGCATCGGCAGGCAGTCGGCCACCGCGTCCGGGCCGAGGACCGCGACCGCCGACGCCACGGCCCGCTCGGCGCCCACCCGGAGGCCGAGGGTGGTGAGCATCTGGGCCACGTCCATGCGCAGCAGCAGATCGCCCGCCGCGATCTCCCCGCCGCGCAGCTCGGCGAGGATCACCTTGCCGGAACGATCCACCAGCACGGCATCACCCGCGAGCCTGCGGTGCGCGATGCGCCGGGACTGCAGCGCGCGCACCTGGTGCCAGACCTTGTGCAGCAGCTCGTCGGTGATCTCGTCGTCGGCCAGCGAGTCCAGGGTGCGGCCACCGGTGTGCTCGTAGACGAGGATGACCGCGTCGGGGCCCAGCTCGGAGGTGGCGATCAGCTTGGGGGCGTTGGCTCCGGCGGCGATGGCCGCGTACGCGAGGAGCGCCTCCTGCTCCAGGGCCTGTCTGAGGGACTGGAGGCTGGAGCGGGTGGCGAAGCCGCGCAGGGTGAGGTTGCGCCAGGCCCGGTAGAAGAAGCCCTGCGCCTGCTGTTCCCGGTCGACGACGGTCACGTCGAGCGGTGGGCCGTCCTCCAGGGTGACGAAGTAGCGCCGCCCCCGGTCGCCGTTCTCCGCCTCCGGGCCCTCCTCGCGGACCGCGCTGACCGGGTGGAAGCCGACGTGGCGCAGCCCCGCCATCAGGGTGCGGCCGGTGGGGCGGACGTTGGGGGAGCCGACGGCGTAGAGGGTGCCGTAGGCGATGGTCCAGCCGATCAGCACCGTCAGGATGATGGCGAACGGCGTGGTGTAGCCGGTGACCAGCATGGAGAACGCGTCGAGCAGCAGCACGATCCACAGCACCGCGCGCCAGCGGGGTCTGCGGGACATGCCGACGGCCGTCATATAGGCGATGACGGGCGCGAGATAGCCGTGCACCGGGTCGGTCAGCGCGTGCACGTCGCCGGGCGCGGGCTGGGTCAGCGCCTCCTGGATGGAGCCGGGCGCCGCGCGGGCGACCCAGAGGTCCGTGGCGAGGGTGACGCCGTGCGCGAGGACCGCCGCGAGCACACCGTCCGCGATCCGCAGCCCGTCGCGTTTGATCAGCCGCTCGATGGCGAAGGCCACCGGGACCAGCAGGATCGCGATGCTGGACACCAGCCCCGCGATCTTGATCAGCAGGTCGGGCGCCTGGCCGGTGCCCTTGTTGATGTCCTGTTCGAGCCCCGAGGTGGTGCCGTGCGCGAACGCGGCGATGGCGAGCAGCAGGGCGATCGCCAGCACGCCCACCAGCAGCCGCATGAGGTCGGAGGGGCGGTGGACGCGCGCGGGGAGCAGCGGTTCGTCGCCCTCGACCTCCTCCAGGACGTCGTCGCCGGGCCGCCTGGGGGCGTACGCCCGCGCGGGGACGCCCGGGGCGTCGCCTTCACGCGCGCGCGGACCCGTGTCCTCGGTGGGGCCGTCGATGGCTTCGCGGGAGGTGCCGGGGCGCGCGGACGCGCCAGAGGTGCCCTCCGCGTCGTCGGGGTGCACACCCTGCTGCTTCATGGTCTCTTCTTGGTCTCGTATCACCGGTCACCGCCCGCACGATGGTGGCACGACTGAGGGGCGCGAGGGGGCATCAGGGTGCGGATGGGGTGCGAAAAGTGCGTTTGGGCGGGCCGTGGACCCGTCCGGACGCCCCTGGCCGGCCTCGTCCCATTGTCGTAGGCATACGGCAGGATGGGACGGATGAGCGAGCAGAGCCCTGCCGGGGAGGGGCACCCGGACGAACTTCCGGCGTACGCCGAGCGCGTGCTCGACGTGGCCGAGCGGATTCCGCCGGGCCGGGTGATGACCTACGGGGACGTCGCGGAGTGGCTGGAGGAGGGCGGGCCGCGCCAGGTGGGCCGGGTGATGGCGCTGTACGGGGGCGCGGTGCCGTGGTGGCGCGTGGTGCGGGCCGACGGGGCGCTGCTGCCCGGCCATGAGCTGCGCGCCCTGGACCACTACCGCGCCGAGGGCACCCCGCTGAAGCAGGCGTCCCGCGCCGCCGAGGGGCATCTGCCGCGCCTGGACATGAGACGGGCCCGCTGGGACGGGACCCCGGCCCACCACGGCTGACGGCTCCCGGCAAGGGCCGAGGCTCGGGGTCCGCTCGTACGGGGGACACCGGGCACGTCCGCGACATGACGTACGTTCGTTGGGGCGGGAGCCCACGAGGCGCCCGCCTCTCCACGCCCCCACGACCACCCCGCACCACCACCAGGACCGGCGAACTACGTGAGCACCACCTCCTCCACCGGACGCCTGCCGTACCCCCAGGGTCGGCAGGCGCCTCGTGGTGCCTACCGGCTGCTCCGCACCCCGCCCGCGCAGACCCCCCGGCCCCGGCCGGACGCCGCCCAGCGCGCGGTGATCGAGCACGAGAGCGGCCCGCTGCTGGTCCTCGCCGGGCCCGGCACCGGCAAGACGACCACCCTGGTGGAGTCCGTCGCCGCGCGCGTCGCCCGGGGCGCCGACCCCGAGCGCGTCCTGGTGCTCACCTTCAGCCGCAAGGCCGCCGTCGAGCTGCGCGACCGGATGGCCCGGCGCATGGGCGCCGCCCGCGCGCCGCGCGCCACCACCTTCCACTCCTACTGCTACGCCCTGGTCCGCGCCCACCAGGACAGCGACCGCTTCGCCCAGCCGCTGCGCCTGCTCTCCGGCCCCGAGCAGGACGTCACCGTGCGCGAGCTGCTCGCCGGGCAGCCCGAGCTGGAGCGGCTCGGGCTCACGCATGTGCGCTGGCCCGACGACCTGCGCGCCTGCCTGACCACGCGCGGCTTCGCCGACGAGGTCCGCGCGGTCCTCGCGCGCAGCCGCGAGCTGGGACTCGCGCCCGGCGCGCTGGACGCGTTCGCGCGCCGTATCGGCCGCCCCGACTGGCGCGCGGCGGCCGCGTTCCTCGCCGAGTACCTGGACGTGATCGACCTCCAGGGCGTCATCGACTACGCCGAACTCGTCCACCGCGCGGTGCTCCTCGCCCACCGCCCCGAGGTCGCCGAGCGCCTTGCCGCGTCCTACGACGCCGTGTACGTCGACGAGTACCAGGACACCGACCCCGCGCAGGTACGGCTGCTGCACGCGCTGGCCGGAGGCGGCCGCACCCTGGTCGCGCTCGGCGACCCCGACCAGTCGATCTACACCTTCCGGGGCGCCGACGTGAACGGCATCCTCGACTTCCCGGCCGCCTTCCCGCGCGCGGACGGCCGCCCCGCCCCCGTCGAGGTGCTGCGCACCTCCCGCCGCTCCGGGGCCGACCTGCTGGCCGCGACCCGCCGCATCACCCAGCGCATGCCGCTGTCCCAGCTCCCCGCCGAGAAGCTGCGCGTCCACCGCGAACCCACGGCCGTCCGCGACGGCGGCCAGGTGGAGGCGTACACCTACCCGACGCCCGGCACCGAGCTGGACAACATCGCCGACATCCTGCGCCGCGCCCACCTCGAGGACGGCATCCCGTGGAACGACATGGCGGTCCTCGTCCGCGCGGGCTCCCACAGCATCCCGACCCTGCGCCGCGCCCTGACGGCGGCGGGCGTCCCCCTGGACATCGACGGCGACGACCTCCCCCTGCGCCACGAACCGGCGGTCGCCCCGCTGCTGACGGCACTGCGGGCGGTGGCGATGGCGGAGGCGGGGGCCTCCGGCGGCGGGCCCGCGGAGGGCGTACCCGCGCCTGGGCCGGAGGCCGTCGACGCCGATCGGCTTGAGGTCCCCGCCTCGGACGAGCTCTCCGCATCCGGGCCGGAGGCCCCCGCGGGCCCTTACGCCGAGCCCGCCCCGCAAACCACCTCCGCCCCCTGGCTGGACCCTGAAACCGCGATCACCCTCCTCTCCTCCCCCCTCGGCGGCATGGACGCCGCCGACCTGCGCAGGCTCGGCCGGGCCCTGCGCGAGGAGGAGCGGGCCGCCGGAGAGGCGCTGCCCGCCCCCTCCGACGTGCTCCTCGCGCAGGCGCTCGCGGAGCCGGAGCGGCTGGTCGCGCACGACCCGGCGTACGCGCGCGGGGCGCAGCGGCTGGGCGCGCTGCTGCGGAAGGCGCGGGTGTGTCTGGCCGAGGGCGGCACCGCGGAGGAGGCGCTGTGGGCGCTGTGGAACGGCACGCCGTGGCCCAGCAGGCTGGAGCGGGCCGCGCGGCGCGGGGGCGCGGCGGGCCGTAACGCCGACCGGGACCTGGACGCCATGTGCGCGCTGTTCGCCACCGCCGCCCGCGCGGAGGAGCGCACCGGCGGACGCGGCGCGCTGAACTTCCTGGAGGAGATCGACGCCGAGGACATCGCCGCCGACACCCTCACCCGCCGCGCGGTGCGACCCGACGCCGTACGCCTGATGACCGCGCACCGCTCCAAGGGGCTGGAGTGGCGGCTGGTGGTCGTCGCGGGCGTACAGGAGGGGCTCTGGCCCGACCTGCGCCGCCGGGGCTCCCTGCTGGAGGCCGACCGGATCGGCCGGGACGGCCTCGCCGAGCCGCTCACCCCGGGCGCCCTGCTCGCGGAGGAGCGCAGGCTGTTCTACGTGGCCGCCACGCGCGCGCGGGACCGTCTCGTCGTCACCGCCGTGAAGGCCCCGGCCGACGACGGCGACCAGCCGTCCCGCTTCCTGACCGAGCTGGGCGTCGAACCCCGCGACGTCACCGGCCGCCCGCGCCGCCCGCTGGCGGTCGCCGCGCTCGTCGCCGAGCTGCGCGCCACCACCGTCGACCCGGACGTCTCGGACGCCCTGCGGGACGCGGCCGCGCGGCGGCTGGCCCGGCTCGCCGCGCTCGCCGACGAGGACGGCCGCCCGCTGGTGCCCGCCGCCCACCCCGACCGCTGGTGGGGGATGTACGAGCCGACCGCGAGCAAGGTGCCGCTGCGCGACCGCGACCAGCCCGTGGTGCTCTCCGGCAGCGCGCTCGACCAGCTCGCCAACACCTGCGCCCTCCAGTGGTTCCTGGGCCGCGAGGTGAAGGCCGACGCGCCCGCCACGGCCGCCCAGGGCTTCGGCAACGTCGTCCACGTCCTGGCCGACGAGGTCGCCTCCGGACGTACCCCCGCCGATCTCGACGTGCTGATGGAGCGCCTCGACTCGGTGTGGAACGCGCTCGCCTTCGACGCGCCCTGGAAGTCCGTCCAGGAGAAGGAGACCGCCCGCGCGGCGCTCGAACGCTTCCTGAACTGGCACGTCCTGGACCGCACCACCCGCACGCCCATAGCCAGCGAGCGAGACTTCGACGTGACCCTGGAGGCGGGCGAGTACCAGGTCCGCATCCGGGGCCAGATGGACCGCGTCGAGACCGACGGCGACGGCCGGGCCTACGTCGTGGACTTCAAGACCGGCAAGAACGCCCCCACCGCCGCCGAGGTGGACCGCCATCCCCAGCTCGCCGTCTACCAGCTCGCGGTGGCCGAGGGCGCGGTGGACGACGCCTTCGACGGCGCCCGCCCGGAGCCCGGCGGCGCGGAACTCGTCCAGCTCAGACAGGGCGCGGCGAAGAAGGACGGCGGGGAGACGCTGCCCAAGGTGCAGGCCCAGCAGCCGCTGGAGGGGGAGTGGGTCGGGGACCTGCTGGCCACCGCCGCCGGAAAGGTGCTGGACGAGCGGTTCACCCCCAGCACCGGCCAGCACTGCGCGCACTGCTCCTTCCGCGCCTCGTGCAGCGCCCGCCCCGAGGGACGGCAGGTCGTGGAGTGATGTACGCCGCGGAGTGACGTACGCCGTGGAGTGATGTGCGGCACCGCGGTACCCCGCTGACCTGCGCTTTCCACAGCCTCGGCGTCCGCTTGTCGGCGGTCGCCGCTAGCCTTCCCCGCATGCCCGCGCACCTCACCGACCCCGAGCAGCTCAAAGAGCTGCTCGGCATCCCGTTCACCCCGGAGCAGACGGCCTGCATCATCGCGCCGCCCGCCCCGCAGGTGATCGTGGCCGGAGCCGGTTCGGGCAAGACCACCGTGATGGCCGCCCGCGTGGTCTGGCTGGTCGGCACCGGCCAGGTCGCCCCCGAGCAGGTGCTCGGCCTGACCTTCACCAACAAGGCGGCCGGTGAACTCGCCGAACGCGTCCGCAAGGCGCTGATCAAGGCCGGGATCACCGACCCGGACGCGATCGACCCGGACAACCCGCCCGGCGAGCCGGTCATCTCGACGTACCACGCCTTCGCCGGACGGCTCCTCACCGACCATGGCCTGCGTCTCGGCCTGGAGCCCAGCTCCCGGCTGCTCGCCGACGCCACCCGGTACCAGCTCGCCGCCCGTGTGCTGCGCGAGGCGCCGGGCCACTACCCGGCGCTGACCCGCTCCTTCGCGGACCTCGTCACCGACCTGCTGGCGCTCGACTCCGAGCTGTCCGAGCACCTGGTCGACCCCGAGGAACTGCGTGTCTGGGACGCCGACCTGCTGACCACACTGGACGGCGTGAAGCTCAGCAACGCCGACCTGCGCAAGGTCCCGGAGACGCTGGCCGCGCGCGCGGAACTCGCCGGGCTGGTGCAGCGCTACCGGGCCGCCAAACGCGCCCGTGACCTGCTCGACTTCGGCGACCAGATCGCCCTGTCGGCCCGCCTCGCCCGCGTCCCCGAGGTGGGCCGCGTGCTGCGCGAGGAGTTCCGGGTCGTCCTGCTGGACGAGTACCAGGACACCTCCGTCGCCCAGCGCGTCCTGCTCGCGGGCCTCTTCGGGCACGGCACCGGCCACCCCGTCACCGCCGTCGGCGACCCCTGCCAGGCCATCTACGGCTGGCGCGGCGCCTCCGTCGCCAACCTGGACGACTTCCCCGAGCACTTCGCCCGCGCCGACGGCAGCCCCGCCACCCGGCAGGCGCTCAGCGAGAACCGGCGCAGCGGCGGCCGCCTCCTCCACCTCGCCAACGGCCTCGCGGAGCCCCTGCGCGCCATGCACGCGGGCGTGGAGGCGCTGCGCCCCGCCCCCGGCGCCGAACGCGACGGCCTGGTCCGCTGCGCCCTGCTGCCCACCCACGCCGAGGAGATCGACTGGCTCGCCGACTCCCTCGCCCACCTGGTGCGCACCGGCACCCCGCCCGGCGAGATCGCCGTCCTGTGCCGCACCGCGACCGACTTCGCGGAGATCCAGGGCGCGCTGGTCGCCCGCGACGTGCCCGTGGAGGTCGTCGGGCTGTCCGGGCTGCTGCACCTGCCCGAGGTCGCCGACCTGGTCGCCGTCTGCGAGGTGCTCCAGGACCCCGGCGCCAACGCGGCCCTGGTCCGGCTGCTCACCGGCCCGCGCTGGCGCATCGGCCCCCGCGACCTGGCCCTGCTCGGCCGCCGCGCCCGGCTGCTCGTCGTCCACGCGCGCGTGGACGGCGCCGACGACCCCGACCGCAGGCTCGCCGAGGCCGTCGAGGGCGTCGACCCCTCCGAGGTCACCTCGCTCGCGGACGCCCTGGACACCTTCCTGGAGACCTCCTTCGGCACCGAGGGGTACGACGACGACCTGCCGTTCTCCCCGGACGCGCGCGTGCGCTTCGCCCGCCTCGCCGCCGAACTGCGCGACCTGCGCCGCAGCCTCTCCGACCCGCTGATGGACGTGCTGCACCGGGTGCTCGCCGTCACCGGCCTGGAGGTCGAACTGTCGGCGTCCCCGCACGCGCTGGCCGCCCGCCGCCGCGAGACCCTGTCCAACTTCCTCGACGTCGCCGCCTCCTTCGCCGCGGGCGACGGCGAGGCCACCCTGCTCGCGTTCCTCGCCTTCCTGCGCACCGCCGCCCAGTACGAGAAGGGCCTCGACAACGCGCTGCCCGGCGGCGAGAACACCGTCAAGGTGCTCACCGCGCACAAGTCCAAGGGGCTGGAGTGGGACGTGGTCGCCGTCCCCGGACTGGTCAAGGGCACCTTCCCCAGCGCCCAGGGGCGCGAGAAGTGGACCGCGCAGGCCAAGGTGCTCCCGCACGCCCTGCGCGGCGACACCACCACGCTGCCCGACGTCGACACCTGGGACGCGCGTGGCATCAAGGGCTTCCACGAGGCGATGAAGGAGCACCAGCACACCGAGGAACTCCGCCTCGGGTACGTCACCTTCACCCGCCCCCGCTCGCTCCTCCTTGGCTCCGGCCACTGGTGGGGCCCCAGCCAGAAGAAGCCGCGCGGCCCCTCCGACTTCCTGACGGCCCTGCACGACCACTGCGCCGCCGGGTACGGCGAGACCGAGGTGTGGGCGGACGCCCCCGAGGAGGGCGACGAGAACCCCGCCCTGCACACCGACACCGCCGACCAGGCCTGGCCGCTGCCCCTGGACGCCACCGCCTTCGAACGCCGTCAGCGGGCCGCCCACACCGTCCGCGCCCACCTCCACACCCCGCCCACGGTGGCCCCCGTCCCGTACGACGACCCCGAGTGGCCCACCGCGCCCCCGGACGACGAGGACCCGTACGACGACGCCCTGGACGAGCCCGGCGACTGGGACTCCCTGAGCGCCGACCGCCCCGCGCTCCCCGTCCCGCACCAGGCCGTCCCGCACCAGGCGTCCGCCCCCGAGCCGCAGCCCCGGCTGACCCCCGAGGAGGCCCGCGCGGTCGCGTCCTGGGACCGGGACCTCGACGCCCTCGCCGGGGAACTCATGCGCGCCCGGCGCGGCGTCACCGACGTACCGCTGCCCGCCGTCCTCACCGCCACCCAGATGCTCCGGCTCGCCGAGGACCCGGACGGGCTCGCGCAGGAACTCGCGCGCCCCATGCCGCGCCCCCCGCAGCCCGCCGCGCGCCGGGGCACCCGCTTCCACGCCTGGGTCGAGTCCCGTTACGAGGAGCTGACGCTGCCCTTGCTGGAGCCGGACGACCTGCCCGGCACCGACGCCGAGATCGCCGACGAGGCCGACCTCGAAGCCCTCAAGGAAGCCTTCGAGCGCACCGAATACGCCCGGCGCACGCCCTACCGCGTCGAGGTCCCCGTACAGCTCACCCTCGCCGGACGGGTCGTACGCGGCCGGATCGACGCCGTCTACAAGGACGGCGACGGCGAGGACGCCACGTACGAGATCCTCGACTGGAAGACCGGCCGCACCCGCAGCGCCGACCCGCTCCAGCTCGCCGTCTACCGGCTGGCCTGGGCCGAACAGCAGGGCATCCCGCCCGAATCGGTCACGGCCGCGTTCCTGTACGTGCGCACCGGCGAGGTCGACCGGCCGGCCGGGCTGCCCGGCCGCGAGGAGCTGGCGCGGCTGCTCGAAGGGGAACGAACCGGGACGACCGGGATGCCCGGGTGTGACGAACCGCCCGCCGAGGATGTCCGTGCGGGCCGATAGGCTCGTGAGCATGAGCCCGACCCCGGACAACGCCGTCCGCGCGTACATCGAACGACACCGCGCCGCCTTCCTCGACGACCTCGCCGCGTGGCTGCGCATCCCGTCCGTGTCCGCCCAGCCGGAACACGCCCCCGATGTCCGGCGCAGCGCCGACTGGCTCGCCGCGAAACTCACCGAGACGGGCTTCCCGGTGGCCGAGGTCTGGCCCACCGAGGGCGCCCCGGCCGTCTACGCCGAATGGCCCTCGGACGACCCCGAGGCCCCCACCGTGCTGGTCTACGGCCACCACGACGTCCAGCCCGCCGCCCGCGAGGACGGCTGGGACACCGACCCCTTCGAGCCCGTCGTTCGCGGCGACCGGCTCTTCGCGCGGGGTGCCGCCGACGACAAGGGCCAGGTGTTCTTCCACACACTCGGGGTCCGCGCCCACCTCGCCGCGACCGGCCGTACCGCGCCGGCCGTCCACCTCAAGCTGCTGATCGAGGGCGAGGAGGAGTCCGGCTCGCCGCACTTCCGCGCCCTCGTCGAGGAGCGCGCCGACCGGCTCGCCGCCGACGCGGTGATCGTCTCCGACACCGGCATGTGGTCCGAGGACACCCCGACCGTGTGCACCGGCATGCGGGGCCTCGCCGAGTGCGAGATCCGGCTGTACGGCCCCGACCAGGACATCCACTCCGGCTCCTTCGGCGGCGCCGTGCCCAACCCGGCCACCGCCGCCGCCCGCCTGGTCGCCGCCCTGCACGACGAGCACGGGCGCGTGGCCGTCCCCGGCTTCTACGACGGCGTCGTGGAGCTGACCGAGCGCGAGCGTGAACTCTTCGCCGAGCTGCCCTTCGACGAGGCCGAGTGGCTGCGCACCGCCAAGTCGCACGCGGCGCACGGCGAGGCCGGGTACAGCACCCTGGAGCGCGTCTGGGCCCGCCCGACCGCCGAGGTCAACGGCATCGGCGGCGGTTACCAGGGCGCGGGCAGCAAGACGATCATCCCCGCCTCGGCCTTGGTGAAGCTGTCCTTCCGGCTGGTCGCGGGCCAGGACCTCGGCGCGGTGGAGAAGGCCGTACAGGACTGGGCCGAGCGGCAGACGCCCGCCGGAATCCGGCTGGAGATCGACTTCAGCCCGGGTACGCGCCCGTGCCTCACCCCGCTCGACCATCCCGCGTTGCAATCCGTGGCCCGCGCGATGGGCCGTGCCTTCGCCAAGCCGGTGCGCTTCACCCGGGAAGGAGGTTCCGGCCCCGCCGCCGACCTCCAGGAGGTGCTCGGCGCCCCGGTCCTCTTCCTCGGGATCTCCGTCCCCTCCGACGGCTGGCACGCCCCGAACGAGAAGGTCGAGCTGGACCTGCTGTTCAAGGGCGTCGAGGCCGGCGCCCACCTGTGGAGCGACCTCGCCGAGAACTGGCGCCCCGCCCCCTGAGGAACCCCGCCGTTCGGGCACGGCACCGTACGCCGGGCACACTGGAAGGGCCGCCCGGCCCGGCCGCCCCCGCCCGGCCGCGGCGCCCCTGACCCGTGTCCCGTAGAACCGCCCGCCGAACCGACCGTTCCATTGGGGGAGTTGGAAGCACCCGTGACCACCCGGACCGACCACACCGCTGACCGACCCATCTCGCTCACCGCCCCGAGCGGCATCGACCGAGCCGCCCACCACCGGCTCGACGAAGCCTGGCTCGCGGCGGCGTGGAGCCACCCCACGACCCGCTGCTTCGTGGTCTCCGGCGGCCAGGTACTCATCGACGAGACGTCCGACGGGCGTACCGAACTCGTCATGACCCCCTCCTTCGAGGCGCCCCTCACCGAGGCCCACCGCTACTTCCTGGGCGAGGACGAGGACGGCGTCAGCTACTTCGCGCTCCAGAAGGACTCGCTGCCCGGCCGCATCGACCAGTCCGCGCGCCCCGCCGGACTGCGCGAGGCGGGCCTGCTGCTCTCCCCGCGCGATGCCGGGCTGATGGTGCACGCCGTCGGCCTGGAGAACTGGCAGCGCACCCACCGTTTCTGCTCCCGCTGCGGCGAGCGCACCGTCATCGCCGCCGCCGGGCACATCCGCCGGTGCCAGGCGTGCGGTGCCGAGCACTACCCGCGCACCGACCCGGCGGTGATCATGGCGGTCACCGACGAACAGGACCGCATCCTGCTCGGCCGCCAGGTGCACTGGCCCGAGGGCCGCTTCTCCACGCTCGCCGGATTCGTCGAGCCCGGCGAGTCCATCGAGCAGTCGGTGCGCCGCGAGGTCTTCGAGGAGGCGGGTATCACGGTCGGTGAGGTCGAGTACGTCGCCAGCCAGCCCTGGCCGTTCCCGTCCAGCCTGATGCTGGGCTTCTTCGCCCACGCCACCTCCACCGAGATCGACGCCGACGGCGAGGAGATCGAGGAGGCCCGCTGGTTCTCCCGCGACGAGCTGGGCGCCGCCTTCGAGTCCGGCGAGGTGCTGCCGCCCTACGGCATCTCCATCGCCGCCCGGCTGATCGAGCTGTGGTACGGCAAGCCGCTGCCGACCCGGAGCGCCTTCTAGCCGCCCTCCGGACGTGAGAAACCCCGGCCGCCCTGTGCACGGGCGGCCGGGGTTTCTCACGTCTTTCGGCGGTCAGGCGCCGAGGGCCTGCTTCACCTGGGCGAGGCTCGGGTTGGTCATGACGACCTCGGAACCGCCACCGGACGGCACGACCCGCACGGTCGGCACCGTCTGGTTGCCGTCGTTGGCCTTCTCCACGAACGCGGCGGACTCCGGGTCGTGCTCGATGTTGATCTCGGTGAAGGGGATGCCCTCCCGGTCCAGCTGGCCCTTCAGCCGGCGGCAGTAACCGCACCACGTGGTGCTGTACATCGTCACAGTGCCCTGCATGTCTTCGCGCTCCTCAGGCGGCCGGGGGGTACGTCGTACGTCGTGCACAGGGCAAACGTGCGGGACCCGGCATGAATTCCCGCCGGTGCGACGCCGGTACGACCCCGGTGTGGGCCGGTACTTCGCCGGTGCGCCGGGGTCGGCCGGTGTGACCCCCGCCGCACCCGCCGCTGTGACACCCGCCGCATTAAAACGACTATCGGGGCCCGCCTGTGGACAACCGACGCGGTGGTCCCGGACAACCTGGCAGCATGGCTGTGTGACAGCAGCAACGCCCTCCCCCCTCTTCCCGCGGACCCCGGAATCGGCCGACGCGGTGCTCGAAGGGCTCGACCCCGAGCAGCGCGAGGTCGCCACCGCCCTGCACGGGCCGGTGTGCGTCCTGGCCGGAGCGGGCACGGGCAAGACCCGCGCGATCACCCACCGCATCGCGTACGGAGTGCGCTCCGGCCTCCTGGCGCCCTCCAGCGTGCTCGCCGTCACCTTCACCAACCGGGCCGCGGGCGAGATGCGCGGCCGGCTCCGCCAGCTCGGCGCCCAGGGCGTGCAGGCCCGCACCTTCCACTCCGCCGCGCTCCGCCAGCTCCAGTACTTCTGGCCGAAAGCGATCGGCGGCGGCATGCCCCGGCTGGTCGACCGCAAGATCCAACTGGTCGCCGACGCGGCCGCCGCCTGCGGGCTCCGCCTGGACCGGGGCGAGCTGCGGGACGCCACCGCCGAGATCGAGTGGTGCAAGGTCACCCAGACCGTCCCGGCCGACTATCCGTACGCGGCTGTGAAGGCGGGCCGCGAGACCCCGCGCGACCCGGCCGAGATCGCCCACCTCTACGCGGCCTACGAGAACCTCAAGCGCGACCGCGCCGTCATCGACTTCGAGGACGTGCTGCTGCTCACCGTCGCCGTCCTCCAGGACCGCCACGACATCGCCGACCAGGTACGCGCCCAGTACCAGCACTTCGTCGTCGACGAGTACCAGGACGTCAGCCCGCTCCAGCAGCGCCTGCTCGACCTCTGGCTCGGCGAGCGCGACAGCCTGTGCGTCGTCGGTGACGCCAGCCAGACCATCTATTCGTTCACGGGTGCAACTCCCGACCATCTCCTCGACTTCCGGCACCGCCATCCCGGCGCCACCGTCGTCAAGCTGGTCCGCGACTACCGCTCCACCCCCCAGGTGGTCCGCCTCGCCAACGGCCTGCTCGCCCAGGCCCACGGCCGCGCCGCCGACCACCGGCTGGAACTGATCTCCCAGCGCTCCTCCGGCCCCGAACCCGTCCACACCGAGTACACCGACGAGCCCGCCGAGGCCGAGGGCGCCGCTCGCCGCATCCGCGAGCTGATCGCCGCCGGAACCCCGGCCGCCGAGATCGCCATCCTGTTCCGCACCAACTCCCAGTCCGAGACCTACGAACAGGCCCTCGCCGACGCGGGCGTCCCCTATCAGCTGCGCGGCGCCGAGCGCTTCTTCGACCGGCCCGAGGTGCGCAAGGCCGGCGTCGCCCTGCGCGCCGCCGCCCGCTTCGGCGGCAACGACTCCCTGCTGGACGAGGCGGTCGACCTGCCCTCCCAGGTGCGCGCCGTGCTCTCCGGCGAGGGCTGGAGCAGCGAACCCCCGGCGGGCTCCGGCGCCGCCCGCGAACGCTGGGAGTCACTGGCCGCCCTGGTCGCCCTCGCCCACGACTTCGCCGCCGCCCACCCGGGGGCCACCCTGAGCGACCTGGTCGCGGAGCTCGACGAGCGGGCCAGTGCCCAGCACGCCCCGACCGTGCAGGGCGTCACCCTCGCCTCCCTGCACGCCGCCAAGGGCCTGGAGTGGGACGCCGTCTTCCTGGTCGGCGTCGCCGAGGGCATGCTGCCGATCACCTACGCCAAAACCGACGAACAGATCGAGGAGGAGCGCCGCCTCCTCTACGTCGGCGTCACCCGCGCGCGGGAACGGCTCCACCTGTCCTGGTCGCTCGCCCGCTCGCCCGGCGGCCGGGCGGGCCGCAGGCCGAGCCGCTTCCTCGACGGCCTGCGCCCCGGCTCCACCGCCACCGTGGGCCGCGCCGCGACCGGCACCGGCGGTGTCGAGCGCGGCACCCCCGGCGGCCTGCCGGCGGCACCCCGGCGCGCCCAGCGCACCCCGGCCCGCTGCCGGGTCTGCGGCCGCACCCTCACCGACGCGGGCGAGATGAAGCTGATGCGCTGCGAGGACTGCCCCTCCGACATGGACGAGGGCCTGTACGAGCGGCTGCGGCAGTGGCGGTCCGTGGAAGCGGGCCAGAGCGGACAGCCGGACTTCTGCGTCTTCACCGACCGCACCCTGATGGCCATCGCCGAGACCCGTCCCGACTGCGCCGCCGAACTCTCCCGCATCCCCGGCGTCCTGGACCGCAAGCTGCGCCGCTACGGCACCGACGTGCTGGCCATCTGCGCAGGCCACGAGGTCGGCGCGGACCCCCTGAACGCGGTTTCCACGACTGATCGGAACTCGTCGGAAAAATAGTTTGCGCCCGCGCCAGGAATCCCCATAGGTTCTAGGCACGGAAACGGCGGCCTTCTCGAAGGCTGTGATTCCGTGCTGTACTTCTTTATCCGAGGACCGATTCGACCCGGTCCCCAAGACGCCGAGAGGAGGCGAGCCCAATGATCAGCATCGAGACCATCTTCACCAGCCCGGTCAAACTGACCGATCGTCCGGCCGTCTCCCTGTGCATTCTCGGCGCGCCCTCCGAGGGCACCGGTCTGTCCGGCATCCGTGCCGCCCGTCCGGCGTCCTCGCTGCTCTCCGCGGACCTCCCTGTCCGCGAGCGCAATGAGCGACCGACCAAGGCACTGGCAGCGGTAGAGGCACAGGCGCGGGGCGCCTATGCCTTCGCGGCGGCCGGTGCCGGATTCCGGAAGCAGACGACGCAGCACCACCAGATGTGGGCCTTCCGTGGGCCAGAACCCTGGAGTGATCCAGCCTGATCGCCGATCAGGCAGGCGCCTTCAGGGCCGCGGAACCCCACCCGGGAACCGCGGCCCTTCTGTTTTCCCCGAACGGGGAGAACACCCCGAAGACGCCTCGGGACAACAAAAGAGAACCCGGTACCCAGCCGACACCCGGTCCACCGGCCGGAACGACCCAGACGAGGAAAACACCCGTGCAACTCGAAGCGCACGCCCCGTCAGTACCGCCTTCACAAGCGATCACTCAGCTCGGCTCCACGGAGGACCCCGCCTTGCTCCCCCTCACCGCGCTCACCGCGCTCGACGACGCCATCGAGAACCTCGGCGTGCCCGTCCCCTGCCGTTCCTACGACCCGGAGGTGTTCTTCGCCGAGTCGCCGGCCGATGTCGAGTACGCCAAGTCGCTCTGCCGCACCTGCCCGCTGGTCGAAGCCTGCCTCGCCGGGGCCAAAGAGCGCCGCGAGCCCTGGGGCGTCTGGGGCGGGGAGCTGTTCGTCCAGGGTGTCGTCGTCGCCCGGAAGCGGCCCCGCGGCCGCCCGCGCAAGAACCCGGTCACGGCATGAACATCGCACGGATGCACACCGCAGGAACGATCGACCGCCCCCTCACGCACGACCCCAAGAAGCAGGCCCCGATGAAGCCGTCCACCAGCGAGCCCACCGGCTCGGCGACCCCAGACCTCGACAACCGTGGCGTGACAGGCGCGCGCCAGACGAACAGGACCCGCGAAATGCAACTCATCCCAGAAGCCCTGGCTCGTGCGCATATGCACGAGCGCCTGCACGACGCCCAGCGGGAGCGCCGGGCCATGAGCCTGGTCACCGCCCGGCGGATGCAGCGCCGCGCGGAGCGCGCGTCGCTGCGTGCCCGCCGTGCGCTCGCCATCGCCCTCATGCAGTAGGCGCCGCCCTCGCAGTGCGCTGAGCGCACCCACCCGAAGCGGTGGCCTCCCGGCACGGGAGGCGAAGTCTTACCCTCGGGGGCCGGTCCGGCCGAAGGACCGGCCCCCGAGGCATGTCCGCTCGGCCGGACGGGCTACCCCCGCACGCCGCTCACGCCGCTCACGCCGCTCACGCCGCTCACGCCGCTCACGCCGCTCACGCCGCTCACGCCGCTCACGCCCGCACGCCTGTGCGCCGCCTATGCCTGTGCCGCAGGTGCCTCCGGCGCTTCCTCCTGCTGCTCCTCGGACTCCGGTCCCTCCGCGTCCGCCTCCAGCAGGTCCGCCTCCGGCCCGAACCCCGGCAGCCACTCCTCCAGCTCCTCCCGGAGCCGCACCGTCGCGCCTAGCTGGCACAGCACACCGATGGTGCTCAGCGTCACCCGGTGGATCAGCAGATAGGACGGCGGCAGGTTCAGCTGCTTGCCGAGCTGGTACGCGGGGGAGCGGGGGTCGGCGACCCGGGCCGCCTGACCGCGCATCCACGAGCGGGTGAAGGTGAAGGTGTCCACCTGCGCGGGCTCGATGATCGGCAGCAGATAGTCGAGGACCGCGTCGGGGTCCAGGTCCATGGACTCCTTGATGAACCCTTCCTCGCACAGCATCTCGTAGACCGGCTCGGCGTCGCCCTCCAGCGTCATCCGCAGCGCCAACCCGATGGTGGACGGCAGACCGCCGGGGAGCCGGTCGACCGTCCCGAAGTCCAGCACGCCGAGACGCCAGCCGTCCTCGCCGTCCGGCCCCGCGGGCAGCAGCCGGAAGTTGCCCGGATGCGGATCGGCGTGCAGCAGGCCGGTGCGGGCCGGGCCGGAGAAGAGGAAACGCGCCAGCAGCTGCCCGGCCCGGTCCCGCTGCTCCTCGGTGCCGTCGGAGATGATCTCGGACAGCGGGACGCCGTCGATCCACTCGGTCACCAGCACCTGGTCGTACTGCTGCACCACCGCCGGGACCAGCACGTCCGGGTCGTCCGCGAACTCCGCCGCGTGAGCGGCCTGCGCCTGCGCCTCCAGCTCGTAGTCCAGCTCCTCGGAGACCCGGTCCTTCAGCTCCGCGATCAGCGGCTTGATGTCCATGCCGGGGATGAGCGGCCCCAACAGCCGGACGAACCGGCTCAGTTGATTCAGGTCCGACAGCAGTGCCTCACCGGCGCCCGGATACTGGACCTTGACCGCCACCTCCCGGCCGTCGTGCCACACCGCCCGGTGCACCTGACCGATCGAGGCCGCGGCCGACGGCTTGTCCTCGAACTCCAGGAACATCTCCCGCCACTCCTCGCCCATCCGCTCCGCCAGCACGGCGTGCACCGTGCGGGTCGGCATCGGGGGCGCCGCTTCCTGGAGCTTGGTCAGCGCGGCGCGGTAGGGCCCGGCGATCTCCTCGGGCAGCGCGGACTCGAAGACGGACAGCGCCTGCCCGAACTTCATCGCACCCCCCTTCAGCTCACCGAGGACCTTGAAGAGCTGCTCGGCCGTCCGCTGCTGAAGCTCCCGGCCGACGAGCTCCGCCGACTCGCCCACGATCCGCTTGCCCAGCCCCCAGGTGGCCCGGCCGGCGAAGCCGAGCGGGAGCGCGGCGAGCTTCGCGGTCCGGGTGACCGCCTTCCGGGGAAGATCAGACATGCGCCCTCCAAGTCCCTGTCGGCCGCGCGACGCCGGTCTCGCGTCGCCGCCCGGCCGACGGCCGTTGCACCGCCATTGTCGCGCGCGGCAGCCCTCGCGTTGAGGAGTGCTCCCCCTCGGCTTTCTCCCCGGCCCGTGCCGGGGTGCTCCCTCTCCTCCTCTCCTTCGCCCCGCAGCCGCATGCCGGATGCGGGGCGACAGGGCGAGCGTCCCAGGTCAGAGCGGGTAGGGCTGCCTCCCAGCGGGTGCCGGTGGCAGCCGGTTCGGCCCCGTCGAGAAAACTCAGGGCGTGGGCGGCGGCGAGTCCCGCCACCGCCGTGGCCAGGGTCAGATCGCAGGCGCCCACCCGGTGCGCCCTGCCCGAACGCCACTGGGTGATCAGCCGGGGCCACGCCGGGTCCTCGTCGGTGCGGTGCTGCTGGAGGCAGCCCGCGCACCCCGTCCGGCCGGGCAGCACCAGCGGCCCGACGACACCGGTGCCCTCCACCACACCCGCGTAGAGATGCGGAGTCCCGGAGATCATGAACGGCTCGGCGAGGAACGGGTCCGGGGCATGCACCGCGACCTCGTCGCGCGGGGCGACGAGCACCAGGGACAGACCCGGCTCCGCGTCCGGGACGGGATCGGGGGGCCTGCCGTGCCGGGTCCGGCCTGGCGGACGGTCCGGGGCCGCACGGCGCACGGCCGCCCGCGCCGCGTCCTCCCGCCGCTCGCCCACCGCCTCCGACGGCAGCCCGCCCGGCGCCACGTCCCACGGCTGCACCCGGCCCGCATCGCGCACATCGACCTCTCCCACCCCCGCCCCGGACAGCAGCGCCGCCAGCACGGACCCCACCCGGCCCGCACCCAGGACCCGCACTCGCAGGGCGCGCCGGGCGGCGAGGCGGGTGAGCGCGCCGCCCGGCTCCGCCGTGGTCAGCGACAGCGAGGCGAGATCGGGGCGCAGCCGCTCCAGCGCCTCCCCTCCTCTCTCCCGCAGCGCGGTCGCGGCAGGAGAGCACTCCCGTGTGTCGTCGAGCAGCCCCGCCCGGCCCAGTCGCGCCACCAGCCGTTCGGCATGACCGTCCGGGAGGTCCAGACGCCGGGCCTCCTCCCGCAGCAGCGGTACGTCACGAGTGCCGTCGAGCAGCTCCAGGAAACTGCCCGTCGCCAGGTCCACCGGACCCAGAGTGATCGCGTGCGCCGGCGTCATGCCGAACTGCACGGTGCCGAGATCGCGCCAGCCGCGCCGCAGCGCCGGTTTCACCATCGGATGCATGTCGGACCCCCGTGTCCCCAGATCTCGCGCACACCCCGGCCGGGCGCGCGTCGTTCCGCCTTTCGTACGTCGGCCGAGCCGGTCCTGCTCGCTCCGACGACTGCCAGCATGGCCGGGTTGCGGAATGCGTGCCGAAAGTTGTCCACAGGCACAGCGTGATCGTCGTACAAGCTGCCTGCGTCGTCGCCGCTCGCTTTCGGCTGTCCACAGGCCCGGCCCGCTGTCGGCACCGGCGAGTACCTTCGAGACGTGCCCATCGAACCCACCAAACCCACCGAGCCCACCCGACCCACCAAACCCACCGGACCCGTCGAACCCACCGAACAGCAGCCGCTCGCCGCGCACGGCCCCGTCGAGGTCCGGCGCAGCGACCGGCGCCGCCGGACCGTCTCCGCGTACCGCGAGGGTGACCGCACCATCGTGCTGATCCCCGCCCGCATGTCGAAGGCGGAGGAGCGGCGCTGGGTCACCGCCATGCTCGACCGGCTCGCCGCGAAGGAGGCCCGGCGGACCGTGCGCGGCGGTGACGCCGAACTGACCGAGCGCGCCGGGCGGCTGTCGGAGCGGTACTTCGAGGGCCGGGCACGGCCGGGTTCGGTGCGCTGGGTGACCAACCAGAACACCCGCTGGGGTTCATGCACCCCGGCGGAGGGCACCATCCGGCTCTCGCACCGGCTGCGGGGGATGCCCGAGTACGTCATCGACTACGTGCTCTGCCACGAGCTGGCGCATCTCCTGGTGCCCGGTCACGGCCCGGACTTCTGGCGGCTGTTGGAGTCGTACCCGCGCACCGAGCGGGCCCGCGGCTATCTGGAGGGCGTGGCCGCCACCGCGGGGCTGCCGGACGTACCGCCGGACGTGTCGGACGACGAGGAGATGTGAGGTCCGGGACGCGGTTCTGTACCGGGTGTGTACCGGCTGAGGCCGATGTCGGTGTTTGCGGTTAGCCTGACGCGACGTACTAGCTTTCGGGACGGGGGACGGACGTAACGTATGTCCAGGGAATTCCAACGCGGCCACAAGGCCAGGATCAGTGACCTCACCGCGGGTACGGATCTGTACGTGGGTGTGCAGATCTCCGCTCCCGGACTGACCTTCGACATCAGCTGCTTCGGCCTCGACGCCGACGAACGCCTCTCCGACGACCGGTACTTCGTCTTCTTCAACCAGCCGAAGTCGCCCGAGGAGTCCATCCAGCTGCTGGGCGCCCAGGCGGGCGACACCGAGTCGTTCCGGATCACGCTGGACCGGATTCCGGCCGGCATCCACAAACTGTCGTTCACCGCGACCATCGACGGCGACGGGCAGATGTCCCGGATCGCGCCCGGCTATCTGCGCATCGTCGCGGGCGGTGAGGAGGTCGCGCGGTACTCCTTCACCGGCGCCGAGTTCTCCACCGAGCGCGCCGTGATGCTCGGCGACCTCTACCTCAAGGACGTCTGGCGGTTCGCCGCGGTCGGACAGGGCTTCGACGGCGGGCTGGAGGCGCTGCTGAAGAACTTCGGCGGCGAGGTCGCGGAGGAGGAGACGCCCGCGCCGGCCCAGCCGGAGCCCGCGACCCCGGCCGCCCCCGGCTTCGCGCCGCCCGCCTTCGCCGTCCCCGGAGGACCGGCCACGCCCCCCGCGCCCCAGGCGTTCACCCCGCCCCCGGCGCCCCGGCCCGACGTGCACGCGGCTCCCACCCTGGTCGAACCCCTGACCCCGACCGCGGGCACCGTCCCGCCGCCCGGCCCGGCCCCCGCCGCCTACGGTCACCCGGCCCCGCCGAGCGCACCCCTGCCCCCGGGCTACGGCGGCCCCCCGGCCGCGCCGACACCGCCCGGCCACGGCCAGCCCCCCGGCGCCCCTCCGGCCGCCCCCGGCCACCACGGTCCGCCCTCCCACGGCGGCGCCCCCATGCCCCCCGGCTACGCCCAGGTCCCCGGCCAGGGCACCCCCTCCTACGGCGTCCCGCAGGGCACGCCCCAGCAGGCGGCCGGAGTGGGCGCCGCACTCCAGAAGTTCAAGGAGGCGCCCACCGGCCAGCGCTGGACCCAGCAGAACCACAAGCTGGTCCGTGTCGACCTCGGCGCCGGAGGCCAGCCGGTGCTGGCCCGGCAGGGCAGCATGGTGCTCTACCAGGGCAAGGTCGACTTCAACTACAAGGGCGCCGGATTCGCCGGACGGCTGGTCGGCAACGCCACCGGCCAGGAGATGCAGTTGATGCGCTGCACCGGCCAGGGACAGGTGTTCCTCGCCGACAACTCCACCCACCTCCACCCGATCGAGCTCCAGGGCGACGCGATCTGCGTCTCCGCCGAGAACGTCCTCGCCTTCGACGAGAGCCTCCAGTACGAGGTCCGCCGGATCGAGGGCCACGGCATCCCCGGCGGCGCGCTGTTCACCATGCAGTTCCAGGGCACCGGCACGCTCGTCGTCAAGACGCACGGCACCCCCGTGGTGCTGCCCGTGACGCCCACGACCTTCGCCGACTGCAACGCGGTGGTGGCCTGGTCGGCCGCCTCGCAGGTGATCGTCTCCAGTCAGGTCCGGATGCGCCGCAACGCCTACGCGGGCGACACCGGGGAGAGCGTCAACCTCCAGTTCCGGGGCGCGCCCGGCAACTTCATCGTCGTCCAGCCGTACGAGGTCTGAGGGAGCCCGTCATGAACCAGCCGCTCGCGGGCTTCGCCCCCGCACCCGTCACCGCCCGCATGGAGAACCACGGCAGCCACATGCTGAAGGTCGCCATGCAGACCGGCAACGACCTCCTCGCGCGCGTGGGCTCGATGATCGCCTACGAGGGCTTCATCCAGTACGAGCCCAACCCGCCCGCCGTCCGCCAGATCGCCCGCGACTGGATGACCGGCGAGGGCGCCCCGCTGATGAAGTGCTCCGGCGACGGCCTGGTCTACCTCGCCGACTACGGCGCCGACGTCGTCGTGATCAACCTCGGCGGCGACGGCATCTCCGTCAACGCCACCAACCTGCTCGCCTTCGACGCCCAGCTGACCTGGAGCGTGGAGCGGGTCAAGGGACTCGCCAAGTTCGCCGGGCAGGGCCTGTGGAACACCCGGATCTCCGGGCAGGGCTGGGTCGCGCTGACCTCGCGCGGCACCCCGATCGTCGTGGACTGCGGCGGCGGCGAGGACGAGACCTACGTCGACCCCGACGCCCTTGTGGCCTGGTCCCCGAACCTCAAGGTGAAGGGCAAGCGCAGCTTCAAGGCGCAGTCGCTGATCGGCCGGGGCAGCGGCGAGGCGTACCAGATGGCCTTCTCCGGGCAGGGCATCGTCGTCGTCCAGCCCAGCGAGGACAGCACCGACCGTCTCCGGTTCCGGGGCTGAGGGGGAGCACACCATGCAGAGTCCGCTTTTCGCGCACAACGACTCCCAGACCCAGGAGCGTTGGAGCCTGCAGAACGCGCAGCTGCTCCGCGTCACCCTGGAGGGCCACGACGACCTGCTGGCCCGTAAGGGCACCATGGTCGCCTACCAGGGCATGGTCGAGTTCGACGCCGAGTACCGCGGCCAGGGCCAGCGCCGGGCGCGGGCCCACACCGGTGAGGGCCTGGACCTGATGCGCTGTCACGGCCAGGGCACCGTCTACCTCGCCAACCTCGCCCAGCACGTCCACCTCCTGGACGTGGAGCAGGACGGCCTCACCGTCGACAGCTCCTACGTCCTCGCCATGGACTCCTCGCTGCACCACGAGGTCATCGCCGTGGACAGCCTCTACGGCATCTCCGGCTCCGGGAAGTACCAGCTCAACATCACCGGACGCGGCAAGGTCGCCCTGATGACCTCCGGCGCGCCCCTGCTGATGCGGGTCACCCCGGACCAGTACGTCAACTGCGACGCGGACGCCATCGTCGCCTGGTCCACCTCGCTGCGGGTGCAGATGCAGGCCCAGACGCACTCCTCCGGGGTGTGGCGGCGGCGCGGCAGCACCGGCGAGGGCTGGGAGCTGAGCTTCATGGGCTCCGGCTTCGCCCTGGTGCAGCCCAGCGAACTGCTGCCGCCGCAGCACGCGCAGATAGGCGGCGGTGTCGCGGCCCAGTTCGGCATGGGCCAGCAGGGCGCCCGGGGGCAGAACCAGGGCAACGTCTGGAGCTGACGAGGCGACGAGCCAGGCACAGCGAACGTAAGGGGCGCCCACCAGACCGGGCGCCCCTTACACGTTCACAACCCGACCGCCTTCAGGGCCGGACCACCTTCACAGCCGTGCCCGCGTCGCCTCCAGCAGCCGGACCACGGACTCGTCCGCCACGCCCGCGACCTCGTCGTAGCCGAACCAGCGCAGATCCAGCGACTCGTCGCTGATCGCGTGCTCGGCGCCGCGCGGGGCCAGCACCGCGTACTGCACGTCGTAGTGCCAGTGGCACGGGGCCGGGATCGGGTGCCGGTCCAGGCGGACCGGGCCGCCGGGCAGCAGGGTCAGACCGGCGATGCCGGACTCCTCCGTCGCCTCACGCAGGGCCGCGCCCGCCACGGAGATGTCGCCCGGCTCGCAGTGGCCGCCCATCTGGAGCCACATCCGCAGCTTCCTGTGCAGGGTGAGCAGCACACGGTCGTGCTCCGGGTCGATCACCAGGGCGCTGGCGGTGAGGTGCCCCGCTTCGCAGGACTTCCACATGCCGTCCGGCCGGCCGGCCAGGTGGGCCAGGTAGGCGTCACGCAGCTCGGGCTGGTCCTCGTAGCCCTTGAGCACGAGGACCGCGTCGTCGTACAGGCTCACTCGCTCTTGTCGCCCTTGCCCTCGTCGCCCTCGGCGTTCTCAGCGTTCTCGGGGCTTCCGTCCTTCTTGAGGTCGGGCTTCGGGGCGTCGCCGCCCGCCGCCTCGCCGAGCATCTTGTCCAGCTCGGAGAAGTCGAGCTGCTCGCGGTGGACGAAGCCGTCCGGGTCGTCCAGGTCGGTGGCCGTCGGCAGCATGTCCGGGTGGTGCCACAGATCGTCACGGCCGTCGACCCCGCGCGCGTCCGTGAGCGAGGCCCACAGGCGGGAGGCGTCGCGCAGCCGGCGCGGGCGCAGCTCCAGACCGATCAGCGTGGCGAACGTCTGCTCCGCCGGACCACCGCTCGCGCGACGGCGGCGCAGCGTCTCGCGCAGCGCGTCGGCGGAGGACAGGCGCGGCTTGGCGGCCGTGTGGACCACCGCGTCGACCCAGCCCTCGACCAGCGCGAGCGCCGTCTCCAGCCGGGCCAGCGCCGCCTTCTGCTCGGGCGTGTCCTCGGGCTGGAACATGCCCTGCTGGAGCGCGTCCTGCAGCTGCTCGGGGTTCTGCGGGTCGAACTGGCCGACCACGTCCTCCAGCTTGGCGGTGTCGACCTTGATGCCGCGCGCGTACCCCTCGACCGCGCCGAACAGGTGCGAGCGCAGCCACGGCACGTGGGCGAAGAGGCGCTGGTGGGCCGCCTCACGCAGGGCGAGGTAGAGCCGCACCTCCTCCTGGGGGACGCCCAGGTCCTTGCCGAACGCCTCCATGTTGACCGGCAGCAGCGCCGCCTTGCCCGCCGGGCCCAGCGGCAGCCCGATGTCGGTGGAGCCGACGACCTCGCCCGCGAGCACGCCCACGGCCTGCCCGATCTGGGTGCCGAACATGGCGCCGCCCATCGAGCGCATCATGCCGATCAGCGGGCCCGCCATGGCCTGCATCTCCTCCGGCAGGACATCGCCCATGGCCGCGCCGACCCGCTCGGCGACCGGGTCGACCAGTTCCTTCCAGGCCGGGAGCGTCGCCTCGACCCACTCCGCGCGCGACCAGGCCACGGCCGTGTTCGCGCCGGAGGGCAGCGAGGTCGCGTCGTCCAGCCACAGGTCGGCCAGGCGCACGGCCTCCTGGACCGCGGAAGTGTCGGCGGGGCCGACGCTCGCGTCCTTGACGCCGTCCTGGGTGCCCTGGGCGACCGTCTGGCGGGCGATCTGCTTGGCCATGTCCCAGTTCACCGGGCCGCCCTCGTACGAGAGCATCTGGCCCAGCTGCTGGAACGCCGCGCCCAGGTCGTTGGGGTTCAGGGACCCGAACATCGCGGCGAGCGGATTGTCGGCACCGGGGGCACCGAAGCCACCGGCGCCCGGCAGGGAGCCGAACCCGAACGGGTCGGCCGGTCCCTGCCCACCACCGCTCTGCTGGTCCTTCTTCTTGCCCTCGTCGCCGTCGTCCGGCTCCTCCGGCGGAAGGCCGAATCCGAATGGGGTGTCACTCACGGGGTTCCTCGGCTGGTAAGGCCACCGGTTCTCTCCGGCGGCGCGGCTGCCCGACTTCACCACCCAGCGTAGACACCCGGACCGGATAGGGCCTCGGTGCTTCGCCCACAGATGGGCTGCGGCAGGATGGATGCACCTGGTACGGGCGCGTCGTCCGCGCTCGTACTGAAGACAACCGCTGGAGACGCCCGGTGAGTTCCCCAGATCCGCAGGTTCGCGCAGCGCGAAACCCCTCATCTCCGCCCGCATCGCCCTCGCCCGCCGTGCGCGGGCCCGTCGTCGCGGTGACCGGCGCTGCCACCGGGATCGGCGCGCTGCTCACCGAGCGGCTCGCGGCGTCCGAGGAGATCAGACAGGTCGTCGCCATCGACGAGCGGCGGGGGGAGTGCGCCGAGGCGCAGTGGCACATCCTCGACGTGCGGGACCCGGCGATCGCGGAGAAGCTGCGCGGCGCCGACGTGGTCGTCCACCTGGCGCTCGACCTGGACCTGGGCAGCGACGCGGCCGCCCGCACCGCCTACAACGTGCGCGGCACCCAGACCGTGCTGACCGCCGCGGCCGCCGCCGGGGTGCACCGGGTCGTGCTGTGCACCTCCGCCATGGTCTACGGCGCGCTGGAGGACAACGAGCTGCCGCTGTCGGAGGACGCCGAGCTGCGCGCGACCGCCGACGCCACCGGGGTCGCCGACCTGCTGGAGATCGAACGCCTGGCCCGCCGGGCGCCCCGCGCGCACCCCGGCCTGAATGTCACCGTGGTCCGCCCCGCGCTGCTGGTCGGCGGCACGGACACCGCGCTGACCCGGTACTTCGAGTCGCCCCGGCTGCTCGTGGTCGCCGATTCCCGGCCCGCCTGGCAGTTCTGCCACGTCGACGACCTGTGCTCCGCGCTGGAGTACGCCGTGCTGGAGAAGGTCGACGGGGAACTCGCCGTCGGCTGCGACGGCTGGCTGGAGCAGGAGGAGGTCGAGGAGCTGAGCGGCATCCGGCGCATGGAGCTGCCCTCCGCGGTCGCTCTCGGCGCCGCCGCCCGGCTGCACCGGATCGGGCTCACCCCGTCCCCGGCGGGCGACCTGGCGTACACGATGTACCCCTGGGTGGTCAGCGGGAGCAGGCTGCACTCGGCCGGATGGCGGCCGCGCTGGACCAACGAGGACGTGCTCGCGGAGCTGCTGGCGGAGGTCTCCGGGCGGCACACGGTCGCCGGACGCAGGCTCGGCCGCAAGGACGCCACCGCTGCCGGTGCGGCGGGCGCGACCGTGGCCCTGCTCGGCGCGGCGGCGGTGGTACGCCGGGCCCGCAAGGCACGCCGCCGCATCTGAGACGCCCGCGCCCCGCACCTCCACCCGGCCGAACGTCGCATTCCGCCTGCCCCGCGACGTGCGGCACCATGGAGACATGGCACTCACGAACGAACACCCCGGTGAGCAGGCGGCTCCCAGCCCCATCAAGCTGATCGGCATCCGGGACACGCCCCTCTCGGTGGACGAGGTGTTCGCCGCCCTCGGGGACGACGCGGCGGGCGGCATCTCGCTGTTCGTGGGCACCGTGCGCAATCACGACGGGGGCGCGGACGTCGACGCCCTCGGCTACTCCTGCCACCCCTCCGCCGTGGACGAGATGCGGCGGGTCGCGGAGAAGGTCGTCGCGGAGTACCCGGTGCGGGCCCTGGCGGCCGTCCACCGGGTGGGCGATCTGGCCGTCGGTGATCTCGCCGTGGTCGTCGGGGTGTCGTGCCCGCACCGGGGCGACGCGTTCGACGCCTGCCGCAAGCTGATCGACGACATCAAGCACGAGGTGCCGGTCTGGAAGCACCAGCGGTTCTCCGACGGCACCGAGGAATGGGTCGGCGCCTGCTGACGCGCTGCTGACCTGGGCGGGCCGGTGACGTTCGGCCCATCGGGTGCTCCGGTTGCGTAACCGCACCCCGCGCGTGAGCGTTATCCATGCGAATGGTTAATCTGCTGATCACTCAGTTCGCGGACACTCATGGGGTTGGGAGGTCGGCATGGCGGTGCTCGCCTGGTTGCTGATTCCGCTTATCGCCGCTGTCGCGGCCGGTCTGTGGGGAAGCTGGGCCAACCGGACCCGCAGAACCCGCGGCGACGGCCCCGAACTCGACGGCTACGCGCGGTTCCGCGAGGCCATGGAGAAGTCCCACACGGGCGCCCCCGGAGCCTGACGGGGGTGCCCTGACGGGGCGCTGACACACCTGTCCCGTACTGTCGTGCCATGCCACGCCGTACCGCGACGATGCTCGCGTCCACCCTGATGCTGATCGCGCTGCTCTGCGCGGGAGTGCTCATCCCCGTGCCGTACGCGGAGATGTCGCCGGGGCCGACCGTGAACACGCTCGGGGACCACGACGGCGAGCCGGTGCTCCAGGTCTCCGGCCACCGCACCTATCCGGCCGACGGTCACCTGAACATGACCACCGTCCGGGTGACCAGCGCGGACTTCCGGATGAACCTGGTCGAGGCGGTCTACGGCTGGCTGGCCCACGACACCAAGGTCGTCCCGCACGACACGCTCTACCCGGACGGCAAGACCGAGGAGCAGTCCACCCAGGAGAACGCCGAGGAGTTCAGCCAGTCCCAGGAGAGCGCCAAGGTCGCC
Organism: Streptomyces sp. NPDC090119; assembly: GCF_044747085.1. Lineage (NCBI taxonomy): Bacteria > Bacillati > Actinomycetota > Actinomycetes > Kitasatosporales > Streptomycetaceae > Streptomyces > Streptomyces sp. NPDC090119. Next base: position 414,343 of record NZ_JBIVDK010000003.1, on the reverse strand, counting down.
GCCCTGAAGGAGCTGCACATCCCGGTGACGTCCTGGGTGATCGTCTCCACCGTGATCAAGGACTCCCCGGCCGAGGGCAGGCTGCACGCCGGTGACGTGATCAAGGCCGTGGACGGCACGCAGGTCAAGCAGCCCGCCGACGTGGCCAAGCTGGTGACCAAGCACAAGCCGGGGCAGAAGGTCGTCTTCACCGTCGTCCCCGCCAAGGAGCAGGCGGCCGCCGAGAAGGCGCACCGGACGGCGACGAAGACCCAGGACGTGACGATCACGACCGCCGACTCCGCGGACTCCGCCGACAAGGGCGCCCAGCGGGCCATCGTCGGGATCTCGGCGGGGACCGACCACACCTTCCCGTTCACCGTCGACATCAAGCTCGCCGACGTGGGCGGCCCCAGCGCCGGACTGATGTTCGCGCTCGGCATCTACGACAAGCTCACCCCCGGCGACCTCACCGGCGGCAAGTTCATCGCGGGCACCGGCACCATCGACGACGAGGGCACGGTCGGCCCCATCGGCGGCATCGAGATGAAGACGGTCGGCGCGCGCGACAAGGGCGCCCAGTACTTCCTGACCCCCGCCGACAACTGCGCCTCCGCCGCCAAGGACACCCCGAGCGGCCTCACCCTGGTCAAGGTGAAGAAGATCGGCGACGCCCTGGACGCCCTCAAGGACATCCGCGAGGGCCGCACCGCCGACCTGCCGAAGTGCACCACCAAGGGCTGAGAAACGGCCGTACGCGCGCGGGCGGCCCCCGCGCGCGTACGTAGTACTACTGAGAGAGCGCTCAGTCGGAGAACGTCGCCGCCAGCGCCTCCGCCAGACCCGGCACCAGGTCCGGACCGGTCAGCACCTCGGTCGCCGAGTCCTTCTCCCGCAGCCGGATCGCCGACTCGCGGTTGCCGTCGCGCAGCACCGCCACCGTCATCCGCACCTCCTGGCGCTCCGGACGCGCGGCCACCCACTTGGCCAGCTCGGCGTCGCTGAGCCCCTGCGGGACCTGCGTGTCGACGGACGAGGGCAGCATCAGGCGTTCCACGGTGAGCGCGCAGCCGACCACCGCGTCCGGCCAGGCGATGGTGGCGAGGAACTCGTCGAGCGGCTTGCCCGCCGGGACCTCGTCCTGCTCGATCGGGGTGAAGCCGGTGTCACCGGTCTCCTCGTCCAGACCCAGCTGGGCCGCGAGGGAGGGTTCCTGGGTGCGCAGACGCGCGGTGTCGACGAGGGCGAAGAGGCGGGCCGGCTGGTCCCAGCCGAGGCCGGACGCGTACTCGTCGATCTCGAGTACGGCCCGGGTGAGCGGGCTCGCCGCCATGGGAGTGTTGGACATGGTCACAATCCTGCCTCGTTCCCGGCCGAAATCGGGAACCGAGTAAACCGTGAGTAAGTTGCATAGGTGGGGGCCCGCGATCACAGGGGGCCACCAAGGGTCCGCGAACACGAGGGCCTGACGGATCGACAGCGACTTCGAGGTGCGCACCTTGGCTTTCCAGATGCCGGACCGCGGCGGAGGCCCGACGGGGCCACGGATCAGGGCGGGCCGTCCGTCCCGGCGGGTGAGGACCCTGCTCGTGACCCTGGGCGTGCTGGCCGCCCTCGGCATGGCCTTCACCATGTTCGCCGGTTTCTGGACGGACTGGCTCTGGTACCGGTCGGTGCACTACTCGTCGGTGTTCACCACCACCCTGTGGACGAAGATCGGGCTGTTCTTCGTCTTCGGTGTGCTGATGGCCCTCGCGGTGGGCTTCAACATCTGGCTCGCGCACCGCCTGCGGCCCCCGCTGAGCGCCATGTCGATGGAACAGCAGAGCCTCGACCGGTACCGGATGGGGATCGCGCCGTACAAGACCTGGCTGCTGCTCGCCGTCACCGCGCTGGTCGGCCTGATCGCCGGTGCCTCGGCGGCCGGGCAGTGGCGGACCTGGCTGATGTGGGTCAACGGCGTGTCCTTCAACGAGAAGGACCCCCAGTTCCACCGGGACGTGTCCTTCTACGCCTTCGACCTGCCCTGGTACCGCTTCCTGCTGGCCTTCGGCTTCGCCACGGCCATCCTGTCGCTGATCGCCGCCGCGCTCACCCACTACCTGTACGGCGGACTGCGCGTCACCAGCCCCGGTTCGCGCGCCTCGTCCGCCGCGACCGGCCATCTGTCGGTGCTGCTCGGCCTCTTCGTGTCCCTGAAGGCCGTCGCCTACTGGCTCGACCGGTACGGCCTCGCGGTGAAGTCCAGCGACTTCAAGGCGACGGGCAACTGGACCGGTCTGCGCTACGTGGACGCCAACGCCTATCTGCCCGCGAAGACGATCCTGTTCTTCATCGCCGTCATCTGCGCGCTGCTGTTCTTCGCCACCCTGTGGCGGCGGACCTGGCAGCTCCCCGTCATCGGCTTCGGCCTGATGGTGCTCTCCGCGGTCCTGATCGGCGGCCTCTACCCGGCCATCGTGCAGAAGTTCCAGGTCCAGCCCAACGAGCAGGCCAAGGAAGCCCCGTACGTCCAGAAGAACCTCAAGGCGACCCGCGAGGCGTACGGCATCGACCACACGAAGGTCAGCGAGTACCCCGGCCGGGCGGCGACCGACGACAAGACGACGCTGCGCGACCAGGTCGGCAAGACCGCCAGCATCCGCATCATGGACCCGAACGTGGTCTCGCCCACGTTCCAGCAGCTCCAGCAGATCCGGAACTACTACGGCTTCCCGACCAACCTGGACGTCGACCGGTACCCCACCAAGGACGGCAAGGAGCAGGACACCGTCCTCGGCCTGCGGGAGCTGAACCTGGGCGGCATCCCGAAGAACAACTGGATCAACGACCACTTCCGCTACACCCACGGCTACGGCGTGGTCGCCGCCAAGGGCACCGAGTCCGACGACAAGGGCCGCCCGGTCTTCACCGAGAAGAACCTGCCCTCCAAGGGCGACCTCGGCGAGTACCAGCAGCAGGTCTACTACGGCGAGAAGACCACCACGTACTCCATCGTCGGCGGTCCCCAGAAGGAGATCGACTACTCCGACGACGAGGGCGAGAAGACCACCAGCTACACGGGCAAGAGCGGCGTCAACCTCGACAACCCGCTCAACCGGGCGGCGTACGCGGTGGCGTTCAACGAGCCGCAGATCCTCTACTCCGGGGCGATCGGCGACGGTTCGCGCATCCTGTACAACCGCACGCCCAAGGACCGCGTCGAGTCCGTCGCGCCCTGGCTGACCATCGACGGCGACGCCTACCCGGCCGTGGTGGACGGACGCATCCAGTGGATCGTCGACGCCTACACGACCAGCAACGGCTACCCGTACGCCTCGCGCACCACGCTCGGGGACACCACGGCCGACTCGCTGACCGCGACCAACAACTCCCGCGCGGTGGTGGCCCAGCAGAACCAGGTCAACTACATCCGCAACTCGGTCAAGGCGACCGTCGACGCGTACACCGGTGACGTCAAGCTCTACCAGTGGGACGCGGCCGACCCGGTGCTCAAGACGTGGATGAAGGCGTTCCCGGACACGGTGAAGCCCCGCGCGGACATCAGCCCCGCGCTGATGGCCCATCTGCGGTACCCGCAGGACCTGTTCAAGGTCCAGCGCGAGCTGCTCACCCGCTACCACGTGACCAACGCGCAGACCTTCCTCAGCGGCAGCGAGGTGTGGCAGGTCCCGGACGACCCGTCCAACGACTCGCGCGACTCGGTCCCGCCGTACTACCTGAGCATGAAGATGCCGGACCAGAAGCAGCAGGTCTTCTCGCTGACGACGACCTTCACCCCGAACGGCCGGGACAACCTGAGCGCGTTCATGGCCGTCGACTCCGATCCGCGCGCCAGCGACTACGGCAAGATCAGAATCCTGAAGCTGCCGACGAGCACCACGGTCGACGGCCCCAAACAGGTGCAGAGCCAGTTCAACTCCGAACCGTCCATCGCGGAGACGATCAGCCTGCTGAGCCGCGGCCACTCCCAGGTCGAGTACGGCAACCTGCTGACCGTCCCGCTGGACGGCGGCCTGCTGTACGCGGAGCCGGTCTATGTGCGCGGCGGCACACTGAAGTACCCGCTGCTGCGCAAGGTGCTGGTGACCTACGAGGGCCGGACCGCCTTCGAGAACACCCTGGACGAGGCGCTGGACAACGTCTTCGGGGTCAAGGGTTCCGAACCGCCGGAGTCCGGCACCACCGAACCGCCGACGTCCACCAACCCGACGGTCCGCCAGGCCCTCCAGGACGCCCAGAAGGCGTACGACGCGGGTCAGGAGGCGCTGAAGTCCGGTCCGGACTGGGACGCCTACGCCAAGGCGCAGAAGGACCTCCAGGACGCGCTGCGGCGGGCCGAGGACGCCCAGTCCGCGGCGGAGAAGCCCCGGACCAGCGGCGACTGACCCGAGCCCGCTCCGCGCCGTGCTAGAGTTGTGCACACAACGGCGCGGGGTGGAGCAGCTCGGTAGCTCGCTGGGCTCATAACCCAGAGGTCGCAGGTTCAAATCCTGTCCCCGCTACTGAAAACGAAGGCCCGGATCTCATCGAGATCCGGGCCTTCGTGATGTGCGAACTCATGTGCTGCGTGTTTCATCGGCCGCGCCGCCGCCCGGAGTTGGGCCAACTGTGTTTGACTTGTCTCTCTGTGGGCATGTCGACAAAACGCTGTAGTGACCTCACGGGCTGCGGTACACCGGGTGTACCCAGGTTGCAGGTGGTGCGACGATGGACGTTATGGGGGACAAGGCAACTCTGTTCGAGACAGGGCGATTTGTGCAGCCTTCGGGTGAGGAACCGTCCCGCGACGTGGACGAGGTGGGGGAGGACGCCGAGGAGGTGCGCCTCGGGATGGCGGCGCGCACCGGCGACGCCGAGGCCGCCAGTGTCCTCGGCGCCATGCTGCTGCGCCGCGGCGACCTGGACGCGGCCGAACCCCAGCTCCGTGCCGCCGCGTCCGCCGGTGACCGGCCCGCCGCCAACAACCTGGGTGTCCTGCTGCACCAGCGCGGGTACGCCGACGAGGCCGCCGACTGGTGGCGGATCGCCGCCGTCGCCGGATCGGCCGCCGCCGCGCACGCGCTCGGCCGCCATCACCGCGAGCGCGGTGACGAACCCGCCGCCGAGTACTGGCTGCGCCAGTCCGCCGAGCAGGGCCATGTGCTCGGCGCCTACGCCCTCGCCGACCTCTTGGAGCACCGGGGCGACTCGCGCTCCGCGTACTGGATGCGCGCCGCCGCCGAACGCGGCCACCGCGAGGCCGCCTACCGGCTCGCCCGCTCCCTGGACGGCGGCGACGCCGAGCCCCGCACCGGGCGCGAGGAGGAGCCCGGCAGCGGCGAGGCGTCCGCCGAGGCCGAGCAGTGGTACCGCCAGGCCGCCGCGCGCGGCCACCGCCGCGCCGCGCTGCACCTCGGCGCCATCCTGGAGAAGCGCGGCGAGCTGAAGGAGGCCGGGCGCTGGTACCTGACCTCGGCCAAGGACGGCGAGGCCCGCGCCGCCTGCGCCCTCGGCTTCCTGCTGCGCGACGCTGGGGACACCGAGAGCGCCGCCGTGTGGTGGCTGCGCGCCGCCCAGGACGGCGACGGCAACGCGGCCAACGCGCTGGGCGCCCTGCACGCCGAACGCGGCGAGACCCAGACCGCCGAGCGCTGGTACCGGGCCGCGCTGGACGCCGGGGACGACAACGGCGCCTACAACCTCGGGCTGCTCTGCGCCGAGCAGGGCCGCACCGCCCAGGCCGAGCAGTGGTACCGGCGCGCCGCCTACGCCGGTCACCGGGAGGCGGCGAACGCGCTGGCCATCCTGCTGCTGAGGGGCGGCGACACCAGCGGCGCCGAGCCCTGGTTCTCCAAGGCCGCCGAGGCGGGCAGCGTGGACGCCGCGTTCAACCTCGGCATCCTGTACGCCGGACGCGACACCGAATGGGACACCGAGGCCGCGGTGCGCTGGTACGAGCGCGCGGCCGCCGCCGGGCACACCGAGGCCGCCCTCCAGGTCGGCATCGCCCGGCTGCGCGAGGGCGACGAGCAGACCGCCGAGCGCCATCTGCGCTGCGCGGCCGGTGGCGGCAGCGCGGAGGCCGCGTACCGGCTGGCCACCGTGCTGGACGCGCGCCGTCCGCCGGAGCCCGCGCACGAGCTGGGCGAGAGCGTGCACGACAAGACGGAGTGCGAGGAGTGGTACGAGCGGGCGGCCGGCCAGGGCCACCGGCGCGCGCAGGTGCGGGTCGGCATGCTCGCGGCGGCGCGCGGTGACGTGGTCGAGGCGGCCCGCTGGTACCGGGCGGCGGCCGAGGCGGGCTCCCGCAACGGCGCCTTCAACCTGGGGCTGCTGCTGGCCCGTGAGGGCAGCGAGCCCGAGGCCGCCGTGTGGTGGACCCGCGCCGCCGACGCCGGGCACGGCCGGGCCGCGCTGCGCCTGGCCCTGGTGTACGCGCGCCGGGGCGAGCTGGCCGAGGGGCAGCGCTGGGCGGCCCGCGCGGTGGAGCTGGGCCCGGTGGAGGTGGCCGAGCGGGCGGCGCGGCTGCGGGACGCGCTGCGCGAGGAGCTGTCCGCCTGACCTGGGCGGAAGGGGCCCGTGGGAATGGATTTGCCTCGGCGGCCATGGGTCCCGTAGTGTCTTGTTCATCGACGCGGGGTGGAGCAGCTCGGTAGCTCGCTGGGCTCATAACCCAGAGGTCGCAGGTTCAAATCCTGTCCCCGCTACTGAAGGCCGAGGGCCGGAATCCGAAAGGGTTCCGGCCCTTAGTCGTATGTGCGTGCAGAACGCGGGCGCGAAAAATGCCGCCCCGGTGCGGGGCGGCATTTCGTGTGGGTCAGGCGGTCGCGCACTCCGGGCACAGGCCGCGGTAGGTCATCTCGACGTCCGAGACCGCGAAGCCGAAGCGCTCGGTGTCCGGGAGGTCGGAGAGCGGGTCGCCGACCGGGTGCACGTCACGGATGGCGCCGCAGCGCGAGCAGACCAGGTGATGGTGCGGGCGGTGCGCGTTCGGGTCGTACCGCTTGGCGCGGTGGTCCGTGCTGACTTCCAGCACCTCGCCGAGTGAGACCAGCTCGCCCAGGGTGTTGTAGACGGTCGCGCGGGAGATCTCCGGCAGTTTCGCGGCGGCGCGCGCGTGGACCTCGTCGGCCGTGAGGTGGACGTGTTCGCCGTCCAGCACCTCGGCCACCACGCGGCGCTGCGAGGTGAGCCGCCATCCGCGCCCACGCAGCCGGTCCAGAAGGTCACTCATGGCAGCCAGCGTAACAGCAGGCCGAACAGATCCCGAACAGGTGTGGTTTTGGAATCAGGGCAGGGTTGGACTCAGTCCAACCCTGCCGGAGCGGGGTTCAGAGAGCCGGTTCCGGGGCGCGGGCCGGGGCCCAGCAGCGGATGATGTCGCGGACCGAGACGATGCCCGCGGGCTCGCCGCCGTCCAGCACGACCAGATGCCGGAAGCCGCCATGGGTCATGGCGCTCGCGGCCTCGTGCAGGGTCCAGGCCGGGGCGGCGAAGACCACGGACGTGGTGGTGTGGGCGTGCGCGGACTCCGCGTCCGGGTCCTGGCCGAGGCCGACGGAGTTCAGGATGTCCCGTTCGGTGAGGATGCCGATGCCGCCCGCGTCCGGGTCGAGCACCACGGCGGCGCCGACCCGGCGGGCGGACATCAGGGCGGCGGCCTGGCGGAGGGTGTGGGCGGGGCCGATGGTGAGGACCACCGTGCTCATGGCGTCTCGGACGAGGGCGGGGGTCGGTGCGGGCGCGGGAACGAGCATGGGCGTCAGCCACCTCCTGTGGAACCCGCGCCGCACAAGCGCGGATTCACGAATTCACAAGTGAGGGAGGCTTCAGCGTGACAGGTAAAAGGGAGGTCAACAAGGGGGCGGACGCGGCCAGTTGGGGGCGCGCGGTCCAGGCGGGCGCGCCTACTCGCCGAGCCGCCCCAGCAACTCGTCGTGCAGCAGGCCGTTGGAGGCCGCCGCGTCACCGCTGTGCGGCCCCGGGCGGCCGTCGAGACCGGTGAAGGTGCCGCCCGCCTCGGTGACGATGACCGCATTGGCCGCCATGTCCCACAGCGACAGCTCCGGCTCCGCGCACATGTCCACCGCGCCCTCCGCCACCATCATGTACGGCCAGAAGTCGCCGTACGCGCGCGTGCGCCACACGTCGCGGGACAGCCCCAGGAAGCCTTCCAGCCGGCCCCGATCCTCCCAGCCGGTGAGCGAGGAGTAGGCGAAGGAGGCGTCCGCCAGGTCGCTCACGCCGGAGACATGGATACGGCTCGCCGAGGTCAGGCTGCGCCCGGTGAAGGCGCCGTGGCCCTTCGCGGCCCACCAGCGGCGGCCCAGCGCGGGCGCGGAGACCAGGCCCACGACCGGGTGGAACCCGCCCTGGCCCGCCTCCATCAGCGAGATCAGGGTCGCCCACACCGGGACCCCGCGCACGTAGTTCTTGGTGCCGTCGATCGGGTCGATCACCCAGCGGCGGGGGCCCGAGCCCTCGGCGCCGTACTCCTCGCCGAGCACCGAGTCACGGGGGCGGGCGCGCTGGAGGTGGTTGCGGATCAGCTCCTCGGCGGCCTTGTCGGCCTCGCTGACCGGCGTCATGTCCGGTTTCGTCTCGACCTTCAGGTCGAGGGCCTTGAAGCGCTCCATGGTCGTCGCGTCGGCGGCGTCCGCGAGGACATGGGCGAGGCGCAGATCGTCGAGATAGTCCGGCATGTGACGACCGTATCGGCCGGGGGTGTCCGGAAGCCACCAGGGGGAGCGCGGGCGCGGCGTACGGCGCCCTGGCCGAACCGCGCCCTCCGGCCGCCCCCGGACCCTTGACAGCGCCGGTGGGCGAGTCAAATCTAAGCGCCACAGCTCGCCCCAGGGAGGCGAAGATGCCCGCAGCCCGCGAATCGCTGCTGGACGCCGCAGGCAGAGCGCTCGCCAACCGGCCGTGGTCGACGGTGCGGATGGTGGACGTCGCCGCGGCCGCCGGAGTGTCCCGGCAGACGCTCTACAACGAGTTCGGCAGCAAGGACGGCCTGGCCAGGGCCCTGATGCGGCGCGAGGCCGACGGCTACCTCGCCGGGGTGGAACGCGCCCTCGCCACCCACGCCGACCCCCGCGACCGGCTCGCCGCCACCGCCGAATGGACCGCCACCGCCGCCCGCGGCAACGCGCTGGTACGGGCCATGCTCACCGGCAGCTGGCACGAACGGCTGCCCGAGCCCGCCCGGCCCGGCCTGCCCTCCACCTCCACCGTGCCCGCGCAGCGCCGGGCCGACGGGCCGCTGCCCACCCCCGGAGACTTCCTGCGGATGGTGCGCGACCGCGCCGTGGCCGTCCTCACCGCACCCGGTACCCCCGCGGCCGACACCGCACGGCTCGCCTTCGCCTGCGAACTCGCCCTCCGCCTCGGCCTGTCCTGCGTGTCGGCACCGGCGGGCGAGGGCGGCACCGCGGCCCTGGTCCACCACGCCCTGCACCGGGACCTCGACGACTAGTGCGCCGACCCCGGCAGACGGCTAGTGCGCCGACCCCGACAACTGGAGGCCGATCACCCCGGCGATCACCAGGGAGATCGAGACGATCTTCAGGGTGGACACCAGGTCACCGAGGAAGACCATGCCGTAGATGGCCGTACCGGCCGCGCCGATGCCGGTCCACACCGCGTAGGCGGGACCGACGTCCAGCTTCTTCAGGGCCAGGGTCAGCAGGCCGAAGCTGCCGAGGGCAAAGGCGGCGAAGGCGATCGTCGGCCAGAGCCGGGTGAAGCCGTGGGACAGCTTCAGGCACACGGCGAAACCGGTCTCCAGAAGCCCGGCGACGATGACCAGCAGCCACGCCATGTGCTGTCCTCCCGTAGGGTCTGCCTTCCGGATGAAAGACCCTTGGTCCGGATCTCCGGCTCGACGCGATTATGCACTTACCGAACCCGCGCCCCGGCAAACCACGCGAGCCTCAGTCGCCCTCGCGGCGCTCCCGCGTGGCCAGCAGCCGGCGCAGCGAGTACAGCCGGGCCTGCCGGGCGTGTCCCTCGGCCACCCAGGCGTCCAGCGCGCAGTCCGGCTCGTCGTGGCTGCACGCGCGCGGGCAGTCCGCCGTGCCCGGCACCAGGTCGGGGAAGGCGTTGATCACCCGCGAGGGCTCGATGTGCGCCAGCCCGAAGGACCGGACGCCCGGAGTGTCGACCACCCAGCCCGTGCCGTCGCCGAGCGGCAGCGCGAGCGCGGAGGTCGTGGTGTGACGGCCCCGGCCGGTCACCGCGTTGACATGGCCCGTCGTACGCCGCAGGTCCTCCGGCACCAGCGCGTTGACCAGGGTCGTCTTGCCGACGCCGGAGTGGCCGACGAACGCCGTGATCTTCCCGTCCAGCTGCTCGCGGACCCGGTCGGCGGCGTCGCCGTTCTCCAGCTCCTCGCGGCTGGTGACCACGTAGGGGATGTCCAGGTCGCCGTACAGCTCCAGCAGCTTGTCCGGGGAGGCCAGGTCCGACTTGGTCATGACCAGCAGGGGTTCCAGGCCGCCGTCGAAGGCCGCGACCAGACAGCGGTCGATCAGCCGGGGGCGGGGCTCGGGGTCCGCGAGGGCGGTGACGATGGCGAGCTGGTCGGCGTTGGCCACCACGACCCGCTCGTAGGGGTCGTCGTCGTCGGCGGTGCGGCGCAGCAGCGAGGTGCGCTCCCCGATGCGCACGATCCGCGCCAGGGTGTCCTTCTGGCCGGACAGGTCCCCGACGAGCGACACCAGGTCGCCCACCACGGCCGCCTTGCGGCCCAGCTCGCGGGCCTTCATCGCGGTGACCGTCCGCCCCTCGACCAGACAGGTCAGCCGCCCCCGGTCGACGGTGAGGACCATGCCCTCCGCCGCGTCCTCGTGCTTGGGCCGGATGTTGGTCCGCGGGCGGTTGCCCTTGCGGTTGGGACGCGTGCGGATGTCGTCCTCGTCGGTGTGCTTGCCGTAGCGGCGCATGATCGTCAGTCCGCCCGTCAGTTACCGAGCATCCCGGCCCACAGCTCGGGGAAGTCCGGGAGGGTCTTCGCCGTCGTCGCCACGTTCTCGATCCGCACCCCGGGCACGGCCAGGCCGATGATCGCGCCCGCCGTCGCCATCCGGTGGTCGTCGTAGGTGTGGAACACCCCGCCGTGCAGCGGGCGGGGGCGGATGTGCAGGCCGTCGGCGGTCTCGGTGACGTCGCCGCCGAGCTCGTTGATCTCCTTGGTGAGCGCGGCCAGCCGGTCCGTCTCGTGCAGCCGGAGGTGGGCCACCCCGCGCAGGGTCGAGGGGGAGTCGGCGAGGGCGGCGACCGCGGCGATGCCGGGGGTCAGCTCGCCCACGTCGCCCAGGTCCACGTCGATGCCGTGCACCGCGCCGGAACCGGAGAACACCAGCCCGTACTCGGTCAGCTCGCAGGAGCCACCCATCTCGGTGAAGATCTCCCGCAGCCGGTCACCCGGCTGGGTGGTGCGCTCCGGCCAGTCCGGGATCGTCACCTTGCCGCCGGTGATCAGAGCCGCCGCCAGGAACGGCTGGGCGTTGGACAGGTCTGGCTCGACGGTGAGGTCCCGGCCCAGCAGGGCGCCCGGCGTCACCCGCCACACGTTCGGCTCGCCGCCCGACTCCGGGGTGTCCACCTGGGCGCCGACCGCGCGCAGCATATCCACCGTCATCCGGATGTGCGGGAGCGAGGGCAGCGTCGCGCCGGTGTGGCGGACCTCCACGCCCTGGTTGAAGCGCGGCGCGGACAGCAGCAGCGCCGAGACGAACTGGGAGGACGAGGACGCGTCGACCGACACCGGGCCGCCCTCCAGCGCCCCGCCGCCGTGCACGGTCAGCGGCAGCGCGCCCCGGCCGTCGTCGTCGATCCGGGCGCCCAGCACCCGCAGCGCGTCGATCACGCCGTGCAGCGGGCGCTCGTACGAACGGGGGTCGCCGTCGAAGCGGACCGGGCCGTCGGCCAGCGCGGCGACCGGCGGCAGGAAACGCATGACCGTGCCCGCGTTGCCGACGTCCACCGTGGCCGGACCGCGCAGCCCCGTCGGCAGCACCCGCCACGCCTCGCCGGAGCCGTCCGGGCCGACGCCCTCCTCGATCTCCACGCCCATCGCGCGCAGCGCCCCGGCCATCAGCAGGGTGTCCCGCGACCGCAGCGGACGGCGCAGCCAGCCCGGCTCGGAGGCGAGGGCGGCCAGCACCAGGGCCCGGTTGGTGACCGATTTGGAACCGGGCACGTGGACCGTCGCGTCGACGGCCCCGGTCGCGTGCGGGGCGGGCCAGAGGGCGGTATCAGCGGGGTTCGCGGTCATGCGCTCCACTTTAGTGGCTGGGAACGCACCCAGATCTTGATCGAACCCGCACGGCGGCGGCTCACAGCCGCAGCAGCCACTGCCCGCCCCCGATCAGCGAGCACAGCGACACCGCGTGGAACAGGAACAGCCACAGCCACGCCGGGACATGGGTGAGCCGGGACAACTGGTCCGCGTCCGAGTCCCCGGCGCCGCCCCGCCTGCGCTTGGCCTGCAGCTCGAAGGGCGGACGCACCCCGCCCAGCAGCAGGAACCACACCACGGCGTACGCGAATGCCGCCTGTACCTGCGGCCCAGCCAGCCACGACACCAGCAGGAAGGCTCCGCCGGTCAGCACCACGGTCAGCACCCCGTAGGCGTTGCGGATCATCACCAGCATCGCCAGCAGCAGGGCGGTCGCCACCCACAGCAGCAGGGTGATGCGCCCGGCGGCCAGCAGCGCGGCCCCGCCGAGCCCGAGCAGCGAGGGCGCGGTGTAGCCGGCGGCGGCCGTCAGGATCATGCCGAGCCCGTACGGCTTGCCCCGGCTGACCGCGAGGCCGCTGGTGTCGGAGTGCAGCCGTATCCCGGTCAGCTTGCGGCCGGTCACGAGAGCGATCAGCCCGTGGCCGCCCTCGTGCGCGATGGTGATCGCGTTGCGGGCCACCCGCCACACCGGGTGCGGGGCGACCACGGCGAGCGCGGCGGCCAGGGTGGCGAGGACCACCCACAGGTCGGGACCGGGCTGGGTGCCGCTGAGCCGGTCCCAGAGGTCGGGCAGCGCGGTGGTCGTTTTGCTGTCCATGTCTACGGGTGGCTCCCTGTCGTCGGACGGACTCTGGCACTGTGGCTGGTATGTGCGGACGGTATGCGGCCAGTCGTGGCCCAGAGGATCTCGCGGGAGTCTTCGACATCGAGGTGGGGGTCCCCCCTGCCCCGGCGCAAGGGGGCGACCGTACCCCGGAACCCGAGGAGACCCTGGCGCCGGACTGGAACGTGGCCCCGACCAAGGAGGTCTACGCGGTCCTGGACCGTCCGCTGAAAGACGCCGCCGACCGCCGTCCGGTTCGCCAGCTGCGCCGGCTGAAGTGGGGCCTGGTGCCGTCCTGGGCGAAGACCCCGGAGGGCGCCGCCCGGATGATCAACGCCCGCGCGGAGACCGTGCACGAGAAGCCCGCCTACCGCCGCGCCTTCGCCGCCCGCCGCTGCATCCTGCCCGCCGACGGCTACTACGAGTGGGTCACCGGTGAGCAGGAGCGCGACCTGGAGGTGGAGGGGAAGAAGAAGCGGGCCCGCAAGCAGCCGTACTTCGTGCTCCCCGCCGACGGCTCGGTGTTCGCCATGGCCGGGCTGTACGAGTTCTGGCGCGACGCGACCCTGCCCGACGACCACCCCGGCGCCTGGTGGGCGACCTGCTCGGTGATCACCACCGAGGCCGAGCGGAGCCCGCTCGCCGTCGCCCCCGCCGAGGGCCCCGGCTCGCTCGCCGACATCCACCCCCGGATGCCCCTGATGCTGACCCCGGACCGCTGGGACGCCTGGCTGGACCCCACGCGCAACGACCCCGACCAGCTGCGGGAGCTGCTGGCCCCGCCGCCCGAGGGCCTGATGCGGGCCTACCCGGTGTCCACGGCCGTCAGCAACGTCCGCAACAACGGCCCGGAGCTGCTGAAGGAACTGGAGGGGCCCGAGGAGGGCACACTCTTCTGATGTGAGCCCCACTTCCGCCGCTGCGACCGAGACCGTCGAGACCGAGGCCGGGACGGCCCGCGTCACCTGGCACCACGCGCCCGAGCCTCGCCTCGTCCTGGCCGTCAGCCATGGCGCCGGGGGCGGCATCGAGGCCCGCGACCTCCAGGCGCTCGCCGCCGCGCTGCCCGCGCACGGGGTGAGCGTCGCCCTGGTCGAGCAGCCCTGGCGGGTCGCCGGACGCAAGGTCGCCCCCGCCCCGAAGACGCTGGACACCGGCTGGCGGGGCCTGTGGCCCGCGCTGACCCGGCCCGGCCTGCCGGTGATCTCCGGCGGCCGCAGCGCGGGCGCCCGCGTCGCCTGCCGTACCGCCACCGAGCTGGACGCCCGCGCGGTGCTCGCGCTGAGCTTCCCGCTGCACCCCCCGGGCAAGCCGGAGAAGTCCCGCGCCGCCGAACTGCTCGGCGCCGGGGTGCCCACCCTCGTCGTCCAGGGCGGGAACGACCCCTTCGGCCGACCCGAGGAATTCCCCGAGGGCGGATTCGAACTCGCCGAGGTGCCCTACGGCGACCACTCCTTCGCCGTGCCCAAACGGGCCCCCGTGACCCAGGAGGCCACGCTGGAGACCGTGACGGACGCCGTCGTCAGGTGGGCCGCGTCACTCGGGTGACCCTCGGGAATGCCCGCCGGGGCACCGCTGTTGTGCCGGACAGAAGTGCTGGAGCGCCGGTGAGGCGTCGTCGCGGGAGAGGAAGTCAGCCGCATGGGTTCGACCGCATGTCCGAGTCGCAGCAGCCGTACTGACCTGGACTGGACGGTGCTGCACGCGGCCAAGACCGCTCCGATTCGAGCGGCGGCGGGTACGGGTCGTGTTCTATCCTCCGAAACGAGTGGGGCCGGTCTCGGTCCCGCGCGGGAACTTGAGGAGGTGGGTCCGGTCACTGGGACCGACGCAGGGGCCGGCAGCGGCCAGGCGGAGCTGCCCGAGGGCCAGGGCGTGGACGCGGAGGCGGGCGCCGAGACCAGCACGGAGCGCAGCGCGCGCTTCGAGCGGGACGCGCTCGAATTCCTCGACCAGATGTATTCCGCCGCGCTGCGCATGACGCGCAACCCGGCCGACGCGGAGGACCTGGTGCAGGAGACGTACGCCAAGGCGTACGCGTCGTTCCACCAGTTCCGCGAAGGCACCAACCTCAAGGCGTGGCTGTACCGGATCCTGACCAACACGTTCATCAACTCGTACCGCAAGAAGCAGCGCGAACCCCAGCGCAGCGCGGCCGAGGAGATCGAGGACTGGCAGCTCGCCCGCGCCGAGTCGCACATGTCGACGGGGCTGCGCTCCGCCGAGTCCCAGGCGCTCGACCACCTGCCGGACTCGGACGTGAAGTCCGCGCTCCAGGCGATCCCCGAGGAGTTCCGCATCGCGGTCTATCTCGCGGACGTAGAGGGCTTTGCGTACAAGGAGATCGCGGACATCATGGGGACCCCCATCGGTACGGTGATGTCCCGGCTGCACCGGGGCCGCCGTCAACTGCGCGGCATGCTGGAGGACTACGCGCGCGAGCGCGGACTGGTCCCGGCCGGCGCCGGAGAGTCGCACGAAGCGAAAGGCTCGGGCTCATGAGCTGCGGAGAGCCGCACGAGACGGACTGCAGTGAGGTCCTCGACCATCTGTACGAGTTCCTCGACAGCGAGATGCCGGACGTCGACCGCGACAAGTTCCAGCACCACTTCGAGGAATGCCACCCGTGCCTGGAGAAGTACGGTCTGGAGCAGGCCGTCAAGAAGCTGGTCAAGCGGTGCTGCGGACATGACGACGTCCCCGCCGACCTGCGCGCCAAGGTCATGGGCCGGATCGAGCTGATCCGCTCCGGCGGCACCGTGCCCGAGCATGACGTGACCGCGGTCGCCCGCGAGAGCTGACCGCCGCCTGCGTCACCCGAACGTGCTAATCCCACCGGACTAGCCCCCGCCTTCCCCGTGTCCCGTCCTACGCTCCACCCGGACGGGGCACGGGCGGGGAGGGCGTCATGGAGGCGGTTCCGGCAAGGGTTCCGGCAAGGGCGCGGGCCTGTGTGGCCGGCGCCGCCCTGCTCGCCGCGCTCTGCGCGCTGCCCGCACCGGCCACCCCCACCCCCTGGGGAACCCTCGCCCTGCTCGCCGCGCTGTACGCGCTCTGCGACCAGGTCGTCCGCCGCCGCTTCGGCGGCACCTTCTACCCCGTGCTGCTCGCCGGAGCCTTCCTGCTCCCCCCGGCCGCCGCCGCCCTGGTCCCGCTGCCCGCCGCCCTGCTCTCCCCGGTCGAGCACCCGCCGACGCTGCCGCGCCGCGTCTGGCGCGCCGCCCGGCCCGCGCTCGCCGTCTGGGCCGCCGCGCAGACACACCACGCGCTGGACGGCGGCGCCGCCGTCGACGGCTCCGTCTTCCCCTACGCGCTGCTGCCCGCCGGGGCCGCCGTGCTCGCCTTCTGCCTGGTCCTCACCCTGCTCGACGGCGCCATGCACGCCGCCGCCGACCGGGTCCCGCTCCGCCGGGCCTGGCGCGGACTGTTCACCCGCTCCCTCGCCCCCGTCGCCGTGCACGGCCTGGCCGGACTGATGACCGCCGTACTGTGGCGCAGCCCCTACGGGCCCGTCGCCGCCCTGCTCGTCCTGCTGCCGATGGGCGTCTCCTGCTGGGTGTTCGCCCAGTACCACCGTGAACGCGCCGCCCACCAGGCCACCATCCGCGCCCTCGTCCAGGCCGTCGACATCAAGGACGGCTACACCCGGGGCCACAGCGAACGCGTCGGCCAGGCGTCCGTGATGATCGCCCGCCAGCTCGGGATGGACGACGCCCGCGTAGAAGTACTCCGCTTCGCGGGCATCCTGCACGACGTCGGCAAGCTCGGCGTCCCCACCCGGCTGCTGCGCAAGGACGGCCCGCTCACCCCCGAGGAACGCCGGATCATCGAACTCCACCCCGAGTACGGCCACGAGATGACCCGCGGCATCTCCTTCCTCGGGGAGGCCCGCGCGGCGATCCTGCACCACCACGAACGCCTCGACGGCAGCGGCTACCCCTACGGGCTGGAGGGCACCCAGATCCCCGAGTGCGCCCGCGTGGTCGCCGTCGCCGACGCCTTCGACGCCATGACCTCCACCCGCTCCTACAGCCGGGCCCGCCCCGTCGAGGTCGCCGTCGCCGAGCTGGAGCGGTGCGCGGGCGCCCAGTTCGACCCCCGGATGGTCGGCGCGCTCGCCGCCGCCCTGCGCCGCCACGGCTGGCGCCCCGAGGTCACCGCCGACGAACCCGCCTCCGGTGTCCCGCCGCGCCAGCGCACCCACGGCCGGACCACCGGGGCCCACCGGTGACCGCCCGCCCGAGCGTCCGCCGTCTGATCCACGGCGCCGCCGCCCTCGTCGCCGCCCTCGCGTTCGGCGCCACCCTGTGGACCGGCGTCGACGACCGGGGCACCGCCCTCGCCTTCGGCGTCCTCATAGCCGTCGGCGAACTCACCCGCTGGAAGGGCGGCGGCTCCCGTCGCGCCGCGCCCCTCGGCACCGCGGGCTCCCTCTCCTACGCCCTGCTCGGCGCCGACGCCGGGCACCCCGCCCAGCACGGCCCCGCCCAGATCGTCACCGTGGTGCTCGTCGCCACCCTGCTCGGTGGTGTCCCGCACATCTGGCGCGGCCGCACCCCCACCCTGGACCACCTCGCCCGCCGGGTCCTCAAGGTCGGCTTCGCCGCCGTCTGCTTCCAACCCCTGTACAGCCGGGGCGTGTTCGACCACTGGGACGGCTCCGCCTACGCCCTGCTGCTCGTCGCGCTGCTCGTCCTCACCGCCCTGTGCGACGCGGTACTGGCCGCCGCGCTCGCCCACTCCCGCACCCGCTGGCCCTTCGGTGCGCTGCTGCGCGAGGAACTGCGCGGCCTGCTCGGCATCGGCTCCGCCGTCTGCGCCACCGGCGCGGTGATGGCGCTCGCGGTGGCCGTCGCCGGACTGTGGGCGCTGCCGCTGTTCTGCCTCCCGCTGCTGCTGACCCAGCTGTCGCTGCGCCGGTACGCGGCCGTGCGCGCCACCTACCGGCAGACCATCACCTCGCTGGCCCGCGCCACCGAGATCGCCGGGTACACCCCGCCCGGCCACGCCCGCCGGGTCGCCGCGCTCAGCCTCGCGGTGGGCCGGGACCTCGGGCTCACCGGGACCGAGCTGACCGTGCTGGAGCACGCGGCCCTCATGCACGACATCGGCCAGCTCAGCCTGGTCGACCCGGTCCACGCGGGCGCCACCGCGGCACTGCCCGGCGCGGAGCAGCGCCGCATCGCCCTGCTCGGCGGGGCCGTGGTCCGGCAGACCGGGGTGGCCGCGGCCGTCGCCGTGGTCGTGGAGCGGCAGGCCGACCCCTACCGGGACCAGCCGGTCGCCGCCCGCATCGTCCGCGCGGTCAACGCCTATGAGGAGAAGTCCCGCGACGCCGGGGTGGAGGGTCCCTTGCGCGCGCTGGAGGAACTGCGGCTCGCCACCGCCGGGGACTACGCCCCCGAGGTGGTGGAATCACTGGCGCGGGTCCTGTCCCGCGACTGTCTGACCCTGCCGGTCGCTGGGTAACCGATGGGTAATGAGCGCCTCTCCCACGTGACGTGGTTGGATGCGAGTGAGAGGCAGACCGGGGGCAACAGCCAGCCCACTGAGCGGAACGGAACTGGCAGGCGGGAATCGTGAGGATCTTCGGCAAGGTACGGAACCGGCCCTCCGCCTCCTGGCGGCAGGCCACCGACCGGGCGTTCACACTCATCGGCGACGGCCGGTACGAGGACGCGGGCGAGCTGCTGACCCGCGCCGCCGATCTGGAGCCCTGGCTCGCCGAGTCCTGGTTCAACCTGGCCCTGCTGCACAAGTTCCGGCACGACTGGGAACAGGCCCGCGCCGCCGGACTGCGCGCCGTGGCCCTGCTGGACCGGGAGACCGGCGCGCCCGACTGGTGGAACGTCGGCATCGCCGCCACCGCCCTCCAGGACTGGCCGCTGGCCCGCCGCGCCTGGCAGGCGTACGGGCTGAAGGTGCCCGGCGGCGCCACCGCGCTCGGTGAGCCGCTCGGCATGGAGCTGGGCAGCGCGGCCGTACGGCTCTCCCCCGAGGGCGAGGCCGAGGTGGTCTGGGGACGCAGGCTGGACCCGGCGCGGATCGAGGTGCTGTCCATCCCGCTGCCCTCCTCGGGGCGGCGCTGGGGCGAGGTCGTGCTGCACGACGGCGTCCCGCACGGTGAGCGCACCACCTCCACCGGGCACTCGTACCCGGTCTTCGACGAGATCGAGCTGTGGGCGCCCTCGCCCGTGCCGACCTGGGTGGTGCTGCTGGAAGCGGCCACCGAGGCGGACCGGGACGCGCTGGAGCAACTGGCCGCCGACGCCGGGTTCGCGGCGGAGGACTGGTCGTCCTCCGTGCGGCTGCTGTGCCGGATGTGCTCGGAGTCGCGGATGCCGTCCGACGAGGGGGAGGGCGTGCATCTCGACCCCCACGACCACAGCGAGCCCGGTCACCCCGGCCCGCTGGGGCACCGGACGGACGGGCAGCTGTGGGTGCCGGAGCGGGAGTGCGGGATCGCCGCGCCGCCTTCGCTGGTCCGGGGGCTGCTGGACGGGTGGGTCGCGGACAGCCCGGACTCCCGGGACTGGCGGGATCTGGAAGAGGTCTGCTGATCGGCGCTGCCCGGTTGCGGTCCGTCGTGGCTGGTCGCGCAGTTCCCCGCGCCCCTGACAGGGCGCTACCCGTACCCTGTATCCGCTAGTCCCCCCATGTTTATTTTGAGGAAGGCGTCACTCGGTCATGGCTCAGCAGGACACCGATCAGCAGCACGCGGGCGTGCTCCCCGTCGACGACGAGGGCTATGTCGTCGACACGGAGGAGTGCGAGGAGCGCGAGGCCGCCTGGCGTGAGCGCGGGACCTCGCGGCCGATCACGGTCGTCGGCAACCCGGTGCTGCACAAGGAGTGCGCGGACGTCACCGAGTTCGGCCCCGAGCTGGAGCAGCTGGTCGCGGATATGTTCGCCAGCCAGCGCACCGCCGAGGGCGTGGGCCTGGCCGCCAACCAGATCGGCGTGAGCCAGAAGGTCTTCGTCTACGACTGCCCGGACGACGACGGCGTGCGCCACACCGGTGTGGTCGTCAACCCGAAGCTGGTCGAACTGCCCGCCGCGGCCCGCCGGTTGGACGACAGCAACGAGGGCTGCCTGTCGGTGCCCACGGCGTACGCGCCGCTCGCGCGCCCCGATTACGCCGAGGTGACCGGGCAGGACGAGAAGGGCAACCCGGTCAAGGTGCGCGGCACCGGGTACTTCGCCCGCTGCCTCCAGCACGAGACCGACCACCTGTACGGCTACCTGTACATCGACCGCCTCTCCAAGCGGGACCGCAAGGACGCGCTGCGGCAGATGGCCGAGAACGAACCACGCTACGACGTGGTCGCCAACGACTGACGGGAGCGCGCGGAACCAGCGCCACCGCACCGAACAGCCACGACGCCCGGCCGGGGACCATCCCGGCCGGGCGTCGTGGCTGTTCGTTCATCTGTTCGCCGAAAGAATCCCGGCGACTTGGGGTAGTGAAAGGAGCAAATCCGTTCCCCTAACGGTCAGTTGTAGTGCTGAATAGGGGTGCGGGGATACGCAACGGCGCACGCCCGGCACGGCAGGGAGGGGCGTGTGGTCCTGGCGGTCGAGAGGGGACTGTTCGTGCATGCTTTCTCACGCGGCACCACATCGGCGACAGCGGTCGCGGTACCACCGTCCCTCGCACTCCCGGTGATCGAGGACGCCTTTCCCCGGCAGCTGCACCCGTATTGGCCGAAGCTCCAGGAGAACACCCGGCAGTGGCTGCTGGAAAAACGGCTCATGTCCCCGGACAAGGTCCGCGAGTACGCCGACGACCTGTGCTACACGGACCTGATGGCCGGGTACTACCTGGGCGCCCCCGACGACGTCCTCCAGGCCATAGCCGACTACAGCGCCTGGTTCTTCGTCTGGGACGACCGGCACGACCGTGACATCGTGCACGGCAGGCCCGAGGACTGGCGGCGGCTGCGGCAGCGTCTCCACGCGGCGCTCGACGCACCCGGGGACCATCTGCACCACCAGGACGCGCTGGTCGCCGCTTTCGCGGACAGCGTGCTGCGGCTCTACGCGTTCCTGCCGCCCACCTGGAACCAGCGGTTCGCCCGGCACTTCCACGAGGTGATCGAGGCGTACGACCGCGAGTTCCACAACCGCGTCGAGGGCCGCGTCCCCGGCGTCGAGGAGTACCTCGCGCTGCGGCGGCTCACCTTCGCGCACTGGATATGGACCGACCTCCTGGAACCGAGCGCCGGACGCCAACTCCCGGACCCGGTGCGGAAGAACCCGGCATTCCGGCGCGCTGCCCTGCTGAGCCAGGAATTCGCCGCCTGGTACAACGACCTGTGCTCGCTGCCGAAGGAGATAGCGGGCGACGAGGTGCACAATCTCGGAATAAGCCTCATCACCCATTCCGGGCTCACTCTCGAAGAAGCCGTCGAGGAAATGCGGCGGCGCATCGAGAACTGCATCGCCGAATTCACCGAAGCCGAGCGCGAGGCAATGGAGTTCGCTGGCGAACTCGACGACGGCACCGTGCGCGGAAAGGAACTGAGCGCCGCCGTGCGGACCTGTGTCGGCAATATGCGGAACTGGTTCAGCACCGTCTACTGGTTCCACCACGAGTCCGGCCGCTACATGGTCGACAGCTGGGAGGACCGGTCCACACCCCCGTACGTCAACAACGAAGCGGCAGGTGAGAAATGACCGTCGACGCCATCGATCCCGAGACGCGGGAAGTGGCCGAACTGAAGGACCCGCCCCTCGCCGGGGGCGCCGTCCCGGTGTTCGGGCACGGCCTGAAACTGGCCCGCGACCCGCTCGCGTTCATGTCCCAACTGCGCGACCACGGCGAGGTGGTGCGCCTGAAGCTCGGCCCCAAGACGGTGTACGCCGTCACCGCGCCGGCGCTCACCGGCGCACTCGCGCTGAGCCCCGACTACAAGATCGACGGACCGGTGTGGGAGTCCCTGGAGGGGCTGCTCGGCAAGCAGGGCGTGGCCACCGCCAACGGCCCGCTGCACCGGCGGCAGCGGCGCACCATCCAGCCCGCGTTCCGGCTCGCCGCGATCCCCGCCTACGGGCCGATCATGGAGGAGGAGGCGCACGCCCTCACCGAGCGCTGGCGGCCCGGCGTGCCGATCGACGCCACCTCCGAGTCCTTCCGGGTCGCCGTGCGCGTCGCGGCCCGCTGCCTGCTGCGCGGCCAGTACATGGACGAGCGCGCGGAACGCCTGAGCAACGACCTCGGCGCCGTCTTCCGGGGCATGTACCGGCGCATGGTGCTGCCGCTCGGTCCGCTGTACCGGCTGCCGTTCCCGTCCAACCGCGCATTCAACCGGGCACTGGCCGATCTGCATCTGCTGGTGGACGAGATCGTCACCGAGCGGAGGGCATCCGGTCAAAAGCCGGACGATTTGCTGACGGCTTTGCTGGAGGCGAAGGACGACAATGGCGATCCCATCGGCGAACAGGAGATCCACGACCAGGTCGTCGCCATACTCACCCCCGGAAGCGAGACAATCGCCTCCACGATCATGTGGCTCCTGGAGATCCTCGCGGACCATCCGGAGCACGCCGAGAAGGTGCGCGCGGAAGTTGAATCGGTGACCGGTGGCGCACCGGTCGGATTCGAGCACGTACGCAAGCTCAGCCATACCAACAATGTCGTCGTCGAGGCCCTCCGACTGCGGCCCGCCGTATGGATATTGACGCGTCGCGCGCTCACCGACACGGCACTGGGTGACTATCGCATTCCGGCCGGGGCGGACATCATCTACAGCCCCTACGCGATTCAGCGCGATGTGCGTTCCTACGCCCGCCACCTCGACTTCGACCCCGACCGGTGGCTGCCGGAGCGTGCCGAGGAGGTGCCGAAGTACGCCATGAGCCCCTTCAGCGTCGGCAACCGCAAGTGCCCCAGCGACCACTTCTCCATGGCCCAGCTGAGCCTGATCGTCGCGGCGATATCGGCGAAGTACCGGTTCCGTCAGGTCGAGGACTCGGACGCCAGCACCCGCGTGGGCATCACCCTGCGCCCGCACCGGCTGCTGGTCGAGCCCGTGGAGTGGTGAGGAGCCATACGCCCGGACCGGCGTGCGTTCAGGCGGCCTCGGGGCCCCGGAACGCGCGCCGGTAGGCGTTCGGGGTGGTGCCCAGCGCCCGCACGAACTGGTGGCGCAGCGCGGCCGCGTTGCCGAACCCGGCCCGCCAGGCGATCGAGTCCACCGTCTCGTCCGTCCCCTCCAGCAACCGCTGCGCCAGCAGCACCCGTTGGCGCAGGACCCAGCGGTACGGGGTGGTGCCGGTCTCCTGCTGGAAGCGGCGGGCGAAGGTGCGCGGGGACATGTGGGCGCGGGCGGCGAGCTGCTCGACGGTGACCTCGTCGTCGAGGTGCTCCGCCATCCACACCAGCACCTCGCCCACGGTGTCGCAGGGGCCCTTGGGCAGCGGGCGCTCGATGAACTGGGCCTGGCCGCCGTCCCGGTGCGGGGGCACCACCATCCGGCGGGCGATCTTGTTGGCGACCTCGGTGCCCTGCTCCTTGCGGACCAGGTGCAGACAGGCGTCGATACCGGCCGCCGTGCCGGCGGAGGTGATCACCGGGTCCTCGTCGATGTAGAGGACGTCCGGCTCGACGGTGACGCGCGGGTGGCGCCTGCGCAGTTCGTCGGCGTTGTGCCAGTGCACCGCGGCCCGGCGTCCGTCCAGCAGCCCGGCCTCCGCCAGCACGAACACCCCCGTGCACACGCTGAGCACCCGCGCGCCGCGGGCCACGGCCCGGCGCAGGGCGTCCAGCAGTGCGGGGGGATAGTCGCGGGAGGCGTAGGACTCCCCGGCCGGGACGGCGATCAGATCGGCCTCCTCCAGCCGCTCCAGACCGTGCGGGGTGGAGACGGTGAAGCCGCAGTGGGTGCCCAGGGTGGGACCCTCGGCGGAGGCCACCGCGAAGTCGTAGACCGGCAGTCCGTCCTCGCTGCGGTCGATGCCGAACACCTCGCACACCACCCCCAGCTCGAAGGGGTGCACTCCGTCCAGCAGGACCGCGACCACGTTCTTCAGCATGCTGCCAGTGTGCCTCGGCACTGGCAGGAATTCGAGGGCTTGCGGCAGTCCTGCCAGTGTTGGACAGCAGCGTTCAGCGCGAGGCTGATGACATGAACGGAAACCAGATCCAAGGTCTCATCGGAATGGTCGCCACCCTCGGCATCCTGGCCCTCCTGGTCCTGCCCTCGGTGATCGGCATCGTGCGCGACCGGCGCGTCGACCGACAGCTCAGGCAGGCCCAGAAGGACCACGGAAGGGAGGTTCAGAAGACTCAGAAGTCCTCGTCCAGGTCCACGGTGCCCTCCACCGCGACCTGGTACGCCGACGGGCGGCGCTCGAAGAAGTTCGTCAGCTCCTGAACACCCTGCAGCTCCATGAAGGAGAACGGGTTCTCCGAGCCGTACACCGGGGCGAAGCCGAGCCGCGTCAGGCGCTGGTCGGCGACGCACTCCAGGTACTGCCGCATCGACTCGGTGTTCATGCCGGGCAGGCCGTCACCGCACAGGTCACGAGCGAACTGCAGCTCGGAGTCGACGGCCTCCCGGAGCATGTCCTTGACCTGCTGCTCCAGCTGGTCGTCGAACAGCTCCGGCTCCTCCTTGCGGACGGTGTCGACCACGTCGAAGGCGAACGACATGTGCATCGTCTCGTCGCGGAACACCCAGTTGGTGCCGGTGGCCAGGCCGTGCAGCAGACCCCGGCTCCGGAACCAGTAGACGTACGCGAAGGCGCCGTAGAAGAACAGGCCCTCGATGCACGCGGCGAAGCAGATCAAGTTCAGCAGGAACTTGCGGCGGTCCGCCTTGGTCTCCAGCCGGTCCAGCTTGTCGACCGAGTCGATCCACTTGAAGCAGAACTCGGCCTTCTCCCGGATGGAGGGGATGTTCTCCACCGCCGCGAACGCGTCCGCGCGGTCCTCGGGGTTGGGCAGGTAGGTGTCGAGCAGCGTCAGATAGAACTGGACGTGCACGGCCTCCTCGAAGAGCTGACGGCTCAGGTAGAGCCGCGCCTCGGGGGAGTTGATGTGCTTGTACAGCGTCAGCACCAGGTTGTTCGCCACGATCGAGTCACCCGTGGCGAAGAACGCCACCAGGCGGCCGATCAGGTGCTGCTCCTCGGGGGAGAGCTTCGCCAGGTCGGCGACGTCCGAGTGGAGGTCGACCTCCTCGACGGTCCAGGTGTTCTTGATCGCGTCCCGGTAGCGCTCGTAGAAGTCCGGGTAGCGCATCGGGCGGAGGGTGAGCTCGAAGCCGGGGTCGAGCAGATTCTTCTCGGTCATTACTGGCAGGCCTCGCAGGACTCGGGGTTTTCCAGGGAGCAGGCGACGGCGTCGGGGTCGGCCGCCTGCTGGACGGGGATGGTCTTGGTCTCCTGGGCGCGGCCCCCGGCGGCACGGGCGATCCGGGTCGCCGGGCGCGAACGCAGGTAGTACGTGGTCTTCAGACCCGACTTCCAGGCGTAGGAGTACATCGAGGAGAGCTTGCCGATGGTCGGCGTCTCCAGGAACAGGTTCAGCGACTGCGCCTGGTCGAGGAACGGGGTACGGGCGGCGGCCATGTCGATCAGGCCGCGCTGCGGGATCTCCCACGCCGTGCGGTACAGCGCCCGCACGTCCTCGGGAATCCACGCGAAGCCCTGCACCGAGCCGTTGGCCTCGCGCAGCTCCTCACGGGTGCGGGCGTCCCACACGCCGAGGTTCTTCAGCTCCTGCACCAGGTACGCGTTGACCTGGAGGAACTCGCCCGACAGCGTCTCGCGCTTGAACAGGTTGGACACCTGCGGCTCGATGCACTCGTACACACCCGCGATGGACGCGATGGTGGCCGTCGGCGCGATGGCCAGCAGCAGCGAGTTGCGCATGCCGACCTGGGAGATCCGGGCGCGCAGCGCGGCCCAGCGCTCGGGCCAGGTCAGCTCGACGCCGTAGTGGTCGGGGTGCAGCACGCCCTGGGCGGTACGGGTCTGCTCCCAGGCCGGGAGCGGGCCGTTGCGCTCGGCGAGGTCGGCGGACGCCTCGTAGGAGGCCAGCATGATGCGCTCGGCGATCTTCGTGGACAGCGCCTTCGCCTCGGGGGAGTCGAAGGGGATGCGCAGCTTGAAGAAGACGTCCTGGAGGCCCATCGCGCCGAGGCCCACCGGGCGCCACTTGGCGTTGGAGCGGCCCGCCTGCTCGGTCGGGTAGAAGTTGATGTCCACGACCCGGTCGAGGAAGGTCACGGCCGTGCGGACGGTCTCGTCCAGCCGCGCCCAGTCGATGTCACCGTCGGCCACGAAGGCGCCCAGGTTCACCGAGCCGAGGTTGCAGACCGCGGTCTCCCCGTCGTCGGTGACCTCGAGGATCTCCGTGCACAGGTTGGAGGAGTGCACCACGTTGCCCGGCAGCGCCGTCTGGTTGGCGGTGCGGTTGGCGGCGTCCTTGAAGGTCATCCAGCCGTTGCCGGTCTGCGCGAGGGTGCGCATCATGCGGCCGTACAGCTCACGTGCGGGCATGGACTTCTTCGCCAGGCCCGCCTGCTCGGCCTTGCGGTAGGCCGCGTCGAACTCCGGGCCCCACAGGTCGACCAGCTCGGGCACGTCCGCCGGGGAGAACAGCGACCAGGGCTCGTCGGCGTTGACCCGGCGCATGAACTCGTCCGGAATCCAGTGCGCGAGGTTCAGATTGTGCGTGCGGCGCGCGTCCTCACCGGTGTTGTCGCGCAGCTCCAGGAACTCCTCGATGTCGGAGTGCCAGGTCTCCAGGTACACCGCGGCCGCGCCCTTGCGCCGTCCGCCCTGGTTCACCGCGGCCACCGAGGCGTCCAGCGTCTTCAGGAACGGCACGATGCCGTTGGAGTGCCCGTTGGTGCCGCGGATCAGCGAACCCCGGCTGCGGATGCGGGAGTAGGACAGGCCGATGCCACCGGCGTGCTTGGAGAGACGGGCGACCTGGTGGTAGCGGTCGTAGATCGAGTCCAGCTCGTCCAGCGGGGAGTCCAGCAGGTAGCAGGACGACATCTGGGGGTGGCGCGTACCGGAGTTGAACAGGGTGGGGGAGGACGGCAGGTAGTCCAGGCGGCTCATCAGGCCGTACAGCGCGGCGACCTCGTCCACGGCCGGGGCGCTGTCGTTCTCCGCGAGACCGCTCGCCACGCGCAGCATGAAGTGCTGGGGGGTCTCGATCACCTTGCGGGTGATGGGGTGGCGCAGCAGGTAGCGGCTGTGCAGGGTGCGCAGGCCGAAGTAGCCGAACCGGTCGTCGGCGCCGGTGTCGATCAGGGCGTCCAGCCGGGCGGCGTGCAGCGCCACGAAGTCGGCGGTGCGGTCGGCGACCAGGCCCTCGCGGTGGCCCACGGTCACCGACTCGGTGAAGCACGTCACGCCCTGCGAGGCGGCCTCGGCGCGGATGGAGAGGGTGAGCAGCCGGGCGGCCAGCCGGGAGTAGGCGGGGTCCTCCGAGATCAGACCGGCGGCGGACTCGGTGGCCAGCTCGCGCAGTTCCGCCTCGTCGGCACGCGCCGACCGGCCGCGCAGCGCGGCGGCCGCGACCCGGCCGGGGTCCGCGTCGGGGAGGTCGGCGGTCAGCTCGGTCAGGGTCCGCAGCAGCGCGACCCCGGGGCCGTCGTTCTCCACAGGGGCCTCGGTCGCCGGGGTGGCTGAAGCCGGGTCGGCAGGCGCGATGGTCACGTGGGGCTCTCCCTCGCTGGGCACGGGGACCTGGCGGAGGGTGTGAGGAGGCACGAGCGCGCACGGCGTCGCGTCCACCGGCCCACTCCACGAGGCCCGGACGTCTTTGAGCACCCGGGCCGGACGGCCGGGCGCGCCGCTGTCGACAGGTCCTCGGACTGACGCTGGCGTGCACGAAGCACGCAAGTACACCGTTGCGGGACAGTTCCGGATTCGCACCGGATTCCCCTGCGACGACAGCGAGCACGAGCATACATCTAGTGCTGGGCTGTCGTGTCACCCCCAGATGTTGTGTCTGTTGTGTGTCCCGGCGGCTTCAGAGGGTCAACTCGTAAGTGAGCAGGGCGAGGTCCAGCACGCCCGGGAGGGGGTTCCAGTCGCGGTGCGGGGTGCGCCGGAAACCGAGGCGTTCGTAGATCCGGTGGGCCGCGTGCATCGTCGGCTGGGTGGACAGCACGAGGCTCCGGCAGCCCTCGACGGCCCGTGCCCGGGCCACGCAGGCCCGTACGAGCGCCTCCCCGGCCCCCTGGCCCCGGCCGGCGTGCGCGACCGCCAGCATCCGGATCTCGGCCTCGCCCGGACCCGCGATGTCGGCCATGGGTCCGCCCGCCGGGACGAAGGTGACCCCGCCGAGCAGGACGCCCCCGCGCACAGCCACCAGGATCTCCGCGGCGGCCGCCCGCCGGGGCACGTCCCGCAGCTCGCCGAGGTACGCGTCGTCCGCGCCGAAGTCCAGCAGCCCGTCCTCGAGGTACGCCCGGGCGGTGATCTCGCCCAGGGCGGTGTATTCGGCGGGTGCGGCGGGTCTGATGAGGAAGTCCATGGCCGTGAGTGTGTACGACGACGGGCCGCCGATGCTCTCGCATCACGGCGGCCCGTGCCAGGTGGGGTGTCGGTGGGTCAGTGGGTGCTGCCCGCCGTCGCCGGGGGCAGCTCGACCTCGACGCCGGGGTCGCCCGCGTCGGCCGTGTAGTCCTCGGGCTTGGTCTCGTCGATGCCGTCGGGGGCCTTCACGGCCTTCAGGACGAACGTCAGGACCACGGTGACCACCACGTTCAGCACGAACGCGGTGAGGCCGATGTAGCCGATCTCACCGATGCCGGGGACCTCCTTGGCCGAGCCGCCGAAGTGCTTCTGGGTCGGCGAGGCGACGCCGTAGGCGGCGAGCGTGCCGTAGAGCATGCCGACCGCCCAGCCCGCGAGCAGCGCCCAGCGGTGGAACCAGCGGGTGAACAGGCCGCCGACCAGGGCCGGGAAGGTCTGCAGAATCCAGATGCCGCCCAGCAGCTGGAAGTTGATCGCCACCGTCTTGTCCATGGTGAGGACGAAGACCAGGGCGCCCACCTTCACCAGCAGCGAGACCAGCTTGGAGACCTTGGTCTCCTGCTCGGGCGTCGCGTCGGGCTTGATGAAGTCCTTGTAGATGTTGCGGGTGAACAGGTTCGCGGCCGCGATCGACATGATCGCCGCCGGGACCAGGGCGCCGATGCCGATCGCCGCGAAGGCCACGCCCGCGAACCAGTCCGGGAACATGTTCTCGAACAGCTGCGGGATCGCGAGCTGGCCGTTGGTGACCTTCACCCCGGCCGCGATCGCCATGAAACCCAGCAGGGCCAGCAGGCCCAGCATCAGGGAGTACAGCGGCAGGATCGTGGTGTTGCGCCGGATCACGTCGCGGCTCTTGGAGGAGAGCGTCGCGGTGATCGAGTGCGGGTACATGAACAGCGCGAGCGCCGAGCCCAACGCCAGCGTGGCGTAGGTCCACTGGCCCGCCGGGGCCGGGACGATGCCGCCCGCACCGGCCGCCGCATACTTCTCGCCCGCCTTGGCGAAGATCTCGTCGAAGCCGCCCAGCTTGATCGGGATGTAGATGATCGCCACCGCGATGACGATGTAGATCAGCGTGTCCTTCACGAACGCGATCATCGCCGGGGCGCGCAGACCCGAGGAGTAGGTGTAGGCCGCCAGCACACCGAAGGCGATCAGCAGCGGCAGGTCCTTCACGAACCAGTTGGTGTCCTCACCGCCGCCCACGCCCATCACGTCCAGCACCGCCTGGATGCCGACGAGCTGGAGCGCGATGTACGGCATGGTCGCCAGGATGCCGGTGACCGCCACCGCCAGCGACAGCCCCTTGGAACCGAACCGGCCGCGCACGAAGTCGGAGGTGGTGACATAGCCGTGCCGGTGCGAGACCGACCACAGCCGGGGCAGGAACGTGAAGATCAGCGGGTACACCAGGATCGTGTACGGCACCGCGAAGAACCCGGCCGCTCCGGCCGCGTAGATCGCCGCGGGCACCGCGACGAAGGTGTACGCCGTGTACAGGTCGCCGCCGAGCAGGAACCAGGTGATCCAGGTGCCGAACGAGCGGCCGCCCAGGCCCCATTCGTCCAGCGAGTGCTCGTTCTCGGCCTTGCGCCAGCGTGAGGCCAGGAAGCCGAGGACCGTGACGGCCAGGAAGAAGAAGACGAAGACGCCGAGCGCCACGCCGTTGACGCCGTCCTTCACTTCGACGCACCCCCGAACTTGGCCTTGCGGGAGCGCTGGTCACGCTGCCAGAGCTGGTAGGCGGTCACGGTGAGCGAGGTGGAGACCAGAACCCACAGCATCTGGTACCAGTAGAAGAACGGGATGCCGATGAGCGTCGGGTCCACCTTGGAGAACGAACCGACCCACAGCATCGCCACGAACGGCGCCACGAGGCACAGGCCGATGACCACACGGACCGGTGTCACCACCGGTGGCCTCACTTCGGAATCTTCGGGCATGCTGCGGCTCCGTCCCCTCGTTGATCACTGCGTAATGCGCACGCAATCTAGGTGACGGCACGGCGGAGCGGAACCCCTCGTCCGGGTATCGATACGACGATGTGAGCTGGTGGGGGCGGTGTGAGCGGAACCCGTCAGTCCTGCGGACGCCTGAGCCGCGCCACGAACTTGTAGCGGTCGCCCCGGTAGACCGAGCGCACCCACTCCACCGGCTGGCCCTCGCGGTCCACGGAATGCCGGGACAGCAGCAGCATCGGCAGACCCACGTCGGTGCCGAGCAGGCTCGCCTCGCGCGGGGTGGCGAGCGAGGTCTCGATGGTCTCCTCGGCCTCGGCGAGGTGGACGTCGTAGACCTCGGCGAGCGCGGTGTAGAGCGAGGTGTACTTCACCAGCGAACGGCGCAGCGCGGGAAAGCGCTTGGCGGAGAGGTGGGTGGTCTCTATGGCCATCGGCTCGCCGTTGGCCATGCGCAGCCGCTCGATGCGCAGCACCCGGCCCCCGGCGCTTATGTCCAGCAGCCCGGCGAGCCGGTCGTCGGCCGTGATGTAGCCGATGTCCAGCAGCTGCGAGGTGGGTTCGAGACCCTGGGCGCGCATGTCCTCGGTGTAGGAGGTGAGTTGCAGCGCCTGGGCGACCTTGGGCTTGGCGACGAAGGTGCCCTTGCCCTGGATGCGTTCGAGCCGCCCCTCGACCACCAGCTCCTGGAGCGCCTGGCGGACGGTGGTGCGGGAGGTGTCGAACTCGGCGGCCAGTGTCCGCTCGGGCGGGACGGGCGTGCCCGGCGGAAGCGTCTCCGTCATCTCCTGGAGGTGCTTCTTCAGACGGTAGTACTTGGGCACGCGCGCGGCACGGACGGTCGCGCCGGCCTCGTTCTCCGCCCTGCTGACGTCGGTGCTCATGGCTGCCTTCCCGGCTCCGGATGCCGATGGCGACCGACATCGCCATCGGTCACGGCTCACATCGTGGCACGGCCGCGCGCGGCCGGTTCACCCGCACGCTCCGTGATCTCCCTGTATACCGCCGCACCCCCGGTTGGTCTAGTCCACCCGTGTGGGACGGGCCAGTGGTCCACCGGAACTGGTCCGTCCGATCTGTCGGTTGCGCAATGAAAGGTCCCTGCATATCTCGGTCGCGTCACGGACGCCCGGACCCCACCTGAACACCCTTGACAGCCCTTTTGGTCTGGGCCAAGCTCCCGGTGCTGGTCTACACCATTGGTCCAGTCCCGGCTCCGAGGGCGGTACGACGCGCAAGTGTGACACCGCGGGGAGGCAGGGGGGTTGTGGGCATCCCTGAGGAGGATGGCGTGAAGCGCAGACTGATAGCCGCGATCGGTGTCGCGGGCATGATCGTCTCCGTCGCCGCGTGCGGCAGCGACGACAGCAAGGGGGGCGACAGCGACCAGCTGACCGTCTGGCTCACCGTCGACGCGCAGAACAACTGGCCGGACCTGGTCCAGGCCGCCGACTCCGCCGTGATGAAGAAGCACCCGGACCTCACGATCAAGCACGAGTACTACGGCTGGCCGGACAAGAACGCCAAGCTGGACGCCGTCCTCGCCACCGACAAGGCCCCCGACGTGGTCGAGATGGGCAACAGCGAGATGCTCGGCTACATGGTCAAGGGCGCCTTCGCCCCGGTCGAGCCCGCCAAGTTCGCGGCCTCCGACGCCTGGCTCGACGGTCTGAAGACCTCGGTCACCTACGACGGCAAGACCTACGGCGTGCCGTACTACGCCGGTGGCCGCGTCGCCAACTGGCGCAAGGACGTGGCCGCTTCGGTCGGCGTCAAGACCCCGCCGAAGACCTACGCCGAGCTGACCTCCGCACTGGACAAGATCCAGAAGAAGGAGGGCGACAAGTTCAACGCCTGGTACCAGCCCACCCGTGACTGGTACGCGGCGATGTCCTTCGTCTACGACGCGGGCGGCGCCATCGCCAAGGAGAACGGCGGCCAGTGGAAGGCGTCGCTGTCCTCGCCGGAGTCCGTCAAGGGCCTCACCGCGTTCAAGCAGGTCGTCGACAAGTACATGCACGGCGACAAGACCAAGGACGAGTCCGACCGTTACCTCGTCTACGGCCAGGGCAAGTCCGCCATGATCTTCGCGGCGGCCTGGGAGGGCGCGACCTCCGCCGACCCGAAGAACGACAAGACCGGGAAGCTCAAGGACAACCTCGAGAACTTCGTGATGCCCGGTCCGTCCGGCAAGAACATGCCGGTGTTCCTGGGCGGTTCCGACCTCGCCGTCCCGGTGAAGTCGCGCAACCAGGACGTCGCGGCCGAGTGGATCAACGCCTTCACCGGTCCCGCGGGCCAGAAGGCCCTGATGGCCAAGGGCAACCTGCCCAACAACAAGACCGACCTCGCCACCCTGAAGAACGACCCGGCGACCGTCGTGCCGGCCACCGCGGCCGAGTCCAACTGGTTCGTGCCGATGGCGCCGGGCTGGGGCCAGGTGGAGAAGGCGCAGGTCCTGCAGACCATGCTGCAGCAGATCGGCACCGGCAAGAAGTCGGTCCAGGACGCCGCCAAGGAGGCGGACGCCGCGATCGACAAGGTCATCAACACCAAGTGACCCGGGTACGCCGCGCGGGCACCCCCCAGGGGCCCGCGCGGCGACCGCCGTACCGCCTGCACAGGACTTCAGGGATCGCCGAGGAGCGCGATGAGTGCCGCAGACACGACCACGCCTGCAAAGGTGCCGCCGCGGCGGCAGGCACCCCCGCCCGGACCGCCGCCCCGGCCCCGCCGCCCGGCCTCCGCCAAGGGCGGCGCCACCACTCCCTGGCTGCTCCTCGCGCCCTGTCTGCTGATCCTCGCCGGTGTCATGGGCTACCCCCTGGTCCGGCTGGTCACCCTGTCGTTCCAGAAGTTCGGCCAGTCCCAGCTCTGGGGTTTCAAGGACCCCGAGTCGGTCGGCTTCGACAACTTCTCCAAGGTGCTCGGCGACGGCGACTTCTGGCAGGTCGTGCTGCGCACCGTCGTCTTCACCGCCGGCGCCGTCCTCCTCACGATGGTCCTCGGCATGCTGATCGCCCTGCTGCTCCAGCGGGTCTCCGGCTGGGTGAAGACCCTGATCAACGTCGCGCTGGTGGCCAGCTGGGGCATGCCCGTCATCGTCGCCACCACCGTCTTCAAGTGGCTCTTCGACGCCGACTACGGCATCCTCAACGCCCTCATCAGCAAGCTGCCCGGCGTCGACCTGATCGGCCACAACTGGTTCGCCAGCGGCCCCGAGGGTCTCGCGGTGATCATGCTGCTGGTGGTCTGGGGCGCGGTGCCCTTCGTGGTCATCACCCTCAGCGCCGGACTCACCCAGGTCCCCGCCGAGCTGGAGGAGGCCGCCCGGCTGGACGGCGCGGGCTCCTGGGGCGTCTTCCGGTACGTCACGCTGCCGGTGCTCAAGCCGGTGGTCGTCATGCTGACGACCCTCTCCGTCATCTGGGACATGGGCGTCTTCCCGCAGGTCTTCGTGATGCGCAACGGCCACCCCGAGGCCCAGTTCCAGCTGCTGACCACCTACTCCTACGACCGCGCCTTCGTGGTCAACGACTACGCCCAGGGCTCCGCCATCGCCCTCATCACCGTGGTGCTGCTGCTCGGCGTCGTCGCCGTCTACATGCGCCAGATGCTCAAGATCGGAGAGGTCGAGTGACCAGCACGGCTTCCCCCGCCCGCCGGACCTCCAAGGCCGGCTGGAACATCCTCGGCCTCCTCGTCTTCGCCACCGCGGGCTTCCCCGTCTACTGGATGCTCGACACCGCGATCAAACCGGCCAAGGACGCCATCGACCCCGACCCGAGCCTGCTGCCCACCGGGTTCACCCTGGACAACTTCAGCCGGGCCTTCGACATCGCCGACTTCTGGGGGCCGGTCGGCCGCAGCCTGGTCGTCTCGCTGTCCGTCGTCCTCATCGGCGTCGTCGTCGGCATGCTCGCCGCGCTCGCCATCTCCCGGTTCGCCTTCCGGGGCCGGAAGATCGTGATCGTCGGCATCCTCGCGGTCCAGATGGTCCCGCTCGTCGCCATGATCATCCCGGTCTTCCTGCTGCTGAACGACCTGCATCAGTACGACAAGCTCACCGGCCTGATCATCACCTATCTGACCTTCATCCTGCCGTTCACGGTGTGGACCCTGCGCGGCTTCATCGTCAACATCCCGCGCGAACTGGAGGAGGCGGCCATGGTCGACGGCTGCTCCCGCACCGGCGCCTTCATCCGCGTGGTCTTCCCGCTGCTCGCCCCCGGCATGGTCGCCACCTCGGTCTACGGCTTCATCCAGGCGTGGAACGAGTACCTCTACGCCCTCATGCTGCTCAGCCAGGAGAACCAGACGGCCACCGTCTGGCTCGGCAACTTCACCACCAAGCACGGCACCGAGTACGCCCCGATGATGGCCGGAGCCACCATGATGGCCGTGCCGATCGTCGTGCTGTTCCTCCTCGTCCAGCGCAAGATGGCCGCGGGGCTGACCGCGGGCGCCGTGAAGGGATAACGCCACCCGATGACGACAATCGCCCGCGGTACCGACACCCTGACGCGCGACGCGCTCACCGTCCTCCAGCCCGGCTTCACCGGCACCACCGCCCCCGACTGGCTGCTGCGCCGCCTCGGCGAGGGGCTCGCGTCGGTCGGCCTGTTCGGCCGCAACATCGTCTCGCCCGAGCAACTGTCCGCGCTCACCGCCCAGTTGCGCGCCGAACGCCCCGACGTACTGGTGGCCATAGATGAGGAGGGCGGCGACGTCACCCGCCTGGAGGCCCGTACCGGCTCCTCGTTCCCCGGCAACCACGCCCTCGGCGCGGTGGACGACCTGGAGCTGACCCACGCGGTCGCCCGCGAACTCGGCCGCCGCCTCGCCGCCTGCGGCGTCCACCTCAACTGGGCGCCCTCCGCCGACGTCAACTCCAACCCCGACAACCCGGTCATCGGCGTCCGCTCCTTCGGCGCCGACACCTCCCTGGTCGCCCGGCACACCGCCGCCTACGTCACCGGCCTGCAGTCCGCCGGGGTCGCGGCCTGCACCAAGCACTTCCCCGGCCACGG
This sequence comes from Streptomyces sp. NPDC090119, assembly GCF_044747085.1. Classification (NCBI taxonomy): domain Bacteria; kingdom Bacillati; phylum Actinomycetota; class Actinomycetes; order Kitasatosporales; family Streptomycetaceae; genus Streptomyces; species Streptomyces sp. NPDC090119. The sequence continues at coordinate 378,820 of NZ_JBIVDK010000003.1, read as the reverse complement.
CGACACCGCCGTCGACTCCCACCACGCGCTGCCCCGCATCGACGTACCCGCCGACGTGCTGCACGCCCGTGAACTCGCGCCCTTCCGCGCCGCCCTCGCGGCGGGCACCCGCGCGGTGATGAGCGCCCACATCCTGGTCCCCGCCCTGGACCCGGACCGCCCAGCGACCCTCTCCCGGCCGGTCCTCACCGACCTGCTGCGCGGCGAACTCGGCTACCAGGGCCTGATCGTCACCGACGGCATGGAGATGCGCGCGGTCTCCGGCACCTACGGCATCGAGCACGGCAGCGTCCTCGCCGTCGCGGCCGGTGCCGACGCGATCTGCGTGGGCGGCGGCCTGGCCGACGACGAGACGGTACGGCGGCTGCGCGACGCCCTGGTGGCCGCCGTGCGCTCCGGCGAACTCCCCGAGGAACGCCTCGCGGACGCCGCCCGCCGGGTGCGCGAACTCGCCGCCTGGACGGCGAACGGGACCACCAGCGACACCGCCCCCGACCCCGAGGCCGGACTGCGCGCCGCCCGCCGGGCCCTGACGGTGACCGGCGGCGAGTCCTTCACCCCGCTCACCGAGGCGCCCTACGTCGCCGCCTTCACCCCGGTCGCCAACATCGCGGTCGGCGACGAGACGCCCTGGGGAGTGGCCGCCGAGCTGGCCGCGCTGCTGCCGGGCACGCTCACCGGAAGCTTCACCGGCGACTCGGCCGGCACCGACGTCCTCGCGGCGGCGGGGGAGCGCCGGGTGGTCGCGGTGGTCCGGGACGAACACCGGCACCCCTGGATGGCGAAGGCCCTGACCACGCTCCTCGCGGCCCGCCCGGACACGGTGGTCGTCGAGATGGGCGTCCCGCAGGCCCCGCCCCGCGGGCAGCTCCACCTCGCCACCCACGGCGCGGCCCGCGTCTGCGGCCGGGCGGCGGCGGAGGTCATCGCGGGGGTGTAGGTGCTCCTTGCGCTTGTCCCCGTAGGTCATCGCTTGTCCCCGTGGGTCATGGGGACAAGCGCCTCGGGCTACGGCTCGGCCCGCAGGTACCGGCCGCTGATCCGGGCCTTGCGATAGGGGCCGCACCCGTCGCAGTCGTACTGCGGGGCGTCGAAGGTCACCCAGTACAGCAGCTCACCACTGAGCGCCCGGGCGTGCTGGTCGGGTTCGGGCGCGCCCATGGCATCGATCGTCCCGGTGAACTCGACCTGCCAGGGGCCGTCCCAGTCCGGGTCGCGGACGACCCTGACCCGGCTGCCCGGTGCCAGGGCGCCCGTCGGCCAGGTCTGGCTCAACGGACGACCGAGCAGGTGCTCCACGGCCCGGCGGTCGGCCGCGTTCGCGGAGGCAGGGTCGGAAGTGTCTGTCATACCGCCCACCCTGCCCGCGTCACGCGACGAGCGCCACGGAGTTACAGGCCCTGCCACTCCGGCTTGTGGGCGTAGGCGTGGCGGAAGTAGTCCGCCAGTTTGAGCTTGGAGGCGGCGGCCTCGTCGGCGACCACGGTGGCGTGCGGGTGGAGCTGGAGGGCGGAGGCGGGGCAGATGGCCGCCACCGGACCCTCGACCGTCGCCGCGAGCGCGTCCGCCTTGCCCTCGCCGGTGGCGAGCAGCACCAGGTGCCGGGCCTCCAGGATGGTGCCGATGCCCTGGGTGATGACGTGGTGCGGGACCTGCTCGATGTCGCCGTCGAAGAAGCGGGCGTTGTCGATCCGGGTCTGCTCGGTCAGCGTCTTGATCCGGGTGCGCGAGGCGAGCGAGGAGCACGGTTCGTTGAATCCGATGTGCCCGTCGGTGCCGATGCCGAGGAGCTGGAGATCCACGCCCCCGGCCGCGGCGAGCGCCCGGTCGTACTCCGCGCACGCCGCCTGGACGTCGGCGGCCGTGCCGTCCGGGCCGATGAACGCGTCCATGGGGATGCCGAGCGGCTCCAGCACCTCGCGGCGCAGCACGGAGCGGTAGGACTCGGGGTGGTCGGCGGGCAGCCCCACGTACTCGTCGAGCTGGGCGATCCTGGCCCGGCGGGTGTCCGCGGCGCCGGAGCGCACCTGGGCCGCCAGGGCCTGGTAGACGGGCAGCGGGGTGGAGCCGGTGGCCACCCCGAGCAGGGCGTCGGGCTTGCGTCGCAGCAGCCGGGCCATGGCCTCGGCGACCAGCTCGCCGCCCGCCGCGGCGTCCGGGACGATGACAACTTCCACGCTGGGCCTGCCGATCTGGAAGAGGGCCGACGGTCGCTGGGGACCGGGGGAGCGTCGGTATGTGGTTTAGACCAATCTAGCAGAGCGGCCCCGGCCGTACGGGGGCGGAAATCGCCAGGCCGACGCCGCCCCACGGCCACCCCGGCCCGACTAGGCTGCCTCTGCGGTGCAGCCTGGCCGCTCGTCGGGTCCGGGTGCTCTCCGGCCATGGACACGCCCTCGTGGTCTAGTCCAGAATGCGAGGGAGACATACGCAGGACGACAAGCTGAAAAACCTCCGTCTTCCCCGCACAGGAAGGCGGATCGAGGAACCGGCGCTCTCTGCCCTGACTGCTCCGGCTCCTCGGCCTTCGGCCGACCGGGACCGCACACCCCACGGCCGATGATGCTCCGGGCTGCGGCGCGGGGAGGGCTGAGGGTCCCTCTCAGGCGCCGCGGCCCGCGGGTGTCTTTTCGGCCGGTGACGCGCCCCCGGTACGCTCGCAGCGTGCCCTCCATGAACGAACTCGTCCGCCAGCACACCGCCCTCGGGGACACCGACCTCGAGTGGCTCCATCTGCTGGTCTCGGAGTGGCAGCTGCTCTCCGACCTCTCCTTCGCCGACCTCGTCCTGTGGGTCCCCACCAGCGACGGCACCCGGTACGTCTCGGTCGCCCAGATGCGCCCGAACACCGGCCCGACCTCCTACCAGGACGACATGGTCGGCCACCTCGTCCCGCGCGGGCGCCGCCCCATGCTGGACGCGGCGCTGGACGAGGGCCGGATCGTGCGCGAGGGCGACCCGGAATGGCGCGAAGAGGTCCCCGTACGGGTCGAGTCCATCCCGGTACGGCGGGAGGGCCGCGTCCTCGGGGTGATCGCCCGCAACACCAACCTGCTGACCGTGCGCACCCCGAGCCGGCTGGAACTCACCTATCTGCAGAGCGCCTCGGACCTCGCGCAGATGATCGCGGCCGGTTCCTTCCCCTTCCCCGACCAGCAGGTCGACATGGACGCCTCCCCGCGTGCGGGCGACGGTTTGATCCGGGTGGACGCCGACGGCATCGTCCAGTACGCCTCCCCGAACGCGCTCTCCGCCTACCACCGGCTCGGCCTCGCGTCCGACCTGGTCGGCCAGCACCTCGGCCGCACCACCGCCGAACTCGCCCCGACCCGCGGCCCGGTGGACGAGGCCCTCGCCAAGGCGGCCAGCGGCTACGCGCCCCGCGAGTTCGAGATCGAGGCCAACGACGGGGTCATCCAGTTCCGGTCCATCCCGCTCAAGCCCAAGGGCACCCGCATCGGTTCACTGGTGCTCTGCCGGGACGTCACCGAACTCCGGCGCCGCGAACGTGAGTTGATCACCAAGGACGCCACCATCCGGGAGATCCACCACCGGGTGAAGAACAACCTCCAGACCGTGGCCGCCCTGCTCAGGCTCCAGGCCCGCCGCATCGACTCCGAGCGCGGCCGGGAGGCGCTGGAGGAGGCGGTGCGCCGGGTCGGCTCGATCGCCATCGTGCACGAGACGCTGTCTCAGAACCTGGACGAGCGGGTGGAGTTCGACGACATCGCCGACCGGGTGCTGGCGATGGTCGCGGAGATCTCGCCGGGCAAGGTGACGGGCCGACGCACCGGTCGCTTCGGCTGGCTGGACGCCGAGGTCGCCACCCCGCTGTCGATGGTGCTGACCGAAGTGCTGCAGAACGCCCTGGAACACGGCTTCCGCGAGGGCGACACCGGCACGGTCGAGGTCTCGGCGGTCCGGGGCGGCACCACCAAGGAAGGCCGTCTGCTCGTCACCGTCCAGGACGACGGGGTCGGTCTGCCCGAGGGCTTCGACCCGCACACCGCGGGCAACCTCGGCCTCCAGATCGTCCGCACCCTCGTCGAGGGCGAGTTGGGCGGCACCTTCGACATGGTCCCGGCGCCGGAGCGCGGCACCCAGGTCATCCTCGACATCCCGGTGCGCCCGCAGAAGTGACGCGAGCGGGACCGGGACGGGGCCGGGACCGGGGCGCGATCGGCGCGGGCAAGCGAAAAGCCCCGGACCGGTGACGGTCCGAGGCTGGTGCTCGTTGCTGAGCTGCTCCGCCGGGGCGGAGCCCCCCGGGTCCGGCGGGGCCGGGACCTGGGGAAAGCATCGTGGGTACTGCGCGCTGCGGCTCGGGGGCGGGAGAAGCGTGGTGCCCGTGAATCCGGGCCCACGCGCCGCCAAGCTCAGGCTGTCAGCAGGGGTGACTCGTCAGGCAGAAGCCTGGCGAGCACGGTTGCGGGCGGCGCGGCGCTTCATCGCGCGACGCTCGTCCTCGCTCAGACCACCCCAGACGCCGGAGTCCTGACCGGACTCGAGCGCCCACTGCAAGCACTGCTCCATGACGGGGCAGCGACGGCAGACGGCCTTGGCTTCCTCGATCTGCAGCAGCGCGGGACCGGTGTTGCCGATGGGGAAGAACAGCTCGGGGTCTTCCTCGCGGCAAACGGCGTTGTGACGCCAGTCCATGGCTGCTACCTCTCCTTGGTATTACATGCAGATTGCTTGTGAATGTGAACGCTTTCACGAGTCCCTCAACAAGTGAAGGGCCGATCACCGGGTCTCCCCGGCGTGGACCTGTGTTTTGAAGAGGGATCTGGCGATCAATGGAAGCCGGTGTTGCGGGCCGTCCCGATCGCCATGTAGAGACTCGCAAACCTCGGCGGCGGATACAACCCCTTCAGGAAGATTTTTTTTGATTCCTCGGTGTCGACTAGGTCACAGCCGTACTTCCATGGGGTGGACAGTGGCCTAAACGTTCGAGTGAAAGGACTTTGGCCCGTTCCGCTCACACAATCACACGCAGTGCACGGCGAACGCCTGTGAACGTCACGCTCGTCCGCAGCCCTAGGTGGTCACCGTCCATCTGAAGGGGCAGAGGGACCTTCGAATGCAAGGTGAACCGGTCCAGGTCGTGCAGCGAAATCGCGTGTCTCCCATGGGGTCCACGCTCGGGGGACGAAGTGAGCAACTGGGTCGCATACCGGGCAACAGCGGCCGTGGAGAGCCGCTTCAGACCGAGCACGTCGATGCCTTTATCGAACGACGCCTTAGGTGACGTGTACATCGGGCGATTGCCGAGATACGTCCAGGGCGACGTGTTCGAGACTATGGCGACGGCGAGATCGGTCACCGGTTCCGAACCGGGTCGTTCCAAGGTGATCGCGCCGTGTCTGCGATTGGGTTCACCCATGAACTGCCTTGCTACTTGGCGGACATAGAGCGCGTGCGTCGATTTCTTGCCGCGCTCCCGTTCCCTTTCGACCCTGCCCACAACTCCGGCATCGAAGCCCAGTCCGGCGTTGAAAGTGAACCAGCGCTCCGGCACCGCCTCGTCGGCCGTGCCCGGCGTGCCCGAGGTGAGTCCGAGGCCGACCACGCGTTCCCGGCGCTCGCGCAGCGCGTCCAGCAGGGCGCCGGTGGCCTCGACGGGATCGTTGGGCAGACCCAGCGCACGGGCGAAGACATTGGTCGAACCGCCGGGGACCACCGCGAGGCCGGGCAGCCGCTCCAGGTCGGGGCCGGCGTACAGCAGGCCGTTGACCACCTCGTTCACGGTGCCGTCGCCGCCGAGGGCCACCACCATGTCGACGTCGTCACTCTCCGCAGCCGACCGCCCCAGATCACGCGCGTGACCCCGGTACTCGGTGTGGACGACCTCCAGCTTCATCTCGCTGGCGAGGGCGTGGATCAGTACGTCCCGTCTGCGGGCGCTTGTGGTGGTTGCCGCCGGATTGACCACGAGAAGTGCACGCATGCATGGCAGCGTACCTACTGGGGGGTATCCGGCCCAGGGAGAGCCGGAGATCGATGGGCGCGGACGGCGTGAGCCTCGCCACGCACCCTCCCGGCCCGCACCCTCCGGGCCGTGCCGGGCGCGGGGCTACCCTTCTCGGGTGAGCAGTGAGCAGACCCCCGCCCCGGAGACCCCCACCCCGGAGACCACCGACGCCGCCGCGGCCGGTGAGCGCCCGCGCCGCCTCGTGTACGCCGCCGCCCTGGCCGCGCTGGAGGGGATCGCCCTCGTCGTGGCGGGCGGGTACGTTCTCGTACTCGGTCTCACCGGCGCCGGTGACGACCGGCAGCAGGCCGTCACCGGTGGGATCACCCTGCTGGTGCTCGCGCTGCTGCCGCTGCTCGCCGCGCGCGGGCTGTGGCTGAGGCGCCGCTGGAGCCGGGGTCCGGCCGTGATCACCCAGATCCTCGCCCTGCCGGTCGCCTACAACCTGCTCCAGGCCGAGAGCATCGCCATCGGGGCGGGCATCGCCCTCGCGGTCGTCTCGGTCGCCGCGCTGGTCCTGCTGGTCAACCCGGCCACGACCCGCGCCCTCGGGATCACCGGGCCGGGCCGCGCCGAATAACGCCCCACCAGGGCGCTCCTACTCCTCCACGAGGAGCTTCTCCCGCAGCTGGGCCAGCGTGCGGGCCAGCAGCCGGGAGACGTGCATCTGCGAGATGCCGACCTCCTGCGCGATCTGCGACTGGGTCATGTTCCCGAAGAACCGCAGCAGCAGGATGCGCTTCTCGCGCGGCGGGAGATCCTCCAGCAGCGGCTTGAGCGACTCCCGGTACTCCACCCCCTCCAGCGCCTCGTCCTCCGAGCCGAGGGTGTCGGCGACCGCCGGGGACTCGTCGTCGGTGTCGGGGACGTCCAGCGACAGGGTGGAGTACGCGTTCGCCGACTCCAGCCCCTCCAGCACCTCCTCCTCGGAGATGGCCAGCTTCTCCGCCAGCTCGTGCACCGTGGGGGAGCGGCCGTGCAGCTGGGACAGCTCGGCCGTCGCCGTGGTCAGCGAGAGCCGCAGCTCCTGGAGCCGACGCGGCACCCGGACCGCCCAGCCCTTGTCCCGGAAGTGCCGCTTGATCTCGCCGACGACCGTGGGAGTGGCGTACGTGGAGAACTCCACGCCGCGCTCCGGATCGAACCGGTCCACGGACTTGATCAGCCCGATCGTGGCGACCTGGGTGAGGTCGTCCAGCGGCTCGCCGCGGTTGCGGAAGCGGCGCGCCAGATGCTCGACGAGCGGCAGATGCATGCGGACCAGCCGGTTGCGCAGCTCCGCGTACTCCGGGCTGCCGTTCTCGAGGCCGCGCAGCTCCACGAAGAGCGCCCGCGCCCCGCTGCGGTCATGAGGGTCGTGCTGTGCCGCCCGCACGGCCTCCGCGCCCGGCGCGGTGCCCTCGGCGTATCGCTCGTGCTCGCTCATCGTCCCGCCCGTAGCCCTTCCCCGAGCCCTCGCCCCCGCGCGGTCGGCGGTCGCGTCCCCGCCGCGCTCCCCCTGGGGCACGCTCCGTACGGCACCCTCGCCGCCGCCCGGTGCGGAGTCGTCCTCCGGGTGGGGTCTGGCCTGCTCGGGGATGCCGTCGATGCCGGCGATGCCGTCCAGGCCGTCGGCCTTGTGCCGGGAGCCGTCCTGGGAGGCCGCCCGCAGGCTCTCGGCCTTCCCGGTCGGCAGTTCTCGCGCGCCGCGCTCTTCGTCCCGCACCGGACCGTCCCCGTTCCTCACGCCGGGCCGGGGCCCGCGCCGCGCTGTTTGTAGAGGCTGATCGACACGGTCCGGTCCTCGTCGACGGCGGACGACACCTTGCCCGCCAGGGCCGACAGCACGGTCCAGGCGAACGTGTCGCGCGACGGGGCGTGGCCGTCGGTGGTCGGAGCCGACACCGTGACCTCCAGCGAGTCGTCGACGAGCCGGAAGACGCAGCTGAGCACGGAGCCCGGCACGGCCTGCTGGAGCAGGATCGCGCAGGCCTCGTCGACCGCGATGCGCAGATCCTCGATCTCGTCCAAGGTGAAGTCCAAGCGGGCCGCCAGACCGGCCGTGGCCGTCCGCAGCACCGACAGGTAGGCACCCGCGGCCGGAAGCCGGACTTCCACGAAGTCCTGGTTCGCCGTGGGCTCGCCTGCGATCTGGGACACCCTCACCTCCATGGTGGTACAAGCTTCACGGGGCCGGGGGTCGCCCCCGGCGTAACGCGTATGTGGTTCCGCGGTGACGCTATCGCGCTCGGAACGTTCCTGTCCCCGCGCCCCCGGCCCCCTGGCGTTACTCACAGTAAAGCTCCGTATACGCTCCGTGTCTAGGGGGTTGGGCGGATTCAAATGGGAAGAGCGCGCGCCGGGTTGACGTACCCAGGCTTCGGGCGCTCGAACCGCCGGATTCGCGGCGGTGCCGCCCGCGGTTGTGCCGTCCACTCTCACACGAGTACGTGGTCCACGAAACACCATCGCCAGTCGTCTCCGGGTTCGAACGTCCGCATCACCGGGTGACCCGAGTCCGTGTGGTGCTTCGTCGCGTGCCGGTTCGGCGAGGAGTCGCAGCACGCGACATGGCCGCAGGTGAGGCAGAGGCGAAGCTGCACCGGATCGGTGCCGTCCGCGAGACACTCCAGGCACGTCTCGCTCAGCGGGCCGGGTTCCGGGAGCGGCAGCGCGTCGAGGTGCGTGCACTGTTTCATGATTGCCAGATTACGTCGGGAGCGCGGGGACCCGCGCGGAGAACGAGGGTGGGCGAGGACATGGACGTGATGCCGCTCCTGCTGCTGATCGCGGGGAGCGCCGCCGTCGCGGGCGTGGCCCGGCGCGGGCCCGTACCCGCGCCGCTGCTGCTGGTCGGCGTCGGCCTGGCCGCGTCCTACGTGCCGGGCGTGCCGGACTACACCCTCGACCCCGAGGTGGTCCTCCCGCTGCTGCTGCCCCCACTGCTGTACACCTCGGCCAGCGACAGCTCCTACCTCGACCTGCGCGCCCAGGTGCGGCCGGTGGCCCTGCTGTCGGTCGGATACGTCCTCTTCGCCACCGTCGCCGTCGGCTGGGTCGCCCATCTGCTCGTGCCCGGACTGCCGCTGACCGCCGCCCTGGTGCTGGGCGCGGTGGTGGCGCCGCCGGACGCGGTCGCCGCCACCGCGGTCGCCCGCAGGCTCGGACTGCCGTCCCGGATCACCACGATCCTCCAGGGCGAGTCCCTGTTGAACGACGCCACCGCCATCACCGCGTACAAGGTCGCTCTCGCCGCCGCCATCGGGGAGGGCGCGACCTGGGCGGGTGGGCTGCTCGAGTTCCTGATCGCCGCGGTCGGCGGTGTCGGGGTCGGCCTCGTCCTGATGCTGCCCCTGCACTGGCTGCGCACCCGGCTGCGCGAGCCCCTGCTCCAGAACACCCTGTCCCTGCTCATCCCGTTCGTCGCCTACGGCGTCGCCGAGCAGTTCCACGCCTCCGGGGTGCTCGCGGTCGTGGTCGTCGCGCTGTACCTCGGGCACCGCGCGTGGGAGGTCGACTTCGCCACCCGGCTCCAGGAGGAGGCGGTGTGGAAGATGGTCGCCTTCATCCTGGAGTCCGCCGTCTTCGCCCTGATCGGCCTCCAGCTGCGCGTCGTCGTCGAGGGGCTCGGCGCGAACGAGGGCGCGCGGGCCGTCGGGTACGCCGCGATCCTCTTCCTGGTCGTCGTCATCGCCCGGGTCGCCTGGGTCTACCCCGCCGCCTTCCTGCCCCGGCTGCTCTCCGCCCGCGTCCGGGAGCGGGAGGAGAACCCCACCTGGAAGGGCGCGCTGGTCACCGGCTGGGCCGGGATGCGCGGCGTGGTCTCCCTCGCCATCGCCTTCTCCGTCCCGCTCACCGTGCACGGCGGCCACCCCTTCCCGCAGCGCAACCTGATCCTCTTCCTGACCTTCACCACCGTCATCGGCACCCTGGTCATCCAGGGCCTGAGCCTGCCCCCGCTGATCCGCACCCTCCGCTTCCCGGCCCGCGACCCGCGCGCGGACACCCTCGCCGAGGCCAACGCGCAGGCCCAGGCGTCCCGCGCGGCCGAGAATCGCCTCGCCGAACTCCTCACCGACGAGCGCAACGCCCTGCCCGCACCGCTCGCCGACCGGCTCCGCGCGGTCATGGAGCGCCGCCGCGACTCCGTCTGGGAGCGTCTCGGCCAGGCCAACCCGGTCACCGGCGAGTCCGTGGACGACACCTACCGGCGGCTGTCCCGCAAGATGATCAGCGCCGAACGCGATGTCTTCGTCCGGCTGCGCGACCACCGCTACATCGACGACGAGATGCTCCGCGCCCTGCTGCGCCGACTCGACCTGGAGGAGGCGGCCGCGTTCCGGGAAGTGGCCTAAAACGTACTGTCCGGGAAGGGGCGTCCGGTGATCACCGCGGCCACGGTTGTCCCGCGCGGGAAGGCGCCCTCCTCGGCCAGCGCGGCGAGCGCGAACAGCGACTTGGCGACATACAGCCGCTCCACGGGCACCCCGTGCCGGTCCTCGAAGTCCGCCGCGAAGCCGTCCAGCTCCGGAGTCGTACGGGCGTAGCCGCCGAAGTGGAAACGGTCCTCCAGCGACCAGTCGCCGGTGCGCGCGCCGAAGGCCCGCTCCTGGAGGGCGCGTACCTCGGCCGTCAGGAAGCCGCCCTTGAGCACGGACACGCCGAGCGCGCGCTGTCCGGGCGCGAGCCCGGCGGCCAGTCCGGCCAGCGTGCCACCGGTGCCGCAGGCCACCGCGACGACCTCCGCGCGGTCCCGCAGCTCCTCGCCCAGCGCCACGCAGCCGCGCACCGCCTCGGCGTTGCTGCCACCCTCCGGGACGACGTACGCGCCCTCCGCGCGGGCCGCGCGCAGGATCGCGGCCAGGGTCTCCGGCTCGGCCTTGCGCCGGTACGCGGCCCGGTCCGTGAAGTGCAGCCGCATGCCGTCGGCCGCGCACCGGGCCAGCGAGGGGTTCAGCGGGCGCCCGGCCAGTTCGTCGCCGCGCACCACGCCGACCGTGGGCAGGCCCAGCAGCCGCCCGGCGGCCGCGGTGGCGCGCAGATGGTTGGAGTACGCGCCGCCGAAGGTGACCAGCGCCCGGCCTCGCGCCACCTCGATGTTCGGCATGAGCTTGCGCCACTTGTTGCCGATCAGCTCCGGGTGGATCAGGTCGTCCCGCTTGAGCAGCAGCCGCACGCCGTGCCGGGAGAAACGGTTGTCCCGCACTTCCACGAGGGGCGAGGGGAGGGCCGGGGCGAGGGGGCCGGCGCCTGCGGTGCTGGTCATGGGCCCATTGTCCCCTCGCCCCCGCGCGTGGACGGGCTAGGGCCCTTCTTCCGGATCAGGCCGGCTCGGGCCGAGGGCGCCTTGAGGCCGACCCGAGCGGGGTCTGGTGCGTGCAGCTGCAAGGCGGAGGAGGGAGTCGACGCGGAGCGTCGGCGACCGACGACAACGCCGCAGATGTGCGTGCCAGACCCCGCGAAACCGGCAAGATCCGGAAGACAGGCCCTAGTCCTTCAGGCGCTCCTTCACGCGGGATCGCAGCGAGGCCATGGTGAAGCCGCGCGGGTCCACCTTGCCCGGCTGCCATTCGCGGTGGCCGATGACCGAACGTTCCGTCCAGCCGTGGTGGCGGCAGATCGCGGCGGACACCCGCACGATCGCCTCCATCTGGGCATCGGGCCACGGGTCCTCGCCGTCGCCGAGGTTCTCGCACTCGAAGCCGTAGAAGTACCGGTTGCCGTCGGTGTTGGCCTCGTTGTCGGTCGGCAGGCCTTTCTCCGCGATGACCGCGCGCAGCACCTCGTCGTCGCCGAGACCGGCGTGGTTGGCGCGGCCGTAGCCGACCAGATGCACCCTGCCGTCCTTGGTGATCACACCGTGGCAGAGCGGGCCGGGCAGCTCCTCGTAGCCCTCGCGGCACAGCTCCACGGTGCGGGCGCTGCCGCTGGTCACCGTGTGGTGGATCATCACGCCGTGCACCGGGCCCCAGGGGCCCTTGTGGTTGCGGTTGTGGACCCGCCAGCCGGCGACCTCCACGACCTTGAGGCCCTCCGCCTTCAGCGCGCTCAGAAAACCGCTCGCGGACATGGGTGGGGACATGACCGCCTCCTTCGTACCGTTCGGGAAGTCTTGTACCGTGCGGGCCGGCCGCCCGTGGCGGCGCACCCGTCACGCTGCTTGTACCGGTGCGGAGTGGTCCGGGACACATCGTTCGCCCGGTGTGCGAGCCGATCCGGCCATTCCCGGCGGTCGCTTCGGGCGGTCTTCCCGGCGGTCGACGAAGTCCCCCAGTCTGCCCAGTGGTCCGATGATCCATTCCCCTCCTTTCGTGTAATGGTGCGGGCACGCTCCGTGATGGAAAGCTCGGCGGTGAGACCGGCGCCCGGGGAGATTCGGCGCCGGGCATACACGGGAGGGCAATTCCTTATGTCGGTAGGCGAAGAGGTCCGCACGGAGCAGGGCAAGCCGCAGCAGTCCCTCGGTACGGCGGCCGCGCGGAACCTGGCCACCACGACCAAGTCCGCACCCCAGATGCAGGAGATCAGCTCCCGCTGGCTGCTGCGCAACCTGCCCTGGGTGGACGTCCAGGGCGGCACGTACCGGGTGAACCGGCGGCTGTCGTACGCCGTCGGCGACGGCCGCGTCACCTTCGTGAAGACCGGGGACCAGGTCGAGGTCATCCCGGCCGAGCTGGGCGAACTGCCCGCCCTGCGCTCGTACGAGGGCGAAGAGGTGCTGACCGAGCTGGCCCGGCGCTGCAGGCAGCGCGACATCGCCGCGGGCGAGGTGATCAGCTCCTTCGGCGCCCGCACCGAGGAGGTCTACCTGCTCGCCCACGGCCGCGTGGAGAAGATCGGCACGGGCCCCTACGGAGACGACGCCGTCCTCGAAGTCCTCGCCGACGGCGCCTACTTCGGCGAGCAGGCGCTGCTGGACCCCGACGCCATCTGGGAGTACACCGCCCGTGCCGCCACCGCGTGCACGGTGCTCGTCCTCACCCGCTCGGACTTCGAGCAGGTCGCCGAGCGCTCCGACTCCCTCGGCGAACACGTGGGCAGGCTGCGCGCGCTCCCGGACCAGCGCACCAACAAGTACGGCGAGAAGGAGGTCGAGCTGGCGGCCGGTCACTCCGGCGAGCCCGACATCCCGCACACCTTCGTCGACTACGAGGCGCGTCCGCGCGAGTACGAACTCAGCATCGCCCAGACCGTGCTGCGCATCCACTCCCGCGTGGCCGACCTGTACAACCAGCCGATGAACCAGACCGAGCACCAGCTGCGGCTGACCGTCGAGGCGTTGAAGGAGCGCCAGGAGCACGAGCTGGTCAACAACCGCGAGTTCGGCCTGCTGCACGCCTGCGAGTACGACCAGCGTCTCCAGCCGCACGACGGCGTCCCCGGCCCGGACGACCTGGACGAGCTGCTCAGCCGCCGCCGGGGCACCAAGTTCCTGCTCGCCCACCCGCGCGCCATCGCGGCGATCGGGCGCGAGCTCAACAAGCGCGGACTGGTCCCGGAGACCATCGACGTGGGCGGCAACCGCATTCCCACCTGGCGCGGGGTGCCGATCTACCCGTGCAACAAGATCCCGGTCAGCGAGGCCCGCACCACCTCGATCATCGCGCTGCGTACCGGCGAGGCCGACCAGGGCGTGATCGGCTTGCGGCAGTCCGGGCTGCCGGACGAGATCGAGCCCAGCCTGTCCGTCCGCTTCATGGGCATCAACGAGCAGGCCGTCATCAACTATCTGGTGACCGCGTACTACTCGGCCGCCGTGCTGGTGCCGGACGCGCTCGGTGTGCTGGAGAACGTGGAGATCGGCCGGTGGCGGTGACGCGATCGCCTGCTTCCCGTCCCGGCGGCCGACGCCGGGGCGGGGGCGGGGGCCTCACCGTGCTCGCCGGGGAGGGGGAGCCATGAGCGAATCCACCGTGGAGACCGGGCAGTGCCCGGCGCCGTTCCCGGCCGACGGAGTGCCGAGGCCGCGACAGGCGGCGGAGGACACGCCGGGACACGAGGCGGTCATCCTGCTGGAGCGCGCCCGGGGTGTCGTGGACCCCGAACTGCGCGCCGCCATCCACTCGTTGCCGGGGCAGTTGCGTCGCATCGCGCTCTACCACTTCGGTTGGAGCCACGCGGACGGTACCCCGGCCGCGGGCAACGCGGGCAAGGCGATCCGGCCCGCCCTCGTCCTCGCGGCCGCCTCCGCGCTGGGCGGTGCGGAGGCGCGGGCCGCATCCGTGCGGGCCGCGGCGGCGGTCGAACTGATCCACAACTTCACGCTGCTGCACGACGACGTGATGGACCGCGACGCCACCCGCAGACACCGGCCCACGGCCTGGACCGTGTTCGGCGTCCCCGACGCGATCCTCGCCGGGGACGCCCTCCAGGCCCTGGCCCTGCGGCTGCTCGCCGACGACCCGCATCCGGCCTCCGGCCGGGCGGCGGCCCGGCTCGCGGAGTGCGTCATCGAACTGTGCGCCGGACAGCAGACCGACACGGCCCTGGAGCAGCGCGCACCCGACGAGGTCGCCCTCGACGAGGTGCTCGCCATGGCCGAGGCGAAGACCGGCGCCCTGCTCGGCTGTGCCTGCGCCCTGGGTGCGCTGTACGCGGGCGCGGCGGACGAGGTGGTGGCGGCGCTGGACACCTTCGGCCGCCAGGCGGGGCTGGCGTTCCAGCTGATCGACGACGTGATCGGCATATGGGGCGACCCCCGGCGCACGGGCAAGCCGGCGGGCGCCGACCTGGCCGTCCGCAAGAAGTCCCTGCCGGTGGTCGCCGCGCTGACGTCCGGCACCCCGGCGGCAGCGGAACTGGCCACGCTGTACGCCCGCCCGCACACGGAGGGGGACACCGCCGAGATCGCCCGTGCGACGGTCGCCGTGGAGCAGGCGGGCGGCCGGGACTGGGCCCAGGCGGAGGCGGCGGACCGTATGGCACGGGCGGTCCAGGAACTGGCCCGGGCGGTACCGGCCCCGGAGGCGGCGGGCGGCCTGCTGGCCCTTGCGGAGTTCGTCACCCGGCGCAGCAGCTGAAGGCGGGGCCCCGCGCATCCCCACGGTGCGCGGGGCTCACCCGTCCTACCCTGGGGCTATGGACAGGGAAGCCCATGTCTGCCCCAGCTGCGGCCGGTCCGTCGACACGGTCGTCGGCCGCCACAAGACCCTGGGTGCGTGGGTCCCGGTGTGGAAACCGGGACCGTGCCACAACCCGGCCTGCGCCTCTACCGTGACCCCCATGCCTCAGCACCCCGAGATCCTCCACCTCACCGAACGCGCCCTCTGGGACACGGCCCGCGAACAGGGCACCTACGAGGTGTCCACCCGAGGCTGCACCCTTGAGGAGGTCGGCTACATCCACTTCTCCACCCGATCCCAACTCCCGCGCGTGGCGGCCTTCCTGTACGGCGAGGACCCCGACCGGGACGACCTGGTGGTCCTGGTGGTCGACCCGGCCCTGCTGGACGCCCCGCTGAGGTACGAGGCGATGCCACCGGCGGGGGAGGAGTTCCCGCACGTGTACGGGGCGGTGCCGGTGTCGGCGGTGGTGGACGTGGAGCCGTGGAAGGGGCGGCCCAGCTAGGCGCCTCTGGTCAGGACTCGAGGCGCCTGCGGTCCTCCTCGTCCCAGGTGCGGGTGTCGCGGGGCTCGACGTAGGGCTCCTCGTCGGCCGGGTGGCCGCCTGCGATGGCGCGGTGGCGGCTCATCTCCGCGTCGAACTCCAGGCCGAGCAGGATCGCCAGGTTGGTGAGCCACAGCCACACCAGGAACACGATCACGCCCGCGATGGCGCCGTAGGTCTTGTTGTACGAGGAGAAGTTGGCCACGTACAGCGCGAAGCCGGCCGAGGCGATCAGCCAGACGAACAGGGCGAGGAAGCTGCCCGGAGTGATCCAGCGGATGCTGCGGATCTTTGCGTTCGGGGTGGCCCAGAACAGGATCGCGATCATGAGGGTGACCAGGACGGCGAGCACGGGCCACTTGGCGAGCGACCACACCGTCAGGAATGTGTCGCCGACGCCCAGCGTGGTGCCGACCTGCTGGGCCACGCCGCCGGTGAGGACCACGATCAGCGCGCTGATCACGGCGATGACCATGAGCACCACGGTCACCCCGAGCCGCACGGGCAGCAGCTTCCACACCGGACGGCCCTCGGGCACGTCGTAGACGACGTTCGCGCTGCGGATGAAGGCGGCCACGTAACCGGAGGCCGACCACATCGCGAGCGCCAGCCCCACGACCGCCATGACCGAGCCGACCCCGCCCTTGCCCTGCATCTGCTGCACCGCGGCGCGCAGGACGTCGCGGGCGGGACCGGGGGCGAGCTGCTGGATGTTGTCCAGCACCTTCTGGGTGGTCGACCGGCCGACGAGTCCCAGCAGGGAGACCAGGGCCAGCAGCGCCGGGAACAGCGCCAGCACGCCGTAGTAGGTCAGCGACGCCGCCCGGTCGACCAGGTCGTCCTTCTGGAATTCCTTCAGGGTGCCCTTCAGCACCGCACCCCAGGAATGCCTGGGCAGATCCGTCAGCGCGTCCGGCGCCCGCCGCTCCACCTGCTCCGACGGGCCGACGCCCATGTCCTGCCCGGCCGACGCGCCTTCGTCGCGGTCCCCGAAGCCCTTCAGCGATTTCTCCATGCCTGGCGGGTGTCCCGTGAGCGGCGGGCTATGTCGGCGGGGGGTGTGCGGGTGCGGGCGGGGCGGCTCGGGCACGGAAGACCGCCCCCGGCTTCCCCTCGTCCGCCCGGCGACGGGAAAAACATGTTGGTCACCTCGGGCCCCGCTGCGAAGATGCGCTGGTTTCCCGGACGGAGGGCGCTTGTTCGTTTTCGTGTGTGCGGGGTGCGGTGCCGAGTTGACCGTCCCGCTGTCCGAGGTCGCGCTGCCGGTCCACGCCCATCAGAAGTACGGCAACGGGGTCCAGCTTCCGGTGCTCATGCGGTCGGGGACGTTCGCCGTGGACCCCGGGTCAGGCCATGGCACTCCCGGGGCGAGTGTCATCGCGCCCGGTGACATCCGTGGAACCCGGCTGATTCCCGAGAAGTGCGACGGGGCCTGCTGTGGCCTGGACGGGGCCGACGGGCCCAACACGGTCTGCGAGGGATGCGACCTCCCCGTGGCGACCAGGCTCGACGACTGCTCGCTCTGGCAGGCGGTATGGCTCTCCTCGGACACCGTGCGCCGCGTCCCCGTCGACGGTACCCCCGCCGCACCCCTGTCCTGGGCGGAGTTGGCGGAGAAGGGGGAGGCGACGCCCCCGTTCGAGCCGATCGCCACGTGGGGCGGACGGCTGGGGTCGAACCACTACTGGTCATGGAGTCCGCGGTGGGAGGCGGCGGCCGGCCATGCGCTCGCTCACCTGCTGGCGGCCTCCGAAGGGCAGCCGGTGAAGGTCCCCGACGGCCTGGCCGCGGAGGTGTTCCAACGCGCGCTCGACGCCCTGTTGCCCGCGGCCGCCCCAGCGCGGCGTGCCGTCCTGGCCGGACCGGGACGGCCTTCCCCCGGCGAGGGCGCCGACATCCTCCTCGTACCGATCCATCCCCGAACGGGCCGGACCTGGACCCCCGCTGGTCCGGCCACTTCGGTGTACCTGGTGCCCCTGCCGCTGGGGGTGTGGCTGTGGCTGGTCTCGCCGCTGCCGTACCTGCCGGTGCCCGCATCGGGCCGCATCCCCCGCGATGTGCTTCGCGACGACCCGCGCCCTCCGCGGCCCAACTACCTCTTCCAACCCGACCGGGAAATATTCCGGCACACCTTGGCACGGCTGTCGGCCGACCTCTTCCAGCCGTCCACGCGGCGGTGGTGTTCATAGCCAGGGGGCGTCGTAGCCCTCGGTGTCGGCCGTGTCGGGGTGCAGCATGGTGCGCAGGCATCGGGTCAGGCCGTCGCCGCCGATGCTCGCCACCGCGCGCATCCAGGGCAGTGGCGCCGTCAGCCGGGCCGTCTCGTCGGTGGCGAGGTCGTCCAGCATGGTGCGCAGTTCGTCCGGGACCGGCAGGTCGGTGAGGCACATCCACCCCAGTGCGGCGATCACGCGTACCTCGGGGGGCCGTGCGGGGTCGGACCAGCAGGACCGCAGCCATCGCGCCGTCCACGGATCGGGGTGCGCCCGGCCCAGCTCGGCGAGCGCCAGCACGAGGCCGGCGCGGGTCGCCGGGTCGTGTTCGACGAGCAGACGGGCGTGGAACGCCGCACGGATGTCCCGCACCCGGCTGGTTGCCGCCGCCAGCGCGTAGGCGGCGGCGAGGCGCACCACGGGGTCGGGGTCGTCGAGCAGGGGCAGGAGAAGACCGGCGTCCGTCGCGATCGCGTCGCGGGCGGCCCGCACGGACCAGTTCTGCGGGTAGCCGGTGACCTCGAAGAACCATGCGTCGTCGCGGAACCGCAGCATGTCGGCCCGCGTGCACACACCGTGGTACCGCATACGTGCCGCCGAGGCCGCCACCGCCAGAGCCGCGACGCGATGACTCGCCTCCGGGTCGGTGCCGATCCGGATCAGGAACGGAACCGTCGGCGCGACCGCGGCCCTCCGGTCATCGGCACACAGACCGCCGAGCCTGCCAAGGGCGCTGTCGGCCCTGGCGGCGTCGCCCGAGCGCAGCCACTCCATGGCCTCCCGGACCCGGCCGCCCTCCGGGAAGCGTCCCCAGGGCACCTCCTCGATCAGGAACCGATCCCTGGCCTCCGCCCGGATACCCGCCACCACCGCACGGACGTCGAGGGGCCCGCCCACCTGATCGAGCGGGTCCCCGTCCCCGAACGCCCGCTCCACGGCCTGGTAGGCCGGGTCGTCCTCCCACTGATTCACCGACGGCCTCCGGGCACAGAAGACCGCACCCGGCTCCGTGGGGGAGCCGGGTGCGGTCGGAAAACTGAAAAGCTGAACCCTGGGGGATCAGGCCTTCTTCGTCTCCCAGAAGATCTTGTCGATCTGGGCGATGTAGTCAAGGGCCTTCTGGCCCGTCGCCGGGTCCGTGGACGCCTTGGCGGCGGAGAGGGACTTGACGGCCTCGTTGATGAGGGTGTGCAGCTCGGGGTAGCTCTCGAAGTGCGGCGGCTTGAAGTAGTCGCTCCAGAGCACGTCCAGGTGGTGCTTGGCCAGCTCGGCGCGCTGCTCCTTGATCACCGTGGCACGGATCTGGAAGTGCAGGTCGTCGTTGGCGGCCATCTTCTCCTGGATGGCCTTGACCGACTCCGCCTCGATGCGGGCCTGGGCGGGGTCGTACACACCGCAGGGCAGGTCGCAGTGGGCGCTGACCTTGACCTTGGGGGCAAACAGGCGGGAAAGCATGGAGCGTTCCTTCCTCGTGATCGTCTTCTCAGGTGGGACATTACTCCCTGAGGGACTGGTTTTCCCGAGTGCCCCCCAGGGCTTAGGACAAAAGTCCGGGGTCAGACTGAGACTGTGGAGGAACGGACCGGGGAGGTACCGGGCATGCCTGAGCTGTCGCAGGACACCGAGCGGGGCAGAGCGCTGCCGCCCTTCGGTCTTGCCGAGGTCACGGGCCCCTCCATGGTGCCCACGCTGCACCACGGGGACCGCCTGCTGCTGCGGTACGGGACTCCCGTCCGGCCGGGGGAGATCGTCGTCCTGCGCCACCCCTTCCAGCAGGACCTGCTGGTCGTCAAGCGTGCGGTGGAGCGGCGCGAGGGCGGCTGGTGGGTGCTCGGCGACAACCCGTACGCCGGTGGGGACAGCACCGACTACGGGGTCGTGCCCGAGGAGCTGATCCTCGGGCGGGCGTGGCTGCGCTACCGGCCGCCGGCCGGGCGGCGCTCGCCGCTGGCGGTGGTGCGCTGGGTGTTCTCCGCGGTCAGGCCGCTGCTGTCGGACCGGTCGGCGGCCAGGCGCTTCCGGGCGCGGTAGGCGGCGACGTTGGCGCGGGTCGCGCAGCGGTCGGAGCAGTAGCGCCGGGAGCGGTTGGTGGAGGTGTCCAGGTAGGCGTTCCGGCAGGGGGCGGCCTGGCACAGGCCCAGGCGGTCGACGCCGTACTCGGTCAGATGGAACGCCAGGCCCATCGCGGCGATCGCCGCGTAGCCCGCGGTCGCGTTCGACGGGTGGTCGGCCAGGTGCATGTGCCACAGCGGGCGGCCGTCGTCGTCGCGGAAGTCGTGGCCGGAGATCTGCGGGCTGACCGGGAACTCCAGCAGCAGGGAGTTCAGCAGGTCCACGGCCAGCGTCTCGTCCCCGTCGTCCGCCGCCTCGAACACCGCGCGCAGCCTGCCGCGGACCGAGCGGAAGCGGGTGACGTCGGCGTCGGTGGCGCGGCGGGCCGCCGACGCGTTTCCGCCGAAGAGGTCGCGTACGGCCTCGACCGAGGTCAGGGAGTCCTTGCCCTGGCCCGGCTCCTCGCTGTTGACGAGGCGTACCGCGTAGTCCGAGTAATGGGCCAGTTCCACTTGTAGTCCTTACGGGGGCGCTCTATGGTCGTGTCTGCCGTCGGGTAACAGCCGGGCGTGCTTCCAGGGTATTACGCGTGCGCCGGAGGGGATGGGGAATCGTGACGACCTCGGAGACGGGAACGGACTGGGCCGCCTGGCAGGAGAGCTGGGACCGGCAGCAGGAGTGGTACATGCCCGACCGCGAGGAGCGGTTCCGGGTCATGCTCGACATGGTGGAGGCGTTCGTCGGCACCGCCCCGCGCGTGCTCGACCTCGCGTGCGGTACGGGCACGATCACCGCGCGGCTGCTGGCGCGCTTCCCGGAGGCCACCAGCACCGGGGTCGACCTCGACCCGGCCCTGCTCGCCATCGCACGCGGCACCTTCGCGGGCGACGACCGGGTCACCCTCGTCGAGGCCGACCTGAAGGACCCGGAGTGGACGGCGGCGCTGCCGTACGCCGATTACGACGCCGTTCTCACGGCCACCGCCCTCCACTGGCTGCACACCGAACCCCTCGCGGCGCTCTACGGGCAGCTCGCCGGGCTGGTGCGGGAGGGCGGGGTCTTCATGAACGCGGACCACATGACCGACGAGTCCACACCCCGGATCAACGCCGCCGAGCGGGCCCAGCGTCATGCCCTGATGGACCGGGCCAAGCGGGAGGGCGCCCTCGACTGGGCCCAGTGGTGGCAGGTCGCGGCCCAGGACCCGGTCCTCGCCGGTCCCACCGCCCGCCGCTTCGAGATCTACGGCGAACACGCCGAGGGCGACACCCCCTCCGCGGCGTCGCACGCGGCCGTCCTGCGCGAGAAGGGGTTCGCGGAGGCGCGGCCGGTGTGGTGCTCGCCGTCGGACACCCTGCTCCTCGCCCTGCGGTGACGCACGGAAGAGGGGCGGTACGGGGGTCACACCCCGTACCGCCCCTCTTCCTGACCGCCTAGAGCACCTTCGACAGGAACGACTGGGTGCGTTCGTGCTGCGGGTTGGTCAGGACGTCGCGGGGGTGGCCGGACTCGACGACCACTCCGCCGTCCATGAAGACCAGGCTGTCGCCCACCTCGCGGGCGAAGCCCATCTCGTGGGTGACGACGACCATCGTCATGCCGGACTCGGCGAGGTCGCGCATGACGTCGAGGACGTCACCGACCAGCTCCGGGTCGAGCGCAGACGTCGGCTCGTCGAACAGCATCAGCTTGGGCTCCATGGCGAGCGCCCGCGCGATCGCCACGCGCTGCTGCTGGCCGCCGGAGAGCTGGGAGGGGTAGTTGCCCGCCTTGTCGCCGAGGCCCACCCGCTCCAGGAGCTGCATCGCCTGCTCCCGCGCCGCCTTCCGGGAGACCCCCTTGACCTGCACGGGCGCCTCCGCGACGTTCTCCGCGGCGGTCATGTGCGGGAAGAGGTTGAAGCGCTGGAAGACCATGCCGATGTTCCGGCGCTTCAGCGCGACCTCGCTGTCCCGTAGCTCGTACAGCTTGTCGCCCTTCTGGCGGTAGCCGACCAGCTCGCCGTCGACCCACAGGCGGCCGGAGTTGACCTTCTCCAGGTGGTTGATGCACCTGAGGAACGTCGACTTGCCGGAGCCGGAGGGGCCGATGAGGCAGAACACCTCGCCCGGCTTCACCTCCAGGTCGATGCCCTTGAGGACCTGCACCGCGCCGAAGGACTTGTGCACGCCCTCGGACTTCACCATCGGCACGACCGCCTGCGGCGGGGGGTCGTTCTTGCTGAGCTTGTCGCTCATGCCGCGCCTCCCTTCGGACGGCCCAGGGAGAACATGTTCGCCCGCACCTTCTGCCATGGTGTGTCAGGCAGTTGACGGCTGGAGCCGCGGGCGTAGTAGCGCTCGATGTAGTACTGGCCCACGCTCAGGACCGAGGTCATGATCAGGTACCAGGCGGCGGCGAGGAAGTACATCTCCACCGGGGCGCCGGAGTTCTGGCCGATGTCCTGGGCGTAGCGGAAGAGTTCTGGATACTGGACGGCCGCCACGAGCGAGGTCGTCTTCAGCATGTTGATCACTTCGTTGCCCGTGGGCGGCACGATCACGCGCATCGCCTGCGGGATCACGACCCGGCGCAGCGTCTTGGCGTGGCTCATGCCCAGCGCGTGCGACGCCTCGGTCTGGCCCTCGTCCACCGCGAGCAGACCGGCGCGGCAGATCTCCGCCATGTACGCGGCCTCGTTGAGGCCGAGGCCGAGCAGCGCCGTCAGCAGCGGCGTCATGAAGTCCGACCAGTAGTTCTTGTAGATCGGGCCCAGGTTGATGTACTCGAAGACGAGTCCCAGGTTGAACCACAGGAACAGCTGCACCAGCACCGGGGTGCCGCGGAAGAACCAGATGTAGAACCAGGCGATCGACGACGTCACCGGGTTCTTCGAGAGCCGCATCACCGCGAGGACGATGCCGCCCACGATGCCGATCACCATGGACAGGACGGTGAGCAGCAGGGTCTTGCCGACGCCGGTGAGGATGCGGTCGTCGAAGAAGAACTCGGGGATGGCTTGCCAGTTGATCTTGCCCTGGCTGAACGCGTACACGATCGCCGCGAGCAGGGCGATGGCGACGACGGCGGACACGTAGCGTCCGTAGTGCTTGACCGGGATGGCCCTGATGGCCTCCGGCGCGGCCGGGGGTGTGTCCTTGCCCCCGGCCGTCTTCTCGATCTCAGTCACAGGTCTTGCCTCTCGGTGGCCGCTGAGGGTCCGCGGATCACTTGCCGCCGTTGATCACGGCTTCCTTGACGGCGCCGTCCTGCACGCCCCACTTCTTGAGGATCTTGGCGTACTCGCCGTTCTTGATGATCGCGTCGAGCGCGGCCTTCAGGGCGTCACGCAGCTGCGTGTCCTTCTTGGCGACGGCGATGCCGTACGGGGCCGCCTCGACCTGGTCGCCCACGACCTCGAAGTCCTTGCCGCCGCCGGAGGTCTTCACCGCGTAGGCGGCGACCGGGAAGTCGGAGGAGGCCGCGTCCACGCCACCGGAGCGCAGCCGGGTCTGGGACTGCTGGTCGTCGTCGAACGGCTCGATGCTGATCTTCTTGCCGCCCGGACACTTCTTGGTCTCCTGCTTGGCCAGGTCCTCCGAGACCGTGCCGCGCTGGACGGCGAGCTTCTTGCCGCACAGGTCCGACCAGCCGGTGATGCCGTTGGTGTCGCCCTTGCGCGTGTAGATGGAGACGCCCGCCGTCAGGTAGTCGACGAAGTCGACGCCCTCGCCGGCCTTCTTGCCGGTGTCGGGGTCGACGCCCTCCTGGCGGTTCTTGTTGTCCGTCATCGCGGACATGGCCATCTGGAAGCGGCCGGAGCGCAGACCGGTGAGCAGGCCGTCGAACGTGCCTTCGTCGAAGGTGAACTTGACGCCGAGCTGGTCGCCGAGGGCGGTGGCGAGGTCGGGATCGATGCCGACGACCTTGCCGGAGGAGTCCTTGAACTCGACCGGGGCGTAGTGGATGTCGGAGCCGACGTGGATCTCGCCCTTGTCCCGGATTCCGGAGGGGAGCAGGTCGGCGAGCGGGGCGCTGCTGTCGGAGGTGCTGCCGGAGTCCTTGCTCTTGGTCTGGTCACCGCAGCCGGTGAGGAGCAGGGAGCCCGCGACCGCGATCGCACCGACCGCTGCGAAGCGGGACCGTGCGGTCGTACGACGGGTGGAGCTTGCGGTCATCGTGGTTCCTCCGGCGGATGGGAAGAGAAGACGTACCGATGGGTCGACGAGAACACACACCTTCGGGTGTCGCGACCTCGTGGGTTTACGGCATCTTGCCATTCGGACTACGCCATTCAGGCCCGTCACAATGTCAAAATCGGATAACGGGTGATCGAGAACCGCATCAGGTCGGTACATCCGCGCTCCATTCACACGGGATGATCTGCGGAAATAGACTTTTCACACCGGAAGATCTGCAGCAGGTCTCACGATGCGGACGGGCGTTGTGCGGGGTTTCGGGGGATTCGCGGGGCGCTTGAGGTTCCTCTGAGGTGCGCCCACGGGCCCTCCGCGCGAGGGGAGCGGCGCGGGCCGGGAGGGCCGGGCGGCATTCCGGGGCGACATGTGACCTTGCGCCTAATGGACTCGTGGTCCGCCCGTCCGTCCGGTATGAAGGTTCTTTACACCCCTCATCCGGGGCTCAGGGCGCGTGTGCGGCGCGCCCGTCGCGCAGGTGCTCGTACGTATCCGTCAACCGAGCCTTGCGCGGTGCCCGCCCACTCCTCACCCGGAGTGGTCGACCCTCAACCATGCATACCTAAGGGGTAAGACAAAGTGGCAGCGGAGATCGTCAATCCTCGCAGCGACAGCGGTGCCGGACCGGAGGGCGGGGCCGAGCCCCTGGACTCCTTCGATCCCGCGTTCGCGCTGCACCGCGGCGGCAAGATGGCCGTGCGGGCCACCGTGCCGATCCGGGACACGGAAGACCTTTCCCTCGCGTACACCCCCGGCGTCGCGCGCGTGTGCACCGCGATCGCGGAACAGCCGGACCTGGTCAACGACTACACCTGGAAGTCCTCGGTCGTCGCCGTCGTCACCGACGGTACGGCCGTGCTCGGTCTCGGGGACATCGGTCCCGAGGCGTCCCTCCCCGTGATGGAGGGCAAGGCGATCCTGTTCAAGCAGTTCGGCGGCGTCGACGCGGTGCCGATCGCCCTCGCCTGCACCGGAGTCGACGAGATCGTGGAGACCGTCGTCCGGCTCGCCCCGTCCTTCGGCGGGGTGAACCTGGAGGACATCTCGGCGCCGCGCTGCTTCGAGATCGAGCGGCGCCTGCAGGAACGGCTGGACATCCCGGTCTTCCACGACGACCAGCACGGCACCGCCGTCGTCACGCTGGCGGCGCTGCGCAACGCGGCCCGGCTCAGCGGGCGTGAGATCGGGCAGCTGCGCGTCGTCATCTCCGGGGCCGGGGCGGCCGGTGTCGCCATCGCCCGGATGCTGATCGAGGCCGGTATCGGGGACGTGGCGGTCGCCGACCGCAAGGGCGTCGTCTCCGCCGACCGGACCGATCTGACCGACGTCAAGCGGGAGTTGGCCTCCTTCACCAACAAGGCCGGGCTCACCGGCACGCTGGAGGACGCGCTGGCCGGCGCCGACGTGTTCGTCGGTGTCTCCGGTGGCACGGTCGCGGAGGAGGCGGTCGCCTCCATGGCGAAGGGCGCCTTCGTCTTCGCCATGGCCAACCCGAACCCCGAGGTGCACCCGGAGGTCGCGCACAAGTACGCGGCCGTCGTCGCCACCGGGCGCTCGGACTTCCCGAACCAGATCAACAACGTGCTCGCCTTCCCCGGCATCTTCGCCGGTGCGCTCCAGGTGCGGGCCTCCCGGATCACCGAGGGCATGAAGATCGCCGCGGCCGAGGCGCTCGCCGCCGTCGTCGGTGACGACCTCTCCGCCGACTACGTGATCCCGTCGCCCTTCGACGAGCGGGTCGCCCCGGCGGTCACGGCCGCCGTCGCGGCCGCGGCTCGTGCGGAGGGCGTCGCGCGGCGCTGAGGCGGCTGCGCGCAGCGTTTTACGGGAACGGCCTCGCCCCTTTCGGGGCGGGGCCGTTCGTGTTTGGCGGGGGCGAGTTGGCGGGGGCTGGGGGGCTTGGCGCGCGTTCCGCGGGTCGGTCCCCAGGGGGTGGGGTCGGGTCGCTGGTTCAGCGGGGTGTGTGGCGGTGGCGAGGCGGGCTGGCGCGCCGCTCCGGTGTGCCGCCGGTGCGGGGCGGGGACTCGCGACGCGGGTCGTCGCGTCGGCAACGTGGAGGGGCGGGGGCGGGGCCGGTGGCTCGGTCGTGTGCCGCCAGGTCCGCCCGGTGTGCTGGTCGCTGTCACGGGGCGGTCGGGGGGCTGTTCCGGTCCTACGGGCGCGCGCCGGGCCCGGAGGGCGTTCGCGCAAGAGGGCGTGTGTCACACCGTCGGCCGGTTCCGCCGAGGGCGGGGCGGAATCTATCGTCGAGGCCATGTTCGCCGCCTATGCCGCCCGGATCGACCGCGACCAGCCGCTCTCCGGCCTTGAGTTGGGGGAGCGCCCGGCCCCCGAGGCCCGGCCGGGCTGGAGCACCATCGACGTCCGCGCCGCCTCCCTCAACCACCACGACCTCTGGTCCCTGCGGGGCGTCGGGCTTCCCGAGGAGCGGCTGCCGATGATCCTCGGCTGCGACGCCGCCGGGATCGACGAGGACGGCAACGAGGTCGTCCTGCACTCCGTCATCGGCCAGAGCGGCCACGGTGTCGGACCCCGTGAACCCCGCTCCATCCTCACCGAGCGCTACCAGGGCACCTTCGCCGAGCAGGTCGCCGTGCCCACCTGGAACGTGCTGCCCAAGCCGAGGGAACTGTCCTTCGCCGAGGCCGCCTGTCTGCCCACCGCCTGGCTGACCGCGTACCGGATGCTGTTCACCAACGCCGGGGTGCGGCCCGGTGACTCGGTCCTGGTGCAGGGCGCGGGCGGGGGTGTTGCCACGGCCGCCATCGTGCTCGGCCGGGCGGCGGGGCTGCGGGTCTTCGCCACCAGCCGGGACGAGGCCAAGCGGAAGCGGGCGCTGGAGCTGGGCGCCGTCGAGGCCGTGGAGCCGGGGGCGCGGCTGCCGCAGCGGGTGGACGCCGTCATCGAGACCGTGGGCGCCGCGACCTGGTCGCACTCCATCAAGTCGCTGCGGCCCGGCGGCACCGTCGTGATCTCCGGCGCCACCAGCGGCGACCGGCCCTCGCACGCCGAGCTGACCCGGATCTTCTTCCTGGAACTCAAGGTCGTGGGCTCGACCATGGGCACCAAGGACGAGCTGGAGGACCTGCTCGCCTTCTGCGCCACGACCGGCGTACGTCCCGTCATCGACGAGATCCTCCCGCTGGACCGCGCCCGCGAGGGCTTCGAACGCCTCGAGTCCGGCGAGCACTTCGGGAAGATCGTGCTCAGCAACTCCTGAACTCCTTTCGGGAGAGGGCCGATACGGAGGCGGGTCCGGGATGCCGGGCCCGCCTTCTTCGCGGCTCGCATGTCAACTTGGGTTGACAAGTACTTCATGTCAACCTAGGTTGACATCATGACGGATGCAACGGATCTCGCCCAGCGGGCCGGTGACCGCGATCCGCGGGTCGGACTGCGGGCCGTGGCCGCGCTGCGCAGGCTGCTGGAGCAGCTGGAGGCGGTGCAGGTGCGCGGCGCGCGCAATCAGGGCTGGTCGTGGCAGGAGATCGCCGCCGAGCTGGGGGTCAGCAGGCAGGCCGTGCACAAGAAATACGGGAGGCAGTGATGTTCGAACGCTTCACCAAGGACGCCCGTGAAGTCGTCCTGGGTGCGGTCGCGCACGCGGAACGCGCGGGCCTACGGTCCATCGGCGCCGAGCAGCTGCTGCTCGCCCTCCTCGACCGCGAGGGCAGCCGGGCCTCCTTCGCCTTCGCCGCGCTCGGCCTCGCCGAACGCAAGGACTCCCTGCGTGCGGCGCTGGCCGAGGCGCGGCGCCGGGCGGGCCTGACCCGCGCGGACACGGACGCCCTCGCCGGACTCGGCATCGACGTCACGGAGATCGTCTCCAGGGTCGAGGAGGCGCACGGCGCCGGGGCGCTGTCCGGCGACCGCCGTGACCCGGGCGGCTGGTCCGGCCGCCGGACCTTCGACCAGGACGCCAAGGGCGTACTGGAGGGGGCGCTGCGCGCCGCCGTCGGCCACCGCGACCGGCGCATCGGCGACGAACACCTCCTGCTCGCCCTGACGGTGCGGCCCGGGGTGCCCGCCGAGGTGCTCGCCGACCACGGGGTGACCGACGAGTCGCTGCGGCGGGTCCTGTACGGCGAGGGGGCCGCGCAGGCGGGCTGACGCCGAGCCCCCTCCGAGGCGGCTCAGACCTTGGGGCCGTTGAGTATCGCGCCGATGTGGGCCGCCGCCGTCGACAGCCGGTGGCGGACGTCGCGCAGCTGGTCCTCGGTGACGCCGTGGTCGCGGGCCGCGTCCCGGACGTCGTCCCGGAAACGGTCCAGCAGCCGGTCCAGGTCGCGGGCCGGGTCGCCGGTGGGGGGCTCGTGGGTCCAGGCGGGCTCGTACTCCATCGGGAAGTCCGGCGGGGTGTCGGAGTACACGGGGCCGGGCGCGGCCTTGGTGCTGCCGCTGCCGCTGTCCGCCGTGCCGGTCCGCCTGGCGTGGTCCTTGCCGAAGTCGCCGAACTCCCGCGCCAGTTCGGCCAGGCCCTCGCGGACGCCGGTCGGCCAGTCGCCGCGGGTGAAGTGGTCCTGCACCCGCTCTTGGACCCGGCCCGCGAGGCGGCGCATCTCCTCCTGGGCGCGGGCGTTGGCCTGCGACTGCGCCTCCTGGGCCTGGCGCCGGGCCTGCTGGGCCTCCTCGCGGGCGCGGCGGCTCTCGTCCTTGGCGCGCCGGGCCTGCTCCTTCCACTCCTGCTTGGCGCGGCGCATCTCCTCCTTGGCGGTCCGCCACGCCTCGGAGTCACCCGGTCCGGCCGACTCGTCGGAGGCGCCCGGACGGTCGGCGCCCGCCCCGCCGGCGCGGGTCCGGGACGCCGCCGCGCGCATCTCGCGCCGCAGGTCGCCCGCCGCGCCCCGCACATCGGCCTTGATCTCGGCGGCGAGTTCCGCGACCGACTCGCGGATCTCCAGCTCCAGGTCGGCCAGTTCACCGCTGCGGCCCGCCAGCTCGGCGCGGCCCGCGTCGGTGATCGAGTAGACCTTGCGGCCGCCCTCGCTGGTATGGGTGACCAGACCCTCGGCCTCCAGCTTGGCCAGGCGCGGGTAGACGGTGCCCGCCGAGGGGGCGTAGAGCCCCTGGAAGCGTTCTTCGAGGAGCCTGATCACCTCGTAGCCATGGCGCGGGGCCTCGTCGAGCAGCTTGAGGAGGTACAGGCGGAGGCGGCCGTGGGCGAAGACGGGGGGCATGTCAGAGCACCTTCTTGTCGGTCGTGCCGTCCGCGGGGGAGGCGGGGGCGGTGCCGGGGGCGGTCTCCCAGGCGGTGTCGTCGTCCTCCTCGGCCGGGCGGCGCAGCAGGGCGATGGAGCCCGAGACCGTGGTGGCCCGGAGCTTGCCGCTGCCCGAGCCGAGGCGGCCGGTGATCTTGTGGGCGCCCCACTGGCCCTGCACGCGCAGGCCGTCGAAGGCGTTGGAGATCGAGCCGCTCGCGGTGTTCGCCTCCACGTCGGTGTCGGCCGGGTGCGGGAGCCGTATGGCGATCTCGCCGGAGACGCTGGTCAGGCGTACGTCGGTGGGGCCTTCCGGGTCCAGGTCGATGATCATGGAGCCGCTGACCGAGTCGGCGCGGACGGAGGGGCCCGCGCCCTCCACCACCGTCAGATCGCCGGACACCGACTTGAACCGCAGGTCGCCACTGACCGCCTGGGCCTCCACATTGCCCGAGACGGTGTCCGCGCGGACCGGGCCGGAGACGCCGACGAGCGTGGTGTCGCCGGTGACGCCCTTGACCACGGAGGGGCCGCGCACCCCGGAGACGACCGCGGCGGCGCCGACCACCCCCACCTCCACCCGGGTACCCGCGGGGACGGCGAGCGAGACCACGGCGCTGCGCCGCCAGCCCTCGCGGTCCAGCCACTTCAGGAAGCCCTTCCACGGCAGGTCCTCGTACGCCACGGTCAGGACTCCGTCCCGGTGCGTGACGATCAGGGGTGGGCCCTCGATGTCCGAGACCTCCAGGCGGGCGGAGCTCTCCTCGGTGCCCACGACGTTCACCGTGCCGTTGACGACGCGGACGTTCAGCTCGGTCACGGGGGCTTCGAAGCTCAGCTTCTGGGGTTCGGCGACGGTCCACTCGGACACGGGTCCTCCTCGGGCGTGACGCGGACAAGAGGGCGGAGCGAGCGGGACGGTGCGCGGTGGGCAAGCATGCCGACCCGTCACGCCATATCGCGTCTCCTGGTAATCACGATATATCGCGCCTGTCGGAAGTCAAGACACCCTTTCGGGGGACGACGGTCGCGGTCTGCCGGGCGATGTGCGGGCATGGCTGTGCGGACCCTGCCCAAAGGAGGCGGGCCCGCGGGTCAACCGGGCAGGCGGGTTACTCGTCGTCCTCGTCGTCCAGCCGGGCCAGCCAGGTGGCCAGGCGTTCCACCGGGACCTCGAAGTCGGGGTTCAGGTCGACGAACGTACGCAGCTGCTCGGCGAGCCACTCGAAGGTGACCTCTTGCTCGCCGCGCCGCTTCTCCAGTTCTTCGATGCCTCGGTCGGTGAAGTACATGGATGACGCTCCGTCGGTCGGTGCAGGGGTAGGGCCGGTCCCGGGCGGGAAGAACCCTCATTCGCGGACGTGACCGCGAGGGGAGAGGGCGCCGCCTGTTCCGGCTGGGGAGCCGGGAGAGGACAGGAAAAGCATAGGCAGCCGCCGGGTGCGGCACGCGTCGGGGGACGAGCGGGGGAGAGGACGGGGGAGTCCGATGAACGGGATGAACGGGGAATCGACGCGGGTAGCGCGGATCGAGCTGCCGGATGGTACGCCGGTGTGGGCCCGGATCTCGGGGGCGGAGGAGCTGTCGTACACCGACACCGGCTTCCACGACCGGGTGGAGGCGAGCGTAGAGAGCCTGCACTCGCTGATCACCGGGGTCGCGCGGTCGTTGTCCGGCCCGCTGAGCGCGGTGCGGCCGGACGAGGTCAGCGTGGAGTTCGGCATCGAGCTGACCGCGAAGGCCGGCAAGGTGGTCGGCCTCCTCGCGGACGGCGAGGCCAAGGCGGCGCTCACGGTCACCCTGACCTGGAACGGCGGGCCACCTGAGCCGGGTCCCGTGCCGGGGGCGGGTTCGGCGCCGGGGGCGGCGCCGGACACGGGCGGGCCGGGAGCGGGGCCCTCGCCGGGCGGGCCTGGGCCGGGTGGTCCTCGGCCGGTCGGCCCTGAGCCGGGCACGCCGCTGCCGGGCCCGGCAGCCCCCGCTCTCAGGGCGGACCCGGACCCCCGACCGGGCACGGCGGACCCGACCCCCGTACCGGGCGCACCGGACCGGACCCCCGTACGGGGCGTGCTGAGCCCGGCCCCCGTACCGGGCGCGCCGCACGCGAACCCCCGACCGGGCCCGGCACACCCGAACCCTCGACCGGCCGCGCCGAACCCGACCCCCGTACCAGGCCCGCCGAGCCCCACCCCTCAATCGCCCGCCGGACAACCTCCCCTCCCGCCCGCCGGACGGCACCCCCTGCCCCGCCCCCTCCCCGCTCCAACCCCCCGACCCGAAGCGTTGCTCGGCGTGTGGGGGCATCCGGGATGAGCGTGGGGTACGGCGGGGGCGCACCGGAGGGGGACGGTGCTGCGGGGCTTGCGCTGCGTGACCTCGTTCTGGCGGCGACCGTGCGCATTCATCGCGCGGGGGCCGGGTATGCCCTCGACGAGCCCGACGGCTTCCTCGGCAGCGGCTTCTTCGTCGCGCCGAACTGGGTTCTGACCTGCGCACACGTGGTTCACGCCGGGGAGGGGGGCGAGGTCACCGTGGTGTACCGCACCAGCCCCTACGACGACCCGCGCCCCGTGTCCGGACGGGTGGCCGCGATGCTCCCGGAGCAGACCGGGCGTCCCGTGCCGGGCAGTTGGCCCGCGCCCGACCTGGCCCTGGTCCGGCTGCGCGAGCCCGTCGGCCACACCTGTGTGTACCTGTCCGAGCGGCCCAACCCGCACTTCGGCGGCACCCGGGTGTTCTACGCGGGCTGGACCGCGCCCCGCGGCAGGCTGCAGATCCTGGACGGCCTGCTCACCGTGCAGGGCACCATCAGCGCATGGTCGCCCGAGGAGCAGGTCCGGCTCGGCCAGAACGACCTGCCCTCCGGCGTCTCCGGTGGCCCGGTGGTCGACCCCGTACGCGGTGAGGTCGTCGGCGTGCTCAAGTCCCGCGCGGACCACGGAGGCGGCGGCACCTCGATCGGCGTCGAGCGGCTGCGCACGCTGCGGCTCCCCGTCGACGGCGACGACGTCTACCAGTCCGTCGTCCACGCCCACGACCGCTACCACCGCGACCGCCAGCGGGACGCCGACTCGCCCGACCCCACCTGGACCGACATCCAGGCAGAGCTGGGCGCCCGCCCCGGCCGCACCCTCAGCCCGCAGCAGCGGGGCGAACTGCTCGGACTGCTCGCCGATCTGCCCCCGCCCGTCAGCACCCGCGGACTGCTCGACGTACTCCGCTCGCTGCCCGACTTCCGCGTGCCGTCCCTCGTGCCCGCCCCGCGCGGCTGGCGGGACGGGCTCGGACTGCTCTACGAACACGCCCGCCAGGACGGCGCCCTGAAGCTGGTGCTCGAGTACGCGATGGGCGTGCTGTCCGCCGACCGCCCGCCCGCCCCCAGCGCGCTCGACGCCGAACGCGCCCTGTGGGAGTGGGTGCGCCACGCGGCGGCCGGGCTGGACAGCGGCTACCGGCACACCCTCGCCCGGCGGCGCGCCGAGCTGCTCGCCCGCGCCCAAGTGGCCCACCGCCAGGCCGCGTTCGACGCGGGCTCCCCGTACCCTTCCGCGCCCGGTCACGAACTCCCCACCCCTGCCGACGCGGACGGCACGCACCCTTCCGTGCCCGGTCAAGAACTGCCCGCCCCCGCCGACACGCCCCGGCACAAGCTTCCCGCCCCCCTCGCCCCCGCCGTGCTGCTGGTGGTGCTGCGCCGGGGCTGGGAGCCGGACCACTGCGACTGGTCGGTCTCCGTGGGCGGCGGCCCCGACCAGGAGCCGACCCGGCTGTACGAGGGCGAACGCGCCCCGCTGGACGGCCTCGCGGACCAGGTGGCCGCACCCCTGGCCGAGGCGTTCCGGCACTCCGACGAACCCGGCCGCCCCGCCACCCTGTACGCGGCCCTGCCCCATCTGCACCTGGGCCTGCCCGTCGACGACTGGCGGCTCGGCCCCGACGGCGTCCCCCTCGGCGCCGAACGGCCGGTCCTGGTCCGCTGCTCGGACCGCGACCAACTGCCCGAGGAGGAGCGGCACATCCGCTCCGCGCCCTGGGAGACGTACGACGACGAGGACCCGGACGCCGAGCGCCGGGGCCGCTGGCGCGGACTGCACCGGCGTCCGGCGCACGCCGAGGTGCTGGACTGCGACGACGGGGTGCGCAGACCCGTACCGGACGCGGCGGTGCTGCGCGGGCTCGCGCCGCACACCGTGCCGGTGCTGTGCCGCCCCGGTGACCCGCGCCTCGCGGACGACCCCGCCGCGCTGGGCCGGGTGCTGCGGGCCGGGTTCGGGGTGGTGCTGTGGCGACGGCGGCCGGGCGCGGTGTGCGGGGAGTTCCACCGGGGCGTGAAGACCACCGTGGACGACGGCGACGGCGCCCTGTTCCTGCCCGACGCGGTGCACGCGCTGCGCCGACGGCTCGGCGCCGGGGACACCGAGTCCTACTGGGCGCACGGGACGGCGCTGCTGTACGACGATCCGCACCGCCCCCTGCCCGGCACCGGAGACCTGCTGGAGGCCCCGTGATCCGGGGCCCCGCTTCCTCCCTGATCCCCTTACCAGCCGTCCGGCGGATCGATACCGTGAGGACGCCCCACGGCTGCCCCCGGCGACGAGCGACGACGAGGACCGGACATGACCGAATCCAGTGAGTGGCTCATCTACCGAGGCGCCGGGGAACCCCACGACGGGATGAGCCGGCTGCCCCCGCCGCCGCCCTGGCGGGACTTCTCCGGGCGCGGCGCGGACACCGCCGACGACCCGGCCGAGGACGGCGACGGCTCCCGCGATCGCAGGCTCGGCGCGCACCGGCACCTGGCCGAGCTGCACCGGCCCGGCGCCGAGGAGCTGGAGATGATCAACGCGGCGCTCTATCTGCGCCGCCCCCTCCTCGTCACCGGCAGCCCCGGCGCGGGCAAGAGCACGCTCGCCCACTCGGTGGCGTACGAGCTGGGGCTCGGCGAGGTGCTGCGCTGGTCGATCGTCAGCCGCTCGGCCCTGCAGGACGGGCTCTACCACTACGACGCCATCGCCCGGCTCCAGGACGTGCAGATCGCGGAGCGGGGCGGGTACGGCAGCGCGGCCGGAAGCCCCGGTTCGGTCGAGGCGATCGGCGGGTACATCCGGCTCGGCCCGCTCGGCACCGCCCTGCTGCCCTCGGACACCCCGCGCGTATTGCTCATCGACGAACTCGACAAGAGCGACATCGACCTGCCCAACGACCTGCTGAACGTACTGGAGGAGGGCGAGTTCGAGATACCCGAGCTGCGCCGCCTCGCCGACCGGCTGCCCGACGGCGAGGCCGAGGTGCTCACCGCCGACGGCACCAAGGTGCGGGTGCGCGACGGCCGGGTGCGCTGCACCTCCTTCCCGTTCGTGGTCCTCACCAGCAACGGCGAACGGGACTTCCCGGCCCCGCTGATGCGCCGCTGCATCCACCTGGAACTGGGCCGCCCCGACCACAACCGGCTCGCCACCTTCGTCCGCGCCCACCTCGGGGACGAGGCCGCGCGGGCCGGTGACGATCTGATCGCCCGCTTCCTGGAGCGCTCGGGCAGCGAACTCCTCGCCACCGACCAGCTGTTGAACGCGATCTACCTCACCGACGCGGCCGCCCCGCCGAGCCGGGAGCGCCTGGCCGACCTGCTCATCCAGCGACTAGACCGCCCGAGGTGAGGAGCCGATGCCCGACGCACCGGCACGACACGGCCCCGACACCCCCGACCCGCTCGCCGAACTCGTGCTCCACCTGCGCGGAGCCGGTCTCGAACCGGACGCGGAGGGACTGAGTGACGCCCTCTGGCTGGCCCGCTGGACGGGCGAACAGGAGCCCACGGGGGCGGTCGAGCAGGCCCGTGAGACGACCCGCGAGACGACCCGTGAGACTCCTCCGCCCCCGCCTGCCCCACCACCCGAGCCTCAACTTCCGCCCGCCAAAAGGGAACCCGAGGCCCTCCCCACCGGCCCCGACCGGAACGTCCCCCTCTACCCGGCACCCCACGACGACCACCCCCGCGCCCGGACCACCGCCCGGCTCACCGCACTCCCGGTCGGCGTCCCCGCCGCCCCCGCGCTGCCCTCCGCGCTCGAACTCCAGCGAGCCCTCAGGCCGTTGCAGGCGTACCGCAGTGCCGCGCCCCCGCTGCGCCGCGCGCTGGACGAGACGGCGACCGCCGAACTCAGCGCACAGGCGGGCGGTTTGATCCTCCCCGTCTACCGCGAGGTGCGGCGCGGGGACACCCGGCTCCAGCTCGTGCTGGACGCGGCGCCCTCGATGCGGGTGTGGGACCGGCTCTTCGCCGAACTCCAGGACGTGTTCGCCCGGTTGGGTGCCTTCGGGGACATCCAGATCGCCCATCTGCACACCGGGCCGGACGGCGAGGCCACGGTCAGCGCCAGCGCCGATCCGCGCGGGGCGCCCCAGCACACCGTCGACCGGCTCAGCGACCCCACCGGACGCCGGATCACCCTCCTGGTCAGCGACTGCGCGGGCCCGCTGTGGCGTTCCGGCCGCGCACACCGGCTGCTGCACCGGCTGGCCCGGCTCGCCCCGGTCGCCGTGCTCCAGCCGCTCCCGCAGCGCCTGTGGAGCCGCACCCGGCTGCCGGTCACCTACGGCGAACTGACCCGGGGCGACACCCCCGGCGGCACCGCGCTGCGCGTACGCACCCCGGACGGCGCGCCCCTCGTACCGCCGCCGGGCGTGCTGCCCGTGCCGGTGCTGCCGCCCGAACCAGTGGCGCTCGGGGCGTGGGCGCGGCTGCTCGCCGGGGCCGGTGCCGGGCCGGTGCCCGGCGCGGTGGGCTGGGTGCGCGCCGACCAGCCGCCCGCGCCGCGGGCCCTTGCCGGGCGTGGGCCGACCCCGGTGGAGCGGGTCAGCCGGTTCCGCTCCACCGCGTCACCGGCCGCCGGCCGCCTCGCCGTCTACCTGGCCGCCGCCCCGCTCTGTCTGCCGGTGATGCGGCTGGTGCAGCGCACCATGCTGCCCGGCTCCGGCCCCGCCGAACTCGCCGAGGTGCTGCTCGGCGGCCTCGTCCGGCGCGCCGGGGAGGACCACGGGCCGGACGCGGGGCAGTGGTACGAGATGGAGCCGGAGGTACGGGAGGCGCTGCTGTCCACCCTCGGCCGGGACGAGGCCCTGCTCGTCCTCAAGCACTGCTCCGAGTACGTCGAGCAGCGCTTCGGCAAGGGCGGCGCCAACTTCCCGGCCCTCGCCCTCGCCCAGCTCGGCGGCACCGGCCTGCCGGGGCGCGGGGAGGAAAGCCCGGTCGAGGCCCGCCTGTTCGGCGCGTACCCCGGGGACGGCGGCGACGCCACCCTCGTCCCCCAGCCCTTCGCCGAGGTCGCCGCGCGGGTGCTGGAGCGCTTCATGCCGCTGCCGGAGCAGTTCCGGCTCTACGGCACCCGCCCCGGTACCGCCGCCGGACCCCGGCCCGCGCATCCGGCGGTGGTCCGTGCCCGCACCCTGCTCGCCCGGTTCGACGCCGACGGCATGGTGCAGGACGTGATCGACGCCGTACAACTGCTGCGCGGCGCCACCGAGAACGAGCGGCCCGCCGGGGACGACCCCGCGCTGTGGGCCGAGTACGCGTACGCCGTGCTGCGGCTGTGGGAGGTGCAGGGCGACCCGGCGCTGCTGGCCGAGGCGCAGGCCGCCGCCGAGCGGGCCGTGTCCCACCCGCACGCCCAGCGGGAACGGGCCGCGCTGGCCCGGGTGCTGCGCGCGGCCGCCACCGACCGCAGACGGCGCGGCGACCGCCCCGCCGCGCTGGACCTGCTGCGCCGCGCCGACCGGGAGTACGCCGTGGCCTGCGCCGCCCCCGACCTGGAGCCCGCGCAGGCGCTGCGGCTGACGTTGGAACGGGTCGGCGCGCTGGAGGCGCAGTGGCGGCTCGGCGGGGACAGCGCGCTGCTCCAGGGCGCGGTCGGCATGCTGGAGGCGTTCGCCGACATCTGGCCCGACCGCGGCCATCGCCCGCCCGAACTGCCCCTCGCCCACGGCAGACTCCTGCTCCGCCTGGCCGACGCCACCAACGACCCGGTACAGGCGCGGGGTTACGCGGCCCAGGCGGCCGGCTCGCTGCGCGACGCGCTGGCGGCCGGGGAGGACGGGGGACGCGAGCTCGTCCTCGTCCGACTGGACCTGGTCGACGCCCTGCTCCGCTCCGGCGGCGACCTCGCCGAGGCCCAAGAACGCGTCGACGCCGCGCTCGCAGTCACCACCGGGCGAGCCCTGCGCGCCCGGCTCCACGTCAGAGCGGGCCGGATCGGCGTCGCCCGGTACGCCGAGACCGGTGACCTGCGCGAACTCCGGTACGCCGCCGACGCGTTCGCCCGTGCCGCCGCCGACACCTCCAGGGAGGCCGCCGAGTACCCCGGTGTGCTCGCCGAGTGGGGCGAGGCGCTGCTGCGCCGGGCGGACGCCGAGAGCGGGGAGCGGGCCTGGGAGGCCCTCGCACACGCGATCCGGGTCCTGCGGGACTGCCGCCGCGAGACCCACACCGGCAGCCCGCACACCGCGCACCGCCTGCTGATGCTGGGCCGCGCCCTGATCCGGCGCTACCGGCTGCGCGGCGACCGGGTGGACCTGCGCGAGGCGGAGCATCTTTTCGGGCTCGCGGCGGCCGAGGCGGACGACCCCCTGCTCGCCGCGCGCTGCTACCTGGAGCTGGGGCAGGCGCAGTACGAGGCGTACCGGAGCCTGGCCCGGCCGACCCGGCTGGACGACGCCGTGGACGCCTTCCGGGCGGCAGCCGAGTCGGCGCGGGAGGCCGAGGCGGCGGCCGAGTCCGACCGCGACCGCCGGATCGCCGTGGAACTGGGCGCGCAGGCGCACCACTGGCGGGGTATGTCCTATGAGGCGGCGTCCCGGCCGCGCGCGGCCCGCGAGGCGTACCGCGCGGCCCGCGCCGAGTGGGCGCGCCTGCCCGAGGACAGCCTCGGCACCGGCGCCCCGACGGCCGAGGACACCGCCGACCGGCTGGCCGGCCTCGGCTGACCGACACCGAGAACGGCGACACAGAACCAAGGCCCACCACACCAAGGACCACCACGGGAGGCAGCGATGACGAGCGCGGGCGACGAGACGGCCGTACCGGAGCACGGCGAGCCGCTGCCGGACCTGCTCACCCTGGACCTGGAGGAACTGCGCACCATGGACCACCCCGTCCTGCGCGAGGTCCTGGACACCCTCACCGAACGCGCGACCCGCCCCACCGAGATGCTCTGGGGCTTCAACAACTGCCTCTGAGCCGACCGCTACTGGTCACCCGACGGCGGAAACCGGCAAGTTCCGCCGCCTTGCGTTTGGCTCCGGGCCACGGCCGGGCATCGCCCGCACACACGGGCGAACGAGCCGCGCCCGCATCACGGGTACGGGGGTGCTGGATGTCCGGGACGACCGCCGCCCCGACGCGGGCGGCACCGCGCCCCTTCCGCCAGTTCATCGTCAAGGCGCACGGCCGCTGCAACCTCGCCTGCCGCTACTGCTACCTCTACGAGGGCCCCGACCACACCTGGCGCGCCCGCCCCGCCGCCGCCCCCGCCGAGGTACTGGACCGCACCGCCGACCGGATCGGACGGCACGCCCGCGCCCATGCCCTGACCGCGCTCTCCCTCGTCCTGCACGGCGGCGAACCCCTGCTGGCCGGGGCCGACACCCTGGCCGCGTTCACCGACACCGTGCGCGCCCGCGTACCGGAGGGCTGCGCCGTCCACGCCACCGTGCAGACCAACGCCACCCTGCTCACCCACGACCGGGTGGCCCACCTCGCCCGGCACGGCATCCGGATCGGCATCAGCCTCGACGGCGGCAGCGCCGCGCTCAACCACCGCCGCGTCGACCACGCCGGACGCCCCTCCTGGCCCGCCGCCGCGCGCGGCGCCCGCCTGGTCGCCGACCGCTTCCCCGAGGCGTACGCGGGGGTCCTCACCGTCGTCGACCCCACCACCGACCCCGTCGGCACCTACGAGTCCCTCCTCACGCTCCGCCCGCCCGCCCTCGACCTGCTGCTGCCGCACGGCAACTGGTCGGCCCCGCCCCCGCACACGGGCGCGTACGGCGACTGGCTGTGCCGCGTCTTCGACCGGTGGTGGTCGGCCGGGCGGCGTGAGACCCGGGTCCGGCTCTTCGAGGAGTGCCTCGCCCTGCTGCTCGGCCTGCCCGCCGCCACCGAGTCCCTCGGCCTCGCCCCGTTCGACGCCGTCGTCATCGAGACCGACGGCTCCATCGAACAGGTCGACTCGCTGAAGTCGGCGTACGACGGCGCCGCCGAGACCGGGCTCGACGTGTTCCGGCACGACTTCGACCAGGCCCTCACCCACCCCGGTGTCGCCGCCCGGCAGACCGGACTCGCGGGGCTCGCCGGGCGGTGCCGGGCCTGCCCGCTGGTCAGGGTGTGCGGCGGCGGCCACTACGCCCACCGGTACCGCGCCGGACACGGCTTCCAGAACCCGTCGGTGTACTGCGCCGACCTCCAGCGCTTCATCCGGCACGTGGCCGCGCGGCTCGCCGAGGAAGGAGGCACCCCGTGACGGCTCCCACGGCCCTGGACCGCGCCCTCACCGAACTCAGCCGCACCGAGGGCGGCCCCGAGACCCTCGCCCTCCTCGTCCGCGACCAGGACACCCGGCGCATGCTGCTGCTGCGCGCCGTCCTCGACGCCGCCGAGGCGGCCGACGCCGCCCACTGCCCGCCCGCCGCCAAGCGGCGGCTGCGCGAGGACTGGGCCCTGCTGACGGCGGCCGACCGCGCCACCGACGGCCCGCACTCGCCCGCCCGGACCCGGCTCACCCACCCCTTCACCGGCCCCTGGGCCCGCCGCTGCCTGACCGCGCTCACCGCACCCGGCGGCGACCGCGAACTCCCGCTGGAACTGGCCTACTTCAGCGCGCTCGCCGCAGCGGCCGCCGCCCGTGCCGGGCTGCCCTTCACCACCGAGCTGACCACCCGGGACGGCCTGCTCTGCCTGCCCTCCCTCGGTGTGCTCCGCACCGGCCGCACCGGCTCGGCCGCGATCGGGGTACGGCACAAGAACGGCCGCCTGACCCTGCGCGGACGCGGCGCCTCCGACGTCCACGTCCGGCTGGAGCAGGGCATCGGCGCCTGGTCCGGCGCCCCCGCCTGGACCCCCGCCCACGCCCTGCCCGGCCTGCTGCCCGGCGCCGCGCCCGTCCCGCTGGACGACCTCGACCCGTACCGCGTCCCGCCCCGCGACCCCGGACGGTTCGCGTTCAGCGGGCCCGGCGGACCCGACCACGCCGAACGCAAGCGCTGGCTGCAGGCCTGGTCCGGCACGGCGCAGGCGCTGCGCACCGGCGGCGAGCAGCGGCTGGCCGAGACCGTCGCCCTGCTGCGCTGCCTCGTCCCGCTCGCACCCCCGCCCGGCTCCGACGGCCGGGGCAGCTCCAGCGGGACCCGGCGCGAGGCGTTCGGCGCGCTGCTCAGCACCACCCCCGCCACCCCGACCGCGCTGGCCGCGACCCTCGTCCACGAGATGCAGCACACCAAACTCGCCGCGTTCGGCGAACTGGTGGAACTGCACCGGGCCGGACCCGAGGCCCGCTACTTCGCCCCCTGGCGCCCCGACCCCCGCCCCTACGACGGACTGCTGCACGGCACCTACGCGCACCTCGCGCTGGCCGGACACTTCCAGCGCACCGCGCTCGCCGAACCCGCCCGCCGCGAGGCCGCCTGGGCCGAACACGCCCGCTACCACGCCCAGGTCGCCGCCGCCCTGCCCGCGCTGGTCGCCTCGCCCGACCTCACCCCGGCCGGACGCCGGTTCGTCGACGGCATGGCCGCCGCCCACGAACGGCTCTCCGCCCGCCCCGCACCACGGGGGCACACGGCGCGCGCGCAGGCGTACGTCCAGGCGGTGCGCACCCTGTGGGCGCAGCGACAGCCCCCCACGCCGCCGATCCCGAACAGGTGAAATGCCGACTTCGCACCCCCGGCTGCGCGAAGATCGGCGCAGCGCGCCGCTCGTTCCGGCGGTCGCCGGGCTCTCCCCAGAGCCGCGCCGAGGTTCTAGGATTTCCTGTCTACGTGCTGGAGGCCGCCGCATGTCTGAAGCTCGTACGCCGGTCGGGTCGACGGCACCGAACGGGAACGGCGCCGCGAGGCAGACCGTCACGATCAGCTTCGCCGGGTTCAACCGGGCCTGGGCGGCCTGGATCGGGGACCGGCTGGAGCGGCGCGGCCTCAGAGTGGTCTATCTGCGCTGGGACGCCCCGCCGGACCAGTCGCTCACCGACCTGCTGCGCGACCTCACCCTCGCCGAGGGCCGCACCCTGATCGTGGTCAGCGAGTGGTACTTCCAGCTCGGCCCGCGCACCCACGACGAGTGGAACGCGGCCCTGCGCGAGGTGGTCGGCGCCGATCCGGGCCGGTTCACCGCGGTCTCCGTCACCAACGCCTCGGTTCCCTCGGCCGTCGCCGCCCTCGCCCCGGTGGACCTCACCAACATGGGCGCCGACGAGGCCGAACGCCGCCTGACGGACCGCCTCGACCTGCCCCACGACACCCGCGTGGCCGACGACCCGGCCCGCCCCGCACCCCGCTTCCCGGCCGCCATGCCCGACGTGTGGGGCGGGGTGCCGCGCCGCAACACCCGCTTCACCGGCCGCGAACCGCTGCTCAACGACGCCTACCACCTGCTCCAGGGCAGCGAGCCCGGCGCGGGCGTCCTCACCCTGCACGGCATGTCCGGCGTCGGCAAGACCCAGCTCGCCGCCG
Organism: Streptomyces sp. NPDC090119; assembly: GCF_044747085.1. Classification (NCBI taxonomy): domain Bacteria; kingdom Bacillati; phylum Actinomycetota; class Actinomycetes; order Kitasatosporales; family Streptomycetaceae; genus Streptomyces; species Streptomyces sp. NPDC090119. The sequence continues at coordinate 336,909 of NZ_JBIVDK010000003.1, read as the reverse complement.
AGTACGTCTACCGCTTCGGCTCCGAATACGACGTGGTGTGGTGGGTCAACGCCGAGAAACGCGTCAGCTACCGCCGCCTCCTCGCCGAACTCGCCCCCAAACTCGGCCTGTCCACCGGCGCCGAGTACGGCGAGCGGCTGCGCGCCGTCCGGGACGCGCTGCGCCGGGGCACCCCGTACTCCCGCTGGCTGCTCGTGCTGGACGGCGCCGACGAACCCGACCAGATCTGGGACCTCGTCCCCACCGGCCCCGGCCACGTCCTCATCACCTCCCGCAACCCCGAGTGGAGCGAGCACAACAGCAAGCTCCTCGAAGTCCCCGTCTACGGTCGTGACGAGTCGGTCGCCTTCATCCGCCGCCGCGCGCCCCGGCTCACCGAACCCGACGCCGACCAGCTCGCCCAGGCGCTGGAGGACCTGCCGCTGCTGCTCGACCAGACCGCGGGCTGGCTCAACGACTCCGACCTGTCGGTGGAGGAGTACATCGCCCTGCTGGACGGCGGCATCGACCAGGACGTGGTCAAGGTGTCCGCGGACTTCCCGCTCGCCTTCCAGACCGCCTGGTCGATACTGCTGAACAAGCTCCGCGAGACCGTCCCCGAATCCGTCGACCTGCTCCGGCTGTGCACGTTCTTCGCCCCCGGCTTCATCCCGGTCCGGCTGCTGAAGGACATGAGCCACGACGACCTGCCCGAACAGCTCGCCGGACTGCTGGACGACCCGCTGCTGTGGAACAAGGCCGTCAACCAACTCCGCCAGTACTCCGTGGTCCGGCTGGAGTCGCACGAGGCCATGCTCGACGAGGTCGTCGCCTCCGGCGAGTCGGTCTACCTGCACCGGATGGTCCACCAGATCGTGCACAAGGACATGCCCGAGACCGACCGGAAAGAGTTCATCGAGGTGGTCCGCCGCGCCCTCGCCGAAGCCGACCCCGGCCGCCCCACCGACACCCGCAACTGGGACGCCTACGCCGAGATCGTCCCGCACCTCAAATACGCCGACGTACTGCGCAGCAAGGACCGCAAGGTGCAGGGGCTGGTGCTCAACTGCCTGCGGTACATGCTGTTCGCGGGGGAGTACACCGCGGGCGTCAACCTCGGCGGCCGCGCCCTGCGCTCCTGGCGCGCCCTGCTCGGCGAGTCCCACCCCCGGGTGTGGGAGGTCACCTACCACTACGCCAACCTGCTCCGCTCGGCCGGACGCTTCCAGGAGACCGAGGCCATCGACCGGGCCGCCCGCGAACAACTCCGCGCCGAACGCGGCGAACACGACCTCGACCATCTGCGGATGGCCGGCGGACTCGCCGCCGACCTGCGCGAACTCGGCCAGTACGACGACGCGCTGGAACTCGACCAGTGGCTCTACCCCACCTACCGCGAGCTGTTCGGCGAGCACGACTCCCGCACACTCAACGCCCAGAACAACCTCGGCTTCACCCTCCGCCTCCTCGGCCGCTACGAGCAGGCCCGCGGCTTCGACACCCGCACCCTGGAGGCCCGCCGCCAACTGCTCAAGGGCCGCCACCCCTGGACCCTGTTCTCCGAGGTCTCCTACGCCGTCGACCTGCGCCTGCTGGGCCGGTACGCCGAGGCCGAGTCCATCCAGGCCAAGAACGTCCGTGAGTACCGCATCGTCATGGGCCCGGACAACCAGAACACCCTGCGCGCCGAGCACAACCTCGCCCTGTGCAAGCTGCGCGGCGGCGACCGCACGGCGGCGGGCGAACTGCTCACCCGCGTCCTGGAAGGGCTGGAGCGCAAGCTCGGCGACAGCCACACGCACACCCTGGCCGCCGCCGTCAGCCAGAGCTGCTTCGCCCGCGAGCACGGCGACATCGACCAGGCCCGCGAGGCAGGCGAATCCGTCCTCGCCCGCTACGAACTGCTGCTGCCCGAGGGCCACCCCTTCATCATCGGCGCCCGCGCCAACCACGCGCTGGTGCTGCGCAGCGTCGGCGAACGCGACCACGCCCACGTACTGATCGAGCAGAGCCTCGCCGACATGTCCGCCGCGCTCGGCGAGACCCACCCCTACGCCCTGGGCTGCGCCGTCAACGCGGCCGCGCTGCGCAACCTCGTCGGGGACACCGAGTCCGCGGCCGACCTCAGCCAGATCACCATCCTGCGCGCCACCGACACCCTCGGCCGCACCCACCCGCTCACCCTGACCGCCCGCGTCGCCTACGCGGCCGACCTGCGCGCCCTGCGCGACCGCCAGCAGGCGGAGAAGGTCGAACAGGAGGCCCTGGCCGACCTCGCCGCCACCCTCGGCCCCCAGCACGTCCACACCATCTCCGCCCGCTCCCGCAACCGCCCGTACTGGGACTTCGAACCCCAGGCGAGCTGAGAGCACGGAAAAGGCCCGCCCCCCGGATCAGATCCGGGGGGCGGGCCCTACAGCGTTGCTCAGTGAGCCGAGGTCAGGCTTCGAAGACCTCGTTCACCAGCTGCTCCTGCTCCGCCTGGTGGCGCTTCGCGGAGCCCACCGCCGGGGACGAGCCGTGCGCGCGCGAGATGCGGCGCAGGCGCTCGCCCGCCGGGACGTCGGCACCGACGGCCAGGTCCAGGTGGTCGATCAGGTTGAGCGCGATGAACGGCCACGCACCCTGGTTCGCCGGCTCCTCCTGCACCCACAGGTACTTCTCGGCGTTGGGGTACTTGTTGACCTCGGCCTGGACCTCCGCGCCGGGCAGCGGGTACAGCCGCTCGAGGCGGATGATCGCCGTGTCCGTGGCGCCGCGCTTCTGCCGCCCGGCCTCCAGGTCGTAGTACACCTTGCCCGAGCAGAACACGACCTTGCGGACGGCCGCCGGGTCCACCGTGCTGTCACCGATGACCGGACGGAACTCGCCGGAGGTGAACTCCTCCGCCGACGACGCCGCGGCCTTCAGACGCAGCATCGACTTCGGGGTGAAGACGACCAGCGGCTTGTGGTCCGGGTTGTGGACCTGCCAGCGCAGCAGGTGGAAGTAGTTCGCCGGGGAGGTCGGCATGGCGACCGTCATGTTGTTCTGCGCGCAGAGCTGCAGGAACCGCTCCGGGCGGGCCGAGGAGTGGTCCGGGCCCTGGCCCTCGTAACCGTGCGGCAGGAGCAGGACCACACCGGAGGTCTGGTTCCACTTCTGCTCGGCCGAGGAGATGAACTCGTCCACGACCGTCTGCGCGCCGTTGACGAAGTCGCCGAACTGCGCCTCCCACATCACCAGCGCGTCCGGGCGGGCGAGCGAGTAGCCGTACTCGAAGCCCATCGCCGCGTACTCGGAGAGCAGGGAGTTGTAGACGTTCAGCCGCGCCTGGTCCTCGGAGAGGTACTGCAGCGGGGTGTACTCCTCGCCGGTCTCCCGGTCGATGAGCACCGCGTGGCGCTGGCCGAAGGTGCCGCGCTGGGAGTCCTGGCCCGCGAGCCGGACCGGGGTGCCCTCCAGCAGCAGCGAACCGATGGCCAGGGTCTCGCCCATGCCCCAGTCGATCGTGCCGTCCTCCACCATCGCCGCCCGGCGCTGGAGCTGCGGCTGCAGCCGCGGGTGGACGGTGATGTTGTCCGGGACGTTTACCTGGGACTCCGCGATCCGCTTGACGACCTCGGCGGAGATCGCGGTCGGGACCGCGGCCGGGAAGCCGTCCTTGGGCGGCTGGGACTCGCCCTGCGCGGGCTGCGAGGTGACCTCGCGGACCTCGGTGAAGACCTTCTCCAGCTGGCCCTGGTAGTCCTGGAGCGCCTGCTCGGCCTCCTCCAGGGTGATGTCACCACGACCGATCAGGGACTCGGTGTACAGCTTGCGCACCGAGCGCTTCTTGTCGATCAGGTCGTACATCAGCGGCTGGGTGAAGGCCGGGTTGTCCGACTCGTTGTGCCCGCGGCGGCGGTAGCAGATGAGGTCGATCACCACGTCCTTGTTGAACGCCTGACGGAACTCGAAGGCGAGCCGCGCGACGCGGACCACGGCCTCCGGGTCGTCGCCGTTCACGTGGAAGATCGGGGCCTCGATCATGCGGGCCACGTCGGTGGCGTACATCGAGGAGCGCGAGGACTCCGGGGCGGCGGTGAAGCCGACCTGGTTGTTGATGACGATGTGGACCGTGCCGCCGGTGCGGTAGCCGCGCAGCTGCGACATGTTCAGGGTCTCGGCCACCACGCCCTGGCCCGCGAAGGCCGCGTCGCCGTGGATCGCCACCGGCAGCACGGTGAAGTCCGTGCCGCCCTTGTTGATGATGTCCTGCTTGGCGCGGGCGACGCCCTCCAGGACCGGGTCGACCGCCTCCAGGTGCGAGGGGTTGGCGACCAGCGAGACCGCGATCTGCTCGCCGTCCAGCCCGGTGAAGGTGCCCTCGGCGCCCAGGTGGTACTTCACGTCACCGGAGCCGTGCATCGACTTCGGGTCGAGGTTGCCCTCGAACTCCCGGAAGATCTGCGCGTACGACTTGCCGACGATGTTGGCGAGGATGTTCAGCCGGCCGCGGTGGGCCATGCCGATGATGACCTCGTCCAGGCGCGACTCGGCGGCGGAGTCGATGACCGCGTCGAGCAGCGGGATGACGGACTCGCCGCCCTCCAGGGAGAACCGCTTCTGGCCGACGTACTTCGTCTGCAGGAACGTCTCGAACGCCTCGGCGGCGTTCAGGCGGCGCAGGATGCGCAGCTGCTCCTCGCGCTCCGGCTTGGAGTGCGGGCGCTCGACGCGGTCCTGGATCCACTTGCGCTGCTTGGGGTCCTGGATGTGCATGAACTCGATGCCGATGGTGCGGCAGTACGAGTCGCGCAGCACGCCCAGGATGTCGCGCAGCTTCATCAGGGACTTGCCCGCGAAGCCGCCGACGGCGAACTCGCGCTCCAGGTCCCACAGGGTGAGCCCGTGCTCGGTGATGTCGAGGTCGGGGTGCTTGCGCTGCTGGTACTCCAGCGGGTCGGTGTCGGCCATGACGTGGCCGCGGACCCGGTAGGAGTGGATCAGCTCGAAGACGCGGGCGGCCTTGGTGACGTCGTCGTCGTGGGACGCGTCGATGTCCTTGAGCCAGCGGACCGGCTCGTAGGGGATGCGCAGCGCCTCGAAGATGTCGTCGTAGAAGCCGTTCTCGCCGAGGAGAAGGTTCGCGACCTGGCGCAGGAACTCGCCGGAGGCGGCGCCCTGGATGACCCGGTGGTCGTAGGTCGACGTGAGCGTCATGACCTTGGAGACGCCGAGCTTGTTCAGGGTGTCCTGGCTGGTGCCCTGGAACTCCGCCGGGTAGTCCATGGAGCCGACGCCCATGATCACGGACTGGCCGGGCATCAGGCGCGGCACGGAGTGCACGGTGCCGAGGCCGCCGGGGTTGGTCAGGGAGACCGTGACACCGGTGAAGTCGTCCATCGTGAGCTTGCCCTCGCGGGCGCGGCGGACGATGTCCTCGTAGGCCTGCCAGAACTCGAAGAAGTTCAGCGTCTCGGCCTTCTTGATGGCCGCGACGACGAGCTGGCGGTCGCCGTTGGGCTTCACCAGGTCGATGGCCAGACCGAGGTTCACGTGCGGCGGCTTGACCAGGGTCGGCTTGCCGTCCTTCTCGCCGAACGAGTAGTTCATCGGCGGCATGGCCTTGATGGCCTGCACCATGGCGAACCCGATGAGGTGCGTGAAGGAGATCTTCCCGCCGCGGGCCCGCTTGAGGTGGTTGTTGATGACGATGCGGTTGTCGAACAGCAGCTTCACCGGGACCGCGCGGACCGAGGTGGCGGTCGGCAGCTCCAGCGAGGCGTTCATGTTCTTGACCACGGCCGCGGACGGACCGCGCAGCGTCACGTACTCGGGGCCCTCGGGGGCCTCCGTGGCGGGCGCGGCGGCGGCCTTCGGCTTCGCGGCCGGCTGGGCCGCCTTCGCCGGGGCCGGGGCGGCCGGAGCCGCCTTCGCCGCGGGCGCCTGGGCCGGAGCCTGGGCGGGCGTGGGCGTGGCGGCGGGCTTGGCAGCCGGGGCCTGTGCCTGGGCCTGGGCGGGCGCGGCCGGAGCCGGCGCGGCCTGGGCCGGGGGAGCGGTGGGGGTGGTGCCCGCGGCCCCCGCGGCCGCGGTACCCGCCGGAGCCGGGGCGGCGGGCGCCCCCGGCTTGTAATCGGCGAAGAAGTCCCACCAGGCACGGTCTACCGAATTCGGGTCCTGGAGGTACTGCTGATAGATCTCATCGACGAGCCACTCGTTCGGGCCGAACGCCGCGGCGGCGTTCTTCCCGGCTTGGTCGTCGGTGGAGACGTTCGAGTTACTGGGGGACTGTGGCGACACGGCGGTAACCGCCCTCTTCCGCTTCACAAGGTGATGGACAGCGGGAATAAAGGCTACGCCTCCCCGAGCGGGAAGGTCAGGTCGGGCCCGTTCATCGTCGCGCAAGTCACATCGGGAACCGCGTTTCGGGCCGTGAAATGGCGGGAAACAACCGGGGTTCCGGATACGGAAGGGACGTTGCGGGCACGCCGCAGCAGGGCCCTGAGCGTCCTCGCTCGGCGCATCGCGCTGGCCCGTGCCTGATCACAGGTGTCCGGCTGGGCGAACGATTGTGATCTTGATCATCCGACTGAACCCCATGGGGGCGCGGAGCGTCAACTCGACGCCGGAACGGCTCCCGGAAGGGTGACGATGATCCGGCATCCGCGCTCGGATTCGGCCACACCGATCCGGCCGCCGTGCAGATCCACCGCCCAGCGGGCGATGGCCAGCCCCAGACCGGTGCCGCCGTCGCTGCCCGGACCGTGCGGGCGGGTCACCTGGCCCCGGTTGAACCGCTCGAACACGCGGTGCCACTCGGACCGGGGGATGCCCGGACCCTCGTCCAGCACCTCCAGCTCCAGCGACTCCGGACGCGGCCCGCGCCGGGCCCGCACCGTCACCCGGCCGTGCGGCGGGCTGTGCTTGACCGCGTTGTCTATGAGGTTCGCCACGACCTGGTGGATGCGCTCGGGATCGGCGTGCGCGGTCAGCTCCGGCGGGGACACGTCCAGGTGCAGATGGACGTCGGTACGGGTGTGACTGCCGGAGCCGGAGGCGAGCCCGGCGCGTGCCGAGGCGACCATGTTGGCCTCCTTGAGCACCCCGGACAGATACGGCCACACCTCGAAGCGGCGGGCCTTCAGCGGGACCACGCCGTTGTCGAGGCGGGAGAGGTCGAGCAGGGTCTCCACCAGGCGGCCCAGCCGGTCGGTCTGGCGCAGCGCGGTGCGCATGGTCTCCGGGTCGGCCTCGGTGACGCCGTCGACGATGTTCTCCAGCACCGCGCGCAGCCCCGCGATGGGGGTGCGCAGCTCGTGCGAGACGTTCGCCACCAGCTCCTTGCGCTGGAGGTCCTGTGCCTCCAGCTCGTCCGCCATGACGTTGATCGTCACGGCCAGGTCGCCGAGTTCGTCGCGGCGGCCCTCGCTCACCCGGCGGGTGTAGTCGCCGTGCGAGATGGAGCGGGCCACCGCGTTCATCTCGTCCAGCGGCGCGGTGAGCGAGTGCGCCACGAACTGGGTGATCAGCAGCGTGGCGATCATCGAGAAGACCGTGATGAAGCGCAGCTCGGTCTTGGTGTGCACCGCGATCATGGAGAGACCGGTGGTGATCAGCACCGAGATGACGACCAGCGCGCCCAGCTTGGTCTTGATCGAGAACGGGCGTACGCCGCCCCAGGGTCCGCCCCCGGCGCGTCGGCGCCCCGCTTCCCGTCCGAGACTCACGGCGTCGGCGTCTCCAGCGCGTAACCGACCCCGTGCACCGTGCGGATGCGCTCGGCGCCGATCTTCCGGCGCAGCGCCTTGATGTGGCTGTCCACGGTCCGGGTGCCGGAGGCGTCCGCCCAGTCCCACACCTCGGCGAGCAGCTGCTCCCGGGAGAGCACCGCGCGCGGGGTGTTGGCCAGGCACACCAGCAGGTCGAACTCGGTGGGCGTCAGGTGCACGTCGTCGGACTTCACCCGCACCCGGCGCTGGGCGTGGTCGATCTCCAGCTCGCCGAGCCGGAGTATCCCGGAGCGGGGCGTGGTCGCGGCGAGCGCGGCGCGCTCCATGCGGCGCAGCAGGACGTGCACGCGCGCGGCCAGCTCCCGCATGGAGAACGGCTTGGTCATGTAGTCGTCGGCGCCGACCCCGAGACCCACCAGCATGTCGGTCTCGTCGTCGCGCGCGGTGAGCATCATCACCGGCACCGGGCGGGACGCCTGCACCCGGCGGCAGACCTCCAGGCCGTCGAAGCCGGGCAGCATGATGTCGAGGATCAGCAGATCCGGCTGCCATGCCTCGGCCGTGTCGACCGCTGACGGTCCGTCACTGGCCGTCTGTACGAGGAATCCCTCGGCACGGAGCCGGGCCGCGACGGCGTCGACGATCGTGGGGTCGTCCTCTACGACCAGGACCCGGCGCTGCGCGCCCTGAGACGTCGTCGCCGCGCTGGTCTGGGAGGTGTGTGTCTGCTCCATCGCCCGCCCCTGTTGCTTTCCGGAATCCGTGGGGTGATCCCATGACTGCGATTGACGCTTGAATGATCCGCGTCACGCCGCACATTACGGGGACACGCCTGGCCATCGCTATCCAGGTCGGACGGCGAGGTGGACCACGTCGGGAACGCCACGGGCAACGGGGACCTCTTCGGTACGCACCTGCCGGAAACCGGCATTCCGCAAGGTTCCTTCAAATTCCGGAGAGGGCTGCGCGGACCACGTCGCCAGTACCCCGCCGGGCCTCAACACCCTTGCGCAGGCGGCGAGTCCGTCCGGTGTGTACAGGCTGTCGTTGCCCTCTGTGACGGTCCAGCCGGGGCCGTTGTCGATGTCGAGGCACAGCGCGTCGAACGTGTCCGATGTCTCATTGACGTAAGTGACGAGATCCGCCTCCACGACGCGCGTGCGCGGGTCGGCCAGGGCGTCGGCGGAGATCCCGGCCAGCGGGCCGCCGCGGTGCCAGTCGACGACGGCGGGCTCGCGCTCGACCACGGCGATCCGCCCCCAGCGGGGGTCGGCGGCCGCGTGCGCCAGGGAGAAGCCCACGCCGAGCCCGCCGATCAGCACCTCCGGCGCCGGGCGCCCGTCCAGCGCGTCCCGCGCCGCGTCCACCAGCAGCCGCTCCGAGCGGCCGTCCGAAGTGTCCATCAGGAAGCACCCGTTGGCGATGATCTGGAGCAGCTCCCCGCTCCGGCGCAGCACCACCTCGCCGTACGGACCCTCGCGCCGGTCCAGGACGACGGGCTCCACGGGGTCGTCGTGCGTGGCAGTCATGCCGACATCCTGCCCCGCTCGCCGCGGAAGTCTTCGTTCGCCCAGAGCGAACGATGTTCGGGGAACATTCAACCGCCCCGGCGCATTGAGATCAGTGCATTGAGTTGAGTCAGTGTTGCTCAAGTTGACTGACAAAGGGGAGATCATGCCTGATGAGTCGGGTGAGTCCATGGAGTTCACGCTCGTTCTGCCCGTGCTGCCGCTCGACGACGAGGTCGTGCTGCCCGGCATGGTCGTTCCGCTGGATCTGAGCGACGCCGAGGTCCGGGCCGCCGTGGAGGCCGCCCAGTCCGCCGCGCGCACGGAGTCCGGCAAGCCGAAGGTGCTGCTGGTCCCGCGCATCGACGGCACCTACGCGAGGACCGGCGTGCTCGGCACCGTCGAGCAGGTCGGCAGACTCGCCGACGGCGACCCCGGCGCCCTGGTGAAGGGGCGCGACCGGGTGCGCATCGGCCAGGGCACCACCGGCCCCGGCGCCGCCCTGTGGGTGGAGGGCGCCAAGGTCGCGGAGACCGTGCCGGAGCCCCTGCCCGGCCAGGTCACCGACCTGGTCAAGGAGTACAAGGCGCTGGCCACCACCTGGCTGCGCAAGCGCGGCGCCTGGCAGGTCGTGGACCGGGTCCAGGCCATCGACGACGTCTCCGCGCTCGCCGACAACTCCGGTTACTCGCCGTTCCTCACCACCGACCAGAAGACCGCGCTGCTGGAGACCACCGACCCGGTGGCCCGCCTGAAGCTCGCCACCCAGCAGCTCCGCGACCACCTCGCCGAGCAGGACGTGGCCGAGACCATCGCCAAGGACGTCCAGGAGGGCGTCGACAAGCAGCAGCGCGAGTTCCTGCTGCGCCGCCAGCTCGAAGCGGTCCGCAAGGAGCTGCGCGAGCTGAACGGCGACGGCCCGGACGCGGCCGAGGAGTCCGACGACTACCGCGCCCGCGTTGAGGCCGCCGACCTGCCCGGGCACGTCCGCGAGGCCGCGCTCAAGGAAGTGGACAAGCTGGAGCGCTCCTCCGACCAGTCGCCCGAGGGCTCCTGGATCAGGACCTGGCTGGACACCGTCCTGGAACTGCCGTGGAACGAGCGGACCGAGGACGCCTACGACATCCAGGGCGCCAAGGAGATCCTGGACGCCGAGCACGCCGGACTGGACGACGTGAAGGCACGCATCACCGAGTACCTGGCGGTGCGCAAGCGGCGCGACGAGCGTGGCCTCGGTGTCATCGGCGGGCGGCGCGGCGGTGCCGTGCTCGCGCTGGTCGGACCGCCCGGCGTCGGCAAGACCAGCCTCGGCGAATCGGTGGCGCACGCGATGGGGCGGAAGTTCGTCCGGGTCGCGCTCGGCGGTGTCCGCGACGAGGCGGAGATCCGGGGCCACCGGCGCACCTACGTCGGCGCGCTGCCCGGCCGTATCGTCCGCGCCGTCAAGGAGGCCGGGTCGATGAACCCGGTCGTGCTGCTCGACGAGATCGACAAGGTCGGCTCGGACTACCGGGGCGACCCGGCCGCCGCCCTGCTCGAAGTGCTGGACCCGGCGCAGAACCACACCTTCCGCGACCACTACCTGGAGGTCGAACTCGACCTGTCCGACGTGGTCTTCCTCGCCACCGCCAACGTCCTGGAGGCGATCCCGGAGGCCTTGGCCGACCGGATGGAGATCGTCCGGCTCGACGGCTACACCGAGGACGAGAAGGTCGTCATCGCCCGCGACCACCTGCTCCCGCGCCAGCTGGAGCGCGCCGGTCTGACCGGCGAGGAGGTCGTGATCGACGAGGGCGCGCTGCGCAAGCTCGCGGGGGAGTACACCCGTGAGGCGGGCGTGCGCACCCTGGAGCGGACCGTGGCCCGGCTGCTGCGCAAGGTCGCGGCCCAGCACGAACTGGGCGAGCGGGAGCTGCCGTTCACCGTCCGCGAGGAGGATCTGCGCGGCCTGGTCGGGCGTCCGCACCACGTTCCCGAGTCCGCGCAGGACCCGGCCGAGCGCCGTACTGCCGTACCCGGTGTGGCGACCGGGCTCGCGGTCACCGGGGCGGGCGGCGACGTGCTGTACGTCGAGGCATCGCTCGCCGACCCGGAGACGGGCGCGGCGGGGCTGACCCTGACCGGGCAGCTCGGTGACGTGATGAAGGAGTCGGCGCAGATCGCGCTGAGCTTCCTGCGCAGTCACGGCGCGGAGCTGGAGCTGCCGGTGGCCGACCTGAAGGACCGGGGGGCGCACATCCACTTCCCGGCGGGCGCGGTCCCCAAGGACGGGCCGAGCGCGGGCATCACCATGACGACCGCGCTCGCGTCCCTGCTCTCCGGCCGGCTGGTCCGCACGGACGTGGCGATGACCGGTGAGGTCTCGCTGACCGGGCGGGTGCTGCCGATCGGCGGGGTGAAGCAGAAGCTGCTCGCCGCGCACCGCGCCGGGGTGACCACCGTGATCATCCCCAAGCGCAACGAGGCCGACCTGGACGACGTCCCGGCCGAGGTGCTGGAGAAGCTCGAAGTGCACGCCGTGACCGACGTCCGTCAGGTGCTGGAGCTGGCCCTCGCGCCCGCCGCCACCGTGGCGGAGGTCCCGGCCGCGGCCTGAGGCAGGGCGAAGGCCCGAGTCCCCCTGGAAGAAGGGGGGCTCGGGCCTTTCCTCGTGCTCCTATCCGTTGGCCAGCGCCTGCACCCGGTCCAGGGCGCCGTTGAACCGGTCGTGGTCGCCGACCGTCGGGCCGGAGGAGGTGTACTGCCACATCGTCTGCACGCCCCAGCCCGCGGGCAGCGTGCCCGGCGCGGTGGCGTACCGGGCGATCCACAGCGGGTTGACCGCGCCGAAGGCGGCGGTGTTGCCGGTGCACTGGGTCCACCAGCTCGTCGCCGTGTAGATCACCGCGTCCCGGCCGGTGCGCGCCCGGTAGGTGTTCAGGAAGTCCGCGATCCAGTTGGTCATCGCGGCCCCGGCCATGCCGTAACAGGCGTCGCCGTACGGGTTCCACTCGATGTCCAGCACGCCGGGCAGCGTCCGCCCGTCCCGCGACCAGCCGCCGCCGTGGTCCACGAAGTAGTTGGCCTGCACCGCGCCGCTCGTGGTGTCCGGGGTGGCGAAGTGGTACGCGCCCCGGATCATGCCCACGCCGTAGGAGCCGTTGTACTGCTGGGCGAAGGACGGGTTGGTGTAGTAGGTGCCCTCCGTGGCCTTCGTGTAGGCCCAGCGCACACCGCTGTTCCACAGCGTGGCCCAGTCGACGTCGCCCTGGTGGCCGGAGACGTCGACGCCCTCGGTCTGGGCGGCCCGGGTGCCCGCGGGAGCACCGGAGCGGCCGTCGTGGGAGAGGACGCCGATACCTAGGTAGGCGTCACCGCGGTGGGGCGCGGCCTGGGCGGGAGCGGTACCGAACACGAGCGAGAGCGCGCCGAGCAGGGCCGTGAGCAGGACGGCGAACGTGCGCGGGCGGGCGGGGCCGGGTCTGTGCACGGGCATGGCGTGGCCTTCCGGGAGAAAGGTGGGGGACCAGAAATGACCGACGAGCCTGTTGCGTGGGGCCGCCCAAAGGGGCCCGTCCAAGAAGCTACGCACGTAGATACGGGGGTGGGAAGGGGGTCCGGATGCCGCCGTTGGTCTACGCCTGCGAAATACTGACCGAGCTGCGGCGATGACGGGGTCCGGCAGAAAATTTCAGACGCGAAACCGGGCAGGGGTACTGAGGTGCACGAGGACGGGAACAACGGTACGGGCGGCGGCGCCGCACCCGTGGCGCCGCGCTGTGTCGACCAGGAATTCCTGGCACTGGAACGCGAACTGACGGTGCTGCTGCGGCGGGCGCGGGCCAACCAGGGCGAGATGGCCCGCGAGGTCCACCCCGACCTGGAACCGGCCGCGTACGGCCTGCTCATCAGGCTCGACGAGCAGGGCGCCCAGCGGGCCACCGACCTGGCCGCCTACATCGGCGTCGGCAAGGCCACCATGTCCCGTCAGCTGCGCGCGCTCGAGGACCTCGGGCTGATCGCCCGCGAGCCCGATCCGGCCGACGGCCGCGCCTGGCTGGTCACCCTCACCGACGAGGGCCGGGGCCGGGTGGGCCAGGTCAGAGAGGCCCGCCGCGCCCGCTACGTCAGCCAGCTCGCCCACTGGGACCGCCGCGAGGTCGCCGAACTCGCGCGGCTGCTGCACGAGTTGAACGGCATCGCGGAGAAGTAGCCGCTTCCGGACGCGCCCTCATAGCTCCACGTGGACCGCTGTCGCGTCGTCGTGCGTCTTGCTGCGGCCCAGGAACGCCCGCTCCTCCCGGTCCCCCAGCTCCAGTTCCCGCACCCGGTCCACCAGGGCGCGGGTGCCCTCCTTGGCGACCAGGTCGAACAGGGCCGTCCAGTCGCCCTCGTGGAACTTCTCCGTCCAGCGGGCCGCGCCGTCGGTCAGTGCCACCAGCGAGCGCACCTCGGCGCGCGGCACCGAGCCGGTCACCGCGTACCGGGCCACCGCGGGGTCGGCGGCGGCCGTGAAGAAGCCGCCCTCCTTGTTCCGCAGCTCGGCGTCCACCCGCTCCGCGCTCACCAGTGCCTCGCGGGGCAGGCGGCTCAGCCGGTCGTCCAGCACCGGGGTCACCGTGCCGTCCGGGGCGCGCAGCAGCAGCGCGGAGTCCGAGAGCACCAGGTACTCGACCGTCCGTGCCGACCAGCGGACCAGCACCACCGTCGCCTGGGGCGTACGCGGGTGAGAAAGGTCACAGGTGATCAGATGGGCCTCGGATGTTTGGCTGATCGCCCGGCTGAGAATCTCCGCCAGCGTCAGATCTCGGTGGGAAACGGTCAGTTCGGTCAGCGCGCCGCCCAGCCGGGCGGTGAACCAGGGCACCGGGTGCGAGCAGCCCGGCGCGTACGGGGGCGGTGTCACTCCGTCCAGCAAGATCACGCAACCGCCCTGACCGCAGGCGGGTAGTCCGACGCCCGCGAAGTCCTCGTTGGGCCGGTCGGCGCCGCCGGGTTCCGAGACGAGATCAGTGCGCATCCCGCCAGTCTGCACGACTCCTTCACGAGGCGGGGCAATGTCCGGAGCATGCGCCCTCTTTGGCGCGACCGTGCAGCTCAGACGCCGGAATTGGCGGCAAATGGCATGGTCCGGGAATGCGTGGCGGCGAATACTGCCAAAGCCTGTCCCGCGCGTCCAACCGGCCCGCCGCACTGGGGTGCTCGGGGCGCCGTCACGACTTGCCCGCCAACTCCCCTCCGATGTTCACTCCTTCGGGTGGCGGGTCAGGTGATGCGCGGCCACTGCCCACCGGCGCTGGGAGGGTCGGGAACCACGAACCGGGTGTACGCACCACTTGGCACCGAGACGACGGGGCGCCGCCCGGCCCTTCCGTAGACGAGTTCAGGATTGCGAGCACCGGTGCAGAAGAAGCGGCCTCGGCGCACAGGCAGGCAGACGGCCCCCCAGGGGACCGAACAGACCCCCGTGGGCGCTGGACGTCCCACCCATGTGCGCAACCGGCTGATCGTCGCCGTGGCCGTGGTGGCCGCCGCCATAGCCGCGGCAGGCGCCCCCGCCCTGCTCACCGCCTCCGGGGACCTCCATGAGTCCCAGAAGCTGGTGACACTGGCGGACGAGACGCAGGACGCCCTCTCGCTCGCCCACGCGCTGGCCGACGAACGCGACGAGGTCACCTCCTACGTCGCCGCCGGACGCCCGAAGACCAAGGCGCCCTCCGAGCAGCGCGGCACCCGCGTCGACCACCAGGTCGAGGACCTGCGCGCGGACACCGACCTGCCGTCCCGGCTGCGTACCGCGCTGGACGGCATCGCCACCGTCCGCCGCACCGCCCTGACCGGCAAGTCGGACGCGCTGCGCACCCACCAGGCGTACTCGGCCACCATCACCGAACTGCACCGGCTCGCCGAGGAACTGGCCGAGCGGACGCCCCCGCGCGCCGGGTCCGGCGCCTACGCGCTCGCCGAACTGGACTCCGCCGTCCAGCAGTCCGCCGCCGCGCGCGGCCTGCTGCTGGCCGCGCTCAGCGTCCCCACCACGCCCAGCACCCAGATCAGCCCGGTCACCGGACTGCCCGTCACCAGCAGCGGCAGCAGCAAGGACGACACCGCCCGCCGGGACGCGCTCACCGCCGCCGCCCAGCGGGCCCGGCTGCGCGCCGACGCCGGTCTCGCCACCTTCCGCGAGACCGCGCCCAAGGACGCCGTCACCTCCTACGACTCCACGGTCACCGGCCCCGAGGTCAACACCGCCGACAAGTACCTGGGCTTCCTCACGGCCCAGCCCACCTTCGGCGACCGGCAGCTCGCCGTCAGCGCCAAGAAGGCGGACGCGGCGCTCTCCGCCCGCGTCGACCTGATGCGCGGCGCCGAGTCCGCTCTCTACGAGCGCCAGGGGCAGAACCTCGCCACCCTGCGGGACGACGACGTCACCGGGCTGGAGATCCGGATCGCGGTGCTCGGCGCCCTGATGCTGGTCGCCGTCGGCATCGCCACCGCCATGGCCCGCACCCTGACCCGCCCGCTCTCCGTGCTGCGCCGGGGCTCGGCCCGCCTGGCCGGTGCCGAGGACCCCGCCGGGCAGGAGCCGATCGCCTTCACCGGCCGCAACGACGAGTTCGCCCAGGTCGTCCGCTCCGTGAACGCCCTGCACGCGCACGCCGTCACCCTGCACGAGCGGGTCGCCACCCTGGAGGCCGACCGCAAGCACCTGGTCGGCCAGCGGCAGAAGATGGCCGACGCCCGCGAGGCGCTGCGCGCCGAACTCAGCGACTCCAGCGCCCAGTTGGAGCGCCTGCGGGAGAGCATCGGCGGCACCTTCGTCAACCTCGCGCTGCGCACCCTCGGCCTGGTCGAACGCCAGCTCTCCGTCATCGAGGGGCTGGAGGAGCGCGAGCAGGACCCGGAGCGCCTGGCCACCCTGTTCAAGCTGGACCACTTCGCCACGGTCATGCGGCGCCACAGCGAGAACCTCCTGGTCCTCTCCGGCACCGAGCACATCCAGCCCGCCCACGGCCCGGTCCCGCTGGTCGACGTGGTCCGCGCGGCCGTCAGCGAGATCGAGCGGTACGAACGCGTCCGGATCGCCGCCCTGCCGCCGCACGCCCATGTGGCCGGCTTCGCCGCCGACGACCTCTCCCACCTGCTGGCCGAACTCATGGAGAACGCCAGCTCGTTCTCCCCGCCCGACCTGCCCGTCGAGGTCTCCGCCTGGCTGCTGGAGTCCGGCGAGGTCATGCTGTCGGTGCAGGACGAAGGCATCGGCATGGCCGTCGAGCGCATGGAGCGGCTCAACGGCCGCCTCGCCGACTTCGACCCGGAGTCGCCGTACGAGCAGGAGGGCGAGGACGGCCTCGGCCTCGGCCTGTACGTCGTCGCCCGGCTCGCCCACCGGCACGGCATCCGGGTGCAGCTGCGCGAGCAGAAGCAGGGCGGGGTCGCCGCCGTCGTCGTGCTGCCCCGGTCGCTGCTCGCCGAGACCCCGGTCGGCGCGGTCCCGCACCACGCCACCCGCACCGCGGGCACCCAGAGCTTCTCGCTGCCCGGCGCCGACGCCGAGGCCAACTCCAACGTGCTGCGCGGCCGCCCCAAGGGCACCGACCCGCTGGTCGCCCTCGCCGAGAAGGCCGTGGCCGACAACGAGATCGCCGAGCAGGGCGCCTCCGCCGACAAGGCGGACGCCGCCGAAGCGGTGATCCCGAGGCAGGCCACCCGCGAGCTGCCGCCCGAGACGGCGCCCGAGGTGCTGCTGGAGACGCTGCCCGAGGCCCTGCCCGAGTCGGCCCCCGAGACCACGATGGAGCTGCTGCTCCCGTCGGCCGCCCCCGCCGACCGGACTGCTCCCGTCACCCCCGCGCCCGTCACCCCGGCGCCCGTCATCCCCGAGCCCGCCGCCCCCCTCCCCGCCGAGGCCACGCACGACCGTGCCCCGGACGAGACGGAGGAGAAGCTGACGAGCAAGGGCCTGCCCAAGCGCACCCCGAAGATCACCGCGCCCGAGGCCCCGGTCCGCCCGCGCGCCACCGGTGTGGACGCCGAGGCCCTGCGCCGCAGGCTCGGCGGCTTCCGCAAGGGGGCGCAGGCCGGTTACCGGGACGTGGAAGCGGAGATCGCCGAGCACACGGCGCAGAACCAGCGGCCCACCAGCAGTGCACACGTCGAAGAATCCACGGGGGGCCACGCCGAGGAGGCAAGCAGTTGACCACGCCCAGTACCTACGGACTGAGCAGTGAAGCCCGCAACCTGCATTGGCTGCTGACCAACCTGGTCGAGGAAGTACCCGGTATCCAGTCGGTCGCGGTCGTCTCCTCCGACGGCCTCCTCCTGCTGTCGTCCGACCCGAGCCGCGCCGAGGCGGAGCGGCAGAACCGGCCGGTGACCAAGGGCCCCCGCGGCTCCGCCGCCGACCTGGCCACCATCGTCTCCGGCATCGGCAGCCTCACCGTGGGCGCCGCCAAGCTGATGGACTCCGGCTCGGTCAAGCACACCATGGTCGCCATGGACGAGGGCAGCCTCTTCGTCATGTCGATCAGCGACGGCTCGCTGCTGGGCGTGCACGGCTCCGCCGAGTGCGACATGAGCGTGATCGCGTACCACATGGCGCTCTTCGTCGGCCGGGCCGGACATGTGCTGACCCCGGAACTCCGCAGCGAACTGCGGAAATCCATGGAGTCCGAACCGAGCGGGAGCAGCCGATGAGCGCCATCGCCAGGAAGAAGACGCAGCTCCCCACGCGCGGCAGCGACCGCAAGGCCGCCCGCGTGCGCCCCTACTCGCTCACCGGCGGCCGCACCCGCTTCGGCCACGTCCTCCTGGTGGAGACGTTCGTGGCCAGCACCGCGGCGCTCGACGCCCCGGAGGAGCGCAAGGAACTGGCGAACGGGGCCGCTCCGCGCGTGATGCCGGAGATGGTCGCCATCGTCGAACTGTGCCGCCGTATGCGCACGGTGGCCGAGATCGCCGCGCTGCTGAGAATGCCGCTCGGCGTGGTCCGGGTGCTCCTCAGTGACCTCGCTGACCAGGGAAAGATCCGTGTTTACGGCACCGGAACCGGTCACGGCACCGGCCGTCCGGACCGCGCGCTGCTGGAAAGGGTGCTGAGTGGACTCCGCCGTCTCTGACGCGACCGCCCCCGTCGGGAACGCTTCCCCCGTCGACGGCGTGGCCGAGCCCGTCGAGGAACTGAAGTCCTGGCAGCAGGACCGCAGCCGGGCCCCCGTCGCCACGAAGATCGTGGTGGCGGGCGGGTTCGGCGTCGGCAAGACCACCCTGGTCACCGCGGTCTCGGAGATCACCCCGCTGCAGACCGAGGCGCTGATGACCCAGGCGAGCGAGGAGACCGACGACCTCACCGCCACGCCGGGCAAGACCTCCACGACCGTGGCCATGGACTTCGGCCGCATCACGCTCGACGACGACCTGGTGCTCTACCTGTTCGGCACGCCGGGCCAGCAGCGGTTCTGGTTCATGTGGGACGACCTGGTGCGCGGCGCGATAGGTGCCGTGGTCCTCGCCGACACCCGGCGGCTCAAGGACTGCTTCCCGGCGCTGGACTACTTCGAGAGCTGCGGCCTGCCGTACGTGGTGGCGGTCAACCACTTCGACGGCAGCGAGATGTTCGGGCCGGAGGACGTGCGGGAGGCGCTGACCATACCCGCCCACATCCCTGTCATGATCATGGATGCGCGGCGCCGGATCTCAGCGATCGAGACCCTCCTGGCCCTGGTGGGCCACGCGCTCGACGTAACCCCCGAGTAGTCCCCAGCCCCCGTAGGAGACGCCCCCGCATGCGGAAGATACTCGTCGTCGGAGCCGGTCAGTCCGGTCTCCAGCTCGCCCTCGGCCTCCAGTCGCACGGCTACGAGGTCACCCTGATGTCCAACCGGACGGCGGACGAGATCCGGTCCGGCCGGGTCATGTCGACGCAGTGCATGTTCGACACCGCCCTCCAGCACGAGCGTGACCTCCAGCTGAACTTCTGGGAGTCCCAGGCCCCGAAGATCGAGGGGCTCGGCGTCTCGGTCGCCGCCCCCGGCTCCTTCGACCCCGGCCCCTCCCAGCGGGCCATCGACTGGGTCGGCAAGCTGGACGGCTACGCGCAGTCGGTGGACCAGCGGGTCAAGATGGCCGGCTGGATGGAGACCTTCGCCCAGCGCGGCGGCCAGCTCGTCATCCACGGCGCGGCCGTCGGTGACCTGGACTACTTCTCCCGCACCTACGACCTCGTGCTGGTCTCGGCCGGCAAGGGCGAGCTGGTGTCGATGTTCGGCCGTGACCCGGAGCGCTCCCCGTACACCGAGCCGCAGCGCGCGCTCGCGGTGGCGTACGTGCACGGGCTCGGCCCGCGCCCCGAGCACCCGGAGTTCGACGCGGTCCGCTGCAACCTGGTGCCCGGGGTCGGCGAGATGTTCGTGATGCCGACGCTGACCACCTCCGGCCGCGCCGACATCCTGTTCTGGGAGGGCATACCCGGTGGCCCGCTCGACGTGTTCAACGGCGTCAAGGACCCCACCGAGCACCTCTCCCTGACCCTGGAGCTCATGGAGAAGTTCCTGCCCTGGGAGTACGCGCGCGCCACCAAGGTCGAGCTGACCGACGCGGGCGCCACCCTGGCGGGCCGCTACGCGCCGACCGTGCGCAACCCGATCGGGCGGCTGCCCGGCGGCGGACTGGTCCTCGGCGTGGCCGACGTGGTCGTGGCCAACGACCCGATCACCGGCCAGGGCTCCAACTCGGCGTCCAAGTGCGCCGCCGCCTACCTCGACTCCATCCTGGAGCGCGGCGACCAGCCGTTCGACGAGGAGTGGATGAAGGCCACCTTCGACCGCTACTGGGCCACCGCCCAGCACGTCACCAAGTGGACCAACGCCATGCTGGCCCCGCCGCCGGAGCACATCCTCAACCTGATCGGCGCCGCGGGCCAGCTGCAGCCGGTCGCCGACCGCTTCGCCAACGGCTTCGACAACCCGGCCGACTTCGAGAACTTCTTCTACGACCCCGCGAAGACGGAGGCGTACGTCGGCTCGGTGGCCGCGGGCGCCTGATCCACTCGACGACTCCTTCGGCCCCGTGCCCGCCTGCTACAGGCGGCGCGGGGCCGCGTCGGGTCGTACGGCGCCCAGGACCGGGTTGGCCGCCAGCGGAGAGATCTTGACCTTGTCGCCGGTGCGCGGGGCCTGCACCACCTTGCCGCCGCCGAGATAGAGGGCGACGTGGGTCGCCTCGGGGAAGTAGATGACCAGGTCGCCGGGGCGCATGGAGTTCAGCGGGACGTGCGGGAGGCGGGCCCACTGTTCCTGGCTGGTGCGGGGGATCGGGGTGCCCGCGCGGGCCCAGGCGCGGGAGGTCAGGCCCGAGCAGTCGAAGGAGGCGGGGCCGGTCGCGCCCCACAGGTAGGGCTTGCCGATCTGGTCCAGGGCGAAGCGCACCGCCTTGCCGCCCTCCGCGGAGGCGGGCCGGTCGTCGTCCCCGAGGGTGCCCGACGCGATCAGGCGCCGCTGCGCCTCGGTCACGCCGTCCTGCTCCAGCCGGGCCAGCTCGGTCTGCTGCTCGGGGGTGAGGGAGGCGAGCAGCCGCTCCACCTCGGACAGGCGCTTCGTCACGTCGTCGCGCTGCTTCTTCTGCCGTGCGGCCAGGGTGAGCTGGGTGTCCAGGGCCTTGCGGGCCGACCTGGCCAGGGCGTCCGCGCGCCGCTCGGCGCCGGTCAGCCGGTCCACGGTGGCGGCGCGTTCACCGGCGACGCGGCCGATGACATGGCCCTCGTCGAGCGCCTGCTGCGGGTCGCGGGCGAGGAGGACGCGGACGTAGACGGAGAAGTTCGAGCTGTTCTGGTACTGCTCGCGGGCGAGCCGTCCGGCGTCGCTCCGGCTGCCGCGCAACGCCTGCCGGGCGTCCGCCAGTTCGCCGTCCAGCCGCTTGACCTCGGCCCGCTGCGCGGCCAGCTTCTCCGCGGTGGCGTTGTAGGTCTCGGTGGCCTGTTCGGTCTGCTGGTACAGCCGCTGAAGGTCCGTCAGCAGCTGGGCCACCGGCCGCTGCGGTTCCGGCGCGGCCACCGCGGGCAGCGGCGCGAACGCGACCTGGGCCGCCATCGCGGCCGTACACGCCAGACGCAGCAGGGCTACTGACACGACATCACCTCCGGTGCGAGGGGCGGCGGCCGTCCCGCCTGCCTCCCTACCGGGAGCTTGTGCCGCGTTTCGCGGGGTTTGCGCGCCGAACGTGCGCGGACCGGCGCAACGTTGTCACCCGGTCGGGTCGTCCGGCTTGCCGTCCGGCGTGTTGTCCCGCCTCGGCCGCGACCAGGGCCAGCGCAGCCGGTCGGCGTCGCCGAGGCCCTCCGGGTCGTGCACGTACTTCCAGCCCCGGAGCAGCCCCAGCCTCCTGGTGTGGCCGCGCGGGGTGCGTCGGTAGACCAGCACGGTGGGCGGGCCGCCCGCCGCGTCGGGGACCGGGATGCGGTACGTCTTCGGGGGGTGGCCGGTCGGGCCGAGCAGCACCGGCAGCACCCGGCCGTCCATCGGTCCGCCCTCGAAGGGGATGTCCTGACTCTTCACGCGCTCAGTCTCGGTCATCCGCGTCGAGCGAGGCGACGAGGGCCGCCGTCTGCGGGTCGCGTCCGGCGGTCACCACCAGGACGGCGGTGAACTGCTCGACCAGCCAGTCCCGCAGCTCGTCCCGGGGCGGCTGCTTCTCCTCGTCCAGCCAGATCAGCGACGACGCCTCGACCGCCGCGATCCACATCCGCACCGTCATCCGCAGCCGGGGCCCCGGCTCGGCCACCCCGAGGTGGCGGTAGAGGTGCTCGGCGGCGGCCCGGCGCACCCCGTCCACGATGGCCGTGGTCCGGGAGGTCTCCACCACGCTGCCGCCCTGGAGCAGCGCGCTGAACCCGGTGTCGTGCTCGTCCACGAAGGCCAGATAGCGGTCGAGGACCCGCCCCAGCCGGGGCACCGTCGGCCCCTCGCGGGGCTCGTCGAAGCAGAGCCGCAGCGCGTCGGCGGCCGACTTCAGCGCGGCCTCGTAGAGCTGCTGCTTGCCGCCGGGGAAGTAGCGGTAGACCAGCGGGCGGGAGACCCCGGCCGCCTCCGCCACGTCGTCCAGGGAGACCTCCTCGGGCGCGCGGTGCGCGAAGAGGGACAGCGCCGAGTCCAGCAGCTGGCTGCGGCGCTGCTCCACACTGAGGCGTCGGTAGGCGGGGGTGGCGGCCTGCGGGGTCATGCTTGGCAGCGTAATCGGCCGTCCTCCCCGTGGCGCCCCCGGGCGGCTACGCCAGCAGCCCCGACGCCTTCCACAGCCGCCGTCCGGCGCCGCGCAGCACGCCGATCTCGTCCAGGAACTCGGTGAGCCTGCCCGCGCCGGTCTGCATCACCTCGCGCCGGTGCCCGCTGGCCTTCACCTGGGCGACCGCCTCACGCTTGTCGAGCCCGACGTTGGTGTACACCTCCGGGTTGATGAAGGCGATGGAGAAGACCCGCGCGAACTCGCCGGAGGTGACGCGGGTGAACTCCCGCGACCACTTCGGCGCCGTCACCATCTGGCGGCGCAGCTCCTCACGGGCGTACCGGACGTGCCGGGCCTCCTCCACCACGTGGATGCGCGTGACGCCCCGGATCAGAGGCTGCACCCGCTCGTCGGGGAAGGTGAGGCGCTGCATCCAGTCCAGCACCTCCTCGCCGAGCAGGGTGGCGGTGAAGGAGCCGGGCGTGGTGGAGACGGTCTTGAACAGCCGCCCGAGGTTCTGGTGGGCCCGGCTCACCGGGTAGTACGGGGTGCCGCCGCGGGTGATCACGCGGGCGAACATCTTGGAGTGGCGGCACTCGTCCTCGATCTCGGTGAGCGCGTACCGCACATGGGCGCTGGTGGCGGGCTTGTCGTAGATGTGCCGGACCAGGAGCTGCATCAGGATCAGCTCGAACCAGATGCCCAGCGAGGCCAGCGCGGCCGCCTCGTGCCGGGACAGGTCGATGCGCTGCTCCTCGCTCATCCTGTGCCACAGGGGCGTGCCGTACAGCGACACCAGCTCCGGGGGCCAGAACCACTTGCCCTCTTCGAAGGGGGCGTCCCAGTCCAGCTCCTTGTCCGGGTCGAAGGAGTGCTTGGCGGACGAGACGAGCAGTCGCTCGGCCACCTGCTCGCGGTCCTTGAGCGCGCCCAGCGCGTCGCGCAGCCCGTCGAGCGTTTCCTCTTCCGTCAGGGTCGTCATGGCCTTAAGTCACCTCGTCCAGCACAGGGGTACGTCGTCGTCCGCCTCTTATGAGACTGCGTGTCAGCAAGGGCGTCAATCCCTCGCGCACGACTTTTACCGACGACGAACCCCCTTACGGCCCCGACCGGTTCAGGAACCCAGCACGGCCCGCATCACCTCGCGGGCGATCGGCGCCGCGTCCCCGCCCCCGCTGATCTCCCCCCGGTCCGCCGAGGCGTCCTCCACCACCACCGCGACCGCCACCCCCGGCTCCGCGGTGCCGTCCGCCTGCGCCCAGGACACGAACCAGGCGTACGGCAGCCCGGTGTTGCCGACCCCGTGCTGCGCGGTGCCCGTCTTGCCGCCGACCGTGGCACCCCGGATCGCCGCGTTGCCGCCGGTGCCCCGCTCCACCGCGTCCCGCATCAGCTCCTTCAGCTGCCACGCCGTCGACGGCCGCATCACCTGCCTCAGCGGATGCGCGCCGCCGCCCGCGACCGTCTCGCCCCCGGACCGGGTGGTCCGCTCCACCAGGTACGGCGCCCGCGCCTGCCCGCCGTTCGCCACCGCCGCCGAGACCATCGCCATCTGCAGCGGGGTCGCCCGGGTGTTGTACTGCCCGATCGAGGACAGCCCCAGCTGCGCCTTGTCCACCACGGTGTCGAAGGTGGACTCCGCCACCGCGAACGGCACCTTCAGCCTGGTGTCGTTGAAGCCGAAGGCCCGCGCCGTCGCCGACATGTCCGGCAGCCCGACGTCCACACCCAGCTTGGCGAACACCGTGTTGCAGGACCACGCGAACGCCACCCGCAGCGAGGCGTCCCGGCAGTCGTCGGCCTCGTTGGTCAGCCGGGTCGTGGTGCCCGGCAGCCGGTACGGGTCGGGGGAGTCGGTGGCTGCGTCCAGGTCCGTGATCACCCCGGCGTCCAGCGCGGCCGCCGCCGTGACCACCTTGAACGTCGACCCGGGCGGATACGTCTGCCGCACCGCCCGGTTCAGCATCGGCTTGTCCGGATCGGCGTTCAGCCGCTCCCACGCCGCCGACACGCCCGTACTGTTCCCCGACAGCAGCGCCGGGTCGTACGACGGGGTCGACACCAGCGCCAGCACCTTGCCGGTGGCCGGTTCGATCGCGGCCACCGCCCCCTTGCGCCCGCCGAGCCCCTGGAACGCGGCCCGCTGGGCCCTGGCGTTCAGCGTGGTGACGACGTTCCCGCCCGGTGCGTCGGCCGTGTCGTGCCACACCGGGAACTCCGACAGCAGCGGATCGGTGCCGGACAGCAGCCCGTCCTCCGCGTGCTCCAGGAAGGTGGAGCCGAACCGCTGCGAGGCGAAGCCGGTCACCGGGGCGTACAACGGGCCGTCCAGGTAGGTGCGTTCGTAGCGCAGCTGCTCGCCGGTGTCGCGGGAGCCGGTCACCGGTGCCGCGCCGACCAGGATGTTCCCGCGCGGCTGCTGGTAACGGGCGATGGCCGAGCGGCGGTTGGCCGGGTTGTCGCCGTACGCGCCCGCCTCCACCACCTGCACCCGGGCCGCGTTCACCAGCAGGGCCAGCAGGAGCAGGCCGCAGAAGCCCAGGGCGTGCCGGATGTAGGGGGCCATCGGATGGTTGCCGCCGTACTCGCCGGGTCCGCTCACGGGGCCTCCTCGCCGTCGTACTGGCTGCGCGCCGAGTCGCTCACCCGGATCAGCAGGGCCACGATCGCCCAGTTGGTGACCACCGAGGAGCCGCCCTGGGCGAGGAACGGCATCGCCATGCCGGTCAGCGGGATCAGCCCGGTCACCCCGCCCGCGATCACGAACACCTGGAGCGCCAGGATCGACGCGAGCCCCACCACCAGCAGCCGCCCGAACGGCTCCCGCAGGGCGAGCGCGGCCTTGAAACCCCGCTCCACCAGCAGGGCGTACAGCAGGAAGATGGCCGCGAGTCCCGCGAGGCCCAGCTCCTCACCGGCCGTCGCCAGGACGAAGTCCGACTTGGTGGCGAAGCCGATCAGCGTGGAGTGGCCGAGCCCCAGCCCGGTGCCGGTCATCCCGCCCGCCGCGAACGCGAACAGCGACTGCGCGAGCTGGTTGGGCCCCTGACCGGCGTCGATGGTGCCGAACGGGTGCAGCCAGTCCTCGATCCGGCCGTGCACATGCGGCTCCAGATGCCCCACCGCCACCGCGCCGAGCACCGCCAGCACCAGCCCGACCGCGATCCACCCGGTCCGGCCCGTCGCCACGTACAGCAGCACCACGAACAGCCCGAAGAACAGCAGCGAGGTGCCGAGGTCCCGCTCCAGGACCAGCACCCCGACGCTCAGCAGCCAGATCGTCACGATCGGCCCGAGCACCCGCCCGGTGGGGAACTGGAAGCGCCAGATCCGGCGCCCGGTGTACGCGAGCGCGCCGCGGTTGGCGGCCAGGTACGCGGCGAAGAACACCGCGAGCAGCACCTTGGCGAACTCGCCCGGCTGGATGGAGAACCCGGCGATCCTGATCCAGATCCGGGCGCCGTTGACCGCCGGGAACAGGATCGGCAGCAGCAACAGCACCAGCGCCGCCGCCACGCACACGTACGCGTACCGCTGGAGCACCCGGTGGTCGCGCAGCACCAGCACCACCACGATGAACAGCCCGACCCCGAGCGTGGACCACACCAGCTGCGCCGGAGCCGCCCGGTCAGCCGGGGTCTGGAGGTCGAGGCGGTAGATCAGCACCAGCCCGAGCCCGTTCAGCAGCACCGCGATCGGCAGCGGCAGCGGATCGGCGTACGGCGCCCGCAGCCGCACCGCGAGATGCGCGAGCAGCGCGAGACCGCCGAGCCCGGCCCCGTACCCCGCCGCACCGGGCGGCACGGAACCGGTGCGGGCCAGGCCCACCGCGCAGTAGCCGTACACCGACAGCAGCACGGCCAGCACGATCAGGGCCAGCTCCACCCCGCGCCGCCGGGGCAGCCGGGGGCTCGGGGCGGCGGTGCGGGAGGCGTGCGGCGCGGTCCCGGCCTGGGTCATCGGCGCGTGTTCCGCTGGCGGATCGTCAGCACCAGCGCGGGACGGGCCCGACGTTCCCGATGTACCGGGCCGAGGCCCACGCCCAGGTGCCGTCGGTGAGCAGGTACCACAGCGGGTTGGTGCCCACCCGGTCGCCGTTCACCTTGCAGTAGATGGACACGTGCTCACCCTGCGCCGCGAACCGGATGCGGCGGGTGCCGCGGTCCGGGCGGTCGCGCAGCCAGATGCCGCCCTTGGCGGTCACCACACCCTCGTACCGGCGCGGGTCGCGGTCGCCCCGGCCGCCCGCGTGCCCGTCGGGGCCGCTCTCCTGCTGAGCGGCCGGCGGACCCCCGGCCGGGCCGTCCGCGGCACCGGCGGGCACGGCCCCGCCGAGCAGCACGCCCGTCACGGCCGCCAGAGCCAGGCCGTGGAAGAGGACGGAACGCAGGGACATGAAGACCTCCGGAAGCGGGCGTAACTGACTAACCGCCACATTAGGAGCCCCCGTGGGCGGCGGCGCGCCGCAGTGGGCCATCGGGGAGGGCATGGTTGCTCCCTTCGGGGCGCGCGGGGCGCGCGTGAGGGGCGCGGGTCAGGGAAGCGGGTGAGGGGAGCGGGTCAGGGGAGTGGTGCCGCCCGCTCCGGGTCCAGCAGGCCCGCGAGGAGGTCCCCGTACCGCTCCAGCCGGGGCGCGAGGTCCCCGGCCAGGAACGTCAGCCCGGCCGGGTCGCGGCAGCGCTCCACCTCGTCCCAGGTGACCGGTGTCGAGACGGCCGGGGTGCTGCGGGCGCGCACGGTGTAGGGGGCGGCGGTGGTCTTGCGGGCGGCGTTCTGGCTCCAGTCGACGAACACCTTGCCCGGCCGCAGGTCGCGCTTCATCCGGTGCAGCACCAGCCCCGGCATCGCCCGCTCCGCCTCCACCGCGAGCGCCTTGGCGTAGTCGCTCGCGGCCGCGGAGGACCCGCCCTGCACCGCCGCCAGCAGATGCAGCCCCTTGGACCCGGCGGTCTTGGCGTACGCCTCGATCCCGTCCGCCGCGAGCCGCTCCTTGAGCCACAGGGCGACCTCGCCGCAGTGCACGACCGTCGCGGGCGCGCCGGGGTCGAGGTCGAACACCAGCCGGTCGGCCTCGTCCGGGGTCCGGACCAGCCACTGGTGGGTGTGGAACTCGGTCACCAGGTTCGCCGCCCACATCAGGCTCGGCAGATCCTGGACCACCACCATCCGGGCCGCGCCCGCCGAACGGGGCACCTCGGCGGTCGTGACCCAGTCGGGCGTACCCGGCGGCACGTTCTTGGTGAAGAACACCTGCCCGTCGGGGCCGTCCGGATAGCGCAGGAAGGACACCGCCCGGTCCCGCAGATGCGGCAGCAGCACCCCGGCGGCGGTGGCGTAGTAGTGCAGCAGCTCGCCCTTGGTGAAGCCGGTCTCCGGGTACAGCACCTTCTCCAGATTGCTGAGCGAGACCCGCCGCCCCGCCACCTCCGTCACTGGCGTCATAGGATGACAATCCCAGAAACGGGACGAACGGGACAGATCGACACCGTACGGAAGGGACCCGGCACGTGCGATCCATCTGGAACGGCGCCATCTCCTTCGGCCTCGTCAGCATCCCCATCAAGCTGGTCAACGCCACCGAGAGCCACGCGGTCTCCTTCCGCCAGGTCCACAGCGAGGACAACGGCCGCATCCGCTACCGCAAGGTCTGCGAACTGGAGGACCGCGAGGTCACCCAGTCCGAGATCGGCAAGGCGTACGAGGGCGCCGACGGCGAGATGATCCCGATCACCGAGGACGACCTCTCCCACCTCCCGCTGCCCACCGCCCGCACGATCGAGATCGTCGCCTTCGTCCCGGCCGAGCGCATCGACCCGCTCCAGATGGACGCCGCGTACTACATCGCCGCCGCCGGAGCCCCCGCCGCCAAGCCGTACACCCTGCTGCGCGAGGCCCTCAAACGCAGCCACAAGGTCGCCATCGCCAAGTTCGCGCTGCGCGGCCGGGAGCGGCTCGGCATGCTGCGCGTGGTCGGCGACGTCATCGTCCTGCACGGCCTGCTCTGGCCCGACGAGGTACGCGCCCCCGAGGGTGTCGCCCCGGACGTGGACGTCACCGTCCGCGACCAGGAGCTGGACCTCGCCGACGCCCTGATGGACACCCTCGGCGAGGTCGACCTCGACGACCTGCACGACGAGTACCGCGAGGCGCTGGAAGAGGTCATCGCCGCCAAGGCCGCGGGGGAGCCCCCGCCCGAGACCCCCGCCCCGGCCGACGGCGGCAAGGTCCTCGACCTGATGGCCGCGCTGGAGAAGAGCGTCCGTGAGGCCCGCGAGTCCCGTGGCGGGGAGGGCGAGGCGGAGGTACGGAACCTCCACGGGCGGGGGACGCCCAAGGAGACGGGCGCGAAGAAGTCGACGGCCACGACGGGCAAGGCCGCCAAGAAGACGGCGAGCGCGCGGAAGTCGACGTCCAAGGCGGGGGAGGCTTCCGGGTCGGGGAAGCGGGCGGCGAAGTCCACGGCGAAGGCCGCCGAGAAGAAGTCGGCGACGGCGAAGAAGGCGCCCGCGAAGAAGCAGACGGCGAAGAAGGCGGCCTCGGGCAAGCGGTCGGCGTGACCCGGGGGCCGCGCGATCGGCGCCCGCGCATGTCACCGGGGTCGCCGCCCGCGCACGCCCTCGCGTCCCGTACCTCGGATTCACCTCCCCGAACGGCGCACCCTCAGGCACGATGAACATGTGACATACGTGGTGACCGTGGCGATGGCCCCGCCCCAGGGGGCCCCGGAACTCGACGCACTCCGCCGGGAGGGAGTGGTCTTCCTGCTGCGCAAGGGCTTCGACTCGCTGGAGGCGGTCGAGGGCCCGGACGGCATGGAGGTCGATCTGCTGGACGACGTGATCGCCGCGCATCCCGGCGGGGCGCTGCTGAAGCTGTTCGTGGACGCCCCGGCGCTGGAGTTCGCGGAGGAAGCGGCGCGGGAGGTGGTGACGGAGCTGATGGAACGCACCGAGCCGCTCGCCGACTGGCGCCTGACCCGCTGTGCGGTGGAACTGAACTCCGAACTCATCCAGGAGAGCCTGGACGCGGCCGACGGCCCCGACGCCCCGCCCTCCGACCCGGCCGAACGAGCCCGGCGCCTCGCGGCGGGCATGGTGCCCGCGCCCCCGGACACCCCGGGCCACTCCGAGA
This sequence comes from Streptomyces sp. NPDC090119, assembly GCF_044747085.1. Lineage (NCBI taxonomy): Bacteria > Bacillati > Actinomycetota > Actinomycetes > Kitasatosporales > Streptomycetaceae > Streptomyces > Streptomyces sp. NPDC090119. Next base: position 307,400 of record NZ_JBIVDK010000003.1, on the reverse strand, counting down.
GCCGCGCGATGCGCACGCGGCTGCGCGAACTGGCCCCGACGCTCACGGCGTTCACCCTGACGGCGTTCGGCCACGACGAGTCGTCGCCGGAGTGCGAGGTCGGCAGAGAGGCGGCGGAGATAGCGGCGGGCGCCGTGGTCTACGCGATCGACCTCCTGGTGGACGAACTCTTCACCGACCTGGCCGCCCTGGAGGACGACGGCCCCACGGTCGCCCGGAGCAACGCCACGTTCATGATCCTGGACGACCTGCCCCCGCACCTGGCGGACGCGTACACGGTCCTGTTCACCCGCCGTCTCACGGTCACCGCGATCACCCTGACGGGCCGCCTCACCCGCCCCCCGTTCGACCACCCCACCTGCCTCGCCGAGGAACTCCTCCTCAAATCCCTCCTGAACCAGGCCGAGGTAACAGCCGACCTCTACAGCCTCCTCTCGGACGAGGTCACCCAGGCCCTGGAAACCTTCGCGACCACCCTCCACCCCCCGGTCTCCCCCGAAGCCACCGTCCCCGACGACCCGGACACCTGGTTCACCCCGTACACCCCCCTCTCCCCGGTCCACCCGTACGCGGCGAACGAGAACGAGGAGACGGTGGCGGAGCTGGAGCTACCGGACTGAACCCCTGGTCGCGGCAAGGGGGCTCAGCCGACCAGCCCCTCGATACCGGCCTCGACCAACGAGTCCCCGGCCCCCACCCACTCCGCGACCAGCACGAGCCGCTCGTACTCCGCCCGCAGCAGCGGAACCCGGTAGTAGGAGACCACCCGCGTCAAGTCATCGACGGCCAGCTCGACTTCACCGTTGTCGACCAACGCGACGACCGACCGCAACGCATCGGCCGGCCCCTTCTGGCCCCGCACCCGGACAGCGATGTCCTCGACAACGGCCAGCAGCAGAGCTGCGGGCGAGACGAGATACGGAAGCCCATGACCCTCCACCGCCGACAGCACGCTCCGCACCAGCCGCTCGGGCCGAGTGCGCTCGGTGACTTCCCACCAGTGATCCTGTCCACCCGGCATCAACGTACCGATGCGCCGCGGCCGTACGCCCTTCCCGTGGACCGAGTTGGGACTGGGCCGCGCCGGCGCACCCGGAACACCTCCCCGAACCTCCTCCCAGACCCCCTTGCCCACGACCAGCAGATTGACGGTGAACCGAACCCGCCCCGCGGAGTTCCCCGCCGCCCGCTGAATCCCGAGCAGCCGCCACACCCCCGCATCACGCAGCTCGAAACACCCCCGGGACCCTACGAGCCCCAACTCCCGCAGCCGCGGCTCGATGTGCTGTCGAAGCACGTCGGCGTACAGCTCCGCTGCCGAGGTCACTGGCTCTGCCCCGGCACCGGCGTGCGAAAGCCGGACGCCTGAATATCGGCGTAGTGCCCGAAGCACCTCCCAGGAGTCTCGACCGAGTCGAGCACCCCCCAACCTTCCTCGTCCCGCCACTCACGCACCGTCGCAACCACCCCCGCGGCGACCTTGGGCGTCCCTTCACGGCGACCCATCCGCGTCCCCCCTCATCCATGAGCCCCAACAAAACGCAAAGACCCCATCCTCAGCGTTTCCGCTGGTGACGGGGTCTTCGGGCACCAAATTCAAGGTGCCCCCGGCAGGATTCGAACCTGCGCACACGGCTCCGGAGGCCGTTGCTCTATCCCCTGAGCTACGGGGGCGTGTCGGGCTTTGCGCTGGGCGCTTTGCGGCGACGGGTAGAACCCTAGCAGGTCTTCCGGGGTGATCAGGAACGGGTTTGTCCAGGCGGGGTCGGGCCCGTCGGGGCGGCGGGTGTGCCGCGTCGGCCCGGAGTCCCGCCGCCCTCCGTCAGCCGGAATCCCGGCTCCACCCGTCAGGGCGAGAAGTGTGGAAAACCGGGACGTGACTCCCCGCCCCGACCTACTCTCGAGTTGTGTCAGGCGCGCTCCGCCGGGTGCTTGTCGTGGACGACAGCAAGGGAATCCGGCAGCTGATCAAGGTCAATCTCGAGCTGGAAGGGCTCGAGGTGGTGACCGCGGTCGACGGTGCCGAGTGTCTTGATGTGGTGCACCACGTGCGTCCGGACGTCATCACGCTCGACGTCGTCATGCCCCGGCTGGACGGGCTGAGTACCGCCGCCCGCCTCCGCGCCGACCCCCGCACCCGCGACCTCCCGCTCGCCATCATCAGCGCGTGCACCCAGTACGAGGTGGAGAGCGGGCTCGACGCCGGTGTCGACGCCTTCCTGCCCAAGCCCTTCGAGCCCGACGAACTCGTCCGGCTGGTCAAGGGGCTCCTGGAGCGGAGTGACCGGCGTGACGGGGTGTGCTCCGGCGGCTAGCCACCCGGACCCCGACTGCTTCACCACCCCTCCCAGCCCGCCCCTCCCGCCTCCCCTAGGCTTGTCCCGTGACCCCCGCCGAGCTGTCCCGTACCGTCCTGGACGCGGTGCGCCGTGCCGTGGACGCCGGGGAGCTGAGCGTGGAGCTGCCGGACCGGGTCACCGTCACCGAGCCCGGCCCCGGCGGCTGCGGTGACTACGCCACCAACGTCGCCCTCCGCCTCGCCCGCCCCGCCGGCCGGCCCCCGCTGCGCGTCGCCGACATCCTGCGGGCGCGGCTCCTCGGTGCCGACGGGATCAAAGACGTCGTCGTCACCGGGCCGGGGTTCCTCAACATCAGCCTCCGCGCCCGCGACGACCTGCTCACCTCGCTCGTCCGGGAGATCCGCGAGCGCGGCACGGAGTACGGGCACGGGGACGCCCTCGCCGGGCGGACCGTCGTGCTGCGCGTGCCGTACGAGGTGCGCGCCGAGGTCGTCGCCGACGCCGTTGCACGGATCGTCGCCAGCCAGGGCGGGCGGACCGAGATCGAGCACGGTGAGCCGGTCACCCTGCGACCCGTGCCCGCGCCCGAGGACCCCGCGCCGCTCGGCGCCGACGCCGCCCGCTGGGCCCTGCTGCATCCCGCCGCGCACGACCGGCCCCGGATCACCGCCGACCACCTCGTCCAGCGCGAGACCAACCCCCTCTTCCGGGTCCGCTACGCCCACGCCCGCGTACGCGCCCTCACCCGCAACGCCCACGACCTGGGCTTCACCGCGGAACCAGCGGAAGCAGGGGCCGCACAGCTCGCCGGGCATCCCCTCCAGACCCCCCTCGCCGACCACCCCCGCGTCCTCCTCGCTGCCGCCACCCAGCACGCCCCCGACCGTCTCGCCCGGCATCTCCTCGCCGTCGCCGACGCGCTGCTTCCGCTCCTCGCGGAGTTGCTCCCCGTCGGGGAGGAGAAACCCACGGCCGCCCATCGTGCCCGGCTGGCGCTTGCCGAAGCCGCCGGGGCGGTGCTCGCCGGTGGCCTGTCCCTGCTCGGCATCGACGCACCCGAACACCTCTGAGATCCCAGAACAGAGAGCCACGTCATGAGCCGTTCCGCCCACCCCGCCGGGCCCCGTCACGCCGATGTCCTGACCGAGGGGCACTACTCCGCCCCGCCCGCCGACCTCAACGCCCTCGACCCCAAGGTCTGGGCCCGCACCGTCGAGCGGGACGCGGACGGTGCCGTGACCGTCGGCGGCATCCCCGTGACCCGGCTCGCCGAGGAGTTCGGCACCCCGGCCTACGTCCTCGACGAATCCGACTTCCGGGCCCGCGCCCGCGCCTGGCGCACCGCGTTCGGCACCGAGGCCGACGTGTTCTACGCGGGCAAGGCGTTCCTGTCCCGCGCCGTCGTGCGCTGGCTGGACGAGGAGGGGCTCAACCTCGACGTCTGCTCCGGCGGCGAACTCGCCACCGCGCTGTCCGCCGGGATGGACCCCGCGCGCATCGCCTTCCACGGCAACAACAAGTCCGTCGAGGAGATCACCCGCGCCGTCGAGGCGGGCGTCGGCCGGATCGTGCTCGACTCCTTCCAGGAGATCGTCCGCGTCGCGCACATCGCGCAGGGACTCGGCAAGCGGCAGAAGGCGCAGATCCGCATCACCGTCGGCGTCGAGGCGCACACCCACGAGTTCATCGCCACCGCCCACGAGGACCAGAAGTTCGGTATCCCGCTGGCCGGGGGCCAGGCCGCCGAGGCCGTGCGGCGAGCGCTCACCCTCGACGGGCTCGAACTCATCGGCATCCACAGCCACATCGGCTCGCAGATCTTCGACATGTCCGGCTTCGAGGTCGCAGCCCACCGCGTCGTCGGCCTGCTGAAGGACGTCCGGGACGAGCACGGCGTCGAGCTGCCCGAGATCGACCTCGGCGGCGGCCTCGGCATCGCGTACACCAGCTCCGACGACCCGCGCGAGCCGCACGAGATCGCCAAGGCGCTCACCGAGATCGTCACCCGCGAGTGCGAGGCGGCCCGGCTGCGCGTCCCCCGTATCTCCGTCGAGCCCGGCCGCGCCATCGTCGGGCCGACCGCGTTCACGCTGTACGAGGTCGGGACCGTGAAGCCGCTCGACGGGCTGCGGACCTACGTCTCCGTCGACGGCGGGATGTCGGACAACATCCGCACCGCGCTGTACGACGCCGAGTACAGCGTCGCCCTCGTCTCGCGCACCAGCGACGCCGAGCCCATGCTCGCGCGCGTCGTCGGCAAGCACTGCGAGAGCGGGGACATCGTGGTCAAGGACGCGTTCCTCCCCGCCGACCTGGCGCCGGGCGATCTGATCGCCGTCCCCGCCACGGGCGCCTACTGCCGGTCCATGGCGAGCAACTACAACCACGTCCCGCGCCCGCCGGTCGTCGCGGTCGGCGACGGCGAGGCGCGGGTGATCGTCCGGCGCGAGACGGAGGAGGACCTGCTCCGGCTGGACGTCGGCTGAGGCCCGCCAGGGCCGCCCGGGACCCCGTTCCGGGAACACGAAACAGATGTCTCACGATCCGGACGAAAGGCGGAAAGCCCCATCCGGTGAGTGAGACTGGTCGGACCGTAGACGGTGAGAGGAAACGAGGTCGGATGATGCGTACGCGTCCGCTGAAGGTGGCGCTGCTTGGCTGTGGAGTGGTCGGCTCCGAGGTGGCGCGCATCATGACGACGCACGCCGACGACCTCGCCGCCCGCATCGGCGCCCCGGTCGAACTGGCCGGGGTCGCCGTACGGAGGCCCTCGAAGGTGCGGGACGGCATCGACCCGGCGCTGGTCACCACCGACGCGACCGCCCTGGTCAAGCGGGGTGACATCGACGTGGTGGTGGAGGTCATCGGCGGCATCGAGCCCGCCCGCTCCCTCATCACCACCGCCCTGGAGCACGGCGCGTCCGTCGTCTCGGCCAACAAGGCCCTGCTCGCCCAGGACGGCGCCGCCCTGCACGCCGCCGCCGAGGAGCACGGCCGGGACCTCTACTACGAGGCCGCCGTCGCCGGTGCCATCCCGCTGATCCGCCCGCTGCGCGAGTCCCTCGCCGGTGACAAGGTCAACCGCGTGCTCGGCATCGTCAACGGCACCACCAACTTCATCCTCGACAAGATGGACTCCACCGGCGCCGGCTACCAGGAGGCCCTGGACGAGGCCACCGCGCTCGGGTACGCCGAGGCCGACCCCACCGCCGACGTCGAGGGCTTCGACGCCGCCGCCAAGGCCGCCATCCTGGCCGGGATCGCCTTCCACACCCGCGTCCGCCTCGACGACGTGCACCGCGAGGGCATGACCGAGGTCACCGCGGCCGACTTCCGCTCCGCGCGCGAGATGGGCTGCACCATCAAGCTGCTCGCCATCTGCGAGCGGGCCAGGGACGGTGCCTCGGTCACCGCCCGCGTCCACCCCGCGATGATCCCGCTGAGCCACCCGCTGGCCTCGGTGCGCGGCGCGTACAACGCGGTGTTCGTGGAGTCCGACGCGGCCGGACAGCTGATGTTCTACGGCCCCGGCGCCGGTGGCGCGCCCACCGCCTCGGCGGTCCTCGGCGATCTCGTGGCCGTCTGCCGCAACCGGCTCAACAGCACCACCGGGCCCGGCGAGTCGGCGTACGCGGCGCTGCCCGTCTCCCCGATGGGGGACGTCGTCACGCGATACCACATCAGCCTCGACGTGGCCGACAAACCGGGTGTGCTCGCCCAGGTCGCCACGGTCTTCGCCGAGCACGGAGTGTCCATCGACACGGTTCGGCAGCAGGGGAAGGACGGCGAGGCGTCCCTCGTCGTCGTCACGCACCGGGCCTCCGACGCGTCCCTCACCGGGACCGTGGAGGCGCTGCGCAAGCTCGACACCGTGCGGGGTGTCGCCAGCATCATGCGGGTTGAAGGGGAGTAAGCGGCAATGACCCACCAGTGGCGCGGAATCATCGAGGAGTACCGGGACAGGCTGCCGGTCACCGACAGCACGCCGGTCGTGACGCTCCGCGAGGGCGGCACGCCTCTCGTGCCCGCGCAGGTGCTCTCCGAGCGCACGGGCTGCGCGGTCCACCTCAAGGTGGAGGGGGCCAACCCCACCGGCTCGTTCAAGGACCGGGGCATGACCATGGCCATCACGCGGGCCAAGGAGGAGGGCGCCAAGGCGGTCATCTGCGCCTCCACCGGCAACACCTCCGCCTCGGCCGCCGCCTACGCGGTGCGCGCGGGCATGGTCTCGGCGGTGCTCGTCCCGCAGGGCAAGATCGCGCTCGGCAAGATGGGCCAGGCCCTCGTGCACGGCGCGAAGATCCTCCAGGTCGCCGGAAACTTCGACGACTGCCTCGACCTCGCGCGCGCCCTGAGCGACAACTACCCGGTGGCGCTGGTCAATTCGGTCAACCCGGTGCGCATCGAGGGCCAGAAGACGGCCGCGTTCGAGATCGTGGACATGCTGGGCGACGCCCCCGACATCCATGTCCTCCCGGTCGGCAACGCGGGCAACATCACGGCCTACTGGAAGGGCTACCGGGAGTACGCCGCCGACGGCCCGGCCACCCGCACCCCGCGCATGTGGGGCTATCAGGCGTCGGGCAGCGCGCCCATCGTGCGCGGCGAGGTCGTCAAGGACCCGTCCACCGTCGCCACCGCCATCCGGATCGGCAACCCCGCCTCCTGGCAGCAGGCGCTGGCCGCGCGGGACGAATCCGGCGGTCACATCGACGAGGTGACGGACCGTGAGATCCTGCGCGCCTACCGGCTGTTGGCCGCGCAGGAGGGTGTCTTCGTGGAGCCCGCCTCCGCCGCCTCGGTCGCCGGACTGCTCAAGGCCGCCGAGCAGGGCAAGGTCGACCCCGGCCAGACCATCGTCTGCACCGTCACCGGCAACGGCCTGAAGGACCCCGACTGGGCCGTGGCCGGCGCCCCGCCGCCGGTCACCGTGCCGGTCGACTCGGCCATCGCCGCCGAGCGCCTCGGCCTCGCCTGACCGAAGGGTGCACAGGGGGCTTGCGACACGCATTGTGCGCCTCCTGTGCGCCCTATGTCGCGGCAGAACCTTCCTTCGATAAGCTGGGGGAAACCCGCCCACCGCACCTGCCCACGCGTGTGGCACGGGGCCGCGCCGTTCCAGGCGGCCCGACGGGTCTTCGCACGTCATCGAGTGTCCGCACCGGATGCCCCTCGCGGGCCATTCGGCAGTCACGTCCGTCACGCAGCTCAAGGAGAGTCTTCGAGCGATGGCCGGTCCCGCCTTCCGCGCCGCCGCCGTCCGGGTGCGCACCCCCGCCACCAGCGCCAACCTCGGTCCGGGCTTCGACGCCTTCGGCCTGGCACTGGGGTTGTACGACGACGTGGTCGTCCGGGTCGCCGACTCCGGTCTGCACATCGACATCGCGGGCGAGGGCGGTGAGTCGCTCCCGCGCGACGAGCGCCATCTGCTCGTACGCGCCCTGCGCACCGCCTTCGACCTGCTGGGCGGACAGCCGCGCGGGCTGGAGATCGTCTGCGCCAACCGCATCCCGCACGGCCGCGGCCTCGGCTCCTCCTCCGCCGCCATCTGCGCGGGCATCGTCGCCGCGCGCGCGGTGACCATAGGCGGCGAAGCCCGCCTCGACGACACCGCGCTGCTGGAGCTGGCCACCGAGATCGAGGGCCACCCGGACAACGTCGCGGCCTGTCTGCTGGGCGGGTTCACCCTTTCCTGGCTGGAGTCCGGCGCCGCCCGCGCCATCAGGATGGAGCCCGACCGTTCCATCGTTCCGGTGGTTTTCGTGCCCGGGAAGCCCGTACTCACCGAGACCGCGCGCGGACTGCTCCCGCGCACCGTCCCGCACGTCGACGCCGCCGCCAACGCGGGCCGGGCCGCACTGCTCGTCGAGGCCCTGACCCGGCGTCCCGAACTGCTGCTGCCCGCCACCGAGGACCGGCTGCACCAGGAGTACCGCGCCCCCGCCATGCCGGAGAGCGCGGCACTGGTGGAACGGCTGCGCGCGGACGGCGTACCGGCCGTCATCTCCGGTGCCGGACCCACCGTCATGGCGCTGACCGACGAGGCGACCGCCGACAAGGTGGAGGCGCTCGCGGGCGGCGACTGGGCGGCCAACCGGCTGAGCCTCGACACCCAGGGGGCGAGCGTGCTGCCGCTGGCGCCCTGACACCCGGTTGCCGGATTTGGAGAGGGGGAATGTTTGTTGCATCCGGTAGTGTTAATCTCAAGTCTGCACCCGGCCCCACCATGGCGAGGTGCTTCGTGTCCCCGTCAGGGACAGACATTCTTCCGGGAGCCTCCCAAGCCACTCCGTGTTCCGTGCGCCGTACCTGGGCAGTACGTCGTGTGGGGGCACTGAGCGAGTCGTCGGGCACGCTCCGGAATCGGCGCCGCCGCGCCACGTGACACCAGGTGTCACGGCTCGCGGGGAGTGCCATCACCAGAAATTCTCTTCCGCCGCTTCAAGGCGGACCACCGCCCCGGCTCGGTACCTGCCAACAGAACCGATGCCGGACAGCACAACCGGTCGCCGAGCCAGACAGGCCGACGTCCGCTCCAGGGAAGGACCCTTCGTGAGCGACACCACCGATCTGATGGGCGCGCGTGTCGAGGAGACCGCTGCCGCGCCCGCCACGGACTCCGCGCCTGCCACCGGTGCCGGCTCCCGGCGGCGCCGCGGTACCGGCCTCGACGGCATGGTGCTGGCCGAGCTCCAGCAGGTCGCCTCGGGCCTCGGCATCAGGGGCACCGCGCGGATGCGCAAGAGCCAGCTGATCGAGGTCATCAAGGAGGCCCAGGCCGGGGGAAGCGCCCCCAAGGCCGAGGCCGCCGAGGAGACCAAGCCCAAGCGCCGCGCCACCTCCAAGGCCCGTACGGGTGAGACCGCCGCCGAGGCGAAGACGGAGAAGCCCGCGCAGCCGGCCGCCGACGAGGCCGCCCAGCAGCAGATCGACATCCCCGGCCAGCCCGCCGCCGAGCGTGGGTCGGACGACGCCCCGAACGAGCGCCGCCGCCGTCGTGCCACCGCCGACGCGGGCAGCCCGGCCGCCGCCGAGTCCGAGACCAAGGGCGAGAAGAGCGAGCCGAAGGGCGACGCCCAGCAGTCGCAGACCGAGAACAAGGGCGACGCGGGTGACGGCGAGGGCCGTGGCCGCCGCGACCGCCGTGACCGTGACCGCGACCGGGGCGGCCGTGACCGCGACCGCCGCGGCAAGGGCGACGACCAGCAGGGCGGCGGCGGTGGCCGTCAGGACCGCCAGGACCGTCAGCAGGGCCAGCAGCAGGGCGGCGGTGGCCGTCAGGACCGCCAGGACCGTCAGCAGGGCCAGCAGGACGACGACGACTTCGAGGGCGGCCGCCGTGGCCGTCGGGGCCGCTACCGCGACCGCCGTGGCCGCCGTGGCCGTGACGACATCGCCGAGCCGCAGGTCAACGAGGACGACGTCCTGATCCCCGTCGCGGGCATCCTGGACATCCTCGACAGCTACGCGTTCATCCGCACCTCCGGCTACCTGCCGGGCCCGAACGACGTGTACGTCTCCCTCGCCCAGGTCCGCAAGAACGGTCTGCGCAAGGGCGACCACACCACCGGCGCGGTCCGCCAGCCGAAGGAGGGCGAGCGCCGCGAGAAGTTCAACGCGCTGGTCCGCCTCGACTCCGTCAACGGCATGGCGCCCGAACACGGCCGCGGGCGGCCGGAGTTCAACAAGCTGACGCCGCTGTACCCGCAGGACCGGCTCCGTCTGGAGTCCGAGTCCTCCGTGCTGACGACCCGCATCATCGACCTCGTGTCGCCGATCGGCAAGGGCCAGCGCGGTCTGATCGTGGCCCCGCCGAAGACCGGTAAGACCATGATCATGCAGGCGATCGCCAACGCGATCACGCACAACAACCCCGAGTGCCACCTGATGGTCGTCCTGGTCGACGAGCGTCCGGAAGAGGTCACCGACATGCAGCGGTCGGTCAAGGGCGAGGTCATCTCCTCGACCTTCGACCGCCCGGCCGAGGACCACACCACGGTCGCCGAGCTGGCCATCGAGCGCGCCAAGCGTCTGGTGGAGCTGGGTCACGACGTCGTCGTGCTGCTCGACTCGATCACCCGTCTGGGCCGTGCGTACAACCTCGCCGCCCCGGCGTCGGGCCGCATCCTCTCCGGTGGTGTCGACTCCACGGCGCTCTACCCGCCCAAGCGCTTCTTCGGTGCCGCGCGCAACATCGAGGACGGCGGCTCGCTGACCATCCTCGCCACCGCGCTCGTCGACACCGGGTCCCGCATGGACGAGGTGATCTTCGAGGAGTTCAAGGGCACCGGCAACATGGAGCTCAAGCTCGACCGGAAGCTCGCCGACAAGCGCATCTTCCCGGCGGTGGACGTCGACGCGTCCGGTACCCGCAAGGAAGAGATCCTGCTCGGCAGCGAGGAGCTGGCCATCACCTGGAAGCTGCGTCGCGTGCTGCACGCGCTCGACCAGCAGCAGGCGATCGAGCTGCTGCTCGACAAGATGAAGCAGACCAAGTCGAACATCGAGTTCCTGACCCAGATCCAGAAGACCACGCCGGCCCCCGGCAACAACGACTGAGCCCGGCCAGTCACCCCTGAAGGATCTGAGGGCCGCCCCCGCCGCACACGCGACGGGGGCGGCCCCTTTTGCGTGCGGAGCGCTCTCACGAGACCTTTGCCACAGGTGTGACGTCCGGTACCGAGTTGCCTCGGTACGCCCCCTTACGAGAAAGCGCAGGTGAACGGCGAGACGGTCCGGCGATCCGGTCACGGAAGGTGATCACTGTCGTACCAGGTGGCGCGGCGCGCTGTGCGAGCCTGTCCCGAGTTTCCCTGTCCGACCAGGTGGAGCGACGATGGAGTGGTGATGACCGCTCCCGACCCTGAACGCAGGGGGTAATCGAACGGACGAGACCTAGGAGCGCAGTGTCCACCGAGAGCACGCCGGAGCCCGGCATACCGGAGACCGGAGACGGCCCCCGCCGCCGCGGCAAGGGGCGCCGTCGCAAGCCCCGCAGCGCGGGCCGCAAGGCCCTGCTCGCCACGGCCTGGACGGCCGCGGGCGTGGTCGTGCTGGCCGGTGCGGGCGCGGGTTACGTCTACTTCAAGCTGAACGGCAACCTGCACAGCATCGACATCAACCAGATGCTCGGCCACGACCGGCCCCCCAAGGCCGACAACGGCTCCCAGAACATCCTGGTCCTCGGCTCCGACACCCGCTCCGGCGCCAACCGGAAGCTCGGCGGCGGCGCCGCCGACAGCGGGGCCCGCTCCGACACCGCGATGATCGTCCACCTCTACAAGGGCCACAAGAAGGCGTCCGTGGTCTCCGTGCCGCGCGACACCCTCATCGACCGCCCCGCCTGCGCCGACACCAAGGGCCACACGTACCCGGCGGTCCGGAACGTCATGTTCAACTCGGCCTACGCCACCGGCGGGGCGCCCTGCGCGGTGCGGACCGTCGAGTCGCTCACCGGTATCCGGATGGACCACTACCTGGAGGTCGACTTCTCGGGCTTCGAGCGCCTCGTCGACGACCTGGGCGGCGTGCGCGTCACCACCACGCGCCCCATCAAGGACCCGGACAGCCACCTGGACCTGACGGCCGGCACCCACACCCTCGACGGCACGCAGGCGCTCGGTCTGGTCCGCACCCGGCACGGTGTCGGCGACGGCTCCGACCTCGGCCGCATCCAGCTCCAGCAGGCGTTCGTGAAGGCCCTGATCGCCCAGACCAAGCAGGTCGGCGTGCTGAGCAACCCCAAGAAGCTCTACGACCTCGCCGACACCGCGACCAGGACCGTCACCACCGACTCCGACCTCGGCTCGGTCAACTCCCTCGCGGACTTCGCGGGCGGCCTCAAGGGCATCAGCGCCTCCGGGATGCACATGGTCACCATGCCGGTCCAGTACGACCCCGCCGACCCCAACCGGGTGCTGCTGGAGCGGACCAAGGCCCGGCAGATCTGGACGGCCCTGAAGAACGACCAGCCGATCCCCGAGTCGGCGACCACGGGCAACGCCACCGGCGGGGCCAAGGGCGTCGTCACCCCCTGAAGCCGCCCGACCCCGTGAAGGCCCCCGAAGCCCACCTCGGGAATAGATGACGCTCACCCCCGGTTTTGGGGGATGGCGCCAGTCCTGGCAGACTGGTACGTCGGCTCCGGTTCACGCGCCCGCATCCCGCGGCCGCGACCCGGCGCCCTCCCGAACCTAGGAGACACCTTGAAGCGCGACATCCACCCCGAGTACGTCGAGACGCAGGTCAGCTGCACCTGTGGCGCCTCGTTCACCACGCGGAGCACCATCGACTCCGGCACCATCCGTGCCGAGGTCTGCTCCGAGTGCCACCCGTTCTACACGGGCAAGCAGAAGATCCTCGACACCGGTGGCCGTGTGGCCCGCTTCGAGGCCCGCTTCGGCAAGGCTTCCGGCTCCAAGAAGTAGCGAGCCCCCGAACCGCCGGTCCACGGTCGCGCCCCGCGAGGGGCGCGCCCACGGACCGGCGTTTTTGGTCGCCCGCCAACCCTTCACCCGCAGTACAGGAGCCGAAAGATGTTCGAGGCCGTCGAGGAACTCGTCGCCGAGCACGCCGATCTGGAGAGCAAGCTCGCCGACCCGTCGGTCCACGCCGACCAGGCGAACGCTCGCAAGCTGAACAAGCGCTACGCCGAGCTGACCCCGATCGTCGGCACCTACCGCTCCTGGAAGCAGACCGGGGACGACATCGAGACCGCCCGCGAGCTGGCGGCCGACGACCCCGACTTCGCCGCCGAGGTCAAGGACCTGGAGAAGCAGCGCGAGGAGCTCACCGACAAGCTCCGCCTGCTGCTGGTCCCGCGCGACCCGAGCGACGACAAGGACGTCATCCTGGAGATCAAGGCCGGCGCGGGCGGCGACGAGTCCGCCCTGTTCGCCGGTGACCTCCTGCGCATGTACCTGCGCTACGCCGAGCGGGTCGGCTGGAAGACCGAGATCATCGACGCCACCGAGTCCGAGCTGGGCGGCTACAAGGACGTCCAGGTCGCCGTGAAGACCAAGGGCGGCCAGGGCGCCACCGAGCCCGGCCAGGGCGTGTGGGCCAAGCTGAAGTACGAGGGCGGCGTGCACCGCGTGCAGCGGGTGCCCGCCACCGAGTCCCAGGGCCGCATCCACACCTCCGCCGCGGGCGTGCTCGTCACCCCCGAGGCCGAGGAGGTCGACGTCGAGATCAACGCGAACGACCTGCGCATCGACGTCTACCGCTCCTCCGGCCCCGGCGGCCAGTCCGTCAACACCACCGACTCCGCCGTGCGCATCACCCACCTGCCCACCGGTGTGGTCGCCTCCTGCCAGAACGAGAAGAGCCAGCTCCAGAACAAGGAGCAGGCGATGCGCATCCTGCGGTCCCGGCTGCTGGCCGCGGCCCAGGAGAAGGCCGAGGCCGAGGCCGCGGACGTCCGCCGCAGCCAGGTCCGCACGGTCGACCGCTCCGAGAAGATCCGTACGTACAACTTCCCGGAGAACCGCATCTCCGACCACCGCGTCGGCTTCAAGGCGTACAACTTGGACCAGGTACTGGACGGCGAGCTGAGCGCGCTGATCCAGGCGTGCGTCGACGCCGACTCGGCGGCGAAGCTCGCGTCCGCGTAAGAACACCCGGCAGGACCACGCACGAGGACCGGAGGAGAAGCGTGCAGCAAGACTTCGGGGGGCGACCCCCGAGCCCCCGCAGCGTGCTGCTCGCGGAGGTGGCCCAGGCCACCCAGCGGCTGGCCGACGCCGGAGTTCCCTCCCCGCGCACCGACGCCGAGGAGCTGGCCGCCTTCGTGCACGCCGTCAAGCGCGGCGCCCTGCACACCGTGCAGGACTCCGACTTCGACGCCCGGTACTGGGAGGTCATCGCCCGCCGCGAGCAGCGTGAGCCGCTCCAGCACATCACCGGGCGGGCCTACTTCCGCTATCTGGAACTCCAGGTCGGCCCCGGTGTCTTCGTGCCCAGGCCGGAGACCGAGTCCGTGGTCGGCTGGGCGATAGACGCGGTACGGGCCATGGACGTCGTCGAGCCCAGCATCGTCGACCTGTGCACCGGCTCCGGCGCCATCGCGCTGGCCCTCGCCCAGGAGGTGCCCCGCTCCCGGGTGCACGCCGTCGAGCTGTCCGAGGACGCGCTGCGCTGGACCCGGAAGAACGTCGAGGGCTCCCGCGTCGACCTGCGCCAGGGTGACGCGCTGTCCGCCTTCCCGGACCTGGACGGCCAGGTCGACCTGGTCATCTCCAACCCGCCGTACATCCCGCTCACCGAGTGGGAGTACGTCGCACCCGAGGCCCGGGACTACGACCCCGAGCTGGCCCTGTTCTCCGGCGAGGACGGGCTCGACCTGATCCGGGGCATCGAACGCACCGCGCACCGGCTGCTGCGCCCCGGCGGGGTCGTCGTCATCGAGCACGCCGACACCCAGGGCGGCCAGGTGCCGTGGATCTTCACCGAGGAGCGGGGCTGGGCCGACGCGGCCGACCACCCCGACCTCAACAACCGCCCCCGGTTCGCCACGGCCCGCAAGGCGACGCTGTGAGCAGCACCCGGAACCAGCACCACCACCAGAGTTACGTGTACGAGGAGGCCCGCTAGACATGGCACGGCGATACGACACCAACGACGCCACCGACCGCGTGACGGGCCTGCGCGAGGCAGCCGCCGCCGTACGCCGGGGCGAACTGGTGGTGCTGCCGACCGACACGGTCTACGGCATCGGCGCCGACGCGTTCTCCTCGGAAGCCGTCGCCGACCTGCTCGCCGCCAAGGGCCGGGGCCGCAACATGCCCACCCCCGTGCTCATCGGCTCCCCGAACACCCTGCACGGCCTCGTCACCGACTTCTCCGAGCTGGCCTGGGAGCTGGTCGACGCCTTCTGGCCCGGCGCGCTCACCCTGGTCGCCCGGCACCAGCCGTCCCTCCAGTGGGACCTCGGCGACACCCGCGGCACCGTCGCCGTGCGCATGCCGCTGCACCCGGTCGCCATCGAGCTGCTCACCGAGGTCGGCCCGATGGCCGTCTCCTCCGGCAACCTCACCGGCCACCCCGCGCCGGAGACCTGCGACGACGCCCAGCGCATGCTCGGCGACTCCGTCTCCGTCTACCTCGACGGCGGCCCCACCCCCGGCAACGTGCCCTCGTCCATCGTGGACGTCTCCGGCCCGGTGCCGGTGCTGCTGCGCCAGGGCGCGATCTCCCCCGAGGAGCTGCGGAAGGTCGTACCCGACCTCGAGGTGGCGAATTGACGGCCCCCGACCGGTACGTCCCCGAGAAGCAGGCCGGGCAGGGGGTCACCCCATGCGCGGCATAGGCGGCGCGGACCGCCCGGCTGAGCAGACCACGACGTTCGGGTTCCCGCGCGACACCTTCCGCATCCTCCACGTCAGCACCGGCAACGTCTGCCGCTCACCCATCACCGAGCGGCTGACCCGGCACTTCGTGGCGGAGCGGCTCGGCGTGCTCGGCGGCGGCCTGATCGTGGAGAGCGCCGGCACCTGGGGCCACGAGGGCGCCCGGATGGAGGAGAACGCGGAGACCGTGCTCGCCGAGTTCGGCGCGGACGCCGCCGGGTTCACCGGCCGGGAGCTGCTGGACGAGCACGTCATCATGGCCGACCTGGTGCTGACCGCCACCCGCGACCACCGCGCCCAGGTCATCTCCATGGGCCACTCGGCGGGCCTGCGCACCTTCACGCTGAAGGAGTTCACCCGCCTGGTCCGCGCGATAGACCCGGCCACCCTGCCGCCCCTGGAGGACGGCGTGGTGCTGCGCGCCCGCGCCCTGGTCCGCGCGGCCGCCGCGCTGCGCGGCTGGCTGCTCGCCCCCACCGCCGAGGCGGACGAGGTGTACGACCCCTACGGGGCGCCGCTGCCCTTCTTCCGGTCCATCGGCGACGAGATACGCGACGCCCTCGACCCGGTCGTCACCGCGCTGACGGGCGTACCCGCCCGCATGTGACACGCGCCGGGCTCCGGCGCGGGGACGGGCCCGGCAGGCCGCGCGGCCGCCTCCACCTCGGCCTACATTGGAGACCTGGGGCCTCGTCCCATGTCACTGTCGACCGCCCGGAGCCCGTCATGTCGGTCACACCCGTGCTGGAAGCGGACGCCCTGAGTCGGCAGGACCCCGAGCTGGCCGAGATCCTGCGCGGCGAGCTGGACCGGCAGTCGACGACCCTCCAGCTGACCGCGGCGGAGAACTTCGCCTCGCCCGCCGTGCTCGCCACCCTCGGCTCCGCGCTGGCCAACAAGTACGCCGAGGGCTACCCCGGCGCCCGGCACCACGGCGGCTGCGCGCTGGCCGACACCGCCGAACGCATCGCCGTCGAGCGGGCCAGGGAGCTGTTCGGCGCCGAGCACGCCAACGTCCAGCCCACCACCGGCTCCTCCGCCATCCTGGCCGCCTACGCCGCGGTGCTGCGCCCCGGTGACACGGTCCTCGCCCTCGGCCTCGACGACGGCGGCCACCTCACCCACGGCTCGCCCGCGAACTTCTCCGGCCGCTGGTTCGACTTCGTCGCCTACGGGCTGGACCCGGAGACCGGGCTCATCGACCACGACCAGGTGCGGCGGCTGGCCCGCGAGCACCGGCCCAAGGCCATCGTGTGCGGCTCCATCGCCTATCCCCGCCATTTCGACTACGCCTTCTTCCGCGAGGTCGCCGACGAGGTGGGGGCGCATCTGATCGTCACCCTCACCCACTCCGCCGGGCTGGTCGCCGGGGGAGCGGCGCCGAGCCCGGTGCCGTACGCCGACCTGGTGTGCGCCACCACGCACAAGACGCTGCGCGGGCCGCGCGGCGGGATGGTCCTGTGCGGGGCCGGGCTGGCCCGGCGGGTCGACCGCGCCGTCTTCCCGTTCACCCAGGGCGGCGCCCAGATGAACAGCGTCGCCGCGAAGGCCGTCGCGTTCGGCGAGGCGGCCACCCCCGCGTTCGCGGCCTACGCCCAGCAGACGGTCGCCAACGCGCACGCGCTCGCCGGACACCTGGCCGACGCCGGGTTCGCGGTCGCCACCGGCGGCACCGACACCCATCTCATCGTCGCCGACCCCGCTCCGCTCGGCATGGACGGCCGGACCGCGCGCGGACGGCTCGCGGCCGCCGGTCTGGTGCTGGACTGCTGTGCGCTTGCGCACACCGGCGGACGGGCGCTCCGGCTCGGCACGGCCGCCGTCACCACCCAGGGCATGGGGGAGCCGGCCATGGCGCGGATCGCCGCGCTGCTGGTCGGCGTCGTCCGCGGCGGCCGGGACCCGGCGGCGGCACGGGCCGAGGTACGCGCCCTGACCGCCGACTTCCCGCCCTACCCGGAGTGAGGAGGGGTGGCATACAGGTACGGAAGGCCCGATCCGCAACCGTGCCCGCCACCCGGAAGTCCTCACCATTACCCGTCCCTCGCTAGGGTGAGGGGCTGTGATGGCCAGCGAGATCTGTGGGGATGCCCGTGCGTGAATACCTGCTGACGCTTCTCATCACGGCCGCGGTGACCTACCTGCTGACTGGGCCGGTACGGAAATTCGCGATCGTGGCGGGAGCGATGCCGGAGATCCGGGCACGCGACGTGCACCGGGAGCCCACTCCGCGGCTCGGCGGTATCGCCATGTTCTTCGGGCTGTGCGCCGGGCTGCTCGTCGCGGACCACCTGGAGAACCTCAAAGAGGTCTTCGTCAACTCCAACGAGCCCCGCGCCCTGCTGTCCGGGGCCGCGCTGATCTGGCTGATCGGCGTGCTGGACGACAAGTTCGAGATCGACGCCCTGATCAAGCTGGGCGGCCAGATGATCGCCGCCGGTGTGATGGTGGTGCAGGGTCTGACGATCCTGTGGCTGCCGGTGCCCGGTGTGGGTCTGGTCGCCGTCACCCAGTGGCAGGGCACCCTGCTGACCGTCGCCCTGGTCGTCATCACCATCAACGCGGTCAACTTCGTCGACGGCCTCGACGGCCTCGCGGCGGGGATGGTCTGCATCGCCACCGCCGCGTTCTTCATGTACGCCTACCGCATCTGGTACGGCTACGGCATCGAGGCGGCGGCGCCCGCGACCCTGTTCGCGGCGATCCTGATGGGCATGTGTCTGGGCTTCCTGCCGCACAACATGCATCCGGCGCGCATCTTCATGGGCGACTCGGGCTCGATGCTCATCGGCCTGGTGCTGGCGGGCAGCGCCATCTCCGTCACCGGCCAGATCGACCCGGACCGGCTGAACCTGTTCTCCGGCTCCGAGCGCAGCACCGTGCACCAGATGGTGCCCGCGTACATCCCGCTGCTGCTGCCGCTGTCGATCATCGCGATCCCGGCCGCCGACCTCGTGCTGGCCATCGTGCGGCGCACCTGGCGCGGCCAGTCGCCGTTCGCGGCGGACCGCGGGCATCTGCACCACCGGCTGCTGGAGATCGGGCACTCGCACAGCCGGGCGGTGCTGATCATGTACTTCTGGTCGGCGCTGATCGGCTTCGGCGTGCTGGCGTACTCGGTCAACTCGGCGTCGATGTGGATCGTGCTCGGGGTGGTGTTCCTCAGCGCCGTCGGCCTGGTGATGCTGCTCCTGCCCCGCTTCACCCCGCACGCCCCACGCTGGGCCGAGCGCTTCGTACCACCGCGCTACCGCAGGTACGGGGAGACCGGGGTCGAGCAGGCCGGGGGAGAGGCCGAGGCGTCCAGCGCGGCCCCGGCGGAGCCGACCCCCCAGCCCACCGCCGTGGCGGCGGTGCCGGGCGTCAACGGAGCGACCGCGATCGGCCACCGCCCGAGGCCGACCGGCCGGCCCAAGGACAAGAGCTACCGCTGACGAGCCTGTTCGATTTTGAGACGAACAGCGGCGTCGGCCGCCCCGGGGACTTTCCGGACCACACCGCATGGAACCCCCTCCACCAGGCACGTTGCCGATCTTCGTGCGCCCGCCCGTGTGTCGTTTCGTCAGGCAAGTGGATTTTGAGACGGATGGGCCGGATGAGGCACAAGTAACCGCTGGTGCCGACGTGATTCCCATTGCTAGAAATGGGCGCGTCAGGGGGATTGAGGCGCCTGTCATGACCAGGCGGGCGCCGCCCCATTCGCTCATGAATGGAGGTGGACGATGCGCAAGTTCGCAGCAGCGGGCGTCGCGGTCGTCGTACTCGGCGGTTCGCTCGGACTCGCCACCACGGAGGCCGTGGCCGCGCCGCAGGCCGGCAAGGTCGTACAGGTCGCCCAGGGGACCGCGCCGAGCTGCGTCAAGGTCGAGAGGACCAAGGTCGACGCCGGGTACCCGGCGTACAAGGTCACGAACAACTGCAGCGGCACGAAGAAGCTCAAGGGCATCTTCAAGTACGGATACGACTCGGCCTGCGAGTCGGTGAAGAAGAGCAAGTCGGCCCTCCTCACGTCCTCGCAGCCGTGGGTGGACTACGACAAGGTCGTGACCTGCTGACGAGGTCGGCCGTGAGAGCTGACTGAGTCACGCTCGAGCGCCCCTGGAGAAAGCCCGCCCGGGCTTCTCCGGGGGCGTTGTCGCGTCGGTGTGATCTCCTGCACTCCCGCTGAGCCCGTCCTGCCGCAAGGTAAGAATCTGACTAGAGCATTGCCAAATCGTGGTGGAGCAAAGCCCCCCAATACCAGACAAGCCCACCTGGTTCCTGCACGTGCGCGCGCCGTCACTCTCATGTGTGACGGCAATGCACCCCCCAGGTAAAGACCTCATCAAATAGTTTGTGATACGGTTCACGAGAACCCCGGACAGAGCCGAAGGACCCTAGTGCGACGGTCCATTGGTGCGCGGTAACGATCACCCGGTCCGGGGCTACGCTCGTCCATGACGACACCTGCCCCCTGTGAAAGCGGAGTTGCCGCCATGCCGTCCAATGACGTCCGGATTCTTGCCCAGGCCGCCGTGCCCACGGCTGCCGTCGGCGCGATCGCCGCCGTCGTCAGCGGTGTGGTCGCAGGTGGCAAGGGCGCGATCGGGGCCGTCGTGGGCACACTGATCGTCATCCTCTTCATGGGTATCGGTCTTTACGTTCTCCAGCGCACCGCCAGGTCCTTCCCGCAGCTCTTCCAGATGATGGGCCTCCTGCTCTACGCGGCCCAACTCCTGCTGCTGGTCATCTTCGTGGGCCTGTTCAAGAACACGACCATGTTCAACCCCCGTGCCTTCGCCGTCGTTCTGGTGGTGGCCACCCTCACGTGGATCGTCGCCCAGGCGCGCGCCCACATGAAGTCCAAGATCCTCTACGTCGATCCCGACGCTTCGGCGAAGGAAGACAAGTCCCACAAGACGGACCGTTCGTCGTGAGGGGTAGGGCCGGGATAAAGGCACGGGAAAGATCCTGCTATCGTCCGGTGCCAACTGCGGCATCGCGGACGCGGGCATCCGAGCTGACGCCTGTTCCACTGCGAGGCTAGATGCCCCCCAGCCGCCCCCACATCCGTCACACCAGTCCCGTGCCGAACCGCGGCCGTACGCCGCGCCGACACAACGAGGTTGCCGTACCCATGCGCCACGATGAAGGAGCCCGCGGTGAGTGCTGAGCCGACGCAGACGCTCGCTTTCGACACGAGCTGCCACCTGTTCTCCGGGTGCGGCTTCCCGGCTCCGGGCCTGCACTCGTTCCTGTTCAAGCCGCTCTGGGGCGACGCGGACAGCAACCTGTACTTCAACAAGCCGATGCTGCTGGCTCTGCTCGGGTCGATCATCGTCGTGGTCTTCTTCTGGGCCGCCTTCGCCAAGCCCAAGGTCGTCCCGGGCAAGCTCCAGATGATCGCCGAGAGCGGCTACGACTTCATCCGCCGCGGCGTGGTCTACGAGACGATCGGAAAGAAGGAAGGCGAGAAGTACGTACCTCTCGTCGTCTCGCTCTTCTTCTTCGTCTGGATGATGAACCTCTGGTCGATCATCCCGGTCGCCCAGTTCCCGGTCACCTCGATCATCGCGTACCCGATCGTCCTGGCCGCGATCGTCTACATCCTGTGGGTGTCGCTGACCTTCAAGCGGCACGGATTCGTCGGCGCCTTCAAGAACTTCACCGGCTACGACAAGTCGCTCGGCGCGGTGCTGCCGCTGGCCATGCTCATCGAGCTGTTCTCGAACCTCCTCGTGCGGCCCTTCACTCACGCCGTCCGACTCTTCGCGAACATGTTCGCCGGCCACACGCTGCTGCTCCTCTTCACGATCGCCAGCTGGTACATGCTCAACGGCGTCGGTATCGCCTACGCCGGTGTGTCGTTCATCATGACCATCGTGATGACGGCGTTCGAGCTCTTCATCCAGGCTCTGCAGGCGTACGTCTTCGTACTGCTCACCTGCAGCTTCATCCAGGGCGCGCTGGCCGAGCACCACTGAGCGTTCCCTCCCTCGGTCCCTCATTCGTCCGGTGGCCAACCCCCACCGGTCCGTAAAGAAAAGGAAGAACGGGCATGTCCCAGACTCTTGCTGCTGCTGTTTCCGGCTCGCTCGGCTCGATCGGTTACGGCCTCGCGGCCATCGGCCCCGGCGTCGGCGTCGGCATCATCTTCGGTAACGGCACGCAGGCGCTCGCCCGCCAGCCCGAGGCTGCCGGCCTGATCCGCGCCAACCAGATCCTCGGCTTCGCCTTCTGTGAGGCGCTCGCCCTGATCGGTCTGGTCATGCCGTTCGTCTACGGCAAGTAATCGTCGGATTCACGACAGCCCATTAGACGAAAGGCATTGATATGAGCCCCCTGGTTCAGCTCGCGGCTGAGGAGGCCGAAAACCCCCTCATCCCGCCGATCCCAGAGCTCGTCATCGGCCTGATCGCCTTTGTCATCGTCTTCGGCTTCCTCGCCTGGAAGCTCCTCCCGAACATCAACAAGGTTCTGGAGGAGCGCCGCGAAGCGATCGAGGGCGGGATCGAGAAGGCCGAGGCCGCGCAGACCGAGGCTCAGAGCGTCCTTGAGCAGTACAAGGCGCAGCTCGCCGAGGCTCGTCACGAGGCCGCCCGGCTTCGCCAGGAGGCTCAGGAGCAGGGTGCGACGCTCATCGCGGAGATGCGGGCCGAGGGCCAGCGTCAGCGCGAGGAGATCGTCGCAGCCGGTCACACGCAGATCGCGGCCGACCGCAAGGCCGCGTCCGCCTCGCTCCGCCAGGACGTCGGCAAGCTCGCCACCGAACTGGCCGGCAAGCTCGTCGGTGAGTCCCTCGAGGACCACGCCCGGCAGAGCCGTGTGATCGACCGCTTCCTCGACGAGCTCGACGAGAAGGCCGAGGCCACGCGATGAACGGAGCGAGCCGCGAGGCCCTGGCAGCCGCACGGGAGCGTCTCGACGCCCTGACGGACTCCACGTCCGTGGACGCCGCGCAGCTCGCCGACGAGCTGGCGGCCGTCACCGCGCTGCTCGACCGCGAGGCCGGCCTGCGCCGGGCCCTCACCGACCCGGCGCAGCCCGCCGAGGCCAAGGCCGAGCTGGTGGGACGTCTGATCGGCAACCAGGTGAGCGGTCCGACCGCCGACCTGGTGGCCGGGATGGCCCGCTCCCGCTGGTCGCAGTCCCGCGACCTGGTGGACGCGCTGGAGGAGCTGGCGGACATCGCCGACCTCACCGCCGCGGAGAAGTCGGGCACGCTGGACGAGGTCGAGGACGAGCTGTTCCGGTTCGGCCGGATCGTCGCCTCCGACCCGGCCCTGCGCGCCGCGCTGACCGACCGGTCGGCGAGCCCCAAGGCGAAGGCCGAGCTGGTGCACCGGCTGCTGGGCGGACGGGCCAAGCCCGTCACCGAGCGTCTGGTCACCCGACTGGTCACCGCGCCGCGTGGACGTAGCCTGGAAGCGGGACTCGAGTCCCTGTCCAAGCTGGCCGCGGAGCGCCGGGACCGGCTGGTGGCGACCGTCACCTCGGCGGTGCCGCTGAGCGAGACCCAGAAGCGTCGCCTGGGCGACGCCCTGGCGAAGCTCTACGGCCGCCGGATGCACCTCAACCTGGACGTGGACCCCGATGTGATCGGCGGTATCCGGGTGCAGGTCGGTGACG
This sequence comes from Streptomyces sp. NPDC090119, assembly GCF_044747085.1. Taxonomy (NCBI): domain Bacteria; kingdom Bacillati; phylum Actinomycetota; class Actinomycetes; order Kitasatosporales; family Streptomycetaceae; genus Streptomyces; species Streptomyces sp. NPDC090119. The sequence continues at coordinate 284,146 of NZ_JBIVDK010000003.1, read as the reverse complement.
AGGTCATCAACGGCTCCCTGGCGGATCGGCTGGACGACGCCGCCCGCCGTATGGCGAGCTAGAACTCAACACGTAGCACCACGCAGTACGTAATTACGGCCCTGGTTGGGCCGTGCAGAGGATTCACCTCGTTCAGGGGGGAGTCCGGAGTCAGACATCCCCCCAAAGTGAAACTTCGGGCCCAACAAGGAGAGCAGGGAACCCAGATGGCGGAGCTCACGATCCGGCCGGAGGAGATCCGGGACGCACTGGAGAACTTCGTCCAGTCGTACAAGCCGGACGCGGCCTCGCGCGAGGAGGTCGGTACGGTCACCGTCGCCGGCGACGGCGTCGCGAAGGTCGAGGGTCTTCCCTCGGCCATGGCCAACGAGCTGCTGAAGTTCGAGGACGGCACCCTCGGCCTCGCCCTCAACCTCGAGGAGCGCGAGATCGGTGCCATCGTTCTCGGCGAGTACAGCGGCATCGAGGAGGGCCAGCCGGTGCACCGCACCGGAGAGGTCCTCTCGGTCGCCGTCGGCGACGGCTACCTCGGCCGTGTCGTCGACCCGCTGGGCCAGCCGATCGACGGCCTCGGCGAGGTCGAGACCGACGGCCGCCGCGCCCTCGAACTGCAGGCCCCCACGGTCATGGAGCGCCAGTCGGTGCACCAGCCCATGGAGACGGGCTACATGGCGGTCGACGCCATGACCCCGGTCGGCCGCGGCCAGCGCCAGCTCATCATCGGTGACCGCCAGACCGGCAAGACCGCCCTGGCCGTCGACACGATCATCAACCAGCGCGACAACTGGCGCACCGGCGACCCGGAGAAGCAGGTCCGCTGCATCTACGTCGCCATCGGCCAGAAGGGCTCCACCATCGCCGGCGTGCGCCGCGCGCTGGAGGAGAACGGCGCGCTGGAGTACACGACCATCGTCGCCGCCCCGGCGTCGGACCCGGCCGGCTTCAAGTACCTTGCGCCGTACACCGGTTCCGCCATCGGTCAGCACTGGATGTACCAGGGCAAGCACGTCCTGATCGTCTTCGACGACCTGTCGAAGCAGGCCGACGCCTACCGCGCCGTGTCCCTGCTGCTGCGCCGCCCGCCGGGCCGCGAGGCGTACCCCGGTGACGTCTTCTACCTGCACTCCCGTCTGCTGGAGCGCTGCGCGAAGCTCTCCGACGACATGGGCGCCGGCTCGATGACCGGTCTGCCGATCGTCGAGACGAAGGCCAACGACGTCTCGGCGTTCATCCCGACCAACGTCATCTCCATCACCGACGGCCAGTGCTTCCTGGAGTCGGACCTCTTCAACGCCGGTCAGCGTCCCGCGCTGAACGTCGGTATCTCCGTCTCCCGAGTCGGTGGTTCCGCCCAGCACAAGGCGATGAAGCAGGTCTCCGGCCGACTGCGCGTGGACCTCGCCCAGTTCCGTGAGCTGGAGGCGTTCGCCGCCTTCGGTTCCGACCTGGACCAGGCGTCCAAGAACCAGCTCGACCGCGGTCAGCGGATGACCGAGCTGCTGAAGCAGAACCAGTACCAGCCGATGTCCACCGAGGACCAGGTCGTCTCGATCTGGGCCGGTGGTACGGGCCGCATGGACGACGTGCCGGTCGACGACGTCCGCCGCTTCGACAAGGAGCTGCTGGAGTTCCTGCACCGCAGCCACCAGGGCCTGATGACCTCCATCCGGGAGGGCGGCAAGATGTCGGACGACACCCTGCAGGCCATCGGTGACGCGATCGCGGAGTTCAAGAAGCAGTTCGAGACCTCGGACGGCAAGCTCCTCGGCGACGACACCCCGGCCGCTCCCGCCAAGTGACGTAAGGAAGGGACCTGACTCATGGGAGCCCAGCTCCGGGTCTACAAGCGTCGCATCCGATCCGTCACCGCGACCAAGAAGATCACCAAGGCGATGGAGATGATCGCCGCCTCGCGTGTCGTCAAGGCGCAGCGCAAGGTGGCGGCCTCCAAGCCGTACGCGGACGAGCTGACCCGCGCGGTCAAGGCGGTCGCCACCGGGTCGAACACCAAGCACCCGCTCACCACGGAGGCCGAGAACCCGACCCGTGCCGCGGTCCTGCTCCTCTCGAGCGACCGCGGCCTGGCCGGCGCCTTCAACTCCAACGCCATCAAGGCGGGCGAGCAGCTGACCGCGCGCCTCGAGCGCGAGGGCAAGCAGGTGGAGACGTTCATCGTCGGCCGCCGCGGTGTCGCCCACTACAACTTCCGTGAGCGCAAGATCACGGAGTCGTGGACGGGCTTCACCGACGAGCCGACGTACGCGGACGCCAAGAAGGTCGCGGCGCCCCTGATCGAGGCCATCGAGACGCCCGACGCGGACGGCGGCGTGGACGAGCTCTACATCGTCTTCACGGAGTTCGTGTCGATGATGACGCAGACGGCGGTCGCCGAGCGGCTGCTGCCGCTGAGCCTCGACGAGGTCAAGGAGGAGAGCGCCGGCGACGGTGAGATCCTCCCGCTGTACGACTTCGAGCCCTCGGCGGAGGACGTCCTCGACGCCCTCCTGCCGCGGTACGTGGAGAGCCGCATCTACAACGCGATGCTCCAGTCGGCCGCTTCGAAGCACGCTGCCACGCGGCGCGCGATGAAGTCGGCCACCGACAACGCGGGCGAGCTGATCAACACGCTCTCCCGTCTTGCCAACGCGGCCCGCCAGGCCGAAATCACCCAGGAAATCAGCGAGATCGTCGGTGGCGCCAGCGCCCTGGCCGACGCGACCGCGGGGAGTGACCGATAAATGACCACCACTGTTGAGACCGCGGCGGCCACGGGTCGCGTCGCCCGCGTCATCGGCCCGGTTGTCGACGTGGAGTTCCCCGTCGACGCGATGCCGGACATCTACAACGCTCTGACCGTCGAGGTCGCCGACCCGGCGCACGACGGCGAGAAGAAGACGCTGACCCTGGAAGTCGCCCAGCACCTGGGCGGCGGCCTGGTCCGCGCCATCTCCATGCAGCCCACCGACGGTCTGGTCCGCCAGTCCGTGGTGACGGACAGCGGCGACGCCATCTCCGTCCCGGTCGGCGACTTCACCAAGGGCAAGGTGTTCAACACCCTCGGTGAGGTGCTGAACGTCGACGAGAAGCACACCGGTGAGCGCTGGCCGATCCACCGCAAGGCGCCGAACTTCGACGAGCTCGAGTCGAAGACCGAGATGTTCGAGACGGGCGTCAAGGTCATCGACCTGCTCACCCCGTACGTCAAGGGCGGCAAGATCGGCCTGTTCGGTGGTGCCGGTGTCGGCAAGACGGTGCTCATCCAGGAGATGATCTACCGTGTCGCCAACAACCACGACGGTGTCTCGGTGTTCGCCGGTGTCGGTGAGCGCACGCGTGAGGGCAACGACCTCATCGCGGAGATGACCGAGTCGGGCGTCATCGACAAGACCGCCCTGGTCTTTGGTCAGATGGACGAGCCGCCGGGCACCCGTCTGCGCGTCGCGCTGGCCGGCCTCACCATGGCCGAGTACTTCCGTGACGTCCAGAAGCAGGACGTGCTGTTCTTCATCGACAACATCTTCCGCTTCACGCAGGCCGGTTCCGAGGTCTCCACGCTGCTCGGCCGCATGCCGTCCGCCGTGGGTTACCAGCCGAACCTGGCCGACGAGATGGGTCTCCTCCAGGAGCGCATCACGTCGACCCGCGGTCACTCGATCACCTCGATGCAGGCGATCTACGTCCCCGCGGACGACCTGACCGACCCGGCCCCGGCCACCACGTTCGCCCACCTCGACGCGACGACGGTGCTCTCCCGTCCGATCTCGGAGAAGGGCATCTACCCGGCCGTGGACCCGCTGGACTCCACGTCCCGCATCCTGGACCCGCGGTACATCGCGCAGGAGCACTACGACTGCGCCATGCGCGTCAAGAACATCCTGCAGAAGTACAAGGACCTCCAGGACATCATCGCGATCCTCGGTATCGACGAGCTGGGCGAGGAGGACAAGCTCGTCGTCCACCGTGCCCGTCGCGTGGAGCGCTTCCTGTCCCAGAACACCCACGTCGCCAAGCAGTTCACCGGCGTGGACGGTTCGGACGTTCCGGTGGACGAGACCATCGCCGCGTTCAACGCGATCTGCGACGGTGAGTACGACCACTTCCCGGAGCAGGCGTTCTTCATGTGCGGTGGCATCGAGGACCTCAAGAAGAACGCGAAGGAGCTGGGCGTCTCCTGACCCCCGCGCCTTTGACCTGGAGGGGCGGGCCCGCCCCGTCCCTCCAGGTCACGCCCCCTAGAATCGACCCCAACACCCGGCACGACCGCCGGGTGGTGATCCGAGGAGCCAACCTTGGCTGCTGAGCTGCACGTCGAGCTGGTCGCCGCCGACCGCCAGGTCTGGTCCGGCGAGGCCACCCTGGTCGTCGCGCGCACCACGTCCGGCGACATCGGCGTCATGCCCGGTCACCAGCCGCTGCTCGGTGTGCTGCAGTCGGGCCCGGTGACCATCCGTACCAGCGACGGCGGGACCGTCGTCGCCGCGGTGCACGGCGGTTTCATCTCGTTCGCCGACGACAAGCTGTCGCTGCTGGCCGAGATCGCCGAGCTGGCGGAGGAGATCGACGTCCAGCGCGCCGAGCGCGAGCTGGAGCGAGCGAAGGCGGAGGACGACGAGGACGCCCAGCGTCGCGCCGACGTCCGTCTGCGGGCGGCGACCTCCGCGCGCTGATCATCGCGCCGTGTGACCATCATTCAGCCGCGGCCGGCCCGGAACATTCCGGTGCCGGTCGCGGCTGAGGTGAATCCGGGTGTTTTTCCGGTTCCATTACCTTGCTCTGCGGTTTCATTACCCTGAGCCGAGAGCAGTTCCCCTACCTGGAAGACGAGGAGGTCGGTGCCGATGGTCCTCGCTCTGACTGTGTGCGGAATCGTGGTCGCGCTCGTGGTGGTGGGTCTGTTCCTGTTCGGCCTGCGCCGCAGGCTCATCCAGCGCTCCGGGGGCACCTTCGACTGTTCGCTGCGCTGGGACGTGGCGGAGCAGTCCGATGTGAACGGCAAGGGCTGGAGCTACGGCGTCGCCCGCTACAACGGGGACCGCATCGAGTGGTTCCGCGTCTTCTCGTACGCCCTGCGCCCGCGTCGGACGCTGGAGCGCTCGCGGATCGAGGTGGCCGGTCGTCGGCTGCCCGAGGGCGAGGAGGAGCTGGCGCTGCTGTCGGACGCGGTGATCCTCGCCTGCGTCCACCAGGGCGTCCGCCTCGAACTCGCCATGAGCGAAGACGCGCTGACCGGATTTCTCGCGTGGCTGGAAGCAGCCCCGCCCGGACAGCGCGTCAACGTCGCTTAGGGGGCTCGGCCCCCGAACTTCCTTACGACAGGCCGTTGCTGAGGGCCGTCACGAGTTCACCGTTGCTGGTGTCCCCGGTGAAGTCCCAGAAGAACGCGCCGCCCAGGCCCTGGTTCTTGGCCCAGCTCATCTTGCCCGCGATGGTCGACGGGGTGTCGTACGACCACCAGTTGCTGCCGCAGTGGGCGTACGCGGTGCCCGCGATGGTGCCGGTGACCGGGCAGGAGCCCTTGAGCACCTTGTAGTCCTCGATGCCCGCCTCGTAGGTGCCCGGAGCGGCGCCGGTGGCGGTGCCGCCGGGGGCGTCCTGGGTGACGCCGGTCCAGCCGCGGCCGTAGAAGCCGATGCCGATGAGCAGCTTGTTCGCCGGGACGCCGACCGCCTTGTACTTGGCCATCGCGTCGGCGGTGGTGAAGCCCGCCTTCGGGATGCCGCTGTACGAGGTGAGCGGGGAGTGCGGGGCCGTCGGACCCTTGGCGTCGAACGCGCCGAAGAAGTCGTAGGACATGACGTTGAACCAGTTCATGGACTGCGCGGCGCCCGCGTAGTCGGCAGCCTCGATCTTGCCGCCGCTGGAGCCGTCCGCGGTGACCGCGGCGGTGACCAGGTAGTTGGCGCCGAACTTGGCACGCAGCGCGGAGGCCACGTTCTTGAAGGCCGCGGCGCCGCTGGTGTCGCAGGACAGACCGCAGGCGTTGGGGTACTCCCAGTCGATGTCGATGCCGTCGAAGACATCGGCCCAGCGGGGGTCCTCGACCAGGTCGTAGCAGGACTGGGCGAACGCGGCCGGGTTCTTCGCCGCCTCGCCGAAGCCGCCGGACCAGGTCCAGCCGCCGAAGGACCACAGCACCTTGATGTTCGGGTACTTGGCCTTGAGCTGGCGGAGCTGGTTGAAGTTGCCGCGCAGCGGCTGGTCCCAGGTGTCGGCGGCGCCGCTGACGGACTGGTCGGCGGTGAACGCCTTGTCGTAGTCGGCGTAGGAGTCGCCGATCGCGCACTTGCCGCCGGTGACGTTGCCGAAGGCGTAGTTGATGTGCGTGATCTTGGCGGCGGAGCCGGACGTCACGATGTTCTTGACGTTGTAGTTCCGGCCGTAGATGCCCCACTCGGTGAAGTAGCCGAGCTTGACCTTGTCACCGGTCGCGGGCGGCGGGTTGGTGCCGCCGCCGGTGGTGCGCACGGCGGTGGAGCCGCTCGCCGGACCGGTCTGGTCGGCGGTGTCCCGGGCGCGCACGCTGTACGAGTAGTCGGTGCCCGCGGTGAGGCCGCTGTCCGTGTACGAGGTGGTGGTGACGGTGGCGACCTTCGCGCCGTCGCGCAGCACGTCGTAGTTCTTGACGCCCTTGTCGTCGGTGGCGGCCGACCAGCTCAGCTTGACCGAGGTGTCGGTCACGGCGGAGGCGGTGGGCTTGCCGGGGGCGGAGGGGGCCGCGTCGCCGGGGACGGTGGTGCCGTCACAACTGTCGCCGTTGAGACGGCAGTTGCTCGGGGAGCCGGAGCCCGCGCCGTTGAAGGCGAAGGAGATGGAGGAGCCGGGGGCGACCGAGCCGTTGTACGACTTGTTCTTCGCCGTCCAGTGGGTGCCGGAGGAGGTGACGTCGGCGTCCCAGGCGGAGGAGACGGACGTGCCCGAGGGGAAGTCCCACTCGATCGTCCAGGAGTTGATGGCCGTGGTGCCGGTGTTCTTGACGGTCCACTTGCCTTCGAAACCGCTGCCCCAGTCCTGGGACTTCACATAGCTCGCGGTGACGTTGGTGGCCGCCTCGGCGGGGGCGGCGAGGCCGACGAGGCCGGCCAGGGGGAGCAGCAGGGTCACGGCACCCGCCGCGACTCTGTGTCTGAAGCGCATGTGCGCCTCCCTCGATGTCGGGGGGAACTTCACGAGGCATGGGGGGCATGACTGAGCCTTCACGCCCATGCTGCCGCGACAATAGGAAAGGTCTGGACCAGCGGTCAATAGGTCTGGACCATTTGTTCCGCAATTCGACTTAACCTCAACTCTGGTGAGGCTGAAGGGGTTTGAGAGGCTGGAGAGGGCTTGATGGGCGCCTGCCGACGGCTCCGCGCCGCCCCGTACGCTGGCTGCTCATGGGTGACTCACCAAGCTCCGGCACCGTCCTGGTGGTGGACGACGACGCGGCGATCCGGCGCTCCCTGGAGCGCGGCCTCCGGCTGCACGGCTTCACGGTGCGCACCGCCGCCGACGGCACCGGGGCGCTCGCAGCCATCGGGCAGGAGCCGCCGGACGTGCTGGTGCTGGACGTGTCGATGCCCGGCCTCAGCGGAATCCAGGTGTGCGCCCGGCTGCGCGACGAGGGCCGCGAACTGCCCGTGCTGATGCTGTCCGCGCTGGACGAGACCGCCGACCGGATCGCCGGGCTCCAGGCGGGCGGCGACGACTACCTCGTCAAGCCCTTCGCCCTCCAGGAACTCGTACTGCGGCTGCGCGCCCTGCTGCGCCGCAGCCCGCCCACCGGCCGCGAGGTGCTGCGCGAGGCCGGGATCGAGATCGACCTCGGCGCCCGCACCGCCCAGCGCGACGGACGTGTACTGGACCTCACCCGGCGCGAGTTCCAGCTGCTGGAGGTGCTGATGCGCAACGCCGGACTCGTCCTCACCCGCGACCAGCTCCTCGAACGCGTCTGGGGCTACGACTTCGAGGTCCGCACCGACGCCGTCGACACCTTCGTCAGCTATCTGCGCCGGAAACTGGAGGCCGGTGGCGCCCCCCGGCTGGTGCACACCGTGCGCGGGGTCGGCTTCGTGTTCCGGGACGCGTCATGAAGCTCTCCACCCGCGTCGGCCTCGCCGTCGGCTGCACCGTCCCGCTGCTGGTGCTCGCCTCCGGCTGGCTGCTGACCCACCTGGTCGCCCGCGACCTCCACCGGGCCGGGGACCAGCATCTGCGGCAGCGCGCCGCCGCCATCGCCCCGGACGCCCGCGCCCTGCTGCGCGCCTCGGCGGGCCACCGCCCCAAGATCGCCGACCAGCGCGAACGGCGACTGTTCAGCGCCGCCCTCGACGTCGGCGTACGCGTCCAGGGACCGGACGGTGTCTTCAGCGGCGGCCCCCAGCCCGGCCCGTCGGCCCGACTGCCCCGGCGGGCCACCGGACCGGTCACGATCCGGGACGGCGCCCGGAGCTGGCGCGGGCTGGCCCGGCCGGTGCCCGGCGGCACCCTGTGGGTGTTCGCCCCCGACACCGCCGACCGGGCCCAGGTGCTGCTGGTCCGGCGCCGGGTCGTGTTCACCGCGCTGCTCGCCGCACCCGCCTCCGGCCTGCTCGCCTGGCTGCTGGCGAGCGGCGCGAGCGCCCCGCTGCGCCGCCTGACCCGCCGCACCGCCGGTCTCGACCCGCGCACCAGCGGCGTACGCCCCGAACCGGAGCGGACCGGGGTCACCGAGGTCGACGAACTCGGCGCCACCCTGCGCACCGTCCTCGCCCGCTACGACGAGCAGGCCGCCCGTACCGCCGAGGCGCTCGACACCGCCCGCTCCTTCTCCTCGGCCGCCGCGCACGAACTGCGCACCCCGCTGATGAGCATGGGCACCAACCTCGACGTCCTCGCCCTCCCCGGCCTGCCCGAGCCGGACCGGGACGAGGCACTGACCGACCTGCGCCTCGAACACGCCCGGCTGCTCCACCTGTTGGTGATGCTCCGCGAACTGGGCCGGGGCGACCTGGTGGAGGCCGAGACCTTCGACGCCGTGGAACTGGCCGACCTCGCCGACGCCGCCGTGGCCGAGGTGCGGCGCCGGGACCGGGGCGCCGACATCACCCTGGACGCGGAACCGGGGCTCACCGTGCCCGGCTGGGAGCCGGGCCTGCGGCTGCTGCTGGACAACCTGCTGGCCAACGCCCTCGCCCACGGCCGCGACCCGGCGGGCGTCGCGCGGATACGGGTGGACGTGCGGCGGGCCGGGGAGCAGGCGGTCGTCGTCGTGGCCGACCAGGGGCCCGGCATACCGCACGAGTACCGGGAGCGGCTCTTCGAGCGGTTCCAGCGGGGCCCGCACAGCACCGGCTCCGGCCTCGGACTCACCCTCGTCGCCCAGCAGACCGCGCTGCACCGGGGCAGCGTCGGCGTCACCGACGGCCCGCAGGGCACCGGCGCCCGCTTCGAGGTGCGGCTGCCGCTGGACGGCACCGGGGCGCCGGGACGGCGGGACTGGCTGATCGGCACGGCGGCGCCGGGCGGGTCCACGGCCGGGGCGAACCGGTCACAAGGTTTCCCCAAAGAGACCTCCTAGCCTCCGGGGCGACGGACGGGCACCACAGCCCGTCCCGGACGTGAACGGAGACGCCCATGGACGCACGACGAAGCACCCGTACCCTCCTCGCGGGCCTGGCCACCGCGGCGCTGCTGGCGGGCTCGGCCGGTGCCGCGTCCGCCGCCGACGCCTCTCCCAGCGCCAAGCCCGCCGCCAAGGCGGCCGGTGACGGGGCGCGAGCCCTGTGCAAGCGTGCGCCGAAGATCGACAAGCGCATCGACCGCGCCCTGAAGCGGCTGGACGCGGGCAAGGCCCGGCGCGGCTCGGTGGCCCGGCTCCAGGAGCGGGTCGACAACGCCAAGAAGGCCGGCCACACCGAGATCGCCACCTTCCTGCAGGGCCGCCTCGACACCCGCGAGTCGCTGAAGAAGGACCTGGAGCAGCGGAAGACGGACCTCGCCGGGGTCAAGACCTGGTGCGAGAAGAGCGACGACGGCAAGAAGAGCAGCGGCAAGGCGGACAAGTGAGGCGCGGCTCCCGGCGCGCGGCGGCGGCCGTCACCCTGGCCGCCCTCGCCGCCCTCACCACGGCCTGCGGCCACGACGACGCCGCGACCCCGTCCAGCACCCCTTCGGGCTACGCGGACATGAAGCAGAAGGTGGACGCGGCGGAGTCGGCGGCCGCCGCGGCCGACCGCGACGCCACGAGCGACGCGGACCGGTAGCGGAGGGGAAGGGGCGCCCGGTGGAGGCGCCCCTACATCCCCAACTCCCGAGCCAGCACGGCCGCCTGGACCCGGCTGCGCAGCCCCAGCTTGGCCAGCATCCGACTGACGTGGGTCTTCACCGTGCCCTCCGCCATCTCCAGACGGGCCCCGATCTCGGCGTTGGACAGCCCCTCTCCGACCCCGGTCAGCACCTCGCGCTCGCGCGGGGTCAGCGCGTCCAGCACGGCCCGGTCGCCCGTGCGGGGCGGCTGCCCGGCGAACTCGGCGATGAGCCGTCGGGTCACCGCCGGCGCCACCACGCCCTCCCCACGCGCCACGGCCCGTACCGCCGCCAGCAGTTCCTGCGCCTCGGCGTTCTTCAGCAGGAACCCCGCCGCCCCGGCCCTTAGCGCCCCGAAGACGTATTCGTCCAGGTCGAAGGTGGTCAGCACCAGCACGTCCGCCAGGTCCTCCGCCGTGATCAGCCGGGTCGCGGACACCCCGTCCAGCAGAGGCATCTGTACGTCCATCAGCACCACGTCCGGCCGCAGCTTCCGCGCCAGCTCCACCGCGCGCTTCCCGTCCGCCGCCTCCCCGGCCACCTCGATACCGGGCGCGCTGCCCAGGATGAGCACGAGACCGGCCCGTACGGCCGACTGGTCCTCGGCGACCAGGACCCGGATCACGCCGGATCTCCCTCGGTGAACGGAAGCGCGGTGCGCACGCTCCAGCGGGCGCCGTCCGGACCGGCCTCGAACTCCCCGCCCAGCAGCGCCGCCCGCTCCCGCATCCCGGCGAGCCCGGTGCCGGAACCGGGGACGCGCGGGGTGCAGCCGGGCCGATAGGGGCTCGTCACCCGGATGTCGAGCGAGCCGTCCCGCCGGTGCAGCCGGACCTCCACGGGCCCCTCGGCCGCGTGCTTGAGCGCGTTGGTCAGCGACTCCTGCACGATCCGGTAGGCGGCCAGGCCGATCGGCGTCGGCACGTCGCCCTGCCCGGCGTCGAGGCGGACGTCCAGGCCGCCCGCGCGGGCGCGCTCGACCAGTGCGGCCAGCCCGTCCAGCGTGGGGATCGCGGCGGGCTTCCGGTCGGCCGAGTCGGCCCGCAGGACGCCGATCAGCCGCCGCATCTCGGCCAGCCCCTCGACGCTGTTCTCCCGGATCACCGCCAGGGCCTCCTTCGTGGTCCTCGGGTCGTCCAGGGAGAGCGCGGCCGTGGCGTGGATGGCGATGGCGGAGAGATGGCCCGCGACCAGGTCGTGCAGCTCCCGCGCCATCCGGGCCCGCTCGGCCGTCACCGCCTGCGTGCGGTCCACCTCCGCCAGCAGCGCGGTCTGCTCGGCCCGCAGCCGCGCCGCCTCGGCGGCGTCCCGGTGGTCGCGCACCACCCAGCCGGTGGCGGCGGGCGCGAACGCGACCACACCCACCCCCACCCCGAGCAGCAGCCACCGGGGGTCGCGCCCCACGGCGGCGGGCACCACCCCGCCGAGCACGGTCAGCATCCCGGTGATCCAGGGCAGCCTGCGGGCGGTCACGGGGCCGCCGTACAGGACGGCCGCGTACATCAGGTCGGTGTACAGCACGACGGTGACCACGCTGCCGGCGGTCACCGTGTCCAGCGCCAGCGCGACCGTGCCGACGAGCAGGCCGGTACGGGGACGGGTCCGGCGCAGCAGCTCGCACGCGGCGGTCACCGCGAGCGGCACCAGCGGCGCCCAGGACGCGGGCCACAGCACGGACACTTCCGCGGTCCCGCGCGGACGCATCCCGAGCGTCCACAGCAGCACCCCGCCCAGCAGCCCGCCGACGGCGATCCGCACGTCGTCGCGGTGGGGGCGCGGTGCTGCGAGGGACATGCGCCCATCCAACACGGCCCCTGGCGCCGGCGCCCCCATCCCGGGGAGGGTCCGGGGTGCCTCTTTCGCTTACGCCCGTCTCGTCACCGCCGACGACGCCGCCAGGGCCCCCGGCCGGGAGGATCGAGGGGTGCTCCAAGGGGTGCGGGAGAGGAGCGAGCCGTGATCGTCGGACTGATCATCGCCTGCGAGGTGGCGTTCTGGGTGCTGCTGGCGGCCGGACTGGGCTTCCGGTACGGGCTCCGGATGCCGCGCACCGGGCTCGCCCTGCTGCTGTGCGAACCCCTGCTGGAGCTGGTGCTGTTCGCGGTCACCGCGATCGACCTCAGGAACGGCGTCGAGCCCGACTGGCACCACGGTCTCGCCGCCGTCTACATCGGCTTCACGGTCGGCCTCGGCCACTCCGCCGTCAAGTGGGCCGACGCCCGGATCGCACACCGCTTCGCGGGCGGTCCACCGCCGGTGAGGCCCCCGAAGTACGGCCGGGCCCGCGCCGTCCACGAGTGGAAGGTCGCGGGCCGCTGGGTGCTGGCCTCCGTGGTCGCCACCGCCCTGCTCCAGACGGCCGTCTGGTACGTCGGCGACGGGAGCACCGGATCGCTGCGGGACTGGCAACTGCGGATGGTGTGGCTGATCGGGATCAACCTGGTGATCGCCATGAGCTACACCCTGTTCCCGAAGAAGGAGCCCGCTGCCCGCCGTACCCGGTTCTAGCGCTCCCCGCCCGGTACCCACAGCACGTCGCCGGTCTCCTTGTTGGCTGTGCGGGCCAGGATGAAGAGGAGGTCGGAGAGGCGGTTGAGGTAGGTCGCGGTGAGGGGGTTCATGGTGTCGCCGTGGGCCTCCAGCGCCGCCCAGGTGGAGCGCTCGGCGCGGCGGACCACCGTGCACGCCTGGTGCAGCAGGGCCGCGCCGGGGGTGCCGCCGGGCAGGATGAACGAGCGCAGCTTCTCCAGACGTTCGTTGAACCGGTCGCAGTCCTCCTCCAGCCGGTCCACGTAGAACTGCTCGACCCTGAGCGGCGGGTACTCCGGGTTCTCGACCACCGGCGTGGAGAGGTCGGCGCCCACGTCGAACAGGTCGTTCTGCACCCGGGTGAGGACCGTGACGACCTCCTCCTCCAGCCCGCCCAGCGCGATGGCGGTACCGATCACCGCGTTCGCCTCGTTGGCGTCCGCGTACGCGGAGATCCTGAGGTCGGTCTTGGCGGTCCGGCTCATGTCCCCGAGGGCGGTGGTGCCCTGGTCGCCGGTCCTGGTGTAGATGCGCGTCAGATTGACCATACGGCCAGCCTAGTTGCCCCAAAGGGCGCGAAGCGGTGCGGATTTGACGCCTCGGCGGGACGGAACCGGAACGTGACGGGTGTCTCACGCCCTGAGACCGTGACACGCGTTACTTACGGTCCTCAACGCCACGCCCGAGCGCTAATGTCCGCCGAGAGGAACCATAAACAGCGCGTAAGGGGAGTCGGAGTGGCAGGGAAGCTCGCCGTCATCGGGGCCGGTCTCATGGGGTCCGGCATCGCCCAGGTCGCCGCTCAGGCAGGCTGGGACGTGGTTCTGCGCGATGTCACCGACGAGGCGCTGAAGCGCGGCACCGACGGCATCCGGGCCTCCTACGAGAAGTTCGTGGCCAAGGGCAAGCTGGACGCGGCGGACGCCGAGGCGGCCCTCGCCCGGATCACCCCGACCACCGACCTGGACGACGTCGCCGACGCGGACATCGTGATCGAGGCCGTCTTCGAGAAGCTGGAGGTCAAGCACGAGATCTTCCGCGCGCTCGACAAGATCGTGCGCCCGGACGCCGTGCTCGCCTCCAACACCTCCGCCATCCCGATCACCAAGATCGCGGCCGCGACCGAGCATCCCGAGCGCGTGGTCGGCGTGCACTTCTTCTCGCCGGTGCCGATGATGAAGCTCGTCGAGCTGGTCCGGGGCTACAAGACGAGCGACGAAGCCCTCGCCACCGCACGGGAGTTCGCCGAGTCGGTCGGCAAGACCTGCATCGTCGTCAACCGCGACGTCGCCGGGTTCGTCACCACCCGTCTCATCTCCGCCCTCGTGGTCGAGGCCACCAAGCTCTACGAGTCGGGCGTGGCCACCGCCGAGGACATCGACCTCGCCTGCAAGCTGGGCTTCGGGCACGCGATGGGCCCGCTGGCCACCGCCGACCTGACCGGCGTCGACATCCTGCTGCACGCCACCGGCAACATCTACACCGAGAGCCAGGACGAGAAGTTCGCCCCGCCGGAGCTGATGCGCCGGATGGTGGACGCCGGTGACATCGGCCGCAAGAGCGGGCAGGGCTTCTACACGTACTGACCGCGTCCGGGTCACCCGCCGATCCCGTACGCGTCCGCACAGCCGCCCAGGGGGATCACCCCCGAGGGTGAATTCGGTATCGGTTCGCTTACAACCAGCAACCGGATCGACACTCGCACAGTCAGACGTTGCACAGCACCGTCACGAAAGAACGCCACTCGCACTCAACGGGGAGCGCATATGCACATCAGGGGCGACCACACCGAGCTGGTCGTCGGGGGGCGCCTTGACGTCCGCAGCGCTGCGGACGCCCGTACGGCCCTGCACGCGGCGCTCGACGCGGGGATCGGCGATCTGGTGCTGGACCTGTCCGAGCTGGACTCCTGGGACGCCACCGGACTCGGGGTCATCATGGGCGCCCACCGGCGCGCGGGCCGCTGTGGCCGCCGCCTGGTGCTGCGGCGGGTGCCCGCGCAGATGCAGCGGCTGCTGGTCGCCACCCGGCTGCACCGTATCCTCGCCATCGAGGGCGGCGTCGGCGTGGAGTCGCTGCCGCGCGTGTGAGGGCCCGGCGGCGGGGCAGGCTCCAAGTCGTCCTGAACCGCCCGTCGCACACATTCCGCACCGGAAGGTGATCTCCCGGATCTCTCGGGCCGTCCGGCACCCCGCTCTGTCGGGGACACCGGCCGACGGTTTAGGGTTCGGTCGCCCGCCGCCTCGTGAATCCGCGAGCGGGCCCGGACCAGAAGCGACAGCGCGATGTGCGGCAGGCCGGGAGGGGCCGAGATCGGCACACGACGCTTTTGGGGGCTTTGAACCCATGGACCCGATACTTCCGGGAACCGAGGACCACGGTCAGGCACCGAGCCGCCGTCCGCCGCGGGACCCCCTCACCGCCGACTTCGCCCCGGGCGGTCCCGTGCCCGCCCGCACCACCCGGCTCGTCTGCGGTGACTTCCTGCTGACCGTCAACCCCGTCGACGGCAGCGAGATAGAGCCCTGCCCGCCGCACCAGCGGCCGGACGCCCCCGCCAAGCGCACCCCCACCGCCCGCGCCGAGTACGAGCGGGCCGCCCTGCCGCCCGCCCCGCCCGGAACCCGGCTGCCCGAGGCCGAACTGCTGGAGCGTCAGGAGATACGCGAGCGGCTGGTCCGGCTGCTCACCCGCGGCCGCACCGTCCGCCTCACCGGCCCCGGCGGCTCCGGCCGCACCGCCCTGCTCGACCTCGTCGCCGAGGACTGCGCCGACCTCGCCCCCGACGGCGTGGTCCGGCTCGACGGCCTCCACCGCACCCCCGACGACCTGCTGCGCGACCTCTTCCACACCGTCCACGACGCCCCCCGCCACCGCCTCCAGCCGGACGAACTGCGGGACGCGGCGAAGGAGATCGGTGCCGTCGTCCTCGTGGACGACCTGGAGTTCGGCGGCGCCGCCCTCACCGGACTGCTCGAAGCCGCCCCCGAATGCGCCTTCCTCCTCGCCGCCACCCCGGACGTCGCCGCCCCCGCCGCCGCCAGTGACGTCGAGGACGTGGACCTCCCCGGACTCGACCGCGCGGCCGGGGTGCGGATCCTGGAGCGCTCGGTGGGCCGCGACCTCACCGAGGAGGAGGCCGTCTGGGCCGGAGACCTCTGGTTCGAGTCCGAGGGCCTGCCGCTGCGCTTCGTCCAGGCCGGTGCCCTGCTCCGCCAGCGCGAGCAACTCCGCGCCAGCGGCGGCGTGGTGGACGAGTACGGCGTCTTCGAGGACGTACGCGCCCCCGCCGACGCCGTGCTCGACCTGCCGCTGCGGGACGAGGAGGCCGAGGAGGTGCCGCTGCCCTCGCTCGCGGAGGCCGCCGCACCCGCCCCGCTGCTCGCCTCCCGGCTCAGCGTCTCCGCCCGCGCCGCCCTGCGCGTCGCGGTCGCCCTCGACGGCGAGCTGCCGCACCCCGCGCACCTGCCCGCCCTGGTCGGCGACACCCACGCCGACGCCGCGCTCGGCGAACTCCTCGGCTGCGGACTGGTCTCCCCGGCCGGACCCCGCTACCGCCTCGCGGCCGGGGTCCGCGCCCAGCTGGAGGCCGCCGGATACGACGAGGACGCCCCCGCCCAGGCCCTCACCGCCGCCCGGCACTACGCCTGGTGGGCCGCCCACCCCTCCGTCGCCCCCGAGCGGGTGTGCGCCGAGGCCGCCGCGGTACTGGCCGCGCTCGAGACCGTCGTCCCCGGCACCGAACCGGCCGCCGAGGGCGAGGAGGCGTGCGCCGTGCTGCTCGCCCACGCCGCCTCGGCCGCGTTCGCCGCCGGACTGCACTGGACGGCGTGGGAACAGGCCCTGCACGCCGGGTCGGAGGCCGCCCGCCTCGCCCAGGACGTCGCCGAACGCGCCTACTTCCACCACGAGCTGGGCATCCTCGCCCTCGTCGACGGCCAGCTGGACCGGGCGCGCTCCGAACTGGAGGCGTCGCACGGGCTGCGGACCGCGCTCTCGGACAAGCGGGGCACCGTCGCGGGCCGTCGCGCCCTCGCCCTGGTCGCGGACCGCACCGGCGACCTGCCGGGCCTCGCCGCGCTGATGGCCGAGGAGCCCCCGGCGACCCGGACGGCACCGCTCGCCCCGGCCCCGGCCGCGTTCACCCCGTCGTACGGCTACGGGCAGGAGCCCGTCGTCACCCCCCGGCCAGCGGCGGCGGGGGAGCGGAGCGGGGTGCGGGCCATGGCCCGGCGCAACCTGGTGGCCGCCGGGTCCGGCGCGCTGCTGGTCGCCGTGCTCGGCACCGTCGTCACCCTCGGCATGACCTCCGACGAGGGCGCCGGACGCGACCCGGCGACCAACGTCGGCTCCAACCCGTCGGCGACCCAGGACCTGGACGACGGCACGCTGGGCGCCGTACCGAAGAAGGACGAACCGGCACCCGCCCGCGCCGCCACCAGCCACCCCGTCATCCCCGGCGCGAGCGGCAGCCCCGGCGCCTCGGACGGCCCCGAGCCGTCCGCCACCGACGGGACCCCGGGCGCCGACCCGACGGGCACGCCCGACCCCGGCGGCGAGACGAGCCCCGAGCCGACGCACGGCAGGCCCACCCGGCCGACGGGCAGGCCGACCACGACCGGCGAGCCCACGCCGTCCACCAGCGACCCCACCGACCAGCCGACCACGGAGGAGCCGACCGGCCCGGAGACGACGCCCCCGGACGATCCCACCACGCCCCCGACGACCTCGACCTCGGCCAGCGGTCCCGCCGAGAGCGCCACCGCGTCCGCGTCCGGCGAGGCCACGGAGAGCGCGAGCACCGAGCCCCCGGTGATGTGACGGCCCGGCGGGCCGGGGCTCAGAACAGGCGGAGCTTGTCGTCCTCGATGCCGCGCATGGCGTTGTAGTCGAGGACCTGGCAGCCGATGCCCCGGTCCGTGGCCAGCACGCGGGCCTGCGGCTTGATCTCCTGGGCCGCGAACACCCCGCGCACCGGGGCGAGATGCGGATCGCGGTTGAGCAGCTCCAGATAACGGGTGAGCTGCTCCACGCCGTCGATCTCACCGCGCCGCTTGATCTCGACGGCGACGGTGCCGCCGTTCGCGTCCCGGCACAGGATGTCGACGGGGCCGATCGCCGTCATGTACTCGCGGCGGATGAGCGTGTAGCCCTCGCCCAGCGTCTCGATGCGGTCGGCGAGCAGCTCCTGGAGGTGCGCTTCCACGCCGTCCTTGATCAGACCGGGGTCCACACCCAGCTCGTGGGACGAGTCGTGGAGGACTTCCTCCATCGTGATGATCAGTTTCTCGCCCGCTTTGTTGATGACGGTCCACACCCCCGCCTCGTCACCCGTGCCCTCCTTCAGGGTGCAGGGCGGCGACATCCAGTTGAGGGGCTTGTAGGCCCGGTCGTCCGCGTGGATGGAGACGCTGCCGTCCGCCTTGACCAGGATCAGGCGGGGAGCCGAGGGCAGGTGGGCGGTGAGCCGGCCGGCGTAGTCGACCGAGCACCGGGCAATGACGAGACGCATGGTCGGCAACGCTACTCGACGCGCACCCGTGCGCGCGATTCGCCCGCACCTCACCCCATGCCCGCCGCCACTGCCGTCCAGTGGGCCACCCCAATTGTCCCTGGAAACTCTTGTTCATCCCTGGCCGATTGTGACCGCAGGACGACCGTTCCATATACGCATTCTGCTGGTGTGGTCACCGACGGTTGCCTACCGTAGGACAAGGGAGGCCGCGGTGGGGGTGCGGAGCGTGTCCGGTGTCGCGTGCTTCTCTTTCTGTCCGGCAACCCCTGTCCGTCGGGGGTGCGAGAGGAGAACCCATGTCGCTCGACGTCTCACCGGCCCTACTCGAACAGGCCGAGCGAGGCGAGGTCGACGAAGCAGAATTCGTCGACTGCGTCCGGACCTCCCTGCCCTTTGCGTGGGAGATGATCAGCTCCCTGGTGGCCCAGCTGAAGGTGGACGGCGGACCCTTCGCCGACAACCAGACGCCCCCGCCGGACGAGCAGGCGCGCGGCCAGCTGCTGCGCGCGCTCGCCAGTGACGCCATACGCGGTGCGCTCCAGCGCCACTTCGGCGTACGCCTGGCCTTCCAGAACTGCCACCGGGTGGCGGTGTTCCCGCTGGACTCCGCGGTGGACGAGAGGCTGGCCCGCTTCACCTCGGTGCGCGCCCAGCTGCTCAACCAGTCCCCGGAGCTGCGGGACTGCTGACGTACACGCGCGACACCGGCTCCATGAGCCGCCGACAAGCTCTCCCGGCGGCCGGGAGCCGGTGGCGGTCAGCGCAGCCGCGGCAGTACCTCGGCGCCCAGGCGCCGCACGTTCTGCTCGGTCGCGTCCAGATCGCCCGAGCCCTCGACCAGCAGGGCGAAGCGGGAGATCCCGGTGCGTTCCGCGGTGGCCGCGAGCCGGTCGGCGGCCAGCCGGGGCGTGCCCACCGGGTGCAGCCCGCAGAGCAGTTCGGTGTAGGCGTACGGGTCGCGCATCGCGCGCGCCCGGCCGTCCACCGTCACATGGGCCTCCAGGCCCTGTTTCAGCCAGCCTGGCATCGCCTTCAGCAGCGTCTCGACGGCGTCGGAGCGGCTGTCCGCGAGCTGGCAGACCCCGGCCGAGACATGTCCCGCGGCCGCGATCTCCTCGGGCGTACGGCCCGACGCGCGCGCGTGGCGCCGCCACAGGGCGACCATCTCGGCCTTCTCCTCGTCCCCGGAGTGCATGCCCAGCAGCATCGGCAGCCCGCGCTCCGCCGCCAGACGCACGCTGCCCGGTGAGGTGCACGCCACCACCACCTCGGGCCCCGGCGCCTCGGTCAGCGCGTCTGCCGGGCGCGGCACCACCGGCACCTCGCGGAAGGCGTACCGCTCGCCCGAGGCGCCGACCGACGGCTCGCGCAGCCAGCGCAGCAGCAGGTCCAGCGACTCCGGGAAGCCGTGCTCGTACGCCCCGAGTCCGGCGCCGAACACCTCCAGGTCCACCCAGGGGCCGCCCCGGCCCACGCCCAGGGTGAACCGGCCGCCGCTCGTGATGTGCAGCAGCGCGGCCTGCTCGCCGAGGGCCACCGGGTGGACGCCGGGCAGCACGCTGACGGCGGTGCCCACCCGGACGCGGCGGGTGCGGCCCAGCAGGAGGGCGGCCAGGGTGACGGCCGACGGGCAGGTGCCGTACGGCACGAAGTGGTGCTCGGCGAGCCACACCGTGTCCAGACCGGCCTCGTCGGCCACCTCCGCCGAGCGCACCGCCCGGTGCAGGGCCTCGCCGTCGCCCTGGCCCGGATACCGCCCCGCCAGCACAAAACTTCCTACGCGCATCGCATTTCCCGCTTCCTTGGCTCCGACCGGGAGCTGCCCCGACCGGCATAACCACATGACACGTGCCCAGGACACGGCTTGGTGGAGGGATTTGCGGATTGTCTGCAGAATGGTCGCTTCTCTGCTGGAATGGATCGGCCTGTAAGGGGACTTGTACGGGTTGGTGACCTACGCGTACCCCCGGCCGGTGCCGCGTAGGCTGGACGCGGCCCGTGCTTCCTGTATAGCCCCGAGAGGTGTCCTGTGTCCCCGCGTCGCAACCGACCGAAGGCGGCAGACTCGTCCGGCCGAGGTGCCGAGGACGACCGGTCGGGCCGGTACGGCGGCTGGCAGTCCACCGAGAGCTGGCAGGGCGAGGAGTGGAACGTCCGCCATGTCGCCGGGGCGAGCGCCGACGGCAAGACCTACCGCTGCCCCGGCTGCGACCAGGTGATCCCCTCCGGCGTCCCGCACGTGGTGGCCTGGCCGGACCACATGGGCGTCGACGACCGGCGGCACTGGCACAAGGCGTGCTGGAACGCACGGGACCGCCGCACCACACGGGTACGACGGTCCGGAAACTGGCCCAGGTTCTAGAAGGGGCGCGGGGTCACACGTCCCGGCTCTGCAGCAGCGCGTACGCCCCGGCGAACGCCGCCGCCGTCACCCCCAGCATGATCCACAGCGGCTCCCAGCCCGAGGGCCCGGAGTGGCTGAGGGTGTTGTCGTAGAACACGCCCATCTGGCTCGGGATCGAGTACTCCAGCAGCGCCTGCTGCACCTTCTCCAGCGAGTTCGCGTTCATGAACAGCGCGATCACCAGCGGGGCCAGCACCGCGCCGATCATGATGGTGATGGCGCCCGCCGAGTGCCGGATCATCGAGCCGACCAGCAGGGACAGCAGGCCGAGCAGCGCGATGTAGAGGCTGATGCCGAGCGTCGCCTTCAGCCATTCCCCGCCGGTCGGGGTCCGGGTGCCGCTGCTCTGGAGCATCGAGGTCTGGATCAGCGCCACCAGGGACACCGTCGCCAGCGTCACCACGAAGGCGACCACGAAGAACACGATCGACTTGGCCGCCAGCACCCGGCCCCGGCTCGGGCACGCCGTCATCGTCGTACGGATCATGCCCGTGCCGTACTCGGACGCCGTGGTCAGCACGCCCAGCGTCATCACGCACATCATGCCGAGCAGCAGCCCGAAGAAGCCGAGGGTCAGCGGGTTCTGGCGGTCCAGCTCGCCGGCGCCCCGGACCGCGACCGCGGCCAGCAGGCCGATGCCGACCACCAGCAGCACGAACACGCCCAGCGTCCACACCGTGGAGCGCACCGACTTCATCTTCGTCCACTCCGAGGCCAGCGCGTGCCCCAGATGCGTGGGCGTGACCGGGATCGGTGAGCTGTAGCCGGAGTGGGAACCACCGGACGCGACGGCGGACGCCTCGGGCATCGGGGGCTGCTGGGTGCTCATCGGGAGTCCTCGGGCTTCGTCGGTTCGGCGGGCGCGGCGTACGGGTTCGGCGTCTCCGGGCCGGGAGCGGCGGGCTCGGGCGGCGCGTACGGGGAGCCCGGCTGGGGCGGCGGCGGGGCGTACCAGCCCGGCTGGCCCTGGCCCGGCACCGGCATCGGCGGCTGCACCCCGGGCGGCAGCGGCTGCTGGAGCCCCGAGCGCTGGTCCACGGTGGAGCGGTAGTCGACGGCGCCCTGCGTCATCCGCATGTACGCCTCCTCCAGCGACGCCTGGTGCGGCGACAGCTCCCACAGCCGTACGTCCGCCTCGTGCGCGAGGTCGCTGATACGGGGGAGGGGCAGCCCGGTCACCCGGAGCGCGCCGTCCAGCTCGGGCAGCACATGGCCGCCCGCCTCGGTCAGCGCCGAGGTCAGCTTCTCCCGCTGCTGCGGCTCGGTGTCCGGGGTGCGCACACGCGCGAAGTCGGCGGAGTTGGCCGAGATGAAGTCGGTCACGCTCATGTCGGCGAGCAGCTGACCGCGCCCGATCACGATGAGGTGGTCGGCGGTCAGCGCCATCTCGCTCATCAGATGCGAGGAGACGAAGACCGTACGGCCCTCCGCCGCGAGCGCCTTCATCAGATTGCGGACCCAGAGGATGCCCTCCGGGTCGAGGCCGTTGACCGGCTCGTCGAACAGCAGCACCTGCGGGTCGCCCAGCAGGGCGGCGGCGATGCCGAGGCGCTGGCCCATGCCGAGGGAGAAGCCCTTGGAACGCCTCCGCGCCACCTCCTGGAGACCCACGACACCGAGCACCTCGTCCACCCGGCGGGCCGGGATGCCGGAGAGCTGGGCGAGACTCAGCAGATGGTTACGGGCCGACCGGCCGCCGTGCACCGCCTTGGCGTCCAGCAGCGCGCCGACCTGACGCGGGGCGTTGGGCAGCTTGCGGTACGGGAAGCCGCCGATGGTCACCGAGCCGGAGGTGGGGTTGTCCAGCCCGAGGATCATCCGCATGGTCGTCGACTTGCCGGAGCCGTTGGGCCCGAGGAAGCCGGTCACCGCGCCGGGACGCACCTGGAAGGAGAGGTCGTGCACGGCGGTCTTGTCGCCGTACCGCTTGGTCAGGCCAACAGCCTCGATCATGCTCCGCACCCATCGGACGATTCAGGACAGCGGGGCGCGTGCCCCCCGTAAGGGTTAGGAGGATATCGGGGCCGACCCGGTTCCGCTCAAGAGAAAGTAAAGCCAAAGGCTCACAGTGCGTGTCCGATCACTGTCGAGCAACCGTCGAGAGCGGCCGAAGCCCCCTGCCGCACCGGCGGCAGAGGGCTTCGCCCGCGCTCAGCGGGTTCGCGCCCGAGCGTTACCGGGTCTGCTGCGCCGGCACACCGCGCGCGACCGACTCGTCCTCCACCGGAGAGCTGGCGGCGGCGACCGCGGCACCCGTCAGGGTGGCGAGCATCTCGCGGACGTTGGTCAGCTGGGCGTTGATGCTGTCGCGGCGGTTGGTCAGCGCCGCCAGCTCCCGCTCCGACTCCGAACGGATGCGGTCCGCCTTGGCGTTGGCGTCCGCCACGATGTCCTCGGCCTGACGCTGCGCCGTCTCCACCGTCTGCCGCGCACGGCGGTCGGCGTCGGTGCGCAGCTTCTCCGCCTCCAGGCGCAGCTGCTCGGCGCGGTGCTCGATCTCCGCGAGCCGCTTCTCCGCCTTCTGCTGACGCGACGCCAGGTCCCGCTCGGACTGCTCGCGCCGCTTGGCGAGGTTCGTCTCGAAGTCGGCGGCGGCCTGCGCGGCCTTGGCGCGGGTCGTCTCGAACTCGGCGGCGGCCTCCTCACGCTTGGACTGCGCGTCCTTCTGCGCGTCGGCCCGCAGCTGGGACGCCTCGCCCTTGGCCTTCTCGACGATCCGGACGCCCTCGTCCTCGGACTTCGCCTTGCGCTCGGCGGCGAACGCCTCGGCGTCGTTGCGGACCTGCTGGGCGGCCGACTCGGCCAGATCGCGGTGCTGTTCGGAAGCGCGCCGCGCCTCCTCGCGCAGATCCTTCGCCTCCTCCTCGGCAAGGCGCAGGATCTTCTCGACCCGCGCGCCGAGACCCGCGTACGACGGCTCGGCGTCGGTGATCTGGGCCTGGGCGTTCTGCGTCTCGAGGTGGAGCTCCTCGATGCGCTTCTCCAGAGCGGTGATCCGGGAGAGCGCGCTGTCACGGTCGGAGACGAGCTTGGAGATGCGTTCGTCCACCTGAGCGCGGTCGTATCCACGCCGCACTAGCTCGAAGCCGTAGGGGGAAGTGTCGCTCATGGGGTTCCTGTCGAATGAGACCGGTGAGGTGATAGAGGGAATCCTAGGCGCCGAAGCGGTGTGTCATCGAGCGGATACGTGTTTGGTCTGGAGAATGACACCTCTTTCGGGTGGCTGACCCCCCGAAAACTTGCCATGCTCCGTCCTAACCGTCGGTGCTCTTGCCACCCGACCGGGGCGGCCCTACCGTGGCCCCCGCCTTGACACCGCCGTCCTTGCCCGCCGGGCCCTCGAAGGACTCCAGCGCCTCCAACACGTCCTGGACCCGCGAGATCTCGGTGTTGATGTCCTCGCGGCGGCGCACCAGGATCTCCAGCTCCCGCTTGCCCTCCTCGACCGTGCGCCGGGCCTCGTGGATCGCCTCGGCCTTCAGGTCCTCGGCCTCCTTCACGAGCCTGGTCTTCTTCTGCTCGGCCTCCTTGAGCAGACCCTCCGCCTTCTTCACGGCGGCGATCCGCACCTTGCCCGCCTCGGAACTGGCCTCCGACACCAGCTCCTTCGCCTTCGTCTGCGCCGTGGACAGCTGCTCCTCGGCCGCCTTGATCAGCGTGTCGCAGCGGTCGCCGGTCGACTTCATCGTCTCGGCCGCCTCCCGGCGGGCCCGCTCGTGCAGCTCCTCGATCTCCGAGGTGACCCGCTCGCGCAGCTCCTCCGCCCGCTCCCGGATCGCGGTCGCGTCCCGGCGCGCCCCGACCAGCAGCTCGTCGGCGTCCGTACGGGCCTTCTCCACACGGGAGTTGCCCTCCACCGTCGCCGCGGACACGATCCGCTCGGCCTCGGTGCGGGCCGCGCCCACCATCGAGTCGGCCTGGCCCTCCGCGTCCGCGGTGGCCTGCTGCGCCTGCTGCCGCGCCTCCGCGAGCAGCTTGTCCGCCTCGGCGGCCGTCTCCGAGATGAGGGTGTCGACCTGCTCGGCCGCCTCCGAACGCCGCTTGTTGGCCTCGCCGCGCGCCTCGTCCAGCGTCCGCTCGGACTCCTCACGCGCGGAGTTGGTGAGCCGCTCGGCCTCCGCCTCCGCCTCCGACCTGGCCTGGTCGGCCTCGGCGCGCATCCGCTCCGCGTGCCGCTGCGCCGAACCGACCGTCTCCGCCGCCTCGGCCCGCAGCCGCTCCGCGTCGTCGGTCGCGTCCGCGATCAACTGCTCGGCGTTCGCCACCGCTTCGGCGCGGACCCGGTCCGCCTCCGCGACCGTCTCGGTCTGCAGCCGCTCCGCCTCGGAACGCGCCTCGGTGATCAGGGTGTCGGCCTGCGTCGCCGCGTCCGACCGGATGCGGTTGGCGTCCTCGCGGGCGTCCGCCCGGGTCCGCGACGCGGCCTGATCGGCCTCCGCCAGCTTGTCCGACGCCTCGGTACGCACCCGCTGCGCGTACTCGGACGCGTCCGAGCGGAGCCGCTCCGACTCCTCGGCCGCCTCGGCGACCGTGTGCTCCGCGAGCCCCCGCGCCGCCTCCGACTCCTCGTTCGCCTCCCGGCGCAGCCGCGCCGCGTCCTCGCTCGCCCGCTCCCGCTCCGCGTAGGCGTCGGTGCGGACCCGGTCCGCCTCCTCCTCGGCCTCCCGACGGGTACGGTCCGCCGCGTGCTCGGCGGCCGAACGCAAGCCGGCGATCTCCTCCTGCGCCTGCTCCTGCAGCCCGCTGACGGAGTCCCGCACCTGCGCCGCGTGCGTCTCGGCGGCGGACACCATCTCGGTGGCCCGCCGGTCCGCCTCCTCGACCAGCCGGACCGCCTCGGCCTGCGCCTCCTCCACCCGGGTGCGCGCCGAGGCCAGCAGCTCCTCGCTCTGCTCGCGGGCCCGCTCGCGCTCCTGGTCCGCCTCCTCGCGGGCGGCACCGAGCAGTTCCTCCGCCTCGCGGCGGCGCCGGGCGGCCTCCTCCTGGGCGGCGGCCAGCGTCTCGGACGCCTCCGTGCCGAGCCGCTCGGCGGCGGCCTGCGCCTCCGCGCGCACCCGGTCGGCGGTGTCCTGCGCCTCGGCCTTGAGCCGCTCGGCCTCGGCCGCGGCCTCGGACCGCAGCCGTACGGCCACCGACTCGCCCTCGGCACGCGAGGCGGACGCGTCCGCGGCGGCCTCGTCCCGCAGCCGCTCGGCCTCGGTCTCGGCCTGCTGCTGGAGCGTACGGATGCGCTCGGCGGCCTCCGCGCGCAGCCGCTCGGACTCCTCACCGGCCTCGCGCCGGATACGGGACGCCTCCTCGCGGGCCTCGGTGAGCGACTGCTCCGCCGAGTCCAGCCGCTCCTGCGTCTCGGTCTGCAGCCGGGTCAGCTCACCGGCGGCCTCCTCGCGGCGCGCCTCGGCGGCCTTCTCGGCCTCCTCGCGCAGCTCGCGGGCGGCCTTCTCGGCGTCCGCCCCGACCGTCTCGGCCCGCTCCTCGGCCTCGGCCTTGAGCCGCTCGGCCTCCTTGCGGGTGCGCTCCAGGGTCTCCTCGGCCTGCCTGCGCAGCGAGGTCGCCCGCTCGATGGCCTCGGTGCGGACCTTCTCGCTGTCGGTGGTGGCGGTCTTGCGCAGCTCGTCCGCGTCCGCCTTGGCCTTGGCGAGGAGTTCCTCGGCGGACTTCGCCGCCTCCTCGATCTGGGTGACCGCCTCCCGGCGGGCCTCGGCGCGGATGGAGTCGCCCTCGGTGACCGCGTCGGCGCGCAGCTGCTCGGCCTCGCCGCGCAGCCGACGGGCCTCCTCCTGCAGCTCGACCGTCTTGGCGCGGTACTCCTTGGTGTCGTCCTTCGCCGTGCCCTTGAGCCCCTCGGCGATGTCGTGGGCCTCGGCGCGCAGCCGGTCCGCCTCCGCCTCGGCCTCCGAGCGGATGCGCTCGGCCTCCTCGGTGGCGGCCTTGGTGGTCTTGCGGGCGTCCTCGGCGGCCTTGTTCAGGACCTCCTCGGCGGTCCGCGCCGCCTTCGACAGCTGGCTGGCCGTCTCCTCGGCGGTGGCGCTGCGGGCGTTCTCCCCGGCCTCCGCGAGGATCTTCTCCGCCTCCGCGCGGGCGTCCGCGACCTGCTGCTCGGCGTCCGCCTTGGTGGCCTCGGCCTCCTTGGTGGCCTCGCTGACCAGCCGGGCGACCTGCTCCTTGGCGGTCCGGGTCCGGGTCTCGTTGGCGGCCTCGGCGTTGGACAGCGCCTTGGCGGCGGCCTCCTTGGCCTCGGCGACCAGCTTCTCCGCCTCGGACCGGGCACCGCGCAGCGAGCGCTCGGCCTCCGCCATCCGCTCCTCGGCGCTCCGGCTCAGCTCGGCGGCCTGGCGGCGCGCGGCGTCCGACTCGCTGGCGGTGGACGTACGGAGCTGCTCGGCGTGGTCGGTTGCCTCCTGGGCCTGGGAGGAGGCGGCGTTCAGCAGCCGCTCGGCGTCGGTGCGGGCGCGGCGCAGGATCTGCTCGGCCTCGCCGCGGGCCGACTCCGCGTCGGTGCGCAGCCGCTCGCGGGCCTCATGGGTCAGCCGCTCGGCCTCGGTACGGGCGGCGGCCATGGCCTGCTCGGCCTCGGCGCGCGACTCGTCCAGCAGCCGACGGGCCTGCTGTTCGGTGCGGGCACGCAGCTGCTCGGCCCAGGCCACGTTCTCGTTGACGTGGGACTCGACGGTCTGGCGGCGCTCGGCCAGCTCCTGGTCGAGCTGCTGGCGGCGGGTGACCGCCTCCTGGTGCAGCTCCGCCTGGAGCCGGGCGGAGTGCTCGGCGTGCTCCTGGAGGATGCGCTGGGTCTGCGCGCGGGCCTGGCTCAGCTCACGTTCGGCGTCCTGCCGCAACTGGTCGGCCTGCACCTGGGCGTTGCGGAGCAACTGCTCGGCCTGATAGCCGATGTCGCCGCCGTCGTAGGCGGGACGGGTCATCAGGGTGCGGCGCGCCTCGTGCAGCTTGGCGCGCAGCACCTCGACCTGGTAGCCGAGGTCCTCGGCGTGCTGGATCGCCTTTTCCCGCTCGGTCTTCAGCCGCTTCATCTCGGCCTCGAACCGAGAGAGGTGGTCGACGTCAGCCGCCGGCTCTCGCTCCTGGCTCTCGTAGCCCCGCACTGCGCGGTCCCATCCGTCCCCTGGTGAATTTCTCCGACGAGCACCGTCCATCCGCCGGACGGGGCCCTCCGGGGAATGGTGTCAGATCAACGGCGGAGCACGGGCTGGTGCCCCGACGCTCGTCCCCCGAAACCCGGACCCCGGCATCGGTCGTCCCCCGTGTTCGGGGACGACCGCCCCCAACCCTACCGGCCCTTATGTACGAGAGTCAGTGCTCAGGTGACTCAACTGCCGCCGATGTGACCAGTTCTGTCAGGACTCCATGGCAATCCTTGGGGTGCAGGAAGGTGATCCGGGACCCCATGGAACCGATGCGGGGCTCGTCGTACAGCACGCGTACGCCCTTGTCGCGGATGTCCGCGGCGTCCGCGTCCACGTCCGCCGTGCCGAAGGCGATGTGGTGGACGCCCTCGCCGTTCTTGGCCAGCCACTTGCCGACCGCGGAGTCCTCCCGCGTCGGCTCCAGCAGCTGGAGGTAGGAGGCGCCGCCGTCCGAGGTCTCGTTGATCTTGAGCATGGCCTCGCGCACGCCCTGCTCCTCGTTGACCTCGGTGTGGAACACCTCGAAGCCGTAGGTCGTCCGGTAGAACTCGACGGTGGTGTCGAGGTCGTGGCAGGCGATCCCGATGTGGTCGATTCGCGTCAGCATGGTTTCAGTGCAGCGCCCCGGAGGTGGTTACGCAACGTGCGCGCGATCACACCGTAAGAGCGGTGACGGGCTCCGGTGACGGTCAGTACATTCGAAGTAAACCCTCGTTCACTCCTCGGCTGTGCAGGCCGGTAAGGGGATCGCAGCTCATGTCTTCTGGAACGACCACCTCAGTGATCGTCGCGGGCGCTCGGACGCCCATGGGACGGTTGCTCGGTTCGCTGAAGTCCTTCTCGGGTGCCGACCTGGGCGGTTTCGCCATCAAGGCGGCCCTCGACCGCGCCGGGATCAGCGGCGACCAGGTCCAGTACGTGATCATGGGCCAGGTGCTCCAGGCGGGTGCCGGTCAGATCCCGGCCCGCCAGGCGGCGGTCAAGGCCGGTATCCCGATGAACGTCCCGGCGCTCACCGTCAACAAGGTCTGCCTCTCCGGCCTGGACGCGATCGCGCTGGCCGACCAGCTCATCCGCGCGGGTGAGTTCGACATCGTGGTCGCGGGCGGCCAGGAGTCCATGACCAACGCCCCGCACCTGCTGCCGAAGTCCCGCGAGGGCTTCAAGTACGGCGCGATCGAGATGCTGGACTCGATGGCCCACGACGGGCTGACCGACTCCTTCGAGAACATCGCCATGGGCGAGTCCACCGAGAAGCACAACACCCGCCTCGGCATCGGCCGGGCCGCGCAGGACGAGATCGCCGCGCTGTCCCACCAGCGGGCCGCCGCCGCGCAGAAGAACGGCCTGTTCGAGGCCGAGATCACCCCGGTGGAGATCCCGCAGCGCAAGGGCGACCCGGTGCTGTTCAGCAAGGACGAGGGCATCCGCGGGGACACCACCGCCGAGTCGCTCGGCCGCCTGCGTCCCGCCTTCGCCAAGGACGGCACCATCACCGCCGGGTCCGCCTCGCAGATCTCCGACGGCGCCGCCGCGGTGGTCGTGATGAGCAAGGCGAAGGCCGAGGAGCTCGGTCTGGAGTGGCTGGCGGAGATCGGCGCGCACGGCAATGTCGCCGGTCCCGACAACTCGCTGCAGTCGCAGCCCTCCAACGCCATCCAGCACGCGCTGGGCAAGGAGGGGCTGACCGTCTCCGACCTCGATCTCATCGAGATCAACGAGGCGTTCGCGGCGGTCGCCGTGCAGTCAATGAGCGACCTCGGGGTGTCCACGGAAAAGGTGAACGTCAACGGCGGCGCCATCGCCCTCGGTCACCCGATCGGCATGTCCGGCGCCCGGCTGGTGCTGCACCTGGCGCTGGAGCTGAAGCGCCGTGGCGGCGGTGTGGGCGCGGCCGCGCTGTGCGGTGGCGGCGGCCAGGGTGACGCGCTGATCGTGCGGGTACCCAAGGGCTAGATCGTCTTTTCCGGCTGTGTGCGCGCGAGTGAACGGAGCAGTTTGATGCGGGACGTCTCCTCTCTGGTGGCCGAGGCCAGGGAAGGCCGGCCCCGGGCCGTGGCCCGGCTGATCTCCCTGGTCGAGGGGGCGTCCCCGCAGCTCCGGGAGGTGATGGCGGCCCTGGCCCCGCTGACCGGCAACGCGTACGTGGTCGGTCTGACCGGCTCGCCCGGCGTCGGCAAGTCCACCTCCACCTCCGCGCTGGTCACCGCGTACCGCAAGCAGGGCAAGCGGGTCGGCGTGCTCGCCGTCGACCCGTCGTCACCGTTCTCCGGGGGCGCGCTGCTCGGCGACCGGGTGCGGATGTCCGACCACGCCTCCGACCCCGGCGTCTACATCCGCTCCATGGCCACCCGCGGCCACCTGGGCGGGCTCGCCTGGGCCGCCCCGCAGGCGATCCGGGTGCTGGACGCGGCCGGCTGCGACGTGATCCTGGTCGAGACGGTCGGCGTCGGCCAGTCGGAGGTGGAGATCGCCTCCCAGGCCGACACCAGCGTGGTGCTGCTGGCGCCGGGCATGGGCGACGGCATCCAGGCGGCGAAGGCCGGAATCCTGGAGATCGGCGACGTCTACGTCGTCAACAAGGCGGACCGGGACGGCGCCGACGCCACCGCCCGCGAGCTGAACCACATGCTGGGCCTCGGCGAGGCCCGAGGTCCCGGCGACTGGCGCCCCCCGATCGTCAAGACGGTCGCCGCCCGCGCCGAGGGCATCGACGAGGTCGTGGAGGCCCTGGAGAAGCACCGCGCCTGGATGGAGGAGCACGCCGTCCTCGCCGAACGCCGCCGCGCCCGCGCGGCCCGCGAGGTCGAGACCATCGCGGTCACCACCCTCCGCGAACGCATCGGCGACCTGCACGGCGACCGCCGCCTCTCCGCCCTGGCCGACCGCATCGTCACCGGCGACCTGGACCCGTACCGCGCGGCGGACGAACTGGTCGAGGGGCTCACCCAGGGCTGAGGACGCTGGCCGAGGCCCGCCGCTGCGCGGCCCGCGCAGGACAGCGGAGCGCCCCGCCCTCCCGCGCGCCGGATACGGCGCGTCGGGTGGACGGGGCGCTTTCCTGTGACCGGATGAGCGGGCGCGCGGGATCGCCGCGGGCCCGCAGGGCGGCTACGGGCGGCCGCGTTGGTCGCGGAGGTGCTCCGCGATGGGCTTGAGGGACTTGTCGAGGTCCTGGAGGGCGTCGGGGGAGAGGAGGTCGATGAAGTGGCGGCGGACGGACGCCACGTGGTGCGGGGCGACCTTCCGCATCGTCTCCAGCCCGTGCTCGGTCAGGACGGCGAAGAGTCCGCGCCGGTCCGACTCGCAGTTCTCCCGGCGGACCAGGTCCGCGTTCTCCATGCGCGTGATCTGGTGCGAGAGGCGACTCTTGGACTGCATGGTGGCGCCCGCCAGGTCGCTCATCCGCATCCGCATGTCGTCCGACTCGGACAGATTGACGAGGATCTCGTAGTCGTTCATCGTCAGGCCGAACGGCTGTAGATCCTTTTCGAGCTGGTACGTCAACAGCCTGTTGACCTCCAGGTGGGTGCGCCAGGCGCACTGCTCCGCATCGGTCAGCCAGTGCGTGGCCGTCTCGGTCTCCATGAATGAAGTCTACCTAAGAAGTTGAATGGCGAACTACTCTGGGTGATGTGACTGTGCGCACGCGTTCGACGTCACACTCCGCAGACTACCGCTCACAGCCCGAAGCGACGCTGGAGGTCTCCCAGCTGTCCGGGAAGGCGCGGTACCCCGGAAGCCCCCGTTCCGGGCCCCATCGGCCCTGCTGCGCCCCCTCCGGGTACCCCCGGCTCGGACGGAACAGCCCCCGTCGGCTGCTCGGCCATCAGCGTCTCGCTGGACTGGAGCAGCACCGTCCCCGCACCCGTGAACTCGAACTGGTGCTCCTCCCCGGAAGCCCCGCCGATCCCTGTCATCGCACGTAGACCGCCCAGCACGCCGGTGAGATAGGAGTGGTCGTAGTGATGGCAGGGGGAGGGGCAGTCGGCCCAGCCGACCAGGGCCTGGGGGTCCACCCGGATCGGCGGCTCCATGAAGACCACCGGGCCGTTCGAGGCGGCGACGAACTTTCCGGTTCCGATGAGCGTCAGAAACCCCGGCACGATCGACTGTTTGAGTGCCAAGCTTGGCTGAAAAGCGATCAAGTTGCCCGCGCGAACGGTCAGGTTGCCCTGATCCAGATCGTACGAATTCACGTCGAAGGCCCGGTCGGCGAGGAGCATCTTGCCCGAGCCCTCCGCCACCACCCAGTCGCTCGCGTGCAGTGGCGAATGGAACGAGGTCCGCACCAGCCGGTCCAGCCGGCCGTGCCCGATGCCGTTGAAGTCGATCGACCCGTAGTAGGCGATCATCTTCCCCTTCTGCAGGAACCACTGGGAGCCCTTCAGCTCCACGCAGAAGGTGTACGGGTTCACGTTGTCGTCGACGGGGAGCGTCGTCGGGTCGAAGACCACCGGCCCGGCCGCCGGGCCGCCCGCGCTCGGGTAACCGCTCACAGCTTCTCCTCCGACGCCTGGACGTACACCGTGCCGCTGCCGCTCAGCTCCAGCTGGAACGCCTCGCCGGAGCCGCGGCCCATCATGTCGCGCCAGCCCAGCGCGGTGGACAGCTTGTTGCGCACCTCGCCGTGATGGGCGACGTACGCCTGGGGGTCCACATGGACCGGGCGCTGCGGGGTGATCGGCAGCTCGAAGACCCCGCCGTGCGCCATCACCGCGACCGCGCCGTGTCCCTGGAGGGTGGTGGTGAACAGGCCCTGCCCGGTCGCCTGGCCGCGCACCAGGCCCATCACCCCGCCCTGCGAGCCGAGGAACATGGTGCCCTGCCGGAGCGAGCCCTCGAAGGCGAGCAGCCGGTCCGCCTCCACGTACAGGGTGTCGCCGGTGAGGGTGATGACATGGACGTGATGGCCGCCGTGCCCGAACAGGACCGTGCCGCTGCCCTCCACCGTCATCAGCGGAGCCGCCTCCCCGGCGACCCGGCGCCCGAGCATCGACATGACCCCGCCCTGGCCGCTCTGCATGTTCGGGGTGAAGGACACCTCGCCGGTGTACGCCAGCATCGCCCCGCGCTGGCTGAACAGCCGCTGCCCCGGCGCCACCCGGGCCTCGACCATCTTGGAGTTGATCTCCCTGAGGCTCATCTCACAGATCCCCCGCGATCGTGTTCCGCTCGCTGGGCTGCACATAGACCAGCCCGTCGCCCTCGAAGCGGATCTGGAACGCCTCCCCGCCGCCCTCGCCCATGAGGGTGCGGAAGGTGACGCCGGACTGGAAGGACTGCCGGACGTTCCCCTGGTGCGCGATGTAGGCGCCAGGATCGACGGTCAGCGGGTACTGCGGGCTGACCCGGAGCACCACCGCGGGACCGTCGGAGAGGATCGCCGCTTGGCCGGTGCCCTCCACGGTCGTGGTGAACAGGCCGTTGCCCTGCGAGGCGCCGCGCAGCCCGGTGAAGCTGGTGCCCGTGCGCAGCCCGCCGTCGGTCGCCAGCAGGTTGCTCGACTCCACGTACAAGGTGTCGCCGCGCAGGCCGACGAGATTGATCTCGGACGCCCGGTCCGCGAACCAGCAGGTCCCCTGTCCCCTCACCTCCATCACCGTCATCTGCTCGCCGGTGATGCGCCGCGTCACCATCCCGCGCAGCCCCTCACCGCCGCCGCTCAGCTTCTTGAAGGCCATCTGTCCGTCGTACGCGACCATCGAGCCGTTCTTCGCCTTCACGGCGTCCCCGGTCACGTCGACGGCGAGGACCTTGCTTCCCTGCAGTCGGAACATCGCCACACCGTGAAAAGTAGCCCCCGGCCGGGTGGAGGGAACAGGGCCCATGGGTGGAGAACGACCCTGAGCACACCCCTAGGGGCATTGTTTGCCACAATGAGGACGCTTGTGCTTTCGTTCACAAAGCGGATCATGAGCCGGTCGCGAAGCGGCCGCACCCCCGCACCCCCGCACTCCGCCCAAGTTCCCCCGAAGGTGACCCGTGGACCTCAAGACCGCATCCGCCCTCCGCCGCCTCCGCCTGGTCTCGGCGCCGGAGGCCGTGTCCTTCCTGCTCCTGCTGCTGTGCTCGGTGCTGAAGCGGACCACGGACTTCAACGGGGTCCCCGTGATGGGCTCGATCCACGGCGTGCTGTTCGTCCTGTACCTGTTCTTCTGGCTGTTCGCCTGGATCCGGACCAAGTGGAGCTTCGGCACCGCCGCCCTCTACTTCATCCTCTCGGTCCTGCCCACCGGCGGCTTCTTCGCCGACCGCAAGCTGCGCCGGGAGTCCGAGAGCGCCGTGATCGCGGCCCGCGCCCGCGAGGAAGGAACCGTGAACGCATGATCGTCGCCTTCTCCGTGACGCCCCTCGGCGTCGGCGAGGACGTGGGGGAGTACGTCGCCGACGCCGTCCGCGTGGTCCGCGAGTCCGGGCTGCCGAACCGCACCGACGCCATGTTCACCTCCGTCGAGGGCGAGTGGGACGAGGTCATGGACGTCGTCAAGCGCGCCGTGGCCGCCGTCGAGGCCCGCGCGCCCCGCGTCTCGCTCGTCCTCAAGGCCGACATCCGCCCCGGCGTCACCGACGGCCTCACCTCGAAGGTCGAGACCGTGGAACGCCACCTCGGTTCCTAGGGGGTGGACCTCCGCCGCACGACGTAGGTCCGCCGCCCGATGTGGCGGGAGTGCCGCGCGCCATAACCTCCCCGCATGACGGCAGTTGATTCTCGTCCCAAGGGCCCCCGCAGTCGCGAGCGGCGCAAGCATGAGGCGCTCGAACGGCTCGTGCGCGACCACGACGTATGGGTCGCCACGGCCGACGCCACCGGCGAGCCGTGCCTCGTTCCGCTGGCCTTCTGGTGGGACGGCGCGGCGGTGTGGCTGGCCACCCGCGACACCAACCCCACCGGCCGCAACCTGCGCTCCTCGGGCCGGGTCCGGCTCAGCTTCGGCCACACCCGGGACGTGGTCCTGATGCACGGCACCACGCGCACGCTGACCCGCGAGGAGCTTCCCGCCGAGGTCGGGGACGCCTTCGCCGCCAAGGACGGCTGGGACCCCCGCGAGGACCACCCCTCGTACGTCTTCTTCCAGGTCACCCCGCACGTGCTGCAGGCGTGGGGAACGGTCTCCGAGATGCCCGGGCGGACGCTGATGCGCGACGGGGAGTGGCTGGTCTAGGCGGTCGCCGGACGGTCCTCCGTCAGCCCCCCGACGCCAGGGCCATCCCCAACGGCGTGCGCTCGTACAGCACTTGGTGCCCGTACCGACGGGACGTCAGCAGGCCGCTCGCGCGCAGGACCGTCAGGTGGGACGAGACGGAGGACGGGGCGAGGTCCAGGCGGTGGGCCAGGGCCGTGGTGGAGGCCGGGTCGTCCAGGGCGGCCAGTACCGCCGCGCGGCCCCGGCCCAGCAGGCGTACCAGCGCATCCGGGGTCCGGGCGCCCGGCTCGGCCCACAGGCCGCCGACCCCGCGCGCCGGATAGACGAGCGTGGGCTGCCACGGCGGGTCGAAGCCGGTGACCACGTCCGGCCAGCAGAACACGCTCGGCATCAGCACCAGGCCCCGCCCGCCGAGCCGCCGCTCGTACACCCCGCCCGGCAGGGTCAGCGTGCGGCCGTCCCAGCTCAGCCGCGCGTCCAGCTCGGGCAGCAGCGTGCCGAGCCCCACCTCGGCGAGGCGGCGCGAGTGGAAGGCCACGTCCGCCTCCAGCAGCGCCCGCAGCCGGGGCCACTCCGGCTCCACCAGGACCCGCCAGGCCACCTCAAGGGCGTCCGCCAGCTCCCGCACCATCCGCACCGGGTCCGCCAGCCACGCCCGGCCCCGCTCCGAGGCGAGCGCGCCCGGCGTGCAGGCCAGCGAGCGGGCGGTGTCCTCGCGGGCCGCCGCCGGATCGGCCGCCCGTACCGCCGCGATCTCCTCCTCGAAGGTGGCCGCCGGACCGATCGGCGGCGCCCCGAGCCAGTCCGGGGAGTGGCCCCGGCGGGGCATCAGCAGCCAGAGCGGAGCGAGGTCCAGACCGGCCGCCGCGTCACGGATACGGCGCAGCCACGGGACGTGATAGCCCTGCCGGTCCGGGCGGCGCAGTGTGCGCACCGCGTCCTGCGTCTCCCACAGCGGGGACACCGCGAAGCGGCAGTTCAGGAAGTCGTCCTCACCGAAGTGCATCTGCGAGGCCACTGCGTCTCCTCCCGGACATTCGGCTGGAGCCGAAACTCTACGTCGCCCGGCCCGGCCCCCGGCAGGCTGCCGGGCATGTCCGCACCGCCCACGGCCCCGGCACCCGCCCGCACGGGCTACCGCCACGTCCTCGCCGTCCCCGAGTTCCGCGCCCTCTTCGCCGCCCATGTGCTGTCGCTGCTCGGGACGGTCGTCAGCGAGATCGCGCTGTCCGTCCTCGTCTACGACCTCACCGGCTCGCCCCTGATGAGCGCGCTCGCCTTCGCGGCCGGTTTCCTCCCGTACGCGCTCGGCGGCACCCTGCTCGCCCCCGTCGCCGACCGTTTCCCGGCCCGGCGGGTGCTGGTGGTCTGCGACCTGGTGTGCGCGGCGTGCGTGGCGGCGATGGTGGCGCCGGGCGCGGGCGTCGGCGTGCTGCTGGCGCTGCGCTGCTGCGTCGCCGTGGTCTCCCCGGTGTTCTCCGGCACCCGGATGGCGACTCTCGCGGACGTCCTCGGCGACGGCGACGCCTTCGTGCTCGGGCGGTCCCTGATCCGGATCGTCTCGCAGAGCGCGCTGCTGGCCGGGTACGGGCTCGGCGGCCTGCTGCTGACCGCCGTCAGCCCCCGGCACGCCCTGCTGATCACCGTCGGCACCTTCCTCGCCTCGGCCGTCCTGCTCCGCTTCGGCACCCGGCGCCGTCCGGCCCGGCGGCGGCCGGAGCGGGGGAAGGGAGGCGGCGGCACCCTCGCGCTCCTGCGGAACCGGCGCGTGCTGGTGCTGCTCCTCGTCTTCTGGGTGCCCGCGATGTTCCTCGTCTTCCCCGAGGCGCTCGCCGCGCCCTACTCGCACACGCTCGGCGCGGGTTCCACCGGACTCGGGCTGCTGATGTGCGCGCTGCCCGTCGGCACGGTCGCCGGGGAACTGTTCGCGGGCGCGCGGCTCGGGCAGGCCGGCCGCGAGCGGATCGTGCTGCCGCTGCTCTGCCTCGCCGTCCTGCCGTACGTCGGCTACGCCCTGCGCCCCGGACTCTGGCCGTCCCTGCTGCTCCTGGTGCTCGCCGGGGCGTGCTCGGCGTACACCCTCGGGCTCGACCAGTGGTTCGTACGGGCGGTGCCGGAGGAGCTGCGAGGGCGGGCGATGACGCTGCTGAGCGCCGGGCTGATGACGATCCAGGGGGTGGGCATGGCGCTGGCGGGCGTGGTGGCCGAGGTCATCGGGGTGCGGACGGCCGTGGTGGCGGCCGGAGTGGCGGGCACGGTGTGCTGCGCGGCGCTCGCCGTGGCGTGCCGGGTGACCGAAAGCCGAGACGGGGCTGCCCGCGATATGACCGGCCGGTAGGGTCTGATGACGTGCCCAAGCCTCTCAGTCTCCCCTTCGACCCCATCGCCCGTGCCGACGAGCTCTGGAAGCAGCGCTGGGGAAGCGTGCCCTCGATGGCCGCGATCACCTCGATCATGCGGGCCCAGCAGATCCTGCTGGCCGAGGTCGACGCCGTGGTCAAACCGTACGGGCTGACCTTCGCGCGCTACGAGGCGCTGGTGCTGCTCACCTTCTCCAAAGAGGGGGAGCTGCCCATGTCCAAGATCGGCGAGCGGTTGATGGTCCACCCCACCTCGGTGACCAACACGGTGGACCGCCTGGTCAAGGCCGGTCTGGTCGCCAAGCGCCCCAACCCCAAGGACGGTCGCGGCACCCTCGCCGTCATCACCGACAAGGGCCGCGAGGTCGTCGACGCCGCCACCGCCGACCTGATGTCCATGGACTTCGGCCTCAGCGCCTACGACGCGGAGAGCTGCGCCGACATCTTCACCGTGCTACGTCCGCTGCGGGTGGCGGCGGGGGACTTCGAGGACGCCTGACCTGCGGGTCCTCGCTGGGGCCACCCTGGGGCAAGATCTCCCGGAACGCGTGGTTACGCTCGTACGCATGAAGAAGAGCGTGCTGACCCGCTACCGGGTGATGGCCTACGTCACCGGTGTGCTGCTGGTCCTGCTGACCCTGGGCGTGATCGCCAAGTACCTGCTCCACCTGGACGGCGCCGGTGACTTCACGCGGATCATCGGCATCGCCCACGGCTGGCTGTACGTCGTCTACCTGGTCTTCGCCTTCGACCTGGGCTCCAAGGCGAAGTGGCCGGTGGGCAAGCAGCTCTGGGTCCTGATCGCGGGCACCATCCCGACCGCCGCGTTCTTCGTGGAGCGGAAGATCAGCCGCGAGCTGGAGGCCAAGGTCGCCGAGCCGTCCCCGGCGCCCGTCAAGGCGTAGCCGGAACCGCCGTACGTACTCGTACGGCGGTTTCCCATCGACATTTACTAGGACGTCCAAGTAAATTCGATGGTATGGACGCTCACGCGATCGAAGAAGGCCGTCGGCGGTGGCAGGACCGGTATGACGGGGCGCGCAAGCGCGACGCCGATTTCAGTACGTTGTCCGGGGATGCCGTGGAGCCGGTGTACGGGCCCCGGCCGGGGGACGTGTACGAGGGGTTCGAGCGGATCGGGTGGCCGGGGGAGTACCCGTACACGCGCGGGTTGCACGCGACCGGGTACCGGGGGCGTACCTGGACCATCCGCCAGTTCGCCGGGTTCGGCAACGCGGAGCAGACCAACGAGCGGTACAAGATGATCCTCGCCGCGGGCGGCGGCGGTCTGTCCGTGGCGTTCGACATGCCGACGCTGATGGGCCGCGACTCCGACGACCCGCGCTCGCTCGGCGAGGTCGGGCACTGCGGGGTGGCCATCGACTCGGCCGCCGACATGGAGGTCCTGTTCGGGGACATCCCGCTCGGTGACGTCACCACCTCGATGACGATCAGCGGCCCCGCCGTCCCCGTCTTCTGCATGTACCTGGTCGCCGCCGAGCGCCAGGGCGTCGATCCGGCGGTGCTGAACGGCACGCTGCAGACCGACATCTTCAAGGAGTACATCGCCCAGAAGGAGTGGCTCTTCCAGCCCGAGCCGCACCTGCGCCTCATCGGCGACCTCATGGAGCACTGCGCGGCGGGCATCCCCGCCTACAAGCCGCTCTCCGTCTCCGGCTACCACATCCGCGAGGCCGGTTCGACGGCCGCGCAGGAGCTGGCGTACACCCTCGCGGACGGCTTCGGGTACGTCGAGCTGGGCCTCTCCCGCGGTCTCGACGTGGACGTCTTCGCCCCCGGCCTCAGTTTCTTCTTCGACGCCCACCTGGACTTCTTCGAGGAGATCGCCAAGTTCCGCGCCGCCCGCCGCATCTGGGCCCGCTGGATGCGGGACGTGTACGGGGCGCAGACCGACAAGGCGCAGTGGCTGCGCTTCCACACCCAGACCGCCGGGGTCTCGCTGACCGCGCAGCAGCCGTACAACAACGTCGTCCGCACCGCCGTGGAGGCGCTCGCGGCCGTCCTCGGCGGCACCAACTCGCTGCACACCAACGCCCTGGACGAGACCCTCGCGCTGCCCAGCGAGCAGGCGGCGGAGATCGCGCTGCGCACGCAGCAGGTGCTGATGGAGGAGACCGGCGTCGCCAACGTCGCGGACCCGCTGGGCGGTTCCTGGTACGTCGAGCAGCTCACCGACCGGATCGAGGCGGACGCCGAGAAGATCTTCGAGCAGATCAAGGAGCGGGGCCTGCGGGCCCACCCCGACGGGCAGCACCCCATCGGCCCCATCACCTCCGGCATCCTGCGCGGCATCGAGGACGGCTGGTTCACCGGCGAGATCGCCGAGTCCGCCTTCCGCTACCAGCAGTCGCTGGAGAAGGGGGAGAAGCGGGTCGTCGGCGTCAACGTCGCCACTGGCTCCGTCACCGGCGACCTGGAGATCCTCCGGGTCAGCCACGAGGTCGAGCGCGAGCAGGTCCGCGCCCTGGCCGACCGCAAGGCCGCCCGCGACGACACGGCCGTACG
Organism: Streptomyces sp. NPDC090119; assembly: GCF_044747085.1. Lineage (NCBI taxonomy): Bacteria > Bacillati > Actinomycetota > Actinomycetes > Kitasatosporales > Streptomycetaceae > Streptomyces > Streptomyces sp. NPDC090119. Next base: position 244,259 of record NZ_JBIVDK010000003.1, on the reverse strand, counting down.
CAAGGCGCTGGACGCCATGCTGGGCGCCGCCCGCTCCGGGGCCAACATGATCGAGCCGATGCTGGAAGCGGTCCGCGCGGAGGCCACGCTCGGCGAGATCTGCGGGGTGCTGCGCGACGAGTGGGGGGTGTACACCGAGCCCGCCGGGTTCTGACCCGGAGGATCGAGCCACCCTCTGGCCCGCGTCAACTCGCCGGTTCCCCCGGTGACGGGAGGGGGGCGGCGAGGCCCAGCAGCAGGATGTGGGTGAAGCCCCGCGCCCACTCCTCGTCCGCCGGTTTGCCGCTGACCAGGGTGCGGTGGACCACCGCGCCCGCCGCCATGTCGAAGATCAGGTCGACCGTGCGCGCGGACTCCTCCGGGTCGGCCTCCGGGGGGAGTTCGCCGCGCTCCTGGGCCCGCGCCCGCCCGGCCAGCACCAGGCGCTTCTGCCGCTCCACGATCGAGGTGCGCACCCGCTCGCGCAGCGCGTCGTCCCGCGTGGACTCCGCGACCACGCCCATCAGCCCGCACTTGGCCTCCGGCCGGTTCAGGATGGCCGCGAACTGGAGCACCACGCCCTCGATGTCGGCCGCCAGTGAACCCCGGTCGGGCAGCACCAACTCGTCGAACAGTTCCGCGACCGCGTCCACCACCAGCTCGTGCTTGCCCGACCAGCGGCGGTAGAGCGTCGTCTTCGCCACCCCGGCCCGCGCGGCCACGTCCGACAAGGTGAGCCCGGACCAGCCCAGTTCCACCAGCGCCTCCCGCGTGGCGGCCAGGATCGCGGTGTCCGCGGCGGCGCTGCGCGGGCGCCCGGTACGGCTGGCGGGGGTGCGGCTCTGCATGGACACGACCCTAATGGGCGACGCCGTCCCCGTCGTGAGGGAGATCACCGGAAACCGCTGTCGCGGAAGCGGTCACTGCTATTACGCTACGACTCGTAGCGAAAGCTCGTGACGGACGTACACGGGCGACGACCACTGGCGTGGGGTGGGGACCCGGCGCCGACCCGCGATCGCCGACCACGATCGCTTTTTTCCTTCATACGCCGGAACGGGGGAGGATAGACGCATGCAGCCACGGAACATGTCCATGAGCGGCGTCGTCGACCTCGCCGCGGTGAAGGCGGCCCAGGAGGCCAAGGCCAAGGCGGAGCAGGCGCGTGCCGAAGCCGCCCGCCATGGCGGCGCCGGTGCGGTGTCGCCGGCCGACCTCGTCATCGACGTCGATGAGGCGGGCTTCGAGCGCGAAGTCCTCCAGCGCTCCGCCGAAGTCCCGGTCGTCATCGACTTCTGGGCCGAATGGTGTCAGCCCTGCAAGCAGCTCAGCCCGCTGCTGGAGCGGCTGGCCGTCGAGTACGGCGGGCGCTTCCTGCTCGCCAAGGTCGATGTCGACGCCAACCAGATGCTGATGCAGCAGTTCGGGGTCCAGGGGATTCCCGCCGTCTTCGCGGTCGTCGCGGGACAGGCGCTGCCCCTCTTCCAGGGCGCGGCCGACGAGCAGCAGATCCGGGAGACCCTCGACCAGTTGATCCAGGTCGCCGAGCAGCGCTTCGGCCTGACGGGTCTGACCGTCGACCCGGACGCGGCTCCGGGTGCCGCCCCCGCGGCCGAGGTGCCGGAGGGGCCGTACGACGCCCTGCTGGCTGCCGCGGTCCAGGCGCTGGACGCGGGTGACCTGGGCGGTGCCGTGCAGGCGTACAAGAACGTGCTCAACGACGACCCGGCCAACATCGAGGCCAAACTCGGTCTCGCGCAGGCCGAGTTGCTCCAGCGGGTGCAGAACCTCGACCCGCAGGCGGTGCGCAAGGACGCGGCCGAGAAGCCCGGCGACGCGGACGCCCAGATCGCCGCCGCCGACCTGGATCTGGTGGGCGGTCATGTCGAGGACGCCTTCGGCCGGCTCACCGACACCGTGCGCCGTACGGCCGGTGACGACCGGGACGCGGTGCGCCGTCGGCTGCTGGAGCTGTTCGAGGTCGTGGGTGCCGACGACCCGAGGGTGGTGGCCGCGCGCAGGGCGCTTGCGCGGGCGCTCTTCTGATTCCGTGTCGGACGACGGGGCGCGTGATGCCGGGCTCGCCGAATGGCCGATCTGATGCCTGAGCGATCACGCTTTACCAAAACTTGGTAAACCCGCCTGCTGTTACTGCGAGTAAGTCAGAGCCGTTGGTCTGTCCGGCTTGGTCCGGGGATCAACGGCTTTGCTCTGCCCAGTGATGGCACGGTCTGTCGCCCTCCGAGACCACTGGGTCGTTGTTCGGTTATCGCGCCGTTACTAGCCGGTAACGGCGCCCCTTGTGCGGGCGGCGAGAATGCACCACGATCGGCCACGCTCGGTCCATTTCCGCACCCCGACAGCCGGTCGGGAAGCGGGAGACTCTGGGTCCCCACCGAGCAGAGCCGGCGGCAGTGGCGTCGGCTCTGGGGCAGGGGGGTCTTCGCCCTCCCGGCGAAGCCTGTCCCGAAGGTTGTGCGTGATGTGCGTCAGGCATGACCAGTGGTTGTCGCTCGGGGGTGAACGCCGGTCGTGCGGGCGCGGATTCGCGCCGTCGGACGCCGACGCTCCCCTTCCCGAGGACGTAGCACTTCTCCCATCCCTGCCCGGCCGAGCCGCCCGTCGGGGCGATCCCGGGACAGGAGATGTACGTCCGAGAAGGAGGAAATATGGAGTCCCAGGTGCGTGGCGGGACCAGATGGAAGCGCTTCGCTGTGGTCATGGTGCCCAGCGTCGCTGCCGCAGCGTGTGTGGGTGTGGGTCTCGCGCAGGGTGCCCTCGCGGCGTCCTTCAGCGTCTCCGGCCAGGAGTTCAAGGTCGGCGCCGAGCATCTGCACGGTGAGGGCTTCGCCCAGTACGGCGGTATCGACAGCGGTTACACGACGACCGAGGGCAAGGACAAGACCGTTCGTCCGGTCGCGATCTCCTCGTTCGACACCGCCGAGATCACCAAGATGTGCCAGTCCGTCAAGACGGAGATTCCCCTCATAGGGAAGACGATCTACCTCCGTCTGGACGCCGGTCCGGACGACGACCACAAGGTCGAGGCGAAGAACCTCTACATCGACGTCGCCCAGCTCGACGCCGACGCGACGTTCAACAACATCGACATCGGCGTCGCGGTCAAGGACAAGACCCGTGGCCCGGCGGTCAAGGACCAGTCCACCCTGCCGGGCGGCTTCGCCCAGCAGGCGCAGTCGGCCGACCTCTACAAGGTCAAGCAGACGGCGTGGGCGACCACGGCGGGCACCTTCAAGCTCAGCGGCCTGAAGATGCGCCTCGGTGTGGACCCCAAGATGGAGTGCTACTGACGGCTCCGGCCCTCGGGTCACTCCCGGCCGGCTGAGCCGTGACCGGGAGGGGGGCGGGGGAGCGCGAGCTTCCCCGCCCTCCGTCCCAGCCCTCCGTCCCGGTCCGGTGCCGCGCACCGGACCCCGCAGACTCAGACCTCCGGCTTCTCCACGCATACGGCCTAGCCGGTATGAACTACCACCGGACCCAGGGAGCTGTTTTTCCATGAGTGCCGAGACTCCGGTCCAGAGCGTCGGGACTTTCACCCGGCTGCGCCTGCGATTCCGTGACTGGCGGGGCGGCCGGCCGTTCTGGGCGGGTCTGTTCACCTTGCTCGGCGGACTGCCGATCGCCTACTTCCCCTACGCCACGCTCAAGCTGGGCACCATGGCGGTCTCCATGGCGACGACCGCCGGCGCGGGTTCGCTCATCATCGGGATTCTCCTGGTCACCCTCGGTCTGACCATGTGGTTCCAGCAGGCCACCCGGATCTTCGCGGGTGTCGCGGCGATCCTGCTGGCGCTGGTGTCCCTGGTGGTCTCCAACATCGGTGGCTTCATCGTCGGCTTCGTACTCGCGCTGCTCGGCGGTGCGTTGTCCATCGCCTGGGTGCCCGCCGGGAAGGCGGCCCCGGTCACCGGGGAGGCCCCGGCCGACGGCACCACGGGGTACGTTCCGGCTCCGCGCGCGGGCGACGCGGACGCCCCGCTGTCCGAGGGCGCACCCGCGCAGTCCGCCCGGACCGACGACTCCAACGGGGGGTACCGTGTCGGCTGACGAGGCCCGCGGTCAGAACGCGGCGACGACGCCGGAGCAGGAGAGAACCGGGCCGCGCCACGCCGCCCAGCGCAAACCGCTGATGACCCGGCTGCACATGCCGGCCGGCAAGGCGATAGCGATGGCCGCGATGCCGACGGCCGTGCTCATGGGCATGGGGTTCACGCCGACGCTGGCCGTCGCCCGTGACCAGCCGCCCAACGCGAAGATGGCGGACGAGTACAAGGACTGCGTGGCCGCCCTCGACGGCGACAAGGCCACCCCCTCCGCGTCCGCGAGCGAGTCCGAGGACGCCAAGGACGACAACGCCAAGGACGACGGCGCCAAGGGCGAGGAATCCAAGGGCTCCACGGGCGGCGACTCCAAGGACGGCGACTCCAAGGGCGACGGCGGGACCACCCCTCCCTCTTCCTCCGCTGCCTCCTCGGCGCCCTCTTCGTCGGATTCAGGTTCCGACGACAAGGCCGCGCCCGAGCCCGCCTCCTCCAAGCCCGCGGCCGCGTCCTCCGCCGAGCCCTCGGCCGACGCGGACGCGAAGGAGGCCGGAGGCGGTCTGCTGGGGACGATCGGGGACACGATCGGCGATGTGCTGACCGGCGGGAAGAAGTCCGCCACGCCGTCGGCGAGTTCGACGCCCTCCGCGCCCGCGCCCTCCGCCTCTGCGTCCTCGGCATCCCCGGCGCCCTCCGCCTCCGCCACCGCGGGGGAGAAGGAGAAGCCCGCCGCCGAACCGGCCGCCAAGCCCGGCGCCAAGGCCGCGGAAACCCCCGAACCCGGCGCGTCCCAGGGCGCGGAGAAGGCCACGGAGAGCCCCGAGGCGCCCGCCTCCGCGTCCGCCACGCCCAGCCCCTCCGCCAGTGCCTCCGACGACGCGGCGGACTGCGAGAAGGCCACCGACGCCGTCGGCGGGGTGGACAACAAGGTGCTGCTCCCGGACGACCCCTGGTTCCTCAACGCCAGCTCCCTGTGGCTCAAGGGCGCCGACTACAAGGGGATCGTGGAGGTGCGGACCTCCAGCGGCAAGACCAAGAAGGTGCTGAAGTACGTCATCTCCGGCGGCACCGAGATCGGCGACCTGCACCAGACGGTCAAGGACAAGGCCAGCGGCAAGACGTACCACGTGCAGGCGGGCAAGGGCACGACGTCCACGATCACCGGTGGCCAGACCGTGATGTACACCGAGAGCATCTCGGGCAAGCTGCTCGGTCTGATCCCGCTGACCTTCAGCCCGGACAGCCCGCCGCCGCTGAACCTTCCCCAGATCTACTTCACCGATGTGACGGTACGTCAGGCAGGCCAGTTCGGCGGCACGCTGACCGTCCCGCACCTGCACCAGTACATCGACTGAGCCGGTACCAGGAACCCTTCCGGGAGCCGCACAGAGCCGTGGCCCGGTCCCCCTCCGATCGAGGGGGACCGGGCCACGGTCACGTCCAGGGGCGTCAGTTACGTTCGCCGCCGCCCACGTGGTGCACCCGGACCATGTTGGTGGTGCCGGGGACACCGGGGGGCGAACCCGCGGTGATGACGACCGTGTCGCCGTCGTTGAAGCGGCCCAGCTTGGCCAGCTCCTGGTCGACCATGTCGACCATCTCGTCCGTCGTGTTCACGAACGGCACCACGTGCGACTCCACGCCCCAGCTCAGCGTGAGCTGGTTGCGGGTGCCCTCGTCCGTGGTGAAGGCCAGGATCGGCTGGGCCGCGCGGTAGCGGGACAGCCGACGCGCGGTGTCACCGGACTTGGTGAACGCGATCAGGCCCTTGCCGCCCAGGAAGTCGGCGATCTCGGCGGCCGCGCGGGCCACCGAACCACCCTGCGTACGCGGCTTCTTGCCCGGCACCAGCGGCTGGAGGCCCTTGGAGAGCAGCTCCTCCTCGGCCGCCTTGACGATCTTCGACATCGTCTTGACGGTCTCCACCGGGTACGCGCCCACGCTGGACTCGGCCGACAGCATGACCGCGTCCGCGCCGTCCAGGATCGCGTTGGCCACGTCGGACGCCTCGGCGCGGGTCGGCCGGGAGTTGGTGATCATCGACTCCATCATCTGGGTCGCCACGATCACCGGCTTGGCGTTGCGGCGGCACAGCTCGATGAGGCGCTTCTGCACCATCGGGACCTTCTCGAGCGGGTACTCGACGGCGAGGTCACCACGGGCGACCATCACGCCGTCGAACGCCATCACGACGTCCTCCATGTTCTCGACCGCCTGCGGCTTCTCCACCTTGGCGATGACCGGGACCCGGCGGCCCTCCTCGTCCATCACCTTGTGGACGTCCTGCACGTCCCCCGCGTCGCGGACGAAGGAGAGCGCGACCATGTCGCAGCCCATGCGCAGGGCGAACCGCAGGTCCTCGATGTCCTTCTCGGACAGCGCGGGCACGTTGACGGCCGCGCCGGGCAGGTTGATGCCCTTGTGGTCGGAGACGACACCGCCCTCGATGACGATCGTCTTCACCCGCGGACCCTCGACGTCCACGACCTTCAGCTCGACGTTGCCGTCGTTGATCAGGATCTGGTCGCCGCGCGAGACGTCGCCCGGCAGGCCCTTGTACGTGGTGCCGCAGATCTGCTTGTCGCCCGGCACGTCCTCGGTGGTGATGACGAACTCGTCGCCGCGCTCCAGCTCCACCGGACCCTCGGCGAAGGTCTCCAGCCGGATCTTCGGGCCCTGGAGGTCGGCCAGCACGCCGATGGCGCGCCCGGTCTCCTTGGCGGCGGCCCGGACGCGGTCGTACCGCGCCTGGTGCTCGTCCTGGGTGCCGTGACTGAAGTTGAAGCGGGCCACATTCATGCCCGCCTCGATCATGGCGACGAGCTTGTCGTGGGAGTCGACCGCGGGGCCGAGAGTACAGACGATTTTCGAACGGCGCATGAGGCGATCCTATCGGTTTGTTTCACTGCGGAATATTCCGGCCGGCGGAGTTACAAATGGGCGGACAGGCGCTCAGGCGTGTTACTGCCGTGTAATGTTCAGCTCTTCTTTCCGACCAGCGCATAGGTCTGCGTCGCGATCTCCAGTTCCTCGTCGGTCGGCACCACGGCGACCGCCACGCGGGCGTCCGCGGGCGAGACGATCCGCGGCTCGCCGCTGCGTACGGCGTTCAGCTCCTCGTCCACGGCCAGGCCCAGGCCGGTCAGGCCCGCGACCGCCGCCGAACGCACCGCCGCCGCGTTCTCCCCGACCCCGGCCGTGAACGCGACCGCGTCCACCTCGCCGAGTACGGCGTAATAGGCGCCGATGTACTTCTTGATGCGATGAATGTAAATGTCGAAGGCGAGGGCGGCCGCTTCGTCGCCCTCGTCGACACGGCGCCGGATCTCCCGCATGTCATTGTCCCCGCACAGACCGAACAGACCGCTCCTCTTGTTCAGAAGAGTGTCGATCTCGTCCATGGACATATCCCCGACACGGGCCAAATGGAAGATGACGGCCGGGTCCAGATCACCGGACCGGGTACCCATGACCAGCCCCTCCAGCGGGGTCAGCCCCATCGAGGTGTCCACGCACCGGCCGCGCTCCACCGCCGAGGCGGACGCGCCATTGCCCAGGTGCAGCACGATCACGTTCACCTCCTCCGGCGCCTTGCCCAGCAGCCGCGCGGTCTCCCGCGACACATAGGCGTGCGAGGTGCCGTGGAAGCCGTAGCGGCGGATGCGGTAGCGGTCGGCGAGCTTCGGGTCGATCGCGTAGCGCGCGGAGGACTCCGGCATCGAGGTGTGGAACGCGGTGTCGAAGACGGCGACCTGGGGGAGGTCCGGGCGCAGTGCCATGGCGGTGCGGATGCCCGTCAGGTTGGCCGGGTTGTGCAGCGGGGCGACCGGGATCAGCCGCTCGATCTCGGTGAGGACCGAGTCGTCGATGACGGTGGGCTCGGTGAAGAACATGCCGCCGTGCACCACCCGGTGCCCGATCGCGGCCAGTTCCGGCGAGTCCAGGCCCAGGCCGTCGCGGGCCAGTTCCTCGGCGACCGCCTTCAGCGCGGTCTCGTGGTCGGCGATCGGCCCGCTCTGCTCACGGCTCTCGCCGGTGGCGAGCGGGGTGTGGCGCAACCGGGAGGTCTGCTCGCCGATGCGCTCCACCAGGCCCACCGCGAGACGGCTGCTGTCCCGCATGTCCAGGAGCTGGTACTTCAGCGACGAGGAGCCGGAGTTGAGGACGAGTACACGGGTGGGGGTCACTGCTGGGAAGCCTTTCCGGTGGGCGCCTGCGCCTGGATCGCGGTGATCGCGACGGTGGTGACGATGTCCGGTACGAGAGCGCCGCGCGAGAGGTCGTTGACCGGCTTGCGCAGCCCCTGGAGCACCGGGCCGACCGCGATCGCCCCGGCCGAGCGCTGCACGGCCTTGTAGGTGTTGTTGCCCGTGTTGAGGTCCGGGAAGATCAGCACGCTGGCCTGGCCGGCCACCTCCGAGCCGGGCAGCTTGGTCGCGGCCACGGCGGCGTCCACGGCCGCGTCGTACTGGATCGGGCCCTCGATCTTCAGGTCGGGCCGGTGCTCGCGGGCCAGCTCGGTGGCCTCGCGCACCTTGTCCACGTCGGCGCCGGAGCCGGAGGTGCCGGTGGAGTACGACAGCATGGCGATCCTCGGCTCCACGCCGAACTGCGCCGCCGTCGCCGCCGACTCCACCGCGATGTCCGCGAGCTGCTCGGCGTTCGGGTCCGGGTTGACCGCGCAGTCGCCGTACACCAGCACCTTGTCGGCCAGGCACATGAAGAAGACCGAGGAGACGATCGCGGAGTCCGGCTTGGTCTTGATGATCTCGAAGGCCGGGCGGATGGTGGCCGCCGTGGAGTGCACCGAGCCCGACACCATGCCGTCGGCCAGGCCCTCCTGCACCATCAGGGTGCCGAAGTAGTTCACGTCGGAGACCACGTCGTAGGCCAGCTCCACCGTGACGCCCTTGTGGGCGCGCAGGGCCGCGTACTTCTCGGCGAAGGAGTCGCGCAGCTCGGAGGTGGCCGGGTCGATCAACTGGCAGTCGCCCAGGTCGATGCCCAGGTCGGCGGCCTTCTTGCGGATCTGGTCCACCGGGCCGAGCAGGGTCAGGTCGCACACGCCGCGGCGCAGCAGCACCTCCGCCGCGTGCAGGACGCGCTCCTCGGTGCCCTCGGGCATGACGACCCGGCGCTTGTCGGAGCGGGCCTGCTCCAGCAGCTTGTGCTCGAACATCATCGGGGTGACCCGGCCGCCGCTGGGCGCGGAGACCCGGCGGGCGAGGTCGGCGGTGTCGACGTACCGCTCGAACAGGCCGAGCGCGGTCTCCGCCTTGCGCGGGGTGGCGGCCGTCATCCGGCCCTCCAGCGAGAAGAGCTGCCCGGCGGTGGGGAAGCTGGTGCCCGCCACCGAGAGCACCGGGGTGCCGGGGGCGAGCCGGGCGGCCAGGGTGAGGATCTCCTCGCTGGGCACCTCGTTCAGGGTGAGCAGCACCCCGGCGATGGGCGGGGTGCCCGCGCTGTGCGCGGCCAGCGCGCCGACGACCAGGTCCGCGCGGTCGCCCGGCGTCACGACCAGGCAGCCCGGGGTCAGGGCGGCGAGGAAGTTGGGCAGCATGGCGCCGCCGAAGACGAAGTCCAGCGCGTCGCGGGAGAGGCCGGAGTCGTCGCCGAGCAGCACCTTGGCGCCCAGCGCGTGCGCGATCTGCGAGACGGTCGGCGCCGACAGGGCGGGCTCGTCGGGCAGCACGTAGCAGGGCACCGGCATGCGGTCGGTGAGCCGGTCGGCGATCTCGTCGCGGTCCTCGCGGGCGGCCCGGTTGGCGACCATGGCGAGCACGTCGCAGCCGAGGCCGGCGTAGGCGCGGTAGGCGTTGCGGGTCTCGGCGAGCACCGACTCCGCGGACTGCTCGCGGGCGCCGACCACCGGGATCACGGACGCGCCGAACTCGTTGGCCAGCCGGGCGTTGAGCGCCAGCTCGTCGGGGAGCTGGGTGGCGGCGAAGTCGGTGCCGAGGACGAGGACCACGTCGTAGTCGCGGGCGACCAGGTGGAAGCGGTCGACCAGGGCGGAGACGAGTTCGTCGGTGCCGCGCTCGGCCTGGAGCGTGGACGCCTCCTGGTAGCCCATGCCGTAGCCGGTGGCGGGGTCCTGGCTCAGCCGGTACCGGGAGCGCAGCAGCTCGAAGAGGCGGTCGGGGCCGTCGTGCACCAGGGGGCGGAACACCCCGACCCGGTCGACCTGCCGCGTCAGCAGCTCCATGACCCCCAGGTCGACGACCTGACGGCCGTCCCCCCGGTCGATCCCGGTCACGTACACGCTGCGTGTCACGCGTGCTCTCCGATCCTTGCTCGTACGCCGTCCGCCGGTCCTGGGCGTCGCCTGTCACAAAAATCGCCCACCCGAGGTGAGCGGAACCCTCTTGACAATACCTCCGGGCCTGGATAAGGCGCCCGTCAGCTCGGTGGGGGCCGGTACGCGCTGGTGGGGGCGGTGGTCGTCGCCTGTTCGGCGGCCGTGAAAGAATCGGAGCGGCTCACCGGTACCCACACAGCGAGCAGGAGACACAGCACGATGCGCATCGGAGTTCTCACCGCAGGCGGCGACTGCCCCGGCCTGAACGCCGTGATCCGGTCGGTCGTGCACCGCGCCGTGGCGCACTACGGCGACGAGGTCATCGGCTTCGAGGACGGCTACCGGGGTCTGCTCGACAGCCACTACCGCTCCCTGGACCTGGACGCCGTCAGCGGCATCCTGGCGCTCGGCGGCACCATCCTCGGCTCCTCCCGCCTGGAGCGCGACCGGCTGCGCGAGGCGTGCGAGCGGGCCACCGACATGGCCGAGGAGTTCGGCATCGACGCGCTGATCCCGATCGGCGGCGAGGGCACCCTGACGGCCGCCCGCATGCTGTCCGACGCGGGTCTGCCGGTCGTCGGTGTGCCGAAGACCATCGACAACGACATCTCCGGCACCGACCGCACCTTCGGCTTCGACACCGCCGTGGGCGTGGCCACCGAGGCGATGGACCGCCTCAAGACCACCGCCGAGTCCCACCAGCGGGTCATGGTCGTCGAGGTCATGGGCCGCCACGCGGGCTGGATCGCGCTGGAGTCCGGCATGGCCGCCGGTGCCCACGGCATCTGCCTGCCCGAGCGGCCCTTCGACCCGGCCGACCTGGTCAAGATGGTCGAGGAGCGGTTCGCGCGCGGCAAGAAGTTCGCCGTGATCTGCGTCGCCGAGGGCGCCCACCCGCTCGACGGCACCATGGACTACGGCAAGGGCGACATCGACCAGTTCGGTCACGAGCGCTTCCAGGGCATCGGCACCGCCCTCGCCTACGACATGGAGCGCCGCCTCGGCAAGGAGGCCCGCCCGGTCATCCTCGGCCACATCCAGCGCGGCGGCACCCCCACCGCGTACGACCGCGTCCTCGCCACCCGCTTCGGCTGGCACGCCGTGGAAGCCGCCCACCGCGGCGAGTTCGGCGGCATGACCGCCCTGCGCGGCACGGACATCGCGATGGTCCCGCTGGCGGAGGCGGTCACCGAGCTGAAGACGGTCCCGGTGTCCCGGATGGACGAGGCGGAGTCGGTCTTCTAGCCTCCAGCCGCCGCGCGCGGGGGCGCTCACCGCTCCCGCAGCCAGTGGTACCGCAGCTCCGGACGGCCCACCTGCCCGTACTGCGGGCGCCTCGCCGCTCGGGCCGCGTCCACCAGGTACTCCAGGTAGCGGCGGGCCGTGATGCGGGAGATGCCGACCTCCTCCGCCACCTCCGCCGCCGTGCGGCCCTCGGGGGTCTCGCGCAGGACGCCCGTGACCCGTTCCAGCGTGGGCGCGCTCAGGCCCTTCGGCAGGGCGGCCGGAGCCGGGGCGCGCAGGGCGGCCAGCGCGCGGTCCACCTCGTCCTGGCCGCTCGCCTCGCCCGCCGCCGCGTGGTACTCGGCGTAGCGCAGCAGGCGGTCGCGGAGGGTGGCGAAGGTGAAGGGCTTCAGGACGTACTGCACGACGCCCAGGGAGACGCCCTCCCGGACCACCGCCAGGTCGCGGGCCGAGGTGACCGCGATGACGTCCGCCTGGTGGCCCGCCGCGCGCAGGGAGCGGGCGAACTGGAGGCCGTGCACGTCGGGGAGGTGCAGGTCGAGCAGGAGGAGGTCGACCGGGGTGCGCTCCAGGACGCGGCGGGCGGCGGCCCCGGTCCCCGCCTGGCCCACGGCGACGAAGCCCGGCACCCGGCCGACGTAGAGGACATGCGCGTCCGCGGCCACCGGGTCGTCCTCGACGACCAGCACGCGGAGGGGTGGCTGCTCGGGGGTCATGCGACGCCTCCCGGTGCCACGCGCGCGGTCTCCTCGGACGACTGTCCCAACGGCAGCCGGGCCTCGAACACCGCGCCGCCGCCCGCCGCCTCGGCCACCGTCAGGGTGCCGGTGAGGCGGGTGACCGTCTGCCGGGCCAGGGCCAGCCCGAGACCCCGGCCGCCGGGACCCGCGGGCTTGGTGGTGAAGCCGCGCCGGAACACCAGGTCCGCGTGGGCCGGGTCGACGCCCGGACCGGTGTCCGCCACCCGCAGCAGCAGCGCCTCCCCGGCCGCGTACGCCGTCACCGTGACCCGCGCCCCCGCGCTGCCCTGCGCCGCGTCCACCGCGTTGTCGATCAGGTTGCCCAGGATGGTGACCAGGTCGCGCACCGCGAGGTCCGGCGGGAGGACGCCGTCGTCGATCCGGCTCTCGGGCGAGACGACCAGCTCCACGCCCCGCTCGTGCGCCTGCGCGGTCTTGCCCAGCAGCAGCGCGGCCAGCACCGGTTCGCCGACCGCCGCCACCACCTGGTCGGTGAGCGTCTGGGCCAGCTCCAGCTCGGCCGTGGCGAACTCCACCGCCTCCTCCGCCCGCCCCAGCTCGATCAGCGAGACCACGGTGTGCAGCCGGTTCGCCGCCTCGTGCGCCTGCGACCGCAGCGCCTGACTGAACCCGCGCTCGGAGTCCAACTCTCCCGTCAGTGACTGGAGTTCGGTCACGTCCCGGAGCGTGGCGACCGTGCCCCGGTGCTCCCCGCCGGACACCGGCGAGGTGTTCACCACCAGCACGCGGGACGCGGTGAGATGCACCTCGTCCACCCGGGGCTCCGACGACAGCAGGGCCCCGGTGAGCGGCCCCGGCAGTCCCAGCTCCGCGACCGAGCGGCCGACGACCTCGCCGCCGACCCCGAGCAGCTCGCGCCCGCCGTCGTTGATCAGCGCCACCCGGTACCGTCCGTCCAGCATCAGCAGCCCCTCGCGCACCGCGTGCAGCGCCGCCTGGTGGTAGTCGTGCATCCGGCTCAGCTCGGCCGCGTTCATCCCGTGGGTGTGCCGCCGCAGCCGCGCGTTGATCACGTACGTACCCACCGCGCCCAGCAGCAGCGCCGCCCCCGCCACCCCGAGCAGCGCCGTCACCTGGTCCTGGACCCGCGCGCTGATCGCCTCCACCTTGATCCCGGCACTGACCAGCCCCACCACCCGGCCCCCGTCCAGCACCGGGGTCACCGCGCGCACGGACGGGCCCAGCGTGCCGGTGTACGTCTCGGTGAAGGTGTGCCCCCGCAGGGCGGGCCCGGTCCGGCCGAGGAAGCGGCGGCCTATCTCGTCCCGCGTCGGATGGGTCCAGCGGATGCCCCGCGGGTCCATGATCGTGACGAAGTCGACGTCGGCGTCCCGCATCACCTGCAGGGCGTACGGCTCCAGTTCGGCGGAGGGGTCCGGCGTACCGATCGCCGCCCGCACGGAGGGCGCGTCCGCGATGGACCGGGCCACCGCCGTGACCTGGCGTTCCGCCGCGTCGCGCGCCTGGCGCTGGTCACTGACGTAGGTGAAGAGCGCGTACCCGGCCACCACCACCGCGACCAGCACCGCCTGCATGGCGAAGAGCTGGCCCGCCAGGCTGCGGGGTCGGGGGAGGGCGGGGGCGCGCATGCCTAGCAGTGTGCCTGCCCGTTCGGGCGTGAACTAAATGAACGGAAGGGTGACCGCCCTCACACGGCGGGAGATAGTCACCGCGATCCCCTGCAACGCCCGGACGTGAGCCGCACGCCGGTCATGCCGACGAAGACGTCAAGGAGAGCAGTCGTGGCCGCCAGCACCCCCGGTACGGCACCAGCCGCACCCGCCGTGAAGCGGGACCGGACCCATTACCTGTACATCGCCGTCATCGTGGCGGTCGCGCTCGGCATCGCCGTCGGCCTCATCTGGCCCGACGTCGCGGTGGAGCTGAAGCCGCTCGGCACCGGGTTCGTGAACCTGATCAAGATGATGATCTCGCCGATCATCTTCTGCACGATCGTGCTCGGGATCGGCTCCGTACGGAAGGCCGCGAAGGTGGGCGCGGTCGGCGGTATCGCGCTCGGCTACTTCACCGTGATGTCGCTGGTGGCGCTCGCCATCGGTCTCGTCGTCGGCAACGTCCTGCACCCGGGCGAGGGCCTGCACCTGACCGACGCGCTCCGCCAGACCGGGCACGCGCAGGTCGCCGACGACGCGCTGCCCCCGGTCGACTTCGTGCTGTCGATCATCCCGGTCACCTTCGTGTCCGCCTTCACCGAGGGCCAGGTCCTGCAGACCCTGCTGATCGCGCTGCTCGCCGGGTTCGCGCTGCAGGCGATGGGCGCGGCCGGGCAGCCGGTGCTGCGCGGCATCGAGCACATCCAGCGCCTGGTCTTCCGCATCCTCGCCATGGTCATGTGGGCCGCGCCGATCGGCGCCTTCGGTGCCATCGCGGCCGTGGTCGGCTCGGCGGGTCTGGACGCGCTCAAGAGCCTCGCCGTGCTGATGTTCGGCTTCTACGTCACCTGCGTGCTGTTCGTCTTCGTGGTGCTCGGCGCGCTGCTGCGGATCGTCTCCGGGCTGAACATCTTCCTGCTGCTGAAGTACCTCGCCCGCGAGTTCCTGCTGATCCTGTCGACCTCGTCCTCGGAGTCCGCGCTGCCGAGGCTCATCGCCAAGCTGGAGCATCTCGGCGTCAGCAAGGCGGTCGTGGGCATCACCGTGCCGACCGGGTACTCCTTCAACCTCGACGGCACCATGATCTACATGACCATGGCGTCCCTCTACATCGCGGACGCGCTCGGCACCCCCATGTCGATCGGCGAGCAGATCCCGCTGCTGCTCTTCCTGCTGCTGGCCTCCAAGGGCGCGGCGGGCGTCAGCGGCGCCGGGCTCGCCACCCTCGCGGGCGGTCTCCAGTCGCACAAGCCCGCGCTGGTGGACGGCATCGGCCTGATCGTCGGCATCGACCGCTTCATGAGCGAGGCGCGCGCCCTGACCAACTTCGCGGGCAACTCCGTCGCCACCGTGCTGATCGGCACCTGGACCAAGGAGATCGACCGGGACCGGGTCAGGCGGGTCCTCGCCGGTGAGCTGCCGTTCGACGAGACGACGCTGCTGGACGAGGGCGGTGCCGACAGGCGCCCGGAGCCCGAGGAGGAGGGCGGGAAGGAACTCGCCAAGGCGTGAGGGATTCCCCGACGCCCGCCTGAGGGACCGGCCCGCCACCGGGGCCCATTGCCGCCGACCGCCCGACCCCGCCTGAACCGGGGCCGGGCGGCCGGTCTTTCACGCTTCTCGCGGCTCTTTCACGTCTTCTCGCGGCCCGCCCGCGCCACCAGCTCCGTCGCCCTGCCGACCGGTACGCCCGCCGCCGTGAGTGCCGTGACCGCCGCCGCGTGGCCCGCGTCCTCGGGCGGGAGCAGGCCCTCGTTCACCGACTCCATGACGGCGAACAGCAGTTGCTCGTGCACGAAGGCCAGCGCGGCGGCGGACAACGGCGTACTGAACACGCCTTCGTCCAGGCCGCGTTGGAGAATCCGCGTCTTCTCCTCGCGCAGGGGGGCGAGGCGGTCGCGGATGCCCTGGACCGTGACCGTGCGCTGGGCCAGGGCGATCAGCAGGCGGTAGCGGTCGGCGATCTCCCAGACCGCGAGCACCGAGCGGGCCACCGACTCGGCCGGTCCGGCCTCGCCGTCGAGGGCACACAGGTCGGCGTCGGTCAGCACCTGCACCGCCTCGTCGACGAGCGTGCCGATCAGCGCCTCCCGGCTCGGGAAATGCCCGTACACCGTGCGCCGTACGACACCGGCGGCGCGCGCGATCTGGTCCATCGAGGCGTCCGGGTCGCGCAGCAGCTCGGCGAGGGCGACGTCGAGGATGCGGCGGCGGTTGGTGTCGGCGCGGCTGGTGTTACCCGTGGTCATGGCAGTCATTGTGCACACCTTCTCGACTTGCACGGCACTGTGCAAGGTCGTACATTGCACATGGTTGTGCAATTGCACGCCACTGTGCAAGTTTATGTACTGCCCGCAGTCTTCGTAGTCGAGGAAGGTCAGCCGCTGTCATGCGACTCGTCATGAACGAACCGGTCGAGAGGATTGAGCGCCCCTACGCCCGGCGCTGGTGGGCGCTGCTCGTGCTCTGCCTCAGCCTGCTGATCATCGTGATGGCCAACACCGCCCTCACGGTCGCCGCGCCCGACATGACCCGCGACCTCGGGCTGTCCAGCGCCGACCTCCAGTGGGTCATCGACGGCTACACCGTCCCGTACGCGGCGCTGATGCTGCTGCTCGGCGCGATCGGCGACAAGTACAGCCGCCGCGGGGCGCTGATCCTCGGCCTCGTCGTCTTCGGCGGCGGCGCGGTCTTCGGCAACCTCGCGGACTCGTCCGCCACGGTCATCGCGGCCCGCGCGGTGATGGGCGTCGGCGCGGCGCTGATCATGCCCGCGACGCTCTCGCTGCTCGCGGCGACCTTCCCGCGCGCCGAGCGGGTCAAGGCGATCACCCTGTGGACCGCCACGGCCGGTCTCGCCATCGCCGCCGGACCGGTCGTCGCGGGCGCGCTGCTCCGCGACCACGGCTGGGCCTCGACCTTCCTGATCAACGTGCCGGTCGCCGTCCTGGCGATCGTCGGCGCGCTGGTCCTCGTACCGCCGTCCAAGGCGGGCCACCACGACCGCATCGACTACGTCGGCGGCCTGCTGTCGGTCCTCTGGATCGCCGCGCTGGTCTACATGATCATCGAGGGCCCGCACTTCGGCTGGGGCGTCAAGGCGGTCACGGCGGCGGTCGTCGCGGGCCTCGGCCTGATCGCCTTCGTCCTCTGGGAACTGCGCCACCCCCGCCCGGTACTGGACGTACGCCGCTTCGCCAACCGCCGCTTCGCGGGCTCCAACCTCGCGGTCGCCCTCTTCTTCCTGGCCGTCTTCGGCGCGTTCTACTACCTCACCCAGCACCTCCAGTTCGTCCTCGGCTACGACGCCCTGGAGACCGGCGTCCGCATGCTGCCGCTGGCGGGCGCGGTGTTCGCGGGCTCGGCCCTGACCGGCTACCTCACCCCGCGCGTGGGCATGCGCTGGACGGTCGGCGCGGGCATGGTCGCCGGCACGGTGGCGCTCGCGCTGCTGACCCGGGTGG
The DNA here is from genome assembly GCF_044747085.1 of Streptomyces sp. NPDC090119. Taxonomy (NCBI): domain Bacteria; kingdom Bacillati; phylum Actinomycetota; class Actinomycetes; order Kitasatosporales; family Streptomycetaceae; genus Streptomyces; species Streptomyces sp. NPDC090119. The sequence continues at coordinate 226,838 of NZ_JBIVDK010000003.1, read as the reverse complement.
ACGCAGGCTCGACGTACGCCGACTTCGTCCCGTCCCTGATCGTCCTGGGCCTCGCCATCGGCCTCGCCCTGTCGCCCTGCACGGACGCGATCATGGGCGCCTTCCCGGAGTCCGAGCTGGGCGTGGGCGGCGCGGTGAACGACACGTCGCTCGAACTCGGCGGCTCGCTGGGCATCGCGATCCTCGGCTCGCTCCTCGCCACCTCGTACGACGACCACCTGACCTCGGCCACGAAGGGGAGCGGCCTGCCCGCCGACGCCCTGTCCACGGCGCAGGACTCGGTGGGCGCGGGGTACGCGGTGGCCCAGGCGATCGGCGAGAAGGCCCAGTCCCTCGCCGCGAAGGCAGCCGGGGCGGGGGACCCCGCGCAGGCCGCCCAACTCAAGCAGCAGGCGTCGTCCTTGGCCTCGGGCGCGCACCGGATGGCGGACGCGGTGGGGTCGTCGTTCTCGGACGCCGTCGCCCACACGAGCCTGATCGGCGCGGTGATCCTGGGCATCGGCACGGTCGTGGTGGCGGTGCTGCTGCCGGGGCGCGAGAAGGCGGCGACTGCCGTGCCGGAGGAGGCTTCCGAGGAAGTGACCGCGGCTGAGGGCGCCGGGGAGGCGACTTCGGCCGAGGCCGCCGACAAGGCGGAGGAGAGCCGGGCGGCGGAGACCACCGTCAGCTGACGTCGACTGATGTGCCGCCCCGGGAGACTGACGGGGCGGCACGTTCGCGTATGCGCGGGGTATGCGTGGACATCATCGAGGGGGAGCGCGTGGAGTCCAGAATCGCCCGGCACCACTTCCCGGTCGCCGACCCGGCCGCGGCGATGGCGCCGGTCGTCGAGAGTGCGAAAGGGGGACGGCTCTGTTCATCTCGGGTGCGTCCACCGACGGCCCCGTGACGCTCCTCGCGGGAAACGGGGACGACCTCAGCGAACTGCCCGCGACGGGGCCCAGAGAGTACCTGCACGCCGTCAACTGGCTCACGGCCTACTACCTGGCCGTGGTGTGCCGCGACAACGAACGCCTCGCCCCGCTGGCCATCACCTGCATGGCCCACGACGCGGGCATGCCCGTCCGGGTCGAGTCCGAGTACCTGCCGAAGCACCTCGTGTACTCGAGGAGCAGCAGGTGAACGAGGAGACGGAGAGGTTCTTCCGCGTCTACCTCACACGGGAGGTCGCCTACGACACGATCGGATACCTGCGACCGACCCTGCACGCCTTCCGCGACGAGTACGTGCGCGGGGTGCGGGAGGGGCTCGCCGAGGTCGTCGCGGGCGGGGGCCTCTCGGCGGGGGAGTACGAACGCCTGACCGGCATCGAGTTCCCCGACGCCGCATCCCTTCGGCGCTACCTTGCCGACATGTACGCCTACTTGTTCGAGGAGCGCCCCGACCAGCCGGAGCCGCCGGGATGACCGAGAAAGCCGCGCGGATCGACATCGACGACCCCGAGGTCGACATGGATGACGGGCACCGGCTGCTGTACCGGGGGGTGCCCTTCACCGGGGAGGTGACCGAGTATCTGTCCGGCGCGCTCGTGAGCCTGGACGTGTACGCGCACGGGGTCCCGCACGGGCTGTCCCAAGAGTGGTACCAGGACGGGACGCTCCGTGCTGAATGCGTGGTCCACCGGGGCCTGCCCCGAGGGGAGTCGTGGGAGTGGCATCCCGACGGCGGGCCGGCCTCACGGAGGGTCTTCGACCCCGACGGGCTCACGCTGCGCGAGGACGACGCGTGGGACGAGTCGGGGCGGCTGACGCGGAGTTGGCGCGGCCCGGCTGAGGAGACATGATGTCGGCACTGTCGCGGGCACCCCGTGAACGGGGCTCGTGGTTCTGGGCCCTGGAGAGGGAGCCGCCCCGTGGCGCACCCCTCGGCGGGGTGGTCGACTTCGATGTCCTCGGCACCGGAACCTGGTTCGACGCGGAAGGCCGGCCGCGCACGGGCACCCCGCCAGAACCCGGTGAGCCCACCTGCTTCGGTGCGGCCACGGTCGACGGACCCGCGGAGCCCGAGGCGGACGCGAGCGGCCGGGGGCCTGATCTGACCGACCGGCTCAGTCTGAGCGGAGACGCGCGTTGATCACCACTGATCCCGTCGGGGACTGGACTTGGGAGATCCTCCCCGAGGCGGCCGAGGAGGAGATCCACCCCTCCCGGGCCGCCGCAGCCGCCGTGTCGATGCTGAGGGTTCTCACGGAGACGGGCCTGGCGGCCGGTGAGGCCGAGGTGGACGAGTACGTGCGATCCGCCGATGAGGCAGCTTCCGTGGTCGGCGTCTGCTGCGAGTGCCCAGGCAGGTGGACCGACTCCGGGGCCGAGCACCAGGCCGAAGGGCTGTTCCGTGTCCAGGCGGAGGTCTGGGGGCGCCGGCTCCTCTCGGTCACCCTGGAGACCTTCGGCGACGTCTGGCTGACGGTCGACACCCGTGGGCGTGAGCAGCTCGCCCTGCACGCGGAGAACGCCCCACGGCTCCGGCGGGCGCTGGCGGAGATCTCGAGGAGCCTCGGCCGTGCTCCCGTGCCCGGTGACGAGAACCCGTACGCCACACCCACCGAGGAAGGCTTCGAGGACGTCAGGGTCCACGGCCCGGCGTACGACGACGCCTGGGGCACGTTCGAGGTGGCCGCCCGTTCCCGTCGGCTGCGTGCCTCCCTGCCTCCGTCGGTCGACGAGTACCGGGAAACCACCGAGCACCCCGTGCACCACCTCACCGTCCGGGACGACGAGGACCGCGTCCTCGGCTACCTCTGGGCGGACGGCGTCGAGAACGCCGCCGGGTTCGAGCCCCGTACCGCCGCCGGTGAGCGCGCCTTCCAGGCCGGGCGCGGGTGGCTGCTGAAGCTGCGGGAGGCTCATCGCCTGGGACTTCCCGCGGCCGATGTCCTGCCCTGGCTCGCGGGCGAGCCCCTCCCGCGCGGGGTCGGCCGCCTCGCGGACCTCCGACCTCGTGTGTCGCCGTCCCTCGACGCGCTGGAGGAGCTGTCCGGCTCATGAGATCCCGGAGTGGGGCCGCCCGGACAGGGTCGGGCAAAATCGTGCCGAACAGGCTTTCGCACCGGTCGACGGGGGACACAGTGGCGGAGATCGCTCGGCATCACAGGCCGGGTGTGCTGGACATGGCCGCAGTCCAGAGCCTGACCGAAAGCCTGGAGGAAGACTGCGGCTCCACTGGGCCCACTGGTCGGCCGACGAGTAGCGCGCCGACGACTTCGACGGGGTGGTGCCCTTCGGTCTCCTGGCCGTCACCTGCCTCGCCCACGACGCCGGCTTCCCCGTCGCTCCTGGGTGGGGATGTACGAGGTCTGAGACCGTGAACCGTGAGGAGCAGGGGAGGGGAGTCAGGATGAGCGTGGAACCGGACCTGCGGGCGTGGGCCCAAGGGGAGGCGGCGAACGCCCGCTGGTTCGCCGACGCGCTGGGGGTGCCGCCCGAGGTGTACGGGCGTGACCCCGCGAGCCTCGTCCCCACGCTGCGGGACCACGTCTCGCGGGCCCCCTTCGCGGAGCGGGACGGCCGGAACCGGCGGCGCGATCGCGTGCGGCTGGTCGGTGAGGGACTCTCCGGCCTCCCCCTGGAGATCACCCGCCTGCCGGCCCGCGCCGAGGCCGCGCCGGGGCTCCGTGATGGCTGACCCCCGGCACGTGCGGCGGCTGCCCGCGGATCCCGAGGCGGCCGCCGAGATCCGTACATGGCGCGGTGCGACGGACAGGACGATCGACCTGTGCGGCCTCGACGCGTCGGGCGCCGATCTCACCGGTGCCGACCTCTCGATGGGCCTGTTCTGCGAGGCCCGGCTGGTCGCTGCCGTGCTCGCGGAGGCGGACCTGTACCGGGCCAATCTGCAGGGGGCCGTTCTGGACGGTGCCGATCTCTCCCGGGCCTGGCTGGTCAAGGCGGTGCTCGACGAGGCGTCGATGCGGGGGACCGTGCTGGCCGGGGCGAATCTGGGCAGCTCCGAGTGGTACGGCGTCGATGCCCGCGAGGCGTCCTTCCGCGGGGCTTGCCTGAACGGCGCCTCCGTCCTGTACACGCGGCTGGAGGGGGCCGATCTGACCGGGGTGACGGTGGCGCTGACGAGCTTCCGTGTCCTGCTCGACGAGGACACGGTGGTGGAGGGGCTGTCCGGCACCCTCTTCGGCCCCGCGCGGGTCCGCGGGCGGGGCCGGCTGAACGGGCCGGACCTGGAGGAGTGGCTGAACCGGCGGGGCGCCTCCGTCACCGTCATCCCGCCCTTGCCCTGACGCCCACGTCACCCCCTACCGTCGAGCACATGCGAATCGGTGAGCTGGCCGCGCAGGCCGGGACGACCGCGAGGGCCTTGCGGTACTACGAGACACGGGGCCTGTTGCCCGCGCGGCGGGATGCCAAGGGGCATCGGTGGTACGACGAGCGGGACCTCACGCTGCTGCGGCAGATCCGCACGCTGCGGGACTTCGGGTTCGAGCTGGAGGAGACGCGGCCGTTCGTGGAGTGTCTGCGGGCCGGGCACCCGGAGGGGGACGCGTGTCCGGCGTCGCAGGCCGTGTACCGGCGGAAGCTGGATGAGCTGGACGGGCTCATCGGGGAGCTGATGGCGGTGCGGGCCACGGTCGCGGGCCAGCTGCGGCGGGCCGAGGAGGCGCGGGCCGGGCTGGCCACCGAGGCGCTGGTTCCGGGGGGTCCGGAACCCGTGTGCGAGCTGGGAGGGAAACAGACGTGAGTGTGATCAGCGGACTCGACGAGGTCACCGACGGGAATTTCGAGACGGAGGTGCTCGGCTCCGAGCTGCCGGTACTGGTGCAGTTCACCGCCGACTGGTGCGGGCCCTGCCGACAGCTGGCACCGGTGCTGAAGGACATCGCCTTCGCGGAGGGCGACCGGCTGAAGGTGGTCCAGCTCGACGTGGACCGCAATCCCGGCACCACCATCGCCTACCAGGTGCTCTCCACCCCCACCCTCATGGTGTTCCAGGGCGGTGAGCCGGTGCGCTCCATGGTCGGCGCCCGCCCCAGGCGCAAGCTGCTGGAGGAGCTGGCCGACCTGCTCTGAGCAAGACACCCGCAAGCGAAGAAATCCCCCGGGCATTGGCGCCCGGGGGATTTCTTTCGGTATATTGGACCGTTCACGACTTCTTTTTGAACTTTTTCATGAAAGAGGTCATGTGGAAGCTGATGAGCACAGTATATGCGGGCGGGAGTGGAATTGTCAAACACCGAATTTCCGGACGATGAATTGCGGTTCGAGCAGGAATTCATCGACGGACTCTACGAGCGCGTGGACGAACTGCGCGGCGACGCCGAGACCGGCGTCAAGGACGCCCTCGCCCAGGGCGACAAGCCCCAGCAGGCACGCCTGGAGCGGGACATCCTGGTCACCGAGCGCTCCGGGCTGCTCGCCGCGCTGAACTCCGTCGACGGCTCGCTCTGCTTCGGCCGGATCGACCTCGCCGACGGCGCCACGCACCACATCGGCCGCATCGGGCTGCGCCGCGACAACGACGAGCGCACCCCCGTCCTCATCGACTGGCGCGCCGACGTCGCCCGCCCCTTCTACGTGGCCACCGGCCACACCCCGATGGGTCTGCGCCGCCGTCGGCACATCACCAGCGACGGCCGTACCGTCACCGCGCTGCACGACGAGATCCTCGATCTCGGCGACGACACCCGCACCGGCCACGAGGACCCCACCGGCGACGCCGTGCTGCTGGCCGCGCTGAACACCGCGCGCACCGGCCGCATGAACGACATCGTGCAGACCATCCAGGCCGAGCAGGACGACATCATCCGCGCCCCGCACCGGGGCGTCATGGTGGTCGAGGGCGGCCCCGGCACCGGCAAGACCGCCGTCGCCCTGCACCGCGCCGCCTACCTGCTCTACGAGCACCGCGAACTGCTCGCCCGCCGCGCGGTGCTGATCGTCGGACCCAACCCCGCCTTCCTCGGCTACATTGGCGAGGTGCTGCCCTCGCTCGGTGAGACCGGCGTCCTGCTGGCCACGGTCGGGGAGCTGTTCCCCGGCGTGAAGGCCACCGCCATCGACACCCCGGAGGCGGCCGCGGTGAAGGGCCGCGCCCAGATGGCCGACGTGCTCGCCGCCGTCGTGGCCGAGCGCCAGGCGCTGCCGGACCCGGTGATCGCCATCGAGCACGACCGCGAGGTGCTGATGCTCGACGAGGGCCTGGTCGCCACCGCCCGCGAACGCACCCGCGCCGCCAAGCTGCCGCACAACGCCGCCCGCGAGCACTTCGAGGGCCACATCCTCAACACGCTCACCGAGATGTACGCCGAACGCGTCGGCACCGACCCCTACGACGGCAGCAGCCTGCTGGACCCCGCCGACATCACCCAGATCCGCGACGAACTCGGCGAGAACCCCGAAGTCTGGGCAGCCATCGACCAGTTGTGGCCCCGGATCACCCCGCGCCGCCTGCTCGCGGACTTCCTCGCGGAGCCCGACGGCCACCTCTCGCCCGAGGACGCCGACGCGGTACGCCGTCCCGTCACCCGTGCCTGGACCGTCGCGGACGTGCCCCTGCTGGACGAGGCCGCCGAACTCCTCGGCGAGGACGACCGGCTGGCCCGCGCCCGCGCCGACCGGGAGCGGGAGACGCAGATCGCGTACGCGCAGGGCGTGCTGGACGTGTCCTACGCGTCCCGCACCTACGAGTTCGACGACAAGGAGGAGGACGACCCGGAGTCGTCCGAGGTGCTCTCCGCGCACGACATCATCGACGCGGAACGCTTCGCGGAGCGGCACGAGGAGGACGACCACCGCAGTGCCGCCGAGCGCGCCGCCGCCGACCGGACCTGGGCGTTCGGGCACATCATCGTGGACGAGGCGCAGGAGCTGTCCCCGATGGCGTGGCGGCTGCTGATGCGGCGCAGCCCGACCCGCTCCATGACCCTGGTCGGCGACCCCGCGCAGACCGCCGAGGCGGCCGGGGTCGGCTCCTGGTCGGACATCCTCGAGCCCTACGTCGAGGACCGCTACGAGCACACCCGGCTCGGGGTCAACTACCGCACCCCGTCCGAGATCATGGACCTGGCCGCCGCCGTGGTCCGCGCCGAGCAGCCCGATTTCGAGCCGCCCAGCTCGGTCCGCTCCACCGGCGTACGCCCCTGGGTGCGGGACGCCTCCGGCGACCTGCCCGGCGCGGTCGTGGAGGCGGTGGCCGAGCTGACCCCGGCCGAGGGACGGCTCGGGGTCATCGCGCCGCGCGCCCTGCACGACACCCTCGCCGCCCGGCTGGACGGCGTCACGGCGGGCGGCGAACCCGACCTGACCCGGAACGTGGTACTGCTCGACCCCCGCCAGGCCAAGGGCCTGGAGTTCGACTCGGTCCTGGTCGTCGACCCCGCCGCCTACGGCACCAGCGACCTGTACGTGGCTCTCACCCGCGCCACCCAGCGCCTCGGCGTGCTGCACACCGGTGAGGTCCCGGCGGCGCTGAAGGGATGACCGGTGTCCGTCCGGGGGCCGCTCTCAGGGCCCCCGGACGGACGTCACGGTCTCACGCCGGGCGCAGCCAGACCGTCGCCAGCGGGGGCAGGGTCAGGCGGATGCTGGCCGGACGGCCGTGCCAGGGCTGAGGTTCCGGCTTGACGGTGTCCTGGCCCGCGATGTCGCCGCCGCCGTACCGGGCGAGGTCGGTGTTGAGGGTCTCGTGCCAGGCGGGGACGTCGTCGGGGACGCCGAGGCGGTAGTCGTGCCGGACCAGTGGGGAGAGGTTGGCGACGCACAGCAGCGGGGCGCCCTCGGCGTCGCGGCGCAGGAAGGCGAAGACGTTGTCCTCCGCCGCGTCCCCGACGATCCACTCGAACCCCGCCGGATCGGTGTCCCGCTCCCACAGGGCCGGGGTCGCCCGGTAGGCGGTGTTCAGGTCGCGGACCAGGTCGCGTACGCCCCGGTGCTCGGACTCGGCACCGTACGCCGGGTCGAGCAGCCACCAGTCCGGGCCGTGCGCCTCGGACCACTCGGCGCCCTGGGCGAACTCCTGTCCCATGAAGAGGAGTTGCTTGCCGGGATGGGCCCACATGAAGGCCAGGTAGGCCCGCAGGTTGGCGCGCTGCTGCCACCAGTCGCCCGGCATCTTGGACACCAGCGCCTGCTTGCCGTGCACCACCTCGTCGTGCGAGATGGGCAGCACGTAGTTCTCGCTGTACGCGTACACCATCGAGAAGGTCATCTCGTGGTGGTGGTACTTGCGGTGCACCGGCTCGTGGCTCATATAGGCCAGCGAGTCGTGCATCCAGCCCATGTTCCACTTCAGCCCGAATCCCAGCCCGCCGAAGCCGCTCGGGCCCCGGTGATGGGTCGGCCGGGTCACGCCGTCCCAGGCGGTGGACTCCTCGGCGATGGTGACCACGCCGGGGCAGCGCCGGTACACGGTGGCGTTCATCTCTTGGAGGAAGGCGACCGCGTCCAGGTTCTCCCGCCCGCCGAACTCGTTCGGCGTCCACTGGCCTTCCTCGCGCGAGTAGTCCAGGTAGAGCATCGAGGCGACGGCGTCCACGCGGAGCCCGTCGATGTGGAACTCCTCGCACCAGTACACCGCGTTGGCCACCAGGAAGTTCCGTACCTCGCGGCGCCCGAAGTCGAACTCCAGGGTGCCCCAGTCCGGATGGGCGGCCCGCAGCGGATCGCCGTGCTCGTACAGCGGACGCCCGTCGAACTCGGCCAACGCCCACTCGTCGCGCGGGAAATGGGCGGGCACCCAGTCCATCAGCACCCCGATGCCCGCCTGATGCAACTTGTCCACCAGGTACTTGAAGTCGTCGGGGGTGCCGAGCCGGGCCGTCGGCGCGTAGAACCCGGTGACCTGATAGCCCCACGAGCCGCCGAAGGGATGCTCGGCCACCGGCATCAACTCGACGTGGGTGAAGCCGAGATCACCGACGTAGGCGGGCAGCTGCTCGGCGAGCTGCCGGTAGGTGAGCCCCGGCCGCCAGGACGGCAGATGCACCTCGTACACCGAGAACGGCGCCTCGTGCACCGGGCGGTCCGCGCGGTGCGCCATCCACTCCGCGTCACCCCACTCGTGGCGCGAGACGTCCACGATCGACGAGGTGGCGGGCGGCACCTCCGTACGCCGGGCCATCGGGTCCGCGCGCAGGGTGCGCGAGCCGTCCGGGCGGGTGATCTCAAACTTGTACAGCTCACCCTCCCCGACCCCCGGCACGAACAGCTCCCACACCCCGGACGAGCCCAGCGAGCGCATCGGGAAGCCGGTCGCGTCCCAGAAGTCGAAGCCGCCCGCGACCCGCACCCCGAGCGCGTTCGGCGCCCACACCGCGAACCGGGTCCCGGTCACGCCCTGCTGGGTCAGCACCCGCGATCCGAGCGCCAGCCACAGCTCCTCGTGCCGCCCCTCGCCCAGCAGATGCAGGTCCAGCTCGCCGAGCGTGGGCAGGAAGCGGTACGGGTCCTCGGTCTCGTGCGCCGTGCCGTCGTACGACACCAGCAGCCGGTAGGCCGGGACCTCGGCCAGCGGGAGCAGGCCGGAGAAGAAGCCCTCCCCGTTGTCCCGCAGCTCGGCCCGCACGTCGTCGAAGACGACGGTGACCGCCTCCGCGTGCGGGCGGAACACCCGGAAGGCCACCCCGCCGGGCACCGGGTGGGCGCCCAGCACGGTGTGCGGGTCGTGATGCGTGCCCGCGAGCAGCCGCTCACGGTCGGCCCGGTCCAGGGCAGGGGAGACCGCGGGCACCTCCGGAGTCTCCGGTACCGCGGGCACCTCCGGCGTACGGGCCTTCGGGATCGCGGGCGTCTTCGCCGGCGCGTTCTCCGGGGAGTCCGCCTGCCTGCCGGGTTTCTTCGCCCCGGCCTGCTTCGCCGCGGCCGCCTGCGAGGACTTGGCCTGCTTCTTGCCGGACTTGCTCTTCGGGCCGGCTGGCTTCTTGGACGTCACGGACGAGTCTCCCGGTCGGGGTCAGGTCGGGCTCATGACAGGTCGGGCGTGGCGAGGCGGTGCACCGCCGACATCGGCACCGGCAGCCACTCGGGGCGGTGCCGGGCCTCGTAGACGACCTCGTAGATCGCCTTGTCGGTCTCGTAGGCGCGCAGCATCACCGGGTCGGTACGCGGGTCGCGGCTGGTGACCTCGGCGTACCCGGTGCAGTAGGCGGCCCGGCAGGCGTGGGCCCAGTCGGGCGCCGGGGTCTGCGCGGAGTGGGCCGCGTAGTCGAAGGAGCGCAGCATGCCCGCGATGTCGCGCACCGGGGGCTGCGGCATGCGCCGTTCGGCCAGTGGGCGGGACGGCTCGCCCTCGAAGTCGATCAGCGACCAGTCGTCGCCCGGTGAGCGCAGGCACTGGCCGAGGTGCAGATCGCCGTGCACCCGCTGCGCGGTCCAGGTCTGGCCCTCGTGGGCCAGGTCGGCCAGCGCCTCGAACGCCGAGCGCAGCCCGGTCTCGTACGGCCGCAGCGCGGGCACCGCCTGCACGGCGGCCGTCAGCCGCTCGGTCATCCCGCCGACCAGCAGCTCCAGTTGGGCATGGCCGAGGGTGACGGTCGGCAGGGCGCGGGCGAGGGCGGTGTGCACTTCGGCGGTGGCCCGGCCGAGGGCCCGCGCCTCACCGGTGAAGTCCTCGCCCTTGGCCAGCTCGCGCAGCGCCAGCTCCCAGCCGTCGGTGGCGCCGTTCATGAACGGCTGGAGCACCGCGAGGACGTACGGCTCGGTGTCCAGGTCGGCCCGCAGCCACGCCACCGGCGCGGGCACTCGCGCGCAGCCCTCGCGGGCCAGCGCGAGCGGCAGCTCCAGATCGGGGTTGATCCCCGCGGTGACCCGGCGCAGCAGCTTGAGGATGAACGTATCTCCGTACACCACGGAGGAGTTGGACTGTTCGGCGGTCATCAGCCGGGCCACCAGCTGGTCCCGGATCTCGTGCGCCGGGTCCCGCTCGAAGCGCAGCGCGCCGACGCGGGCGCCGGTGCGCAGGGCCTCCAGCAGCACTTCGGCGGGCCGGGGGTCGTACAGGGCGTCGTAGACGGTGCGCCCGTCGAGCGGGCCGTCCACGACATGGCCGATCAGCGCGGGCGCCAGCCGGGGTGGCAGCGCCTCGCGCACGCCTATCAGCAACTGGTAGCAGTCACCGGGCTGCGGGGGCGCGCCCGGTGCCGGTGGCTGGTGGACGCGCAGGAGCAAGTGGTAGAGACCCAACCTCCCTTCGGGAGGCAGGAGTTCGGTGGCGGCCACCAGGTCGAAACCGGTGACCGCGCGCCCCTTCCCGGCGAACCAGCGCTGCCGGGGCAGCCATTCGCGCAACAGGGGATCGAGCGATTCGAGCAGCTCGGCTGTGGTACCTGACGTGCTGGAGGGGGTGACCGTTTCCGCCATGGGCGTCACGTCCTTTCCCCGGATCGTCGGGGTGTTACTGAACGGTGCCCCGAGCGGGGCGGCGGAAACCGGCAGCCGCCCCACCCGGCCGGACTACACCGCGTCCTGGCGCAACCGGAACCAGTAGAAGCCGTGCCCCGCCAGCGTCAGCAGGTACGGCAGCTCACCGACGGCCGGGAAGCGCACCCCGCCGAACAGCTCCACCGGATGCCGCCCGGTGAACTGGCGCAGATCCAGCTCGGTGGGCTGCGCGAACCGCGAGAAGTTGTGCACGCAGACCACGAGGTCGTCCTCGTACTCGCGCAGGAACGCGAGCACCGCCGGGTTGGATGAGACCAGCTCGGTGTAGGAGCCCAGTCCGAAGGCGGGGTTCTGCTTGCGGATCTCGATCATGCGGCGGGTCCAGTGCAGGAGGCTGGACGGCGAGGACATGGAGGCTTCGACGTTGGTGACCTGGAAGCCGTGGACCGGGTCCATGATCGTGGGCAGGAAGAGCCGTCCGGGGTCGCAGGAGGAGAAGCCCGCGTTGCGGTCCGGGGTCCACTGCATCGGGGTGCGGACGGCGTCGCGGTCGCCGAGCCAGATGTTGTCGCCCATGCCGATCTCGTCGCCGTAGTACAGGATCGGCGAGCCCGGCAGGGAGAGCAGGAGGGCGGTGAACAGCTCGATCTGGTTGCGGTCGTTGTCGAGGAGCGGAGCGAGGCGCCTGCGGATGCCGATGTTGGCGCGCATACGCGGGTCTTTCGCGTACTCGGCCCACATGTAGTCGCGTTCCTCGTCGGTGACCATTTCGAGGGTGAGCTCGTCGTGGTTGCGGAGGAAGATGCCCCACTGGCAATTCGTGGGAATGGCCGGGGTCTTGGCGAGGATCTCCGAGACCGGGTACCGCGATTCCCGTCGCACGGCCATGAAGATGCGCGGCATGACCGGGAAGTGGAACGCCATGTGGCATTCGTCGCCGCCGGTGGAGTAGTCGCCGAAGTAGTCGACGACGTCCTCCGGCCACTGGTTGGCCTCCGCCAGTACGACCTTGTCGGCGTACTGCTCGTCGACCTCCTTGCGGACCCGCTTCAGGAAGTCATGGGTCTCGGGGAGGTTCTCGCAGTTGGTGCCCTCGCGCTGGTACAGGTACGGCACCGCGTCCAGCCGGAACCCGTCGATGCCGAGATCCAGCCAGAACTTCAGCGCGGAGATCATCTCCTCCTGCACGGCCGGGTTCTCGTAGTTGAGGTCCGGCTGGTGCGAGAAGAAGCGGTGCCAGTAGTACTGCTTGCGTACCGGGTCGTACGTCCAGTTCGACGCCTCGGTGTCGACGAAGATGATCCGGGCGTCCTGGTACTGCTTGTCGTCGTCGGCCCAGACGTAGTAGTCGCCGTAGGGGCCGTCGGGGTTGTTGCGGGACTCCTGGAACCACGGGTGCTGATCGCTGGTGTGGTTCATGACGAAGTCGATGATGACGCGCATGCCCCGCTGGTGCGTGGCGTCCACGAACTCCACGAAGTCCGCGAGATCCCCGAACTCGGGAAGCACGGCCGTGTAGTCGGAGACGTCGTAACCACCGTCGCGCAGCGGTGACTTGAAGAACGGCGGGAGCCACAGGCAGTCCACGCCGAGCCATTGCAGATAGTCGAGTTTGGCGGTCAGACCCTTGAGGTCACCGACACCGTCGCCGTTGCTGTCCTGGAAGGAGCGCACCAGGACCTCGTAGAAGACGGCACGCTTGAACCATTCCGGGTCCCGGTCCTTGGCCGGTGTGTCCTCGAAGGTGTCGGGAACGGGCTCGTTGACGATCATATGGCGGGTGACCCTCCGATCCGCGGGTTGGACGGTCGCAGCACCGAGAACACATGCGCGGGTCGACGACCCGGTTCGAGTCGCACATAGTTGGCCCTGCCCCAGTCAAAGGACTCGCCGGTGAGCAGGTCGCGCACCGGCACCGACTCGTGCCAGTCGAGGCCGAGTTGCGGCATGTCCAACGAGACCGTGGCCTCCTGGGTGTGGTGCGGGTCGAGGTTGGCGACCACCAGAACCGTGTTCGAACCACTGCGCTTGGAGTACGCGATCACCGCGTCCTGGTCCGTGTGATGGAAGTGGATGTCCCTGAGCTGGTGCAGTGCCGGGTGCTCCCGGCGGATGTCGTTCAGCCGGGTGATGAGCGGCGCGATGGTGCGGCCCTCACGGGCGGCCGCCTCCCAGTCCCGGTGCCTGAGCTGGTACTTCTCCGAGTCCCAGTACTCCTCGCTGTCCGCCTTCAGCGGCTGGTTCTCGCAGAGTTCGTAGCCGCTGTAGATGCCCCACGTGGGGGAGAGGGTGGCGGCGAGCACGGCCCGGACCTCGAATGCGGGCCGGCCGCCCTGCTGGAGGTAGGCGTGCAGGATGTCGGGGGTGTTGGCGAAGAAGTTGGGCCGCATGTAGGCGGCCGCGTCCCCCGAGAGTTCGGTGAGGTACTCGGTCAGTTCCTGCTTGGTGTTGCGCCAGGTGAAGTAGGTGTACGACTGCTGGAAGCCGACCTGGGCGAGGGTGTGCATCATCGCGGGGCGGGTGAACGCCTCCGCCAGGAAGATGACGTCGGGATCGGCGCTGTTGATCTCGCCGATCACCCGCTCCCAGAACACCACGGGCTTGGTGTGCGGGTTGTCGACCCGGAAGATCCGCACCCCGTGCTCCATCCAGTGCCGCAGCACCCGCACGGTCTCGGTGACCAGGCCGTCCATGTCCGCGTCGAACGCGATCGGGTAGATGTCCTGGTACTTCTTCGGCGGGTTCTCCGCGTACGCGATCGTGCCGTCGGCGCGGTGGTGGAACCACTGGGGGTGCTTCTCCACCCATGGGTGGTCGGGGGAGCACTGGAGGGCGAAGTCGAGCGCCACCTCCATCCCCAACTCCCGTGCTCGAAACACGAAGTCGTTGAAGTCTTCCAACGTGCCGAGGTCGGGGTGGATGGCGTCGTGACCGCCCTCCGGTGAGCCGATCGCCCAGGGGACACCGACGTCGTCCGGGGTCGCCGTGAGCGTGTTGTTGCGGCCCTTGCGGTGGGCCGTCCCGATGGGGTGGATCGGCGGGAGGTAGACCACGTCGAAGCCCATCTCCGCGATGGCCTCCAACCGCTTCGCCGCTGTCCGGAACGTGCCGTGCGGTTCGTCCAGGGTCCCTTCCGAGCGGGGGAAGAACTCGTACCAGGAGCCGTACAGGGCGCGTTCGCGCTCCACCACCAGGGGTAGCGGGTCGGATGCCGTCACCAGCTCCCGCAGGGGATGGCGGGCCAGCATCTCCGCGACCTCCGGGGCGAGGGCCGCGGCCAGTCGCCAGGCGGCCGGGCGGTCCTCGTCACGCAGGCCCGCGACCGCGTCCAGCAGTACGTCCCGGTGCTCGGCCGGGACCCCGGCGGCCGCACGCTCGTACAGCCGCGCGCCCTCCTCCAGCACCGATGCGGTGTCGATGCCCGCCGGGATCTTGATCTCGGCGGTGTGCCGCCAGGTGGCGACCGGGTCGGACCACGCCTCGACCGAGTACGTCCAGTGGCCGGGCCGGTCCGCGCTGACCGGGGCGCCCCAGCGGTCGGTGCCGGGGGCGAGTTCGCGCATCGGGGTGAACGGGCCGGGGCGGCCGTCCGGGTCGCGCAGCACGACATCGGCGGCCACGGCGTCGTGCCCCTCGCGGAACACGGTGGCCGACACCTCGAAGACCTCGCCGGGCACCGCCTTCGCGGGCCTGCGCCCGCCCTGGACCACGGGCCGCACGTCCAGGACCGGGATGCGGCCCATGACGGGCTGTCCTCTCGGAGTCTCGGTCGCGATGGCCCGGGCGGCGTCCGGCGGGGCCGCCTGACGGGCCGGCCGGCCGGGTTTTCTGCCGGTCGCCTTGCCGGGCGTCGCCGGTGCTGACGAGTGGTGCGTGGCGGGCATGACCGCTCCTGTCCGCGTCGACTTGAGTAGGGGCCGGGTGTGCGGGCGACGGTTCCTGCTGCGGTGCTGTGGTGCCTGATGCGTCGTACCGGGGGAGCCTTCCCACCCGGTTCGGGTGGGCAATCCGGCACTTTGTTAACTACTCGCGCGTACGTCCACGTACAAGACCGGCCCCGTCTCCCGGATTCCCGCCCGGCGTGCCTTGACTCCCCCCGGTACGGCGGGGTTCGGCCAAATCCCGGCGCTTCGGCACCGGGCGCCCCTCGGCGGTGCTCGCTTCCCCTGCGTACCGGATGTGCCGTGTTCGGGCCGCTTCACCCGGATGCGTCCCCGGTGACGCCCCGGTAACCACTACCGTCGACAATGACGACGAGACGTACAGCGCCGTGCGTCTCACCCCGCGAACGCGTCCCGAGGTGGAATGTGAAGGCGATCCGTCGGTTCACCGTCCGTCCCGTTCTCCCCGAACCCCTCCTGCCGCTCAGCGACCTGGCGCGCAACCTCCGCTGGTCCTGGCACGCGGAGACGCGCGACCTGTTCCAGTCCGTGGACCCCGAGCACTGGGCCGCCGCCGAGGGCGACCCGGTGCGGCTGCTGGGCCGGGTGAGCCCCGCCCGGCTCGCCGAGCTGGCGCAGGACCGGCGCTTCCTGCGTCGGCTGAGCGCGGTCGCCGACGACCTGGACGACTATGTGAGCGGCGATCGCTGGTACCAGCAGCAGGGCGACGGGCTGCCCGCCGCCGTCGCCTACTTCTCGCCCGAGTTCGGCATCACCGCGGCCCTGCCCCAGTACTCCGGCGGCCTCGGCATCCTCGCCGGTGACCACCTCAAGGCGGCCAGCGACCTGGGCGCCCCGCTGATCGGCGTCGGACTGCTCTACCGGCACGGCTACTTCCGCCAGTCCCTCTCCCGCGACGGCTGGCAGCAGGAGCACTACCCCGTCCTCGACCCCAACGAGCTGCCCCTCACCCAGCTCAAGGAGGACGACGGCACCCCCGCCCGGGTCTCCCTCGCGCTGCCCGGCGGCCGCGCCCTGCACGCCCGGATCTGGGTCGCGCAGGTGGGCCGGGTCCCGTTGCTGCTGCTCGACTCCGACGTGGAGGAGAACGACCCCGCCGAACGCGGTGTCACCGACCGGCTCTACGGCGGCGGCAGCGAGCACCGGCTGCTCCAGGAGATGCTGCTCGGCATAGGAGGTGTCCGCGCCGTGCGCACCTACTGCAGGCTCACCGGGCACGCCGAGCCGGAGGTGTTCCACACCAACGAGGGGCACGCCGGGTTCCTCGGCCTGGAGCGGATCGCCGAACTGGGTGCACCGGACAAGGGGGGCCTCGACTTCGACGCGGCGCTGGAGACCGTGCGGTCCGGGACGGTGTTCACCACCCACACCCCCGTCCCGGCCGGGATCGACCGCTTCGACCGGGAGCTGGTCGCCCGGCACTTCGGGCCCGACGCCGAACTGCCCGGCCTCGACCCGCGCCGGGTACTGGCGCTGGGCACCGAGACCTATCCCGGCGGCGAGCCCAATCTCTTCAACATGGCCGTGATGGGGCTGCGCCTGGCCCAGCGGGCCAACGGGGTGTCGCTGCTGCACGGGCAGGTCAGCCGGGAGATGTTCGCCGGGCTCTGGCCGGGGTTCGACGCCGAGGAGGTGCCGATCACCTCGGTCACCAACGGGGTGCACGCCCCCACCTGGGTCGCCCCTGAGGTGCTGCGGCTCGGCTCCCGCCAGCTCGGCGTGCAGCGGGCCGAGGACGCGCTGACCGTGGGCGGCTCCGAGCGCTGGGACGCGGTCGCGGAGATCCCGGACCAGGAGATCTGGGAGCTGCGCCGCACCCTGCGCGAACAGCTCGTGCTGGAGGTACGGTCCCGGCTGCGCGCCTCCTGGCGGCAGCGCGGCGCGGCCGACGCCGAGCTGGGCTGGATCGACGGGGTGCTCGACCCGGACGTGCTCACCATCGGGTTCGCCCGGCGGGTGCCCTCGTACAAGCGGCTCACCCTGATGCTGCGGGACAAGCAGCGGCTGACCGAGCTGCTGCTGCATCCGCAGCGGCCGGTGCAGATCGTGGTCGCGGGCAAGGCGCACCCGGCGGACGACGGTGGCAAGAAGCTCGTCCAGGAACTGGTGCGGTTCGCGGACGACCCGCGGGTACGGCACCGGATCGTGTTCCTGCCCGACTACGGCATGGGGATGGCGCAGAAGCTCTACCCCGGCTGCGACATCTGGCTGAACAACCCGCTGCGCCCGCTGGAGGCGTGCGGCACCTCCGGGATGAAGGCCGCGCTGAACGGCTGTCTCAACCTCTCGGTGCTGGACGGCTGGTGGGACGAATGGTTCCAGCCCGACTTCGGCTGGGCCATCCCCACGGCGGACGGCACGGCCACCGACATCGAGCGCCGCGACGACATCGAGGCGGCCGCGCTGTACGAACTCCTGGAGGGCCGGGTCACCCCGCGCTTCTACGAGCGCGGCCGGGCCGCCCTGCCCGACCGGTGGATCGAGATGGTCCGCCAGACCCTCACCCTGCTCGGCCCGAAGGTGCTGGCCGGTCGCATGGTCCGCGAGTACGTCGAGCGGCTCTACGCCCCGGCCGCGCAGGCCCACCGCGCGCTCGCCCCGGACACCGCGCGCGAACTTGCCGCGTGGAAGGCGCGGGTGCGGGGGGCGTGGTCCGGGGTGAGCGTCGACCATGTGGAGACCACCGCGCCGACCGCCACGGCGGAACTGGGCTCCAGTGTCGGGCTCCGGGTGCGGGTGGGGCTCGGCGAGCTGACCCCGGACGACGTGGAGGTGCAGGTGGTGTCCGGCCGGGTCGACTCCGGTGACCGCATCACCGACGCGGGCACGGTCCCGCTGAAGCCGGTCGGCAACCCCGACCTGGAGGGCCGCTGGCTCTACGAGGGCCCCCTCTTCCTCGACCGCACCGGACCCTTCGGCTACACCGTCCGCATCCTCCCCACCCACCGCCTTCTCGCCTCCACGGCGGAGACGGGCCTGGTGACGGCGCCGTCGGAGGAGGCGGTGGAGTCGGCGGGGGTGCTGATGCGCTGAGGGACGGGCCCCTAGCCCTCGTCCTCCGCCGCGCAGAGCTGCTTCAGGGTGGCTCCGCATCTGCGGGCGTAGGCGTGCTGGAAGGCTCGGGCGACCGGGCCCGCGGTGCGGGTGTACCACTTGGCGGGGCGGCTGTAGGCGGCGACGGTGAGCCAGACGGTGCCGTCGCCGGTGCGGTCGACGACGAAGGCTTCCTCGCCGTGCTCGGGGTGGCCGGGGAGGGTGCCGTAGGCCCAGCCCGCGCGGCGGGGCTCGTCGGTGGTCCAGACGACCCGGCAGGGGGCCTTGATCAGGTTGCCCAGGCTGACCGTGACCTCCGTGCCGGGGGTCGCGCGCTCGGCGCCGGTGTCCATGCCGACCCCCATCGCGCGGTGCATCTCCCAGGTGAGGAGTGCCTCCGCGGCCCGGTGGAAGACCGCGGGGCCCTCGCCGATCCGGGTGCGGGAGAAGAGGTGGTGAAAGCCGGGCGGGCAGACGGCGAGATCGTCGCGGGTCGCGCCGACCGGCTCGTAGGTGAAGGGCGCCGAGGACATGGGCACCAGACTAGGGCGCCCCCCGGAAGATCACCTCCCAGGGGGCGCCCAGTCTCAACTACTGGACCACTAGCTGACGTTGACCGCCGACCAGGCCGCCGCCACCGCCTTGTACTCGGCGCTGGAGGTGCCGCCGTAGAGCGCGGAGGCCGCGTTCAGGGTGCCGGTGCGGGCCGCCTTGTAGTTGGTCGTCGACGTGAAGTACGTCGTGAGCGCCTTGTACCAGATCTGGAGCGCCTTGGCGCGCCCGATGCCGGTGACCGTGGAGCCGTTGGAGGTCGGGGAGTTGTACGACACCCCGTTGATCGTCTTCGCGCCGCTGCCCTCGGACAGCAGGTAGAAGAAGTGGTTGGCGACGCCGGACGAGTAGTGCACGTCCAGGTTGCCGACGCCGGAGGACCAGGAGTCCGCCGAGCCGCCGTCCTTGCTGGGCTTGTCCATGTAGCGCAGCGGGGTGCCGTCGCCGTTGATGTCGATCTTCTCGCCGATGAGGTAGTCACCGGGGTCGGAGGCGTTGTTGGCGTAGAACTCCACGCCGGTGCCGAAGATGTCGGACGTGGCCTCGTTCAGGCCGCCGGACTCGCCCGAGTAGTTCAGGCCCGCGGTGTTGGAGGTGACGCCGTGGCTCATCTCGTGGCCCGCGACGTCCAGCGAGGTCAGCGGGTCGACGTTGCCGGAGCCGTCGCCGTAGGTCATGCAGAAGCAGGAGTCGTCCCAGAACGCGTTCACGTAGGCGTTGCCGTAGTGGACGCGGGAGTAGGCGCCGACCCCGTTGTTCTTGATGCCGCTGCGGCCGAAGGTGTTCTTGTAGAAGTCCCAGGTCTGCGCCGCACCGTAGGCGGCGTCGGCGGCCGCGGTCTGGTCGGAGGAGGAGCTGGAGGCGGTGCCGGTGCCGAAGACGTTGGTGGTGCTGGACACCAGGGTGCCCGTGCCGGACGTCTTGCGGGCCAGGTTGTAGGTCTTGTGGTTGCCCCGGGCGCTGTCGGTGAGCTGGTACGTCGAGCCCGACTGCACGGAGTTGAGGGTGACCGTGCCGGAGTACAGCGTCTTGCCGGTCGCGTTCTCGATGCCCTGGTACTCGAAGAGCTTCTTGCCGGTGGCGGCGTCGGTGATGACGTGCAGCTGGTTCGGGGTGCCGTCGTCCTGGAAGCCGCCGACGATGGTCTCGTAGGCGAGGACGGGCTTGCCGGAGCCGGCCCAGATGACCTTGCGGGCGCCGTCCGCCTCGGTCTTGGCGGAACCGAGCGTCTTCGCGGCGCCGACGGCCTGCTGCTCCGCCTTGGCCGTGGTGATCTGCGGCTTCAGCGAGGCCACCTTGATGGCCGCCGAGGTGGCCTTGGTGACGCCCTCGGCCTTGCCGGACTTGGCGGTGTGCACCACGAGGTCGCCGCCGAGGACCGGGAGGCCCGCGTAAGTGCGCTCGTAGCGGGTGTGGACGGTGCCGTCGACGTCCTTGACGACGTCTCTGACCACCAGTTTCTCCTTGACGCCGAGACCTATGCGCTGGGCGGTCCCGGAGGCGTCGGACTGGGCCTGCTGGATGAGCGTGGTGCGGGCCGAGGCCGACAGCAGCGTCGGGGCGCCGGCCAGGGCCTTGTTCTCCGCGTTCGCGCTGGAGGAGAGGCCCGTGGTGAGGAGGGCACCGGCGGCGACGGCGGTGGCGATGGCGAGGGTGGTGCGCTTGTGACGCGCGTAGAGGGGGCTCACAGTAGCTCCTTGACGTGGGGGCGTCCGGTCAGCGTGGGGTCACTGGCCGGGTGGTGCGTACTGAAGTCGCTGTGCAGCTGCGGCGGGTGGGGAGAGCGTGGCACCAGGGACGCGTACATGTCATGACCCTGTGGTGATGTTGGCTGAAACATTGCGTCTTGATGTTGTTGCAGGCGTGTGAACGGGGGCCGTCCGGAGGGGTGTTCACGCTCCGGACGGCACCCGTTCACCGGCCGCGAGGGGCGGCGGAGGGGTGGTCTACGGGAAGGTGACCTTCCAGGAGTTGAGGGTGCCCTTGTCCTGCGCCGCCTGGTCCTGCACCTTCAATTTCCAGGTTCCGTTGGCGGGTTCGGCCGCTGCATTGACGGTGTAGGTCTCGTCCACGTCGTCCCCGGAGTCCGAGGAACTGAAGCTCTTCAGCCGGTACGAGGTGCCCGAGGGTCCGACCAGATCGATCACCAGGTCACCCCGCCAGGTGTGGGTGATATTCACGGCCACGCGCAAGTTGCTTGGCGCGTTTCCGCTCCTCCCCGAGACCGTGATGTCCGAGGTGACCGCGGGACCGTTGTCCGGGATCGTCACGGGAGTGGTGGATTCGTACGAGGTGCCGGTGTCGCCGCCGGGCCGGGTGCCGACCCCGACGCCCGCCCAGGCGTCCTGCACCGCCGCGTACTCCGCGCTCGTGGTGCCGTACAGCTCCCCGGCCGCCGCCAGGGTGCCGGTGCGGGCGCCCGAGTAGTTGGTGGTGGACGTCCACTTGGTGGTGAGCGCCCGGTACCAGATCTGGAGGGCCTTGTCCCGGCCGATGCCGGTGACCGGGAGGCCGTCGGCGGTGGGGGAGTCGTAGGAGACCCCGCCGATCACCTTGGCGCCGCTGCCCTCGCTCAGCAGATAGAAGAAGTGGTTCGCCGGGCCGGAGGAGTAGTGCACGTCGACCCCGCCGATACCGGAGTACCAGGTGTCCTTGGACGCGCCGTCCTTGCTCGGCTTGTCCATGTAGCGCAGCGGGGTGCCGTCGCCGTTGATGTCGATCTTCTCGCCGATGAGGTAGTCACCGGGGTCGGAGCTGTTGTTGGCGTAGAACTCCACGCCGGTGCCGAAGATGTCGGAGGTCGCCTCGTTCAACCCGCCTGACTCACCCGAGTAGTTGAGCCCGGCCGTGTTGGCGGTGACGCCATGGCTCATCTCGTGCCCGGCGACGTCCAGGGCGGTCAGCGGGTCGGCGTTGCCGGAGCCGTCGCCGTAGGTCATGCAGAAGCAGGAGTCGCTCCAGAAGGCGTTCACGTAGGCGTTGCCGTAGTGGACGCGGGAGTAGGCGCCGACCCCATTGTTCTTGATGCCGCTGCGGCCGAAGGTGTTCTTGTAGAAGTCCCAGGTGACCGCCGCCCCGTAGTGGGCGTCCGCGCCCGCCGTCGCCGGGTCGGAGACGGTGCCGTTGCCCCAGGTGTCGGTTCCCTGCGAGAACAGGGTGCCGGTGCCGGAGGTGCCCCGGTTGAGGTTGTACGTCTTGTGGCCGCCCCGGTCCCCGTCGGCCAGGTTGTACGTCGAGCCCGACTGGGTGGTGGTGAGCGGCACTTGGCCGCTGTACTGGGTGTTGCCGACGCCGGTGCGGACGCCCTGGTACTCGTAGAGCTTCTTGCCGGTCGCGGCGTCGGTGACGACGTGCAGCTCGTTCGGGGTGCCGTCGTCCTGGAGGCCGCCGACCACCGTCTCCCAGGCGAGGACGGGCTTGCCGGTGGCGGCCCAGATCACCTGGCGCACGCTGTCGGCGGCCGACCTGGTGCCGCCGAGCGTCTTCGCCCGCGCCACCGCCTGCCGCTCCGCCGTCGCCTTCGGCACGGCCGGGGTGAGGCCGGTGACCTTCAGCGTGGCGCCGGACGCCTTCAGCACGCGCCGGGTCGCGCCGGAGGGCGCGGTGTCCACGATCAGGTCGCCGCCGAGCACGGGCAGGCCCGCGTAGGTGCGCTCGTAGCGGGTGTGCAGGGTGCCGTCGCCGTCCTTGACGACATCGCGGGCGACCAGCTTCTCCTGGGCGCCGAGCCCGATCGAGCGGGCGGTGTCCGCCCGCCCGGCCTCGGCGTCGCGGATCAGCCCGGAGCGTTGGGCGGGGGTGAGGCGTACGGAGCTGTGCGCGGGGTCGGCCTTGCCCGGCCGGGGTCCCGCCGGGGCGGCGGTCGCCGCGCCGGACTGGACGGCGGCGGCGATGAGCGCCGCCACTCCGGCCAGGGCGACGGTGGCGGTACGGCGGCGCGGGGAGACGCGTCTGCGGGAGGGGTTGCTGCTGCTCAACACTGACTCCTTCTGCGTGGCCGCCGGTCGCGCGGCCGAGGGAGACCGGACGGTGGGTTGGGGCGTCCGGGGCAGAACAGGGCGGTGCGCGGTGCGTGCTGCGCGTCAGGGCGCGGGTGGCGCGGGCCGCGCGAGCGCTGTGCGGTCGCTGTGAGTCGGTCGTGGGAAGAGTGACAGGGCAGCGGGGGGCCTGTCATGAGTGCGTCGGGAAGTTGGCCGGAAGGTGTGCCTCCCCTGCCAACTCCCCTTTACTGCAAGCGTGTTGAACGGATGTGTCGACGGCTCTCAGGCCGTGCCGCCGTCCCCGTGCCAGGTGCGCCACAGCGCCGCGTACGCGCCGTCCGCCGCGACCAGTTCGTCGTGCGTGCCCAGCTCGGTGACGAGACCGTCCTCCATCACCGCGACCCGGTCCGCGTCGTGTGCGGTGTGCAGCCGGTGCGCGATGGCGATCACCGTACGGCCCGTGAGCACCGCGGCCAGGCCGCGCTCGGTGTGCCGGGCGGTGGCCGGGTCCAGCAGGGCGGTCGCCTCGTCCAGGATCAGGGTGTGCGGGTCGGCCAGCACCACCCGGGCCAGCGCGAGCTGCTGCGCCTGGGAACCGTCGGTGACCTGCCCGCCCTGACCGAGCCCGGTGTCCAGCCCCTCGGGCAGCTCCCGCACCCAGCCGTCGGCGCCCGCCGCGACCAGCGCCCGCCACAACTCCTCGTCGGTGGCGCCGGGTTCGGCGATCAGCAGGTTGTCCCGGACCGAGCCCAGGAACACATGGTGCTCCTGGGTGACCAGCACCACCTGGCGGCGCAGCCGGGCGGGCTCCAGCTCCGCGACCGGAACCCCGCCCACCGTGACCGTGCCGGACGCGGGCGCGTCGATCCCGGCCAGCAGCCTGCTCAGCGTGGTCTTGCCCGCGCCGGAAGCGCCGACCACGGCCAGCCGCTCACCGGGCCGTACCGTCAGGTCCACCCCGCGCAGCACCTCGCCGCCCCGCTCGTACGCGTATCGCACCCCGCGCACCTCGATCCGGTCGTCCACCGGGGTCCGCGTGCGGTCCACCGGGGTGCCCGGCGCCTCGGCGATGCCCTCCACGCGGGCGAACGAGGCTCCGCTCGACTGGAGTTGCTCCAGCCGCATCAGCACCATGTCGAGCGGGTCGGTGAACTGCCGCATGTACAGCGCCCCGGCCACCACCGCGCCGAGCCCGATCAGCCCGCGCCCGTGCAGCCAGCCCCCGACCAGCAGCACCCCGGCCACCGGGATCGTGTACGAGATCTCCACGGAGGGGAAGAACACGGTCCGCAGCCCCAGCGTGCGGAAGCGGGAGCGGCGGGACTGCTCCAGCGCTTCCCGGCTCGCCGCCGTGCGCGCCGCCTCCAGCCGGAACGCCTCCACGGTCCGCGCGCCCCCCGCCGTGGCCGCCACGATCTCCGCCACCGCCGAGGTCGCCGCGCCCTCGGCCAGATAGGCGTCCCGCGCCCGCCGCAGATACCAGCGCACCGCCAGCCACACCGGGGTCAGCCCGAGCAGCCCGAACAGGCCCAGCCACGGGCTGAGTACGAACACCGCGCCGAGCACGAACAGCGCCTGCACCGCGTATACCAGCAGCTCCGGACCGATGTCCCTGAGCGTGGTGCCGACCGTCGCCACGTCCGCCGTACCGCGCGCCGTCAGATCCCCGGTACCGGCCCGCTCCACCGTCGACGCGGGCAGCCCCAGCAGCCGTTCGACGAAGGTCTCCCGCACCCGCGCCAGCGTCCGCTCCCCGAACCGGTGCGCCACGTACCGCGCCCAGCGGGCCAGCACCAGTTGGGCCAGCGCGCACAGCAGGATCCACAGCGCGAGCCGGTCCACCGCGCCGACCCCGCGCCCGGCGCGGACCTCGTCCACGATCCGGCCGACCAGCCAGGGACCCACGATGCCCGCACCGGCCGCCAGCGCGTTCAGCGCCAGCGCGGCCGCGAAGGCCCGCCCGTCCGCGCGCACCAGCCGGGCGGCCGCCCGCCGTACCGTGCCCCGGTCCGCGACCGGCAGCGCTCCCGTGTCCGTCGTCACCGCAGGGCCTCCCCGTCCGTCAAGTCCCGTGCCACCAGGTCCCGGTAGCCCTTCTCGCGGTCCAGCAGCAACTGGTGCGGGCCGCTCGCGGCCACCTTGCCGTCCACCAGGAACAGCACGGTGTCCGCCACGTCCAGCAGCAGCGGCGAGGTCGACGTCACCACCGTCGTACGGCCCTCCCGCGCCTCGCGCAGCCGGTGCGCGACCGCCGACTCGGTGTGCGCGTCCAGCGCCGACGTCGGCTCCACGGCGAGCAGCACCTCCGGGTCGGCCAGCAGCGCCCGCGCCAGCCGGACCCGCTGCCGCTGGCCCCCGGACAGGCTGCGGCCCTGCCCGGACACCACCGTGTCCAGGCCCTCCGGCAGCCCCCGTACGACGTCCTCGGCGACCGCCGCCCGCACCGCCCGGCGCACCGCGGCCTCGTCCGCCGGGCGCCCGGCGGACACCGTCTCCAGCAGGGGACCGGCGAACAGGTCGGCCTCGTTGTCCGCGACCAGCACCCGCGCGCGCACCTCGGCCAGCGGCACCGCGTCCAGCCGTACGTCGCCCCACAGCGCCTCGGTCGGCCCGTACCGGCCCAGGCGGTCCACCACGGCGGCGGTATCGGCGGAACGGGCCGCGACCAGCGCGGTCAGCCGCCCCGGCGCCACCCGGACACCGGAGGCCGGGTCGTGCAGCTCGGCCGGGTGTTCGGGGGCGGTCAGCGTGCCGTCGTCCGGTTCGGGCTCCAGCCGCAGCACGGCCACCACCCGGCGGGCGGCGACCACCGCGCGGTTCAGGTCGTAGTTCATCTCCACGAAGAACGCGACCGGACCGATCAGCACCGCCGCGTACCCGTACACCGACACCAGCTCGCCCACCGTGATCGCGCCCTCGGCCGCGAGCCGGGCCGCCAGCCAGGTCACCGCGGCCAGGAACAGCGTCGGCAGGCCCAGACCGAGCGCCTGCACCCAGCTCGTCACCGCGCCCACCCGGTAGCCCTGCTCCCGCAGCCGCCCCGAGTCCTGGGCGAACGCGTCCGCGAACAGCCGCTTCCCACCGAGCCCGTTGAGCACACGCAGCCCGCCCGCGAGGTCGCCGATGCGGGCCGTCAGGATGCCCTGCCGCTCCCGGTACTCGGTCTCGGTGCCCTGGAGGCGCCGCGTGAGCGGGCCGGTGAGCAGCGCGATGACCGGCACCCCCAGCAGCACCACGGCGGCGACCGAACCGGAGATGGTCAGCAACTGCGCGGCCACCACCGAGTACACGACGACCGAGCCGACCCCCGGCCCCATCACGGTCAGCGCCTGCGCGAGGGTCTGCACATCGCCCACCCCGACGGTGACGACCTCACCGGCCCCCACCCGGCGCGGCAGCGCGGCGCCCAGCCTTGCCGCCTGCTCCACCACCAGCTTCACCGTGCGGAAGTTGGCGTCCATCCGCACCCGCGTCATGGTGCGGTGCCGCATGATGCTCAGCCACGCGCACCCCACCCCCGCCGCGAACATGGCGCCGGTCCAGGCCGCCAGCACCCCCAGCCGACCCGGCACCAGCCCTTCGTCCACCGCCCGCGAGAGCAGATACGGCTGGGCCGCCATCAGCACCAGCCACGCGGAGCCGAGCACCGCGCCCGCCAGCGCACGCCCCGGCTGGCGCAGCGCCAGCCACCACAGATAGCGCCATCCGCCCCGCGTATCAGGTATGCCGGGATCTCCGTACGTGTCGATCATCCTGCCCCCGTTCCACCGGCCGTCACTGAGCCAGACTGTCCCGCCACGCCTTGTGCAGCTCCGAGAACCTACCTGAACCGGCGATCAGTTGGTCCGGGCGGCCGTCCTCCACGACCCGGCCGTGCTCCATCACCAGCACCCGGTCGGCGATCTCCACCGTGGACAGCCGGTGCGCGATCACCACCGCGGTGCGGCCGCGCAGCACGGTCGTCATCGCCCGCTGCACCGCCCGTTCACCGGGCACGTCCAGCGAGCTGGTCGCCTCGTCCAGGATCAGCACCGCGGGGTCGGCGAGCAACGCCCGTGCGAACGCCACCAGTTGCCGCTGACCTGCGGAGATACGGCCGCCGCGCTTGCGTACGTCGGTGTCGTAGCCGTCGGGCAGGGCGCTGATGAACTCGTGCGCGCCGATGGCCTTCGCCGCGTGCTCGATCTCCTCGCGGGTGGCCTCGGGACGGCCGATGGCGATGTTGTCCGCGACCGTGCCGGAGAACAGGAACGCCTCCTGGGTCACCATCACCACCCCGCGCCGGAGTTCGGGAAGCGACAGTTCGCGCAGGTCGATCCCGTCGAGCAGGACGGCGCCCTCGGTCGGGTCGTAGAAGCGGGCCAGCAGCTTGGCCAGCGTCGACTTGCCCGCGCCCGTGGAGCCGACCACCGCGACCGTCTGCCCGGCCGGCAGCGTCAGGTCGAAGCGAGGCAGCACCTCGCCGCCGGTGCGGTAGGCGAACCGCACCCCGTCGAAGACGACCTCACGGCCTGGGAAGTCGCCGTCCCTCGACGGGAGTTCGCGGGAGACGGCGGGCTCCGGCACGGACGGGGTCTGGGCCAGCAGACCGGCGATCTTCCCCAGCGAGGCGGCCGCCGACTGGTAGGAGTTGAGGAACATGCCGAGCCGGTCGATCGGGTCGTACAGCCGCCGCAGATACAGCACCGCCGCCGCCAGCACGCCGAGCGCCAGCGTGCCCGAGGCGACCCGGTAGGCGCCCCACAGCACGATCCCGGCGACGGCCGTGTTGGCCACCAGCCGGGAGCCGACCACGTACTGCGCCATCTCCAGCAGCGAGTCGCCGTTGCTGCGTTCGTGGTCCCGGTTGAGCACGGCGAACTCGCCGTCGTTGGCCTTCTCGCGGCGGAACGCGCGCACCGGACGGATGCCGTTCATCGTCTCCACGAACTTCACGATCAGCGCCGCGATCGCCGTGGAACGCGCGGCGAACACCCGGTGCGCGCGCCGCTGATAGCGCCGCACCAGCAGGTACAGCGGCAGGAACGACGCCACCGCGACCGCGCCCAGGCCCAGGTCCAGCCAGAGCAGCAGGGCGGAGATGTAGACGAAGGACAGCACCACCGTGACCAGCTCCTGCAGCCCCTCGTCGAGGAGTTCGCGCAGTGCCTCCACGTCCGTGGTGGAGCGGGAGATCAGCCGACCGGAGGTGTAGCGCTCGTGGAAGTCCACGCTGAGCGCCTGCGCGTGCCGGAAGATCCGGCCGCGCAGGTCCAGCAGCGCGTCCTGGTTGACCCGCGCGGACGCCAGGATGAACCCGTACTGCAGCCCGCCGGAGGCCAGCGCGCACAGCGCGTACCCGGCCGCCACCGCGAGCAGCGGCCCGTGGTCGTGCCCGCGCACGGCCGGTACGGCGCTGTCGATGGCGTACGCCACCAGCAGCGGGCCGGTCTGCGCCGCCGCCTGCTGGAGCAGCAGCAGGAGCACGGTGAGCGCGACGCGGCCCCGGCGCGGGGCGAGCAGCGAACGCAGCAGGGAAGCGGTGGCGCCGGGCGGGGTGGGCAGGACGTCCCGGTCGAAGGGGTCGGCGGAGGCCGGGGGGAGATCCGGTCCGGGTAGGTCGTCGTCCGTGGTGGGGGCGTCGGACGTCGTGGTGGTCATCGGGAGTCCTCGGGTTCCTCGGGAGCCTCGCGCGGGCCGCCGGACATCAGATGGGCGTACTCGGCGTTGGTGCGCAGCAGTTCGTGGTGGGTGCCGACGGCGGTGATGCGGCCGTCGGAGAGCAGGGCGACCCGGTCGGCCAGCAGCACCGTGGACGGGCGGTGGGCCACGATCAGCGCGGTGGTGTCGGCCAGCACCCGGCGCAGCGCCGCCTCCACGGCCGCCTCGGTGTGCACGTCCAGCGCGGACAGCGGGTCGTCCAGCACCAGGAACTCCGGCTGTCCGGCCACCGCGCGGGCCAGCGCGAGCCGCTGCCGCTGGCCGCCGGAGAGGCTCAGGCCCTGTTCGCCGACCCGGGTGTCCGGGCCCTCGGGCAGCGTGTGCGCGAAGTCGGCGTGGGCCACGGCGAGGGCCCGGTCCAGCTCCTCCCGGTCCGCGCCGTCCCCGGCACCCATGAGGACGTTCTCCGCCACCGTCGTGGAGAACAGGGTGGGCTCCTCGAAGGCGACGGCGACCCGGGCGCGCAGTTCCTCGCGGGGGAGCGCGGTGATGTCGACGCCGTCCAGGGTGATGCGGCCCGAGGTCGCGTCGTGCAGCCGGGGCACCAGCGAGGTCAGGGTGGTCTTGCCGCTGCCGGTCGCGCCGACCAGTGCCATCGACTCGCCGGGCCGGATGTGCAGGTCGACCCCGTCCAGCAGGGGCTTGCCGCCGGGGGCCGCGTCGGCGTGGCGGAAACCCACGCCCTCGAAGCGCAGGCCGCGTTCGCCGGGCGCGGGGGCTTCGACGTCCCCGGTGTCGTCATGGCCCTCGGGCTGCTCGTCGAGCACCTCGAAGTACCGTTCGGTGGCCGTCGCCGCCTCCTGGCACATCGCCAGCAGGAAGCCGATGGACTCCACCGGCCAGCGCAGCGCCAGCGCCGTGCTCAGGAACGCGACCAGCGTGCCCGTCGACAGCGAGCCGTCCGCCACCCGCAGCACGCCCAGCACCAGCGCGGCCCCGATCGCCACCTCGGGCAGGGTCACGATGACCGCCCAGATGACCGCCAGCAGCCGCGCCTTGCCGATCTCCGTGTCCCGCAGCATCATCGCCGTACGCCGGAACGCCCGCGCCTGGCTGCGGTGGCGGCCGAAGCCCTTGACGACCCGGATGCCGAGCACGCTCTCCTCGACCAGCGTGGTCAGGTCGCCGACCTGGTCCTGCGCCTGCCGGGCCGCGTGCGCGTACCGCTGCTCCACGACCACGCAGACCCACAGCAGCGGCACGGCGGGCCCGAGCACGACCAGGCCCAGCACCCAGTCCTGCACCAGCATGATCGTCAGCCCCGCGGTGATCGTCACCCCGTTGACCAGCAGGAAGGTCAGCGGGAAGGCGAGGAACATCCGCACCAGCATCAGATCGCCGGTGCCCCGCGACAGCAACTGGCCCGAGGGCCAGCGGTCGTGGAACGCCATCGGGAGCCGCTGGAGCCGCCGGTAGAGGTCGGCGCGCATGCCCGCCTCCACGCCCGCCAGCGGACGGGCCACCAGCCAGCGCCTGATGCCGAACAGCAGCGCCTCCGCCACCCCGATCAGCAGCAGGTACAGCGCGCCCCGCCACACCCCGGCCGGGTCGCGGGCGGCCACCGGGCCGTCGACCATCCACTTCAGGACGAGCGGGATCACCAGACCGAGACAGGAGGCGACGACCGCGGTGGCGGCGGCCGCGAACCAGCGTGCGCGCACCGGGCGTACATAGGGCCACAGCCGCAGCAGGGTACGGGCGGCGGAGCGGCGCCGGGCGGGGGGAGAGTTGGTGGACACCGGTGTCAGCGTACGGACCGCCCCCCCGTCCCGCCCACCGGATTTTCCGCCCCGTCGGCCGCGCGGTACTCGGGTGACCAGTGGTTTCACGGTGGCGGGCGCGGAGGTCGTAGCCGTGGGGTCGACCGATCGGCTGATGCGGCGTCGAGCGGGACGGACGATGTGGGAGACGGCCCCGGCGCGGGACGCTCGACGGCATGGCATCCGTCATCGAAGTCACCGATCTGCGCAAGTCCTACGGCGGCCGTGCCGTCGTGGACGGCGTGTCCTTCGCGGTCGAGGAGGGCGAGATCTTCGGCATCCTCGGCCCCAACGGCGCGGGCAAGACCACCACCGTCGAGTGCGTCGAGGGGCTCCGCGTCCCCGACGCCGGGCGGGTCCGGGTCACCGGGCTCGACCCCGTCGCCGACCACGACCGGGTCGCCCGCGTCCTCGGCGCCCAGCTCCAGCAGAGCGAACTCCAGCCGAAACTGACCGTGCGGGAGGCGCTGAAGCTGTACGCCTCCTTCTACCCGAGGCCCGCCGACTGGCGCGCGCTGGCCGAACGGCTGGGTCTCACCGACCAGGTGGACACCCGGTTCGGCAAGCTGTCCGGCGGTCAGCGCCAGCGGCTGTTCATCGCGCTGGCACTGGTCGGGGACCCCCGGATCGTGGTCCTGGACGAGCTGACCACCGGCCTGGACCCGCGTGCCCGCCGCGACACCTGGCAGCTCATCGAGGAGGTCCGCGCGGGCGGCGTCACCGTCCTGCTCGTCACCCACTTCATGGAGGAGGCCCAGCGGCTCTGCGACCGGCTCGCCGTGATCGACAAGGGCCGGGTGGCCGCCCTGGACAGCCCGGCCGGTCTGATCCGCCGCTCGGCGGGCGCCACCGTCATCAGCTTCACCCCGTCCGCCCCGCCGGACGAGGCCGACCTCGCCGCGCTGCCCGAGCTGGCCTCCGTCGAGCACCGGGACGGCCGGATCACGCTCACCGGCACCGACGAGACCGTGAACGGGGTGCTCACCCTGCTCGCCCGGCACCGCATCACCGCCCACCAACTGCGCGTCGTGGACGCCACCCTCGACGACGCGTTCCTGGACCTGACCAAGGAGGTCACGGCATGAACACCGCCGTGCTACGCACCGAGTTCCGCCTCTTCGGCCGGGAACCCCTCGCCGTCTTCTGGGTCCTGCTGTTCCCGGCCCTGCTGCTGGCGATCCTCGGCTGCGTCCCCTCCTTCCGGCACGCCGACCCCGACCTCGGCGGACTGCGGCCGGTGGACGCCTACGTGCCCGTCACCGTGCTGGTCGCCCTGATCATGTCCGGCGTCCAGGCGCTGCCCCAGACCCTCACCGGGTACCGCGAGCGGGGCATCCTGCGCCGCGTGTCCCTCACCCCGGTGCGGCCCGCCGCGCTGCTGGGCGCCCAGATGGTGGTGCTGGGCACCGTCGCGCTGGGTTCGGCGCTGCTCGCCCTGCTCGTCGGACGGCTCGTCTTCGGCGTGCTGCTGCCCGGTCAGCCCGTCGGCTATCTGCTGGCCCTCGTGCTCGCGACGGCCGCGGCCCTCGCCCTCGGGTCGGTCGTCTCGGCGCTGTCCCGCACGACGAAGACCGCCGGAGCGATCGGCTCCGCGGTGCTCTTCCCGATGATGTTCTGCGCGGGCGTGTGGCTGCCTGTGCAGGCGATGCCGGACGTACTCGCCCGCGTGGTCGGCTTCACTCCCTTCGGCGCGGCGGCCCGCGCGCTGGGCGAGGCCGCCGCCGGGCACTGGCCCGGCTGGGGACACCTCGGCGTCCTCGCCGCCTGGACCGTGCTGCTCACGGCGGCCGCCGCGCGCTGGTTCCGCTGGGAGTGAGGCGGCCGTGCCGGACACTGGGGGAATGCCGAGACCGCCGGAGAGCTCGCGCCGGGCCTCCTTCGACGACTGGGGGCCCTACGGGCTGCTCGCCGTCGGCACCGTGACGGCGGCCGTGGCCGCCCGGGCCGTGGGCATGAGCCGCGACGAGCTGTACGCCGCGCTCGCCCTGCTGGCCGCCGCCCTGCTGCTCCAGCTGGTGTGGGGCCCGGTGACCGGCCACCGGAGGGTGCCGAGCCGCACGAGCGCGGGCCTGTACTTCCTGCGCTGGGCCCTCGCCTTCGCCCTGACCTGGCTCAACCCGTTCTTCGCCTTCTACGCCGTGGCCGGTTACTACTCCGCCGGACACCAACTGCCCCGTCGGCTGGTGCTGCCCGGCCTCTGCCTCACCGCCGTCACCATGGCGGGCAGCGAGATCGGCGGGATGCCCCCGCACGGTGTGGTCCTCTGGATCGGCTTCGTCGTCGTGCTCGGCGCCAACATCGGGCTGGTCGCCGTCTTCACCCGGTTCGCGCTCCAGGAACAGGAGCGCCTGAGCGCCCAGGCCGGGACCATCGCGGAGCTGGAACGCACCAACACCGCCCTGCAGCAGGCCCTCGACGAGAACGCCGCACTCCACGCCCAGCTCCTCCTCCAGGCGCGCGAGGCGGGCGTGGCCGACGAGCGGCGCAGGCTGGCCGCCGAGATCCACGACACCATCGCCCAAGGGCTGACCGGCATCATCGCCCAGCTCCAGGTCGTCGCCAACGCCACCGACCTGACCACGGCCCGCACCCATCTGGACCGCGCCTCCTCGCTCGCCCGGCACAGCCTGGGCGAGGCCCGCCGCTCCGTGCACAACCTCGCCCCGGTCGCCCTCACCGTCGACGGACTGCCCGAGGCGCTGCGGAAGACGGTCGCCGAATGGGGCGAACGCACCGGTGTGCGAGCCGAGTTCACCGTCACCGGCACCACCGAGCAACTCCACGACGAGGTCTCCGCGACGCTGCTGCGCATCGCCCAGGAGGCCCTCTCCAACGCGGCCCGGCACGCCGCCGCGCACCGGCTCGGGGTCACCCTGTCCTACATGGGCGACGAGGTCAGCCTCGACATCCGCGACGACGGCACCGGCTTCGACCCGGCCGCCGTGCCCGCCCGCACCCACGCCGCGGGCTTCGGCCTCGACGGGATGCGGGCCCGCGCCGAACGCATCGCGGGCACCTTCGCCGTCGAGTCGGAACCGGGCGGCGGCACCGCCCTGTCGGCTCGCGTACCGTTGGTCCGCGATGACCGCTGACCCCATGACCCGAGGCTCCGCCATCACCCTGCTGATCGTGGACGACCACCCGGTCG
Organism: Streptomyces sp. NPDC090119; assembly: GCF_044747085.1. Classification (NCBI taxonomy): domain Bacteria; kingdom Bacillati; phylum Actinomycetota; class Actinomycetes; order Kitasatosporales; family Streptomycetaceae; genus Streptomyces; species Streptomyces sp. NPDC090119. Next base: position 193,436 of record NZ_JBIVDK010000003.1, on the reverse strand, counting down.
TCCGCGACGGTCTGCGCGGCATGTTCGAGTCGGCGCCCGGCTTCCGCGTCCTCGGTGAGGCGTCCGACGGCGTCGAGGCGGTCCGGCGCGCGGCCGAACTCGACCCCGACGTGGTGCTGATGGACCTCCGGATGCCGGGCGGCTCGGGCGTGGACGCCATCCGCGAGCTGACCCGGCGCACCGCCCGCGCCAGGGTGCTGGTCCTCACCACGTACGACACCGACTCCGACACCCTCCCGGCGATCGAGGCGGGCGCCACCGGCTATCTGCTCAAGGACGCCCCGCGCGAGGAGCTGTTCACCGCGGTCCGGGCCGCCGCCGAGGGCCGTACGGTGCTGTCCCCGGCCGTCGCCTCCCGGCTGGTCAGTGCCGTCCGCACCCCTCGGCGGCCCGGCGGCGAGCCGCTCTCCGCCCGGGAACGCGAGGTGCTGGCCCTCGTCGCCCGTGGCACCTCCAACCGCGAGATCGCCCGCGAACTCTTCATCAGCGAGGCGACCGTGAAGACCCACCTCACCCATCTGTACGCCAAACTCGGCGTGAAGGACCGCGCGGCGGCCGTGGCCGTGGCCTACGAGCGCGGCATCCTCGGCTGACTGCCGCGCCCGGCGGCCCTCACACCACCCGCAGCAGCAGCACGGTCCGCGCGGGCACCGTGATCTCCGTGCCCGCTTCGAGGACCGTGTCCGGCGCCCGGTGCTGCTCCTCGCCCGAGGTGTCGACCACCACCTCGTAGCCGGTCGCCCAGGGTGCTCCTGGCAGGGTGAAGCCGGTCGGTTCGTGACCGGCGTGCAGCACCGCGAGGAAGCTGTCGTCCACCACCGGCGCGCCCCGCTCGTCCCGCCCCGGAATGTCCCGACCGGACAGATACATGCCAAGCGTGGCGGCGGGCGCGTACCAGTCGCGCTCGGTCATCTCCGCGCCCCGCGCGGTGAACCAGGCCAGGTCCCTGAGGCCGTCCGCCGAGTGCGCACGGCCGGAGAAGAAGGCGCGGCGGCGCAGCACCGGGTGCTCGTGGCGCAGCGCGATCAGCCGACAGGTCAGGTCGAACAGGGGCCGCCAGTCCGGGTCGTCCAGCAGCGACCAGTCCAGCCAGCTCAGCTCGCCGTCCTGGCAGTAGGCGTTGTTGTTGCCGCCCTGGGTACGGCCCAGCTCGTCACCCGCGACCAGCATCGGTACGCCGGTGGAGAGCAGCAGCGTGGTCAGCAGGTTGCGCAACTGCCGTCTGCGCAGGGCCCGTACGCCCGCGTCGTCCGTCTCGCCCTCGGCGCCGCAGTTCCAGGAGCGGTTGTCGTCGGTGCCGTCCCGGTTGTCCTCGCCGTTCGCCTCGTTGTGCTTGCCGTGGTAGGAGACCAGGTCGCGCAGGGTGAACCCGTCGTGCGCGGTGACGAAGTTGACCGAGGCGTACGGGCGGCGGCCGCCCCAGGCGTACAGGTCGCTGGAGCCGGACAGCCGGTAGCCCATCTCGCGGACGTCGGGGAGCGCGTGCCGCCAGAAGTCGCGCACCGTGTCACGGTAGCGGTCGTTCCACTCCGTCCACAGCGGCGGGAACGCGCCCACCTGGTAGCCGCCCGAGCCGATGTCCCACGGCTCGGCGATCAGCTTCACCCGGCGCAGCACCGGGTCCTGGGCGATGACCGCCAGGAACGGCGACAGCATGTCGACGTCGTGCATCGAGCGGGCCAGCGCCGCCGCCAGGTCGAAGCGGAAGCCGTCCACGCCCATCTCGGTCACCCAGTACCGCAGCGAGTCCGTGATCAGCCGCAGCACCTGGGGCTGCACCACGTGCAGGGTGTTGCCGCAGCCGGTGTAGTCGGCGTACCGGCGGGCGTCGGGCTGGAGGCGGTAGTAGCCCCGGTTGTCGATGCCCTTCAGGGAGAGCGTGGGGCCGAGTTCGCCCGCTTCGGCGGTGTGGTTGTAGACCACGTCGAGGATCACCTCGATGCCCGCCGCGTGCAGCGCGCGCACCATCCGCTTGAACTCGCCGACCTGCTGACCGGTGGTGCCGGAGGCCGCGTAGGCCGCGTGCGGGGCGAAGTAGCCGACGGAGTTGTAGCCCCAGTAGTTCTTCAGGCCCCGGCGCAGCAGATGGTCCTCGTGCGCGAACTGGTGGACGGGCAGCAGCTCCACCGCCGTCACGCCCAGCTTCACCAGGTGCTCGATCGCCGCCGGGTGCGCGAGCCCGGCGTAGGTGCCGCGCAGCTCCTCCGGGATGCCGGGGTGCAGCTTGGTGAAGCCCTTGACGTGCAGCTCGTAGATGACCGAGTCCGCCCACGGCGTCTTGGGGCGGCGGTCGTCGGACCAGTCGTCGTCATCGCTGACCACCACGCCCTTGGGCACGAAGGGCGCCGAGTCCCGCTCGTCCCGCACGGTGTCCGCGTACCCCTGCTCCGGCCAGTCCCGCACATGCCCGTACACCTCCGGCGGCAGCGTGAACTCGCCGTCCACCGCGCGGGCGTACGGGTCCAGCAGCAGCTTCGCCGGGTTCCAGCGGGCGCCGGTCCACGGGTCCCAGCGGCCCTCCACCCGGTAGCCGTAGCGCCGGCCGGGCAGCACACCGGGCACGAAGCCGTGCCAGATCTCGTGCGTCAGCTCGGTCAGCCGGACCTGGGTCTCCCGGCCCCGCTCGTCGAACAGGCACAGCCGCACCGCCTCCGCGCCACCCGCCCACAGCGCGAAGTTGGTGCCCGCCACCCCGTCCGGGCCGGTACGGAACCGGGCCCCCAGCGGCGTCGGCGTCCCCGGCCACACGGGCGGCGCGGCGCGCCGGGCACCGCGCACCGGGGACACCGACCCTGCTGCGGTCCCGCTCTGGGCGGGCGGCTCCCCGGCCCGTGCCCGCTGCTCGGCTGCGCTCGTCACCAGTCGGCCCCTCTTTCAGTGGCTCGGCCTTCCGGGGCACGGCCGCCCGTGCCGAAGGGCCGACCGCACCCCGGGGTTTCGCAGACCCCGGGGCACGCTCGGCCGACCGGTACGGCTGCGCCCCGACGGCTCCGGCGCGGGCGCGGCGGCTCCCCTTCGCGTCGTCCTTCCCTCTGTTCTGCCCATCCGCGCGGTCGCACTCACGTTTCCCCGGAGCCGCCCCGTCGTTGTGTCCGGCGTGATGCACGTACAAGGACGCGCGCGGCGCGCGCTGGCCGCACTGGCCACGGCACTTTCATGGGCGGGACTGCTGGCCGGGGCCGCCGGCTGCACCGCGGACGGCTCCGGACCCCTGGGCATCGGCGGCCCGCCGGGCAGATCTCCGGCCGTCGAGGACGTCATCCGCGTCACCCCCGACGACGGCGGCAAGGGGGTGCCCCCCGAACAGCGGCTGCGGGTGCGGGTGCCCGAGGGGCGGCTGGAGAAGGTCACGGTGACCCGCTCCCAGGACGCGCAGGACACCAAGGTCACCGGAGCGATCGCCCCGGACGGCCGCACCTGGAAACCGGACGACGACAAGCTGGCGCTCGCCGCCCGGTACACCGTGGACGCGGTCGCCGTGGACGGCGACGGCCGCCGCTCGGCCCGGCACACCACGTTCACCACCTACGTCCCCGACCAGCGGTTCATCGGCTACGTCACCCCGGAGAACCGCTCCACGGTCGGCACCGGGATGATCGTCTCCCTCGCCTTCAACCGGGACATCACCGACCGGGCCGCCGTGGAGAAGGCCGTACGCGTCACCGCGAAACCGGCCGTCGACATCCGCGCCCACTGGTTCGGCAAGAACCGGCTGGACCTCCGCCCCGAGCGGTACTGGAAGCCCGGCACCGAGGTCACCGTCGACCTCGCCCTGCGCGACGTGGAGGGGGCGCCCGGCGTCTACGGGCTCCAGCGCAAGACCATCACCTTCACCGTCGGCCGCAGCCAGGTCTCCCTGGTCGACGCGGCCGCGCACACCATGGAGGTGCGCCGGGACGGCGAACTCCTGGCCACCGTGCCGATCACCGCGGGCGCCCCCAAGACGCCCACGTACAACGGCAAGATGGTGGTGATGGACATGCTGGAGGTGACCCGCATGAACAGCCAGACGGTCGGCTTCGGCGGGGAGTACGACATCCCGGACGTGCCGCACGCCATGAAGCTCACCGACTCCGGCACCTTCCTGCACGGCAACTACTGGTCGCCCGAGTCGCCGGGCGAGGTCAACGTCAGTCACGGCTGCGTGGGCCTCAGGGACGTGAAGGGCGGCGGCGCGGACACCCCGGCGGGCTGGTTCTTCGACCGCAGCCTCGTCGGAGACGTGATCGAGGTCGTCCACAGCAAGGACAAGACGGTCTCCCCGGACAACGGCCTCAGCGGGTGGAACATGGCATGGAAGCAGTGGAAGGCGGGCAGCGTGCTCAAGTGACCCGGTGAGCTGCGAAGTTCCGGGTCTCGGCGACTGGTTGAAGTTGCGACTGAACGGTGACATTCGACGGACACCGAGCCCGGAACCCGGCGGCTAGCATTCCCGGATGAGCGCGGGACGCGCCGGGGTGCGGACCTGTGACCAGGTCCGGGAGGGGAGAACGACTTGAACGTGCGGCCGATATCGGGGGCTTCGGCAGGAAGTCGGCACAGGGGTCGTAAGGGACTGGCGCTCATGGCGGGGGCGCTCGTGCTGTCGCTCGCCGCCTGCGGCGGCGGTGAGAGCTCGGGGAGCGGGTCGGACAACGCGAAGACCGCCAACGGCAAGGACGGCCAGGACACGCAGTCCTCGGCCGCCGTCACCATCGCGCCCAAGTCCGGGGCGCAGGCCGTGGACACCAGCGGCGCGCTGAACGTGAAGGTCGCCGGGGGACGGCTGACCAGCGTGGTCGTCAAGGACAGCAAGGGCACCGAGGTCGACGGCAAGCTCGCCGCGGGCGGCGCCGCCTGGACCCCGTCCCGGCACCTGGCCGCCGCCACCAAGTACACGGTGCACGCGGTCGCCGAGGACTCGCGGGGCCGCAAGGCCGCCGAGGACTCCAGCTTCACCACGTTGACGCCCAAGAACACCTTCATGGGCACCTTCACCCCGGAGGACGGGTCCACCGTCGGCGTCGGCATGCCGTTCTCGCTGCGCTTCACCCGCGGGATCACCGACCCGGCCGCCGTGGAGAAGGCCATCCGGATCAAGACCGAGCCCGCCGTGGACGTCGCGGGCCACTGGTTCGGCAACGACCGCCTGGACTTCCGCCCGGAGAGCTACTGGAAGGCCGGCACCAAGGTCACCGTCGACCTCGACCTGAACGGCGTCGAGGGCCGCGATGGGGTCTACGGCAAGCAGCGCAAGACGGTGAAGTTCACCATCGGCCGCAGCCAGATCTCCTACGTCGACGCCAAGAAGCACACCATGAAGGTCGTGCGGGACGGCAAGACCCTCAAGACCCTCCCGGTCACCACCGGCAAGCCCGGTTACGAGACCTGGAACGGCAAGATGGTCATGACCGAGAAGCTCGCCGTGACCCGGATGAACGGCGAGACGGTCGGCTACGGCGGCGAGTACGACATCAAGGACGTGCCGCACGCCATCCGCCTCACCGACTCCGGCACCTTCATCCACGGCAACTACTGGGGCGGCGGCGCCTTCGGCAACTACAACGCCAGCCACGGCTGCGTCGGCCTGCGCGATGTGCGGGGCGGGTACGACGGCGGGGTCCCGGCGGCCTGGTTCTTCAACAAGTCCATGGTCGGCGACGTGGTCGTCGTGACGAACTCGCACGACCGCACGGTCTCCCCGGACAACGGCCTCAACGGCTGGAACATGAGCTGGGCCGACTGGAAGAAGTAGCCCTCGGTACGACGGGCCCGGCGCTGTGAGCAACGGCACCGGGCCCGTCGGCGTTAGGCGCCGTTAACCTGGCGCGCATGACCGTGAATCTCGAAGTCGCCGAAGGCGTCGGCACCCTGCGCCTGGACCGGCCGCCGATGAACGCGCTGGACGTCGCCACGCAGGACCGGCTGAAGGAACTCGCCGAGGAGGCCACGCGCCGCGAGGACGTGCGCGCCGTGGTGATCTACGGCGGGGAGAAGGTGTTCGCGGCGGGCGCGGACATCAAGGAGATGCAGGCGATGGACCACACCGCCATGGTGCTGCGCGCCCGCGCCCTCCAGGACGCCTTCACCGCCGTCGCCCGCATCCCCAAGCCCGTCGTCGCCGCCGTCACCGGGTACGCGCTCGGCGGGGGCTGCGAGCTGGCGCTGTGCGCGGACTACCGGATCGCCGGGGACAACGCCAAGCTGGGCCAGCCCGAGATCCTGCTCGGCCTGATCCCCGGGGCGGGCGGCACCCAGCGGCTCGCCCGGCTGATCGGCCCGTCCAGGGCGAAGGACCTCATCTTCACCGGCCGCATGGTGAAGGCCGACGAGGCCCTCACCCTCGGCCTGGTGGACCGGGTCGTCCCGGCCGCCGAGGTGTACGAGCAGGCGCACGCCTGGGCCGCCCGGCTCGCCCAGGGCCCGGCGCTCGCGCTGCGCGCCGCCAAGGAGTCCGTCGACGCCGGACTGGAGACCGACCTCGACACCGGGCTGACGATCGAACGGAACTGGTTCGCAGGCCTGTTCGCCACCGAGGACCGCGAGCGGGGCATGCGCAGCTTCGTGGAAGAGGGGCCGGGCAAGGCCAAGTTCCTCTGAGCGACGCCGAGAAGGGTCCTTCGGACCCTTGCAATTGACGCGTCGTCTGATTCGGGTCTCCCGGCGGGCCGGTTTATGGCAGCCTTAACCGCACCTTAAGCCTGCCTCGCCGAGGGAGCCGCACGATTGCCCGGAACCGAGCCGTCGCCGCAGGTCGACCGGGCCACCACCGGACTCGACCTGCCATTGGCATATGCCGAGAGACTGGAGCAGACCGGGGGCGCACGGGGGGCGTATTCCTCCGGATCGGCCCCGGAGGCCCTCGTTGACGGCCATCATGGGTCCATGGCGGGGCTGGATGGCATCGATCAGCCACGGGGACACAGCCGTGCTGCCGCGGCGCGTTGGTCGCCCGCGGTCGAGGACGAACAAGGGCTCAGAGCGCTCGAACTGTTCGGCAATCCCACGGAGGCGGAGGTTCCGCTCCCGTCGCGCCCCGAGTCCGCCGCCACCGCGCGCAGGCTCGCCCAGATCGTCATCCTGCGGCACTGGGGGCTGAGCCCCAAGCTGACCGAGGACGCGGTCTTACTCGTCTCCGAACTCGTGGGCAACGCCGTACGCCACACCGGCGCCCGCGTGTTCGGACTGCGGATGCGCCGCAGACGCGGCTGGGTCCGCGTCGAGGTGCGCGACCCCTCGCGCGGACTGCCCTGCCTGATGCCGGTGCAGGAGACGGACATCAGCGGGCGGGGGCTGTTCCTCGTCGACAAGCTCGCCGACCGCTGGGGCGTGGACCTGCTGCCACGGGGCAAGACCACCTGGTTCGAGATGCGGGTCTCGGACCGCTGACGGCAGCCGACTTGGCGGACACGCCCCCGATGGGGTGATGATCCCCCGCCCCTCCCCGCTGGACCGCCATGGTGCGGGCATGATCGCAACTCGTCTGCTGCGGAACCTCACCGCCGCCGCCCTCTCCCTCGGTGCCGTCCTCGCCACCTCGGCCGCCGCCCCCGCCGCCGCTCCGACGGGCCTCAAGACCCGTGCCGCCGCGCCCTCCTGCCCCCAGTTCCAGGACAAGGTCCACGCCGCCGCCGACCACCGGGTCGACGTCACCCGGATCACCCCGGACCCGGTGTGGCGCACCGGCTGCGGCACCCTCTACCGCAGCGACAGCCGGGGCCCGGCCGTCGTCTTCGAGGAGGGCTTCCTGCCCAAGGACGTGGTGAACGGCCAGTACGACGTGGAGAGTTACGTCCTCGTCAACCAGCCCTCGCCGTACGTCTCCACCACCTACGACCACGACCTGTACAAGACCTGGTACAAGTCGGGCTACAACTACTACATCGACGCCCCCGGCGGTGTGGACGTCAACAAGACCATCGGCGACACCCACAAATGGGCCGACCAGGTCGAGGTGGCCTTCCCCGGTGGCATCCAGCGCCAGTACGTCATCGGCGTCTGCCCGGTCGACAAGGCCACCAAGACCGAGATCATGAGCAACTGCCAGAGCAACCCGTACTACCGCCCCTGGCACTGAGCAACAGCTCCGCCCCGACGGGCCGCTCCGGCAACGTCCCTGTCGTGCCTGCCTCCCGGTCCGGGGCGACCGCTGCTCGGGCGGAGCGTTAATCTGACCAGCGGCAGTTTGCCGACACGGTATGAGAAGTACGAGCACAGAGGGGCGGATCGGTGGCGGACATCGAGGAAGCACGCAAGCAGTTCCAGCGGATCGACGCGGACGGCGACGGGTTCATCACCGCGGCCGAGTTCAAGTCCGCGCTCGCCCAGCAGGGCGACTTCAACGTCACCGAGACGGTCGCCGAGGCCGTCATCAAGACCCGTGACATCGACGGCGACAAGGTGCTGACGTTCGACGAGTTCTGGGCCTACCTGAACAAGTGACGTGCCCGGACGGGGTGTCCGCCTCGCGCGGACACCCCGTCCGTCACCGCCCGGTCGCCCAGGCCTTGAGCGTGGCCTTGCTGGCGAAGTCCGCCACGTTCTTGTCGTGCGGCTCCGAGGTGTACTGGTGGAACGCCCAGTCCGCCTTGATCCGGGGCTTGCCCGCCGTCACGTAGTCGGCGATCCACAGGCCGTCGCCCGCGTACGACGTGGTGTCGATGTTCAGCCAGTAATCACGGTTGGTGTACAGCACCACCCGGTTGTCCGGCCGCAGCGAGCGCAGCTTGCGGATGAAGCTGTCCTTCTCCGCGTTGCTGGCGTGCGTGCCGTCACCGGTCACCTCCCAGTCGACGGCCAGGATGTCGCCCGGCCGGTCGGGAGCGTGGCTGAGGAAGTACTCGGCCTGGTCGGTGAGGTTGCCCGGCCACAGGAAGTGGTAGAAGCCCGTGACCAGACCCGCGTCGCGCGCCGTCTTCGTCTGGGCCGCGAGTCTGGAGTTGACGTACGAACGGCCCTCCGTCGCCTTGATGAAGGCGAACGAGAGTCCGTCGGTGTCGTACGACGAGGACTGATACGCGCTGACGTCGATGCCATGAAGCATGAAGGTCTTGTGCCCCTCGCACCCCCGCTCGGAACATTTCCCTCCGGCACGGCAGCGGGGCCGTGCGAGCATCCCTGCCGTATCCGCACCCCACACGACGGAGGAACGTTCATGCAGCGCACTGTCACCACCTCCGAGGGGCCGGTCACCGTGCCGTCCCCCGACCACGAGTGGACCGTCCTGTTCTTCATCACCGAGCCCGGCATCGGCGAGCGCGTGCCCGAACTCGGCGGCTGCACCACGGGGTTGTGCTCGGCGCGGGACGCGGCGGCGGGATTCGCCCGCGCGCGGGCCCGGGTGCTCGGCGTCAGCGCGCACGCCCCCGGCCACCTGGCGGAGTTCGCCGCCGGACGCGCCCTCGGCTACCCCCTGATCGGCGACGAGGACCTCTCCCTCGGCCGCGAGCTGGGCGTGCCCGAGGTCCGCGCCGAGGGCCGCGCCCTGTTCGACCGGGCCGGGGTCGTCCTGGACCGCACCGGCACCGTACGCGCCCTGATCCACCCCGTACCCGAGCCCGCTCAGCACGCGGAACTGGTCCTGGCGGAGCTGGGCCGGCTGGCCGACGGGCTCTGATTGCGGGCCCGTCCTGCCTGTGACACCTTCGCTGTGGAGGCACTCCGCTCCCGATGATTGTGGCGCCGACATGACTACTCCACGCGTTCCGCTGTCGATCCTCGACCTCGTACCCGTGGCCTCGGGCACCGATACGTCCACCGCGCTCGACCAGTCCGTGGAACTGGTGCGCCTCGCGGACGCGCTCGGCTACCACCGGTACTGGTACGCCGAGCACCACAACGTCGTCACCTTCGCGTCCTCGGCGACCGCTCTCCTCATCGGCCGCGCCGCCGAGCACAGCAAGCGCATCCGGCTGGGCTCGGGCGGCGTGATGCTGCCCAACCACAGCCCGCTGATGGTCGCGGAGTACTACGGCACGCTCGCCGAGATGTACGGCGACCGCATCGACCTCGGCCTCGGCCGCGCCCCGGGCACCGACCCGACGACGGCCGCCGCGCTGCGCCGGGGCGGCGCGGCCACCGACACCTTCGTCCAGGACGTCGTCGACCTGCACCGCTACCTCAGCCCGCGTGACGGCGAGGGACCGGAGGTGACGGCGCTGCCGGGCCGGGGCACCGAGGTCCCGCTGTGGATGCTGGGATCGAGCCTCGACGGCGCCGCGATCGCCGCCTACCTGGGACTGCCGTACGCCTTCGCCTCGCACTTCGCCCCGCAGCTGCGCCACGAGGCGCTCGGGCTGTACCGCTCACGCTTCTCCACGGAGTTCGGCACCGCCGAGATCAGGCAGCCGTACGCCATGGTCGGCGTCAACGTCCTCGTCGCGCCCACCGACGACGAGGCCCGCTTCCTGTTCACCACGGCCCAGCAGATGGCCGCGGGCATCTACACCGGCCGCCGCGGCCCGCTGCCGCCGCCGGTCGAGGACCTGGCGGCCGTGCTCAGCCCCGAGGTGGCCCGCTTCGTCGACGACTTCCAGCAGGTGCGCGCGGTGGGCTCCCCGGAGACGGTGGTGGCCGAGCTGGCGGCGATCGTCGCCGACCTGGAGGCCGACGAGCTGATCATCACCACCTACACCCACGACCCCGCACACCGGGCGCGGTCGTTCACGCTGCTCGCCGGAGCCTGGGGGCTCGACGCCGACGACTGAGCGGTCCCTCGTCAGAGCTCGTACGACTGGGCTCCCACCCCGGCGAGATTTCCGCCGTCCACGACGAGGTATTCCTCGCAGATGGGGCGCTGCTCGAAATAGCACTGGAGGATGTCGAGCGTTCCGGCGGCATAGCGGGCCTGCGCGGAGAGCGTCGTCCCGGAGATGTGGGGCGTCATTCCGTTGAACGGCATCGTGCGCCAGGGATGGTCGACCGGCGCGGGCTGCGGATACCAGACGTCTCCCGCATAGCCCGCGATATGGCCGGACCGGACGGCCTCCACGACCGCGTCGCGGTCGACGAGTTTCGCCCGCCCGCAATTGATGACGTACGTCCCGCGCTTCATCATGCGGAACGTCTCCGCGTTCAGCATGTTCTCCGTCGACGGATACAGCGGCAATTGCAGGCTGAGGATGTCGATATCGCTGATCATCGACTCCAGGTCGGGATGGTAGGTGAGGCCCAGTTCCTTCTCGATCTCCGGGGCGAGCGGGTGCCGCTGGTGGTAATGCAGTTCCAGGCCGAAGGGCTTCAGCCGCCGCAGTACGGCCAGACCGATGCGGCCCGCGCCGACCGCCCCGTACTTCATGCCCTGGACGTCGTAGCCGCGCTCCACGCAGTCCGCGATGTTCCAGACCCCGTTGACGGAAATGCCGTGCGCGGGAAGGTAGTTGCGGACCTGGGCCAGGATCATCATGACGGTGTGCTCGGCCACGCTGACACTGTTGGAGCCGGTGACCTCGGCGACGGTGATCCCGGCCCGCGCCGCGGCGTCCAGGTCGACATGGTCGGAGCCGATCCCCGCCGTGAGCGCCAGTTTCAGCTTCGATGCCTTCGCCAGGCGCTCCTTCGTCAGATACGCGGGCCAGAAAGGCTGCGAAATGACGACTTCGGCCTCGGGGAGATACCTCTCGAACTCGCTCTGCTCCCCGTCCTTGTCGGTGGTGACGATCAGCCGGTGCCCGTTCTTCTCCAGATAGCTCCGCAGCCCGAGTTCACCGGAGACGCAGCCGAGGAGTTCACCCGGCTTGAATCCGAGCGGGCCTTCCGGGATGGGGGCGGGTCGGCCGTTGACGTTCCATTCGATTTCCGGGATCTCGTCCCGCGCGTATACCGGCGGATATCCGGCCTGCGGGTCGGGATAGAGCACGCACAGAACGGTCGACATCAGCAACCCCTTCAGGAAAGGTGATCATCCGGATGTTCTTCTCGACCCCCCCCCGCCACCGCTACGGCGCGGTGAGCAGCACCTTGCCGATATGGCTGCTGTCCATCGCGCGGTGCGCCTCGGCCGCGTCCCGCATGGGCAGCTCCTGGTCGATGACGGGCCGGACCTTCCCCGACTCGAGCAGGGGCCAGACGTGCTCGCGTACGCCCGCGACGATGGCGGCCTTCTCCTTCGGCGGCCGGGCCCGCAGCGAGGTCGCCGTGACGGTGCCCTCCTTCATCAGCAGCGCGGCGATGTCCAGCTCGCCCTTGGTGCCGCCCTGGAGGCCGATGATCGCCAGACGGCCGTCGGCGGCGAGGGCCCGTACATTGCGGTCGAGGTACTCGCCGCCGCCCATGTTGTCGAGGATGACGTCGGCGCCCACGCCGTCGGTGGCCCGCTCGATCGCGGTGACGAAGTCCTGCTCGTGGTAGTTGATCAGGATGTCCGCGCCCAGCTCGGCGCAGAAGTCCAGCTTCGCCCGCGAACCGGCGGTCACCGCGACGCGGGCGCCGATGGCCTTGGCCACCTGGATCGCCATGGTGCCGATACCGCCCGCGCCGCCCTGGACGAGGAGCAGCTCGCCGGGGCGCAGGTGCGCGACCATGAAGACGTTGGACCAGACCGTGCAGACCACCTCGGGCAGCGCCGCCGCCTGCACCAGGCCGATGCCCTTGGGCACGGGCAGCAGCTGTCCGGCCGGGACGGCGACCTTCTCGGCGTAGCCGCCGCCGGTGAGCAGCGCGCACACCTCGTCGCCGACCGTCCAGCCGGAGACCTCGGGGCCGAGCGCGGCGATCCGGCCGGAGCACTCCAGCCCGAGGTAGGGGGAGGCGCCGGGCGGGGAGGGGTAGGCGCCCTGGCGCTGCATGATGTCGGCGCGGTTGACGCCGGTGGCCACGACGTCGACCAGCACCTCGCCCGGACCGGGCACCGGGTCGGGGACCTCGGTCCAGTTCAGCTTCTCGGGGCCGCCGGGCTCGGACACAGTGATCGCGTGCATGCGCGCGACGCTACCCCCGCAAAAGCCGCTTATACGGAAGAACCGCCCTGGGGCAGGGACTCAGCTCCGCTCGCCCTGCTGCCAGTCCCGCCAGCGGATGCGGGGCTTCTCCAGCACCTTGCCGAGGGTGCCCCACTCGTCGCGGCCCAGCCGGGACAGCGGGCGCAGCCGCTCGATGTCCGGGAGGCCGTCCTCGGCGAGCGCGTCCTCGCTGACCACGGCGTGGACCACCCGGCCGAACACCACCGTGGAGTCGCCCAGCGTCAGCAGGCTGTGCAGCTCGCACTCCAGCGCCGCCGGGGAGGCCGCGACCCGAGGCGGCCTCACCCGCAGCGAGGGCTCGGGCTCCAGGCCCACCGCCCCGAACTCGCTGACGTCGGACGGGAAGTCCGTCCCCGTGTCGTTGATCTCCTTGAACAGCCCCTCCGGCGCGAGGTTGACCACGAACTCCCCGGTCTCCTCCACGTTCCGCAGCGAGTCCTTGCGGGTCACCGAGGTGAACTGCACGATCGGCGGGTTCACGCAGGAGACCGAGAAGAACGAGTGCGGGGCGAGGTTCGGCCGGTCCGGATGGTCCTTGGGGACCGTCGACACCCACGCGATCGGCCGCGGCACCACCACCGCGGTGAGGAGCCGGTAGAAGGCGTGCGGGGCCATGGCCGAGGGATCGAAGTCGGTACGCATGATCCCCAGTATTCCGGCCGGTCCGGCCGCTAGCACTCGATGATGTTCACCGCGAGCCCGCCCCGCGCCGTCTCCTTGTACTTGACGCTCATGTCCGCGCCCGTCTCCTTCATGGTCTTGATGACCTTGTCGAGGGAGACCTTGTGGGAGCCGTCGCCGCGCATGGCCATCTTGGCGGCGGTGACGGCCTTCACGGAGGCCATGCCGTTGCGCTCGATGCAGGGGATCTGGACCAGGCCGCCGACGGGGTCGCAGGTGAGGCCCAGGTTGTGTTCCATGCCGATCTCGGCCGCGTTCTCCACCTGCTCGGGGGAGCCGCCGAGCACCTCGGCGAGCGCGCCCGCCGCCATGGAGCAGGCGGAGCCCACCTCGCCCTGGCAGCCGACCTCGGCGCCGGAGATGGAGGCGTTCTCCTTGAAGAGCATGCCGATCGCGCCCGCCGCCAGCAGGAAGCGGACCACGCCCTCCTCGTCCGCGCCGGGCACGAACTCCATGTAGTAGTGCAGCACCGCCGGGATGATCCCGGCCGCGCCGTTGGTGGGCGCGGTGACCACGCGGCCGCCCGCCGCGTTCTCCTCGTTCACCGCCATCGCGTACAGGGTGATCCACTCCATGGCGTGCGCGAGCGCGTTGCCCTCGGCACGCAGCTGGCGGGCCGTGACGGCCGCGCGGCGGCGCACCTTCAGGCCGCCCGGCAGGATGCCCTCGCGGGACATGCCCCGGCGCACGCACTCCCGCATCACCTGCCAGATCTCCAGCAGGCCCGTGCGGATCTCGTCCTCGGTGCGCCAGGCCCGCTCGTTCTCCAGCATCAGCGCGGAGATCGACAGCCCGGTCTCCCTGGTGAGCCGCAGCAGCTCGTCACCCGTGCGGAAGGGGTACTTCAGCACCGTGTCGTCCAGCACGATCCGGTCCGCGCCGACCGCCTCCTCGTCCACGACGAAGCCGCCGCCGACCGAGTAGTACGTCTTGGTCAGCAGCTCCGCGCCCGAGGCGTCGTACGCCCACAGGGTCATGCCGTTGGCGTGGTACGGCAGCGTCTCGCGGCGGTGCAGGACGAGATCGTCGTCGTAGGAGAAGGCGATCTCGTGCTCGCCGAGCAGGTCGAGCCGGCCCGACTGCCGGATCGCCTCGACCCGGTCGTCCGCGCCCTCCACGTCCACCGTGCGCGGGGAGGCGCCCTCCAGGCCGAGCAGGACCGCCTTCGGGGTGCCGTGGCCGTGGCCGGTGGCGCCGAGCGAGCCGTACAGCTCGCAGCGGACGGCGGCGACGGCCTCCAGCACGCCTTCGTTGCGCAGACGGTTGGCGAACATGCGCGCCGCCCGCATCGGGCCGACCGTGTGGGAGCTGGACGGGCCGATGCCGATCGAGAACAGGTCGAAGACCGAGACGGCCACGGGTGACTCCTCCATACGAACAGGTACAAAAAGGTGGTGCGGACACAGCACGGGTGCCCCGCCCGAGCCTGGCCGGGCGGGGCACCCGAAAGGGGTACTACTCGCCCAGCGTCGGATACAGCGGGTGCTTGGCCACCAGCGCCCGCACCCGGGCCGCGAGCGCCTCGGCGTCGTAGGACGGCTTCAGCGTCTCGGCGATCACGTCCGCGACCTCGGTGAAGTCCTCGGCGGTGAAGCCGCGGGTGGCGAGGGCGGGCGTGCCGATCCGGAGGCCCGAGGTCACCATCGGCGGCCGCGGGTCGTTCGGGACCGCGTTGCGGTTGACCGTGATGCCGACCTCGTGGAGACGGTCCTCGGCCTGCTGCCCGTCGAGCTCCGACTCACGCAGGTCCACCAGGATCAGGTGGACGTCCGTGCCGCCGGAGAGCACGTTCACCCCGGCCTCGCGGGCGTCCGGCGCGGTCAGCCGCTCGGCGAGGATACGGGCACCCTCCACCGTACGACGCTGCCGCTCCTTGAAGTCCTCCGAGGCCGCGACCTTGAAGGAGACCGCCTTGGCGGCGATCACGTGCTCCAGTGGGCCGCCCTGGAAGCCGGGGAAGACCGAGGAGTTCAGCTTCTTGGCGAAGTCCTTCTTCGCCAGGATGATGCCGCCGCGCGGGCCGCCGAGCGTCTTGTGCGTGGTGGAGGTCACCACGTCCGCGTACTCGACCGGGTTCGGGTGCAGGCCCGCCGCGACCAGACCGGCGAAGTGCGCCATGTCCACCCACAGGTACGCCCCGGCCTCGTCCGCGATCCGCCGGAACTCCGCGAAGTCCAGCTGACGCGGGTACGCCGACCAGCCCGCGATGATCACCTTCGGGCGGTGCTCCTTGGCGAGGCGCTCGACCTCGGCCATGTCGACCAGGCCGGTCTCCGCGTCCACGTGGTACGCGACCACGTCGAACTGCTTGCCGGAGAAGTTCAGCCGCATCCCGTGGGTGAGGTGGCCGCCGTGCGCCAGGTCGAGCCCGAGGATGGTGTCACCGGGCTGGGCCAGCGCGAACAGCGCCGCCTGGTTCGCGGAGGCACCGGAGTGCGGCTGGACGTTGGCGTACTCGGCGCCGAACAGCTCCTTCACCCGGTCGATGGCGATCTGCTCGGCCACGTCGACGTGCTCGCAGCCGCCGTAGTAGCGGCGGCCCGGATAGCCCTCGGCGTACTTGTTGGTCAGGACCGAACCCTGCGCCTCCATCACCGCGAGCGGTGCGAAGTTCTCGGAGGCGATCATCTCCAGGGTCGACTGCTGGCGGCGCAGCTCGGCGTCGACCGCGGCGGCGATCTCCGGGTCCAGCTCGTGCAGGGGCGTGTTCAGGTCAGTCATACGGCTTGTAGCTCCTCAGCCGGCGGTGTAGGCGGTGTACTCGTCGGCGGTCAGCAGGTCGGCGGGCTGGTCGGCGACGCGCACCTTGAACAGCCAGCCGCCCTCGAAGGGCGCGGAGTTCACCAGCGACGGGTCGTCCACGACGTCCTGGTTGACCTCGGTGATCTCACCGGAGACGGGCGAGTACAGCTCGGAGACCGACTTGGTGGACTCCAGCTCGCCGCAGGACTCGCCCGCGGTGACCTCGTCGCCGACCTCGGGAAGCTGCACGAAGACCACATCGCCGAGCGCGTTGGCCGCGTGCTCGGTGATGCCGACCGTCGACGCGCCGCCCTCGGCGGCCGACAGCCACTCGTGCTCCTTGCTGTAGCTCAACTGCTGCGGGTTGCTCATGACCTGAATTCTCCTGTACGCGAGGACGTGCTCGTCGGGGGAAAAGGGCTCGAACCGCTGAAGAGCGGGTGAAATGTGCGCAGGGTCACGCCGGGGACGGCCGGACCCGGGGCCAGTGTCTACTTGGCGCGCTTGTAGAAGGGCAGCGCCACGACCTCGTACGGCTCGTGGCTGCCCCGGATGTCCACGCCCACACCCGTGCTGCCGGGGGCGGCGTGCGCGGCGTCGACGTAGGCGATGGCCAGCGGCTTGCCGAGGGTGGGGGAGGGGGCACCCGAGGTGACCTCGCCGATCACCTCGCCACCGGCGACGACGGCGTACCCGGCGCGCGGCACCCGGCGGCCCTCGGCGATCAGGCCGACCAGGACGCGCGGCGGCTGGGTCTCGGCGCGCCCGGCGGCCTTGGCGAGCGCGTCGCGGCCGACGAAGTCGGCCTCCTTGCCGAACTTCACCACGCGGCCGAAACCGGCGTCGAAGGGGGTCAGCTCCGTGGAGAGCTCGTGCCCGTACAGCGGCATGCCCGCCTCCAGGCGCAGGGTGTCCCGGCAGGACAGCCCGCACGGCACCAGACCGGCGGAGGCCCCGGCCGCCAGCAGGGCCTCCCAGAGCTGGACGGCGTGCTCGGGCTTCACGAACAGCTCGAAGCCGTCCTCGCCGGTGTAGCCGGTACGGGCGATCAGGGCGGGGACGCCCGCGACCGTGCCGGGCAGCCCGGCGTAGTACTTCAGGCCGTCGAGGTCGGCGTCGGTGACGGCCTTGAGGATGCCGGGGGACTCCGGGCCCTGGACGGCGAGCAGCGCGTAGGCGTCGCGGTCGTCGCGGACCTCGGCGTCGAAACCGGCGGCACGCTCGGTCAGCGCGTCCAGCACGACCTGGGCGTTGGAGGCGTTGGCCACCACCATGTACTCGTGCTCGGCGAGCCGGTAGACGATCAGGTCGTCCAGGATGCCGCCGTCGGCCCGGCAGATCATGGTGTAGCGGGCGCGGCCGGTGCCGACCGAGGCGAGGTCGCCGACCAGGGCGAAGTTGAGCAGGGCGGCGGCGTCGGGGCCGGTCACCGTGATCTCGCCCATGTGGGAGAGGTCGAACAGTCCGGCCCGGGTGCGCACCGCCTGGTGCTCGTCCCGCTCGGAGCCGTAGCGCAGGGGCATGTCCCAGCCGGCGAAGTCGGTCATCGTCGCGCCGAGCGAGCGGTGCACGGCGTCGAGCGCGGTATGACGGATCTCGGTGCTACTCATCGGTCGTCTCCCAGGGCAAGGGGGATGGGGCGAGGAACGTTCCTCCCCATCTGTCATCGGAACCTGAGAGGTTCGCCATGACCGGCCCCCAGGGGGGTGTCACTGGCTTGCACCTTGGGTGGAGCCGCTGCGACAGCGGCCCGCTTTTCAGATGTGCCTCGCCCACGCGGTAACGGTGCCTGAGAGATTCAAGGGAGGGACTTGCTCCTTCGGCGCCCCTGATGGGGACTCTCCCGCGCGGATTCAAACGGCCGGTATGCAGTTGGCGGGCACATCATCGCACGGCGGGGCCCGGCCCTGAAGGGGCCATCGACTGTGACATGGCTGTGGCCGTTCGGGGACCCGACCGACGACCCGGCGCATTACCTTCTCTTTACATTTGTTGGGCAGGAGATGACCTGTACCCACAGGGGAGGACGATCACGGTGAACAGGACCACGGTGTGCGCCACCACCACCGGCATCCCGGTGCCGCAGCAGCCCTGCGCACCCGCCCACGAGCACCGGGCCGAGCGTCCCGCGCCGGTCGTCCGCGACCTGCGTGACCGCCCCGGCGGCGGCCCCCGCACCCTGCGCTTCGGCCCCCGTGACCTCGCCGTCGTCACCGGCCTGCCCGGCAGCGGCAAGTCCACCCTGATGCGCCGCGCGGTCCCCGGCCACCGTGTCGACTCCCAGGACGCCCGCGACCGCTGGGCCGCCCGCCTCCCCACCGCCCTGCCCTACGCGCTCTACCGCCCCTTGGTCCGCCTCGCCCACTACACCGGACTGCGCCGCGCGCTGGCCTCCGGCGAGGGCGTCGTCGTGCACGACTGCGGCACCCAGCCCTGGGTGCGCGCCTGGCTCGCCCGCGAGGCCCGCCGCAGAGGCGGCACCCTGCACCTGATCCTGCTCGACGTGCCCGCCGACACCGCCCGGCGCGGCCAGCGCGAACGCGGCCGGGGCGTCTCCCGGTACGCCTTCCGTCGCCACCGGGGCGCCACCGCCCGCCTGCTGGGCGCCGTCGGGCGCGGCGAGAGCCCCGCGGGGTGCGGCTCGGTGATCCTGCTGGACCGCGCCTCGGCGGACGGGCTGAAGCGGATCGAGTTCGCCGAGTGAACGCCCGTACGCGCACCGGATAGCCTTCAGCACCACAGCATGACTCCCAGCAGGCGGTAGGCACATGGACTTCCCGGCGGACCTTCCCGCGGACTTCCCGGCACAGGCACACCCCCACCCGCACGGCGGTTGGCCCGGCAACGAACTGGAGGAGGTTCTCTCGGCCTCCCTCGGCATACCCACGGCCGGGGCCCGGGTCATCGAGGTCCTGGCCCGCAGCTTCGTCTGGATACCGCTGCCCAACGGCGGCGGCCCGCACAGCGGCCCGCTCGACCTGCCCACCGTCGACATCGACGGCCAGGTGTACATCCCGGTGTTCAGCTCCGAGGAGCAGTTCCGGCAGTCGCCCGGCGGGCACCTCCCGCACACCGTCGCGCCCGCCGTGGAGTTCGCGCGCGGTCTGCCGCCGCAGGCGGGCGTCGTGATCAACCCCGGTGGCGTGGTCGGACTGCCGCTGCCGCCCGACGCGGTGGCCGCGCTCTGCCGGGCCGGGGTGAGCCCGCTGGACGGTCCCGCCTCCGGCGGCCGGGTCCGGCTCTTCGAGCCCGACTGGCAGGAGGACCCGGTGGACTTCCTCGCCGCCGCCTCCGCCGAGTTCGCCGCGACCGGAGTCGTGGTCAGCGCCCGCCGCTGCCTCGCCGTCATCGAGACCGCCGACCCGGTCCTCTTCGTCGGCGTCGAACTCGCCCACTGGGAGGGCGACGCGCGGGCCCTCCCGCTGGACGCCCTCGGCAAGGCCCTGGGCCGCGCCCCCGCCCCCTGGCCCGTCAACCTGGTCCTCCTGGACGCCACCCAGGACCCGGTGGCCGACTGGCTCAGGGCCAACGTCCGCCCCTTCTACCAATGGGGCAACTGATCAGCGAGGGCCCACCGCCCAAGGGGCGCGGGGAACTGCGCGACAAGCCACGACGCACCCGCACCCGCGAACCGGCACAACCCCCCACCCCGGTGGGCGCTTAAGCTGTCTCACAACGCGGGGAACTTGAACGAAGGGGCGGTAGGACAGGTGAGCGCGAGCCCAAGCGGCAGCGTCGAGCACATGCTGCGCCAGGTCACTCCCGGACGCTACGACGCCTACGAGGCACTGCTGCGCGCCCTCGCCACCCCCTCGTCCGGCCAGATCTGGATGCTCCTGTGGCACGGCCAGGCCGGCTCCCCGGACGCCCAGTACGGGAACATGGAGGTCGACGGCCTCGGCTACGCCCCCTGTGTGACCTCCGCGCAGGAACTCTCCGCCAGCGGCTGGAGCCGGTCCTACGAGGTGGTCGACGGCCTCGACGTCGCCCGCACCCTCTACCCGGACCACTACGGCCTCTGGCTCAACCCGCACGCCCCCGGCGGCGGCGTCGGCATCCCCTGGCTGGACCTGCGCCGCATCGCCTCCGGCCTGGACCGTCGGCCCGCGGGCCCGCTGCGGCTGTCCGAACCCGCCATCGAGGTACCGCAGTTCTACGCCCTGCTCGCGCAGAACGCCCACCGCACCCCGGCCCTGCGCTCCCTGCGCCGCGTCTGGGTGCAGCCCGCCCTCGGCGCCCCCTACCTCGCCCTCGGCCTGGACGTGTACGACACCACCCCGGCCGCGGTCGACTCGGTCCGCGCGATGATGCAGCAGTCGGTGAGCGCGGTCCCCGAGGGCCTGCCGGTCTCCACGGTCGCCATGACCGACGACCACGACCCCGTCGTCATGTGGATGCGCGCCAACTCCCGCCCGTTCTACGACCGCGAGGCCCACGGCGCCATCGCCCCGGCGACGAGCGGGTACTGACTCCGTTTCTGTGCGCCGCTGTTCGCGACGGCTACGGAGCAACGCAAAACGTAGGCAACACCTTTGACGGGCCCTCGGGTCGGTCCACATCCCCGGAAGCGTCTCTGCGCGCGTAGACGAGCACCGCTACCGACCCATCCACGCCGAATGGCCGGTGTGTCCCAACTGGCCACTATTCGATAATAGTTACCCGCGCATCGGATAACGGAATCCCCTGTAACGCATCACAGTTGCGCATACTTTCCCGGTCAGCTCTGGCGGGTGATCGTAGCCAGGTTGAAGACTCCCGGATCAGAGCACGAAGTGAAGACTTCGTGATCGAGTGCAAGTCGACGAAGCCGCGATCCGCGGCAGCACAGGCCGGCTCATCACCGGCGAGAGGGGTCAGGTCACTGTGACCGCACCGATCGAGACCACCGGAGCCGAAGCCGAGGTACAGCCCGAGGCTGTGCTCGACGGCGCCGGTAAGGGGCAGATCGAGGGTCGTTCTCTCGGGCAGATCGCCTGGTCCCGCTTCAAGAAGGACAAGGCCGCCGTCGCCGGAGGCGTCATCGTCATCCTGCTCGTCCTGCTGGCGGTGCTCGCGCGACCGATTCAGGCTGCCTTCGGCCTCGATCCCAACGCCTTCCACCAGGATCTGATCGATGCCAACACCTCGCTCCCCAAGGGCAGCTGGGGCGGCATGAGTGGGGACCACCCGCTGGGTGTGGACCCCAAGTTCGGCCGGGACATCGCGACCCGCATCCTCGAGGGCTCCTGGGTCTCGCTGGTGGTCGCCTTCGGCGCCACGATCCTCTCCAACGTGATCGGCGCCATCCTCGGTGTCGTCGCCGGGTTCTACGGCGGCCGCGTGGACTCGGTCATCAGCCGCCTGATGGACACCTTCCTCGCCTTCCCGCTGCTGCTCTTCGCCATCGCGATCTCGGCCACCCTCCAGGGCGGCGCCTTCGGCCTCACCGGCCTGCCGCTGCACCTGAGCGTGCTGATCTTCGTCATCGGCTTCTTCAACTGGCCCTACCTGGGCCGGATCGTGCGCGGCCAGACCCTCGCCCTGCGTGAGCGCGAGTTCGTCGACGCCGCGCGCGGCATGGGCGCCAAGGGCCCGTACATCGTCTTCCGCGAGCTGATGCCGAACCTGGTCGGCCCGATCACCGTCTACTCGACGCTGCTGATCCCGACCAACATCCTGTTCGAGGCTTCCCTGAGCTTCCTCGGTGTCGGTATCCAGCCCCCGCAGGCGTCCTGGGGCGGCATGCTCCGCGACGCGGTCAACTTCTACGAGGTCGACCCGCAGTACATGATCGTCCCTGGTCTCGCCATCTTCGTGACTGTCCTGGCGTTCAACCTGCTCGGTGACGGTCTCCGTGACGCTCTCGACCCGCGCAGCCGCTGACGTCTGCCGCGGAGAGCCCAACCAAGTTTCCGACTGTTAAGGGGAATACGCCCATCATGCGAAGGTCAGCGCTGGCCGCTATCGCGGTCCTCGGGTCCGCGAGCCTGCTCGTCACAGGCTGCAGCAAGGCCGATTCCAAGAACGGCGACGCCAAGTCGGCCCCGGCCAACGCCGCGACCACCGGTGTCGTCAACGCCTCGGACAAGAAGGGCGGGACGGTCACCTACGAACTGTCCGACGTCCCGGACTCGTTCGACCCCGGCAACACGTACTACGCGTACATGTACAACCTCAGCCGTCTGTGGGCCCGCCCGCTGATGACCTTCCAGCCCGCCCCGGGCGAGAAGGGCAACACCCTGGTCCCCGACCTCGCGGCCGGCAAGGGCACCCCGAGCGACGGCGGCAAGACCTGGACGTACAAGCTGCGTACGGGCCTGAAGTACCAGGACGGCTCGGCGATCACGTCGAAGGACGTCAAGTACGCCGTCGAGCGCTCCAACTTCGCGCGTGACGTGCTCTCCCTCGGCCCGAACTACTTCCAGCAGCTGCTGGTCGGCGGGGACAAGTACAAGGGCCCCTACAAGGACAAGAGCGACAAGGGCCTGTCGTCCATCGAGACGCCGGACGACACCACGGTCGTCTTCCACCTGAAGCAGGCCTTCCAGGAGTTCGACTACCTGGTCGCCGCGCCGCAGACCGCGCCGGTGCCGAAGGCCAAGGACAACGGCGTCGACTACGTCAAGAACGTCGTCTCCTCCGGCTCCTACCAGTTCAAGAGCTACGAAGAGGGCAAGCAGGCCGTCCTCGTCCGCAACAAGAACTGGGACGCCAAGACCGACCCGCTGCGCAAGCAGCTGCCGGACCAGATCGTCGTCAAGCTGAAGGTCAACCCCGAGACGATCGACAAGGACGTCCAGGCGGGCAAGGCCATCGAGCTCGCCGGCACCGGCGTCCAGGCCGCCACCCAGGCCCAGGTCCTCTCCTCCAAGGACAAGAAGGCCAACACCGACAACACCTACGGTGGCCGTCTCGTCTACATGGCGATCAACACCAAGGTCGCGCCGTTCGACAAGGTCGAGTGCCGCAAGGCCGTTCAGTACGCCGTCGACAAGTTCTCGGTGCAGACCGTCGAGGGCGGCCCGATCCGCGGCGACATCGCCTCCACGGTCCTGCCCCCGGACATCACCGGCTACCAGAAGGCCGACGCCTACGCGACGCCCGGCAACAAGGGTGACGTCGCCAAGGCCAAGGAGCAGCTGAAGGCCTGCGGCAAGACGACGATCAACACGAACATCACCGCGCGCTCCGACCGTCAGCAGGAGGTGGACGCGGCCACCGCGATCATCAACTCGCTGAAGAAGGTCGGCATCAACGCCTCCCTCAAGCAGTACCCGTCGGGCAAGTACTTCACCGACTACGCGGGTGTGCCGAAGTTCACCGAGAAGCAGAACATCGGCCTGATGATGATGCAGTGGGGTGCCGACTGGCCCTCCGGCTACGGCTTCCTGCAGCAGATCCTGAACGGCAAGGCGATCAGCCAGTCGGGTAACACCAACCTGTCGCAGTACGACAACAAGGACGTCAACAAGCTCCTCGGTCAGTCGATCGCGACGCAGGGCGACTCCGAGCGCAACGCCCTCTACGCGCAGATCGACAAGAAGACCATGGACGACGCGGCCCTCGTTCCGCTGACGTACTTCAAGGTCCTGCTGGCCCGCCCGTACAACAACACCAACCTGGTCTCCACGGCGGCCTTCAGCGGTCAGTACGACTACCTCAACATCGGCTCCAACCAGAAGTAGTAGCCCCGGAAGGCAGGTGAAGGCATTGGTGCCCGCGGGTCCACAGCCCGCGGGCACCAGCGCCGGTCCCCGTGATCTCGTACATCCTCCGCCGGACGTTCGCGGCAGTGATCCTGCTGCTGGTCGTCTCCGCGGTCACCTTCGCCATCTTCTTCCTGCTGCCACGGCTGGCCGGGCAGACGGCGGATCAACTGGCCCAGCAGTACATCGGCAAGAGCCCGTCGAAGGCGGACATCGCCGCGGTCAAGCACAACCTCGGTCTGGATCAGCCTGTCTACATCCAGTACTGGCACTTCATCAAGGGGATCGTGTCCGGCGCGACCTACGACCTCGGACCCACGACGGTGCGCTGCGCGGCACCGTGCTTCGGCTACTCCTTCAAGACCCACCAGGCGGTCTGGCCGGAGCTGGTCGGCCGCCTTCCGATCACCGCCTCGCTGGCCGTCGGTGCCGCCGTGCTGTGGTTGGTCTCCGGCGTGATCGCCGGTGTCATCTCCGCCCTGAAGCCGCGCTCGGTCCTCGACCGCACCTTCATGGGCGTCGCCCTCGCCGGTGTCTCCCTGCCCATGTTCTTCACGGGCAACCTGGCGATCCTGCTCTTCGTCGACACCTGGCCGATCTTCGGTGACGAATATGTGCCGTTCACCGAGAACCCCAGCCAGTGGGCCAACACCCTCTTCCCGGCGTGGTGTTCGCTGGCCCTGCTGTACTCGGCCATCTATGCGCGCCTGACCCGTTCGGGCATGCTGGAGACGATGAACGAGGACTTCATCCGCACGGCCCGCGCCAAGGGCCTGCGCGAGCAGCGGGTCGTCTTCCGGCACGGTCTGCGTGCCGCCCTCACGCCGATCATCACCGTCTTCGGCATGGACATCGGCCTGCTCCTGGGCGGTGCGGTGATCACGGAGTACGTGTTCTCGCTGCACGGCGTCGGCGAGTACGCGGTGCAGGGCATCACCGACAACGACCTGCCCAAGATCCTCGGCGTCACCATGCTCGCCGCCTTCTTCGTCGTGATCGCAAATCTTCTGGTGGACGTGCTGTACGCGGCCGCCGACCCGCGCGTGAGGCTCTCGTGACCGAACTTTCCAAGACCGGCGCCGCCGTGGAGGAGCCCACTGGCTCCTCCGGCAAGGCCTCCGAGGCGTTCCTGGAGGTCCGCGACCTCAAGGTGCACTTCCCGACCGACGACGGCCTCGTCAAGTCCGTCGACGGACTCAACTTCTCGCTGGAGAAGGGGAAGACGCTCGCCGTCGTCGGTGAGTCCGGCTCCGGCAAGTCCGTCACCTCGCTGGCCATCATGGGCCTGCACCGACTGGGCGCGCGCGGCAAGAACGTGCAGATGTCCGGTGAGATCCGGCTCGGCGGCAAGGAACTGGTCTCGGCCTCCCCGGACGAGGTGCGCAAGCTCCGCGGCCGCGAGATGGCGATGATCTTCCAGGACCCGCTGTCGGCGATGCACCCGTACTACACGATCGGCAACCAGATCGTGGAGGCGTACCGGGTCCACCACGACGTCAGCAAGAAGGTGGCGCGCAAGCGTGCCGTCGAGATGCTGGACCGCGTGGGCATCCCCGAGCCGGCCAAGCGCGTGGACAGCTACCCGCACGAGTTCTCCGGCGGTATGCGCCAGCGCGCCATGATCGCCATGGCCCTGGTCAACGACCCCGAACTGCTCATCGCGGACGAGCCGACCACCGCACTCGACGTGACCGTGCAGGCGCAGATCCTGGACCTGATCCGGGACCTGCAGAAGGAGTTCGGCTCCGCGGTCATGATGATCACCCACGACCTCGGTGTGGTCGCCGAGATCGCCGACGACGTGCTGGTCATGTACGGCGGCCGGTGTGTGGAGCGCGGCCCGGTCGACGAGATCTTCGAGAAGCCGCAACACCCCTACACCTGGGGTCTGCTCGGCTCGATGCCCCGCATCGACCGGGTGACCGAGGAACGGCTGATCCCCGTCAAGGGCCAGCCGCCGAGCCTCATCAACGTCCCCTCGGGCTGTGCGTTCAACCCGCGCTGCCCCTACGCGGACGTCCCCAAGGGGAACGTCACCCGCACCGTGCGTCCCGAGCTGGAGCTGGTGGACACCGGGCGGCACTGGACCGCCTGCCACCTCTCGGCCGAGGACCGCGAGCGGATCTGGACCGAAGAGATTGCGCCGAAGCTGTGACTGAGACCAAGAAGACCGGCGGGTCCGCGATCCCGCGGCAGGCGCCCGCCCCCGCGGCCGGCCAGGACGACCGTGACGTGCTGCTCCGCGTCGAGGGCCTGACCAAGCACTTCCCGATCAAGAAGGGCATCCTTCAGCGTCAGGTCGGTGCGGTGAAGGCCGTCGACGGCATCGACTTCGAGGTGCGCAAGGGCGAGACCCTGGGCGTCGTCGGCGAGTCGGGCTGCGGTAAGTCCACCATGGGCCGGGTCATCACCCGCCTCCAGGACCCGACCGGTGGCACGATCACCTTCGAGGACCAGGACATCACCCGGCTGAGCAGCGGCCGGATGCGCCCGCTCCGGCGGGACATCCAGATGATCTTCCAGGACCCGTACGGCTCCCTGAACCCCCGTCACACCATCGGCTCGATCGTCTCGGCGCCCTTCCGGCTGCAGAACGTGGAGCCCGAGGGCGGGGTGAAGAAGGAGGTCCAGCGGCTGCTGGAGCTGGTGGGCCTGAGCCCCGAGCACTTCAACCGCTACCCGCACGAGTTCTCCGGCGGCCAGCGCCAGCGCATCGGTATCGCCCGTGCGCTCGCGCTGAAGCCGAAGCTGGTCGTCGCCGACGAGCCGGTCTCCGCGCTGGACGTGTCGATCCAGGCCCAGGTCGTCAACCTCATGGACGACCTCCAGGAGGAACTGGGCCTGACCTACGTGATCATCGCGCACGACCTCTCGGTGGTCCGGCACGTCTCGGACCGCATCGCGGTGATGTACCTCGGCAAGATGGTCGAGATCGCGGACCGCAACTCGCTGTACGCGGCGCCGATGCACCCGTACACCAAGGCGCTGATGTCGGCCGTGCCGGTCCCGGACCCGAAGCGCCGGGGCGCCAAGAGCGACCGCATCCTGCTCCGCGGCGACGTGCCCTCGCCGATCTCGCCGCCCTCCGGCTGCCGGTTCCACACCCGGTGCTGGAAGGCCACGCATATCTGCAAGACCACCGAGCCCCTCCTGGTGGAGCTGAAGCCGGGCCAGCGGGTCGCCTGCCACCACCCGGAGAACTTCGCCGACCAGGCCCCGCAGGACGTCGTCCTGCTGACGGCGGCGAAGGAGGCGGCCGAGCTGGTGCCGGACGCGGTGCTGGAGGAGTCGGCGGAGACGTCGGCGGCCGTCGCCGCGGAGGTCGCGCAGACCGTCGCCGCCACGGAGCCGGAGGCGGAGAAGCCCCCGGTGACCGAGGTGACGAAGGCGACCGAGGTGACCAAGGTCGCCAAGGTCGCCGAGGTCGAGAAGGCCGAGTCGGTCGCCAAGGTGGAGAAGGCCGACACGGCCGCCGAGGTGACCAAGGTCGAGAAGGCCGAGCCCGCCGCCGAGGCCGACGCGCCGGAGGCCGGCGAGAAGTGAGCAGGCGGCCGCCGTGCACCCGGCGGCCGCCCCTCCCGCCTTGCTTCGCAAGGTACGCACCCCGCGACAGGTCAGAATGTGCGGGTGCAGCTCGATCAGATCTTCAGTCCCTCCGTCCAGCACACGCTCGATGTCATCGGCATCTTCGTGTTCGCCATCTCCGGCGCCCTGCTGGCCGTCCGCAAGAACTTCGACGTCTTCGGCATGGCCGTGCTCGCCGAGGTGACCGCGCTGGGCGGGGGGCTGTTCCGTGACCTGATCATCGGGGCGGTGCCCCCGGCGGCCTTCACCGACCTCGGGTTCTTCGTCACCCCGCTGCTCGCCACGGTCGTGGTCTTCTTCCTCCACCCGCACGTGGAGCGCATCCAGGCGGCGGTGCTCGTCTTCGACGCGGCCGGACTCGGCCTGTTCTGCGTCACCGGTACCACCAAGGCGTACAGCCACGGACTCGGTCTGACCGCCTCCGCCACCCTGGGCCTGGCCACCGCCGTCGGCGGCGGTGTGCTGCGCGACGTGCTCGCCAACGAGGTGCCCTCGCTGCTGCGCTGGGACCGCGACCTCTACGCGGTGCCCGCGATCGTCGGCGCCACCATGGTGGTGCTGTGCATCCGCTTCGACGCGCTGACCTCCGTCACCAGCGGGATCGCCGCCGCGGCCGCGTTCGTCCTGCGGCTGCTGGCCATGAAGTTCCACTGGCGGGCGCCGCGCGCCTGGAACCGCCGCTCCACCGTCATGGAGGAATGAGCGTTCATCTGGCCGAAACGCAGAAAGCTACCGCTTAGTAATCACCTGTTGTACCGTTCATCCATGCCAGAAGCAGCCTCCGCCCCCGCCACTCGAGCCGTGATCGGCGACAGCGAGTTCGACCGTGACACCGAGGTCGTCCGGCGCGCGCCCGGGGTCTACGACATCGACCTCTCGGCCGGCTGGACCATCATCACCGCCGTCAACGGCGGCTACTTGCTGGCCGTGCTCGGCCGGGCCCTCGCGGACACCCTCCCGCATCCGGACCCGTTCACCGTCTCCGCGCACTATCTGACGGCGTCCCAGCCCGGCCCGGCGGTCGTCCGCACCGAGACCGTGCGCACCGGCCGCACGCTCTCCACCGGCCAGGCGTCGCTGTTCCAGTACGACGCCGAGGGCAACGAGGTCGAGCGCATCCGCGTCCTCGCCTCGTACGGAGACCTGGCCGCGCTTCCCGACGACGTACGGACCAGCGCCGTACCGCCCGCGATGCCGCCCCTGGAGCGCTGCCTCGGTCCCGAGGACGGTCCGGCGCCGGTCGACGGCAGCTCGGCCATCACCGAGCGGCTGATGCTCAAGCTGGACCCGGCCACCGTCGGCTGGGCGGTCGGCGCGCCCTCCGGCAAGGGCGAGATGCGGGCCTGGTTCGGGCTGGCCGACGGCCGGGACGCTGACCCCCTCTCGCTGCTGCTCGCGGTGGACGCGCTGCCGCCGACCGCGTTCGAGATCGGGCTCACCGGCTGGGTGCCCACCGTCGAACTGACCGTGCACGTACGGCACCGGCCCGCGCCGGGTCCGCTGCGGGTGTCCATCACCACCCGCAATCTGGCCGGCGGCTTCCTGGAGGAGGACGCCGAGGTCTGGGACAGCGAGGACCGGTTGGTCGCGCAGTCCCGCCAGCTCGCCCGCGTCCGGCTGGGCTGAGCCGCGCCGCTCAGGGCGCGGGGGCCGCGTCCTGGTCCGTCCAGTGCCTGCTGCCGAGGCTGATCAGGCGCAGCTGCTGGGTGGCCAGCCGGGTCACCCGCTCCCACTCGCCCTGGGGGGCCTCCAGCGCCTCCAGGAAGAGCTGGGCCGTGATGAGCATCTGGTCGACGTAGAGATGCGCGAGCATCGTCAGGTCGTCGTCCCCCCAGCCCTCCGACTCGCGGTCCTGGGCCAGTTCGGCCTTCACCTCCGCGGTGAAGCGCGCGAGCTGGTCCCGGATCGCCTCGCGCACCGGCTGCACCCCGCCGTGCCGCTCGCGTGCGATGAAGCGGACGTGCGCCGGGAAGGCCCGTACGTGCCGGTCGATCAACTCGACCGCGCGGCCGATGCGTTCCTCCGGGTCGTTCGCCGCCGACACCGTCGGCCCCACCATCGGGTGCAGCCTGCCCAGCGCCTCGTCGACCAGCGCCACCCCGAGATCCTCGGTGGAGCGGAAGTGCCGGTAGAACGCGGTCGGCGCCACCCCCACGGCACGGGTCACCTCGCGCAGCCCCAGACTGCTCAGGCTCTGCTCCTCCAGCAGCACCAGCGCCGCGTCCAGGAACGCCTGACGGGTCTTCTGCTTCTGCGCCTGCCGGATGCCGAGGGTGTGACTCATGTCATCCAGTTAACAACTGTTCTCTGGAATTGGAAAGCCGCGCGGAGGGTTAGACTCGGAGTCAGTGAACAAGTGTTACTACAACTGTTCACCGAGACGTTCCCGAGGGGGGATCGAAACCATGCTGTTCCTCGTCGCCGCACTCATGCTCCTCGGTGTCGCGCTCGGCACCGTGGCCCACGTACCGCTGCCGGTCAGTGCCGTCGTCGCCGCCTTCATCGGTGTCTGGCTCGTCGTCTTCGCCGTCCGTGAGCGCCATGGCCGCCGTCGCACCACCACCCACTGACCCGCCCGCCCGCACCGACCATCAGGAGCTGAGCACCATGCATCTCACCGCACCTGCCACCGGTCAGGTCGAGGCGAAGCCACGGCCGCGCGACGCCGACGGCATGGCCGTCGCGTCCTTCATCCTGGGGCTGCTCGGACTGCTCGTCCTCAACCTCGTGCTGGGCCCCGTCGCCATCGTCCTCGCGGGCGTCTCCCTGTGGCGCGGCACCGGCCGCCGCGGGCGCGCCTACCTCGGCATGGCCCTCGGTGTGGCCGACCTCGTCGTCCTGGCCTTCACCATGCAGCTGGCCGACACCGTTTCCTGGAGTCTGTGAGGCGGCGGCGCCGGGCCCGGAGCCCGTGCCGGTGGCCCGTAGAATCGGCGTCACCATGGCTTACCTCGACCACGCGGCCACGACCCCGATGCTCCCCGAGGCGGTGCGGGCGCTGACCGCCCAGCTGAGCGTCCCCGGCAACGCGTCCTCCCTGCACGCCTCCGGCCGCCGGGCCCGCCGCACCGTCGAGGAGTCCCGCGAAACCCTCGCCGAGGCGCTCGGCGCCCGCCCCAGCGAGGTCGTGTTCACCTCCGGCGGCACCGAGGCCGACAACCTCGCCGTCAAGGGCCTGTACTGGTCCCGCCGCGCCGCCGACCCGAACCGGGTCCGGGTGCTGGCCAGCCCCGTCGAGCACCACGCCGTGCTGGACGCCGTGCACTGGCTGGGCGAGCACGAGGGCGCCGTCGTCGAGTACCTCCCCGTCGACCGGCACGGCCGGGTCCACCCCGAGGTGCTGCGCGAGGCCATCGCCCGCAACCCCGACGATGTCGCGCTGGCCACCGTGATGTGGGCCAACAACGAGATCGGCACCCTGTTGCCGGTCCGTGAACTCGCCGACGTGGCCGCCGAGTTCGGGGTGCCGCTGCATGCCGACGCGGTGCAGGCGTTCGGTCAGGTGCCGGTCGACTTCGCCGCCTCCGGGCTCGCCGCGATGACAGTCTCCGGCCACAAGATCGGCGGCCCCTACGGCATCGGCGCCCTGCTGCTCGGCCGCGAGTACAGCCCCGTACCCGTGCTGCACGGCGGTGGCCAGGAGCGCCATGTCCGCTCCGGCACGCTGGACGTGCCCGCCATCGCCTCCTTCGCGGTCGCCGGACGCCTCGCCGCCGAACGGCAGGAGTGGTTCGCCCGCGAGATCGGCGCCCTGCGCGACCGGCTGGTGGAGGCCGTACGCGCCGCCGTCCCGGACGCCCTGCTCGGCGGCGACCCGGCACCAGGCGGCCGACTGCCCGCCAACGCGCACTTCACCTTCCCCGGCTGCGAGGGCGACTCCCTGCTCCTGCTGCTGGACGCCCAGGGCATCGAGTGCTCCACCGGCTCCGCCTGCACCGCGGGCGTCGCCCAGCCCAGCCACGTCCTGCTCGCCACCGGGACCGACCCCGACCTCGCCCGCGGCACCCTGCGCTTCTCGCTGGGCCACACCTCCACCCAGGACGACGTGGACGCCGTCGCCAAGTCCATCGGCCCCGCCGTGGAACGCGCCCGCGCGGCCGGGCTGGTCTAGGCCGGGGTTCTTCCCAGCGCGGTGCGTGCCCTTCGCACCAGCCCCATGTACCGGTCCCAGTCCCAGTGCGGGCCGGGGTCCGTGTGGTCGGTGCCCGGCACCTCGACATGGCCGATGACGTGCTCCCGGTCCACCGGCATGCCGTACCGCGCGCATATGGCGGCCGTCAGCCGGGCCGAGGAGGCGTACATCGCGTCCGTGAACGACTTCGGGTCGTCCACGAAGCCGACGTGCTCGATGCCGACACTGCGCTCGTTGAAGGACCGGTTGCCCGCGTGGAAGGCCACGTCCAGCTCGCGGATGAGCTGGGTCACCCCGCCGTCCGCGCGCACGATGTAGTGCGCCGCCGCCTGGTGCGCCGGGTCCTGGAACACCTTCACCGCCGACGCGTAACCGCCCTGGGTGACATGGACGACCACCCGGTCCACCGGATAGTCGTCCGGGCGGTCCGCGTGCCGGTAGTTGGCGGGGGAGGCCGCCACCCAGCGGGCGCCCGCGAAGTCCACCGCGCCCGGCACCCGGGCCCGCTCCACGCCCGGCAGCCGCCAGTACAGCCGGGACAGCTCCTCATGGGCCAGCGCCGCCGCCCCCGCGGCGGCCACCGCACCGCCGACGATCAGCGCGCGTCGGCTCGGCCTGCGGTCCCCGTCGTCCATCTCCACCCCGTACGCCCCGTTTCCCACGAACCCCTCGCGATCACCAACGCACACCCGGCGTCCCCGGTTCCCGTCGCCCCGTACCCTGGAAGGGCTATGACTGAGACCTCGCCGCGCCCCCTCCGTGTCCTCGCCGCCATGTCCGGTGGCGTGGACTCCGCCGTCGCCGCCGCGCGCGCCGCGGAAGCCGGTCACGACGTGACCGGCGTCCACCTCGCGCTCTCCGCCAACCCGCAATCCTTCCGGACCGGCGCGCGGGGCTGCTGCACCATCGAGGACTCCCGCGACGCCCGCCGCGCGGCCGACGTCATCGGCATCCCGTTCTACGTCTGGGACCTCGCCGACCGCTTCCGCGAGGACGTCGTCGAGGACTTCGTCGCCGAGTACGAGGCCGGGCGCACCCCGAACCCGTGCCTGCGCTGCAACGAGAAGATCAAGTTCGCCGCGCTGCTCGACAAGGCGCTCGCGCTCGGCTTCGACGCGGTCTGCACCGGCCACTACGCCCAGGTGATCGTCCGCGAGGACGGCACCCGCGAGCTGCACCGCGCCTCCGACATGGCCAAGGACCAGTCCTACGTGCTCGGCGTGCTGGACGACCGGCAGCTCGCGCACGCCCTGTTCCCGCTCGGGGACACGATCACCACCAAGGACGAGATCCGCGCCGAGGCGGAGCGCCGGGGCCTGGCCGTCGCGAAGAAGCCCGACTCGCACGACATCTGCTTCATCGCCGACGGCGACACCCAGGGCTTCCTCGCCGACCGGCTCGGCAAGGCCGAGGGCGACATCGTGGACGAGGACGGCAACCGCCTCGGCACCCACGAGGGCGCCTACGGCTACACCATCGGCCAGCGCAAGGGCCTGCGCCTGGGCACCCCCGCCCCCGACGGCAAGCCGCGCTACGTCCTGGACATCTCCCCGGTCACCAACACCGTCACCGTCGGCCCCGCCGCCGCCCTGGACGTCACCGCGCTCACCGCGATCAAGCCCCGCTGGTGCGGCACCGCCCCCGAGGGCCCCGGCACCTACACCGCCCAACTGCGCGCCCACGGCGGCGAGACCGAGGTCGACGCCGAACTGGTGGACAGCGAACTGCGCGTCACCTTCACCGAGCCCGTCCGCGGCGTCGCCCCCGGCCAGGCGATCGTGCTGTACGACGGCACGCGCGTCGTCGGCTCCGCGACCATCGCCACCACCACCCGCGCCACGGCCGCCACGGTGTGAGCCCCGTACGCGCCGCCGCGCTCAGCCGGTGACGAAGTCCGCCAGCACCGGCGCGAGCGCGGCGGGCTCCACCGCGTGCGTCTGCCCCTCCAGCACCGCGTACGTGCCGTCCGGCACCGCCTCCGCGACCGCCTGGGCGCCCGCGCGCAGCCACTCGGGGCTCACGCTGCCCGCGACCGACAGCACCGGCACCGGCACCCGGGCCAGCACGTCCGCCGGGAGCAGCCCGTCGCCCATCAGGGCCGCGTCGTAGGCGAGGCTCGGGGCGAGCAGCTCCAGACCCGGCCACATGGGCGACTGGCGGGCCCGCCGGATCATCTCCTCGGCCAGCCCGGTCAGCCGCAGGAACAGCTCCGCCGCCTCGCCCAGATCGCCCGCCGCGAGCGCCACGTCCAGGGCCGCCGCGTACGCCACCTGCCGCTCCGGGCCCTCCGGCAGGAAGTCGTTGAACGGCACCTCGTACACCGCCGTCCGGCGCACCGGCAGCCCGCTCGCGGCCGCCAGCAGCGCCAGCGCGCCGCCCGACGACAGCCCGAACAGCGACGCCTCGCCGCCCACGGCCGCCATCAGCGCGGCCAGGTCCTCCACCTCGCGCTCCACCGCGTACGGCACGGTGTCACCGCTGGCGCCCCGGCCCCGCCGGTCGTAGACGACGGCCCGGCAGCGGTCCGCGAGCGCCGCCGCCAGCGGGGCGAGCGTAAGCCCGGTGGACATCGCGCCGCTCACCAGGATCACCGTGGGCCCCTCACCGGTCACGCGGTACGCGAGCGAGGTCCCGTCGACGGAAGTCGTCTTCTTGTCCATGCCCGTGGACACTGCCGTACGGGTGCCGGAGTCACCGGTCACGACACGGCGGCGCGCCGCGAGGTCACGCCACTTCGGGCGCGTAGAAGCAGTAGTGGTCCTTGATCCGGGCCACCTCCGGCTTCGGGTCCGGGTAGGCCCATACGAGGTCGGGCGCGTCCGGCAGCGACCAGTAGGACGCCGTGCCCTTGAAGGGGCAGTCGGTGTGGGTGTCCGACGGGGTCAGCAGTTCGAGCCGGACGTCCTCGGCGGGGAGGTAGTACCGGGGCGGACAGCCCGTCTCGTGCAGGACGAGGGGGCGGTCGGTCTCCGCGAGCACCTGGCCGTCGTGTACGACGCGCACATGCTGCTCGCCCTCTTCGATGGTGATCGTGTGTCCATGTCCCATACCGGGAGAGCGCCGGGGGAGCCGCGGTTGTTCCCGCGCGCCCGCGTACCGTGGGCCGCATGAACATCTGCGTCTTCCTCTCCGCCGCCGACCTCGACGAGCGTTACACGAGCCCCGCGCGGGAGTTCGGGGAACTGATCGGCAAGGGCGGCCACACGCTCGTCTGGGGCGGCTCGGACTCCGGCCTGATGAAGGTCGTCGCGGACGGCGTGCAGCAGGCCGGGGGCAGGCTCGTGGGCGTCTCCGTGGAGTTCCTGTCGGCGGTCGCGCGGCCCGGCGCCGACGAGATGTTCGTCGCCGCCGACCTCGCCGAGCGCAAGCGTGTGCTGCTGGAGAAGGCCGACGCCGTGGTCATCATGGTCGGCGGCACCGGCACCCTGGACGAGGCCACCGAGATCCTGGAGCTGAAGAAGCACGGCCGCACCACCAAGCCCGTGGTGCTGCTCAACACCGCGGGCTTCTACGACGGCCTGGAGCAGCAGTTCCGCCGCATGGAGGCCGAGGGCTTCCTGCCGCGCCCGCTGTCCGAGCTGATGTATTTCGCCGCTGAGCCCGCCGCCGCCCTGGCCCACCTGGAGGAATCCCTCGCCGCGGGCTGATGCGACCATGGCGGGCATGGCTACTCATGTGATCACCGGCGCCGGTTCCGGCATCGGCGCCGCCGTCGCCCGCCGTCTGCACGCGCGCGGGGACGACCTCGTGCTGCACGCGCGCGACGCGGGCCGCGCCAAGGAGCTGGCGGCCGAGTTCCCCGGCGCCACGACCCTGGTGGGCGACCTCGCCGACCCCGACAAGCTGTCCTGGGCCTTCTCCCACCAGTCGCTGCCGGACCGCGTGGACTCGCTGCTGCACATCGCCGGGGTCGTCGACCTCGGTGACGTCGGGGACCTCACCCCCAAGTCCTGGCGCCACCAGCTCAACGTCAACCTGATCGCGCCCGCCGAGCTGACCCGGCACTTCCTGCCCCAGCTCCGCACCGCCCGCGGCCAGGTCGTCTTCGTCAACTCCGGCGCCGGACTCAACGCCCACGCGGGCTGGTCCGCGTACGCCGCCTCCAAGCACGGGCTGAAGGCCCTCGCGGACGCGCTGCGCCAGGAGGAGCACGGCAACGGCGTCCGGGTCAGCTCCGTCTACCCCGGCCGCACCGCCAGCCCCATGCAGGCCAAGGTGCACCAGCAGGAGGGCAAGGAGTACGACCCCGCGCGGTTCATCGACCCCGAGTCGGTCGCCGACACCATTCTGCTCGCCCTGGACCTGCCCAGGGACGCCGAGATCAACGACCTGACCGTGCGCCCCGGCCGCTGACGCGGCCGCGCGCCGTACGGCATACCCTGCCGGGGTGAGTGAGAACACCCAGGTCACCTTCCCCGGGGCCACCGGCGTCGGCTCGATGCCCGGCGAGGACGCCCTCGAGGCCGCCAAGACCGTC
The DNA here is from genome assembly GCF_044747085.1 of Streptomyces sp. NPDC090119. Lineage (NCBI taxonomy): Bacteria > Bacillati > Actinomycetota > Actinomycetes > Kitasatosporales > Streptomycetaceae > Streptomyces > Streptomyces sp. NPDC090119. The sequence goes on along the minus strand of NZ_JBIVDK010000003.1, from coordinate 157,196 downwards.
ACCGGCAGCCTGGAGGACTTCCCGTACCTCGCCGAGCTGCCCGCACGCGGCCCCGGCGCCGACATGATCGGCCGCACCGCCGGGATGCTCGTCGAGCTGTACGCGCGCGTGGAGCCCAGCGGCTGGCGGCTGTCCGACCGGCCCGGCCGCGACACCCGGCGCGCGCACGCGTGGCTGCGCCAGGACCTCGACGCCCTGGAGGAGTTCACCCAGGGCTACGAGGGCGACCTCAAGGTGCAGGCGGTCGGGCCCTGGACGCTCGCCGCCGCGCTGGAACTGCGGGGCGGCGAGGCGGTGCTGTCCGACCATGGCGCCTGCCGCGACCTCACCGCCTCGCTCGCCGAGGGCCTGCGCCTGCACCTGGCCGACGTCCGCCGCCGCGTCCCCGGCGCCCGCGTGGTGCTCCAGCTCGACGAGCCCTCCCTCACCGCCGTGCTGCGCGGCCAGGTCAGGACCGCCAGCGGCTACCGCACCTACCGGGCCGTGGACCGGCAGGTCGTCGAGTCCGGGCTGCGCGAGGTGCTCGGCGCGAGCGGCTCCGGCCCCACCGTCGTCCACTCCTGCGCCCCCGACGTACCGTTCGCGCTGCTGCGCCGCGCGGGCACCGACGCCGTCTCCTTCGACTTCGCCCTTCTCACCGAGCGTGACGACGACACGATCGGCGAGGCCGTCGAGGGCGGCACCCGGCTGTTCGCCGGTGTCGTCCCCGGCACGGATGCCGCATTGTCAGACCCTGCCGGTAGCGTCATGGGTGTCAGGACGCTGTGGCGCAGGCTGGGGCTGCGACCGGGACTGCTCGCGGAGGCGGTCACGGTCACGCCCACGTGCGGTCTCGCGGGTGCATCCCCCGCCTACGCCCGTCAGGCGCTCGCCCACTGCGTCCGGGCGGCGAGATCCCTCGCGGACAACCCTGAGTAACGGGAGGACACTACGGTGGCCGGCGACAAGCAAGCGGCGACGACGGCGGTGCCCGCCGAGGCGCGCGAGAGGCACGGGCGGCTCGCGGAGCAGGTCGAGGAGCACCGCTTCCGGTACTACGTGAAGGACGCTCCCGTCGTCAGCGACGCGGAGTTCGACCAGCTCCTGAAGTCCCTGGAGGCCCTGGAGGAGGAGTTCCCGGAGCTGCGCACCCCGGACTCGCCCACCCAGAAGGTCGCCGGGTCCTACGAGACCGAGTTCACCGCGGTCGCGCACCGCGAGCGGATGCTGTCCCTGGACAACACTTTCAACGACGAGGAACTCGCCGCCTGGGCCGACCGCATCGCCCGCGAACTCGGCGAGCAGACCTACCACTTCCTGTGCGAGCTGAAGGTCGACGGCCTCGCCGTAAACCTCACCTACGAGCACGGCCGCCTCACCCGCGCCGCGACGCGGGGCGACGGCCGCACCGGTGAGGACATCACGCCCAACGTCCGCACCATCGCCGACATCCCCGAGCGCCTCCACGGCGAGGACGTGCCCGACCTCGTGGAGATCCGCGGCGAGGTCTACTTCCCGATGGACCGGTTCCTGGAGCTGAACGAGCGTCTGGTCGCCGCCGGGGACAAGCCCTTCGCCAACCCCCGCAACGCGGCCGCCGGTTCGCTGCGCCAGAAGGACCCGCGCGTCACCGCGACCCGCCCGCTGCACATGGTCGTCCACGGCATCGGCGCCCACGAGGGCTTCACCGGCCTGACCCGGCTGTCCGAGGCGTACGACCTGCTGAAGACCTGGGGCCTGCCCACCTCCCCGCACAACCGCGTGGTCGACGGCCTCGACGGCGTCCGGGAGTTCATCGCGTACTACGGCGAGCACCGGCACTCGGTCGACCACGAGATCGACGGCGTGGTCGTGAAGCTCGACGAGATCCGACTCCAGGGCCGCCTCGGCTCCACCGCGCGCGCCCCGCGCTGGGCCATCGCGTACAAGTACGCGCCGGAGGAGGTCAACACCAAGCTCATCGACATCAAGGTGGGCGTCGGGCGCACCGGCCGGGTCACCCCGTTCGCCCAGGTCGAGCCGGTCACGGTCGCGGGCAGCGAGGTCGAGTTCGCCACCCTGCACAACCAGGAGGTCGTCAAGGCCAAGGGCGTGCTCATCGGCGACACCGTGGTGCTGCGCAAGGCCGGTGACGTCATCCCGGAGATCCTCGGGCCCGTCGCCGACCTCCGGGACGGCAGCGAGCGGGAGTTCGTGATGCCCAGCGAGTGCCCCGAGTGCGGCACCCCGCTGCGGCCCATGAAGGAGGGCGACATCGACCTCCGCTGCCCCAACGCCCGCACCTGCCCGGCCCAGTTGCGCGAGCGCGTCGCCTACCTCGCGGGCCGCGAGTGCCTGGACATCGAGCACTTCGGCGGGGTCGCCGCCGCCGCGCTCACCCGGCCGCTGGAGCCCGCCGACCCGCCCCTGGTGGACGAGGGCGACCTGTTCGACCTGACGGTGGAGAAGCTGCTGCCGATCAAGGCGCATGTGCTGGACCCCGACAGCGGACTGCCCAAGCGCGACCCGAAGACCGGCGAGGAGAAGGTCGTCACCGTCTTCGCCAACCAGAAGGGCGAGCCGAAGAAGAACACCCTCTCGCTGCTGGAGCACATCGAGGCGGCCAAGCAGCGCCCGCTCGCCCGGTTCCTCAACGGCCTGTCGATCCGTCATGTCGGCCCCGTCGCCGCCCAGGCGCTCGCCCGCGAGTTCCGGTCCGTCGACCGCATCGAGGCGGCCACGGAGGAGGAGCTGGCCGCGACCGACGGGGTCGGCCCCATCATCGCGGCCGCGCTCAAGGAGTGGTTCGCCGAGGACTGGCACCGCGAGATCGTGCGCAAGTGGAAGGCGGCCGGGGTCCCGCTGGAGGAGGAGTCCACCGGCGAGGACGAGGGCCCGCGCCCGCTGGAGGGGATGACCGTCGTCGTCACCGGCACCCTGGAGAACTTCACCCGGGACGGCGCCAAGGACGCGCTGCAGAGCCGGGGCGCCAAGGTGACCGGTTCCGTCTCCAAGAAGACCTCCTTCGTGGTCGTCGGCGACAACCCCGGCTCCAAGTACGACAAGGCGATGCAGCTCAAGGTGCCGGTGCTCGACGAGGACGGATTCACCGCCCTGCTGGAGCGCGGACCCGAGGCGGCGGCCGAAGTCGCGCTTCCGACCGGGGAGTAGCGGTTGAAGGCCACCCGTACGGCGCATATCAGATGCATACGGGTGGCCCGTACGCATTCGGGCGACCGTCCACGACCGCTGCCCTAGGAAGCCCTCCGCGGCCTACTGTTGAGGGGTGCGCCCGCCGTGCCCAGCCGCGGCCGGTGCATCCCCGTGCCGGGCAGCCGGCGCGGGGAAGGGCTTTCCACCGCCGAGCCGCTGACGGTCCTCGGAGCTAGGGCCGCGTGGCGTGGGCACCGCCGGCTGTGAGAGGGACGGGTATGGAACCGACCGAGAACGCCGCCCCCGGCTCACGGCAGCGCCCGCGCCGCCGCGCGGGCGCGTGGCGGGGGAACCGGTGGACCGGACGCGGCAAGGACCGCGCGGGCCCCGACTCCGGCACCGACGGGGTCGATCCGCACGCGACGCTGGTCCTCGCCGCCGACCTCGCCCCGGGGCAGGACCCCCGACAGCGCGCGCAGGCACCCACGTTGCCCGCGGTCCTCGCCGCCGCGGCCACCCTGGCCCTCGGCGCCGGGCTCTACGGCGCCCTCAGCGGCGGCCACGCGCTGTTCCCCGCCGGTACGGCCGGATGGGCGCTGGCGCTGCTCACCGGACTCGTCGTCGGCCATCTCGTCATGCTGGGCCGCGCCCGCTGGGACGGCGGCACCGCCTCCGGCGCCGCGCTCACCCTCGCCACCCTGCTGCTGTACGGCTGGGTCCCGGCCGTACTGGTCAGCCTCACCGTCGTCGTCCTGGTCGGCGTGGCCCGGCGCAACTGCTGGCGGCAGGGCCTGCTGCACGGCGCGGTGGACATCCTCGGCCTCAGCGCCGGAGCCCTGGTGCTCGGCGCCTTCGGCCGGGTGGGCAGCGTGGAGGAGCCCTGGCGGCCCGGCGGCTGGGGCCTGGGCACCGTCCCCGAGGTGGTGCTCGCGGCGGGCGCGTACCTCGTCCTCAGCCAGGGGCTGTTGTGGTACCTGCACGCCCCGCGCGGGGGCGGGGTGCCCACCATCGCCCGTACCGCGCTGGTCCGGCAGGGACTCGTCGCCGTCGCGCTGCTCGGCATCGCGCCGCTGGTGTGCGTGGTCGCCGACGCCCGGCCGGTGCTGCTGCCGCTGTTCGCCATCCCGCTGATCGCGCTGGACTCCACCCTGTGGATGGCACGGGCCCGCGCGGAGGAGCAGTTGCGCGACCCGCTCACCGGACTGCCCAACCGGCAGTGGCTGCTGGAGCGCATCTGGACCGCGCTCGACGACGCCGAACGCATCGGCGCGCGCTCGGCGTTGATGCTGATCGACCTCGACCGCTTCCGGTCGGTCAACGACACGCTCGGCCATCTCGCCGGGGACCGGCTGCTGTTGCAGATCGCCGACCGGCTCCAGAACGCCCTGCCGCACGGGGCGGAGGCCGCGCGGCTGGGCGGGGACGAGTTCGCCGTCTTACTGCCGGTGGCCGACTCCACCACGTCGGCCACGCGGGTCGCCCGCGGGCTGGTCACCGCGCTCGGCTCGCCGCTCGACCTCGACGGACTCACGCTCGTGCTGGAGGCCAGCGCGGGCGTCGCCGTCTTCCCCGACCACGCGCTGGACGCCGAGGGCATGCTGCGGCGCGCGGACGTGGCGATGTACCAGGCCAAGCGGGACCGCACAGGCGTGGAGGCGTACGAGTCCAAGCGGGACTCCAACACCCCGGACCGGCTGGCCCTGTTGGGTGATCTGCGCCGGGCGCTGGACGCGCACGAGGTCCAGCTCCACTACCAGCCCAAGGTCCGCTTCGACGGCCAGGTGGCCGGTCTTGAGGCCCTGGTGCGCTGGGTGCACCCGGAGCGGGGCAAGGTCCCGCCGGACGAGTTCATAGCGATAGCCGAGTCCTCCGGGCTGATGCCGCACCTCACCGAGTACGTGCTGGAGACCGCGCTCGCCCAGGTCGCCCGCTGGCGCGAGCAGGGGCTCCGGGTGCCGGTCGCGGTCAACGTCTCCCCGCGCGACGTGCACACCCCCGGCTTCGCCGGTTCGGTCGCCGCCCGGCTGGCCCGGCACGGGGTCCCGGCGGGGGCGCTGCAGCTGGAGATCACCGAGCACGTGCTGCTGGAGGACCCGCAGCGGGCCGCCGACACCCTGGCCGCGCTCGCCGGACACGGCGTGAAGATGTCACTGGACGACTTCGGCACCGGCTACTCCTCGCTGGTCCACCTCAGGCGGCTGCCGGTCAGCGAACTGAAGATCGACCGCTCCTTCGTGGCCCGGCTCGCCGTGGACGCCGAGGACGCGGCGATCGTCCGCTGCACGGTGGACCTCGCGCACTCGCTGGGCCTGGTGGTCGTCGCCGAGGGCGTCGAGGACGACGAGACCTGGGAACACCTGCGCGACCTGCGCTGCGACGCCGTACAGGGCTGGCTGGTGGCCGCCGCGATGCCCCCCGAGGAGACCACGGCCTGGCTGAAGGCCCGCGGCCCCAGGGGCTGGCAGCGGCCCCGCGCGGCACTGCCCGCGGGGGAATAGCCTCCCGGCATGAGCCGGGGGAACGTTTCCCCCCGACGATCACCCGTGCCGGGCCGCGCGTCCGGGCCGCGCCGCCCCCTGCCGTGACGCCCCGGCCGGGGGGCCTGGGGAAACCGTTTAACGGTGTGCGGTCCACGCCCCATAGGATTGGCCCCAAAGCACACACACTCACCCCAGAGGATCGCTGCATGCCTGGCATCACGCGCGAGGAGGTCGCCCACCTCGCCCGGCTGGCGCGTCTGGAGCTGAAGCCCGAAGAGCTCGACCACTTCGCGGGCCAGCTCGACGACATCATCGGCGCGGTCGCCCGCGTCAGCGAGGTCGCCGACCAAGACGTACCGCCGACCTCGCACCCCCTCCCGCTGACGAACGTCATGCGGGCGGACGAGGTCCGTCCCTCGCTCACCCCCGCGCAGGCGCTCTCCGGCGCCCCCGCCCAGGAGCAGCAGCGTTTCAAGGTGCCGCAGATCCTGGGGGAGGACTAAGAAGTCATGACCGACATCATCAAGCTCACGGCCGCCGAGATCGCCGGGAAGATCGCCTCCGGCGAGCTGACCGCGGTCGAGGTCACCGAGGCCCACCTCGCGCGCATCGACGCCGTCGACGAGAAGGTGCACGCCTTCCTGCACGTCGACCGCGAGGGCGCGCTCGCCCAGGCCCGCGCGGTGGACGCCAAGCGCGCCCGCGGCGAGCAGCTCGGCCCGCTGGCCGGTGTCCCGCTCGCGCTCAAGGACATCTTCACCACCGAGGGCATCCCGACCACGGTCGGTTCCAAGATCCTCGAGGGCTGGATTCCCCCGTACGACGCGACGCTCACCAAGCGCCTCAAGGACGCCGACGTCGTCATCCTCGGCAAGACCAACATGGACGAGTTCGCCATGGGGTCCTCCACCGAGAACAGCGCCTACGGCCCGACCGGCAACCCCTGGGACCTCACCAAGATCCCCGGCGGCTCCGGCGGCGGCTCCTCCGCCGCGCTCGCCTCCTACGAGGCCCCGCTCGCCATCGGCACCGACACCGGCGGCTCCATCCGCCAGCCTGCCGCCGTCACCGGCACCGTCGGCGTCAAGCCGACCTACGGCTCGGTGTCCCGCTACGGCATGGTCGCCTTCTCGTCCTCCCTCGACCAGGGCGGCCCCTGCGCCCGTACGGTCCTGGACGCGGCGCTGCTGCACGAGGTCATCGCGGGCCACGACCCGCTGGACTCCACCTCCATCGACGCCCCGGTCCCGCCGGTCGTCGAGGCCGCGCGCAACGGCTCGGTCGCGGGCATGCGGGTCGGCGTCGTCAAGCAGTTCCGCGGCGAGGGCTACCAGGCCGGTGTCCTCCAGCGCTTCGACGAGTCCGTCGAGCTGCTGCGGGAGCTGGGCGCCGAGATCGTCGAGCTGGACTGCCCGTCCTTCGACCTCGCCCTGTCGGCGTACTACCTGATCGCGCCGTCCGAGTGCTCCTCCAACCTCGCCCGCTTCGACGGCCTGCGCTACGGCCGCCGCACCGGCGACGACGGCACCCACTCGGCCGAGGAGGTCACCTCCCTCACCCGTGAGGCGGGCTTCGGCGACGAGGTCAAGCGCCGCATCATGCTCGGCACGTACGCCCTCTCCAGCGGCTACTACGACGCCTACTACGGCTCCGCGCAGAAGGTCCGCACCCTCATCACGCGGGACTTCGAGAAGGCGTTCGAGCAGGTCGACGTGATCGTCTCCCCGACGACCCCGACCACCGCCTTCGCGATCGGCGAGCGCGCCGACGACCCGATGGCGATGTACCTCGCGGACCTGTGCACCATCCCGACGAACCTCGCGGGCAACGCGGCCATGTCGCTGCCGTGCGGTCTCGCCCCCGAGGACAACCTCCCCGTCGGCCTCCAGATCATCGCCCCGGCGCTGAAGGACGACAGGCTGTACAAGGTCGGCGCCGCCGTGGAGGCCGCCTTCGTGGAAAAGTGGGGTCACCCGCTGATCGAGGAGGCACCGTCGCTGTGAGCGCACTGAACAAGGCCAAGGGCTTCAAGCAGTCGAGGTCCGGCACGTACCTGTCCATGGCCGGCACCGCGTTCAGCGCGGTCGGCGTGGCCAAGCAGATCAAGAAGGCACGGTCGGAGCAGGACACGCTCAGGCTGATCGACGCCGCCGTGTCCGCCGTCGCCATCGTCACCGGCCTCGCCATCCTCTACCGCGAGCTGAAGCGGCTGGGCGACGACGACGTCCTGCTGGGCTGAGAGGGAAGTTTTCACCGTGACCACCACGACCGACCTGGTGTCGTACGAGGACGCGCTGTCGTCGTACGACCCCGTCATGGGCCTCGAGGTCCATGTCGAACTCGGCACCCACACCAAGATGTTCTGCGGCTGTTCGACCGAGCTGGGCGCCGAGCCCAACTCGCAGACCTGCCCGGTGTGCCTCGGCATGCCCGGCGCGCTCCCGGTCGTCAACGCGACCGGCGTCGAGTCCGCGATCAAGATCGGCCTCGCGCTGAACTGCTCGATCGCCGAGTGGTGCCGCTTCGCCCGGAAGAACTACTTCTATCCGGACATGCCGAAGAACTTCCAGACCTCCCAGTACGACGAGCCGATCGCCTTCGACGGCTACCTCGACGTGCAGCTGGAGGACGGGGAGACCTTCCGTGTGGAGATCGAGCGCGCCCACATGGAGGAGGACACCGGCAAGTCGACGCACGTCGGCGGTGCCACCGGCCGCATCCACGGCGCGTCCCACTCCCTGCTGGACTACAACCGCGCGGGCATCCCGCTCATCGAGATCGTCACCAAGCCGATCGAGGGCGCGGGTGAGCGCGCCCCCGAGGTCGCGCGCGCCTACGTCCGCGAGCTGCGCGAGGTCATCCGGGCCCTCGGTGTCTCCGAGGCGCGGATGGAGATGGGCCAGATGCGCTGCGACGTCAACCTGTCGCTGCGCCCGCACGGCCGCGAGAAGTTCGGCACGCGCTCCGAGACGAAGAACGTCAACTCGCTGCGCTCGGTCGAGCGTGCGGCCCGATTCGAGATCATGCGCCACGCGGCCGTGCTCGACGGCGGCGGCACGATCATCCAGGAGACGCGCCACTTCCACGAGGACACCGGGTCCACGACCTCGGGCCGCGTGAAGGAGGAGGCCGAGGACTACCGGTACTTCCCGGAGCCCGACCTCGTCCCCGTGGCGCCCTCGCGCGAGTGGGTCGAGGAGATCCGCGCCGCGCTGCCCGAGCTGCCGCTGGCCCGCCGTACCCGCCTGCTGGCGGAGTGGGGCATCTCGGCCACCGACATGCAGTCGATCACCAACGCCGGTGCGCTGGACCTGATCGTCGCCACCATCGACGCCGGTGCCGACGCGGCCTCCGCCCGCAAGTGGTGGATGGGCGAGCTGGCGCGCAGCGCCAACGAGTCGGGCAAGGCGCTGGACGAGCTGGCCATCACCCCGGCCCAGGTCGCCCGCGTCACCGAGCTGGTCGTGAAGGGTGACCTGAACGACAAGCTGGCCCGTCAGGTCATCGAGGGCGTCCTCGCCGGTGAGGGCACGCCGGACGAGGTCGTGGAGAAGCGCGGTCTGAAGGTCGTCTCCGACGAGGGTGCGCTGACCACCGCCGTCGACGAGGCCATCGCGGGCAACCCGGCCATCGCGGACAAGATCCGCGGCGGCAAGGTCGCGGCGGCCGGCGCGCTGGTCGGCGCGGTCATGAAGGCCACCCGTGGCCAGGCCGACGCCGCCCGCGTCAAGGAGCTGATCCTCGACCGCCTGGGCGTGAGCGAGGGCTGAGTCCCATGCCGAGCGTGGCCCCGGAGGTCGATCCTCCGGGGCCACGCTCGTTTTCCGGGGGCCGCGACGAGACGCCCGAGGGGGAGGCGCTACGCTCGCCCGCCATGAGTGGACGTACCGATTCCGTCGCCGGACCCGCCGAGGCCGAGGAGGCGGAACGGGCGGAGCCCGTCGTACGGCACGAAGAGGACGACCAGCACGAAGAGGGCGACGCCGAGTTCTACGACGAGGCCCGCCGCGCCCGCTGGCTCGCCACCGGCACCGGCGCCCTGCTCACCCTCGCCGGTGTGGCCGCCGCCCTGCTCCGCCTGACCGGTCCCGCCCCCGCCCTGGTCCCCGCCGCGTACGCCATCGGTGCCGTCGTCTGCGTGGCCGCCGCCGTCCTCGGCGCGCGGGGCCGCACCCGCCGCGCGCTCTGGCTGCTGATAGCCGGGACGATGATCATGGCCCTGGGCGATCAGTTCGACTGAGCCCGTGAAAGGCTCGGCCGGAGAACCGGGCGGAAGGAACCCCAGCACGATGTACGCGACACCCCTGGGCCAGGACGGCGCCGAACTGCGTCCGATGGAGGTCTGGCACGCGCCGGAGTTCTTCGCCAACATCGACGGCGAGCGCGAGTTCATCGGCCGCCACGTCGGCCTCCCGGACGTGGTGCCCGACCTGGCCGCCGCCCGCGCCTATCTGAAGGGGTACGCCGACAAGCGCGCCACCGACTCCGGCAGCCTGCACGGCATCTGGCTGGACGGCACGCTCGTCGGCGGCCTGATGTTCCGACTCTGGGACACCGGGACCGGGGTCGCCGAGGCGGGCTGCTGGCTGATACCCGGAGCGGCCGGGCGCGGGCTGGTCACCCAGGGCATGGAGATCCTGCTCGACTGGGCCTTCGGCGAGCGCGGCATGCACCGCGTGGAGTGGCACGCCTCCTCCGCCAACCAGCCCAGCGTCAACGTGGCCCGGCGCCTGCACATGACCCGCGAGGGCGTGCTCCGCGAGAACTACCCGCATCGGGGCGTCCGTACCGACACCGAGGTCTGGGCGATCCTGGCCCCCGAGTGGCGCGCGGCCCGCGAAGGCGCAGCGCACAGCGGGCGTTAAGACGCCTCTCAGACTCCGTCCGTACGGTGCCGGGCATGGCTACGAAGACAGCGGAAGGCGCCGGGACCGAGACCGGCGCGCAGCACGACGAGACGGTGGCCGAGACCGCCGTGACCGAGGAAGCCCAGGCACCCGAGCAGCACGAGTCCGACGCGGAGCTGCCCGGCACCGAGCCGCGCCGCCCGTCCGGGGTCGGCCAGGGCGCTGGAGCCGTGGTCTCCGCCGCGCTCGGCCTGGTCTCGCTCAACGGCGGCTGGGTCGGCACCGTCGCCTCGGCCCGCGCCCAGCTCATGGGCCAGCTCAAGACCTCGTCGCAGGCGGGCGTCGCCCAGCAGATCAAGGCGGTCTACGGCGACGCCTGGCACGCCACCGCCCTGTGGGCCGGTCTCTTCGCGGTGGCCGCGCTGGTCGTGGGCGTGGCCGTGCTCGCCCGGCCCGCGTTCGGCGCGCCGGGACGGCCGCAGGCCCCGTGGATCAAGTCCGTCGCCTGGGGCGGTGTCGCGCTCGGTGTCGTCGGCCTGCTGCTGGCCGCGCTGAAGTACTCCGACGCGCTGCTCGGCCTGCCCTCGGCGGGCTGACCGTGGACGCGGGGGCGGTGTCGCACCGCCCCCGTCAGCGGACCTGGACCTCCAGCAGCCGGTCGTCGCCCTTCTTCGGGTCGCCCCGGCCGTCGGTGTTGCTGGTCAGCACCCACAGCCGGTCCTGCCCGGCCGGGGCCACCGTGCGCAGCCGTCCGTACGCGCCGTCCAGGAACGCCTGCGGCGGGGCCGAGGCCGAGGTCGAGCGCAGCGGGACGCGCCACAGGCGCTCGCCGCGGAGGCCGGCCATCCAGATCACCCCGTCCACGTAGGCGATGCCGCTCGGCGACGCGTCGTCGGTGTGCCACTGGGCCAGCGGGTTCTGGAAGCGCCCGTCGGTTCCCTTGCCCTCGGCGGAGGGCCAGCCGTAGTCGCCGCCCGGCTTGATCGCGTTCAGCTCGTCCCAGGTGTCCTGCCCGAACTCCGAGGCGAACAGCCGCTGTTCCTTGTCCCAGGCGAGACCCTGCACATTGCGGTGGCCGTAGGAGTACACCGGCGAGCGGCCGAGCGGGTTGCCCGGCGCGGGCTCGCCCTCCGGGGTGATCCTCAGGATCTTGCCGCCCAGCGACTTCTTGTCGGGGGCCAGCCCGCTGCTGCCGCTCTCGCCGGTGCCGACGTACAGCATGCCGTCCGGGCCGAAGGCGATGCGGCCGCCGTTGTGGATGTGGCCCTTGGGGATGCCCTTGAACACCGTGTCCGGGGCGCCCAGTTGATCACCGGCCGCCCGCTTCTCGTCGTACCGCACCCGGACGACGCGGTTGTCGGAGGCGGAGGTGAAGTAGGCGTAGACCATGTGGTCCGAGGCGAAGCCGGGGGAGAGGGCGATGCCGAGCAGGCCGCCCTCACCGGCCGGTTCGACCCCGGAGACGCGGCCCGCCACCGTCTTCTTGCCGGTCTTCGCGTCGATCCGGGTGAGGGTGGCGTCGTCGCGGGAGGACACCAGCAGGTTCCCGTCCGGCAGCGGGGCCAGCCCCCACGGGCTCTTCAGGCCCTCGGCGACCGTGCGCAGCACCTTCACCGAGCCCTTGGCGGGCGGGCCGGTCTCGGCGGGGGACGTGGCCGTCACGGTCACCGTGCCCTCACCGGGCGACCCCCGTCCGTCACCCCCGTCCGAGGTGCAGCCCGCGGCCAGCAGCAGCGTGGTCGCGGCGAGTACGGCGGGCGCGGTACGGCTTCGCACGGTCAGAGTCCCTTCGAAGGGGTCGCACCGACACCACTACCCCACCAGAGGCGCACACTCCCCTGAACTACCCTCCTCGCCATGACCCAAGACGTCTGGCTGCCCCTGCCGCCCGAAGAGATCCGGAACCTCCCCGAGGGCCCGAACTACCTGTTCTGGGACGGCGGGCAGCAGGAGTTCCCCGGCGATCCGGCGGACTGCGCGGTGTACGTGGTGCCCTACATGCGGAGCGAGCCCGTCAAGATCCGCCCGCTGAAGGCCATGACCGGGCTGCGCGTGATCCAGACCCTCACCGCCGGGGTGGACGACATCACCGCCCACCTCGACCTGGTCGCCCCCGGCGTGCGGCTGTGCAACGCCCGCGGGGTGCACGAGACCAGCACCGCCGAGCTGGCGCTCACCCTCACGCTGGCCTCGCTGCGCGGGATTCCGGGGTTCGTCCGGGCGCAGGACGAGGAGCACTGGCAAGGTGGATTCCGGCCCGCTCTCGCCGACCGGACCGTGCTGATCGTCGGCTACGGCGCCATCGGCTCGGCCATCGAGGACCGGCTCGCGCCCTTCGAGGTGGAGCGCGTGATCCGGGTGGCGCGCTCCGGGCGCACCACCGCGCGCGGGGCCGTGCATCCGTTCACCGAACTGCCCGCCCTGCTCCCGGAAGCCGACGTGGTGATCCTCTCCACGCCCCTCACCGACGAGACGCGGGGTCTGGTGGACGCGGGCTTCCTGGCCCGGATGAAGGACGGCGCCCTCCTCGTCAACGTCGCGCGCGGACCCGTGGTCGACACCGGAGCCCTGCTCGACGAGCTGGCGGGCGGACGGCTCACCGCCGCCCTCGACGTCACCGATCCCGAGCCGCTGCCGCCGGGCCATCCGCTGTGGCGGGCCCCCGGCGTACTGATCACCCCGCATGTGGGCGGCCCCAGTTCGGCGTTCCGGCCGCGCGCCGAACGGCTCCTGGTGGACCAGTTGACCCGGTTCGTGAACCATGAGCCACTGCGCGACGTGGTCCTCACCACCGGGGCCTGACCCGCCGACGGGCACCCTCCGCGACCCTCCGGGCGCGGTGCGTTCCCGCATAGTCGCTGGTCGTCACGGAGAGTAGAGAAGCTATGTCCCTGAGTGACGATCCTGGTGTATCGTCCCGACAGGGGTGCGCCGCCGACCGATCGGCGCCGGGGATGGACATGTCAGCTCTGTGAGGGGGGCGACGGGCGATGCACGGCCTATGGACGAACGATCCGACGCGGCGGAGCCGCCGACGGCGACCCTGGCGCACCACCGCGCGCAGGCGCGAGCGGTACCCGCACCCGCACGGTCCGCACCCCCGCCCGGCCGCCCGGCGGAGGCATCCGCACCGGCCCCCGAGGGTCCCCGGCGCGACCCGCACCGGGAGGGCGCGGTGAGCGCGGCCCCGGTGACCACGACCGCGCCCGACGAGGCGCCCCGCGCGCCACAGCGGCCCGTCCGCACGCCCCCGACCCGCCCGCCGACACCCGGCGACGGATCGCGCCTGGCCCAGCAACTCGCCCTCGCCGTGATCTGCGCGGCCTACGGCATCGGCTCGGCCTTCGACTGGGGCAACCAGCAACTCGCGCTGTTCATGGGCGACTTCGGGCTCAGCGCGGCGGCCGGCACCGCCGCCGTCTCCTGCTTCCTCTACGCCCGCAGCCGCCGCGTCCGCTTCCGCCCCGCCTGGCTGCTCTTCGCCCTCTCCTCCGCGATGGCCGCCCTGGGCAACGCCGTCTGGGGGTGGTACGAGGTCGTCCTCGACCAGGCCGTGCCCAGCCCGAGCTACGCCGACCTGTTCTTCCTCTGCTTCGCGCCGCCCGCCATCGTGGGCCTGCTGGTCCTCGCCAAACGCCCCGTGAGCCGGGCGGGCTGGATCTGTCTCACGCTGGACGCCTGGCTCATCGGCGGCTCGCTGCTCACCCTCTCCTGGAGCCTCGCGCTCGCCCAGACCGCCCGGATCGACGGGCCGAGCGTCGAGCACACCGCCCTCTCGCTGGCCTACCCGCTGCTCGACATCGTGCTGGTCAGCATGGTGCTCGCGCTGCACTTCCGGCGCAGCCCGGGCAACCGCACCGCCGTCAACACCGCGATCGGCGCCCTCGCGCTCACCGTGATGTGCGACGCGCTGTTCACCTCCCCGCTGCTGCACAGCAGTTACCGCTCCGGGCAGCTGCTGGACGCGGGCTGGTTCGCGGGCTCCCTGCTGCTCGCCTACGCCCCTTGGGCCGCCCCCAGGGGACGGGATGGCGAGCGGGGCGCGTCCGACGGGCACACCCGCGTCGTGCACGAGCACGTACCGGGCCAGCGCGGCCCGGTCACCGCCCAGCAGCATCCGCCGGGCACGGAGGGCCACCGCTACCCGGCCGGACGGCCGCTCACCGGCTCCCTCGCCGCCCTCACCCCGTACCTCGCCGCCGCCGTCTGCACCCTGGGCATCCTGTACAACGTGCTCAACGGGCGCAGGCCCGACCACGTGGTGCTGATCACCGCGGGCGCCGTGGTGCTGGCCCTCGTCATCCGCCAGGGCATCATGCTGCTGGACAACATCACCCTCACCCAGGAACTGGCGCAGAAGGAGAACCACTTCCGCTCCCTGGTGCAGGGCTCCAGCGACGTCATCATGATCGCCGCCCCCAACGGCGTGCTGCGCTACGTCTCCCCGGCCGCCGCCGGGGTCTACGGCAGCAGCGCCGAGGCCCTGATCGGCACCGAACTGGCCGCCCTGATCCACCCCGAGGACCTGGGCTGCGTGGTGCACGAGGTGCGCCGCTTCCTGGCCGCCGACCCGCTGGACGAACCCACCACCCGCATCGAGTGCCGCTTCCGCTCCGGCGGCGGGGGCGCCTCCCGCGCGAGCGAGGCCCAGGGCGGCTGGCTCAATGTGGAGTCCACCGTCAACCGCCACCACGGCGGCCTGATCTTCAACAGCCGCGACGTGACCGAGCGGGTGCGGCTCCAGGCCCAGCTCCAGCACAACGCCGAGCACGACCCGCTCACCGACCTACCCAACCGCGCCCTGTTCACCCGGCGCGTCCAGCAGGCCCTGTCCGGGCGCCGGGCCACCGACCGGGGCGCCGCCCTGCGCGGCACCGCCGTGCTCTTCATCGACCTCGACGGCTTCAAGGCCGTCAACGACACCATCGGCCACCAGGCCGGGGACGAGCTGCTGATCCAGGCCGCCCGCAGACTCCAGGACTCCGTCCGCCAGGGGGACACCGCCTCCCGGCTCGGCGGGGACGAGTTCGCGGCCCTGATCACCGGCGACGGCACCCGCGACCGCGCCGCCCGCGAGCGGCACATCCTGGAGCTGGCCGACCGGCTCCGGATGACCCTCTCCCAGCCGTACGCCATCGACGGCAACGATGTCCGGGTCAACGCCTCCATCGGCGTCTCCTTCGCCGAACCCGGTCTCGGCGCCGGTGAGCTGCTGCGCAACGCCGACCTGGCGATGTACCGCGCCAAGGCCGGCGGCAAGGGGCGGGTGGAGCTGTACAAGCCGCAGATGCAGCAGGACGTCGTCCGCAAGGCCGAGCTGGCCGGACGGCTGCGCGCCGCGCTGCACGAGGGCGAGTTCGCGCTGCTGCACCAGCCGGTGGTCTGTCTCACCGGCGGCCGGATCGCCTCCGTCGCCACCCACGCGCGCTGGCGCTCGGCCCAGGGCGTGCTGTTCACCCCGGCCGAGTTCCTGCGGGTGGCGGACGACGGCGACCGCACGGCGGAGCTGGAGCGCTGGATACTCCAGGAAGCGGTCGAGCAGGCCGCCGAGCGGGCCGCGGGCGGACTCGTCGTCCCGGTGGCGGTCCGGATGAGCGCCCGGCGGCTGCTGGACCGCTCGCTGCCGCTGGGCTCCATCGAGGCGCTGCTGACCCGGCACGGACTGCCGCCCGGCGCGCTGATCATCGAGGTGTCCGGCACCGACCCGCGGATCTCCCTGGACGAGCTGGAGCGGCGCCTGACCGCGCTCAGCCGCCTCGGGGTGCGGATCGCGCTGGACGGCTTCGGCAGCGGCTACGCGGCCATCACCGCACTGCGCAGACTCCCCGTGGACATCCTCAAGCTCGACCGCGGGCTGATCGAGGGCGTCGTGGAGTCCGCCCGGCTGCACAAGATCACCAGTGGGCTGCTGCGCATCGCGGGCGACCTCGGCCTGCAGTCCGTCGCCGAGGGCGTCGACCTGCCGGAACAGGTGGTCGCGCTGCGCGCCATGGGCTGCACCCACGGCCAGGGCATGGCGTTCGCCGGACCGGTCGACGAGTACCGGCTGCGCCGGGCGCTCGCCTCCGGCCGCTTCCCGGTGCCGCACGCCCCCGCCGAACCGGTCTTCGCCGGGAAGGGCGCCGGGCTGTACTCAGGGAGCATGTCCACCGTCTTCGGCGCCACCGCGCTCCGCTCACATGATGAGACGGCTGTCCCACCCACTTGACACACGGTGCGCGCCGGGGGGAGGGTCAGAGCCATGCGCACCCGAATTCTCGTACTTGGAAAGCGCGTCGGCTGACCTGGGCCCTGAGCGGACACCGTCCGCAATACCCAGCGACCTCCCCGGCGCGCTCCCCTCGCTTGCCTTGCGGCACGGGGGGTTTTTTGTTGCACGAGTGACCCCTCGTGCACCCCCTGTTCCGCTTCCATACCGCTCAAACTTCGCAAAGACCCTCAAGCTCGAGAAGAGAAGCTGATGACCGAGCAGGCCACCGGGGCCCACCATCCGCAGCCGCGGCCCCGATCCGGAGGACAGCACTCCGCACCCGTCGAGCACGTCACGGGAGCGCAGTCCCTCATCCGCTCGCTCGAGGAGGTCGGCGTCGACACGGTATTCGGCATCCCCGGGGGCACGATCCTTCCCGCGTACGACCCGCTGATGGACTCCCAGCGGGTGCGCCATGTGCTCGTCCGTCATGAGCAGGGCGCGGGTCACGCGGCCACCGGGTACGCGCAGGCCACCGGCAAGGTCGGCGTCTGCATGGCGACCTCGGGCCCCGGCGCCACCAACCTGGTCACCCCGATCGCCGACGCGAACATGGACTCGGTGCCGCTGGTCGCGATCACCGGCCAGGTCGTCTCCAAGGCGATCGGCACGGACGCCTTCCAGGAGGCGGACATCGTCGGCATCTCCATGCCGATCACCAAGCACAGCTTCCTGGTCACCAAGGCCGCGGACATCCCGAAGACGATCGCGGAGGCGTTCCACATCGCCTCCACCGGCCGCCCCGGCCCGGTCCTCGTCGACATCCCGAAGGACGTCCTGCAGACTCGGACGACCTTCTCCTGGCCGCCCCTCATGGACCTGCCCGGCTACCGTCCGGTGACCAAGCCGCACGCCAAGCAGATCCGCGAGGCCGCCAAGCTGATCACCGCGTCCAAGCGCCCCGTCCTCTACGTCGGCGGCGGCGTCATCAAGGCCGGCGCCACCGACGAGCTGAAGATCCTCGCCGAGCTGACCGGCGCCCCCGTCACCACCACCCTGATGGCACTCGGCGCCTTCCCCGACAGCCACCCCCAGCACGTGGGCATGCCCGGCATGCACGGCTCGGTCACCGCCGTCACCGCGCTGCAGAAGGCCGACCTGATCGTCGCCCTCGGCGCCCGCTTCGACGACCGCGTCACCGGCAAGCTGGACAGCTTCGCGCCGTACGCCAAGATCGTGCACGCCGACATCGACCCCGCCGAGATCGGCAAGAACCGCGAGGCCGACGTGCCGATCGTGGGCGACGCCCGCGAGGTGCTGGCCGACCTGATCCAGGCCGTGCAGAAGGAGCACGACGAGGGCCACCGCGGCGACCACACCGCCTGGTGGAGCGACCTGAACCGCTGGCGCGACACCTACCCGCTCGGCTACGAGACGCCCGAGGACGGCTCGCTCTCCCCGCAGGCGGTCATCGAGCGCATCGGCCAGCTCGCCCCCGCGGACACGATCTTCACGGCGGGCGTCGGCCAGCACCAGATGTGGTCCGCCCACTTCATCCAGTACGAGCGGCCCGCGACCTGGCTCAACTCCGGCGGCGCCGGAACCATGGGATACGCGGTCCCGGCCGCGATGGGCGCCAAGGCCGGACAGCCCGGCCGCACGGTCTGGGCGATCGACGGCGACGGCTGCTTCCAGATGACCAATCAGGAACTGACCACCTGCGCCCTGAACAACATCCCGATCAAGGTCGCCATCATCAACAACGGCGCCCTCGGCATGGTCCGCCAGTGGCAGACCCTGTTCTACAACCAGCGCTACTCCAACACCGTCCTGCACTCCGGCCCCGACGGACCCACCGGCCCGAGCGCCGGTACCCGCGTCCCCGACTTCGTGAAGCTGGCCGAGGCGATGGGCTGCCACGCCATCCGCTGCGAGCGCCCCGAGGACCTGGACAAGGTCATCGAGGAGGCGAACGCGATCAACGACCGGCCGGTCGTCGTCGACTTCATCGTCCACGAGGACGCGATGGTGTGGCCGATGGTCGCCGCCGGGACCTCCAACGACGAGGTCATGGCCGCGCGGGGCGTGCGCCCCGACTTCGGCGACGGCGACCAGGACTGACCGAGGATTCGAGCCAGAGAGACCGAGAGAGACCACGACATGTCCAAGCACACGCTCTCCGTCCTGGTGGAGAACACACCGGGCATCCTCGCCCGCATCGCCGCCCTCTTCTCCCGGCGCGGCTTCAACATCGACTCGCTCGCGGTGGGCGTCACCGAGCACGCAGACATCTCCCGCATCACCATCGTGGTGAACGTGGAGGACCTGCCGCTGGAGCAGGTGACCAAGCAGCTCAACAAGCTCGTCAACGTGCTGAAGATCGTCGAACTGGAACCCGGTCAGGCCGTCCAGCGTGAACTCGTTCTGGTGAAGGTCCGCGCGGACAACGAGACCCGGTCCCAGATCGTGGAGATCGTCCAGCTGTTCCGCGCCAAGACCGTCGACGTCTCCCCGGAGGCCGTCACGATCGAGGCCACCGGCTCCGGAGACAAGCTGTCCGCGATGCTGAAGATGCTGGAGCCCTTCGGCATCAAGGAGCTGGTGCAGTCCGGCACCATCGCCATCGGACGCGGCGCCCGCTCCATCACCGACCGCTCCCTGCGCGCCCTCGACCGCACGGCGTGAGCCCCGGCCCGGCCGCCCCGCGCGGCGACCGGATGCCGAGACCCCGAAACCTTCCGTCCCCCCACCGCAATACGGTGGGACGCAGCACCCGCACCTCAAGGAGAGAACCAGTGGCCGAGCTGTTCTACGACGCCGACGCCGACCTGTCCATCATCCAGGGCCGCAAGGTCGCGGTCATCGGCTACGGCAGCCAGGGCCACGCCCACGCCCTGTCGCTGCGGGACTCGGGCGTCGACGTCCGCGTCGGCCTGCCCGAGACCTCCAAGTCCCGCGCCAAGGCCGAGGAGCAGGGCCTGCGCGTGGTCACCGCGGCCGAGGCCGCCGCCGAGGCCGACGTCATCATGATCCTGGTCCCGGACCCGGTCCAGGCCCAGGTCTACGAGGAGTCCATCGCCCCGAACCTGAAGGACGGCGACGCGCTGTTCTTCGGCCACGGCTTCAACATCCGGTTCGGCTTCATCAAGCCCCCGGCCGAGGTCGACGTCTGCATGGTCGCCCCCAAGGGCCCCGGCCACCTGGTCCGCCGCCAGTACGAGGAGGGGCGCGGCGTGCCCTGCATCGTCGCGGTCGAGCAGGACCCCACCGGCGACGCCTTCCCGCTGGCCCTGTCGTACGCCAAGGCCATCGGCGGCACCCGGGCCGGTGTCATCAAGACCACCTTCACCGAGGAGACCGAGACCGACCTGTTCGGTGAGCAGGCCGTGCTCTGCGGCGGCACCGCCGCCCTGGTCAAGGCGGGCTTCGAGACGCTGACCGAGGCCGGGTACCAGCCCGAGATCGCCTACTTCGAGTGCCTGCACGAGCTGAAGCTGATCGTGGACCTCATGTACGAGGGCGGCCTGGAGAAGATGCGCTGGTCCATCTCCGAGACCGCCGAGTGGGGCGACTACGTCACCGGCCCGCGCATCATCACCGACGCCACCAAGGCCGAGATGAAGAAGGTCCTCGCCGAGATCCAGGACGGCACCTTCGCCAAGAACTGGATGGACGAGTACCACGGCGGTCTGAAGAAGTACAACGAGTACAAGGATCAGGACTCCGAGCACCTGCTGGAGACCACCGGCAAGAAGCTGCGCAAGCTGATGTCCTGGGTCGACGAAGAGGCGTGAGCCTCGAAGGCGTCCGGCGGCGGCACCCCCAGCGGGGGTGCCGCCCGCCCGGCCGTCGCGCCACTACACTGCTGCACAACAAACGCGTCAGGCCCACAGTGTCGTGCGTCTTCCACGCGGCTAGCACCCTCCACCGCCAGCGGCCGTCGGGACGGCCGTCCGCACTGGACTTGTGAGGACTCACGTGAGCTCGTACCCCACTCGAAAAGCCACGGTACTCATCGCTGAAGAGCTGTCGCCCGCGACCGTGGACGCGCTCGGGCCGGACTTCGAGATCCGGCACTGCAACGGAGCCGACCGTGCCGAGCTGCTCCCCGCCATCGCCGACGTGGACGCGATCCTCGTCCGCTCGGCGACCAAGGTCGACGCCGAGGCGATCGCCGCGGCCAAGAAGCTGAAGGTCGTCGCACGAGCCGGCGTCGGCCTCGACAACGTCGACGTCTCCGCCGCCACCAAGGCCGGCGTGATGGTCGTCAACGCCCCCACCTCCAACATCGTCACCGCCGCCGAACTGGCCTGCGGTCTGCTCGTGGCCAGCGCGCGCAACATCCCGCAGGCCAACACCGCCTTGAAGAACGGCGAGTGGAAGCGCAGCAAGTACACCGGCGTCGAGCTGGCCGAGAAGACCCTCGGCGTGGTCGGCCTCGGCCGCATCGGCGCCCTGGTCGCCCAGCGCATGTCGGCCTTCGGCATGAAGGTCGTCGCCTACGACCCGTACGTACAGCCCGCGCGGGCCGCGCAGATGGGCGTCAAGGTGCTGTCGCTGGACGAGCTGCTGGAGGTCTCCGACTTCATCACCGTCCACCTGCCCAAGACCCCCGAGACCCTCGGCCTCATCGGTGACGAGGCGCTGCGCAAGGTCAAGCCGACCGTGCGCATCGTCAACGCCGCGCGCGGCGGCATCGTCGACGAGGCCGCGCTGTACGCGGCGCTCAAGGAGGGCCGGGTCGCCGGTGCCGGGCTCGACGTGTACGCGAAGGAGCCGTGCGTCGACTCCCCGCTGTTCGAGCTGGACGAGGTGGTCTGCACCCCGCACCTGGGCGCCTCCACCGACGAGGCCCAGGAGAAGGCGGGCGTCGCGGTGGCCCGCTCGGTGCGCCTCGCCCTCGCCGGTGAGCTGGTGCCGGACGCGGTCAACGTCCAGGGCGGTGTCATCGCCGAGGACGTGAAGCCCGGTCTGCCGCTCGCCGAGCGCCTCGGCCGCATCTTCACCGCGCTGGCGGGCGAGGTCGCGGCCCGCCTCGACGTCGAGGTGTACGGCGAGATCACCCAGCACGATGTGAAGGTGCTCGAACTCTCCGCGCTCAAGGGCGTGTTCGAGGACGTGGTCGACGAGACGGTCTCCTACGTCAACGCCCCGCTGTTCGCGCAGGAGCGCGGTGTCGAGGTCCGCCTCACCACCAGCTCCGAGTCGCCCGAGCACCGCAACGTGGTGACCGTGCGCGGCACCCTCGCGAGCGGCGAGGAGGTCTCGGTCTCCGGCACGCTGGCCGGTCCCAAGCACCTCCAGAAGATCGTCGCGGTCGGTGACTACGACGTGGACCTGGCGCTCGCCGAGCACATGGTCGTCCTGCGCTACGAGGACCGTCCCGGTGTCGTCGGCACCGTCGGCCGGGTCCTCGGCGAGGCGGGCGTCAACATCGCCGGTATGCAGGTGGCCCGTTCCACCGCCGGTGGCGAGGCGCTGGCCGTGCTGACCGTGGACGACACGGTCGCCCCGGCCACCCTGACCGAGCTGGCCGAGGAGATCGGGGCCACCTCCGCCCGGTCGGTCAACCTGGTCTGAGCCGGACCCGAGACACACCGGAGCGCCGGGCGGACCGATGACGGTCCGCCCGGCGCTCCGGCGTTCTCCGGCTACTTCGCGTCCCGTCCGCGCAGGGTCAGCGCGGCGCCGACCGCGGCCAGCACCAGCACGCCCGCCCCGAAGAGGGCCGCCGCGTGCATCCCGGCGGTGAACGCCTCCCGCGCCGAGGCGAGCAGCGCCTCCCCGGACCGGCCCGGCAGCCGGGCGGCGGTGACCAGCGCGCCGCCCAGCGTCTCGCGGGCCTCCGCCGGGGTGCCGGACGGCATCCGGTGCCGGTAGACGGCCGCGCCGACCGAGCCCAGCACCGCCATGCCGAGCGCCCCGCCGAACTCCGTGGCCGTCTCCAGCAGCGACGAGGCGGTGCCCGCCCGCTCCGCCGGAGCGCTGCCCATCGCCAGGTCGGTCAGCTGGGACAGCACCATCACCGCGCCGCAGGCCAGCACCCCGGCCGCGGCCAGCAGCAGCCACAGCGACCCGGTGCCGGTCAGCGCGAGCAGCCCGTACCCGGCCGCCGAGACCGCGAACCCGGCGGCGACCACCCGGCCCCGGTCCACGCCCCGGGCGACCAGCGCGGCGGTGACGGGTCCCGCGACCCCGATCAGCACCGAGGGCAGCAGGCTCCACAGCGCGGCCGACAGCGGGCTCTTTCCCAGCACCGACTGCAGGTACTGCGTGGTGAAGATCGCCGAGCCCAGCATGCCGAACGCGGACACCAGGGTCAGCACCACGGCCGGGGTGAAGCCCCGGTTCCGCAACAGCGCGGGCGGCATCAGCGGGGAGGCGGCGGTGCGCTGGCGGTGCACGAAGAGGGCGGCGAAGAGCAGGCCGACCGTCACCGACATCACGTACCGCACGTGCCAGCCCTCGGACGGGATCTCCTTCAGGCCGTAGATCACCGGGAGCACGGCGGCCAGTGAGAGCGGGACGCTGATCCAGTCGAAGCGGCCGGGGGAGGGGTTCTTGGACTCGGGGAGCAGGACCGGGCCGAGGACCAGCAGCAGGAGCATCGCGGGCAGGTTGACCAGGAAGACCGAGCCCCACCAGAAGTGCTCCACCAGCACCCCGCTCATCACCGAGCCCAGCGCGATCCCGCCGGTCATCACCCCGGACCACAGTCCGATCGCCTTCGCCCGCTGGGCGGGGTCGGTGAACATCGTGCGCAGCAGCGCCATGGTGGACGGCATCAGGGTGGCCCCGCCGACGCCGAGGACCGCGCGGGCGGCGATCAGGGTCGTGGCGCTGTCGGCGTAGGCGGCGAGGACCGAGGCGGCGCCGAAGGCGGCGGCCCCCGCCAGCAGGAGACGGCGGCTGCCGAGGCGGTCGGCGAGGGAGCCCATCGTCATCAGGAGCCCGGCGAGGACGAAGCCGTAGACGTCGAAGATCCAGAGCTGCTGAGTGCCGGTGGGGCGGAGGTCCGCGCTGATCGCCGGGGTGGCGAAGTACAGCACGGACACGTCCATCGAGACCAGCAGCAGCGGCAGCATCAGCACGCCCAGTGCGGTCCATTCACGCCGCCCGGCACGAACGGGCGTGTCTTGCACGGGTGTTGGGGTGGTGCTCGTCGGATTCACCATGCCGAGGAATGTACGCACGTATTAAACGCTTGTCTAGAACGGCTGTGTAAGTCACGCGTATAGGACGCTTGTATGGACCGGGGTACGCTGACCGGCATGGGACACCGTGAGGATCTGCTCGAGGGCGCCAAGCGCTGCCTGCTGGCGAAGGGGTTCGCCCGGACCACCGCCCGCGACATCGTGAAGGAGTCGGGCACCAACCTGGCCTCCATCGGCTACCACTACGGCTCCAAGGACGCACTGCTCGCGCAGGCGTACGTGGCGCTGGTGGAGGAGGCGGGGGACACCTTCGGCGGGGCCGACCCGGAGGGGGAGCCCGGCTCGCTGGAGCGCTTCCGCTGGGTGTGGTCGAACGTCCTCTCCGCGATGCGCGAGCCCGCGTCGGTCTTCCGGCTCAGCATGGAGGTCATGACCATCGAGCTGCCCGAGGTACGCGCCTACCTGGGCGGCGAGCAGCGTGAGGGCGGACGCGGCCTGGTCGCGTTGCTCATGGGCATACCGGAGGACGAGGTCACCGACGAGACCGCCGACACCCTCGGCAGCTTCTACGTCACCCTGATGACCGGCCTCATCGCCCAGTGGACCTTCGACCCGGAAACAGCCCCGGACGCGGACGCCCTCACGGCGGGCCTGCGCCAGGTCGTGGAGGGCGTCAGCAAGAGCTGACCGCTCATGTGGGGTCCGCGAATCCGTGAGCAGTGTCTGCTGGGAGAAGGCACGAATCCGGGTTCGGTGCGCACGTCTCCCCATTCCGGGACGCGCGACGAGTTCGGTCTCTCCGGCCGATGACCCTGGCGGGAGGGTCAGACAACCGGGGCTGAGACCCGGACGTCGGAGTCGTAGTGCTTCACGTAGGCACGTTGCCCCTCGTCGAGCGATGACTCGTCATTGCCGTCGAGGGTGTCGCTGATGCGGTTCTCGATCCAGAAGCGGTAGGCCCACTCCTCGAAGGTGGGAGCACAGTACTGGAGAGCGTCCATCTGCTCGTCGAAGTCTTCGATGTCACTGTTCCCGTTGAACTCGCCGGCGCTGTCGTGGGCTTCGTACTCGTACTCGTATTCAAGGTGGGAGTGCACCACGAAGGCCGACTGCCCGGGCCGCAGGTAGAAGTACCAGAGGACGCAGTCCTGCTGATCGCGGAAGAACCGGACGAGGAAGGCGCCGGGCTCGACTGGACTGGGTATCGGCTTGGAGAGGCTGCTCCAGCAGCAAGTCAGCGACTGGCCGCCCAAGATGTCTGGAAGGTTCGCCGAAGTGAAGTAGGTGGAGAAGTCCTGGGGGAGTGAAAGCCCCTTCTGGTCCAGTTCCTCGGTCACTGCTCGAAGCTCGGTGACGCGGTCCGCAGAAGTTCCGGTGTGCTCGCCGAGCCATTCGAAGGTCCCCTTGAGCCTTCGCTGGTCCAACGGTGGCAAGGAATCGTGGGGGTAGTAGTCGTAGGTGTAGGGGCAGGAGCGGCGGCCGCCCAGGTCGCTTCCGCACCAGCTGGCCTCGAAGCGGACGCTCATCTGCATGATTCCTTCCGTGACTCGCCGACCTGTTGTCGCCGAGCGAGAGATCCGGTCATCGTACGGACCGCGGTGACGTCGTTGGGCTGTCAGAGTCACCTGCCATAGTGCCGCTGTGGATGATGAGACCTTCTGGAACATGATCGAGAGCTGTCGGCGGCAGACCCAGGACCCGGACGAGCGCCTTGCCTGGCTTCATGGGCAGCTGGCACCTCAGCCTGAGTTGGCCGTGCAGTTTCATATATGTCTTGACCGCGTTCTCAGCCCGACGTTCACCTGGGACTTGTGGGCGGCCGCGGATCGCATCTTGGGCTGGTGCTCTGACGACAGCTTCTTCTACTTTCGGCTCTGGCTGGTGGGGCTCGGCCAGGAAATGTTCGAGCTGGTTGCCCGCGATCCAGATGCGCTGGCCGAGGTGCCGGAGGTTCGGTTCCTGGCAGGCCGGTCACCGAGGTCCTGGGCGGACAACGAGTGGCCCGAGTGGGAAGAACTCGACTACGTCGCTGGGCGTGCATTCGAGGATGCGACCGGCAAGGCTCACGACGAATTCCATGCTGCTCTTGAGGCTCAGAACACAGATGATCCTGAACCGCAGAATCCGGTTGGCGAGCAATGGGACGTGAATCGGGAGGAGGAGGCAAATCTTCGTCTCCCTCGTCTCGCCGCCTTGTTTCCCGTCGCCGAGGCCACGTAGCGAACGTTGGTGCCTGATCGGCAATCTTGAGGATGTCTGTCGCTTCGCGTAGGAACCCGCATCCGCGCGGGGTGGGGTGGGGGGGCGAGGCGCACGCGGCAGCGAAGCTGGTGTAGCCCGGAATCTGAACGATGACTCGCAGGCGGAGCTTGGCCGGGGCCAGAACTCCTTCGCGGATCTCGCGAAATTCGCTCTTCGCGATGCTCGAGAGGGAGACGCCGGGCGACATTGCGCAGCGATTCGTGGAACCTGGAGTTCAGCCCAGCCGGGCCCGCTTCAGGGCCATGTGCAGGAGTAGGCGGTCCTCGCCGTCGTCCAGGTCCAGGCCGGTCAGGCGTTCCACGCGGCCCAGGCGGTAGTAGAGGGTCTGGCGGTGGATGCCCAGTTCGGCCGCCGCCCGGCCGGCCTGGCCCGCGCAGTCGAGGTAGACCTCGGCGGTGCGGGCCAGCTCCTGGTGGGCGGGGGAGAGCAGCGGTGCCGCCACCGGGTCCTGCACCGACCTCGGCGGCAGCGCGGACAGCAGCCGGTACGGGCCGATGCCCCGCCACTCGGCCACCGGCGCGAACCTCGGCTCGGCCAGCGCGGCCCGCGCCGCCGCCGACGCCTCCTGCCACACCGTGCCCAACTCGGCCAGCCCCAGGCGTGGTTCACCGATCCCCACCCCGACGACCGTGCCCTCCGCCTCCTTCA
Organism: Streptomyces sp. NPDC090119; assembly: GCF_044747085.1. Lineage (NCBI taxonomy): Bacteria > Bacillati > Actinomycetota > Actinomycetes > Kitasatosporales > Streptomycetaceae > Streptomyces > Streptomyces sp. NPDC090119. The sequence goes on along the minus strand of NZ_JBIVDK010000003.1, from coordinate 130,504 downwards.
CCAGCCGAGCCGCCGTCACCAGCGCCGGGGCCGTCACCTCCGTGACGCGCAGCCGCACCAGCACCGCGAGGCTCTGCGCCGTCGCACCCCACGGCACCGTGCACAGGGCGGTGGCGTGCGGGACGGTGCGCACCGAGGGGGCGTCGTCGGGGTCGGCGGAGAACCAGGGGGCGACGCACACCACGGTGTGCGGGCCGTCCGCGCGCGGGCCCAGCGCGGTGCGCAGCTCGGTGACGGCCATGTCCCGCTGCCAGCCGTCCTCCGCGGTGAGCACCGCCCGTAGCTCCCGGCCGAGCCCCGCCCCGGCCCGCGCCTCGTCGGCCAGCAGCGCGCCGATCCGCCCGGTCACCGGCATGGCGGCGGCGAGCTGGGCGTCGCTCGGGCCGGGGTCGTCGTCCAGCAGCCAGACGTAGCCGAGGACGACACCCCGATGGCGTACCGGCAGGCAGATCCGGCCCCGGTAGACGCCCGCCTCCGGGGTGGGCGGGATGCGCACCGGCTGCGTCGCGCGGGTGATGCCGAAGCCCTCGAACCACGCCCGCACCGCCGAGGTGGAGCGCCGGGTCAGGATCGAGCGGGCCCGCACCGGGTCCAGCGCGGTGGGATCGAGCTCGCCCTCGCTGTCGTACGCGCCGAAGGCGATCAGCTCGAAGTCCCGGTTCTCCAGGGTCGCCGGGGCGCCCAGCAGCTCCGAGATCTCGTCCACCAGCTCCTGGTAGTCATCTCTGTAATCGGCCGCCACTCGGGCATTCTGCCGCATTTCCGAGCGCGCTTCATACATCTGTCTGAGAACCGGTGATCGGATGCGTGACGTCTGTCGATGGCTCACCATCGAAGAGATCCCTAGGTTTCACGGTGGTTCTCCGTGCCGTCCCCGAATCGTCGGGTCCCGGCCGTTTCGGTGCTTTTGTTGTGGAGGTGCCCCGTGCTGGGTCCCGTGATTCTCGCCGCCTCGCGCAGCGACCGGATGCGTCGTCTGATCTCGGCCGCCCCGGTGACCAAGCAGGTCGTCGACCGGTTCATCCCCGGCGAGACCGTGGACGACATCGTCCCGGTCATCGCGGAGCTGACCGCCAAGGGCCTGCAGCTGACGATGGACGTCGTCGGCGAGGACATCACCACCCCCGAGCAGGCCACCGCCGCCCGCGACGCCTACCTCGCGCTGGTCGACCACCTGGGGGGCCTCGAGCTCGGCGAGCGGGTCGAGATGTCCGTGAAGCTCTCCATGTTCGGCCAGGCGCTGGAAGGCGGCCACGAGCTGGCCCTCGCCAACGTCCGCCCGGTCGTCGCGGCCGCCGCCGCCATCGGCACCACGGTCACCCTGGACGCCGAGGACCACACCACCCTCGACTCGATGTTCGCCATCCACGAGGAGCTGCGGAAGGACTTCCCGCAGACCGGCTGCGTCATCCAGGCGTACCTGTTCCGCACCGAGGCCGACGCCCGCCGCCTGGCCGCCGCGGGCAGCCGGGTCCGCCTGGTCAAGGGCGCCTACAAGGAGCCCGCCGAGGTCGCGTACCAGCAGAAGCACGAGATCGACAAGGCGTACGTCCGCGTCCTGAAGACGCTGATGGAGGGCGACGGCTACCCGATGATCGGGTCCCACGACCCCCGCCTCATCTCCATCGCCCAGGAACTCGCGCACCGCGCGGGTCGTAAGCTCGACGAGTACGAGTTCCAGATGCTCTACGGCATCCGGGGCGACGAGCACCTGCGGCTGGCCGCCGAGGGGCACCGCATGCGTGTCTACACCGCCTACGGCACCGACTGGTACGGCTATTTCATGCGCCGTCTCGCCGAGAAGCCGGCGAACCTCCAGTTCTTCGTACGCAGCATGATCACCAAGGGCTGAGCCCGAACATCCGCCCGAACACCCGCTCAACGTAAAGGAGTTACGGTTCTCATGGACGCTGTGACCCAGGTCCCCACCCCCGTCAACGAGCCGGTGCACGGCTACGCCCCCGGCACCCCCGAGCGCGCCCGGCTGGAGGCCAAGCTCAAGGAGCTGGCCGAGAACCCGGTCGACCTGCCGATGACCATCGGCGGCGAGAAGCGGATGGGCGGCGGCGAGACCTTCCAGGTGGTCCAGCCGCACAACCACAAGGCCGTGCTCGGCACCCTGCGCAACGCCACCCGCGAGGACGCCCAGGACGCGGTCGACGCCGCCCTGGCCGCCGCCCCGGCCTGGCGCGCGATGTCCTTCGACGACCGTGCCGCGATCATCCTGCGCGCCGCCGAGCTGCTCTCCGGCCCGTGGCGCGAGACCATCGCCGCCTCCACCATGCTGGGCCAGTCCAAGACCGCCCAGCAGGCCGAGATCGACAGCCCCTGTGAGCTGGTCGACTTCTGGCGCTTCAACGTGCACTACGCCCGCCAGATCCTGGCCGAGCAGCCCCCGGCCAACTCCCCGGGCGTGTGGAACCGCATGGACCACCGCCCGCTGGAGGGCTTCGTCTACGCGATCACGCCGTTCAACTTCTCGGCCATCGCCGCCAACCTGCCCACCGCGCCCGCCCTCATGGGCAACGTGGTGGTCTGGAAGCCGTCCCCGACGCAGACCCACGCCGCCGTGCTGCTGATGCAGCTGCTGGAGGAGGCCGGGCTGCCCAAGGGCGTCATCAACCTGGTCACCGGCGACGGCATCGCGGTCTCCGAGGTCGCGCTGGCCCACCGCGACCTCGCGGGCATCCACTTCACCGGCTCGACCAAGACCTTCCAGTACCTGTGGAAGACGGTCGGCAACAACATCGAGAAGTACCGCGCCTACCCGCGCCTGGTCGGCGAGACCGGCGGCAAGGACTTCGTCGTCGCGCACCCGAGCGCCGACCGCGCCGTCCTGAAGACCGCGCTGACCCGCGGTTCCTTCGAGTACCAGGGCCAGAAGTGCTCGGCCAGCTCCCGCGCCTACGTCCCGGCCTCCATCTGGAACTCCGGTTTCAAGGAGGAGTTCGCGGCGGAGATCGACGGTCTGACCGTGGGTGACGTCACCGACCTGTCGAACTTCATGGGCGCGGTCATCGACGAGCGCTCCTTCGCCAAGAACAAGGCCGCCATCGACCGCGCCGCCGAGGACCCCACCTGCACGATCGTCGCGGGCGGCTCCTACGACGACGCGGTGGGCTACTTCGTCCGCCCGACCGTCATCGAGTGCACCGACCCCGACAACGAGGTCTTCCGCACCGAGTACTTCGGCCCGATCCTCGCCGTGCACGTCTACGAGGACGACAAGTACGACGAGATGCTGACCCAGATGGAGTCGGTCTCGGACTACGCGCTCACCGGTGCGGTCATCTCCAACGACCGCGCGGCGGCGGCGTACACGATGGAGAAGCTCCGCTACGCGGCGGGCAACTTCTACATCAACGACAAGTCGACCGGCGCCGTCGTCGGCCAGCAGCCCTTCGGCGGCGGCCGCGCCTCCGGCACCGACGACAAGGCCGGCGCCCCGCAGAACCTGATGCGCTGGACCCTGACCCGCGCCATCAAGGAGACCCTGGTCCCGCCGACCGAGTACGGCTACCCGCACATGGGCTGAGCCCCCCTGGGCTGACCGCCCTCACGATCCGGCCCGGCGAGCCCGCCCTGAACGGGCTCGCCGGGCCGTCGTGCGTCCGGCCCCGCTGCTAGCGTGCGCGCATGGACGACACGGACGGCTTCTCCCTCTCCTGGTCGGCCCTGCGGGCCGCGGTGGCGGACCTCGCCGACGACGACTTCGGCCGTCCCTCCGGCTGCGCGGGCTGGCTCGTACGGGACCTGGTGTGCCACCTCGTCATCGACGCCCAGGACGTCCTGATCACCCTCGCCACCCCGGCCGACGCCGAACCGACCCGCGACGCGGCGACGTACTGGACGGTCACCCACACCCCGCCCACCGGCGAGGACCCCCTGGACGCCCTGACGGTCCGGCTGGCGGCGGCCTACCAGGACCCGGCCCTGCTGCGCTTCCACCTGGACGACGTCGGCTCGGCCGCCGGACGGGCAGCCCTCCTCGCCGACCCCCGGACCCGCGTCGGCACCCAGGACCAGGTCCTCACCACGGCCGACTACCTCTCCGCGTACGTCCTGGAGTGGACCATCCACCACCTGGACCTGACCGCCCACCTGCCGGACACTCCGCCCCCGCCCCCGGCAACCCTGGCCGAGGCCCGCGCCCTGCTGGAGCGGATCACCGGCGAGCCGTTCCCCGCCGCCCTGCCCGACACGGACGCCCTCCTCCTCGGCACCGGCCGCCGCGCGCCGACCCCCGCGGAGCGCACCGCCCTCGGCGCCCTGGCCGCCCGCCTGCCCTTCGTCATCGGCTGAGCCCGCGCGGGAAACCGCAGGTCAGATGACTCGCCGTCTCAGATAGTAGGAAGTCCGAGTAATCATGCAGACAGGTGCGGCCCGGTCCCTTAGCTTGGGATGAGCCGAACGAATCGCTCCATCCAGCGAATGGCGGTCGTGAGCCGCGCCCCGCGCAGGCAACCCCTGCGGCGTGCGCTCTCCGCCCCTTCCGGCGTCTCACAGCTCACCGCTGCCGTGCAACCACTCTGTCGAAGGAGTCGATTTCCCATGGCCGAGACGACCATTCGCCGCCGCGTGCGCCACACCTCCCGCTCCGACGAGACCGACCGCGCCAAGGCCGCGGCCGCCCTCCAGCGCGCCCTGGACCGCCGGGACAACGGCGGCGAGACCGGGCACTGAGCCGGGCCGGGAAGCGCTGGACGGACCGTCCGTTGTCCGCATCGCGGACGGTCCGTGTCATCCCGTGGGACGCGGAGTAGGGTGCCGGACATGTCTCGCAGCATCGATCTCGCAGTCATCCCCGGGGACGGCATCGGCCAGGAGGTCGTGGCCGAGGGTCTCAAGGTCCTCTCCGCCGTCCTGCCCCAGGACGTGAAGCTGGAGACCAAGGAGTACGACTTCGGCGCCCGGCGCTACCACGCCACCGGTGAGACCCTCACCGACGCCGACCTCGACTCCCTCAAGGCCCACGACGCCATCCTGCTCGGCGCCATCGGCGACCCGTCGGTGCCGTCCGGCGTCCTGGAGCGCGGCTTCCTGCTGAAGCTCCGGTTCGCCTTCGACCACCACGTCAACCTGCGCCCCTCCAAGCTGCTCCCCGGCGTCGCCACCCCGCTCGCCGGTCAGCCGGAGATCGACTTCATCGTGGTCCGCGAGGGCACCGAGGGCCCCTACACGGGCAACGGCGGCACCATCCGCACCGGCACGGAGCACGAGGTCGCCACCGAGGTCTCGGTGAACACCGCCTACGGCGTCGAGCGCGTCGTCCGCGACGCCTTCGCCCGCGCCCAGGCCCGCCCGCGCAAGAAGCTCACCCTGGTCCACAAGAACAACGTGCTCACCTTCGCCGGGCACCTGTGGACCAACATCTTCAACAAGGTGGCCGAGGAGTACCCCGAGGTCACCACCGAGTACATCCACGTCGACGCGGCCACCATCTACCTGGTCACCGACCCCGAGCGCTTCGACGTGATCGTCACCGACAACCTCTTCGGCGACATCATCACCGACCTCGCGGCGGCCGTCTCCGGCGGCATCGGCGTGGCCGCGTCGGGCAACATCAACCCGACGCGCGCGTACCCGTCCATGTTCGAGCCGGTGCACGGCTCCGCCCCGGACATCGCCGGACAGGGCAAGGCCGACCCCACCGCCACGGTCCTCTCCGTGGCGCTGCTGCTGCGTCACCTCGGGTACGACGCCGAGGCCGCCCGCGTGGACGCGGCCGTGGCCGCCGACCTCACCGAGCGCGCCGGGCTACCGCCCCGCACCACCGCCGAGATCGGCGACGCGCTCGTAGGCCGGGTAACCGGCTGACCCGTAAGGCCCCGTCAAAGGGCCGCCGGGTCGCTTCAGGCGCCCGGCGGCCCTTTGCTGTGCCCGTGCCGGGTGCCACCATCGAGCCCTGGGTCGCATTCACCCCGATTCCTTCCGGCGCCCCCTCCGCGCGATAATCGAACGCGGAGCCGCGATATGAGGGAATGCCCGGACGGCGTGAGCGCGGCCCGCCACCACCGGTGCCGCGCTTTGCCGGGGGTGACCTGAGGCACCGGCCGCACAGCCGGGGCCGCCCGTCCCACGCCAGGAAGAGAAGGACTGCCGCCCATGACGACGCCCACGATCGAGCTCAAGCCCTCCGCCCATCCGCTCGCCACCGCGGAGCGCGAGGCGATCCTGACCAGCCCCGGCTTCGGCCGCCGCTTCACCGACCACATGGTGACGATCAAGTGGACCGAGGGCCGCGGCTGGCACGACGGCCAGCTCGTCCCGTACGCGCCGATCCCGCTCGACCCGGCCACCAACGTCCTGCACTACGCGCAGGAGATCTTCGAGGGCCTGAAGGCGTACCGGCAGCCCGACGGCACGGTCGCCACCTTCCGGCCCGAGCAGAACGCCCTGCGCTTCCAGCGCTCCGCGCACCGCCTGGGCATGCCCGAGCTGCCGGTGGAGACGTTCATCGAGGCGTGCGACGCGCTGATCGCCCAGGACATCGACTGGGTGCCCGCGCACGGCGGCGAGGACTCCCTCTACCTGCGCCCCTTCATGATCGGCACCGAGGTCGGCCTGGGCGTGAAGCCGTCCAACGAGTACCTCTTCCTCGTCATCGCCTCCCCGGCCGGTGCCTACTTCCCGGGCGGCGTGAAGCCGGTGTCGATCTGGGTCTCCGAGGACCGCGTCCGCGCCGTCCCCGGCGGCATGGGCGACGCCAAGACCGGCGGCAACTACGCGGCCTCCCTGCTCGCCCAGGCCGAGGCGGCCGAGAAGGGCTGCGACCAGGTCTGCTACCTCGACGCCGTCGAGCACCAGTGGGTCGAGGAACTGGGCGGCATGAACCTGTGCTTCGTCTACGGAGACAAGATCGTCACCCCCACCCTCACCGGCTCCATCCTGGAGGGCGTCACCCGCGACTCCCTGCTGGCCGTCGCCCGCGACCTCGGTTACGAGGCCGAGGAGGGCCGCATCTCGGTCGACCAGTGGCAGCGCGACACCGAGAACGGCACCCTCACCGAGGTCTTCGCCTGCGGCACCGCCGCCGTGATCACCCCGGTCGGCACCGTCAAGCGGGCCGGTGCCGAATGGAAGCAGAGCGGCGGCGAGCCCGGCGAGGTCACCCTGCGCCTGCGCGAAGCCCTGCTCGACATCCAGCGCGGCAAGCGCGAGGACACGCACGGCTGGATGCACCGCATCGGCCAGTAACTCATCCGGAGGGGACCGCCCTGGAGGCTCGGGGCGGTCCTGTCCTGGACAGCGCGGCCCGCATGGTGAGACACCCCGTGGGACGGTGGGCGTTCTGTGCCAGACTGCCCGCGTGCTCTCGCTCACCATGATTATGGGCAGCAGGCGCGCCGGTCCGCAGTGACCACCTCGCACGACCAGATGCGGGTGGCACCGTCGTCCTCGACCCGCGCGCAGACCTCTCGCACCCGCGAGGGGTTTTTTCGTTTTCCGGCCCAACCGCAGCCGGACGCGGAGCGCGAGGGACCATGGGGGGAACGGTGGAGCCGGTCATTTCCGGTAAGACCGACATTCACAACAGGAGCCTTCAGACCATGACCGCAACCAGCGAGCTCGACGATTCGTTCCACGTCTTCGACACCACGCTGCGCGACGGCGCGCAGCGCGAGGGCATCAACCTCACCGTCGCGGACAAGCTGGCCATCGCACGGCACCTGGACGACTTCGGCGTGGGCTTCATCGAGGGCGGCTGGCCCGGCGCCAACCCGCGCGACACCGAGTTCTTCGCCCGCGCCCGCGAGGAGCTGCGGCTGCGGCACGCGGTCCTCGTCGCGTTCGGCGCCACCCGCCGCCCCGGCGCCAAAGCCGCCGACGATCCGCAGGTCAGAGCGCTGCTGGAGTCCGGCGCCCCCGTCATCACGCTGGTCGCCAAGGCTCACGACCGGCATGTGGAGCTGGCGCTGCGGACCACGCTCGACGAGAACCTGGAGATGATCCGGGACACCGTCGCCCACCTCCGCGCCGAGGGCCGCCGGGTCTTCGTGGACTGCGAGCACTTCTTCGACGGCTACCGCGCCAACCCCGCCTACGCCAAGGCCGTCGTCCGCACCGCCGCCGAGGCCGGGGCCGACGTGGTCGTGCTGTGCGACACCAACGGCGGCATGCTCCCGGCGCAGATCACCGCCGTGGTCGGCACCGTCCTCGCCGACACCGGCGCCCGGCTCGGCATCCACGCCCAGGACGACACCGGCTGCGCCGTCGCCAACACCCTCGCCGCCGTCGACGCGGGCGCCACCCACGTCCAGTGCACGGCCAACGGCTACGGCGAGCGCGTCGGCAACGCCAACCTCTTCCCGGTGGTCGCCGCGCTGGAGCTGAAGTACGGCAAGAAGGTCCTCCCCGACGGCCACCTCCGCGAGACCACCCGGATCTCGCACGCCATCGCCGAGGTCGTCAACCTCACGCCCTCCACCCACCAGCCCTACGTGGGTGTCTCCGCGTTCGCCCACAAGGCCGGGCTGCACGCCTCCGCGATCAAGGTCGACCCGGACCTGTACCAGCACATCGACCCCGAGCGGGTCGGCAACACCATGCGGATGCTCGTCTCCGACATGGCCGGACGCGCCTCCATCGAGCTGAAGGGCCGGGAACTCGGCGTCGACCTCGGCGGCGACCGGGCCCTGATCGGCAGGGTCGTCGAGCGCGTCAAGGAACGCGAGCTGAAGGGCTACACCTACGAGGCCGCCGACGCCTCCTTCGAGCTGCTGCTGCGCGCCGAGGCCCAGGGCGCCCCGGTGAAGTACTTCGAGGTCGAGTCCTGGCGGGCCATCGTGGAGGACCGCCCCGACGGCACCCACGCCAACGAGGCCACCGTGAAGTTGTGGGCCAAGGGGGAGCGGATCGTCGCCACCGCCGAGGGCAACGGCCCGGTCAACGCCCTCGACCAGGCGCTGCGGGTGGCCCTGGAGAAGATCTACCCGCAGCTCGCCAAGCTGGAGCTGGTGGACTACAAGGTCCGCATCCTGGAGGGCGCCTCCGGTACCCGGTCCATCACCCGCGTGCTGATCTCCACCAGCGACGGCGCGGGGGAGTGGTCCACGGTCGGCGTCGCGGAGAACGTCATCGCCGCCTCCTGGCAGGCCCTGGAGGACGCCTGCACCTACGGGCTGCTGCGCGCGGGCGTCGCACCGGCCGAGTAGCACGGGGACGGGCGGCGGTCAGGGGGCGCGCCAGACGTTGTCGAACGCGTCCTCCTCGATCCGCCGCCGCTGCCGTACCGCCTCCAGCTCGGTCAGCGCGTCGCCGAGCGCGGCGAGGACGACCGCGAGCCGGTCGTCCACCTTGTCGGCCTCGGCGTGCGCCGCCGCCTCCTCGTGCTCGGGTTCCTCGATGCCGAGGGCGGCGGCGAGGCCCACGAGGAGCGGCTCGTGCCGGGCCCACCGGTCGGCCGCGTGCCGCCGGGCGTCGGAGTCGATCCGGTCCACCGACCGGTCGGCGCGCCGGAACAGCTGCCGCAGCCCGGAGCCCGACGGCTCGGTGTGCTCCAGCTCGTCCCGGTAGGCGGCGGAGAGCCCGTCCCCGCGCCGCCACAGCCAGTCCTCGGCGCTCTCGTACGGCTCGGTGCGGATCAGCGCCGCGGCCGCCTTGTCCAGCATCGCGTCGCCGGTGAGGTGACCGGAGACGGGGGCGATCCGGTCGTCCCGCAGGGTGACCACCTGGGCGGTGAGCAGGTCCAGCAGCTCCGCCGCGGCCAGCGCCAGAGACAGATCCCCCTGTTCCACGGGCCGGTCGGCGGGCACGTCCAGCGTGACGAACAGCAGATCCTGCGGTGTGGTCATCTCGAAGCTCCCCGGTCACGGTCGGTACGGCGCGGGTACCACCATCACCCGCGCCGGAAACCCGGGCCGCCCTGCCTCGGTCCTACCTCAGCGTCCACTTCTGGTTGGCAGCCCCGGTGCAGGACCATATCTGGGCCCGCGCCCCGTTGGCCGAGGAGTTGTCCGTGACGTCCAGGCACTTGTCCGCCGCGCTGTTCACCACGTCCCCGGTGGCGCTGTTGTACGACCAGCGCTGGGCGCCGGTGCCGTTGCAGTCGTAGAGCTGGACCTTGGCGCCGTCGGCGGTCGACGCGGAGACCACGTCCAGGCACTTGCCGAGCGCCCGGACCGAGCCGTCCGCGGCGACCGTCCACTGCTGGGCGGTGCTGCCGTTGCAGTCGTAGAGCTGCACCGCCGTGCCGTTGGCGCTCGAACCGCCCGCCACGTCCAGGCACTTGCCCGCGAGCCCCGCGAACGCCCCGGTGCGGGAGCTGTCACCGGACTGGCCGCCCGCCCAGGTGAAGGTGGCCGAGGTACGGGCGGGAAGGGTGTAAGTGGCGTGCTGCGCACCCCAGTTGATCGTGATCTGCTTGGCCGAGGTGGCGCCGTTGTACGCGATCAGTGCCTTGCTGCCGTCGGGGTTGCGCCAGGCCACGTTGGGCACGGCGGAGGACGCGGTGGAGGCGATGCGCTGGGCGCCGGGGCGGACGAACTTGGTGAGGTGGCCCATGTCGTAGTACTCGACGGTGTAGTCCACGCTCCCACTGCGCCCGTCGCCGTTGTGCACGGTGATCAGCCCGGTGCAGGTGCCGCAGCCGCCGTTGTGCGGGCCCATGTTCTGGTCCACCGCGAGGGACCACTTGGTCACCGACTTCGCCCAGTTGCGGGTGTAGTTGATGATGTCGGAGAGGTCCTCGCGCTGCTGGTCGGCGATCCAGGTGCCGCCGGAGTGCTCGGTGGCGAAGGCGTCCAGCGCGGGGTACTGGTTGTGCACGGTCGTCTGCTTGTTGACGTCGCCGCCGTAGCCGTGCCAGGCGATGCCGCCGAAGTTGGGGTGACTGCGCACGGCCGCGTCGTCCACGGTCTGGGCGGCGTAGGAGTCGTAGGTGTCCCAGTTCCAGTCGTGGGCCAGGACCTTGGTGGAGAGCCCGGCCTGCTGGAGCTTGGGCAGCAGCTCGCTCTTGGTGAAGTAGGCCAGCCCGCTGGCGTTCCAGCTCATCGAGGGATAGCCCGAGCAGCAGGTCGGCTCGTTCTGCGCGGTGACGTACGAGACGGGCACGCCCTGGTCGCGCCAGCCCTGGAGGTACTTGACGAAGTACGAGGCGTAGGCGCCGTAGTCCTCCGCCTTCAGCCAGCCGCCGTTGAGGGAGCCGCTGTCCTTCATCCACGCCGGGGCCGTCCACGGGGACGCCATCACCGTGAGGTTCGGATTGAGCTGGCGTGCCTGCTTGGTGAGCGGGAGGACGTCCGCGAGGTCACGGGCGAGGGAGAACTTCGCCAGCGAGGGGTCGGTCTGCCCGGCCGGTATGTCGTCGTAGGTGTAGCCGGAGCGGGCCAGGTCGGAGGCGCCCATCGGGTTGCGCAGGAAGGACAGGCCGATGCCGTCCGTGGGGGAGAACAGCTTGCGCATGGTGGCGTCGCGGGTCGCCTGGGACAGGGCGCCGCTGCCGTTCATCAGCCAGGCGGCGGTGTCGGTGAAGGAGGCTCCGCCGCCGGTGAAGGTCTGGTAGCGGGTGTTCTCGTCCACCGTGATGTTCTCGCCGCCGCCGCCGCCTCCGGCTCCGGCCGAGAAGGCGAACGGTGTCTGCGGCTCCAGGCCGCGCACGACATGTCGTCCGGCGGAGTCGTCGGTGGTGGTCAGCCAGGCCGTGACCGGCTCGCCCGCCGCGTGTGCGGCCGGGGTGGCGAGCGTGGTGATCCCGGCCGTCGTCAGCAGCGCGGCCAGCAGCAGCCGGGCCGGACGCAGGGGTCGTCTCATGGGGCGCCGCCCTTCAAGAGGTGGGGGGATGAGGGAACAGCGGCGTGCGAGCCGTGAGTAAATGACGGCTCCGGGGCGGCGTCAAGGGGTCGCGCATTCAGAAAGCAAACGCACAACCTCGGCGCCGCTGATGTGAGTTGACGGAGCGTCATGTCATGTGCGAAGGGTTGACGGGGATCAGGGGACCCCAGTTCACTCAAGCCGTGAGCTAAGTCATGAGTGAACCAAGAGCCGAGGGAAGGTCCATGCGCAGAACCGCCCTGCTCGTCTCCACCGCTCTGCTGACCGCACTGCTCCCGCTGGCCGGAGGCATCGCCACCGCCTCCGGCGCCGACGGACCCGATCCGGCACCGGTGCCGGTCGACCGCTTCGAGGGAGAGGTGCCCTTCGCCGCCCAGCCCGCCGAGGGCATCTTCACCTGGGGCGGCGACAGCGACGACCCGCCCACCCTGGCGCTGACCGCCCGCGCCGACGCCCCCGAGGGCGCCAAGGTGCTGACCGGAAGCTACGACATCAGCGGCTACGGCGGCTTCACCCACGACTACGCCGCCACCGCCCCCGCCCACGACTGGTCCGCCCACCGGGGCGTCCGCCTGTGGTGGGAGGGGCAGAACAGCGGCAAGAAGATCACGTTCGAGATCAAGGACGGCGGCGCCCACGGCGAGGCGTCCGAGCTGTGGACGACCTCCTTCGCCGACGACTTCACCGGGTGGAAGCGGATCGAGCTGCCGTTCTCCGCGTTCACCTATCGCACGGACTACCAGCCGGTCGGCGGCATCGACCACGTCCTCGGCCTCACCCAGATGTGGGGCTACGCCGTCACCCTGCCCACCGGCGTCAAGGGCCGCTTCGCCATGGACGGCGTCGAGCTGTACGGCGCGGCCGACCCGGCGCTGCGCGCCTCCGTCACCACCGACGCGGCCGTCCGCCCGGTGAAGGAGGGCGGCACGGCGAGCGTCCGCGTCACCCTGGCCACCACCGATGCCAAGCCCGTCACCTCCCCGGTGACCGTCGGCTACGCCACCGGCGAGGGCACCGCCCGCCCCGGCAAGGACTACACCCCCGCCCACGGCACCCTCACCTTCCCGGCCGGCACCCCCTCCGGGACCTCCCGGACGGTGAAGGTCAGCACCCTGAAGGACCGCACCGCCGAGTCCGCCGAGACGATCCCGCTCGCGCTCACCGTCACCGGCGCCAAGGCCCCGGCGGAGAACCCGAAGATCGTCATCGACGCCCACGGACTGCCCTACCTGGACGCCAAGTTGCCGGTGCGCAAGCGCGTCGCCGACCTGCTCGGGCGGATGTCGCTCGCGGAGAAGGCCGGGCAGATGACCCAGGCCGAGCGCGGTGCCGTCTCCGACCAGAACGACATCGCCGCCTACGACCTGGGCTCCCTGCTCTCCGGCGGCGGCTCCACGCCCACCCCGAACACTCCGGCCGCGTGGGCGAAGATGATCGACGGCTTCCAGCTGCGCGCCCAGGCCACCCGCTTCCAGGTCCCGCTGATCTACGGCGTCGACGCGGTGCACGGCCACAACAACCTCACCGGCGCCACCGTCCTGCCGCACAACATCGGCATCGGCGCCACGCGTGATCCCCAACTCGCCCAGCGCACCGGGGTGGTGACCGCCTCCGAGGTCCGCGCCACCGGCATCCCCTGGGACTTCGCGCCCTGCCTGTGCGTCAGCCGCGACGAACGCTGGGGCCGCTCCTACGAGTCCTTCGGTGAGGACCCGGCACTGGTCGAGTCCATGGAGACGGTGATCCAGGGCCTCCAGGGCCGCGCCGACGGCAGCGACCTCGCCCGCCCCGACAAGGTGCTGGCCACCGCCAAGCACTTCGTCGCCGACGGCGGCACCGCCTACGGCTCCTCCACCACCGGGACGTACACCGTCGACCAGGGCGTCTCCACGCTCACCCGGCAGCAGTTGGAGGCCGTGCACCTCGCCCCGTACCAGGACGCGGTGGACCGGGGCGTCGGCACCGTGATGCCCTCGTACTCCTCGCTCGACGTGGTCGGCGACGGACGCGGCCCGGTCAAGATGCACGCCCGCGCCGACATGCTCAACGGCGTGCTCAAGGGCCGCATGGGCTTCGACGGCTTCGTCATCAGCGACTGGAACGCCGTGGACCAGCTCCCCGGCGACTACGCGACCCAGGTCCGCACCTCGGTCAACGCGGGCGTCGACATGATGATGGTCCCCTACACGTACAAGGAGTTCACCGCGGCCCTCACCGCCGAGGTGAAGGCGGGCCGGGTCAGCGAGCGCCGGATCGACGACGCCGTCTCCCGCATCCTCACCCAGAAGTTCCGCCTCGGCCTCTTCGAGCACCCCTACGCCGACACCTCCGGCGCCGCGGCCATCGGCTCCCCGGCCCACCGGGCCATCGCCCGCGAGGCCGTCGCCAAGTCCCAGGTACTGCTGAAGAACGACGGCGGCCTGCTGCCGCTGCGCAAGACGCAGAAGGTGTACGTCGCCGGGTCCAACGCGGACGACATCGGCAACCAGTCCGGCGGCTGGACCATCACCTGGCAGGGCTCCTCCGGCAACATCACCAAGGGCACCACCATCCTCGCCGGTATCCGTGAGGCGGGCGGGAAGGTCACCTGGTCCAAGGACGCCTCCGCGCCGACCGCGGGGAACGACGTGGGCGTGGTCGTCGTGGGGGAGACCCCCTACGCCGAGGGCGTCGGCGACGTGGGCAACGGCCATGCGCTGACCCTGTCCACCGCCGACCAGGCCGCCGTCGACAAGGTGTGCGGCGCCATGAAGTGCGTGGTGCTCACCGTCTCCGGCCGCCCGCTGCTGATCGGGGACCGGCTCGGGAAGATCGACGTCCTGGTGGCCTCCTGGCTGCCGGGCACCGAGGGCGGCGGCGTCGCCGACGTGCTCTACGGCAAGCGGCCCTTCACCGGCCAGCTCCCCGTCACCTGGCCGCGCGGCGAGGCCCAGCTCCCGATCAACGTGGGCGACAGCTCGTACGACCCGCAGTACCCCTACGGGTGGGGTCTGACCACGAAGGTGAACGGCGGTTCCACCGCCCTGACCACCCTCGGCAAGGCGGCCGCGACCGCCGAGCGCGCACACGACGACCGCCGGGGACGCGAACTGGTCACCCGGGCCCGGCTGATCGTCCAGCACAAGGTCGGCCAGCGCATCACGGCGGCCGTGGCGAAGCCCTTCGCCGAGGCCGACCACGCACTGCTCACCGGCCGGTACGGACAGGCACTGCTGAAGCTGCTGCAGGCGTACCGGGCGGCTCGCTGACCAGCATCGGAAGTCCGTACACCTGACCGAACGGGGGAGGCTTCGGGTAGCGTCGAAGCATGAAGGCCGTGCTCTCGACCCGCGCCCGAAGCCTCCCCGCACTCATACTCGCGGCGCTGGCGATGGCCCTGCTGCCCCTGTTCGCGTTCGCCCCGGCAGCCGGCGCCGCCACCAGCGCCTCCACCATCGGCCAGGCCCTGCGCAAGAGCCCGGTCTACGTCGACCCGGCAGCCTCCGCGCTGTTCTCCCGCGCCGACGCCGACGCGCTCGCCAAGAAGATCAAGGACGCCGACAAACCGGTGTTCGTGGTGGTCCTGCCCGCCGACTACCCGACCAAGAGCGTCCTGCGTGACGTGCGTTCGGCCACCGGCGTCACCGGTCTGTACGGCATCCGCGTCGGCGACCGCTTCGCCGCGGGCGCCGATCCCTCGGTCATCTCCGCCACCGCCCGGCAGAACCTGGTCTCCAGCGTCCAGGGCGAGGGCGCCAAGGCCCAGCTCACCGACTTCACCGACCGCGCGCTCGACACCGTACGCGGCGACGCCCCCTCCTCCTGGGGCTCCTCCGACGACGGCGGCGGGGTCTCCACCACGGCGCTGATCGTCGCCGGGGCGGTCGTGGTGGCGGGCGGCGCCGGGGTCTACACCCTCAGCCGCCGCAACCGGCGCCGCCGCGAGGCGGAGCAGCAGGCCGCGCTGGAGCGGCTGCGGGTCGTCGTGGACGAGGACATCACCGCCTTCGGCGAGGAACTCGACCGCCTCGACTTCCAGCCCGGCGAGCCCGGCGCCGACGACGCGATGCGCACCGACTACGAGAACGCGCTGAACGCCTACGACGACGCCAAGCGCCGCATGGCCGAGGCCCGGAAGCCGGAGGACGTGCGCGGGGTCACCGAGGCGCTGGAGGACGGCCGGTACTCCCTGGCCGTGCTCGCCGCCCGGCGCGAGAAGCGGCCGCTGCCCGAACGGCGCCCGCCCTGCTTCTTCGACCCCCGGCACGGCCCCTCCGTCACCGACGCCGCCTGGACCCCGTCCGGCGGCAGCACCCGCGAGGTGCCGGTGTGCGCGGCCGACGCCACCCGGCTCGCCGACGGCCGCGAACCGGCGGCCCGCGAGGTGGAGACCGAGTACGGCCGCCGCCCCTACTGGGACGCCGGTCCGGCCTACGGCCCCTGGGCGGGCGGTTACTTCGGCGGCGGTCTGCTGCCCGGTCTGCTCGCGGGCACCCTGCTCGGCGGCATGATGGCCACCCCGTCCTACGCGGCCGACTTCGGCGGCGGCTACGGCGACTTCGGGGACCAGGGCGGGTTCCAGGGCGGCGACGTGTCCGGCACCGACTTCGACCCCAGCGGCTTCAGCGACGGCTTCGGCGGCGGGGACTTCGGCGGGGGCGGCGACTTCGGGGGCGGCGGGGACTTCGGCGGCGGAGGCTTCTGAGACCCCGGCACCCCCAGCACGCGTGAGCGCCCCGTCCCCTCCGGCAGAGGGGGAGCGGGGCGCTCGCGCGTGGTGCGGCCGGACCGCCGTGGGCTCACGCGTTCTTGATGGCCGACACGTCGAAGCTGAGCTTGATCTTGTCGGAGATCAACACGCCGCCCGTCTCCAGGGCCGCGTTCCAGGTCAGGCCCCACTCGGAGCGCAGCAGCTCGGCCTTGCCCTCGAAGCCGACGCGCTCGTTGCCGAACGGGTCGGTGGCGGCACCGTTGAACTCCAGGTCGATGCTGATCGGCCGGGTCACGCCGAGGATGGAGAGGTCACCGGTGATCCGGTAGTCGTCGCCGCCGAGGGACTCCGCGCCCGTGGAGCGGAAGGTCATCGTCGGGAACTCGTCCGTCTTGAAGAAGTCGGCGGACTTCAGGTGGGTGTCGCGGTCGGCGTTGCCGGTGTCGATGCTGTCCATCACCACGTCGAGCGTCGCGGTGGACTTGGCCGGGTCGTCGCCGTCCAGGTGCAGCGCGCCGGAGAACTCGGTGAAGCTGCCCTTGACGTTGGTGACCATGGCGTGCCGCGCGGTGAAACCGATCGAGGTGTGCGCGGGGTCGATGGTGTAGTCACCGATCAGCGCGGCCAGGCCGGTGCCCGCGGCGGCGGGGGTGGCGGTGGTCTCGGGGGTGCTGTCCTTGCGGCCGAAGATACCCATGGTGTGCTCCTTGAGAGAGTCGCGGGAGAGTCTGTTTAACGTTCAACGAACTCGACGGTTACGACCGTAGACCCATTCAGTTCGATTTTCAACATCATCCGGTACGTGTTTCCAGTCTGACTCAGAGTTACGACGTACGCCCTCTGGCGGACGCGCGTAGAACTCGGGCACCATCTGTCTGCACCACCTGCACAGCCGCCCCACAGCAAGCACGGCCAACCGCAGGAAGGGTCACTTCATGAAGGTCCGCTCCGTCCTGACCGCGCTCGCCCTCGTCGTCGCCCCTGGCGTCGCCGTGGTCGGCACCGCATCCGACGCCTTCGCCGTCACCAAGATCAGCCACGCCACCGCCACCCAGATGTTCCGCGACGTCGGCATCACCTGGTCGTCCTCCGGCGGCTGCTCCAACCGCCAGAACTCCACCTGTACGTCGTTCGACCAGCTCAACCTCGCCACCGCTCAGGGTGCCCAGACCCTCAAGCGGTCCAGCGGCTGCGCGCTCAACATCACCGGCGGCACCGAGGTCGGCCACGCCTCCGGCACGTACTCGCACTACAACGGCTACAAGCTGGACTTCGCCAAGATCTCCTGCATGACCTCGTACGTGAAGAACAACTTCACCTACATCGGGCTGCGCGGGGACGGCGCGCCGCAGTACCAGGCCGGGTCGGGCAACATCTACGCCGACGAGGGCAACCACTGGGACGTCCTGTACTACAACTGCGGCGGCTGCTGAGCCGACGCGTGCCGGACGGCGGAAGGTAGGGTTGCCGAGGTGCCCCCTTCCGCCGTCCGGGTGTCCCCGTGTCACTCCGGGGATGGCATGTCCCACCCAGGAATCCGAGGGCCTGTGACACCCCCCACTTTGTGGCAGCCCTACAAAGACAGCGCCCTCTGAGCAGTCGGAACGCCTGCATCACGGCCGGGTTCTGTTCGGTCGTACCAGGAAAACGCTCCGGAGACTGTACGGAGTCGACGGCCCGGTTTCCTCGAGGTCCTTCGTATGGTCACTACATGACCGTTTTGGAAGAGACGACGGGTGAGCCGACGGACGCGCGCGGGCGGGTCGCCGAGCTGCACGTGATTCGTGCGCAGGCCCTGGCCGGCCCCAGCGAGAAGGCGACCGAGGCGCAGCATGCCAAGGGCAAGCTGACCGCCCGGGAGCGCATCGAGCTGCTTCTCGACCCGGACTCCTTCCAGGAGGTCGAGCAGCTCCGCAGGCACCGCGCCACCGGCTTCGGTCTGGAGGCGAAGAAGCCTTACACCGACGGTGTCATCACCGGCTGGGGCACGGTGGAGGGCCGCACGGTCTTCGTCTACGCCCACGACTTCCGCATCTTCGGCGGCGCGCTGGGCGAGGCCCACGCCACGAAGATCCACAAGATCATGGACATGGCCATCGCGGCCGGTGCCCCGCTGGTCTCGCTGAACGACGGCGCCGGTGCCCGTATCCAGGAGGGCGTCTCCGCGCTCGCCGGGTACGGCGGCATCTTCCAGCGCAACACCAAGGCGTCCGGTGTCATCCCGCAGATCTCGGTGATGCTCGGCCCGTGCGCGGGCGGCGCGGCCTACAGCCCCGCCCTCACGGACTTCGTGTTCATGGTCCGTGAGACCTCACAGATGTTCATCACCGGCCCGGACGTCGTCAAGGCGGTCACCGGTGAGGAGATCACCCAGAACGGCCTGGGCGGCGCCGACGTGCACGCCGAGACCTCCGGCGTCTCGCACTTCGCGTACGACGACGAGGAGACCTGCATCGCGGAGGTGCGCTACCTCCTGTCGCTGCTCCCGCAGAACAACCGCGAGAACCCGCCGCGGGTGGAGTCCTCCGATCCGGCCGACCGGCGCGGCGACGTGCTGCTGGACCTGGTCCCGGCCGACGGCAACCGGCCCTACGACATGACCAAGGTGATCGAGGAGCTCGTCGACGACGGCGACTACCTGGAGGTCCACGAGCGGTGGGCCCGCAACATCATCTGCGCGCTGGGCCGCCTGGACGGCCAGGTCGTCGGCATCATCGCCAACCAGCCCCAGGTCCTCGCGGGTGTGCTGGACATCGAGGCCAGTGAGAAGGCCGCCCGGTTCGTGCAGATGTGCGACGCCTTCAACATCCCGATCGTCACGCTGCTGGACGTGCCGGGCTTCCTGCCCGGTGTGGACCAGGAGCACGGCGGGATCATCCGGCACGGCGCGAAGCTGCTGTACGCGTACTGCAACGCCACCGTGCCGAGGATCTCGCTCATCCTGCGCAAGGCGTACGGCGGTGCCTACATCGTGATGGACAGCCAGTCCATCGGCGCCGACCTGACCTACGCGTGGCCGACCAACGAGATCGCGGTGATGGGTGCCGAGGGCGCGGCCAACGTCATCTTCCGCCGTCAGATCGCCGACGCCGAGGACCCCGAGGCGATGCGGCAGAAGATGGTCAAGGAGTACAAGGCCGAGCTGATGCACCCGTACTACGCGGCCGAGCGCGGCCTGGTCGACGACGTGATCGACCCCGCCGAGACCCGCGAGGTGCTGATCAGGTCCCTGGCGATGCTGCAGTCCAAGCACGCGGACCTGCCCTCCCGCAAGCACGGCAACCCCCCGCAGTGACCGAGACCCCGGAGACCACCGCCATGACCAGTGCCGACATCCGCGTCGAAAAGGGCCTCGCCGACCCCGAGGAAGTAGCCGCCATAACGGCCGTCCTCCTCGCCCGCGCCGCCGCCCGCCCGGCCGCCACCCCGACCCACCGCCCCCGCCCCCGAGCGGGCTGGCGCCGCCTGGAACGCGAGGGCGGCTTCCGCGCCCCGCACAGCTGGCACTGAGTTCCGCTTCGAAGGGCCCTTCCGTTCTGGAAGGGCCCTTCGGCGTGCCGACCTCAGAAGATGTGCACCTCGACACCGGGAAAGTCCAGGGAACCGCGATCGTCGGGGAGCAGGCAGCCCATGAGCATCAGGTGCTCCACCTCGGGGGGCTTGAAGCCCGGCGTCTCCAGCCACGCCCGGACGTCAACCTCTTGCAGTTGAAGGACCGGTACGGCAGGCAGCGCGGTGAGGTTCACCGGCGAGTAGTCGGCGGCCCACACGTACAGACGATCCAGGCCGGAGAGCGCGGTGTGGCATTGCGTGAGGTCGGTGCCGCTGTGGATGTCCCAAAGCGTGAGGTGGGTGGTCTTCTCCGCGAGGCGCAGGCTGCTGAGATCGGAGGTGTTCCGGACAGATATGGCGAGGTGCCGCAGAGATGTGAAGCGTTCGAGCGCCTCCATATGAGTGAACGCCGCGTCGCCGTCCAGAGCCAACGCATCGAGGTCGGGCATGTGGGGGATCAGAGACAGGTCTGCTTCGCCGGTCAGCGACCACAGCGACAGGTCATGAAGAGGCGGCAGCATCCGCAGTGCGCCCAGATCGTCCAGCGGGAAATAGATGTCGACATCAGTGGGCGCCAGCCGCCTCAAGGCGCGCAACTGGCCCGAATACTTGACGACGACCTCGTGATTCGCGAGCTGAATACCGGACAGTACGGCGTCGGCATAGGGGTCCGGATCGAAGTAGCTCCAGCTCTGGATCAGTTGCCGCACCACGCGGTCACGCTTGTCGCCCACGTAGCTCGACAGCAGTCCGAGTGCCTCGGACCCCCCTATCAGTGCCACGGTCCGCACCGTCTGCACAGCGGCCTTCTCCGTCAGCTCCGTGAGCGACTTCGGCATCTTGCGCAGGAGGCTGGTCCCTACCGCTGCCAGCTGCGCCGGATCGCTCTCGCGGCGCGCAGGCAGCAGTGTCTCCACCGCCGTGTCGACCCGCCCGGCCAGTTCCTCGGACAGTTGTGGCACCGTCTCCTGACAGGCAGCCGCCAGCAGGCGCAGCTTGCGGGTCCACCGGGGTTCGGCAACGGCCCGGTCGAGGATGCCGGTCAGTAGTTCTTCCCGCTGAGGTCGATTCGCATGGCCCGCCGCCATGATGATCGTCTCGCGCCAGAGGTCCAGGTGGGCCCGCCCGATCAGGTTGCCGATCCGGTCCTCCTCCGCCGCCTCCTCCGCCGCCAGGTACTCCTGGAAGGTGCGGTGGACGAAGTCCAGGCGGCCGAGGGTGGGGGAGCGGAGGATGCCGGAGCGGTCGCGGAGGCTCTCGAGGACCGTGGTGCCGTCCTGGAGGGAGTCCAGGTGCCGCATCCCCGCCAGCTTCTGGCCGACGTGCAGGGCCGCCTGCTCCAGGGCGATCTCGCTGCGGTTGTTGTCGGAGAGGCGCCAGGCCAGATCCCGCAGCAGGACCACCTTGTCGCCCAGGCTCAGTTCACTGTCCACCGCGCTCGGCACGTTCCGGTCCGCGTCCCGCTCGTGGACCAGCGTGTGGAGGGCGTTGCGGTACAGCTCCATGCGGTCGCGCGGGAGCTGGCTGCCCCGGTTGAGGTGCATCGCGCACAGCATGGCCGCCAGCAGCGGCGTCCCCGCCAGCGACTGGAGATGCGGCCGGTCCTTCAGGCTGTTCAGCAACGACTGTTCGTAGCGCGGGAGCTCCTCCACCGGGCACGGCAGTTCCTCGCCCAGCTCGCGCACCGCCTGGTGCCACTGCCGGACGAACGCCGCCAGGTCGGGCGGCGCCATCCGGTCCAGGTGCAGCGCGGTGAACTTCTCCCGGCGCAGCCAGTCCGCACCGGCCGCCGCCGGACGCGAGGTCACCACCATCCGCACCTCGGGATACGCGGCCAGCAGCTTGCGCAGCCACTCCCGCACCCCCCGCCGCTCGGCGTCGAGGAGTTCGTCCACCCCGTCGATCAGCAGCAGCGCCCGCCCGTCCGCCAACTGGCGCTCCACCCACGCCTTCGGCATCACCCCGGTGATCTGCCCGGCCACCGAGTCGAGCATCGCCTCCGGGGTCGGCAGCGCCCGCCCGCTGTACTCCCGCAGCTTCACGAAGACCGGTGTCAGACCGTTCCAGTCGGCCAGCTCCCCGGTGAACGCCCCGCGCGCCGCCGTGATCGCCAGCCAGCGCAGCAGCGTGGTCTTCCCGGAGCCCGCCTCACCCCGGAGCAGCACCCGTGCGGGGCCACCGAGGGCGGCCTCCACCCGCATCCCGGCGCCCTCGCCCCCGGAGTTCTCCCAGTCGCTCATGTCCGGCCGGAGCAACGGAAGCGCACGCCTCGCCCCCTCGCGCCGCGCCCGTATCTCGTCCCCAGTCGCCCGCAGGCTGACGTACGCCACCGAGAGCCGCACCTGCGCCCCCGCCCGGTCGGAGGTGCGCCGGAACAGCTCCACCTCGTCCAGGGTCGTGCTGACCAGCTCCAGATAGCGGCGCCGGAACTCGGCGTCCCGGTCCGTGCCCTCGGGGGCGAACAGCGAACGGTCGGGCAGCCGTTGCAGCACCCGCGCGATCTCCGCGCCCAACGACGTCGTACGCGCGAGCAGTTCGCTCAGCGCCCGCTCCTCGAAGACGGGCAGCCCCCGCACGATCCGTACGTAGTACTCGACGCACTCCGCGAACAGCAGCTCGTACAGCCTGCTCTCCGCCTCGCCGAGGCCGACCGGAGGGCATGCCGCACCCGTCAGCCGCCGGACGATCTCCGCGGGCCGCGCGTCCGCCGCGAGGATCGCCTCGTCGGAGAGGTCCGCCGCCGCGAAGGTGTCGCACACCGCGTCGATCACGGCCCGGCGGCTGTTCTCCTCCAGTCCGGGGAACTCCCGCTCCAGGAACGGCGCCAGCCGGTCGTAGACCGCGTCGGCCATCTCCTCGAACTGCCGCTGAACACCCCGCTGGAAGCGCAGCCCGGACACGCGCAGCCGGATCAGCTCCGCCATGTCCAGCGTGCGTTCCTGCTCGCGGCGCTTGCCCCCGAGCCACATCTGGGCGGCCGCCTTCGCCACGGTCGAACCCAGCCGCAGCGCCGCGGCCTCGCCCACCATCGCGTCCCCCTTCGTACCGACCGGAGATCCAGTGTGGCAGCGGGGTACGACAAAGGGGCCCCTTCCGGTGTGGAAAGGGCCCCTCGACGTGGAGTGGCTACCGCAGGCGGGCCATGAGGGCGTGCTCGACCAGGGTGATCAGCGCGCTCTTGGCGTCCGCGCGGTGGCGGGCGTCCGTGGTGATGATGGGGGCGTCCGGGCCGATCTGGAGCGCCTCGCGTACCTCGTCGGGGTTGTACGGCTGGTTGCCGTCGAAGCCGTTGAGGGCGATGACGAACGGCAGGCCCGAGTTCTCGAAGTAGTCGACCGCGGGGAAGCAGTCGGCCAGCCGCCGGGTGTCGACCAGCACCACGGCGCCGATGGCGCCGCGTACGAGGTCGTCCCACATGAACCAGAAGCGGTCCTGTCCGGGCGTACCGAAGAGGTACAGGATCAGGTCCTGGTCCAGGGTGATGCGGCCGAAGTCCATGGCCACCGTCGTGGTGGTCTTGTCCCCGGTGTGGGTGAGGTCGTCGATGCCCGCGGAGGCGGACGTCATGACGGCCTCGGTGCGCAGCGGGTTGATCTCCGAGACGGCGCCCACGAACGTGGTCTTGCCCACGCCGAAGCCGCCGGCCACCACGATCTTCGCGGAGGTGGTGGAGCGGGAAGGCCCTCCGCTAGAGCTTGCGAAGTCCACTGAGCACCCTTTCGAGCAATGTCACGGCTGGCTGGCCTCCGGCGTTCTCGTCGCCGCCGGGCTGATGGATGGCGACCAGGCCCGCCTCCGCCAAGTCGGCGACGAGAATCCTGGCCACGCCGAGGGGGATCGTCAGAAGGGCCGAGATCTCGGCCACCGACTTGATCTCCTGGCACAGGTTGCAGATCCGCTGATGCTCGGGCAGCTGGCCCTGCATCTGGTGCGGAGCTGCGGTGGTGTGCACCAGCGCCTCGATGGCGAGCTGGTAGCGGGGGCGCGTCCGGCCGCCGGTCATGGCATACGGACGCACCAAGGGGTTGGACGCGGCCGGGGCCGCCGAGGGCTCGGAGCGCCGCGGGGGCTGCACCGGCTGGATGCGCGGACCCGACGGCTGGTCGTACCCGCCGGGGCCGGGGCCCTGTGGCGCGTACGGCTGCCGGTGGTCGGGAGCGGAGGGAACGCCGTACCGGTTCGCCGAACCGCCGTCCTGTCCCTGTGCGGGACCGTACGACCAGTTACCCGTAGACGAACCGCCTGGGGGTGTTGCCACTTTCTCCTCCTCCGACTGTGCCGGGCATCCATCGCTGTGGAGCCGCGTCCCAAGACCTTACGGCCCCGGGACGCGAACGCGCACCGTCCGCTTGTTAGTTGAGAAGGCTGCCCTGGAGTTCCGCACGAAGGTCCGGGGTGAGGACCGTGCCCGCACGGTCCACCAGAAGGGCCATCTCGTACCCGATGAGGCCGATGTCCGCCTCCGGGTGGGCCAGAACCGCGAGCGACGAACCGTCGGATACGGACATGATGAACAGGAATCCCCGCTCCATCTCCACAACCGTCTGGTTCACGCTGCCCCCCTCGAAGATGCGGGAGGCGCCTGCCGTCAAGGACGTCAGACCGGATGCGACGGCCGCGAGCTGGTCGGCGCGGTCGCGGGGGAAGCCTTCGGACATCGCCAGAAGGAGTCCGTCGGCGGAGACCACCACGGTGTGGGACACACCCGGAGTGTTGTCCACGAAGTTGGTGATCAACCAGTTAAGGTTCTGTGCCGCCTGGCTCATCGGGCTCACACTAACGCTCCTGGTCGTAGGTGCTGTCAGGCCCACCGTGCTGATGGTTGGTGGCCTGGCCGTTCGTTTCACTGCCTGCGCTGCGTCCGCGCTGGACGCCTCGACGCAGATTGCTCAGCCTGCCCCGGACATCCTCCGGGGCTCGGGAGACCTGTGGGCCCCCCTGAGGGGTGCTCTCGGCGGTGCCCTCGACCAGATTGGCCTTGGGAACCCGCCGCGGCAAGCCGGAGGAAGTGACCCCGCCCGCCTTGGGTTTGCGCAGCGCCGAAGCCTGCTGCCAGCGCTCGTCGTTGGCCGAACGCCAGTCGTCGGGGCCCTCGCCGTTGCCGCCGCCCGCCGGGGCCGGAGCCTCCTGGCGGCCGTGCGGAGCGCCGTTCGCGCCGCCGGAGCCGTTCAGCCCGCCCGAACCGTTCAGTCCGTGGGAGCCGTTCAGTCCGCCCGCGGCGAGGCCGCTCGAACCCAGTCCGCTGGGGCCGTGCAGGTTCAGTCCGGGGGCATTGCCCATCGGGGCGGCGCCGTTCGGGCCGCCGCGGCGGGGCAGGCCCGCGTTGGTCGTGCCGCCCGCCGCCGGACCGGCCGGAGCCGGCCGCTCGAAGCCGCCGTGGCCGCGCTCACCGGACTCGGCGGGCTGCGCCTGCTCCGGCTCCGCGGCGTACTGGGCCGGGTAGCCGTTCTGGTAACCGTTCTGCTGCGGCCAGTCGTCCTGGAAGGACTGCCCCTCGTACGAGCCGCCGAAGGCGTCCGCCGCGGGAGTGTTCTGGCCCTGCTCGGGGTAACCGGACTGCGGGTAGCCGCCGTTCGGGGCGAAACCGTCGTTCTGGCGCGGAGCGCCGTCCTGCGCGAAGTACTGCTCGTCGTACGCGGGCTGCTGCTGCTCCTGGTACGCCTGCTGCTCCTGGAACGCACCGGCCTGCGGCTGCTGCTGCTCGGGGAAGCCCGCGCCGTCGCCGTAGCCGCCGGCCGGGTCGAAGCCGTCCTGGTAGCCGGGCTGCGCGCCCTCGGGCTCACCGTGCGTCTGGGCCTCCAGGGCCGCCCGGCGCTCGTCGCGCACCAGGGAGCGGCCCACCGGGTCCAGACCACTGATGTCGTCCGGGACCTCGCTGTAACGGCTGTCGTCGAAGCCCAGCTCCGCCGCCGTACGCATCGGCTGTGCCTGGTTCTGCGCCTGCGGCTGGGGGCTGAAGCTCTCGCCGCCGAACTGCTGCTCCGGGATGATCTGCGAGACCGTGAACTCCTCGCGGTCCAGCTGCGTCTCGCCGCCACCACCGTGGGTGATCGCGTCGGGCAGCATGACCAGGGAGGTGGTACCGGCCTGCTCGCCCGAGGGGCGGAGCTGGACGCGGATGCCGTGCCGGTCGGACAGCCGGCCGACCACGAACAGACCCATGCGCTGGGAGATCGCGGCGTCCACGGTCGGCGGGTTGGCCAGCTTGTGGTTGATGTCCGCGAAGTCCTCGGCGGTGAGGCCGATGCCCTTGTCGTGGATCTCGATCATGACGCGGCCGTCGGGAAGACGGGTCGCGGTGACACGGACCTTGGTCTGCGGGGAGGAGAACGTGGTGGCGTTCTCCAGCAGCTCGGCGAGCAGGTGCACGAGGTCGGTGACCGCGCGGCCGTGGATCTCGGCCTCCGGGACGCCGGACAGCTCGACACGCTCGTACTGCTCCACCTCGGAGGAGGCGGCGCGCAGGACGTCGACCAGCGGGACCGGCTGGTCCCAGCGGCGGCCGGGCTCCTCACCGGCGAGGACCAGCAGGTTCTCACCGTTGCGGCGCATACGGGTCGCGAGGTGGTCCAGCTTGAAGAGGTTCTCCAGCTGGTCCGGGTCGGCCTCGTTGTTCTCCAGGTCGGTGATCAGGGTCAGCTGGCCCTCGATCAGCGACTGGTTGCGGCGCGACAGGTTGGTGAAGATCGCGTTGATGTTGCCCCGCAGCAGTGCCTGCTCGGAGGCGAGCCGCACCGCCTCGCGGTGGACCTGGTCGAAGGCGCGGGCGACCTCGCCGATCTCGTCCTTGGTGTGGATCGGGATCGGGGCCACCCGGGTGTCGACCCGGCCCGGGTCGGTACGGGAGAGCTGGTCGACCAGCATCGGCAGCCGCTGCTCGGCGATGCCGAAGGCGGCGTTGCGCAGCTGGCGCATGGCGCGGCTCATCTGGCGGGCGACCGTACCGGCCAGGATGAAGGCCAGCAGCAGGACCAGGATGACGGCGACACCGGTGATGATCGCGTCGTTGCGGGCGTCGTCGGCGATGGTGGAGGCGTCGTTCACCGCGCGGTCGGACATGTCCGACTCGATGGAGCGGTACGCCTTGAACTTCAGCGTGTTGACCGCCCACCAGTTGGCGGGGGTGATGCCCTGCGTGGCGAGCTGCTGCCGCTCCACCGGGTCGGTCGAGCTGAGCTGGACCACCGCGGCGACCATCTTCTGCGGGTCGGACGGCGGGGCCTTGTAGGACGGGTCCTTGGCCTTGGCCTCGGCGACCATCGCGGCACCCTGGTTCTGGATGTCGCGCTTCTCCTGCTCCAGCCGGTCGGCGTCGGCCTGCGTGCCACCGCCGATGTACTCGCCGGAGGCGATGCCCTCCAGGTAGGCGTAGGAGGAGAGGGCCACCCGCTGGCTCGCCAGGTTCGGCGCGTCCGGACCCGGCTTGATCAGCATGTGCATGCCGATCGCGCGCTCCAGCGACAGCGCCGACTTCATCAGCGAGACGGCGTAGACGGTACGGCCGTACGACGTGATGTTTCCGGTGCCCAGGCCCAGCTCGTTGGCGAACTCCATGAGCGGGTGGGCGACCTTGACGTAG
This sequence comes from Streptomyces sp. NPDC090119, assembly GCF_044747085.1. Lineage (NCBI taxonomy): Bacteria > Bacillati > Actinomycetota > Actinomycetes > Kitasatosporales > Streptomycetaceae > Streptomyces > Streptomyces sp. NPDC090119. The sequence goes on along the minus strand of NZ_JBIVDK010000003.1, from coordinate 102,911 downwards.
CCCTCCTCGGTCTGGGCGCCGGTGAACTTCGGGGTGTAGGCCCCCGCGCGCAGCGTCTGGAGGAAGGGCTCGGACTCGCGGAACAGCTTGAGGCGGCGCTCGAGACCGGGCTTGGCCGGCATGTTCTGGGCCGCCTCGTTGAAGGCGGCGGCGGCCTGGTCGGTGTTCTTTCGGACCGCGTCGACCGTGGCCTTGTCCTGAGCGGTGGCCGCCTTGCCCTTGAGCAGGGGAGCGGCGCTGCCGTCACGTTCGTTGTAGAGCGCGTCCGCGTAGGTCAGGGACGCGCGCACCAGGATCGCGGTGTTCTCCGCGTCCTGGGCGTCCCGCCAGGTGTCGATCGAGTTCTTCACCTGGAAGCCGCCCATGACGAGGGCGACCAGCACGGGTATGAGCAGGATCGCGTTCAGCCTGGTCGGCACACGCCAGTTGCGCGGGGAGAAGCGGCCCCCGCTGGACGCGGGAGCGGCCTCCGGCTCCGGTCCGGCCACCGCTGGGGTGGGCGCCGCAGCGCGCGGCGGCGGGGTGAAGTTGCCCCGTGCCGACGGCTCGGGACCGTTCTTGCTTCGCCTCACTCGACCAACAACCTCTCGGCGGGTCGGCACCTGTCGTGCCGCAGTCTCTCAGAGCCCGGTTCCTCTTCGACCACTCAGTACGTCTTTGACCCCTGGGCAGTTCAGGCATTCCAGCATGTCTACCTGGGCAGTAACAAACGGGGGAGGTGGCGTTGTAAACAACAGATAAAACGGGTCATTACCGAGCGAGCCCCACAAAAGGCAGGGGCTTTGTGAGCGCAGCGGCACCGGCCGAACGCGTCGCGTGGCGAAGCGTGGGATTTCCTCTGCCGAACTGTTATGAACACCGGAGCCGACCGTGTCAAAGGCCACAGCCGGCTCCGGGTGCGCTACGGCAACTGCCTTACGGCAGATCCGACTTGAGTCCTGCGTGCCCCCTACCGCAGGCGGGCCATGAGGGCGTGCTCGACCAGGGTGATCAGCGCGCTCTTGGCGTCCGAGCGGTGCCGGGCGTCGGTCGTGATGATCGGCGCGTCGGGTCCGATCTGGAGCGCCTCGCGGACCTCGTCGGGGTTGTAGGGCTGCTGGCCGTCGAAGCCGTTGAGGGCGACGACGAACGGCAGACCCGAGTTCTCGAAGTAGTCCACGGCCGGGAAGCAGTCCGCGAGCCGCCGGGTGTCCACGAGCACCACGGCGCCGATGGCGCCGCGTACGAGGTCGTCCCACATGAACCAGAAGCGGTCCTGTCCGGGCGTACCGAAGAGGTACAGGATCAGGTCCTGGTCCAGGGTGATGCGGCCGAAGTCCATGGCCACCGTCGTGGTGGTCTTGTCCCCGGTGTGGGTGAGGTCGTCGATGCCCGCGGAGGCGGACGTCATGACGGCCTCGGTGCGCAGCGGGTTGATCTCCGAGACGGCGCCCACGAACGTGGTCTTGCCCACGCCGAAGCCACCGGCCACCACGATCTTGGCGGAGGTCGTGGCCCGCCCCGAGTCAGAGCTTGCGAAGTCCACTGAGCACCCTTTCGAGCAGCGTCACATCGGGAGCGCCGCCGTTGTTCTCGTCGCCGCCCGGCTGGTGAACGGCGACCATGCCGGCCTCGGCGAGGTCGGCCACCAGAATGCGGGCCACGCCCAGGGGCATGGCCAGGAGCGCGGAAACCTCCGCGACCGACTTGACCTCCCGGCAGAGGTGGCAGATGCGCTGGTGCTCCGGGAGCATTCCCATCAGCGCTGCCGGGTCGGCCGTGGTGCTGATCAGCGCCTCGATGGCGAGCTGATAGCGCGGCCGGGTCCGGCCACCGGTCATCGCGTAGGGACGGACCAGTGGCTGGTCGCCCTCGTCGCCGTACGGGTCCGCGTACGGATCATGAGAGGCGTTGGGCGGGGTCATGAATCCTCCGGGCGGGACAGCAAGTTGGTCAGTCGTGCCGTCTGACAGGGCCGGTGGGGGGATTGTGGCGGCCGGACGGTTGTTTCGTGTGGTGGGTGGTGCCGGGGTGGGTCAGTGGAGCAGACTGCCTTGTAGTTCGGCGCGCAGGTCCGGGGTGAGTACCGCACCCGCGCGGTCGACGAGCAGGGTCATCTCGTAGCCGACCAGGCCGATGTCGCACTCGGGGTGGGCGAGTACCGCGAGGGACGACCCGTCCGAGACGGACATGAGGAACAGGAAGCCGCGTTCCATCTCGACGACGGTCTGCGCCACGCTGCCACCCTCGAAGATCCGGGATGCCCCGGCCGTGAGAGAGGTCAGCCCGGACGCGACCGCCGCCAGCTGGTCGGCGCGGTCCCTGGGGAACCCTTCGGACATCGCCAGCAGAAGGCCGTCGGCGGAGACCACCACCGTGTGCGACACCCCTGGGGTGTTGTCCACGAAGTTGGTGATCAACCAGTTCAGGTTCTGTGCCGCCTGGCTCATCGGACTCAACTAACGCTCCTGCTGGTGAGTGGGGCTCGGGAAGCTGCCGGTCTGGCCGCCCCCGGCCTGACGGCCCTGAGCGATACCCCGACGGAGATTGGTCAGCCGGCCGCGTACGTCGTCAGGCGCACGGGAGACCTGCGGACCGCTGTGGTGCTGTTGCTGCTGTGCCGTGCCCGGGACGAGGTTCGCCTTGGGTACACGGCGCGGCAGACCGGAGGTGGTGACACCGCCCGCCGCGGGCTGCCGTACGCGCTCCGCCTGCCGGACGAGTTCGTCGTTCGGGGAGGTGCGCCACGAGCCGGTGGTGGACGACGACTGCTGCGGGGCGGGCGTGGGGGCCTGCGCCTGCGGCTGCTGAGGGGCGGCGGCCGGAGCGGACTCCGACTGCTGCTGCTGTTCCTGCTGGAACCAGTTGGTCTCCAGCGTGTCGTACAGCGGGGTACGGCCGTCACCGGCGTTGCCCGCCGGGGCCGGGGGCAGCGCCCAGTTGTCGGCGGGCGCCTGACGCGCCGGACGCTGCGGGGCGGCGGGCCGCTGCTGCTCGAACTGGCCGGTGTTGCCGACCGGGTTCTGAGCGGGCTGGTTCTGGGCCGGGCGGGCGGGCAGCGCGTGCTGGCCGGTGTTGCCCGCCTGGTACGCGTCGTAACCCTGCTGGACCGGGAACTGGCCGGTGCTCTGCGGGGCCTGCGGGGCCTGCTGGCCCTGCGGTCCGCCGAACAGGTCGGGGCGGGTGTACTCGTCGCCGCCCTGCTGTCGGCCGTAGCCGCCGCCCTGCTGGGCACCGGGCTGCTGGTACTGGCCCATGCCCTGCGCCTCGCCCGCGCCGGGGCGCTGGAACTGGCCCGTGTGCTGGGCCCCGTTGGCGCCGGGGCGGGCGAACTGCCCGGTTTGCTGCTGCTGGTTGGCAGCGCCGTACAGGTCGTTCGCGTCGATGCGGGGCATCTCGGCGGTGCCGCCCATGCCCCCGCGGTCGTCGATGCGCGGCATGCGCGAGGTCTGCGCCGCGTCCTGCTCGTCATGGCCGCGCGGTACGTCCAGCGAGGCACGCGACTGCGGGTTCCCGCCCGGGAGTTCGGCACGCGGGCCGCCACGCGGCGGCAGCTGCGGCTGGCGCCCCTGCTCGGCACCGGCACCGGCAGCCGCACCGCCGCGCTGCTGCTGCGCGGGGCCGCGGCCGCCGAAGGCGTCCTGCTGGGGGCCACCGGCGCCACCGGGGCCCGCGGTGTGCATCCCCTGCGGGGCACCCTGGCCCGCGGGGGCGGGGCGGTTCTGCTGGAAGGCACCGGGACCCTGCGGACCGCGGGCGGCACCGGGGCCACCCGGGCCGCCGGGACGGCCGCCGTTCTGTCCGGTGCCGGGCAGCGCCGCGCGCGGACCCTGGCCCGTACCGACCTGACCGCGCTGGCCGGGACCACCGGTCAGGCGTCCGCCACCGGCCGGGGCGCCGCCGAGGGCACCGCCGCCCGCACCGCCACCGCCGTTGTTGTTGCGGCGGGCCGCCGCGGCACCGGCCGCTGCCTGCGCGGCGGCGGGACCGCCACCGGAGCCCGCGCCGCCGCCCTTGCCCGGAGCGGGCTTCTTGCCCCCCTGGGCGACATCGACGGGCAGCATGACCAGCGCGGTCGTACCACCGGAGTCGGACGGGCGGAGCTGGATGCGGATGCCGTGGCGCTGCGACAGACGGCCGACCACGAACAGACCCATGCGGCGCGAGACCGACACGTCCACGGTGGGCGGCGCGGCGAGGCGCTCGTTGATCGCGGCGAGGTCCTCGGGGGAGAGGCCGATGCCGGTGTCGTGGATCTCGATCAGCACGCGGCCGTCGGGCAGCGCGTGACCGGTGACCTTGACCTTGGTCTGCGGGGAGGAGAACGAGGTGGCGTTCTCCAGCAGCTCGGCGAGGAGGTGCACGAGGTCGTTGACGACGCGGCCGGCGACCTCGGTGCTGGGCACCGACGCCAGCTCGATGCGCTCGTACTGCTCCACCTCGGAGGCGGCGGCGCGGAGCACGTCGACCAGCGGGACCGGGCGGGTCCAGCGGCGGCCGGGCTCCTCACCGGCGAGGACGAGGAGGTTCTCGCCGTTACGGCGCATGCGGGTCGCGAGGTGGTCGAGCTTGAACAGCGAGGAGAGCTGGTCCGGGTCGGCCTCGCGGGACTCCAGTTCGGAGATGAGCGAGAGCTGACGCTGGATCAGGCCCTGGGAGCGGCGCGAGAGGTTGGTGAACATCGCGTTGACGTTGCCTCGCAGCAGCGCCTGCTCGGCGGCCAGTCGGACCGCCTCGTGGTGCACGTGGTCGAAGGCCGCGGCCACCTGGCCGATCTCGTCCCGCGAGTGCACACCGACCGACTCCACGGACGTGTCCACGTCCTGCGGGTCGGACTCGGAGAGCTGCTTGACCAGCTCGGGCAGCCGGTCCTGGGCGACCTTGGTGGCGGTGTCCTGCAGACGGCGCAGCGAGCGGATCATGGACCGGGCCACGACGAACGCGCCGACCAGCGAGACGCCGAGCACGAGCAGGATCAGCACACCGGAGAGGATCGCCTCCTGCTCGGAGGTCGCCTTCAGCTGACGGGCCTTCTGCTCCATGCTGTCGAGCAGCTCGTGCTCGATCTTCTTCATCTGCTGGATCTTGGTGGAGCTGTCGTCCATCCAGTCCAGGTACGAACGGGCCGGCTGTCCCGCCACACCCTCGCGGGAGTCGAAGACCCGCTTGGCGTAGACGTCGGCCGCCTGGATCGTCGGGTTGTTCTCGTCGATGGGCTTGAGGATCTCCTCGGCGCCCTGGCTCGCGTAGACCTTGCGGAAGATGTTGAGCTCGGAGCCCTCGCTGTCGTACGCGGCCTCGCCGTAGAGGCGGTCGTTGGTCGACAGGTCGCCCTTGGTGGTGTTGCTGGCGGGCAGGGCGGCCGCGATGACGGCTCGCTGCACCGACGCGTACTCCTTGGCCGTGGAGAACGCGGCCAGGGCGCGGGTGCGCTGGATCATCTCCGGGTTGCTCGACGCCTCGGCCATGTCCTGGGAGAGACCGATGAGCTGCGTGATCAGCCGGTGGTACGACTCGACGGTCTGGGTCGAGTTGCCCTCGGAGGCGTACGCGTCCCGCCGGATCTTGCCGAGCGAGTCGAGCTGGGAGACCAGGCCGACCAGGGTGTCGCGGACGCCCTGGAGGTTGCCGTCCTTGCTCGCCGCGTCGATGTTCTCGGCGGAGTCCTCGAAGGTCTTCTTGGCGTTGTCCGTCTTGTCGCGGAAGCCCTTGACCGTGTAGTCGGACGACTTGAGACCGTGCGCCAGGGGACCGGCCGACTGGTCGCGCTCCTCCTGGAGCGCGTGCGCCAGCTCGGTCGCGCGCTGGGTCATCTCGGTCAGCAGCTTCATGTTGTCGAGCTGCTGGATGTCGTCCATCGAGTCGCCGATGCGCAGACCACCGAGCGTGGTGGCCGCGACCACCGGCAGCGCCAGCAGCGACACCAGACGCGTGGAGATGCGCCAGTTGCGCAGCGCCACCCGGGAGCCGGTGCTGGGCGCGGTCCTGGTGGACTTGGCGGTGGGCGTCGCGGTCATGGCACCGGACGCACCCGCCGAGGCGGAGGAGCCGGTGTGTCCCGCGCGCTCGCCGCCGTCGCCGGACGGTGCCTTGCCGGCGCTCTGGGCGTGCTGGTGCGAGGAGCTGCCGGCCATGGGGGCAGTCCCGCCGTGCGGCTTCGGCTCGGCCGAAGCGCTGCCATCCCTCTTGAAACGTCCCTGCACTAGCGTCGCAACCTCTGGACCAGGCGCCCCTCCGGGTGAACGGCGGGACACGGTGTCGGCGTCATGAAGGGCGCCCTGAATACGCCCCCCGTGTGGTCTTGAGTGACCGGCGCTGGATTCCCCCTGTCTCACCGCCACTCGGCGCGGCGTCGCGCCCCCTGCGCCGGCTCGATCCTGCGGCGGTCCGTGGCATTCCAGCACAGTGCCGGATCTCCAACAAGGGACGTACCCCGAGCTGTGACCTACGTGACGGGGCGTGATGCGGGGGTCACGTCGGGTGGAGGTGGATCACCCGTATAGGCGGGCAATTCCGGCGAGTCGATCGCCCGTGCGGGTCACTCGGAGGGTGTCCCAGTCGCCATGATCAGGAGCGGAATGGTGGGTTCAGATGACCAATGTCCGTTTCGGCGCCGTGGAACTGGGGTCCGAATTGGTCGCTTTGCGTGGCATGCAGTGAGCAAACTCACACGCTGATCATGAGTGGTTCACGTCCGTGACGAGGATTCGCATGTTTAGCCTGACGCTTTACAGGATGAGCGGCTCTGCCCATTCCTGTCTGTCCCCACCCGACCCGAAGCCACAGGACGACAACGGTGAAGACGACGATGATGTTCCAGACGACGGCGAACCCGCGACGCACCACGCTGGCACACCTGACGGACGCCGGTGAACTGCGGATCGCCGAGCTGCCCGAGCACCCCGCCGACCTCCCCGACCGGACCGCCAATCCCCGGCGCACCATCCTGATGGAGCTCCCGGCCCCCGTCGCGGTCGAGGTCGGCGTCTGACCGCACCAGGCCCGCGTGAACGCGGCCCGGCGGACCGTCCACCAGTGACGGCCCACCGGGCCGCGTTCGCTTTTCACCCGCCCGCCTCCACCGGTCCCACCCGCCCGCCCGTGCCTGCGATGCGCGTCCGAACACCGGACGCGTGGACCGGTTAACCTGGGACGTCAGTACGCCGGTTCTCAGTGAGAGGCGCCAGAATCCCGTGCGCATCGCCAGGTTCTCCATCGACGGGAACGTAGCCTTCGGCGCGGTCGAGGGCGACAAGCAGGACGAGCTCGTCCTCGACATCATCAAGGGCATCCCCTTCGCCGACCACGAGCTGTCCGGCACCAAGGTGCCCCTCAGCAAGGTCAGGCTGCTCCCGCCGGTGCTCCCCAACAAGGTCGTGGCCTTCGGCCGCAACTACGCCGAGCACGCCAGGGAACTGGGCAGCGAGGTACCCGACGTCCCGTTCGCCTTCTTCAAGCCCTCCACCTCGGTGATCGGCCCCGGCGACGAGATCCAGTACCCGCCCTTCACCAAGGAACTGCACTACGAGGCCGAGCTGGCCGTCGTCATCGGCCGTATGTGCCGTGAGGTCCCGCGCGAGCGCGTCAAGGACGTCATCTTCGGCTACACCTGCGCCAACGACGTCACCGCCCGCGACGTCCAGCGCACCGAGAAGCAGTGGGCCCGCGCCAAGGGCTTCGACACGTCCTGCCCGCTCGGCCCCTGGGTCGAGACGGACATCGACCTCGCCCGCGCGAACGACCTCACGGTCCAGCTCACCCTCAACGGCGAGCAGCGCCAGCTCGGGCGCACCAGCGAGATGGTCCACCCCATCGAGGACCTGATCGTCAACATCTCCGAGGCCATGACCCTGCTCCCCGGCGACGTCATCCTCACCGGCACCCCCGCGGGTGTCGGCTCCATGAGCGTCGGCGACGAGGTCGCCGTCACCATCGAAGGCATCGGCACTCTCACCAACAAGGTTGTCAAGCGTGGCTAGCGCACCCGGCACGTCCCCTTCCCCCAAGCTCTCGGCTTCGCTCGAGCAGGGGGTACCCCCACGCGTCCGTTTCTGTCCCTCGCCCACCGGTAACCCCCACGTGGGCCTGGTGCGCACCGCCCTGTTCAACTGGGCGTTCGCCCGCCACAACGAGGGCACCCTGGTCTTCCGGATCGAGGACACCGACGCGGCCCGCGACTCCGAGGAGTCGTACGACCAGCTGCTGGAGGCCATGCGCTGGCTCGGCTTCGACTGGGACGAGGGCCCGGAGGTCGGCGGCCCGCACGCGCCGTACCGCCAGTCGCAGCGGATGGACATCTACAAGGACGTCGCGCAGAAGCTCCTGGACGGCGGCTACGCCTACCGCTGCTACTGCTCCCAGGACGAGCTGGACACCCGCCGCGAGGCCGCCCGCGCCGCCGGCAAGCCCTCCGGCTACGACGGCCACTGCCGCGAGCTGAGCGAGGCGCAGGTCGAGGAGTACACGGCGCAGGGCCGCGAGCCGATCGTCCGCTTCCGGATGCCGGACGAGGCGATCACCTTCGACGACCTGGTGCGCGGCGAGATCACCTACCTCCCGGAGAACGTCCCGGACTACGGCATCGTGCGCGCCAACGGCGCCCCGCTGTACACCCTGGTGAACCCGGTCGACGACGCGCTGATGGACATCACCCACGTCCTGCGCGGCGAGGACCTGCTCTCCTCCACCCCGCGCCAGATCGCCCTGTACAAGGCGCTGATGGAACTGGGCATCGCGCAGCGGATTCCCGCCTTCGGTCACCTGCCGTACGTGATGGGCGAGGGCAACAAGAAGCTCTCCAAGCGTGACCCGCAGGCATCGCTCAACCTCTACCGCGAGCGCGGCTTCCTCCCCGAGGGCCTGCTCAACTACCTGTCCCTGCTGGGCTGGTCGCTCTCGGCGGACCAGGACATCTTCTCCATCGCGGAGATGGTGGCCGCCTTCGAGATCTCGGACGTGAACCCCAACCCGGCGCGCTTCGACCTGAAGAAGTGCGAGGCGATCAACGCCGACCACATCCGCATGCTCGACGTGAAGGACTTCACCGAGCGCTGCGACCCGTGGCTGAAGGCCCCGTTCGCCCCCTGGGCGGCGGAGGACTTCGACGAGGCCAAGTGGCAGGCGATCGCCCCGCACGCCCAGACCCGGCTGAAGGTGCTCTCCGAGATCACCGACAACGTCGACTTCCTGTTCCTGCCCGAGCCGGTCCTCGACGAGGCCGCCTGGGCCAAGGCCATGAAGGAAGGCTCGGACGCGCTCCTGCGCACCGCCCGGGAGAAGCTCGAGGCCGCCGACTGGACCTCGGCCGAATCCCTCAAGGAGGCCGTGCTGGCCGCGGGCGAGGCCCACGGTCTCAAGCTGGGCAAGGCCCAGGCCCCGGTCCGCGTGGCCGTGACCGGCCGCACGGTCGGCCTTCCCCTGTTCGAGTCCCTGGAGGTACTCGGCAAGGAGAAGACCCTGGCCCGTATCGACGCGGCGCTGGCGAAGCTCGCGGCGTAACCAACGCCACACCGCCAGGGGCGGCATCCGGCCACCGGATGCCGCCCTTCGGCGTTCCGTGCCCGTGCCGCCGTGCCGCCCGCCCGTTACCGTCGGCCCATGAGCATCCGAGCCGTGGTCTGGGACGTGGACGACACCCTTTTCGACTACACCACCGCCGACCGTGAGGGCATGCTGGCGCACCTCCTGGCGGAGGGCCTGCTCGCCCGGTTCGGGACGCCGGAGCAGGCGCTCGCCGCGTGGCGGTCGGCGACCGAGGCGCACTGGGCGCGGCACGCGGCCGGAGAGGCCACCTTCGAGGGGCAGCGGCTGGACCGGGTGCGCGCGTTCCTGGAAGCGGAACTGACCGACGCCGAAGCCGCAGAATGGTTTCTGCGCTACGTCGCCCACTACCAGGCCGCCTGGCGCGTCTTCCCGGACGTGCTGCCCGCCCTGGACGCCCTCCCGGAGTACCGGCACGCGGTGCTGTCCAACTCCAGCCTGACCGTCCAGGAGCACAAGCTGCGCGCGCTGGGCCTGCGCGACCGGTTCGAGAGCGTGCTCTGCGCCGTGGAGCTGGGCGTCTCCAAGCCCGCCGCCGGGGCCTTCCTGGCCGCCTGCGAGGGGCTGGGGCTGCCCCCGCACGAGGTGGCGTACGTCGGCGACCATCCTGAGATCGACGGGCGGGGCGCGGCGGAGGCCGGGATGCTGTCCGTGTGGATCGACCGGGGCGGCCCGCACGCGCGGGCGGCCGGGGGAGCCCTGGCGCACCGGATCACCACCCTCGCCGAACTTCCGGCGCTGGTCCGCTCGGATACCCGTTTTGGAGCCCCGTCCACCTTCGGGTAATGTTCTTCCTGCGCCGAGGGAAACGGGCCGAAAACCCGGGCCCCAGGCGCATCTGCTAGAACAAGATCCCTTCGCTGGGTTTGCGTTCCAGTGGCCTATGGTGTAATTGGCAGCACGACTGATTCTGGTTCAGTTAGTCTTGGTTCGAGTCCAGGTAGGCCAGCTCGCAGAGCTCATCTGCACCCGCGGATCTTCATCCGCGAGCCCCCGTTGTGTAGCGGCCTAGCACGCCGCCCTCTCAAGGCGGTAGCGCCGGTTCGAATCCGGTCGGGGGTACTGGTTCCGATCATTCGGAATCGCTAGGGCCCCCGTTGTGTAGCGGCCTAGCACGCCGCCCTCTCAAGGCGGTAGCGCCGGTTCGAATCCGGTCGGGGGTACTGACTGGTCTAAACCATCATTGGTCTATGGTGTAATTGGCAGCACGGCTGATTCTGGTTCAGTTAGTCTTGGTTCGAGTCCAGGTAGACCAGCTCGGACCTGCGGAAACGCAGTGTCCAGGCCCCCGTTGTGTAGCGGCCTAGCACGCCGCCCTCTCAAGGCGGTAGCGCCGGTTCGAATCCGGTCGGGGGTACAGAAAGAAGGCTCCTCGCGCAAGCGAGGGGCCTTCGCTGTTTTCCGGCCCCCGTCCCAACAGCCGTACGCAGAAGCCCCGTTGAGCCATACAGGTCGGGCGGGAGCGGGCCGCGGCGTTGGGGCCCGCTCCCGCCCGAGAGAAGCGTGGAGCAGAAGAAGAGGGGAGCGCTCAGCCGGAGCGGCGCAGCGCCTCGGACAGCCGGCCGGCCGCGTCGATCACCGCCTGCGCGTGCATCCGGCCCGGATGCCGGGTCAGCCGCTCGATCGGTCCGGAGACCGAGACGGCGGCCACCACACGGTTGGACGGCCCCCGCACCGGCGCCGAGACCGAGGCCACGCCCGGCTCCCGCTCGCCGATGGACTGCGCCCAGCCCCGGCGGCGCACCCCGGACAGCGCCGTCGCCGTGAAGCGCGCGCCCTGCAGACCCCGGTGCAGCCGCTCGGGCTCCTCCCAGGCCATCAGGATCTGCGCCGAGGAACCCGCCTTCATCGTGAGCGTCGAGCCCACCGGCACCGTGTCCCGCAGTCCGGACAGCCGCTCGGCGGCCGCCACACAGATCCGCATGTCGCCCTGGCGCCGGTAGAGCTGCGCGCTCTCGCCCGTCACGTCCCGCAGATGCGTGAGCACCGGGCCCGCCGTCGCCAGCAGCCGGTCCTCACCGGCCGCTGCGGCCAGCTCCGACAGGCGTGGGCCCAGGATGAACCGGCCCTGCATGTCGCGCGCCACCAGCCGGTGGTGCTCCAGAGCCACGGCCAGCCGATGGGCCGTGGGTCGTGCCAGTCCGGTGGCCCCGACCAGACCCGCGAGGGTGGCCGGACCGGACTCCAGAGCGCTCAGGACAAGGGCCGCCTTGTCCAGAACGCCGACGCCGCTACTGTTGTCCATGCAACGATACTCCCGTCTCACTCTGTGAAACGCAAGTTCAATTTTCTCCGGAACGCGCCACCCTTGAAGCACACGGCGGCCCGCGTACGGCGGGCCCGGTGCCGGACGCCCGTATGCCCCCAAGATCACGGCGCGGGCGTCGCTTCCTCAGGATCTAGATGTGTCGGCGAGAGCGTGGCCGACCGGAGGGAAAGCGATGGGTAGGACACTCGCGGAGAAGGTCTGGGACGACCATGTCGTCCGGCGCGCCGAGGGCGAGCCCGACCTCCTCTACATCGATCTGCACCTGCTGCACGAGGTGACCAGCCCGCAGGCGTTCGACGGCCTCCGCAAGAGCGGCCGCGCGGTCCGCCGCCTCGACCTCACCATCGCCACCGAGGACCACAACACCCCGACCCTGGACATCGACAAGCCCATCGCCGACCCGGTCTCCCGCGCCCAGCTGGAGACCCTGCGCGCGAACTGCGCCGAGTTCGGCGTCCGGCTGCACCCGCTCGGCGACGTCGAGCAGGGCGTCGTGCACGTGGTCGGCCCGCAGCTGGGTCTCACCCAGCCCGGCACCACCGTGGTCTGCGGCGACTCCCACACCTCCACGCACGGCGCGTTCGGCGCGCTCGCCTTCGGCATCGGCACCTCCCAGGTCGAGCACGTGCTCGCCACCCAGACGCTGCCGATGGCCCGCCCGAAGACCATGGCCATCACCGTCGAGGGCGAACTGCCCGAGGGTGTCTCCGCCAAGGACCTGATCCTGGCGATCATCGCCCGCATCGGCACCGGCGGCGGCCAGGGCTACGTCCTGGAGTACCGCGGCTCCGCCATCGAGAAGCTGTCGATGGAGGCGCGGATGACCATCTGCAACATGTCCATCGAGGCCGGTGCCCGCGCGGGCATGATCGCCCCCGACGAGACCACCTTCGCCTACCTCCAGGGCCGCCCGTCCGCCCCCGAGGGCGCCGACTGGGAGGCGGCCGTCGCGTACTGGAAGACGCTGCGCACCGACGACGACGCCGTCTTCGACGCCGAGGTCGTGATCGACGCCGCCGAACTCTCCCCGTTCGTCACCTGGGGCACCAACCCCGGCCAGGGAGCGCCGCTTTCGGCGAACGTCCCCGACCCGGCTTCGTACGAAGACGCATCGGAGCGGTACGCCGCCGAAAAGGCCCTGGAGTACATGGGGTTGACCGCCGGGCAGCCGCTGCGGGACATCGCCGTGGACACCGTCTTCGTAGGCTCCTGCACCAACGGCCGCATCGAGGACCTGCGCTCCGTCGCCGAGATCCTGCGGGAGCGCAAAGTCGCCGACGGCGTACGGATGCTGGTCGTCCCCGGCTCCGCCCGGGTCGGTCTGCAGGCCGTCTCCGAGGGGCTGGACGTGGTCTTCAAGGAGGCCGGCGCCGAATGGCGGTACGCGGGCTGCTCGATGTGCCTGGGCATGAACCCCGACCAGCTCGCGCCGGGGGAGCGCTCCGCCTCCACCTCCAACCGCAACTTCGAGGGCAGGCAGGGCAAGGGCGGCCGTACGCACCTGGTGTCGCCGCAGGTCGCCGCCGCCACCGCCGTCCTCGGCCATCTCGGCTCGCCCGCCGACCTGTCCGACACCCATGTGCCCGCTGGAGTGCGATAACGATGGAAGCCTTCACCACCCACACCGGCCGGGCCGTGCCGCTGCGCCGCAGCAACGTCGACACCGACCAGATCATCCCCGCCCACTGGCTCAAGAAGGTCACCCGCGACGGTTTCGAGGACGGGCTCTTCGAGGCATGGCGCAAGGACGAGACCTTCGTCCTCAACCGGCCCGAGCGCCAAGGCGCCACCGTCCTGGTCGCGGGCCCCGACTTCGGCACCGGCTCCTCCCGCGAGCACGCGGTCTGGGCGCTGCAGAACTACGGCTTCAAGGCCGTGATCTCCGCCCGCTTCGCCGACATCTTCCGGGGCAACTCGCTGAAGAACGGGCTGCTCACGGTGGTGCTGGAGCAGAAGATCGTGGACGCGCTCTGGGAGCTGACCGAACGCGACCCCGAGGCCGAGATCACGGTCGACCTCGAAGCCCGCGAGGTGCGCGCCGAGGGCATCACCGCCCCCTTCGAGCTGGACGAGAACTCCCGCTGGCGGCTGCTGAACGGCCTGGACGACATCTCCATCACCCTGCGCGACGAGAGCGACATCGCCGCCTACGAGAGCGGCCGCCCGGCGCACAAGCCCCGGACGCTGACGAGCTGAGCAACCGCTCGCACGCATAAGGTTTCGGCCACCTCGACGGCCGCCGCGTACCCCCGATCGCCACGATTGGGGGTACGCGCATGTCCGGGCTCGGACGCCTCCAGGCGCCACCCGCGAGCGCATCAACTCCCCCTCCAGGCAACGAAGTTGCAGGTCCGGGCGCTGTCGTCCATCGCCCCCGCCGAGGGTCCCGAAACGGCGCGCGGAGGCGGCAGTTGCCCCCTGCGCAGGCGACAACTCGCCCCAGATGGCACAATCTGTGCATGGAACACGACGGCCAACTCCAGCTCTATGCGGCAGTCGCGGACCAACTCAAACAAGCGCACGCAATCGTGCGCGCACTGCAAGTCCCGGAGGGCGTACGGATGGCGCTGACCCGGAAGCTGCTGGTCATTACGGCCGCGGCCAAACACGATCTCGCCGGTGCGGTCAGGCGTCTCGAACGTTTCATGGCGGACCTCGAAGCGGGCCGGATGCCCGAAGAGGACCACTGAAACAGTCCGGGACCGCCGAATCCGATGCGGCACAAGGGTGAGAAGCCCGTTTCGTGTTTGATTTGCGGTATATATCTGCCTAACGTGCGAAAAAGCTTGAACACTTTCGTTCTGGCGAGGTCTCCGAAGGGGAAGACGTGAACAAGGCGCAGCTCGTAGAAGCGATTGCCGACAAGATGGGCGGCCGCCAGCAGGCCGCCGATGCTGTCGACGCGGTCCTGGACGCCATCGTCCGCTCCGTCGTCGCGGGCGACCGGGTCTCGGTCACGGGCTTCGGGTCCTTCGAGAAGGTGGACCGCCCCGCCCGCTACGCCCGTAACCCCCAGACGGGCGAGCGGGTTCGGGTCAAGAAGACCTCGGTCCCGCGCTTCCGCGCCGGTCAGGGCTTCAAGGACCTGGTGAGCGGTTCGAAGAAGCTGCCCCGTGGTGGCGAGGTCTCCGTGAAGAAGGCGCCCAAGGGCAGCCTGACCGGCGGCGCTTCCGCGACGGTGAAGAAGGCCGCCGCCAAGAAGGCCACCAAGGCCGCCGCGAAGAAGACCACCGCCAAGAAGGCGGCTCCGGCCAAGAAGACCACGGCCACCGCCAAGAAGGCCGCGGCGAAGAAGGCCCCCGCCAAGAAGGCCACCGGCACCACCGCGGCCGCGAAGAAGACCACCGCCAAGAAGGCGACGGCCAAGGCCCCCGCGAAGAAGGTCACCGCCAAGAAGGCGCCCGCCAAGAAGTCGACGGCACGCAAGACCACCGCCAAGAAGACCACCGCCCGCTAGCGGCGGGGCCTTCGACGGCCCACGGTCCCCAAGGGCACACACGCGCCGGGCCGGACTCCTCCTGGGAGTCCGGCCCGCGGTGCGTCCGACAGGGCGTCCGGCGCCCGTTCAGCGCTCGTTCGGCGCTCGTTCAGAAGGTCTGGAGGGTCACCAGCGTGATCCGCAGCCCCTCGCCCCGGCCGTCGGTCTCGATTCGGACCCGCTGACCGGGCCGCAACAACCGCAGCCCGCCCGCGTCGAACGCGGCCGCGTCGAAGGGCACCGGAGTGCCGTCGTCGAGCAGCACCTGACCGCTGCGGCTCTCGGGGTCGTACGTGTAAGCGGTGGCCTGCATGTCCGCAGCCTACTGCCCGCTACTGCCCGGACAACGGCACCGGAGCGGCCCACCGGGCGCTCGCCGCCGCCGTGTACGGGCCCACGCCCAGCGCCAGCGCGGCCCGCAGATCGTCGCCCGTGTCGACGTCCTGCCGTACCGATTCCACGCTCACCGGCGCCAGTTCCACGGCGCCCGAGGCACGGTGCCGGGCTCGGGAGGCGCCGCCGAAGGCCGGGTCCAGTTCCCGGCCGGGGGCGGCCGCGAGCAGCGTCGTGCCGACCGCCGCCGCGTCCGCCAGGAACGCGCGCGGGAATTCGGCGGCGGCCGCCAGCACCCGGGCCAGTTCCGCCGGGCGCAGCGCGGGCAGATCGGCGTTGAGCGCGGCGACGGCCGCCGCCGGCCGGACCGCGCGCACCGCCGAGGCCCCGTGCGCCAGCGCGGCGTTCAGCCCGCCGCCCGGCTCGTCCGGCACGATCCGCGCGCCCAGCGCGGCCAGCGCCCGCCCGGCCACCGGGTCGTCCGTGACGACCGCCACATCCGCGACCTCGGGGCACTCCAGCGCGGCGGCCACCGTGTCCTGCGCGAACGCCAGCACCAACCCCGGCCGCGCCCCTTGCGCGACGGCGTCCGCGAGCCTGCTTTTCGCCCGTGCCAAGGGCTTCAGGGGGATGACCAAGCTCCACTGCACCGGCGTACCCTCCCTCTCTGCTCGCGCTCATTGTCACCCGCTCCCACCAGGCTTCCCGAGTCGCCCCGGGGTGTGGGGGAATGCTGTGAAGGCCCGTCCGGGGGCGGTCGCCGTGGACATGCGGGCGTACGGTGTTCTCGACAGACCGGCGGCCCGGAGTCACACTTGTGCGGCCCCCGGCCGAGGTGACGGCCCTCAGAGGCCATGGAGGAAGGTGTCCGCGTGTCCCGCCGCAGAATCGGCTTCTGGTACCGCTTGGCCGCGGTGATCTGCAAACCGCCGCTGGCGGTTCTGATCAAGCGGGACTGGCGAGGAATGGAGCACATTCCGGCCGACGGCGGATTTATCACCGCGGTGAACCACAATTCCCACGTGGACCCCTTCGCGTACGCGCACTATCAGTACAACACCGGACGCGTTCCGCGATTCCTGGCGAAGAGCGGCCTATTCAAGAAGGGATTCGTCGGCGCCGCGATGCGCGGTACCGGACAGATCCCCGTCTACCGCGAGAGCACCGACGCGCTGAGCGCATTCCGTGCCGCGATCGACGCGGTGGAGCGTGGCGAGTGCGTCGCCTTCTACCCCGAGGGCACCCTGACCCGCGACCCCGACGGCTGGCCCATGACCGCCAAGACCGGTGCCGCCCGCGTGGCCCTGGAGACCCGGTGCCCGGTCGTCCCGGTCGCCCAGTGGGGCGTCAACGAACTCCTGCCGCCCTACGCGAAGAAGCCCCATCTCCTCCCGCGCAAGACCCACCACGTCCTGGCCGGGCCGCCGGTGGACCTCTCCCCGTTCTACGGCAAGGAGATGACCGCCGACGTCCTGCGGGAGGCCACCGAGGTCATCATGGCGGCCGTCACCCGCCAGCTGGAGGAGATCCGCGGCGAGAAGGCGCCCGCCGTGCCCTACGACCCGCGCCGTGAGCGGATCGAGCAGCGCCGCCGCACCCGCGCCCAGTCCGGCCAGGTCACCGGCTCCGGCCACTTGGTCCAGTCCGGCGAGGGGCAGGGCCAGGACACGGTGCCCGCGCCCGCCGCCGAGGTCACGCCCACCGCCACCGAAGGGGGAAGCGGCAAGTGAGCACGCCTGTCCGGGTCGCCGTCATGGGCACCGGCTCCTGGGGCACCGCGTTCGCCGTGGTCCTCGCCGACGCGGGCTGCGAGGTCACCCTGTGGGCCCGCCGCGCCGAAGTCGCCGAAGCGGTCAACTCCACGCGCACCAACCCCGGCTACCTGCCCGGCGTCGAGCTTCCCCCGGGCGTGCGCGCCACCTCCGACGCCGCCGAGGCGCTGGGGGACGCCGACTTCGTCGTCCTGGCCATCCCCTCCCAGACGCTGCGCGCCAACCTCGCCGACTGGGCCCCGCTGCTCGCCCCGCACTCCGTGCTCGTCTCCCTGATGAAGGGCGTCGAACTCGGCTCCGCCATGCGGATGAGCGAGGTCATCGAGGACGTCGCCAAGGTCGGCCCCGAGCGGATCGCCGTGGTCACCGGACCCAACCTGGCCCGGGAGATCGCCGCCCGGATGCCCGCCGCCGCCGTGGTCGCATGCACCGACGAGGAGGTCGCCCGGCGGCTCCAGGCGGCCTGTCACACCCCGTACTTCCGGCCGTACACCAACACCGACGTCATCGGCTGCGAACTCGGTGGCGCGGTCAAGAACGTCATCGGTCTCGCCGTCGGCATCGCGGACGGCATGGGACTGGGCGACAACGCCAAGGGTTCGCTCATCACGCGTGGCCTCGCCGAGACCACCCGGCTCGGCATGGCCCTGGGTGCCGACCCGCTGACCTTCTCCGGTCTCGCCGGACTCGGCGACCTGGTGGCGACCTGCTCCTCGCCGCTGTCCCGCAACCACACCTTCGGCACCAACCTCGGCAAGGGCATGACGCTCCAGGAGACCATCGCGGTCACCAAGCAGACCGCGGAGGGCGTCAAGTCCAGCGAGTCCGTGCTGGATCTGGCCCGCAGGCACGGCGTCGACATGCCGATCACCGAGACGGTCGTCGGCATCGTGCACGACGCGAAGCCGCCCGTGGTCGCGCTCAAGGAGCTGATGTCGCGCAGCGCGAAGCCCGAGCGACGCTGAGCGAACCCGCCGGGTCGACGCTGTCCGGGGGCCCTACCAACGGGTACTCTCAACGCGATATGAGCACCGAGAACCTCCCCCAGAACCCTGCGTCGCAGCCCCGCAAGCCGCGTGTGGCCGTCGTGTTCGGCGGCCGCTCCTCCGAACACGGGATCTCCACCGTCACCGCGGGTGCCGTCCTGGGCGCCATCGACCGGACCAAGTACGACGTCCTGCCGATCGGCATCACCCGTGACGGCCGCTGGGTGCTGACGGCCGACGAGCCGGAGCGGATGGCCATCGCCGACCGCCGCACCCCGGAGGTGCTGGACGTGGCGGAGTCCACCGAGGGCGGAGTGGTGCTCCCGGTCGACCCGGCCAACCGCGAGGTCGTCTACAGCGAGCCCGGCGCGGTGCCCAAGGCGCTCGGCGAGGTCGACGTCGTCTTCCCGGTGCTGCACGGCCCCTTCGGCGAGGACGGCACCCTCCAGGGTCTGCTGGAGCTGTCCGGTGTGCCCTACGTCGGCTCGGGCGTCCTCGCCTCGGCCGTCGGCCAGGACAAGGACTACATGAAGCGGGTGTTCACCTCCTTCGGGCTCAAGGTCGGCCCGTACCTGGTGATCCGGCCCCGCGAGTGGCAGCGGGACGAGTCCGCCGCCCGCAAGCGGATCGTGGACTTCGCCGGTGAGCACGGCTGGCCGCTGTTCGTGAAGCCCGCCCGCGCGGGCTCCTCCATCGGCATCACCAAGGTCGACGGCCTGGCCGGTCTCGACGAGGCCATCACCGAGGCCCAGCGCCACGACCCGAAGATCATCGTGGAGGCCGCGCTGACCGGCCGCGAGCTCGAGTGCGGTGTCCTGGAGTTCGAGGACGGCCCGCGCGCCTCCGTACCGGCCGAGATCCCGCCGCCCAGCGCGCACGCGTACTACGACTTCGACGCCAAGTACATCGACTCCACGCCCGGTGTCGTCCCGGCCCCGCTCACCGACGAGCAGACCGCGGAACTCCAGCGGCTGGCCATCGAGGCGTTCGAGGCGGCGTCCTGCGAGGGCCTGGTCCGCGCCGACTTCTTCCTCACCGACGACGGCGAGTTCGTCATCAACGAGATCAACACGCTGCCCGGCTTCACCCCCATCTCGATGTACCCGAAGATGTGGGAGGCGTCCGGCATCGGCTACGCGGAGCTGGTGGACCGCCTCATCCAGGCTGCGCTGCGCCGCCCGACCGGGCTGCGCTAGTACGGCACGTCAGCACCGCGCACGTCATCACCGCATGGAGGCGATCCCCTCGGGGATCGCCTTCTTCACGGCCGGGGCCAGGTCGACCAGGACCGCCGTCGAGTCGTCCGGGCCGGACAGTTCCTTCGGCAGCGTCACCTCCACATAGGCGCGGCGATTCGCGGTGGTGAAGCGCGCGGAACCGTCGTCCCGCTTCTCCATCAGCCAGTCCACGCCGTCGACCCCGCCCGCCAGCGCGTCGGGGTCGTGGCCCTGGGCGACCTTGGGGTCGGTCATCTTCGGCGGCCGGACCACCCCGCAGCGCAGTATGATCGCCGGGCCCGACCAGCCCGCCGTGTAGCGGGAGGCGGGCCGGGGGTCGTCACGGTGCCGGCCGTCCACCTTCTCGGGCAGCGCCTCGTCCAGACGCAGGCACAGGGGGGCGGTGCGCGCGTCGGGGCGGGGAGCCGCGACCGCGGCGCCGTCGTCCGCCGTGGAACAGCCCGCGACCGCGATCAGCAGCGCGGGCGCGAGCAGGCCGAGGGACCGGTGACGGAAGAAGTTCACCGGCCAAGGGTAGACGGGGGCTACAGATGCACGACCGGGCAGGTCAGGGTGCGTGTGAGGCCGTCCACTTGCTGGACCTTGGCGACCACCATGCGACCCAGTTCGTCGACGGTGTCGGCCTGGGCGCGCACGATGACGTCATAGGGTCCCGTCACGTCCTCGGCCTGGATCACACCAGGGATCTGGCCGATCGTCTCGGCGACGGTCGAGGCCTTGCCGACCTCGGTCTGGATCAGGATGTACGCCTGTACCACGGAACCTCCAGGGCGGCCACGAGGATCATGTGGGGAAGAGGAACGCCACGGTATCGCGTCGCCGCTCTCCAGGGGGAGACCCTGGGGAACGGCGCACGCGTGCCGGGGTGCGGGCACGACGGAAGTTGACGGCTCCCTCGACCGTATCGGGGACACTGATGACGCGCGACCGGGCACGGGACAGGTACAGAAGGGCTTGAGGCCATGAAGGGCACAGTGGGTGAGCTTGGTGAGTTCGGGCTCATCCGGGAGCTGACCTCCCGTCTCACCACCACCCCGGCGGTCCGGGTCGGCCCCGGTGACGACGCCGCCGTGGTCGCCGCCCCGGACCGCCGGGTGGTGGCGAGCACCGACATCCTGCTGGAGGGCCGGCACTTCCGCCGCGACTGGTCCACGGCGTACGACGTGGGCCGCAAGGCCGCCGCCCAGAACCTGGCGGACATCGCCGCCATGGGCGCCGTGCCCACCGCGCTGCTGCTCGGCCTGGTCGTCCCGGCCGAACTCCCGGTGACCTGGCCCACCGAGCTGATGGACGGCCTGCGCGACGAGTGCCAGGTCGCGGGCGCCTCCGTGGTCGGCGGGGACGTCGTACGCGGCGACACGATCATGGTGTCGATCACCGCGCTCGGCGATCTGCGCAACCAGGAGCCGGTGACCCGCTCCGGCGCGCAGCCGGGCGACCTGGTGGCCGTCACGGGCTGGCTGGGCTGGTCCGCCGCCGGGTACGCGGTGCTGTCGCGGGGCTTCCGCTCGCCGCGCGCCTTCGTGGAGGCGCACCGCCGCCCCGAGCCGCCGTACCACGCGGGTCCGGCGGCCGCCGCGCTCGGCGCGACCGCGATGTGCGACGTCAGCGACGGACTGATCGCGGACCTCGGGCACATCGCGGAGGCCAGCAAGGTGCGGATCGACATCCGCTCCGGCGCGATCGACATCCCCACCCAGATGAACGACATCGGGCAGGCGGTCGGGGTGGACCCGCTGCAGTGGGTGCTGACCGGGGGAGAGGACCACGCGATCGTGGCGACCTTCCCGCCCGACACCAAGCTCCCGGCCCGCTGGAAGGTCATCGGCGAGGTCCTCAACCCCTCGGCGCTGCCCCAGGTGACCGTGGACGGGGCGCCCTGGACCGCCACGGGCGGCTGG
Organism: Streptomyces sp. NPDC090119; assembly: GCF_044747085.1. Lineage (NCBI taxonomy): Bacteria > Bacillati > Actinomycetota > Actinomycetes > Kitasatosporales > Streptomycetaceae > Streptomyces > Streptomyces sp. NPDC090119. The sequence goes on along the minus strand of NZ_JBIVDK010000003.1, from coordinate 81,415 downwards.
GACCACTTCGGGGACCCGGAGTGAGGCCCGCCGGGCAGGCGCCGCCACGCGTCCTCACGGTGGCCGGCTCGGACTCCGGCGGCGGAGCGGGCATCCAGGCCGACCTGAAGACGATGCTGGCGCTCGGCGTGCACGGGATGAGCGTGATCACGGCCGTGACCGCGCAGAACTCCCTGGGCGTGCAGGGCGCCTGGGAGCTGCCGGTGGAGGCGGTGCGGGCGCAGTACCGCAGCGTGGTGGACGACATCGGCGTACAGGCCGTGAAGACCGGCATGCTGGCCTCGGCGGAACTGGTCGAGGCGGTCGCGGAGTTGATCTCCGGCACGGACGCGCCCGTCGTGGTGGACCCGGTGGGCGTCTCCAAGCACGGCGACCCGCTGCTCGCCGCCTCCGCCCTGGACTCGGTGCGCACCCGGCTGCTCCCGGTGGCGACCGTGGCCACCCCGAACCTGGACGAAGTGGCCCAACTCACAGGATTCCAGGTCACTTCGGAGGATGATCTGCGCCCGGCGGCGGAAGCCGTACTGGCCTACGGGCCCCAGTGGGTGCTGATCAAGGGCGGTCATCTCACCGGGGAGGCCGTGGACCTGCTCACCGACGGCGACCAGGAGTTCCGGCTGCGCGCCCCGCGCCACGACAACCGGCACACTCACGGCACCGGCTGCACCCTCGCCTCCGCGATCGCCTCGGAGCTGGCGAAGGGCCTGCCCGTACCGGAGGCCGTCACGGCGGCCAAGGAGTACGTCACCGGGGCGATCGCCCACGGCTTCGCACTCGGCGCCGGGATCGGCCCCGTGGACCACGGCTGGCGCTTCTGAAGCCTGCGCGGGCAACGCGAAGAGCCGGTCCACACGAGGTGGACCGGCTCTTCACAGCAACCGACTATGGCCGCGCGCGACGGGGGGCACCCCCTGCTCGCTCAGAGCTCGGGGGAGGTGCGTCAGCGCGAGACCTTGCCGGCCTTGATGCACGAGGTGCAAGCGTTCACGCGCTTCGGCGTCCCGCCGACCACAGTACGAACGCGCTGGATGTTCGGGTTCCAGCGACGGGGCGTACGGCGGTGCGAGTGCGAGATGTTGTTGCCGAAGCCCGGCCCCTTGCCACAGACGTCGCAGTTGGCAGCCACGGGTCACTCCAAAGACTTCAGATGCACTTACGGTGGATCCCGGCATGCCGGGACCCAGATCAGGAGATCTGAGATCTTGAGTGGCGCTGCCAGGGGGAATGGCCCGATCGGGATCGGGCAACCGGAGCAGCATACAACGACTGCTTCGGTACAACGAAACTACCATGGCGGCCCGGCCCCCCGTGCCCGGCCCTCCCGCGGTGGACACCGTCCCACGGTCTACGCTGCGTCCCACGTCCAGCCACAGGGAGGCGCAGGTGGCGCAGGTGCCGCAGACATTCCTCGATGCTCTCGCGGTGCGGTCCTGGTGCGCTCTGGCGCTGCGGGCGCTGGGCCTCGCACGCGAGGAGATCGACGCGATCAACGTCTATCCCGTCGCCGACGGGGACACCGGCACCAACCTCTATCTGACGGTGGAATCGGCCTCGACTGCCGTGGAGGCGGTCTTCGCCGGGTACGAACCGGACGACGCGGCCGGGACGGCCCGGGGGGCCCACGGACCCTCTCTCGCCGAAGCCCTGCGGGCCATGGCCCACGGCGCCCTCATCGGCGCCCGCGGCAACTCCGGCACGATCCTCGCCCAGCTGCTGCGCGGCATGGCCCAGGTGCTCGCCGCCCCCGGTACGAGTGACGCGCCTCACGCCGACGGCGACGGTCTGCGCCTGGCCCTGCGCCGGGCCGCCGACGCCGCCCGCGAGGCCGTCGCCCACCCCGTCGAAGGCACCGTGCTCACCGTCGCCTCGGCCGCCGCCGACGCGGCCGACGGAGCCGAGGGTGACTGCGGGACGGTCGCGCTGGCCGCCTACGAGGGAGCGCGGGCCGCCCTGGCCGCCACCCCGCGGCAACTGGCCGTGCTCGGCCGCGCCGGGGTCGTGGACGCGGGCGGACGCGGCTTGGTGACGATGCTGGCCGCCCTGGTGGAGGCGCTCACCGGGGAGGCGGTGCCCGAGGAGACGTACGCCGGGTCCGCCGAGGCCGAGAGCTGCCCGGAGGCGCCGGAGCACGTGGGGGAGGGCGGCCCCGCCTACGAGGTGATCTACCTCCTGGAGGCCGACGACACGGCCGTCGCCCGGCTCCGGGAACGGCTCGACGCCCTCGGTGACTCGCTCGTCGTGGTGGGCGGCGACGGGCTTTGGAACGTCCATGTGCACGTCGACGACGCCGGAGCCGCCGTGGAGGCGGGCATCGAGGCCGGGCGCCCGTACCGCGTCCGGATCACCCACTTCGCCGCCGACGACGTCCACGCGGGCGGGGAGCGGCCGCCGCGCGAGCGGGCGCAGCGGGCCGTCGTCGCCGTGGTGCCCGGTGAGGGGCTGGCCGGGCTGTACGCCGAGGCGGGCGCCACCACTGTCCTGGCCCGCCCCGGTGAACCGCCCGCCAGCGGCGAGCTGGCCCAGGCCCTCCGGCGCGCGCACGCCCGCGAGGTCGTCCTGCTGCCCAACGACGCCGAACTGCGGCACACGGCGGCGGTGGCCGCCGAGCAGGCCCGCGCCGACGGCGTCCGGGTCGCGCTGATCCCCACCCGCTCGGCGGTCCAGGGCATCGCCGCGCTCGCCGTGCACGCGCCGGACCGGCGGTTCGACGAGGACGTGGTCCAGATGACCTCGGCCGCGGGCGCCACCCGGTACGCCGAGTTCCTCGTCGCCGAGCGCCAGTCCTGGACGACGGCCGGGATCTGCCAGGCCGGGGACGTACTGGGGCTGATCGACGGCGATGTGGCCGTGATCGGCCCGGATCTCACCGGCACCGCCGAGACCGTGCTCGACCGCATGCTCCAGGCGGGCGGCGAACTGGTCACCCTGGTCGTCGGCGACGAGGCCCCCGAGACGGTCGCCGACCGCCTCGAAGCCCGCGTCCGCGAGTCCTACCTCGCCGTCGACACCGTGGTCTACCGGGGCGGTAGGCAGGGCTCCCTGCTGCTCATCGGCGTGGAGTGAGCTGAGTGAGGGGCCGGGGTCACTCCCCGTCCAGCAGGCGGGCCGCCGTCTCGCGCCGGACCCGGACGGTGTCGTCCGCGCCGTCGGCGCCCTCGTCGGCCCCCTCGTATGCCGCGAGCACGGCACGCGCGCGTGCCCGCGCCTCGGCCGTCCGGCCCAGCTCGGCCTCCAGCGCGGCGGCGGCCAGTTCGGCGCCGGTGCGGCCGTGCAGACCGTCCGCGCCGAGCGTGGCGAACAGCGCGGCCGACCGCTCCAGCTCCGCCAGCGCCTCCTCGCGCTCCTGTGCCACCGCGGCCAGGAGTTCGCCGAACTGGCGGTGCGTGTGCGCGAGTTCTTCGGTCAGCCGGGCCCGCTCCAGCGGGTCGTCCGCCTCCGCCAGCGCCTTCCCGCACACCTCCACGGCCCGCGCCATCAGCGCCCGCGCCCCTGGCACCCCCGCCTCCAGCCGGGGTGCCAGCCAGGCGCGGGCCCGCAGCGCGCGCACGGTGAAGTACGGGTTGCCCAGCGCCTCCCACAGCTCGCCCGCGCGCACATAGGCGCGGTCCGCCTCCGCAGGGAGGTCCGCCTCGGCGAGGGACTGGCCCGCCAGGTGCGCCAGCGTCGCGTGGTCCTGCTGCTCCGGCCACTGCTCGGCCATCTCCGCCGCCAGCAGCCGGTGCTCGGCCGCCGCCCGGTGCTCGCCCAGCTCGCTCAGACAGTCCCCGAGCCACCAGCGGGTCTGCACCAGCGCGCCGTCCCCGTGCACCTCGGCCGACAGCTCGGCGAGCGCCGACTCCAGCACCTCGGCCGCCTCCGTCCAGCGCCCCTGGCGCAGCAGCAGCCCGCCCAGCAGATGCCGGGCCCAGGCGCCGAAGGTGCCGCTCTCGCCCGCCTCGTCAGCCCAGTGCGCGGCCTGCAGAGCGTGCCCGGCCGCCTCCTCGGTGCCGTCCCGCGCCCCGATCAGCTCGGCAAGCTGCAGGTGCAGCTGGGCCCGCCCGGTCGGCTCCAGATACGCTCCGCCGTGCTCCAGCGCCGACCGCAGCGCCCGCTCGGCCTCGGCGGGCTCCCCGAGGTGCTGGGAGAGCGCCCCCACCCGCGCCTCGTACTCCACCGCGAACCAAGGCAGCCCCGCGCCCGTGTACTCGGCCGCCGCCCGCCGGAACAGGTCGGCCGCGCGGGACAGATCCCCGCCCAATTCGGCCAGCTCCGCCAGCATGGCCCGCGCCTCGGCCCCGCGCGCCACCAGCCGTACGTCGTCCCCGGTACGGCCGCCGACGAACGCCAGCACCTCCCGCGCGGCCCGCTCCGCCTCCTCCGCCGGGGCGCCCTCGTGCACGCACCGCATCAGCACGCGGGCCCGGCTGATCAGTACGCCCGCCGTCTGCCGGGGGCCGGTCGCCTCCTCCGCGTACCGCGCGAGCACCTCGTCGTACAGGGCGTCGACAGTCTTCAGCGCCGCGTCCGCCTCGCCGCTCAGGGCGCGTACGTACGCCGCACGCGCGCGTGCCGCGAGGGCCTCGCCGGGGTCGTCCGCCTCCGCGTACAGGGCGGCGGCCTCCTCGAAGAGCGGGATGCCGTCGGGGCCCTGGACCATCGCCTGGTTGTCGGCCAGTTCGGCACGCGCGCGTGCGTCGAGTCCGGCGCCGTCGGTGGCCCGCGCGAGGGCCGCCCACGCCTGCGGGGCGTCCGGCTGGAGGGTCTCCGACAGCCGCCGCGCCCGCGCCAGCAGCTCGGGCACCCCCGGCTCCTCCTCCGGGACCTCCTCGGCCGCCGGAGCCGGTGCCGGAGCCGTCCGCACGCCCAGCGGCAGGCGCTCCGCCAGGGGCTCGGCGTCCATCGTGGCGCGGGTCAGGTCACCGATGTGCGAGGTGCCGTTGCGCGCGTCGAACCGCGCCGCCAGCTCCAGCGCCTCCACGCGCGCGTGCGCGGCCAGCTCCCGCGCGGTCCACGTCCGCCCGGCCGGACCCGGCACCTCCCGGGCGCCCAGACCGAGCGCGGTCAGCCGGTCCATCAACAGCGTCACCACGGCCAGGAACTCCAGCAGGCTGCGCGGATGCCCGGTGTCCGTGAAGTACGCGGGCCGCTCCGCCAGCAGCTCCAGACCACGTGCCTCGTTCCCGCTCAGCGCGCAGAACTCCACATGGGCGGCGTACGCGTCCCGCATGCTCTCCATCGGCCGCACCAGTCTGATGCCGCGCAGATGATGGGCGCTTGCCTCCGCCACCCGGCCCAGCCGCAGCAGCGGCACCAGCGAGCGGGCCAATACCCCGTGCGGCTCGTGCGCGCACGTGAACTCGCCCTCCAGGACCGGCGCCCACAGCTCCAGCGCCGCCGCGTCCCGGCCCGACCGCACCTGCCAGCCGCCCTGCCCGTGCAGCTCGCAGGCGTGGCAGTCGGCCATGTCGTCCCGGTCGGCGGCCAGCCACGCCGCGTACGCCCGCTCCGCCCGCGCCCGGTCCCCGACGTGCGAGGCGATGCCGAACTCGGCCGCGCGCACCGCCCGTTCCGAGTACCCGGCGATCCGGTAGCGGCGCTCCATCTCGCCGAGCCAGTTCTCCACCGACGCCAGCGGGACGTGCGGCTGGCCCAGCATGCCCGCGGTCATCCACTTGAACGTCCAGTGCAGCGCGTGCGCCTCGTAAGCGTCGAAGTCCTCCGGCCGCTCGTCCCACATCCGCAGCAGCCGCGCGAACGGCACGAACACCCGGTCCTTCTCCGAGCTGTAGTTGTAGACCTTCACCTGGTGGCCGAGCGCCTCGATCACCGCGAGCGGGATGTCCAATTTCTCGGCCTCGGTGAGGAGTTCCTCCGCGCGCGCGTTGCGTGCCGGGCCCTCCGGCCGCTCCGCGTTCTCCGCCATGGCCTGCCGCAGCGCCTCGAAGTCCATGATCCGGCTCATCGTCCCTCGTTCTCCCCGGGCGCCGCCCGGTCCAGCAGTGCGGCGAACGCCCGGTTCACCAACGCCGAGTCGGCCGGCCGCAGCGGGCGGTGCGCCAGCAGCAGCGCCTGCCCGTACAGCGCCTCGGCCGCCGTGCCCGTCAGCTCCGGGTCGGTCAGCGAACCGACGCGCCGGATCAGCGGGTTGAGATGGTTCAGCACCAGCCGGGCACGCGGGGCGGTGCCGCGCAGCGAGCCCAGGATGCCCGCCCACAGGTCGTCCGCCTGCTCCTCCGCCTCCGCCCGCGCCCGCTCGTGCCGCGCCGACCGGTCGTCCAGATGCAGCGCGGGCACCGACACCGGGTGGAACGCCCGCAGCACCACATCGCAGTCCAGCGGATCGAGCCTGGCCCGCGCGGCCGCCAGGAAGCCGGACAACGCCAGCTCCGCCGCCGGGTCCACCGCGTCCAGATGCGCGGTCACCGTGTCCGCGTCCAGCTCCGCGACCACCGTGCCCGGCCGCACCGACGGCAGCGCCTCCACCAGCTCGCTGTCGTAGGTGTAGCCCCCGTTCACCACCCCGACGCCCTGCGCCGCGGCGATCGGCGCGACCTGCCGGAACTCCTCGACACTCCGGGTGAAGTGCACCACCGGGTGCCGCCGCGCGAACTCCGCCAGCGACAGCTCCCCGTCACTGGTCTCGAACGGCAGCCACGGCAGCATGACCCGCAGCATCTCGGCGTCGTGCCGGGCCAGCGCCCGCACCCCGAGATGGTGCACGGCCAGGAACGCCGACAGCCGCTCCGGGGCACCCGCCGCGAGCCCCGTCAGCCAGTCCCGCACCCGCTCGCCCAGCGCCTCACGCACCCCGGCCAGCGTCTCGTCCTCGTACAGCGCCTCGCGCGACGCGGTGGGTCGCAGCGTGTCCGTGTCCAGCACACAGCGCACGAAGAACGCCCAGTCCGGCAGCAGCTGTTCGGCCCGCTCGGTGAGCAGCATGCCCTTCAGGTGCACCCGGTGCGTGGCCCGCTGTGCCGGGCTCACCGCAGAGGGGAGCACGTACGCCACCCCGCGCACCCCGGCCAGCGGCACGTCCAGGGGGATCGCGTCCAGCGGCGTGAAGCCGAACAGCTCCCGGCAGTGCGCCTCCAGCGCCGCCCGCCGCTCCACCGGGCTCGGCCAGGGGCGGTCCCAGGGCGCCGGGAGATCCGTGACCGGCTCGTCGTCCACCCGCACGTCGTACGGCAGCAGCGAACCGAAGTCCCGCGCCAGCGCGCGCACCCGCGCGGGCGCCAGCCACTCGCCCGCACCCGGCCGCGCCACCAGGTGCACGGTCGTGCCCGGCTCCGGCCGCGCCGAGTCCGGCAGCGTGCGCACGGTGTACGAGCCGTCGTCCGCGGCCGTCCACTCCACCGGCGCCGCGCCGGGCGTACGGGCGCTGCGGCTGACCACACGGATGCGCTCGGCGACCACGAAGCAGGCCAGCAGCCCGATGCCGAACCGGCCCAGGAACCCCGAGCGGGTCTCCTCCAGGCCCTCCGCCCGCTTGGAACTGCGGCCGATGGTCGCCAGCAGGGTGTGCACGTCCGCCTCGGTGAGCCCGATCCCGCTGTCCTCCACCCGGAGCCCGCCCCGCCCGTCCGGGAACAGCCGCACCCGCGCCGGGGCGCCGGGCTCCTCGGCCCGCCGGGCGGTGACGGCGTCCACGGCGTTCTGCAGCAGCTCGCGCAGGTAGACCTTCGGGCTGGAGTACAGATGCTGGGAGAGCAGGTCCACCAGACCACGCAGGTCGACCTGGAAGGTGTGCGGAGGGGCGGGCTCGGAAGCCGGGGATGACTGGGAGGTCTGGGAGTCCATCGTCACGGCGCCGGTGGGGGGGAGCTTCGCGCGGCGCGGGGTCGGGCGGTCGGATGCCGTGGGGGCGGTGACCGCGGGGGATGGCCGGAGGCGCGTCATCCTAGGGCCGAAGGCCCGAGCTGACCAGGGATTTCGGGGATCTCACCGGGACCGGGCGGGGCACCTGTACGGCGATGTCGGTGGCGTGGTGTGCAATGGATCTCGTGCCCGCACTGCGAGAACCCCTGAAGAAGGTGCTCGGTCCCGCCACCGCGAAGGTGATGGCCGAGAACCTCGGCCTGCACACCGTCGGCGACCTCCTGCACCACTACCCCCGCAGATACGAGGAGCGCGGCCAGCTCACCCACCTCGCCGATCTCCCCATGGACGAGCACGTCACCGTGGTCGCCCAGGTTGCCGACGCCCGGCTGCACACCTTCGCCTCCTCCCGCGCCCCGCGCGGCAAGGGCCAGCGGCTCGAGGTCACCATCACCGACGGCAGCGGCCGCCTCCAGCTCGTCTTCTTCGGCAACGGCGTGCACAAGCCCCACAAGGAACTCCTGCCGGGCACCCGCGCGATGTTCTCCGGCAAGGTCTCCGTCTTCAACCACCGCCTCCAACTCGCCCACCCCGCCTACGAGTTGCTGGACAAGGACGCCGAGGACGGCGACGAGGCCGTGGAGAGCTGGGCGGGCTCCCTCATCCCGATCTACCCCGCCACCGCCAAGCTGGAGTCCTGGAAGATCGGCAAGGCGGTGCAGACCGTGCTGCCCAGCGTCCAGGAAGCCGTCGACCCGCTCCCCGGCTCCCTGCGCGAGGGCCGTGGCCTGGTCGAGCTGCCCGAGGCCCTGGTCAAGATCCACCGCCCCGCCACCAAGGCCGACATCGCCGACGCCCGCGCCCGCCTCAAGTGGGACGAGGCGTTCGTCCTCCAAGTCGCCCTCGCCCGCCGCCGCTACGCCGACACCCAGCTCCCCGCCGTCCCCCGCCGCCCCCAGGACGACGGCCTCCTCACCAGCTTCGACGCCCGCCTCCCCTTCACCCTCACCGACGGCCAGCAACGCGTCTCCGCCGAGATCTTCACCGACCTCGCCACCGCCCACCCGATGCACCGACTGCTCCAGGGGGAGGTGGGTTCGGGCAAGACAATGGTGGCGTTGCGCGCCATGCTCGCCGTCGTCGACGCCGGGGGGCAGGCGGCCATGCTGGCGCCCACCGAGGTGCTCGCGCAGCAGCATCACCGGTCGATCACCGAGATGATGGGGGATCTGGCCGAGGGCGGCTTGCTGGGCGGGTCCGAGCACGGGACCAAGGTGGTGCTGCTGACCGGGTCGATGGGGGCCGCCGCCCGCCGTCAGGCGCTGCTGGACATCGTCACCGGTGAGGCGGGCATCGTCATCGGCACCCACGCGCTCATCGAGGACAAGGTCCAGTTCCACGACCTCGGCCTGGTCGTCGTGGACGAACAGCACCGCTTCGGCGTGGAGCAGCGCGACGCCCTGCGCGGCAAGGGCAAACAGCCCCCGCACCTGCTCGTCATGACGGCCACCCCGATCCCGCGCACGGTCGCCATGACGGTCTTCGGTGACCTGGAGACCTCCGTCCTGGACCAGCTCCCGGCGGGCCGCTCCCCGATCGCCACCCATGTCGTCCCGGCCGCCGACAAGCCCCACTTCCTCGCCCGCGCCTGGGAACGCGTCCGCGAGGAGGTCGAGAACGGCCACCAGGCGTACGTCGTCTGCCCCCGCATCGGCGACGAGGACGAGAGCGCCGCCGAGAAGAAGGCCACCGAGGGCGACAAACGCCCCCCGCTCGCCGTCCTCGACATCGCCGACCAGCTCGCCCGGGGCCCGCTCCAGGGACTCAAGGTCGAGGTGCTGCACGGCAGGATGCACCCCGACGACAAGGACGCCGTGATGCGCCGCTTCGCCGCCGGGGAGACGGACGTCCTGGTCGCCACCACCGTCATCGAGGTCGGCGTCAACGTCCCCAACGCCACCGCGATGGTCATCATGGACGCCGACCGCTTCGGCGTCTCCCAGCTCCACCAGCTGCGCGGCCGCGTCGGCCGAGGCTCGGCCCCCGGACTGTGCCTGCTGGTCAGCGAGATGCCCGAGGCCAGCCCCGCCCGCCAGCGCCTCAACGCCGTCGCCTCCACCCTCGACGGCTTCGAGCTCTCCCGCATCGACCTCGAACAGCGCCGCGAAGGCGATGTCCTCGGCCAGGCCCAGTCCGGCGCCCGCACCAGCCTCCGCGTCCTGGAGGTCATCGAGGACGAGGAGATCATCGCCGAGGCGAGGGAGGAAGCGGCGGCGGTGGTGGCGGCGGACCCGGAGCTGGAGCGCATCCCCGGCCTACGCACAGCCCTGCAGGCCCTCTTGGACGAGGAAAGAGAGCAGTACCTGGAGAAGGGCTGAGCTGTACTTCCCTCCAGGGGCGCGGGGCCCTGTCGATATGCGGCTCCGCCGCGTGGGCGCGATCAACCACAACGGCCCCGCACCCGCCAACGCATCACAAGACCCCCCACCACCTGCGAAAATAAAAGAACGCCCCCGCAGAAGAAGGACCCTCACATGACCCGCGTGATCGCCGGCACGGCAGGCGGACGGCGCCTCGACGTGCCCCCCGGCACAGGAACCCGCCCCACATCCGACCGCGCACGCGAAGCCCTCTTCTCCACCTGGCAGTCCCTCCTCGGCACCCCCCTGAACGGCGAACGGGTCCTGGACCTCTACGCGGGCTCCGGCGCGGTCGGCCTGGAGGCACTGTCCCGCGGCGCGTCCCACGCCCTCCTCGTCGAGGCCGACGCCCGCGCCGCGAGGACCGTCCGCGACAACGTCCGCAACCTGGGCCTCCCGGGCGCCGAAGTCCGCGCGGGCAAAGCGGAACAAGTCATCCGTACCGCACCCCCCGCCGAGCCGTACGACCTCGTCTTCCTCGACCCCCCGTACGCCGTCTCCGACGACGATCTCCGGGAGATCCTCCTCACACTCCGCGCCGGGGGCTGGCTGACCGGGGAAGCCCTCGTCACCGTGGAGCGCAGCACCAGAGGCGGCGAATTCCACTGGCCGGAGGGGTTCGAGCCGATCCGGTCCCGTCGGTACGGCGAGGGAACGTTTTGGTACGGTCGCGCCGCCTCAACGTGCGAAGACGCACGATGACCGGACCCGAGAGCGAGGGATCTCCAGTGCGCCGCGCCGTCTGTCCCGGATCGTTCGACCCGATCACCAACGGACACCTCGACATCATCGCCCGCGCCTCCCGTCTGTACGACGAGGTGTTCGTCGCGGTGATGGTCAACAAGTCCAAGAAGGGCCTGTTCGACGTCGACGAGCGGATCGACCTGATCCGCGAGGTCACCGCCGAGTACACCAACGTCCGCGTCGAGGCCCACCACGGCCTCCTCGTCGACTTCTGCAAGGACCGCGACATCCCCGCCATCGTCAAGGGCCTGCGCGCGGTGAGCGACTTCGACTACGAACTCCAGATGGCCCAGATGAACAACGGCCTCACCGGGGTCGAGACGCTGTTCGTGCCCACCAACCCCACCTACAGCTTCCTGTCCTCCTCCCTGGTCAAGGAGGTCGCGGCCTGGGGCGGCGACATCTCCCACCTGGTGCCCCCGCAGGTGCTCGCGGCACTCGGCGACCGGTTCCGGAAGGACTGAGCCGCGGGGACGCGACCGTGGGTGGTGACAACCCGTCACCCGGTGTCGGACGGCCGCCCCATGGCCGTACAGTCGACCCCGTCCGTCTCCAACACAGCAGTAGAGAGTGGCGAGCCAGGTGGACGTCCAGAACAAGCTCGACGAGATCGTCTCCGCGGTCTCCGGTGCCCGGTCCATGCCCATGTCGGCCTCCTGCGTGGTCAACCGGGCCGAACTGCTCGCGCTGCTCGAAGAGGTCCGCCAGGCCCTGCCCGGCTCCCTCGAACAGGCTCAGGAGCTGATCGGCGGCCGTGAGCAGATGGTCGAGCAGGCCCGCGCCGAGGCCGAGCGGATCATCGAGACCGCGCACGCCGAGCGCGGCAGCCTGATCGCCGGTACCGAGGTCGCCCGCCACTCCCAGGCCGAGGCCGACCGCATCCTGGCGGAGGCCCGCGCCGAGGCCGAGCAGGTCCGCGCGGACGCCGACGACTACGTCGACTCCAAGCTCGCCAACTTCGAGGTCGTCCTCACCAAGACCCTCGGCTCGGTCGGCCGCGGCCGGGAGAAGCTGCTCGGCACCGGCCCCGGCCTGGACGAGCACGGCTACGAGGACGAGGACGCCCCCGAGCGCAGCCAGGACCCGGAGACCCTGCGCCACGACGCGGACGCCTACGTCGACGTCAAGCTCGGCGCCTTCGAGGCGGTGCTCGCCAAGACCCTGGAGGCCGTCCACCGCGGCAGGCAGAAGCTGCACGGCCGGATCGCCACCGACGACCTCGGCGCCCTCGCGGACGACACCACGACCTTCCAGCACTCCAGCGACGCCGACTACCTGGCCGACCTCGCCGCCCTGGCGGACACCCCGCCCACCCCGGCCCAGCGCGCCCCGGCCCCGGCCCCGGAACCGTTCCAGGAACCGGCGTACGAGCAGCAGGACGCGTACGGCTACCAGCAGCCCGACGCCTACCCTGCGGCCTACCCCCCGCAGCCCGGCTACGCCCCGCAGGAGGCGTACGGCTACCAGCAGGACCCGTACGCCGCCCCCAACGGCTACGCCCCGCAGACCGACGGCGCCTTCCACGGCTACGACCCCCAGCAGCCGGGCTACGACCCGAACCAGGCGCAGGGGCAGCAGCAGGGGCAGCAGTCCCAGCAGGACTACGCCCTGGACGAGGCCAGCCTCTTCGACACCGGCATGATCAGCGCGGAGCAGCTGCGCGCGTACGAGCAGGGCCGCGGGCTGTAGCCGACCCGATTGGGCCCTGAGCGAAAGGTCCAGTATCCTGGCTGTTCGGTCGCGTGTATCCCCGCGATCACCGCTGCCCGGAACACCGACGGGCGGCGTCCCTCCTAGCCCGGACCGAAAGCAGGAATGGCTTCCAACGCACGACTCGACCACCGCAACCCTCTCGTGATCGACACCCACGAGCTGGGCCGGCGGCCTGGTGCGATGCAGCGCCTGACCCGTGAGGTCGACGCCCCCCGGGACCTCGGTCTCGAGGGCGTCATCGGAGTGCCGGAAGGCGCCCCGCTGGAGCTCGACCTCCGTCTGGAGTCGGTCATGGAAGGGGTGCTTGTCACAGGCACCGCCCGTGCATCGGCGAAGGGGGAATGCGTAAGGTGTCTGGAGCCGGTCGGGCTGGAGCTCGAAGCGGCCTTCCAGGAAATGTTCTCGTACCCTGACGCCGACGACCGTGGCCGCGTGATCGCGGAACCGGGCGACGACGCCGAGGACGACGAGGACAGGCAGTACATCGAGGACGGTCTGATCGACCTCGAACCTCTGCTGCGGGATGCGGTGGTGCTCGCACTGCCGATGCAGCCGGTGTGCCAGGACGACTGTCAGGGCCTGTGCTCCGAATGCGGAGCGCGGCTCACGGACGACCCGGAGCACCACCATGACGCCACCGACATCCGTTGGGCGGCATTGCAGGGACTCGCCGACACCATGTCGGACGGCGAGAAGGACGAGATGAGCGGCGACGTGCCTCGATCCGCACGTGCCGACGAGAAGCAGGAGAAGTAGCCGTGGCTGTTCCGAAGCGGAAGATGTCGCGCAGCAACACGCGCCACCGCCGGTCGCAGTGGAAGGCTGCGGTCCCCACCCTGGTTGCGTGCGAGCGCTGCCACGAGCCCAAGCAGCAGCACATCGCGTGCCCGTCTTGCGGCACCTACAACAAGCGCCAGGTCCTCGAAGTCTGAGCGGGCTGGTGAGAGGCACTGTGTCCACTGCCAAGAAGGCGGAAGACGCCGGAATGAACAGCTCTCGCCGACGTGCGAGTGCCCCGGCGGACAATATGGCCTCGTCCCACACGCTTCTGGAAGGGCGGCTCGGCTACCACGTCGAGTCCGCCCTTCTGGTGCGTGCGCTGACCCACCGTTCCTACGCGTACGAGAACGGCGGTCTGCCGACGAACGAGCGGCTGGAGTTCCTCGGGGACTCCGTGCTCGGTCTCGTCGTCACGGACACGCTGTACCGCATCCACCCCGACCTGCCCGAAGGCCAGCTGGCCAAGTTGCGGGCCGCGGTGGTCAACTCGCGTGCGCTGGCGGAGGTCGGCCGTGGCCTCGACCTGGGTTCCTTCATCCGGCTCGGCCGTGGTGAAGAGGGCACGGGCGGCCGGGACAAGGCATCCATCCTCGCCGACACCCTGGAAGCGGTGATCGGCGCGGTCTATCTCGATCAGGGCCTCGATGCGGCGTCCGAGCTGGTCCACCGGCTCTTCGACCCGCTGATCGACAGGTCCTCCAACCTCGGAGCCGGCCTGGACTGGAAGACCAGTCTCCAGGAGCTGACCGCGATCGAGGGGCTCGGCGTGCCCGAGTACCTGGTCACGGAGACCGGTCCTGACCACGAGAAGACTTTCACTGCTGCTGCCCGCGTCGGGGGCGTCTCGTACGGCACCGGCACCGGCCGCAGCAAGAAGGAGGCGGAGCAGCAGGCCGCCGAGTCCGCCTGGCGGGCCATCAAGGCCGCCGCGGACGAGCGTGCCAAGGCGACCGGCGAGTCCGGTGACGCCGAGGCCGTCCAGGACGACGCACCGTCGTCCGCCACCGCCTGACCCAGCACGTCCCCGAGCGCCCGCCCCCGTCCGACGGGGGCGGGCGCTCGGTTCTTCCACCCGGTTCACGGTTTTCCACAGGGGGTTGTCGATGCCTGAGTTGCCCGAGGTCGAGGTCGTCCGGCGGGGTCTTGAGCGATGGGTCGAGGGGCGTACCGTCGCCGAGGCCGAGGTGCTGCATCCGCGTGCGGTGCGGCGGCACCTGGCGGGGGCCGACGACTTCGCGCACCGGCTGAAGGGGCACCGGTTCGGGACGCCCAGCAGGCGCGGCAAGTACCTGTGGCTGCCGCTCGCGGACACCGGGCAGTCCGTCCTCGCCCACCTCGGCATGAGCGGCCAGCTGCTCGTGCAGCCGCACGCGACACCGGACGAGAAGCACCTCCGGGTCCGGGTCCGGTTCGCCGACGACCTCGGCACCGAGCTCCGCTTCGTGGACCAGCGCACCTTCGGCGGTCTCTCGCTGCACGACAACACCGCCGAGGGCCTGCCCGACGTGATCGCGCACATCGCCCGCGACCCGCTGGACCCGGTCTTCGACGACGAGGTGTTCCACCAGGCGCTGCGCCGCAAGCGGACCACGATCAAGCGCGCCCTGCTGGACCAGTCGCTGATCAGCGGGGTCGGCAACATCTACGCGGACGAGGCGCTGTGGCGTTCCCGCCTGCACTACGAGCGCCCCACGGCCACCTTCACCCGCCCGGTCACCGCCGAACTCCTCGGCCACGTACGGGACGTGATGAACGCGGCCCTCGAAGTCGGCGGCACCAGCTTCGACAGCCTCTACGTCAACGTCAACGGCGAGTCCGGCTACTTCGACCGCTCCCTGGACGCCTACGGCCGTGAGGGCCTGCCCTGCCGCCGCTGCGGTACGCCGATGCTGCGGCGCCCCTGGATGAACCGGTCCAGCTACTTCTGCCCGAAGTGTCAGCGGGCGCCGCGCGTCTCGTCGTAGCGGGCGCGGGCGGCGAGGACCTCGTCCATGGCGCCCTCCACGCAGTCGATGAGCGCGAGCAGCCGCTCGGCGACCTTCCGGCCGAGGTCGGTGAGTTCGTAGTCCACGCGGGGCGGGTTGACCGGCTGGGCGTCCCGGCGCACCAGCCCGTCCCGCTCCAGCGCCTGGAGCGTCTGGGACAGCATCTTCTCGCTGACGCCGTCCACCCGCCGCCGCAACTCGTTGAACCGCAACG
This sequence comes from Streptomyces sp. NPDC090119, assembly GCF_044747085.1. Lineage (NCBI taxonomy): Bacteria > Bacillati > Actinomycetota > Actinomycetes > Kitasatosporales > Streptomycetaceae > Streptomyces > Streptomyces sp. NPDC090119. The sequence continues at coordinate 65,765 of NZ_JBIVDK010000003.1, read as the reverse complement.
ACCCCTCGTACAGCGCGCTAAGCGCGAGCCCACCCCACCGCCCGGTGACATGCTCCAGCGTCCCCCGCGAGGGACAGGCCCGGGCGAACACGTCGAAGTCGAACCCGTCCTCGGCCCGCTCCTGAATACTCCCGCTCATGCCTCCCAGGGTAGGCGAGCAGGGAGCTAACCACCAGGTTGCACTAACCAGCAGTTAGCCCTCGTCCTCGTCCTCGTCCAGGCCGAACCCGTCCGGCACGGCCAGCAGAGCCTCGCGCCAGGGCCCCCGCGGCTCCCGCATGGCCGCTTCGCGGAACAGGTCCGCGAGTCGGCGCCGATCCTCCGGGTCGAGACGGTCGAAGAGGTACGCCGGATACTCGAACCATCTGGCCGCCGCGTCCGGTGAGGCTTCCTCGTCCGTGCTGGTGTCCACGGCAGCCACGAGATGCGCCATGGCCTCCGCCAATGTGTTCAGCAGCGGATCACGGTGGGCGGGTGTCGAGGCCGACTCGGCGGAATTCATGCGTGCACCGTATCCAGCGGAGAGAGCATCGAGGCGCTGGGTGCGGGTGAGGGGTCTAGAGCTGGTGACGCCACCACGGCAGGTCGGGGGAGGGGGCGCTGATGACTCTCGCCCGTCGGAGGATCTTGGAGTCGAGATCCCGGACGAGCTGGCGCAGCTCTCGCGCCGACTTCGTGGGGAGAACATGCATCATCTCTTCGAGATGGTCGCGGGAGTAGCTCGGATCGCAGCCACACTCCGGAATCCCGCACCGGTCCGAGGTCCGGGGATCGGCGATCGCGCGGAGCGGGCCGTGCGCCAGCCGAGCCCAGTCCCAGAACGCCTTGTCCGTGGCACCCAGCCAGAAGCGCCGATGTTCGACCCTGCGAATGTGGGCTGCGCACGCGCCGGACAGCCTGTCGATCGCCGGGAACTCGTAACCGCGGCAGTGCCTGCGGAAGCGCACGGGGAGATCGTCCCGCACGACGGAGGGGCGCCTACGCGGCATTGCCCTTTCGGTGGTTGATCATGGCGGCAATGTACCGCCGCCTACGTCGGTGATCCAGAGCCTTTACGCGAGCACGCGGGCGCTGGAGCGACTCCGGCCGGAACGACGGAACGCCCGCGTCTGACCCGTGGCGCCCTCAGTACCCGAAGAGATTTAACGTCGTTCACTGTCAACGTTGGTCGTCGTTTTGCTCCCTCGGGCGGCCCAGGAACGGCCCCGTGCGCCTTGTCGATGCCTGAGCACTCTGTGAGGTAGGTGCGCTTTCCATGAGTTCTCGTGCAGCAGAAGCGAAGGCGCGCGTGGCCCGCATACGCTCGTCTGCGAGCTCCGAAGTGGCTGCGGAGGCCCCGCCCGGATGCTGCTCTGCAAGCCTCATCTCTCGAAAAAGGGCGGCGGGCACCTTATCCGCCAGCTTCCCAAGTCTCTCAGGGCCGAGGACGTTGACTAGCGCAACCATCGGCCATAGCTCGGCAAGGTGCGCCTTAGCTTCAGCCCGTGCTTGTTCGAAGACGTCAGGGTCGCTGGCCGCAGACCGACACATTGCCAGATTGGCATCTGCCGTCCGTACGGCTTGGGTTATGAACTCGGAGTAAGCGGCCTTTCGCTCTTCTCTGCGGCTCTCCTGTAGCTGGCCAGCGCGCTCTTCCGTCGATTGAACAGCCTGGTAGTCAAGCTGCCGACGTTGCACAAGAAGGCTGATCCATCCAGTGAGCCCTGAGGCCGCAAGCGTGGATACTGCCGTCACGGCTGCTACCGCAGTTGGGCTATTGAGATATGACACGGCGCTAGTCTGGCGCAGGTCGAAGGTCGGTGGAGCGGCTTTGGGCTGGAGCTGCTTTTGGGGGGAGTGATCATGGCCCCGTAAGCTTCCGGCGCGTCGGGCAGTCTGTGGACCTGCCCGTTGAAGCACGACGTTGAGGCCATGATCTTCGAGGCTCCCCCCAAAGTGGCTGTCTAAAGCCGTGGAGCCGACCGCCCCGGCCACGACATGGTTCTGACCTCTTGCCGCCGGCCGACCCACACCAGGGCGCGCGTCGGCGCAGCGCGGGCGGAGCGCAGCCGGGGCTTGATGAGGTAGAGAAACCCGTAACTCGGGGGCTGCCGGGCAGGTCAGGCGCCGGGCGGCTTACTGGAGGTCGTACTCTGCGGCGAGGGCGCGATCGGGCCCCATGTAGTCCCGCGCGTATTTGGTGATCTGGCCGTTCTGGTCCCAGTAGTGATTGGCCATGCTCAGCACGGGCGTGCCGGGAGCCAGCTCCAGCAAAGGCGCCACGTCCTCCGGAAGCTCCGCGATCGACACCGAGTCGCGTCGCTTGACCGCGCGACGGCCCGTCCGGTCATCGATCAGGCCGAAGGTCATCTTCGGCAGCGGCCCGGTGACGATCAGTTCAGGTGCGGCCTCGGCCAGCTCGCCCGGAAGCCACGACGTGGACAGGGCGATCACGCCGTCCTCATCGAGGTACAAGCGCCGACGCTGAACGACCGATGCGCCCTCCTCGACCTCCAGAGCGTTGGCCACCTCGCTCAAGCTGCTGCGGCTGTGCCGACGCGTGTTCGCTCCGCCCGAGGGCGCGCTGACACGTCACCTCAAGAGCCACCCGGCGCAGCGGATCACGCTGCCCTGGAAGAAGCTCGACGGACCGCCCCGTCACGGCATCGCTGATCTTCATCGGGACCGCCGGGTTCCTGCTGGACCTGGCGCGCTTCAGCGACCGAGTCTGGCGGTCGACGCTTCGGGCCTCGGGTGTCGAGCCGGTGGCCCGGGCCAAATGGGGTGCACGCGCTGCGGCACTTCTACGCCTGGGTGCTCCTAGACGCGGGGGAGAGCATCAAGGCTCTGAGCGAGTACCTGGGCCACCACGACCCCGGCTTCACGCTGCGGACGTACACGCACCTGATGCCGTCGAGCGGTAGCCGGACTCGGGCCGCCGTGGACCGCATGTTCGCTGACGCGGAACTGGAGAATGATGGCAAAGGCTGGCGCTGAGCCCTCCGACCCGCGGCGCCCTCAGTACCCGAAGTCCTGGGTCCACCAAGGGCCGCCGGTGGCCATGTGGACTCCGACGCCGAGGGTCTTGAAGTCGCAGTTGAGGATGTTGGCGCGGTGGCCGGGGCTGTTCATCCAGGCTTCCATCACCGCGGCGGCGTCGGACTGGCCGCGGGCTATGTTCTCGCCGCCGAGGCCCGTTATACCGGCCTTCGCGGCGCGGTCCCACGGGGTGGCGCCGTCCGGGTCGGTGTGGTCGAAGAAAGAGCGCGCGGCCATGTCGCCGCTGAACGCCTCGGCCAGCCCGGTGAGCGCGGAGTCCGCCGCCACCGGGGTGCAACCGACCTTCGCCCGCTCGACGTTGACCAGCCGCAGCACCTCGGCCTCGGCGACGGCCTGCGCGGACGCGGTGACCGGCGCGGAGGTCTCCGGCGCCTTCGGCTCCGGAGCCGGGGCCTTGGTCTGCGGCTCGCTGGGCTTCGGGTCGGGCGCGGGGTCGGCGGCCGGCTTGGACGGGGTCGGCTTCGGCGCCGGGGCCTGGGAGGTCGGGGCCGACGCCGGGGCGGACGGGGCCGGAGCCGCCGGAGTCGTGGTGCGCTGGTCGCCCGTCGACGGGGAACCGGGGGTGCTCGGGGTGTCCGCGCTGCCGGTGGAACCGCCCTGCTCGCTGGCCGCGTTGCCGGGGGCGCCCACCGCCTGCACCGTCTCACCGGGGCCGGAGCTGGTGCCGCCGATCCGGTAGTTCTGGAGCCCGGGCACCGCGCCCGTGGCCACGGCCGCCGTGCCGAGGGCGACGGCGGCGGAGACGCCCAGCAGACCCGTACGCACCGGGGTGGCGGCCTTGCGGGCCCGCCGGTGACCGCGCTGCGGCGTGCCGATCCTGGCGGCGAAGTCGGCCTCCAGGGCCCGGCGCTCGTCGTCGGTGGCGTACAGATAGTCCGCGCTGCGGGTGGCGGTCCCGGCGTGTGCCTGCGGCCGCTGGTACGACGCCGCACCCCTGGGTTCGTACGACTCCGGCCCTGTGCTCCCTGTGCCGGATCGTCGATGGCGTCCCATGCCCCTGCCCCATTCCTCGTTCTCGCGATCGGCCGACGCCGGGTTGCGGCGGATTCCCCCCGGCCGATCCCACTCACTCGATCGAGTGAGTTTTAGATGAGAGTCATTGGACCGGGACGGTACCGCATGCCACTGGGGCAGGGTGTGCCTCGCGGGACATCCGGCGGTTAGGTTGCAGCCATGAGTGAGGAAGTACGGCTGGTCGCCTGGGTACGCGGACGGGTCCAGGGAGTGGGTTTCCGCTGGTTCACGCGTGCCAGGGCGCTGGAGATCGGCGGGCTGAGTGGTTTTGCTCTCAATCTGGCCGACGGACGGGTCCAAGTGGTCGCCGAGGGGCCCCGCGCGGGCTGTGAGGGACTGCTCGACTGGCTCCAGGGCGCCGACACGCCCGGCCGCGTCGACGGTGTCACCGAGATCTGGGACACACCGCGCGGCGGATACGACGGCTTCGCCATCCGCTGATCCGACCCCGCCCGGACCCCCCTCCGGCACCCCCGCGCGAGGGGGGTCCGGAGGGGAAACAGGCTGGTGGTTGCCAAGAACGGCTCGGCGTGGCAGGCTCCCGAAGTACAGCTGATCGTCACGCCCCGAGGGCCCCGCAGAAGCAGCAGCGCCGCCGTCCACCGGCCGCGCGCCGCGGGTGCGCCCCCCAATACGGGGTGTGATCGTGTTGACCGTCAAACTTTTTGGTGAGACGCTGAAAGCCCCGCGCATCTTGGCTGTTTGGCATGGCGAACGGCAGTGCAACACCAGCGTGTGCCAGGCATGCCGGGTGCGAATCCCTCACGACCCAACCGCTTCGGTCGGTCACTCAGTGTGGAGGACCATCCATCATGGCAAAGGCGCTTCTCGGTTACGTCGGCGGCTCCGACCCGCGACTCCTCGCCGAGATGCGACGGCTCCAGCAGCGTGTACAGGATCTGGAATCCGAGCTCACTCGGATCCAGACGGAGAACGACGCGCTGACGGCTGCCGCTTCTCAGGACAGGATCATGGAGAGCATCGACGCACACCAGGCGGAGCCTGCGCTCACCTGATCGCCGCGTCGCCAGCAGTCGCAGCGGTCGGGCCCGCCCGAATCAACCGCTTCCGTGGCCATCGCTTCAAGTAGACCGGACGGCGAAGCCCGTCCGTCCGAGTCCTCAGGGACGCTTCGGCGTCCCTCAGTTCTTTCCCCCGCGCATCCTTTCAGCCCCTTCAACAAATGGTGTGCCCTTCGTGTACATGGGCGAAACCGTGGGGTTGCGAGTGTTCGTGGAGTGAGATAGCACCTGCCCGGTAAAGTCCGGCTGTGTGCATCTCAAGGCCCTGACCCTCCGCGGCTTCAAGTCGTTCGCCTCGGCGACCACGCTCCGCTTCGAGCCGGGCATCACCTGCGTCGTCGGTCCGAACGGCTCCGGCAAGTCCAACGTCGTGGACGCGCTCAGCTGGGTCATGGGCGAGCAGGGCGCCAAGTCGCTGCGCGGCGGCAAGATGGAGGACGTCATCTTCGCCGGGACCACCGGCCGTCCGCCGCTGGGCCGCGCCGAGGTGTCCCTCACCATCGACAACTCCGACCGCGCGCTGCCCATCGAGTACGCCGAGGTCACGATCACGCGGACCATGTTCCGCAACGGCGGCAGCGAGTACCAGATCAACGGCGACACCTGCCGCCTGCTGGACATCCAGGAACTCCTGTCCGACTCCGGCATCGGCCGCGAGATGCACGTCATCGTCGGCCAGGGCCGCCTGGACTCCGTCCTGCACGCCGATCCCCTGGGCCGCCGCGCCTTCATCGAGGAGGCCGCGGGCGTCCTCAAGCACCGCAAGCGCAAGGAGAAGGCGCTGCGGAAGCTCGACGCGATGAAGGCCAACCTCGCGCGCGTGCAGGACCTCACCGACGAGCTCCGCCGCCAGCTCAAGCCGCTCGGCCGCCAGGCCGCCGTCGCCCGCCGGGCCGCCGTCATCCAGGCCGACCTGCGCGACGCCCGCCTGCGCCTGCTCGCCGACGACCTCGTCACGCTCCGCGCGGCCCTCGGCGCCGAGATCGCCGACGAGGCCGCCCTGAAGGAACGCAAGGACACCGCCGAACGCGCACTGCGCGAGGCCCTCCAGCGCGAGGCCCGTGTCGAGGACGAGGTACGACGCCTCGCCCCACGCCTCCAGCGCGCCCAGCAGACCTTCTACGAGCTGTCCCAGCTGGCCGAACGGGTGCGCGGCACCGTCTCGCTGGCCGAGGCCCGCGTCCGCAGCGCCACCTCCGCACCCCCCGAGGAACGGCGCGGCCGCGACCCCGAGGACCTCGAACGCGAGGCCGCCCGCGTCCGGGAGCAGGAGGCCGAGCTGGAAGCCGCCCTGGAGGCGGCCCGGCACGCCCTGGAGGACACGGTCGCCCACCGCGCCGAACTCGAACGCGCGCTCACCGCCGAGGAACGCCGCCTGAAGGACGTCGCGCGAGCCATCGCCGACCGCCGCGAGGGTCTGGCCCGGCTGTCCGGAAAGGTGGGCGCCGCCCGCTCCCGCGCCGCCTCCGCCCAGGCCGAGATCGACCGGCTGGCCGCAGGCCGCGACGAGGCCCAGGAGCGCGCGGTCCACGCCCAGGAGGAGTACGAGAGGCTGAAGGCCGAGGTCGACGGGCTCGACGCGGACGACGCCGATCTCGCCGACCGGCACGCATCGGCCAGGCTCCGGCTGACCGAGGCGGAGGCCGCGCTCGGCGCCGCCCGCGAGGCCGTCACCGGAGCCGAACGCGAACGGGCCGCCCTGCGCGCCCGCCACGACGTCCTCGCCTTGGGTCTGCGCCGCAAGGACGGCACCGGCGCCCTGCTGGACGCCCGCCTCACCGGCGTCCTCGGCCCCGCCGCCGGACTCCTCACCATCACCCCCGGCCACGAGACCGCCCTCGCCGCCGCCTTCGGAGCAGCCGCGAACGCCCTGGCCGTCACCTCCCCCTCGGCCGCGGTCGATGCGATCCGCCACCTCCAGAAGGAGGAGGCGGGCCGGGCGTCGCTGCTGGTCTCAGGGGGCCCGGAGGAGGAGCACCCGCCCACCGCGCCCGGCACCGCCTTCGCCGAGGCCGACCGGAGCGGCCGCCTCCCTGCCACGGCCGCCGGGCCGGAGCGCAGCGGCCCGGCCGGGAACACCCCCGCCGACGCCCGCGCGACGGGGCCTCGCGGCGGCGGACGTTCCCCCGCACCGGCCCCCGGAGGGCACCCCTTCGCCGCCGATCTCGTGCGTGGGCCCATGGACGTCATGCCCGCCGTGCGGCGGTTGCTGCGGGGGATCGTCGTGGTGGGGACGCTGGAGGAGGCGGAGGCGCTGGTGCACGCGCGGCCTGACCTGGTCGCGGTGACCGGCGACGGGGATCTGCTCGGGGCGCACTTCGCGGAAGGGGGCTCCGCCGGGGCGCCCAGTCTGCTGGAGGTGCGGGCCGCCGTGGACGAGGCCGCCGCCGAGCTGGCGGAGCTGGCCGTGCGGTGCGGGGAACTGGCGCGGGCCCAGGAGGCCGCGGCCGGGGTGCGCGCGGAGGCCGCCGCGCTCGTGGAGGACGTGGGGGAGCGGCGGCGGGCCGCCGACCGGGAGAAGTCGACGGTCGCCCAGCAGCTCGGCCGCCTCGCCGGGCAGGCGCGCGGCGCCGCGGGCGAGGCCGAGCGGTCGGCCGCGGCCACCGCCCGCGCCCAGGAGGCGCTGGAGCGGGCCGTGGCCGAGGCGGAGGAGCTGGCCGAGCGGCTGGCCACGGCCGAGGAGATGCCGGCCGAGGAGGAGCCCGACACCTCCGTACGCGACCGGCTCTCCGCCGACGGCGCCAACGCGCGGCAGACCGAGATGGAGGCCCGCCTCCAGGTGCGTACGCACGAGGAGCGGGTGAAGGGGCTCGCCGGGCGGGCCGACTCGCTGGACCGGGCCGCCCGCGCGGAGCGCGAGGCACGCGCGCGTGCGGAGCGGCGGCGGGCCGTGCTGCGCCACGAGGCGGCCGTCGCCGGGGCGGTCGCGGACGGCGCCCGGCAGCTGCTGGCGCACATCGAGGTGTCCCTCGGCCGCTCCCAGGGCGAGCGGGACAGCGCGGAGGCGGCCAAGGCGGCCCAGGAGCGGGAGTTGACGGACGCGCGCGGTGCGGGGCGTGAACTCAAGGCGGAACTCGACAAGTTGACGGACTCGGTGCACCGGGGCGAGGTGCTCGGCGCGGAGAAGCGGCTGCGGATCGAGCAGTTGGAGGCCAGGGCGCTGGACGAACTCGGGGTCGAGCCCGAGGGTCTCGTGGCCGAGTACGGTCCGCTCCAGCCGGTGCCGCCCTCGCTCCCGGCGGACGGCGAGGAGCTGCCGGAGGACCCCGAGCACCCCCGTAACCAGCCCCGCCCCTTCTACCGCGCGGAGCAGGAGAAGCGGCTGAAGGCGGCCGAGCGTGCCTACCAGCAGCTCGGCAAGGTCAATCCGCTCGCGCTGGAGGAGTTTGCGGCGCTGGAAGAGCGGCACAAGTTCCTCAGTGAGCAACTGGAGGACCTGAAGAAGACGCGGGTCGATCTGCTGAAGGTGGTGAAGGAGGTCGATGAGCGGGTCCAGCAGGTCTTCGCCGAGGCGTTCCGGGACACCGCCCGTGAGTTCGAGGGCGTCTTCGCCCGGCTCTTCCCCGGCGGTGAGGGCCGGCTCGTGCTGACCGACCCGGACGACATGCTGGCCACCGGGGTGGACGTGGAGGCACGCCCGCCCGGCAAGAAGGTCAAGCGGCTGAGCCTCCTCTCCGGCGGCGAGCGGTCGCTGACGGCCGTCGCGATGCTGGTGTCGATCTTCAAGGCCCGGCCCAGCCCCTTCTACGTCATGGACGAGGTCGAGGCGGCGCTCGATGACACCAATCTCCAGCGGCTGATCGGGCTGATGCGAGAGCTCCAGGAGAGTTCGCAGCTGCTCGTGATCACCCACCAGAAGCGCACGATGGAGGTCGCCGACGCGCTGTACGGCGTCTCGATGCAGGGCGACGGTGTGTCGAAGGTCATCTCACAGCGGCTGCGCTAGCCGTTCTGTAGTCGTTCCACCAAGATCAATTAAGCATGCGTTTACTTCTTGAACGACTTCCGCATGTCGCTATCTCTTAAGTCACAGTCATCTAGGTATTGACTTCGAAACTTGAAGGCATAGTCTCTGCAACGTTGCTTTTACCTTCAGGTGTAAGTGGCGCCAAGTTGTGCGCCACTGGAACCTGGAAGGGCTCGCCCCCACCCGGCAGCGTTGCCGTGGCCCGAGGAGTTACACGTGACCAGCACAGCGCAGGCACCCCAGCCAGGAGCCAGGTCGGCTCACCCCGAACATCTCGGGCACGTCATCTTCATCGCGGCCGCGGCCGCGATGGGCGGCTTCCTGTTCGGCTACGACAGCTCCGTGATCAACGGCGCCGTCGAGGCCATCCGCGACCGTTATGACGTGGGTTCCGCCGCGCTGGCCCAGGTCATCGCCATCGCACTGATCGGCTGCGCCATCGGTGCCGCCACCGCCGGCCGCATAGCCGACCGGATCGGCCGTATCCGCTGCATGCAGATCGCCGCCGTGCTCTTCACCATCAGCGCCGTGGGCTCCGCCCTTCCGTTCGCGCTGTGGGACCTCGCCTTCTGGCGCATCGTCGGTGGTTTCGCCATCGGTATGGCCTCGGTCATCGGCCCGGCCTACATCGCCGAGGTCGCCCCGCCCGCGTACCGCGGCCGGCTCGGCTCCTTCCAGCAGGCCGCGATCGTCATCGGCATCGCCATCTCCCAGCTCGTCAACTGGGGCCTGCTGAACGCCGCGGGCGGCGACCAGCGCGGCAAGCTGATGGGCCTCGAGGTCTGGCAGGTCATGCTGGGCGTCATGGTGATCCCGGCCGTCCTCTACGGCCTGCTCTCCTTCGCCATCCCCGAGTCCCCGCGCTTCCTGCTCTCCGTCGGCCGCCGTGAGCGCGCCCGCGAGATCCTCACCGAGGTCGAGGGCAAGGATGTCGACCTCGACGCCCGCGTGAACGAGATCGAGCACGCCATGAAGAGCGAGCACAAGTCCTCGTTCAAGGACCTGCTCGGTGGCAGCTTCTTCTTCAAGCCGATCGTCTGGGTCGGTATCGGCCTCTCGGTCTTCCAGCAGTTCGTCGGCATCAACGTCGCGTTCTACTACTCCTCGACGCTGTGGCAGTCGGTCGGTGTCGACCCGACGGACTCCTTCCTGTACTCCTTCACGACGTCGATCATCAACATCATCGGCACCGTGATCGCCATGATCTTCGTGGACCGGATCGGCCGTAAGCCGCTGGCCCTCATCGGCTCGGTCGGCATGGTCATCGGTCTCGCGCTGGAAGCCTGGGCGTTCTCGTACCACCTGGTCGACGGCAAGCTGCCCGCCACGCAGGGCTGGGTCGCCCTCGTCGCCGCCCACGTCTTCGTCCTCTTCTTCGCCCTCTCCTGGGGCGTGGTGGTCTGGGTCTTCCTCGGCGAGATGTTCCCGAACCGCATTCGCGCCGCCGCCCTCGGTGTCGCCGCGTCCGCGCAGTGGATCGCCAACTGGGCCATCACCGCGAGCTTCCCGTCGCTGGCCGACTGGAACCTGTCCGGCACGTACGTGATCTACACGATCTTCGCCGCGCTCTCCATCCCGTTCGTCCTGAAGTTCGTCAAGGAGACGAAGGGCAAGACGCTGGAGGAGATGGGCTGACCGCCCCCTCGGACCCGAGGAGAAGGGCCAAGTCCCCGCTGCCCCTCTCCTCGCACCTCCACCGCCCCCATCCCGGCCACTGCCGGGGGTGGGGGCGGTGTTGTCTTACGTAGCCGGGTCCGGTCAGCACCGGCGATGCCACCAGGGCAACTCCGGACCCGCCGTGGGCTCGTGGTGCGTCCGCCCGAGTAGCACCTCATCCAGGCGCTCCACCTGCACATACAGCTCGGCGGCCGCCTTCGGCGGCAACATGAACAGCGCCTCCTGCAGCTTGTCCCGGGTTCAGCCCTCGCCGCAGCACGGGCAGGCGAACTCCGCCTCCCACCGCTTCCACCGGCGTTCGATGCCGTGGACGCGGACCGACCACACACTCAGCGAGACAGACACGATGCCCGGTGCCATTCGGTCCCGCTCCAGCGCGCGGACGGCCGCGTTCGCCGCCCCCGACAGGCCGGAGACATCGCGATAACGCACCCAGGGACTCCAAGAACCACGTTCCCGCGGCCGAAGTGACGCCGGGGTTCTACGCGGCACGGCCCCTTCGCACATCAAGCATGGAAAGCATCCTGCTACAGCCATGATCGGCGGGACACCCCCTGGTCGGCGCGACCGGCGACGAACAGCACGATCGTGTCGGGGAGAAGCCGACTCCCCGACAGACCATCCTTCGACCTGGATACCCGAAGGCCCCCTCCGCGGAGGGGGCCTTCGAAGTGGGGCGGGGGGTCAGACCGTCGCCGGGATCTGCTCCTCGGCCGGAGCCGGGGCGGGGGTCGGCGGGGCGACCCGGGGCTTCGGAAGGGCCAGGTACAGGGCGGCGGAGACGACGATCGCGGCGATCCAGCCGAGGCCGTACTCACCGATGACGTTGTTCTTCGCGAGCGGACCGGTGAACCAGTCGGACGTCGTGAACAGCAGGCCCGAGACCAGGCCGATCGCCCAGGCGGCGACCGCCGCGGGGGAGAAGCCCGCCCGGTACCAGTAGGCGCTGGTGCGGGTGGTGTCGGCCAGGGCGCGGGCGTCGTACTCCTTGCGGCGGAGCATGTCCGCGCCGAAGACGCCGGTCCAGGCGGAGAAGGCCACCGCGAGCATCGACAGGAAGGCGATGAAGGAGCCCATGAAGCTCGACGCCACCAGCATCAGCACACCGCCCAGCGCCAGCGAGATCACGGCGTTGACGGAGACCGCCCAGTGGCGCGGGATCTTGAAGCCGAGCGTCTGCGCGGTGAAACCGGCCGAGTACATCGACATCGAGTTGATCAGCAGCATGCCGACCACCGCGATCAGCAGATACGGCACGGTGATCCACAGCGGCAGGATCGTGCCGAGGAAGGACACCGGGTCGGAGGCCGAGGCCAGGTCCGGCGTCCCCACCGCCATCACCGCGCCCATCAGCACCAGCGGCAGCACGACGATGCCCGCGCCGCCGACGGTCTGCCCGACGATCGCCCGCGAGGACGCCGTACGCGGCAGATAGCGCGTGAAGTCCGGCGCGGACGGAATCCAGCTCACGCCACCCGCGGCGATCATCCCGACGGCGGTGATCAGCGACGCCGTCGACCCCGCGCTCCCGTGCAGCACCCGCGACCAGTCGGTGTGCACGGCCAGGTACCCCAGCACCAGCACCGAGAAGACACCGAACAGGTACGTCGCGTACTTGCTGCACTTCTGCACGGCGTTGATGCCGAGCCCGGAGATCACGAACGTGGCGATCACGAAGAGCAGCAGCGTGACCAGGTCCAGCACGCCGTTCGCCTTGATGCCCAGCGCGAGGTCCAGGATGGTCAGCAGCGCGTACGCGCCGGTCACCGCGTTGATCGTCTCCCAGCCCCAGCGGGCGACCCAGATCAGCGAACCGGGCAGCAGATTGCCCCGCTGACCGAAGACCGCCCGCGACAACGCCATGCCCGGCGCGGCACCCCGCTTGCCCGCGATACCGATCAGCCCGACCAGGCCGTAGGAGACCAGCGGCGCGACGGCCGCCACGACGAGGGCCTGCCAGAAGTTCAGGTGGTACGTCACGACCAGGCTCGCGCCCATCGTGAGCAGCAGGACACTGATGTTGGCCCCCACCCAGGTGGGGAAGAGCCCGCGGGTGCGCGCGGTGCGTTCGTGATCGGGGACCGGCTCGATGCCACGGGTTTCCAGCGCGCCCTCGCGCGCGGCCGTCTTGCTCATGGAGGGGGAGTGTCCTAGCGGTGGGGGACGAGGACGACGGGCTCGACGCGCGGAGCGGAGCCAAAGTCATCGTAGTTTAATCCGACTCCATCACCCCTGTGGCATTTGTCTCCTGGAGGAAATGCCCGCTGCGTGGAAGCCCTTTCGTCGGATACACCATGGCCGATACTGGTCGGGTTATGGAAACCATCATCCTTGCTGTAGTCATCGCCGTGGTCGTGCTCGGCGCGCTCGGCGGGCTCCTCATCACCAGCAGGCTCAAGAAGCCGCTGCCGCCGCCCCCGCCGTCGAAGCCCGACCTGACCGCGCCCCCGGCCGAACCCCGCGTCGGCGACGAGGCCGAGACCCCGAGCGACGAACAACGCCGGACCATCGAGGAGGTGGACCTCCCGGGCGGCGGCGCCCCCACCACCGTCGAGGAGCCCCCCGCCGCAGAGAAGGCTCCCGAGATCGAGATCCCGGAGCCCAGCGCCGGACGTCTGATCCGGCTGCGCTCCCGTCTCTCCCGCTCCCAGAACGCCCTGGGCAAGGGCCTGCTCACGCTGCTGTCGCGCGAGCACCTGGACGAAGAGACCTGGGAGGAGATCGAGGACACCCTCCTCACCGCCGACGTCGGCGTCCAGCCCACCCAGGAGCTGGTCGAGCGGCTGCGTGCACGCGTCAAGGTGCTCGGCACCCGCACCCCCGAGGAACTGCGTGGCCTGCTCCGCGAGGAGCTCCTCAAGCTCGTCGGCACCGACATGGACCGCGAGGTCAAGACCGAGCCGGAGAGCCGCAAGCCCGGCATCGTGATGGTCGTCGGCGTCAACGGCACCGGCAAGACCACCACCACGGGCAAGCTCGCCCGCGTCCTGGTCGCCGACGGCCGCACCGTCGTCCTCGGCGCCGCCGACACCTTCCGCGCCGCCGCCGCCGACCAGCTCCAGACCTGGGGCGAGCGCGTCGGCGCCTACACCGTGCGCGGCCCGGAGGCCGGTGACCCCGCCTCCGTCGCCTTCGACGCGGTGAAGGAGGGCAAGGAGATGGGCGTCGACGTGGTGCTCATCGACACCGCCGGACGCCTGCACACCAAGACCGGCCTCATGGACGAGCTGGGCAAGGTCAAGCGCGTCGTGGAGAAGCACGCCCCGCTCGACGAGGTGCTGCTCGTGCTGGACGCCACCACCGGTCAGAACGGTCTGGTGCAGGCCCGCGTCTTCTCCGAGGTCGTGGACATCACCGGCATCGTGCTCACCAAGCTCGACGGCACCGCCAAGGGCGGCATCGTCATCGCCGTGCAGAACGAGCTGGGCGTCCCCGTCAAGCTCATCGGCCTCGGTGAGGGCGCCGACGACCTGGCACCGTTCGACCCGGAGGCGTTCGTCGACGCGCTCCTCGGTGACTGAACCCCGCCACCCCGCCCGCGACCACGCCGAAGCGCCCGCCCCCACCAGAACCGGGGGACGGGCGCTTCGCCGTACGAGGAACCGCGTCCGCTACGCCGGGGCGGCCGAGCGGTGCGCCACATAGGCCAGCGTGCCCAGCAGCAGCCGGGCCGCCGGAGGGCGCGTCGCCCCGTCCAGCACCGGCGGCCGGAGCCAGCGCACCGGGCCGAGGCCGCCCCGGTCGGAGGGCGGGGCGGTGATGTACGCACCCGGACCCAGGCCGCGCAGGTCCAGCGCCTCGGGGTCGTCCCAGCCCATGCGGTACAGCAGATGGGGCAGCTCGGCGGCGGTGCCGGGGGCGACCAGGAAGTGCGCGCGGCCCTCCGGGGTGGCGGCGACCGGACCGAGGGGCAGCCCCATCCGCTCCAGCCGCACCAGCGCCCGGCGCCCCGCGGCCTCCGCCACCTCGATCACGTCGAACGCGCCGCCCACCGGCAGCATCACCGACGCGCCCGGCACCTCGGCCCACGCCCGGCTCGCCTCGTCCAGGGTGGCCCCGGCCGGCACCCGGGGCGCGAAGTCCAGCGGATGCGCGCCCGGCTCCGGGCAGTCGGCACGTCCGCAGGAGCAGGCGCCGCCCGAGGCACGCGCCCCCGGCACCACGTCCCAGCCCCACAGGCCGGTGAACTCGGCGGCCGTGGTGCATTCCGGCGTGCGGCCGCGCCGACGCGTGCCGGAGCGGATCTCCCGGATGCCGCCGATCGTGAAGCCCATGCCCCCTCCAACGGGTACAGCGCGCCGGTGGTTACGAAAAGGAGCGAGAGGGATGCGGAACGTAACTCCTCGACTCCCGCTTTCCCTCACCTCTACCGGGACAAGGCGGCGCATCGCGGCACGAACGGTGGTGAACGGGGCTTCGTGCGCCCCCACGCGCTTCCTTCCGCCCACTGTCGGTCGCCCGGTGTCAAGTGAAGCGCGCGGCGGTCATCGTGAGTTCATTCGAAGGGGTGGCGAATGGTGGCGTTTCAAGGATCGCCGTGGCTGGAAGGGTGATCGTGGGATTACTGTGAGTGTGCGAGTCCCGGGGGCACATGCACTCATGGGTATGCCGGAGGCAAGCCGTCAGCTCGTTCGAAGGGTGAGAACCACCGTACGGGCGGCCCGCTTCACCGGCATTCTGATAGGGCTTGGCGCATCCGGCGACAGGTGGATTCAGGGGATGGGGGCGTTCCAGTGAGCGGCAACGGCGGTGGCGGGGCGAACGCTGACAAGCGCCCCAACGACCTGCTCGGCTCGTGGTTCGTACGCAGCGGCTGGTCCAAGGGCGAGCTGGCCCGCCAGGTGAACCGCCGGGCCCGACAGCTCGGCGCCAACCACATCTCCACCGACACCTCGCGGGTCCGCCGCTGGCTGGACGGGGAGAACCCGCGCGAACCCATCCCGCGCATCCTCTCCGAGCTGTTCTCCGAGCGCTTCGGCTGCGTCGTCTCCGTCGAGGACCTCGGCCTGCGCGTCGCCCGCCAGTCGCCCTCCGCGTCCGGCGTCGACCTGCCCTGGACCGGCCCGCAGACGGTCGCGCTGCTGAGCGAGTTCTCGCGCAGCGACCTGATGCTCGCCCGGCGCGGCTTCCTCGGCACCTCCCTCGGCCTGTCGGCGGGCCCCGCGCTCATCGAGCCCATGCAGCGCTGGCTGGTCCCCACCCCCTCCTCGTCCGGCCCGCCCGAGCCCGACCCGCTCCACGAGCCCCGCAGGCCCGGCCGCCTCTCCCGCCCGGAGCTGGAGCTGCTGGAGGCCACCACCAAGATGTTCCGCCAGTGGGACGCCCAGTGCGGCGGCGGCCTGCGCCGCAAGGCGGTCGTCGGCCAGCTGCACGAGGTGACCGACCTCCTCCAGGAACCCCAGCCCGAGGCCACCACCCGCAAGCTGTTCAAGGTCGCCGCCGAACTCGCCGAACTGGCCGGCTGGATGTCGTACGACGTGGGACTCCAGCCCACCGCGCAGAAGTACTTCGTCCTCGCCCTGCACGCCGCCAAGGAAGCCGGGGACAAGCCGCTCGGCTCCTACGTGCTCTCCAGCATGAGCCGCCAGATGATCCACCTCGGCCGCCCCGACGACGCGCTCGAACTCATCCACCTCGCCCAGTACGGCAGCCGGGACTGCGCCAGCCCGCGCGCCCAGTCCATGCTGTATGCGATGGAGGCCCGCGCCTACGCCAACATGGGCCAGCCCGGCAAGTGCAAGCGTGCCGTCCGCATGGCCGAGGACACCTTCGCCGACGCCGACGACTGGGACGAGCCGGACCCCGACTGGATCAGGTTCTTCTCCGAGGCCGAACTGCACGGCGAGAACTCCCACTCCTTCCGCGACCTCGCCTACGTCGCGGGCCGCAGCCCCACCTACGCCTCGCTCGCCCAGCCGCTGATGGAGCGCGCCGTCGACCTGTTCGCCAAGGACGGCGAACACCAGCGGTCCTACGCGCTCAACCTGATCGGCATGTCCACCGTGCACCTCCTCCAGCGCGAACCGGAGCGGGGCAGCGCCTACGCCTCCCAGGCCATGGAGACCGCCCGCAAGGTCCGCTCCGAGCGGGTGAACACCCGTATCCGCAAGACGGTCGGCGCGGCCGTGCGGGACTTCGGGGACCTCGCCGTCGTCGTCGACCTCACCGAACAGCTCGCCGTCGACCTCCCGGAGAGCGCCGACGCGGGCTGAGCGGCCCGCACGACCCCCATGCCCCGGCCGCGGCCGGTCCTCCCGAACTGCCCGACTCGGCTCCCCCATGCCAGGTCATCGAGAGGCCGGACGCGGCCGGTTCACGTATGCCCCCGCCCGCCTGTCGCTACGGCCACCCCGGCGCCGGTTGCGCCACGATAACGACCGGTGTGCCCGGCAGCGGGCAGTTCATGGACGCGTAACACGCCAGGTGCCTTCGTCACCCCCGCGAAACAGTCAGGGGCCCCGGTCGAAACCGCGCTGCGTCAGTCTCTGGCGCATAACCGGCCCACCCCTCACTTGACCGGACCGCCCAGGCACCGCCCGCACGGGGCCGTACAACCGATGAGGAGACGCCGATGGCAGCAGCCATCACGCTTGCCGCGGAGGCACCCAAACTGTCCTCCGCGAACACAGGCTTCATGCTGATCTGTTCCGCCCTGGTGCTGCTCATGACACCGGGTCTGGCCTTCTTCTACGGAGGCATGGTCCGCGTCAAGAGCACCCTCAACATGCTGATGATGAGCTTCATCAGCATCGGCATCGTCACCATCCTCTGGGTGCTCTACGGCTTCTCCCTGGCCTTCGGCTCGGGGTCCGCCTTCCTCGGATGGAACGCCGACTGGCTCGGACTGAGCGACATCGGGCTGACGGAACTCTGGCCGGACTACACCATCCCGGTGTTCGTCTTCATGGTCTTCCAGATGATGTTCGCCATCATCACCCCCGCCCTGATCAGCGGAGCCCTCGCCGACCGGGTCAAGTTCTCGGCCTGGGCCCTGTTCATCGCCCTGTGGGTCACGGTCGTCTACATCCCGGTCGCCCACTGGGTCTGGGCCTCCGACGGCTGGGCCTACAAACTCGGCGTGATCGACTTCGCGGGCGGCACCGCCGTCCACATCAACGCCGGTGCCGCCGCCCTCGGCGTCATCCTGGTCATCGGCAAGCGCGTCGGCTTCAAGAAGGACCCGATGCGCCCGCACAGCCTGCCGCTGGTCATGCTCGGCGCCGGACTGCTGTGGTTCGGCTGGTTCGGCTTCAACGCCGGGTCCTGGCTGGGCAACGACGACGGCGTGGGCGCCCTGATGTTCGTCAACACCCAGGTCGCCACCGCCGCCGCCATGCTGGCCTGGCTCGCCTACGAGAAGATCCGCCACGGCGCCTGCACCACCCTCGGCGCCGCCTCCGGTGCCGTCGCCGGACTCGTCGCCATCACCCCGTCCGGCGGCGCCGTCTCCCCGCTCGGCGCGATCGCCGTCGGCGCCATCGCCGGAGTCGCCTGCGCCGCCGCCGTCGGCCTCAAGTTCAAGTTCGGCTACGACGACTCCCTCGACGTCGTCGGCGTCCACATGGTCGGCGGCATCGTCGGCTCCCTGCTCATCGGCTTCTTCGCCACCGGCAAGGGCCAGTCCGAAGCGACCGGCGTCTTCTACGGCGACCACACCTTCGACCAGCTCTGGAAGCAGTGCGCAGGCGTCTTCGCCGTCCTCGCCTACTCCCTGCTGGCCTCCGCCGTCCTCGCCTTCCTCCTCGACAAGACCATCGGCATGCGGGTCCCCGAGGACGAGGAGGTCTCCGGCATCGACCAGTCCCAGCACGCCGAGACCGCGTACGACTTCAGCGGCACCGGCGGCGGGGTCGTCGGCGGCAGCACGGCCCAGGCGCTCGCCGCCGCGAAGATCAAGAAGGTGGACGCATGAGGCTCATCACGGCGGTCGTCAAGCCGCACCGGCTCGACGAGATCAAGGAAGCCCTCCAGGCGTTCGGCGTCCACGGCCTCACCGTCACCGAGGCCAGCGGCTACGGCCGCCAGCGCGGGCACACCGAGGTCTACCGTGGCGCCGAGTACACCGTCGACCTCGTCCCCAAGATCCGCATCGAGGTGCTGGCCGAGGACGAGGACGCCGAGCAGCTGATCGACGTCGTCGTCAAGGCCGCCCGTACCGGCAAGATCGGAGACGGCAAGGTCTGGTCCCTGCCGGTCGAGACCGCCGTCCGCGTCCGCACCGGCGAGCGCGGCCCGGACGCGCTCTGAGCACGAGGAAAAGAACAGGAGTCGCTGGGTGACGCGCACGGACGACCGTAAAGAGACCGACGACACGGGACCCAGCGGCTACGCGGCGGCCCGGCTGCACCTCCTCAACCAGGAGGCGCGGTCCGGGCCGCCGCGCCGTACCGCCCTCGCCGGGCTCACCGACGACTGGCTGACCGGCCTCTTCACCGCCGCGGCCCCCGCCGCCAAGGGCATCTCCCTGATCGCCGTCGGCGGCTACGGACGCGGCGAACTCTCCCCCCGCAGCGACCTCGACCTGCTGCTCCTGCACGACGGCAGCGACCCCGCCGCCGTCGCCGCCCTGGCCGACCGGCTCTGGTACCCCGTCTGGGACCTCGGCATCAGCCTCGACCACTCCGTCCGCACCCCCGCCGAAGCCCGCAAGACCGCGGGCGAGGACCTCAAGGTCCAGCTCGGCCTGCTCGACGCCCGCCACCTCGCCGGCGACCTCGGCCTCACCGCCGGACTGCGCACCGCGATCCTCGCCGACTGGCGCAACCAGGCCCCCAAACGCCTCCCCGAACTCCAGGAACTCTGCGCCGAACGCGCCGAACGCCACGGCGAACTCCGCTTCCTCCTCGAACCCGACCTCAAGGAAGCCCGAGGCGGACTCCGCGACGCCACCGCACTGCGCGCCGTCGCCGCCTCCTGGCTCGCCGACGCACCCCGCGAGGGCCTCGCCGACGCCCGCCGCCGCCTCCTCGACGCCCGCGACGCCCTCCACCTCGTCACCGGCCGCGCCACCGACCGCCTCGCCCTCCAGGAACAGGACCAGGTCGCCGCCGAACTCGGCCTCCTCGACGCCGACACCCTCCTCCGCCAGGTCTACGAGTCCGCCCGCGTGATCTCGTACGCCGGAGACGTCACCTGGCGCGAGGTCAACCGCGTGCTGCGCGCCCGCGCCGTACGGCCCCGGCTGCGCGCCATGCTCGGCGGCGGCAAACCCGTCGCCGAACGCACCCCGCTCGCCGAGGGCGTCGTCGAGCAGGACGGCGAGGCGGTCCTCGCCCGCACCGCACGGCCCGAACGCGACCCCGTCCTGCCGCTGCGCGCCGCGGCCGCCGCCGCCCAGGCCGCCCTCCCGCTCTCCCCGCACGCCGTGCGGCGCATGGCCGCCACGACGCGCCCCCTGCCGACCCCCTGGCCCGCCGAGGCCCGCGAACAGCTCATCACCCTGCTCGGCTCCGGCCGCCCCACCGTCGACGTATGGGAGGCCCTGGAGGCAGAGGGCCTGATCACCCGCCTGCTGCCGGACTGGGAACGCGTCCGCTGCCGCCCCCAGCGCAACGCCGTCCACCTCTGGACCGTCGACCGGCACCTCATCGAGACCGCCGTCCGCGCCTCCGCCCTCACCCGCCGGGTCAGCCGCCCCGACCTCCTCCTCGTCGCCGCCCTGCTGCACGACATCGGCAAGGGCTGGCCCGGCGATCACTCGGTGGCCGGTGAGATCATCGCCCGCGACGTCGCCGCCCGCCTCGGCTTCGACCGCGCCGACGTCACCGTCCTGGCCACCCTCGTCCTCCACCACCTGCTGCTGGTCGAGACCGCCACCCGCCGCGACCTCGACGACCCCGCCACCGTCCGCGCCGTCGCCGACGCCGTCGGCAGCCAGAGCACCCTGGAACTGCTGCACGCCCTCACTGAGGCCGACGCCCTCGCCACCGGCCCCGCCGCCTGGTCCACCTGGCGCGGCTCCCTCGTCTCCGACCTGGTCGGGCGCGTGGCCGCCCTGCTCGCCGGGGAACACCCCGACACCGAGCCCGAGACCGCCGCCCCCACCGCCGAACAGGAACGCCTCGCCATCGAGGCCCACCGCACCGGCGGACCCGTCCTCGCCCTGCGCGCCCAGGCCGAACCCGCCCCGCCGGACGACCCCGCCGAGACGGGCGAACCGCTCGGCGTCGAGCTGGTCATCGCCGTACCCGACCAGCCCGGCGTCCTGCCCGCCCTCGCCGGAGTCCTCGCCCTGCACCGGCTCACCGTCCGCACCGGCGGGCTGCGCACGCTGCGCCTGCCCGACGACGTGGACACTTCCGGCGACGGTTCCGTCCTGCTGCTCGACTGGCGGGTCGCCGCCGAGTACGGCTCCCTGCCGCAGGCCACCCGGCTCCGCGCCGACCTCGTCCGCGCCCTCGACGGCACCCTGGACATCACCTCCCGCCTGGCCGAACGCGACGCCGCCTACCCCCGCCGCCGCGGCCGCACCGCCCCACCCCCACGCGTCACCGTCGCCCCGGCCGCCTCCCGCCACGCGACGGTCATCGAGGTCCGCGCCCAGGACGCCCCCGGCCTCCTCTTCCGCATCGGCTCCGCCCTGGAGAAGGCGGCGGTACGGGTCCGGAGCATGCACGTCAGCACCCTGGGCGCCAACGCCGTCGACGCCTTCTACGTCACCAGCGGCACCGGCGCCCCCCTGCCCCCGGAGGACGCGACGGCGACGGCGCGGGCGCTGGAGGAGGCGCTGCGGGCGTAACTTGCGGGGTGCTCTGTTCGTTAATCGGACGTGCTCCCCGCTGGCGCGGGGGTGATCCGGGTCTGCTGACAGAAGCCGACGTGGATGCGACGTGGTCCCTGCCGGTGCGGGGTTATGTCCCCGCCCGCCAGCTGTGCCTGGCAGGCGGGGACGATTTGCTTGCGGGGGCGGATACCCTGGAGGGCAGCCCAAAACGACCCCGACCTCGAGGACCGACGCCGCCGTGTTCGATACTCTCTCCGACCGTCTCAGCGCGACGTTCAAAAATCTCCGCGGCAAGGGCCGGTTGTCCGAGGAGGACGTCGACGCCACGGCCCGCGAGATCCGCATCGCGCTCCTCGAGGCCGACGTCGCGCTCCCCGTCGTCCGGTCGTTCATCAAGAACGTCAAGGAGCGCGCGCTCGGCGCCGAGGTCTCGCGGGCCCTGAACCCCGCCCAGCAGGTGCTCAAGATCGTCAATGACGAGCTGGTCACCATCCTGGGCGGCGAGACCCGCCGACTCCGCTTCGCCAAGCAGCCGCCGACCGTGATCATGCTGGCCGGTCTCCAGGGTGCCGGTAAGACCACGCTCGCGGGCAAGCTCGGCCGCCACCTGAAGGAGCAGGGCCACTCCCCGCTGCTCGTGGCCTGCGACCTCCAGCGCCCCAACGCCGTGAACCAGCTCAGCGTCGTCGCCGAGCGCGCCGGTGTCGCGGTGTACGCGCCCGAGCCGGGCAACGGCGTCGGCGACCCGGTCAAGGTCGCCAAGGACTCCATCGAGTTCGCCAAGGCCAAGGTCCACGACATCGTGATCGTGGACACCGCCGGCCGCCTGGGCATCGACCAGGAGATGATGCAGCAGGCCGCGGACATCCGTGACGCGGTCTCCCCGGACGAGATCCTCTTCGTCGTCGACGCCATGATCGGCCAGGACGCGGTCAACACCGCCGAGGCGTTCCGCGACGGCGTCGGCTTCGACGGCGTGGTGCTCTCCAAGCTCGACGGTGACGCCCGCGGTGGCGCCGCCCTGTCGATCCGGCAGATCACCGGCAAGCCGATCATGTTCGCGTCCAACGGCGAGAAGCTGGACGAGTTCGACGCGTTCCACCCCGACCGGATGGCCTCCCGCATCCTCGACATGGGTGACCTGCTCACCCTGATCGAGCAGGCGGAGAAGACGTTCAGTCAGGAAGAGGCCGAGAAAATGGCCTCGAAGCTGGCGTCGAAGAAGGGCCAGGACTTCACCCTGGACGACTTCCTGTCCCAGATGGAGCAGGTCAGGAAGATGGGCAGCATCAGCAAGCTGCTCGGCATGCTCCCGGGCATGGGCCAGATCAAGGACCAGATCAACAACATCGACGAGCGGGACGTGGACCGCACGGCCGCCATCATCAAGTCGATGACCCCGGCCGAGCGCACCGACCCGAACATCATCAACGGCTCCCGGCGCGCCCGTATCGCCAAGGGCTCCGGTGTCGAGGTCAGCGCGGTCAAGAGCCTGGTGGAGCGGTTCTTCGAGGCGCGGAAGATGATGTCCCGCATGGCCCAGGGCGGCGGGATGCCGGGTATGCCGGGAATGCCGGGCATGGGCGGCGGCCCCGGCCGCACCAAGAAGCAGCCGAAGAAGGCCAAGGGCAAGCAGCGTTCGGGCAACCCGATGAAGCGCCAGCAGCAGGAGCTGGAGGAGGCCCAGCGCCGCGAGGCCGCCGCGCAGGGCGGCAACGCGCTCGGTCTGCCCCAGCAGGGCAGCAAGGACTTCGAACTCCCCGACGAGTTCAAGAAGTTCATGGGCTGACACCAGTCCCGCGTACGTGCCGAGGGCGCCCCTTCTTGCTGAAGGGGCGCCCTCGCGCGTAGGGGGTGCCGCCTAGGGCACGCGGGCGATCAGGTAGCGGAAGACGTTCGGCATCCAGACCGTGCCGTCCGGGCGCCGGTAGGGGTGCAGGGACTCGGTGAGTTCCTTGCCGACCTGCTTGCGGTCCGTCGCCGCGATCGCCGCGTCGAACAGCCCGGTCGACACCAGCCCGCGCACCGCGCTGTCGGTGTCGGCGTAGCCGAACGGGCACGCCACCCGGCCGGAGCCGTCCGGCTTCAGCCCGGCGCGCAGCGCGACCTCCTCCAGGTCGTCGCGGCGGGCCGGACGCCAGCCGTGCCGCGGCTCGGCGAGCTTGGCGGCCACCCGCAGCACGGTGGAGGTGGCGCACCGCTCCGGCGGGCCCCAGCCGGCCAGCACCACGGCGGCACCGCGCGCGGCCAGCGGCAGCGCGGCGGCGAGGGTGTCCCCGAGGTCGTCGGAGTCGTCGAGGGCGCCGACCGTCTCGTAGGCGGTCACGAGGGTGTACGAGGGTGTGTCGTCGTCGGTCGCGGCCGCGGGGGAGTCTGTCTGGACCAGCCGGGCGTCCAGGGGGCCGTCCGGGTCCAGGCGTTCGCGGGCGAGGGCGAGGTGTTCGGGGCGGGAGTCGACGCCGGTGACGGCCGCGCCCTTGGCGGCCGCCAGCAGCAGGGCGAGCCCCGAGCCGCAGCCGAGGCCCAGCAGTCGGGTGCCCGGTCCCACTTCGAGGCGCTCGTGGACGGTCTCGTGGAGCGGGAGAAGCATCCGCTCCTGGATCTCCGACCAGTCGCGCGCGCGTTTGCGGGGGTTCACGCGGGGTGGTGCGGAACCCGCGTGGGCCAGGTGCTCCCGCACGAGCGTAGGTGTCATAGGTAGCGCCCCAATCCGCCGGCTGTCCGTCGCTGTGCCCGGTGTGTGGCCCCCGTGTGCCGTGCGTGCGCACTTTCCACGTATGCCAGGTAACTCCCGGCTCGCCGAGTCGTCCAGTGGTCGTGGGGCCCGGCTTGCCGTCGGTTGGCGCGTGTGGCTCGAATTCACGCCCCCGCAATCCGGAGCGCACCACCGGGTGCGGGGGCGCTCGGGCGCACCCGGTAACGTGCGGCTCCGGTGGTGGCAGTAGCCCCGCGGACGCCGGGAACCGTACGGGTGGCTACGCACCGGCTTGGGGTGAGCTGCGAGGCTTCTCCGTGAAACGGCGGACCCGCCCTCGTCAGGACGCATCGGCGACAACTGACGGGTAGGTGCAAATTATTTGAGATGCCCCGGAATAGGAACACAGCGGCACCCCCGCTCGTTGTCATTACGTGAGCACGACACAGACACCACCTGTTCTCGCCGCGGAGCTGGCGCAGGCGTGGGCCGACATTCAGCGGTACCACCCCGAGCTGCCCGACCTCGCCGCACCGGAATCCCTGATCGGGGAGTCGTCGTCCGCGTGCGGGCACGAACTCTCCTTCGAGCGGCTGCTGCACGAGGCGGTGCACGGCATCGCCGCTTCCCGAGGGGTGCGCGACACCTCCCGGGCGGGCCGCTACCACAACCGCCGTTTCCTGGCCGTCGCCGAGGAGCTGGGCCTGGACCACCCCGAGGAGCCGCATCCGAGCAGCGGTTTCTCGCTGGTCACGCTCAACCCCGAGGCCAAGCGGCGCTACCGTCCGACCATCGACCGGCTGCAGCGGGCGCTGAAGGCGCACACGGTGGCCACCTCCGCCGACACCTCGCGCACCTTCCGGGGTCCGGCCGCGCGGCACGGTTCCTCCGGGGGCGGTGTCCGGGTGAAGGCGGTCTGCGACTGCGGCCGCAACGTCCGGGTGGTCCCCTCGGTCCTGGCGCAGGCGCCGATCATGTGCGGCGGCTGCGGCAAGCCGTTCCGCATCCCGGAGGCGGTCGCGGCGGCGAGCTGACGACGCGGCTGCTCGTGGCAGTCGTACCGTCCGGCTCATCGTTCGCCCCGGCTCCTCGTTCACCCCTGCGGGCAGCGGTGTCGCGGGGGCAGCACCGGGTGTTCCACAGGCATGCCCAAGATCACCCACCCCGGCCGAACGGCCCCGCAGGATATGGCACAATGGCAAGCTGTACTCGACAGTCGCACAGGACCCCTCTCTCCTCCGGCTGACGCGTCCATCGGGCACTCGGGTACCGCAACCCCACGCGGCAACTCCGCCGTGCCCAACACACGTCAAAACCAGGAGAACTCACTCCCGTGGCAGTCAAGATCAAGCTGAAGCGTCTGGGCAAGATCCGTTCGCCTCACTACCGCATCGTCGTCGCCGACTCCCGTACCCGCCGTGACGGCCGGGCCATCGAGGAGATCGGCAAGTACCACCCGACCTACAACCCGTCGGTCATCGAGGTGGACGCCGACCGCGCCGCCTACTGGCTGAGCGTCGGTGCGCAGCCGACCGAGCCGGTGCTCGCCATTCTGAAGAAGACCGGCGACTGGCAGAAGTTCAAGGGCGAGCCGGCCCCCGCGCCGCTGCTCGTGGCCGCGCCGAAGCCGGAGCGTCCGTCGTTCGAGGCCCTGGGCTCCGCCGACGACAACAAGGGTGAGGCCATCACCCAGAAGAAGAAGGCTGAGAAGAAGGACGAGGCGGCCGCTGAGTCCGCCGAGTCGACCGAGGCCTGAGCATCATGCTCGAAGAGGCGCTTGAGCACCTCGTGAAGGGCATCGTCGACAACCCCGACGATGTGCAGGTCGCCTCGCGTGACCTGCGCCGCGGGCGCGTGCTGGAGGTCCGGGTGCACCCCGACGACCTCGGTAAGGTGATCGGTCGTAACGGCCGCACCGCGCGTGCTCTGCGTACCGTCGTGGGCGCCATCGGCGGCCGCGGTGTCCGTGTCGACCTCGTCGACGTGGACCACGTCCGCTGACGCTTCCATGCAATCCGGCTCGGGCCGGGGAGGGCCACTGGGCCGTCCCCGGCCCGTAGTCGTATGACAGGAGATCTGTACTCGTGCAGCTGGTAGTCGCACGGATCGGCCGTGCCCATGGCATCAAGGGCGAGGTCACCGTAGAGGTGCGTACCGACGAGCCGGAGTCGCGGCTCGCGCCGGGCGCCGTCCTGGCCACCGACCCGGCGTCCGTCGGGCCGCTCACCATCGCCACCGGCCGCGTGCACAGCGGCCGTCTCCTCCTGCGCTTCGAGGGCTTCGGTGACCGCACGGCCGCCGAGACGCTGCGCAACACGCTGCTGATCGCCGACGTCGACCCGGAGGAGACGCCGGACGACGAGGACGAGTACTACGACCATCAGCTGATCGACCTCGACGTGGTCACCGAGGACGGCACGGAGGTCGGCCGGATCACCGAGATCTCCCACCTGCCCTCCCAGGACCTCTTCATCGTGGAGCGCCCGGACGGCAGCGAGGTGCTGATCCCGTTCGTGGAGGAGATCGTCAGCGAGATCGACCTGGACGAGCAGAAGGCGGTCATCACCCCGCCGCCCGGTCTGATCGACGACCGCGCCGAGATCGCTTCCGCGCGCGACGAGGCCGACGACGCTTCGGCCGAGGACGAGGGCGCATGAGGCTCGACGTCGTCACGATCTTCCCGGAGTACCTGGAACCGCTGAACGTCTCCCTCGTCGGCAAGGCCCGCGCGCGCGGCCGGCTCGACGTGAACGTGCACGACCTGCGCTCCTGGACCTACGACCGGCACAACACGGTCGACGACACCCCCTACGGCGGCGGCCCCGGCATGGTCATGAAGACCGGGCCCTGGGGCGACGCCCTGGACACGGTCCTGGCCGACGGCTACGAGTCGGGCGCGCACAGCCCCGCCGTGATCGTGCCGACCCCCAGCGGCCGCCCCTTCACCCAGGAACTCGCCGTCGAGCTGTCGGAGCGTCCTTGGCTGATCTTCACCCCGGCGCGCTACGAGGGCATCGACCGCCGGGTCATGGACGAGTACGCGACCCGGATGCCGGTCTACGAGGTGTCCATCGGGGACTACGTCCTCGCGGGCGGCGAGGCGGCCGTCCTGGTCGTCACCGAGGCCGTCGCCCGGCTGCTGCCCGGCGTCCTCGGCAACGCCGAGTCCCACCAGGACGACTCCTTCGCCCCCGGCGCCATGGCCAACCTGCTGGAAGGCCCCATCTACACCAAGCCGCCCGAGTGGCGGGGCCGGGAGATCCCGGACGTGCTGCTCAGCGGCCACCACGGGAAGATCGCGCGCTGGCGGCGGGACGAGGCGATGCGCCGGACCACCGCCAACCGGCCCGACCTGATCGAGCGCTGCGACCCCGCGACCCTCGACAAGAAGGACCGGGAGATGCTCTCCATCCTGGGCTGGGCCCCGGACCCGGAGGGACACTCGTCCGGGCGATTTTGGCGCAGGACCGACGGCGTGGAACAATAGGTCGCTGTTGTGCGTCCGTCCGGCGTGCGCCCCTGCCGCAGGGGGACACGACGCCCGTTCCGACCCGCACGGCCGACCTCTTCGAACATCTAGTTCCGTTGATGACCTGTGGCATCAGCGAAGAAAGCAGACGAAATGTCCCACCTGCTCGACACCGTCGACTCCGCGTCGCTGCGCACCGACATCCCGGCCTTCCGCCCGGGTGACACCGTCAACGTGCACGTCCGCGTCATCGAGGGCAACCGCTCGCGTGTGCAGCAGTTCAAGGGCGTCGTGATCCGCCGCCAGGGTTCGGGCGTCCGCGAGACCTTCTCGGTCCGCAAGGTCTCGTTCTCCGTCGGCGTCGAGCGCACCTTCCCGGTGCACACCCCGATCGTCGAGAAGATCGAGCTCGTCACCCGTGGTGACGTGCGCCGCGCCAAGCTGTACTACCTCCGTGAGCTGCGCGGCAAGGCCGCGAAGATCAAGGAGAAGCGCGACAACTGAGCGCCTTCCCGGAGTCGTGGCGGGGCCGGATAGCATCTGGCCCCGATGGACACCGAAGCTCAGCCGACGGAACGCGACCGCTCCCGCCCACCCGGAACACCGGGTGCGCGGGACCGGTCGCGTTTCGCGTTGGTGGCCCGGCTCGCCGACTGGCTGCCGGGCGGCCGGTTCACCCTGGTCCTCTGCACCTGCCTGGCCTTCCTGCTCCTCCTGAGCACGTTCGTGGTGCGGCCGTTCGAGATCCCGAGCGGTTCCATGGAGGGCGGATTGAGGATCGGGGACCGCGTTCTCGTAAACAAGTTGGCGTACCGTTTCGGTGCCCGGCCGGCCCGCGGTGACGTGGTGGTGTTCGACGGGACCGAGTACTTCGGGCACGCGGACTACGTCAAGCGCGTTGTAGGGGTGGGAGGCGACCATGTGGTCTGCTGCGACAGGGAGGGGAGGATCGAGGTGAACGGCCGCCCGGTCGACGAGACGGCGTTCCTCCATCCGGGGAACAACGCGTCCGACGTGCCCTTCGACGTGGTGGTGCCCGAGGGCCGTCTCTTCCTGCTCGGCGATCACCGCGCCCGCTCCAGCGACTCCCGTGACCATCTCGGCTCGCCCGGCGGCGGCATGGTCCCGGTGACCGACGTGGTGGGCCGCGCCGACTGGATCGTCTGGCCGTACGGCCACTGGACGCGCATCGAGCGCCCCGGCGCCTACGCGCACGTACCTGCCGCGGAGGCCGCGCATGGGTAACCGGGCAAGGCCGCGCGGGGTGTCGGGCGCGGCCGCCGACAATCTGCTGCCCACCGGCGCCCGCCGGACCGGCAGGCCGAGCCCCGGCCGGTCGCGTGCGGAGCGGCGCAAGCTGCAGCGCCGGGTGAAGCGCAAGCGCAGACGTTCGGCGGTGCGGGAGATCCCGCTGCTGCTCGGGGTCGCCGTGCTGATCGCGCTGGTGCTGAAGACCTTCCTGGTGCAGGCGTTCGTGATCCCGTCCGGCTCGATGGAGCAGACGATCCGGATCGGGGACCGGGTGCTGGTCGACAAGTTCACCCCGTGGTTCGGCTCCCGGCCCGCCCGTGGTGACGTGGTCGTCTTCCACGATCCGGGCGGCTGGCTGACCGGCGCGGAGGCGCCGAAGAAGAACGACCCCGTGGGCGTCAAGCAGGTGAAGGAGGGGCTGACCTTCATCGGCCTGCTGCCCTCGGACAACGAGAAGGACCTGATCAAGCGGGTCATCGGGGTGGGCGGCGACCATGTGAAGTGCTGCGACGCCGAGGGCCGGGTCACGGTCAACGGCGCCCCGCTCACCGAGGGCGCCTACATCTACCCGGGGAACGCGCCCTCGGCCACCTCCTTCGACATCACCGTCCCCAAGGGCCGCCTGTGGGTGATGGGCGACCACCGGGGCAACTCCGCCGACTCCCGCTTCCACCAGAACACGTCGTACGGCGGGACGGTCTCCGAGGAGTCGGTCGTCGGCCGGGCCATGTTCATCGGCTGGCCCTTCGCGCACTGGACGCGCCTGGAGGAACCTAAAACCTTCGCAAGCGTCACCGACGCGGCCGCCGGGGCGGCCGCGGTCCCCGCGCCGTCGCATAGGGTTGCCTCCGACGACCCGAACGGACTGACCCAGCTCCCGACCCCTGCGGAACTCCCGCTCGTTATGGGAGTGGTGGGCCTGCACCGTGTATGGGGCAGGCGGCGGCAC
This sequence comes from Streptomyces sp. NPDC090119, assembly GCF_044747085.1. Classification (NCBI taxonomy): domain Bacteria; kingdom Bacillati; phylum Actinomycetota; class Actinomycetes; order Kitasatosporales; family Streptomycetaceae; genus Streptomyces; species Streptomyces sp. NPDC090119. The sequence goes on along the minus strand of NZ_JBIVDK010000003.1, from coordinate 35,959 downwards.
AGAGTAAGGAGTTGGCGTGGGGGATGTGGCGGTTGGCGCACGGTCGGGGCACGACGGCGAGGAGCACCGCGGGCACCCCGTGGGGTCCGACGCCTCGGCCCCGGACGGCGCCGTGAACTCCGGGAACGGCTTCGCGGCGGCCGGTGACGGCACCCCGCCCGGCCGCCCCCCGCGCACCGACGAGGGCGGCGGCGGCAGCGGCGACGCGGCCCGCAGGCCGGCGAAGCAGCGTTCCTTCTGGAAGGAACTGCCGATCCTGGTCGGTATCGCGCTGGTGCTGGCCCTGCTGATCAAGACATTCCTGGTGCAGGCGTTCTCGATCCCCTCCGACTCGATGCAGAACACCCTCCAGCAGGGTGACCGCGTCCTGGTGGACAAGCTCACCCCCTGGTTCGGTTCCAAGCCCGAGCGGGGCGAGGTCGTCGTCTTCCACGACCCGGCCCAGTGGCTGGCGGGCGAGCCGACGCCGGAGCAGAACGCGATCCAGAAGGGCCTGAGCTGGATCGGCCTGATGCCGTCCGCCGAGGAGAAGGACCTGATCAAGCGCGTGATCGGGGTCGGCGGCGACACGGTCGAGTGCGAGGGCGCGGGCCCGCTGAAGGTCAACGGCAAGGCGCTGAGCGAGCCGTACGTCTACCCCGGCAACACGCCGTGCAGCGTGGACGACCAGGGCGGTCAGTTCAAGGTCAAGGTGCCCAAGGGGTACATCTGGGTGATGGGCGACCACCGCCAGAACTCGCGGGACTCCCGGTACAACCAGACCGACGAGAACCACGGCATGGTGCCGGTCAAGGACGTCGTCGGCCGGGCGATCGTGAAGGCATGGCCCGTCAACCGCTGGGGCACGCTGCCGATCCCGGACACCTTCGACCAGCCGGGCCTGGACAAGCAGAGCTCCGCCGCCGCGTCGCTGCCGTACGCGCCCGGTGCGGCCGCCGTCGCGGGCGTGCTGCCGGTGGCCGTGTGGCGCCGCCGCAAGGCCACCCGCTCCGCCGCGGAGGCCCCGCGCGAGGTGTGAGCCCGGCGCACTTCGGTGTGACCGACGGACATCGCCGAGGGCGGTGTTTCCCGGAGACCCGGTGAAGAACCGGTCACCGGGAGACACCGCCCTCGCGGCTTTCCGGCCCGGTGTGCTACCAAAGGCGGATCGTGGCAGGCCGGGTGATCCCGGCGGAGGGGACCGGGAGACGACATGGCGAGTGCCGCAGGCGCGGAGTCCAGGGGTGGGCTCGGCGGAAAGCTGTCGGGCGTGGCGGTGGCCGTGGGCCTGTTGCTCTTCCTGGCCGGGTTCGGCTGGGCGGCGGTGAGCTACCGCCCGTACACCGTGCCGACCAGCTCGATGGCCCCGACCATCGACGCCGGGGACCGGGTGCTGGCCCAGCGGGTCGACGGCGCGGAGGTGCGCCGGGGTGACGTGGTCGTGTTCAGCGACAAGACCTGGGTGACCGGCTCCGACGTGGTCAAGCGGGTCGTCGCGGTCGGCGGGGACACCGTCGCCTGCTGCACCGACGGCAAGCTCACCGTCAACGGCAAGCCGGTCGACGAGCCCTACCTGCCCAAGGGCGCCCCGGCCGAGGTCCAGGGCTTTCCGACGGTGACCGTGCCGAAGGGCAGGCTCTTCCTGCTCGGTGACGAACGCCAGGGCTCGCTGGACTCCACCGCCCATCTGAGCGACGCCGCCGGGGGCACGGTGAGCCGGAGCGCGGTGGCCGCCCGGGTGGACTCCGTGGTCTGGCCGATGCGGGGCATGCTCGCCCGGCCGACCGGGTTCGAGACGATGGGCCCGCTGTCCCAGCCGGGACCGCTGCCCCTCATCGAGGCGATGATTGTCGCCGGTGCCGTGCTGGTGCTGGGCGGCGCCGCCTACGGTCCGATCGCGGCGGGCCTGAGCCGTTCCCGCGCACGGTCCGGTGCGGAGCCCGTCCATGCCGGCTGAGGCCCAGGACACCTACGCGGGCGGGCTGCGCAAGGTCGCCCGCGTGGTGCTGCTGGACCCCGAGGACCGCATTCTGCTGCTGCACGGCCATGAGCCGGACGACGTGGCCGACGACTGGTGGTTCACCCCCGGCGGCGGGGTGGAGGGCGTCGAGACCCGCGAGCAGGCCGCGCTCAGGGAGCTGGTCGAGGAGACCGGGATCACCGAGGTCGAGCTGGGTCCGGTGCTGTGGCGCCGCCGGTGCTCCTTCCCGTTCGCCGGGCGCCGCTGGGACCAGGACGAGTGGTACTACCTGGCGCGTACGACGCAGACGGCGACGGCCGCCGGGGGGCTGACCGAGCTGGAGCGGCGCAGTGTGTCGGGAGCGCGCTGGTGGACGTGCCGGGAACTCGAGCGGGCGCATGAGACGGTGTACCCGACCAGACTCGCCGGGCTGCTGCGCACGCTGCTCGACGAGGGTCCCCCGGCCACACCCGTGACCCTGGACACGGAAATCGTCTGAGGGTTCGCCGGACTGGCGCACAATGGGGGGATCGCACGGCTGAAGGGGAACATGCCATGAGCGCCGAGGACCTCGAGAAGTACGAGACCGAGATGGAGCTGAAGCTCTACCGGGAGTACCGAGACGTCGTCGGTCTGTTCAAATACGTGATCGAGACGGAACGGCGCTTCTACCTCACCAATGACTACGAGATGCAGGTGCACTCGGTCCAGGGCGAGGTGTTCTTCGAGGTGACGATGGCTGACGCCTGGGTGTGGGACATGTACCGCCCGGCGCGGTTCGTCAAGCAGGTCCGGGTGTTGACGTTCAAGGACGTGAACATCGAGGAGCTGAACAAGAGTGATCTGGAATTGCCGAGCGGGTGATTCCGGCTGGCTTCGGCCGGGCTCGGCTGGTGAGCCGGGTGTTGAGTCGGGCGGCGAGCCGGGCTTAGGTCGCCTGTCCGGGTGACGGAGATATCCACAACTGCTCCTCCGTCCACCAAGATCCACTTCTTTCGGCGTACTCCGTCACGGTGAGTGCCGGAGGTGGTGCCGACATGAACAAGGCACGCGGTGGACTGGGCAGGTACGGCGAGGATCTGGCCGCGCGGCGGCTGACCGAGGCCGGGATGAGCATCCTGGAGCGCAACTGGCGCTGCGGACGCTCCGGAGAGATCGACATCGTGGCGCGGGACGGCGGCACGCTGGTCGTCTGCGAGGTGAAGACCCGCAGAGGCGGCGGTTTCCAGCATCCGATGGCCGCCGTCACGCCGGAGAAGGCACGACGGCTCCTGGACCTGGCCGAGCGATGGGTCCACGCGCACGGCGGCGCACCGCCGGGCGGGGTCCGGGTCGATCTGGTCGGGGTGCTGCTGCCCCGGCGCGGGGCGCCCGCCGTGGAGCATGCGCGGGGGGTGGCCTGAATGGGATTCGCCCGCACCTGCTCGGTGGCCCTGGTCGGTGTCGAGGGAGTCCTCGTCGAGGTCCAGGCCGACCTGGAGCCCGGAGTGGCCGCCTTCACGCTGGTGGGGCTGCCGGACAAGAGCCTGACGGAGAGCCGGGACCGGGTCCGAGCCGCCGTGGTGAACTCCGGCGGCGAGTGGCCGCAGAAGAAACTCACCGTGGGACTGAGCCCGGCCTCGGTGCCCAAGGCCGGCTCGGGGTTCGATCTCGCTGTCGCGAGTGCCGTGCTCGGTGCCGCCGAGCGCATCGACCCCCGGGTGCTCGCCGACATCGTCATGATCGGCGAACTCGGTCTCGACGGCCGGGTCCGGCCGGTCCGGGGCATCCTGCCCGCCGTACTGGCCGCCGCCGACGCCGGGTACCGGCAGGTCGTCGTCCCCGAGTGCTCGGCGGCCGAGGCGTCGCTCGTGCCCGGGGTGTCCGTGCTCGGCGTGCGCAGTCTGCGCCAGCTGATCGCCATCCTCGCCGACGAACCGGTGCCCGACGAGGAGCCGGACGTCCCGGGACGCCCCGATCCGCTGCTCGCCGGTCTCCGGATGCCCGGCACGGGCTCGGCCACCGGTATGCACAGCGCCGGAGCCGCCCAGCACGACCAGGGCCACGACCTGGCCGACGTGGTGGGCCAGACCTCGGCGCGCACCGCCGTGGAGGTGGCCGCGGCCGGGGGCCACCATCTCTTCCTGGAGGGGCCGCCGGGCGCGGGCAAGACGATGCTCGCCGAACGGCTCCCCGCCGTACTGCCCCCGCTCACCCGGCAGGACTCGCTCGAGGTCACGGCCGTGCACTCGGTGGCCGGACTGCTGCCCCCGGGCAAACCGCTCATCGACGTGGCGCCCTACTGCGCCCCGCATCACTCGGCCACCATGCAGTCGCTGGTCGGCGGCGGCCCCGGCATCGCCCGGCCCGGTGCCGTCTCCCTGGCCCACCGCGGGATTCTGTTTCTGGACGAGGCGCCCGAGTTCCACAGCCAGACGCTGGACGCCCTACGACAGCCGTTGGAGTCCGGGCACGTGGTGATCGCGCGCAGCGCGGGCGTGGTGCGGTTCCCGGCGCGGTTCCTGATGGTCCTCGCGGCCAACCCGTGCCCCTGCGGACGCTTCTCCCAGCGCGACTCCCTGTGCGACTGCCCGCCCTCGGCGATCCGCCGCTACCAGTCCCGGCTCTCCGGCCCGCTGCTGGACCGGGTGGATCTACGGGTCGAGGTCGACCCGGTGACCCGAGCCCAGCTGACCGACCCCGGGGCGCGCGGCGAGTCCACCGCGACCGTGGCCGACCGGGTGCGCGCGGCCCGGCAGCGGGCGGCGGCCCGGCTGGCCGGGACCCCGTGGGGCACCAACAGCGAGGTGCCGGGAAGGGAGCTGCGCAGCCGCTTCCACGCCGTCGCGGGCGCGATGGACGACGCCGAGCGCAGTCTGGAGCGGGGCGTGCTCACCGCGCGCGGTATCGACCGGGTGCTCCGGGTCGCGTGGACCGTCGCCGACCTCGCCGGACACGACCGCCCGGACGCCACCGACGTGGCCCTCGCCCTGCAACTGCGCACCGGCGTCCCCCGCGGCGTCCCCATGGCCATCGGAGCCCTGGCATGACGGCGGACCGGGCGGCGGAGGAGCGGACCGGGCGGGTGTTCCTCACCCGCGTGATCGAACCCGGCGACGACATCGGCGGACGGTGGCTGCGGCTCTTCGGGGTGCCTGAGGTGGTGCGGCGGCTGCGGGAGGGCGGCGAGCCGCTGCCGGGGGTGAGCGGCACCCGCTGGCGCGGGCTGCTGGCGCGGGCGGCGCGCGCCGAGCCGGAGGCGGACCTGGCGGCCGCGCGGGAGGCCGGGGCACGGTTCGTGTGTCCGGGGGACGCCGAGTGGCCCGCCCAGCTGGACGACCTGGGTGACGGCCGCCCGGTGGGCCTGTGGGTGCGCGGGCGGCCCGGACTGCGGATGTGGGCGCTGCGCTCGGTGGCCGTCGTGGGCGCCCGCGCCTGCACCGAGTACGGCGCCCATGTGGCCGCCACCCTCGCCGCCGGGCTCGCCGAGCGGGGCTGGGTGGTCGTCTCCGGCGGGGCGTACGGGGTCGACGGCGCCGCACACCGGGGTGCCCTCGCGGCGGACGGCGCCACTGTCGCGGTGCTGGCCTGCGGGGTCGACCGGCCCTACCCGCGCGGCCACACCGCGCTGATCGACCGGATCGCCCAACAGGGCCTGGTGATAGGGGAGTTGCCGCCGGGAGACCATCCGACACCGAACCGGTTCGTCGTCCGTAACCGGGTGATCGCCGCGCTCACCCGGGGCACGGTCGTCGTGGAGGCCGCCTGCCGCAGCGGTTCCCTGGTCACGGCCCGCGCCGCCCAGCGGCTCGGCAGACACACCATGGGGGTGCCCGGCCCCGTCACCAGCGCGCTCTCCGCCGGGGTGCACGAGCTGCTGCGCGGGGAGGCGGTGCTCGTCGGCGACGCGGCGGACGTCGTGGAACTCGTGGGGGAGATCGGCGAGCTGGCCCCGCCACGGCGTGGCCCGGTGCTCCCGCGCGATCTGCTCGCCCCCGAGGCGGCGGCCGTCCTCGCCGCGCTGCCCGCCGCCCGCGCGGCCGGACCCGAGGAGATCGCCCGCGAGGCGCGAACCACCCGCGAGGAGGCGGTCGCCCGGCTGTACGAGCTTCGAGCGCTTGGCTATGTCGAACGACACGACGACGGCTGGAAGTTGACACGCCAGGCGCTCCGCCCGGTCCGGAAAGACCCGCACCCGCCCTGACCGAGGGTGTTCGGCCGTCCGGGGGAACCCCCTACGCCCTTGGGATTCACCGGAGTTGACGCCCATCGGTGGTCACACTGAGCGAACCGGGTGACACGGGGGAGCGGCCTCGCACAGGGGTGCGCGCACGGGTGGTGCCCCACTGTTCGCACACCGCGACTCCTCAGTCACGCTACGCTCACGAAAGCTCGGGTGCGGACGGGCAGGCCCGACCCCGCCCCGACCACGCGGCCCCCCGCGCCCGCGCCCCACCGAAGACCCGGCGTCCAGCCCCTACCCCGCTTCCCCCACCTACGGCACGGCAGTTCACGGCACTTCACGGCAGAACGGCACTAGGCGACGAATGCCCCAGCACACCTCCGGCTCCGACCGGGCGGCGGCTCCCCCAGCCGCCCGCGACGGCGGCAGCGTGCGGCCGCCCGCTCCCTCGACGCTCGACGAGCTGTGGCGGTCGTACAAGGCGACGGGGGACGAACGCCTCCGGGAGCAGCTGATCCTGCACTACTCGCCGCTGGTCAAGTACGTGGCGGGCCGGGTGAGCGTCGGGCTGCCGCCCAACGTGGAGCAGGCCGACTTCGTCTCCTCCGGGGTGTTCGGACTCATCGACGCGATCGAGAAGTTCGACATCGAACGCGAGATCAAGTTCGAGACCTACGCGATCACCCGCATCCGCGGCGCCATGATCGACGAGCTGCGGGCGCTGGACTGGATTCCCCGCTCGGTCCGCCAGAAGGCGCGCAACTACGAGCGGGCCTACGCCACGCTGGAGGCGAGGCTGCGGCGCACCCCGAGCGAGCAGGAGGTCGCCGCCGAGCTGGGTGTGGAGGTCGAGGAGCTGCACGCCGTCTTCAGTCAGCTGTCCCTGGCCAATGTGGTCGCGCTGGAGGAGTTGCTGCAGGTCGGCGGCGAGGGCGGGGGCAAGCTCACCCTCAGGGACACCCTGGAGGACACCGCCGCCGACAACCCGGTCGAGGTGGCCGAGGACCGGGAGCTGCGCCGCTTCCTGGCGCGGGCCATCAACACCCTGCCCGACCGCGAGAAGACCGTGGTCACGCTCTACTACTACGAGGGCCTCACCCTCGCCGAGATCGGCAACGTCCTCGGCGTCACCGAGAGCCGGGTCAGCCAGATCCACACCAAATCGGTGCTCCAGCTCAGAGCCAAGCTGGCGAGCTTCGGACGCTGACCTCCTGCCGCGTTCCGCGGCCGGTCCGTAAAGTGGGGGCGTGCCAAGGATTCGAGCGGCCTCCGTGGCCGAGCACCGGTCGATGCAGCGAGCCGCCCTGCTGGACGCGGCCCGGACCCTGCTGTCCGAGGGCGGGACGGAGGCGCTGACCTTCCCCGCGCTGGCGGAGCGCACCGGTCTTGCCAGGTCGTCGGTGTACGAGTACTTCCGGTCGCGGGCAGCCGTGGTCGAGGAGCTGTGCGAGGTCGACTTTCCCGTCTGGGCGGCGGAGGTCGAGACCGCGATGGCCGAAGCGCCCTCCGCCGAGGGCAAGGTCGAGGCGTATGTGCGCCGCCAGCTCGCCCTGGTGGGGGACCGGCGGCACCGGGCCGTCGTGGCGATCTCCGCGAGCGAACTGGACTCCGGGGCGCGGGAGAAGATCCGGGCCGCGCACGGCGGGCTCGTGGCGATGATCGTCGAGGCGCTGGCCGCCCTCGGGCACGAGCAGCCCAGGCTCGCCGCGATGCTGCTCCAGGGCGTCGTGGACGCGGCCGTGCGCCGGATCGAACTCGGCGCGGCCGAGCACCCCGAGGTGATCACCGAGGCGGCGGTCGCCATGGTCCTGCGCGGCGTCCAGGGCTGACGCGGCTCAGCCGGTCGGCACCGGAACCCCCAGCACCGGCAGCAGCCGGGACGGACCGCGGCCGAGCAGCCACGGCGGCAGCAGGTCCAGGGGATTCAGATAGGCCTCCCCGTCCAGCAGCCCCCAGTGCACGCATGTCCGGGGGCAGTGCGACCCGGCGCCCTCCACCGTCCCCACCACCTCCCCGGCGCCCACCTCCGCACCCGTCCTCACCTCCGCGCGCACCGGCTCGTACGTCGTCCGCAGCGTGGTGCCCGCCAGGGCCACGGCGACCACGCCGCGTCCCGCCACCCGCCCGGCGAACGACACCCGGCCCGCCGCCACCGCCCGCACCGGGGCGCCCGGCGCCGCCGCCAGGTCCACGCCCCGGTGCCCGGCGGCGTACACGGTGGCGGGTGGCTCCCAGCCCCGCAGCACCGCCGGACGCGACCCCACCGGCCAGGTCCGGGCCAGCGCGGGCACCCGCTCACCAGGGGGTTTCTCAGGAGGCGGCGGGTCGGCCCAGGCCAGGGGCGTGAGCACGGCGAAGGCCAACAGCAGGGGCGGGACTGCCCAGTTCAGCACGTATCGCACCAGTGATCGCATGCGAGAACCCTGCCGTTCGCCGGCCGATCTTGGCGGGATCTGTGGACAACCAGCCGGTTGTGGACAGCGGCGTCACCCGGTGCCCTGGCGGTCACGTACACTTCTTCTGGCGATCCGGGTCACCGGGTCGACTTCGCACGCCCCGGTACGAAGCCCCTCACAGGGTTCGTACAAGCGCCCCTCGGTCCTTCGCGGCACGGCGCACCGCGGGCGTCAGGCGCGACCGCCGTCCGGCGGACGCGGCACAACCGAGAATCTCAAGGAGATGGCCATGGCCGTCGTCACGATGCGGGAGCTGCTGGAGAGCGGCGTCCACTTCGGTCACCAGACCCGTCGCTGGAACCCGAAGATGAAGCGCTTCATCTTCACCGAGCGCAACGGCATCTACATCATCGACCTGCTCCAGTCGCTGTCGTACATCGACCGCGCCTACGAGTTCGTCAAGGAGACCGTCGCCCACGGCGGCACGGTCATGTTCGTCGGCACGAAGAAGCAGGCGCAGGAGGCCATCGCCGAGCAGGCCACCCGCGTCGGCATGCCCTACGTCAACCAGCGCTGGCTGGGCGGCATGCTCACCAACTTCTCGACCGTCTACAAGCGTCTGCAGCGCCTCAAGGAGCTCGAGCAGATCGACTTCGAGGACGTCGCCGCCTCCGGTCTGACCAAGAAGGAGCTGCTGGTCCTCTCCCGCGAGAAGGCCAAGCTCGAGAAGACCCTCGGTGGTATCCGCGAGATGTCCAAGGTGCCCAGCGCGGTCTGGATCGTGGACACCAAGAAGGAGCACATCGCGGTCGGTGAGGCCCGGAAGCTCAACATCCCGGTCGTCGCCATCCTCGACACCAACTGCGACCCCGACGAGGTCGACTACAAGATCCCGGGCAACGACGACGCGATCCGCTCCGTCACCCTGCTCACCCGCGTGATCGCCGACGCCGTCGCCGAGGGCCTCATCTCCCGCTCGCGCGTCGCCACCGGTGACAAGGGCGAGAAGGCCGCGGCCGAGCCGCTGGCCGAGTGGGAGCGCGACCTGCTCGAGGGCGAGAAGAAGGCCGACGAGGCCGCCGAGGCCGTCGAGATCGCCGCCGAGTCGCCGGCCCCCGACGCCCCGGTCTCCGAGGCCGTCGAAGAGGCTGCCGCCGAGGTCGAGGCCCCCAAGGCCGAGCAGGCCTGACACCGGCGCTGACGGTGGGGGCGGTTCGAACGCCGCCCCCGCCCGTCACCCGCAGGCCGACATGAAGCCCGCGATCCGGCCCACCAGCCGATCGCGGGCCCGTGCGGATCTCCGTCCTTCCAAGACTTCCAGAAAGACTCACTGACTCATGGCGAACTACACCGCCGCCGACGTCAAGAAGCTCCGTGAGCTCACCGGCGCCGGCATGATGGACTGCAAGAAGGCGCTGGACGAGGCCGAGGGCAACGTCGACAAGGCCGTCGAGGCGCTGCGCATCAAGGGCCAGAAGGGCGTCGCCAAGCGCGAGGGCCGCTCCGCCGAGAACGGCGCCGTGGTCTCCATCATCGCCGACGACAACTCCGAGGGTGTCCTCGTCGAGCTGAAGTGCGAGACGGACTTCGTCGCCAAGGGTGACAAGTTCCAGGCCGTGGCCAAGGCCATCGCCGAGCACGTCGCCAAGACCTCCCCGGCCGACATCGAGGCGCTCCTCGCCTCCGAGATCGAGCCCGGCAAGACCGTCCAGGCGTTCGTGGACGAGGCCAACGCCAACCTCGGCGAGAAGATCGTCCTGGACCGCTTCGCGCAGTTCACCGACGGCTACGTCTCCGCGTACATGCACCGCACGATGCCCGACCTGCCCCCGCAGATCGGTGTCCTCGTCGAGCTGGACAAGCCCAACGCCGAGGTCGCCAAGGGCATCGCCCAGCACATCGCCGCGTTCGCGCCGAAGTACCTCTCCAGGGAGGACGTGCCGGCCGACGTCGTCGAGTCCGAGCGTCGCATCGCCGAGGAGACCACCCGCGCCGAGGGCAAGCCCGAGGCCGCGATCGCCAAGATCGTCGAGGGTCGCCTCAACGGCTTCTTCAAGGACGCCACGGTGCTCGGCCAGCCGTACGCCCTGGACAACAAGAAGTCCGTCCAGAAGGTGCTGGACGAGGCCGGTGTCACCCTGACGCGCTTCTCGCGCATCAAGGTCGGCATCTGAGTCCGTACCGCGATCGACGCGCGACCCCGATAGGGTCGACAGCAGTCGTTTGTGCGGACCGCCATCCGTGAGCCAGGCGGCGGACGGCAGCAGATCTGACGAGGAGGCCATTGCCGCGCATGGGAGCGAGAACCGACCCCACCGGCAATGGCCTTCTTCGTATGTGCGACACGTGAAAGAGGCGGGAACCCCATGACCACCAAGGCCCAGAAGAGCGACGACGGCAAACTGCACGGCCGGTTTCTGCTGAAGCTGTCCGGAGAGGCCTTCTCCGGCGGCGGTGGCCTCGGCGTCGACCCCGACGTGGTGCACAAGATCGCCCGCGAGATCGCCGCCGTCGTGCGTGACGGCGCCGAGATCGCGGTCGTGATCGGCGGCGGCAACTTCTTCCGCGGCGCCGAGCTCCAGCAGCGCGGCATGGACCGGGCCCGCTCCGACTACATGGGCATGCTCGGCACCGTGATGAACTGCCTCGCCCTCCAGGACTTCCTGGAGAAGGAGGGCATCGACAGCCGCGTGCAGACCGCCATCACCATGGGCCAGGTCGCCGAGCCGTACATCCCGCTGCGTGCCGTGCGCCACCTGGAGAAGGGCCGCGTGGTCATCTTCGGCGCGGGCATGGGCATGCCGTACTTCTCCACCGACACCACCGCCGCCCAGCGCGCCCTGGAGATCGACGCCGAGGCGCTGCTCATGGGCAAGAACGGCGTGGACGGGGTCTACGACGCCGACCCCAAGACCAACCCGGACGCCGTCAAGTTCGACGCGCTCGGCTACGCCGAGGTCATCACCCGCGACCTCAAGGTCGCCGACGCCACCGCCGTCACCCTGTGCCGTGACAACAGCCTGCCGATCGTCGTGTTCGAGCTGCTGGCGGAGGGCAATATCGCGCGGGCCGTCAAGGGTGAGAAGATCGGCACGCTCGTGGGTGACCAGAGCAGCCGGGACTGACCGAGGGTCCCGGCCCCGGCGCGACCCGGTGACGGGACGCGCCCCGGCCGGGGGATGGACAATGTCCTGCCGGTCGGGAACCGTGCAGGAAGCAGACGCGACGCAGCCGGCCGCCGCCCGATCGGGGAACGCAGCCGGGCCTCACTCAAGACACGCAGGAGCAAGTGGTGATCGAAGAGACCCTCCTCGAAGCCGAGGAGAAGATGGAGAAGGCCGTCGTGGTCGCCAAGGAGGACTTCGCCGCGATCCGCACCGGCCGTGCGCACCCGGCGATGTTCAACAAGATCGTGGCCGACTACTACGGTGCCCCGACGCCGATCAACCAGCTGGCCTCGTTCTCCGTGCCGGAGCCGCGCATGGCCGTGGTCACCCCGTTCGACAAGAGCGCGCTGCGCAACATCGAGCAGGCGATCCGTGACTCCGACCTGGGCGTCAACCCCAGCAACGACGGCAACATCATCCGTGTGGTGTTCCCCGAGCTGACCGAGGAGCGCCGCCGCGACTACATCAAGGTCGCCAAGCACAAGGCCGAGGACGCCAAGGTCTCGATCCGCTCCGTGCGCCGCAAGGCCAAGGACGCCATCGACAAGCTGATCAAGGACGGCGAGGTCGGCGAGGACGAGGGCCGCCGCGCCGAGAAGGAGCTCGACGACCTGACCGCCAAGTACGTGGCGCAGGTGGACGAGCTTCTCAAGCACAAGGAAGCGGAGCTGCTCGAAGTCTGATGAGCGACTCTTCCTGGGGGGCGCCGCCGCAGGCGGGGCAGGCCGGGTACTGGGGGCCCACCGCGGGTGGGCCTGCCCAGGGGGCTGTCACGGCGGGTCCCGCATACGATGCGCCCGAGGCGCAGCAGACTCACCTCATGCCCAGCGTGCCCGACGTACCCGCGTATGGCGGAGACCAGGACGACGACCCGATGCCCGACTCCCCGCAGCCGGTGCCCGCGCCGAAGAAGACCGCGGGCCGTGACCTGAGCGCGGCCATAGGCGTCGGCGTCGGACTCGGCGTGGTGATCATCGCCTCGCTGTTCGTCGTCAAGGCCGTCTTCGTCGGTGTGGTCGCCGTCGCGGTGGTCGTCGGGCTGTGGGAGCTGGCCAGTCGACTCCAGGAGCGCAAGGGGATCAAGGTTCCCCTGGTGCCGCTCGCGTTGGGCGGTGCGGCCATGGTGGTCGCCGGGTACGCGCGCGGTGCCGAGGGCGCCTGGGTCGCCATGGCGCTGACCGCGCTCGCGGTGCTGGTCTGGCGCATGACCCAGCCGCCGGAGGGCTACCTCAAGGACGTCACGGCCGGTGTCTTCGCCGCGTTCTACGTGCCGTTCCTGGCGACGTTCGTGGCGATGATGCTCGCCGCCGACGACGGGCCCTGGCGGGTGCTGACGTTCCTGCTCCTCACCGTCGTCAGCGACACCGGCGCGTACGCGGTCGGCTGGCGCTTCGGCAAGAACAAGCTGGCTCCGCGCATCAGCCCCGGCAAGACCCGCGAGGGTCTGATGGGCGCGGTGGCGTTCGCCATGGTCGCGGGCGCGCTGTGCATGCAGTTCCTGATCGAGGACGGCGCCTGGTGGCAGGGCCTGGTCCTCGGCCTCGCGGTCGCGGCCAGCGCCACGCTGGGCGATCTCGGCGAGTCCATGATCAAGCGGGACCTCGGCATCAAGGACATGGGCACCCTCCTCCCCGGCCACGGAGGAATCATGGACCGCCTGGACTCCCTGCTGCCGACGGCCCCGGTGGTGTGGCTGCTGATGGTGGCGTTCGTCGGCTCCTGACCGTCCCGGAAGTCCGACGGGCCCCCGTTCCAGCTTTGGAGCGGGGGCCCGTCGCCGTCCGGGCACCCCAAGGTCTGCGGCGTGGGAGACGGTAGTCCTCGGGCAGCGCTTCCTGAGTCACGATGCCCGGTGGCGGAGACCACGAACACACGACCAGGGCCACCCAAGTCGATCTGAGACACTGGTACCACCATGCCCAAGCCTGGAGAACTCACTTTCGTCGCCCCCCGCGGAGCCAAGAAGCCGCCGCGGCATCTCGCCGACCTCTCGCCCGCGGAGCGGAAGGACGCTGTCGCGGAGGCGGGCGAGAAGCCGTTCCGTGCCAAGCAGCTCTCGCAGCACTACTTCGCGCGGTACACGCACGACCCCGAGCAGTGGACGGACATCCCGGCCGGTTCGCGGGAGAAGCTGCGGGAGGCGCTGTTCCCTGAGCTGATGTCGGTGGTCCGGCATCTGGCCACGGACCAGGGCACCACCCGCAAGACGCTCTGGCGGCTGTTCGACGGCACCCTCGTCGAGTCCGTGCTGATGCGGTACCCGGACCGGGTCACCATGTGCATCAGCTCGCAGGCCGGGTGCGGGATGAACTGCCCGTTCTGTGCCACGGGCCAGGCCGGTCTCGACCGGAACCTGTCCACCGCCGAGATCGTGCACCAGATCGTGGACGGCATGCGGGCGCTCCGGGACGGGGAAGTGCCCGGCGGTCCGGCCCGGCTGTCCAACATCGTCTTCATGGGGATGGGCGAGCCGCTCGCGAACTACAAGCGCGTCGTCGGCTCCATCCGGGCGCTCACCGACCCCGCCCCGGACGGCCTCGGCCTGTCTCAGCGCGGCATCACCGTGTCGACCGTCGGCCTCGTCCCCGCCATCCACCGCTTCGCCGACGAGGGCTTCAAGTGCCGGCTGGCGATCTCGCTGCACGCCCCCGACGACGAGCTGCGCGACACCCTCGTTCCCGTGAACACGCGGTGGAAGGTGCGCGAGGTGCTGGACGCCGGGTTCGAGTACGCGGAGAAGTCCGGGCGTCGGCTGTCCATCGAGTACGCGCTGATCCGGGACATCAACGACCAGGCGTGGCGCGGTGACCGGCTCGGCCGGCTGCTCAAGGGCAAGCCCGTGCACGTCAACCTGATCCCGCTCAACCCCACCCCCGGCTCCAAGTGGACCGCCTCCCGTCCCGAGGACGAGAAGGCGTTCGTGGCGGCCATCGCCGCGCACGGCGTGCCGGTGACCGTCCGGGACACCCGCGGTCAGGAGATCGACGGGGCGTGTGGTCAGCTCGCGGCCACCGAGCGGTAACCTGGGCCGGTCAGTACAACGTCATACCCGTACACGTTCGTACGGTCATACATCTGCATATTCCGACAGGGGAGCGCCACAGCGCTGAGAGTGCGGCAACCAGGCCGCAGACCCTCTGAACCTCGCCCAGGTCATTCTGGGTAGGAAGTTCGGTCATCACTCAAGCTGTTGTGCCCTGCCCGGACTCCCGCGTGGAGTCAAGGGCAGGGCCGCGTCTCTTCCTGGCCCACCCCAGGAGGACCACCAGTGCACACCAAGACCTTCGTGGCCGCGGCGGTCGGCCTCGGCCTGCTCACGCTCTCCGCGTGCGGGTCCACCGACACCAAGGGGGCCGCGGACACCAAGACCGTGACCCTTGTCAGCCACGACTCGTGGGCCGCGTCCAAGAACGTGATCGCGGACTTCGAGAAGCAGTCCGGCTACCGGGTGCGCGTCCTCAAGGACGGCGACGCCGGGCAGGCCGTCAACAAGGCGGTCCTCACCAAGGACAACCCCCAGGGCGACGTCTTCTTCGGCATCGACAACACCCTGCTCTCCCGCGCCCTCGACAACGGCCTCTTCCAGCCGTACGCCGCCAAGGGCCTCGGCCAGGTCGACCCCGCCTTCCAGCTCGACGCGGCGAAGCACCGGGTCACGCCGGTCGACCACGGCGACATCTGCGTCAACTACGACAAGGCGTACTTCACCGAGCACAAGCTGAAGCCGCCGCGCACCTTCGCCGACCTCGCGGACCCCAAGTACAAGAATCTGCTGGTCACCGAGAACGCCGCCACCTCCTCGCCCGGCCTCGGCTTCCTGCTCGGCAGCGCCGCGAGTTACGGCGACAAGGGCTGGGAGGGGTACTGGAAGAAGCTCAAGGCCAACGGCGTCAAGGTCGTCGACGGCTGGGAGCAGGCGTACTACCAGGAGTTCTCCGGCTCCTCCGAGGGCAGGAAGGCGGGCGGTGACCGGCCGCTCGTCGTGTCGTACGCCTCCTCGCCGCCCGCCGAGGTGATCTACGCCAAGCAGAAGCCGAAGACCGCCCCCACCGGTGTCTCCGAGGGCACCTGCTTCCGGCAGGTCGAGTTCGCCGGGCTGCTGGACCACGCGAAGAACCCCGAGGGCGGCAAGGCGTTCCTCGACTTCCTGCTCTCCAAGCAGTTCCAGCAGGACATGCCGCTGAACATGTTCGTGTACCCGGTGATCAAGGACGCGAAGGTCCCCGCCGAGTTCACCGAGTACGGGCCCGCCGTCAAGGACCCGCAGACCATGGCGCCCAAGAAGATCGCCGCCAACCGCGACCAGTGGGTCAGCTCGTGGACGTCTCTCGTACTGAAGTAGCTGAAGCGGCCGGAGCAGCCGGAGCGGCGGAAGCAGCCGGACGGCGCGGCCGCGGGAGCGTGGCGCGGCTGGGGCTGATGGCCCTGCCCGTCGCCTTCTTCGCGCTGTTCTTCGCCTGGCCCGTAGCCGCCATCACGGCGCGCGGGCTCAAGGCCGACGGCAGCTGGCATCTCGGACGGTTCGCCGAGGTGCTGGGCCGCTCCGACATCCGGCACGTGCTCTGGTTCACCACCTGGCAGGCGCTCGCCTCCACCGCGCTCACCCTGCTGATCGCGTTGCCCGCCGCCTGGGTCTTCGCCCGGCTGGAGTTCCCCGGCAAACAGGTGCTGCGGGCCGTGGTCACGGTGCCGTTCGTGCTGCCCACGGTGGTCGTCGGCACCGCGTTCCTCGCCCTGGTCGGCCACGGCGGGCTGCTGGACGAACTGTGGGGCGTACGGCTGGACACCACGGTGTGGGCGATCCTCATCGCGCACGTCTTCTTCAACTACGCCGTCGTCGTGCGCACCGTCGGCGGGCTGTGGGGCCAGCTCGACCCCCGGCAGGAGGAGGCCGCCCGGATGCTCGGCGCCTCCCCGCTGCGCGCCTGGCGCCAGGTCACCCTGCCCGCGCTGGCGCCCGCCGTGGCCGCCGCCGCGCTGATGGTGTTCCTGTTCACCTTCACCTCCTTCGGCGTGGTCCAGATCCTCGGCGGGCCCACCTTCTCCACCCTGGAGGTGGAGATCTACCGGCAGACCTCCGAGGTCTTCGACCTGACCACGGCCGCCGTCCTCACCCTGGTGCAGTTCGCCGCGGTCGGCGCGATCCTCGCCGTGCACGCCTGGACGGTACGGCGCCGGGAGACCGCGCTGCGCCTGGTCGACGCCTCCGGCACCGCCCGCCGCCCGCGCGGCGCCGGACAGTGGACGCTGCTCGGCGGGGTCCTCGCCACCATCGCGGTCCTGCTGGTGCTGCCGCTCGGCGTGCTGGTGCGCCGCTCACTGGACGCGCCGGGCTTCGGCTACTACCGGGCGCTCACCGACGCCGACGGCGGTACGTTCCTGGTGGCGCCGCTGCACGCGGTGTGGACCTCGCTGGAGTACGCGGTCGCCGCCACCGCCATCGCCCTGGTCGTCGGCGGACTCGCCGCCGCCGCGCTGGCCCGGCGGGACGCGGGCCGACTGGTACGCGGGTTCGACGCCCTGCTGATGCTGCCGCTCGGCGTCTCCGCCGTGACCGTCGGCTTCGGCTTCCTGATCGCGCTGGACGAGCCGCCGCTGGACCTGCGCCAGTCCTGGTTCCTGGTGCCGCTCGCCCAGGCCCTGGTCGGCGCCCCCTTCGTCGTACGGACCATGCTGCCGGTGCTGCGGGCGGTGGACACCCGGCTCAGGGAGGCGGCGGCGGTGCTCGGCGCTTCGCCCTGGCGGGTCTGGCGGGAGGTCGATCTCCCGTTGGTGCGGCGGGCGTTGCTGGTCGCGGCCGGGTTCGCGTTCGCCGTGTCGCTGGGCGAGTTCGGGGCGACCGTGTTCATCGCCCGGCCCGACAACCCCACCCTCCCGGTGGCGGTGGCCCGGCTGCTGGGCCGTCCGGGAGAGCTGAACTACGGCCAGGCGATGGCCCTTTCCACGATTCTGATGGTGGTCTGCGCGGCCGCGCTGCTCGTGCTGGAGCGGCTGCGCACCGACCGGACGGGGGAGTTCTGATGCTGCTGAGCCTTGAGGAGGCGACCGTCCGTCTCGGCGGGCGACCGGTGCTCGACACGGTGGACCTCGGGGTCGCCGAGCACGAGGTGGTGTGTGTGCTCGGACCCAGCGGCAGCGGCAAGTCGACCCTGCTGCGGAGCGTGGCCGGGCTCCAACCCCTGGACGGCGGAAGGGTGTTGCTGGACGGGCGCGACCAGGCGGGGGTGCCCGCGCACCGGCGTGGGGTCGGCCTGATGTTCCAGGACCACCAGCTCTTCCCACAGCGGGACGTGGGCGGCAACGTCGCCTTCGGGCTGCGGATGCACGGCCTGCCCAAGGGTCAACGGGACGAACGGGTGCGGGAGTTGCTGGAGCTGGTCGGGCTGCCCGGTGCGGCCCGGCGGGCGGTGGCCGGTCTCTCTGGCGGTGAGCAGCAGCGGGTGGCTCTCGCGCGGGCGCTCGCGCCCCGGCCGAGGCTGCTGATGCTGGACGAGCCGCTCGGGCAGCTGGACCGCTCGCTGCGGGAGCGGCTGGTGGTCGAACTCCGGGAGCTGTTCGGCCGGTTGGGCACCACCGTGCTCGCCGTCACCCACGACCAGGGCGAGGCGTTCGCGCTGGGCGACCGGGTGGTGGTGATGCGGGACGGGCGGATCGCGCAGTCGGGAACCCCGCTGGAGGTGTGGCGCCGACCGGCCGACGCTTTCGTGGCGAGGTTCCTCGGCTTCGAGAACGTGGTCCCGGCGAGCGTCACCGGGACGGCCGCCGACACTCCCTGGGGCAAGCTGCCGGTGCCGGAGGGGTCACCGCAGGGCGCCGGAGAGCTGCTGGTGCGGCCCGCCGGGGTGCGGGTCGTGGCCGCCGGCGAGGGGCTGGCCTGCACGGTGACCGCGCGCACCTTCCGGGGCACCCATGTGGCGCTCCGGCTCCGGCCCGCCGACGGCGGCCCGCACCTGGAGGCGGCCTGTCCGCTGCGCGACGCGCCCGAGACCGGCGCCGAGGTCGGGGTGGAGTTCGACGCGGCGGAGACCGTCGTCCTCGGCTGACCCACGCGAAAGGCGGCGGCCCGCCCCCGTACGAGACGGGGACGGGCCGCTGTCGTGCTCGGTGGGCGAAGGCGTCAGCTGCCGGTCTTCGCGCCACGGCGGCGCATACCGAAGTACACCGCGCCACCGCCGACGACGACGAGGGCACCGGCGACACCGGCGATCAGGCCGGTGTTGGAGTTCGCACCGGTCTCGGCGAGGTTCGAGTCACCGATCGCCGCGGACGGCGCGTTGCTCG
The DNA here is from genome assembly GCF_044747085.1 of Streptomyces sp. NPDC090119. Taxonomy (NCBI): domain Bacteria; kingdom Bacillati; phylum Actinomycetota; class Actinomycetes; order Kitasatosporales; family Streptomycetaceae; genus Streptomyces; species Streptomyces sp. NPDC090119. The sequence goes on along the minus strand of NZ_JBIVDK010000003.1, from coordinate 17,014 downwards.
GGGCCTCGGAAACCGGGGCGGCGGCGCTGCTGCTCTCGCTCGCGGACGGGGCCGGGGTGGCGCTCTCCTCGGCGGGCGTCGATGCGGACGCGGACGGCGCCGGAGACTCGGAGGCGGGCGGCGTGGGGGAGGGGGACTCCTCCTTCTTGCACGCGGTGGCCGGGGCGATCACGTTGGGCGTGATGCTCTTGTTGTTGATGAACTTGGGCACGTTGACGTTGACGCGGTAGACGGCGCCGGGCGCCCAGTCCTCGTCGAAGACGATCGTGGCGCCTTCCCTGGTGCCGGTCACCACCTGCTCGCCGACCTTCCTGTCGTCGGCGCCGTTGTTCTCCAGGAACACCGAGACGGTGGCCTTCTGGCCGGAGAAGTCGCGGTCGGTGACGGTGATCTGGCCCTTCTCACCCTTGCACGTGGCCTCGGCCTTGAACTCGCTGATGTTGCACGCGAGAGCCTGACCGGAGACACCCAGGACCAGGGCGGCCGACGCGGAGGCCAGGCCCAGGATGCGCACGGAGCGGCGCGCGTTACGGCGGGATATGGACAAGACATGTCCTTTACTGAGTGCAGAACTGCGGGGGGCAGACGAGGAGTTGGAGCAACAGACGGAGCGGAGCCCCAGCCTCCCCACAAGACACACAGGTTTATAAGCGCGTCATAAGCATGTCAATGCGCAGGCGCCCAAAGGGCGTTGACTTTACCTTCTTATTGCTCGGCGAGACGTTTCAACGCGTCGGAAGCCAGCTCGATCCGGCCAACCAGGGCGATACGGGACTCCATCGGCCGTTCCCGTGCCAACGCCCGCAGCAGGGGCCAGGTCGGGAGCTTCTCGGTCCAGTGCTCCTCGTCCACCAGCACCATGGGCGTCGGATTGCCGCGCGAGCCGTAGTAGTTGGGCGTGGCGTTGTCGAAGATCTCCTGCACGGTCCCGGCCGCACCCGGCAGGAACACCACCCCGGCGTTGGAGCGGGCCAGCAGACCGTCCTCGCGCGTGGCGTTGGCGAAGTACTTGCCGAGGTGGGAGGCGAACGCGTTGGGCGGCTCGTGGCCGTAGAACCAGGTCGGGATGCCCACCGACCCGCCCCCGTCCGGCCAGCGTTCCCGTACGTCGAATGCGGCCCGCGCCCAGTCCGTCACGGACGGGGTGAAGGACGGCGCCTTGGCCAGAATCCGCAGCGCCTCGCCGAGCATCCCGTCCTCGAACGGGGCCGCGTACGCGCCGAGGTTGGCCGCCTCCATCGCGCCCGGACCACCTCCGGTCGCCACGGTGAGGCCCGCGCGGGCCAGTTCGCGGCCGAGCCGGGCCGCACCCGCGTACTCCTCGGTGCCGCGCGCCATCGCGTGACCCCCCATGACACCCACCACCCGTGCTCTGGCGAGGAGTTCGTCCAGTGCGTCGGAGACGGAGTCGTCGTGGACCGCGCGCAGCATCGAGGCGAGGATGTCACCGTCGGACTTGGTCCGCTGGAACCACTCGTACGCCCGCGCGTCCGGCGTCGCCTCGTACCCGTCCGCCAGCGAGGCGAACAACTCCTCGGGGGTGTAGGCGAATCCACGGTACGGATCGAAGGGCAGGCCCGGCACCGGCGGGAACACCAGGGCGCCACGGGCGGCGACGTGCGCTGCCGCTTCGGTGTCCATCGGGCACCCGAGGAAGACGGCGCCCTCGGTGTCCAGCTCCAGGAGGTCTTCCGTGCGGCCGGTCAGGTCGACGGCCTGCACGCGGAACCCCGCGAGTGTCCCGTGCGCGGCGACGACGGCGTCGAACTCCGCCAGCGACTCGATCTCATGGTCCGGGGCGACCTCTTCGGGCCGAGCGGGTATCGGAGGCATCCGCACATGCTAGTGCGGCCCCGCCTCACACCCCGGCGTCCCCTCGATGGAGTACCGGGCGCGCAGACGGCTGAAGGCGGTCGGGGTCGGCCGGTGGGGGAGGAAGTCCCTGATGCGCTCGGCGCAGGCGCGCGGGCTCGCCGTACCGGTGTCGCACTCCAGGTCGTAGTCGCCGTGGGCGTGGACCAGGTCGTACTGCAGGGCGGCGAGGCCCGCCTCCCGGTCGCCGCGGGCCCGCTCGCGCCGCTCCATCTCCGGGAGCGGGCAGTGGACGCCGACGAAGAGGACGTCCTCGGGGCGCAGCACCGCCAGACAGTCGGCCAGCTGCCACGGCTCGCTCAGCACATGGTCCACCACGAGGTCGTTGCCCACCTCGGCCATGGCCGCGACCGAGCGGTGGAAGCCGAGCCGGGTCCGGCGCAGCGCGGCGTCGAACTCCGGCGCGGACAGCTCCCGTCGGGCGCGCATCGAGTTGAAGGCATCCACCGACAGATGCGAGAACACGCCGTCGTCCAGGATGTCGAGCAGCTCGCGCGCGATGCTCGACTTCCCGGAACTCGACGTGCCGTTGAGGAAGATGATCCGGCCGGGTGTCATACGGGCATGCTCACCCCTGGACGGCGGCGGGGTCCATCCACATGATCTCCCAGGTGTGGCCGTCGAGGTCGTCGAAGGCGCGGCCGTACATGAAGCCGTGGTCCTGGGTGTCGCCGTGCGAGGTGCCGCCCGCCGCGATGGCCTTCTCCACCAGCTCGTCCACCTTCTCGCGGCTCTCGGCGCTCAGACAGAGCAGGGTCTCGCTGGCGGTGCGGGAGTCCACGATCTTCTTCTGGGTGAACTGGGCGTAGTGCGCGGGCGACAGGAACATCGCCACGATGGTGTCGCTGATCATCACGCTGACCACGTCGTCCGTGCTGAACTGCTCGTTGATGCCGTAACCCAGGTCGCTGTAGAACTTCCGGGTGGCGGGCACGTCGGCGGTGACCAGGTTCACGAAGATCATCTGCTGGTACATGGGTTCTCCCCTGCGATAAGTGCGCGAGACGCTTTCGCCGGTATAGACGACGGGCCGCCGGAAAACTCATCGGCGGCCCGTGAACTCGCGTCCGTCAGTTCGTCGGCGGCAGCGCCGACAGGTAGGCGATCAGCAGGGTCAGCGGCACGAACAGGGCGATCAGGGCACCGGCCCGCAGCGCGGCGGAACCCCGCAGCATCGTGGCCGGGGCGCCGAGCCGGAGCAGCGCGGAGGTGGTGTCGGCGCGGGACTGGCGGGCCTCCACGGCGGCCGTCAGCAGCGTCGCCAGGGTGCAGCCGCCGACCACCAGCGTGGCCACCGTGGACAACGGGCCGAAGGCGGCGGCGGGCTGGTCGTACACCGCGGTCGTGGCGAGCGCCGCCGACGTCACCGCGCAGACCACCCCGAGCGGACGCCCGATCCGGGTGGCCTCGGACATCAGCACCCGCCCCGCCAGCAGCCGCAGCGCGCCGGGCTGCGCGGACTGGAGCACCTTCCCGCACAGGTAGGTGAGGCCCGGCGCGGCCAGGACAAGACCGAGCGCGGTGAGCAGCCACCCGCCCAGCACCGCCGAGCCCTCCACGGGCAGCGCCAGCACGGACGCCGGGGCGGCCCGGTTCGCGTACGCCTGCACGGCGAGGCCCACCGCCAGCGCGGCGACACCCCAGGGGAAGCCCGCCGGGGCCTCACGGGGCGGCGGCGCGACGGTCAGCACGTCCGACCAGCCCGCGTGCTCCTCCTCGGCCTCCACCGGGGCCTCGGCCGGAGCCTCCGCCTTGTGGAGCACGGCGTACCAACGGGTGCCGGTGCCCTTCGCGGCCGGTCGGCGCGGGTCCCGCGGGCGCAGGCTGAGCGCCACCGCCCCCGAAGCGGCGAGCGGCAGCAGCGCCAGCAGGGTCAGCGCGGCCGGGACCGGAAGATGCCGGCCGGCCGCCAGGAACTGCGCGCCCTTCCCGTCGAAGGGCATCCCCGTCAGGTCGCCGCGCAGGTGCAGGAAGACCGCCAGGGCCACCAACGAGCCCAGCGCACAGGCGAGCAGCGTGGTCAGCGCGGAGACCGCCATCAGGCGGCCCGGACCGAGGCCCACCGCCGACAGTCCCGGCCGGGGCCGGGTGCCGGGGTCGGTGCGGGCCACCGCGAGCGCCAGGTAGACCGTCGCGGCGAGCGGTACCACGCACCAGGCCAGGCGCAGCGCGGCCGCGCCCGGTGTCTGGGGGTGGTCCAGCGCGTAGCCGAGCGAGCCGAGCAGCAGGAAGCCGGTGCCCGCCGAGGCGGCCGCCACGAGCAGGCGGCGCAGCTGGACGGCGGGTCTGGCCGCGCGGGTCAGACGGAGAGCGAGCACGCCGCCCGGCCTTCCGTGTCCGGGGCGTCGGGGAGGTGCACGGTCTTCACCCGGCGCCCGTCCAGCAGCGAGACCGAGCGGTCGGCGAGGGCCGCCGTCTCCGGGTCGTGGGTGGCGAGGACCACGGTGATGCCGTGCGAGCGGGCCGCCGTGGTGAGCGTGCGCAGGACGTGGCCGCGGTCGGCGCGGTGCAGCGGCGCGGTCGGCTCGTCGGCGAACAGCACCGTGGGTCCGGGGGCGAGCGCGCGGGCGATCGCGACGCGCTGCCGCTCCGCCTGGAGCAGTTCGTGCGGGCGCTTCCTCGACTTGTCGCCCACGTCCAGCCGCTCCAGCCACTCCATGGCGGCCACCTTGGCACGGCGGCGGCTGGTGCCGCGCAGCATCAGCGGGAGCGCCGCGTTCTCCCAGACGTTCAGCTCCGGGACGAGCGCCGGGGCCGGGTCGATCCAGCCGAACCGATCGCGGCGCAGCTTCTCGCGGGCCATCGGGCCCAGGGTGTGCACCGGGGAGCTGTTGAACCACACCTCGCCCTCGTCCACCCTGACCTGCCCGGACAGACAGCGCAGCAGGGTCGTTTTTCCGCTGCCGCGCGGGCCGCCGACGGCGAGGATCTCGCTCTCGCGTACGCCCAGCGAGATCCCGGCGACCCCGGGCGAACCGTCGGGATGCCTGAAGTGCAGGGAGCGTGCCCAGAGCACGTCGTTGTCCGGCGGAGCCTCCATGGCGTACACCTCGGTTCTGATCCGTTTTCCCGTGTTCCTGTGCCCCGTTGGGGGGAACGAAGACCGGGCCGATCGGTCACTGGGCACGCTAGGCAGCGTCGGGGAGGAGGCGGCACAGCACACGGCCCCGGGCCGCCGTTCTCACTCGAACGGGCGCCGCCGGGGCCGGGGCCGGAAGGGTTTAGAGCTTGGTCCACGCCTCCGTCAGGGTCGCGCGCAGGATCTGCTCGATCTCGTCGAACGTCTCCTGGTTGGCGATCAGCGGCGGGGCCAGCTGGATCACCGGGTCACCGCGGTCGTCGGCGCGGCAGTACAGGCCGTTCTCGAACAGGGCCTTGGACAGGAAGCCGTACAGGACGCGCTCGATCTCGTCGGCGTCGAAGGACTCCTTGGTGTTCTTGTCCTTCACCAGCTCGATGCCGTAGAAGAAGCCGTTGCCGCGGACGTCGCCGACGATGGGCAGGTCGTGCAGCTTCTGCAGGGTGCGCAGGAAGGCGCCCTCGTTGTCCAGGACGTGCTGGTTCAGGCCCTCGCGCTCGAACAGGTCGAGGTTGGCGAGGCCGACCGCGGCGGAGACCGGGTGGCCGCCGAAGGTGTAGCCGTGCAGGAAGACGTTGTCGCCCCGGTAGAAGGGCTCGGCGATCCGGTCGGAGACGACGGTCGCGCCGATCGGGGAGTAGCCCGAGGTCATGCCCTTGGCGCAGGTGATGATGTCGGGGACGTAGCCGAACTTGTCGCAGGCGAACATCGTGCCGAGGCGGCCGAAGGCGCAGATGACCTCGTCCGAGACGAGCAGCACGTCGTACTGGTCGCAGATCTCGCGCACCCGCTGGAAGTAGCCGGGCGGCGGCGGGAAGCAGCCGCCCGCGTTCTGCACCGGCTCCACGAAGACCGCGGCGACCGTGTCCGGGCCCTCGAAGAGGATCTGCTGCTCGATCTGGTCGGCGGCCCAGCGGCCGAACGCCTCCGGGTCGTCGCCGTGGATCGGGGCGCGGTAGATGTTGGTGTTGGTCACCTTGTGCGCGCCCGGCACCAGCGGCTCGAAGGGCGCCTTCAGCGCGGGCAGGCCGGTGATGGACAGGGCGCCCTGCGGGGTGCCGTGGTAGGCCAGCGAGCGGGATATGACCTTGTGCTTGGTGGGCTTGCCGACCAGCTTGAAGTACTGCTTGGCCAGCTTCCACGCGGTCTCCACGGCCTCGCCGCCGCCGGTGGTGAAGAAGACCTTGTTGAGGTCGCCGGGGGCGTACCCGGCCAGCCGCTCGGCCAGCTCGATCGCCTTCGGGTGGGCGTAGGACCACACCGGGAAGAAGGCCAGCTCCTGCGCCTGCTTCAGGGCGGTCTCGGCCAGCTCCACCCGGCCGTGCCCGGCCTGGACCACGAACAGGCCCGCCAGACCGTCGAGATACCGCTTGCCCTTGTCGTCGAAGACATGGGTGCCCTCGCCCCGCACGATGGTGGGGACGGGCGAGTTCTCGTACGACGACATGCGGGTGAAGTGCATCCACAGGTGGTCGTACGCGGTGCGGCTGAGGTCCTTCTCGGTCATCGGGTTCCCCACATGTAGGTCTGCTTCTTGAGCTTGAGATAGACGAAGCTCTCGGTGGAGCGGACGCCGGGCAGGGCCCGGATGCGCCGGTTGATCACGTCCAGCAGGTGGTCGTCGTCCTCGCAGACGATCTCGGCGAGGACGTCGAAGGAGCCCGCGGTCATCACCACGTACTCGACCTCCGACATGGCGCTGAGCGCGTCCGCGATCGTCTCCACGTCACCCTCGACATGCACGCCGACCATCGCCTGGCGGCGGAAGCCCACGGTGAGCGGGTCGGTGACCGCGACGATCTGCATCACGCCCTGGTCCAGCAGCTTCTGCACCCGCTGGCGCACGGCCGCCTCGGAGAGGCCGACCGCCTTGCCGATCGCGGCGTAGGGCCTGCGGCCGTCCTCCTGGAGCTGCTCGATGATGGCGAGGGAGACGGCGTCCAGCTGCGGGGTCGCCCCCCTGGACTCGCTCCTGGACTCGCGGGCGGAGTCCCTGTGTTCTGTGCTTCGACTGGCCACGCCCTCACTGTGCACGACACCTCGACAGTTTCGCAAGGCTCGATCGATGAAATCCGTTGTCTACCGGCTTGCTGTGTGCGGATTTCGCAGGACCGGTGGGGATGGGGGTGTTGAAAACGTCGGTGTCGCGATTAGGGTTGGGGTGTCTCAGCCACCGGACAGCCGTGCGGCCTTCCGGGGGCGGGACCGCTCGAACCCTCGAACCAGATCAGGAGGCCGGCAGTGAGCACCGAGCCGCGTGGGCTGCGCAAACTCCGGAACTATGTCGCCGGTGAGTTCCGGGACGCCGCCGACGGACGGACCACCGAGGTGGTCAACCCCGCCACCGGTGAGGTGTACGCGACCGCGCCGCTGTCCGGGCAGGCGGACGTGGACGCCGCCATGGACGCCGCCGCCAAGGCGTTCCCGGCCTGGCGCGACGCCACCCCCGCCGAGCGGCAGAAGGCCCTGCTGAAGATCGCCGACGCGTTCGAGGAGCGGGCCGAGGAACTCATCGCGGCCGAGGTGGAGAACACGGGCAAGCCCGTCGGGCTCACCCGCTCCGAGGAGATCCCGCCGATGGTCGACCAGATCCGCTTCTTCGCGGGTGCGGCCCGGATGCTGGAGGGGCGCTCGGCGGGCGAGTACATGGACGGTCTGACCTCGATCATCCGTCGCGAGCCGATCGGCGTCTGCGCCCAGGTCGCGCCGTGGAACTACCCGATGATGATGGCCGTGTGGAAGTTCGCCCCGGCGCTCGCCGCGGGCAACACGGTCGTCCTCAAGCCCTCGGACACCACTCCGGCCTCCACCGTCCTCATCGCCGACATCATCGGCTCGGTGCTGCCCGCGGGTGTCTTCAACGTCGTCTGCGGCGACCGCGACACCGGCCGCATGATGGTCGAGCACCCGACCCCGGCCATGGCCTCCATCACCGGCTCGGTGCGCGCGGGCATGTCGGTGGCCGAGTCGGCCTCCAAGGACCTCAAGCGGGTCCACCTGGAGCTGGGCGGCAAGGCGCCGGTCGTCGTCTTCGAGGACACCGACATCCCCAAGGCCGTCGAGGACATCTCGGTGGCGGGCTTCTTCAACGCCGGTCAGGACTGCACGGCCGCCACGCGTGTCCTCGTCCAGGAGTCCATCCACGACGAGTTCGTGGCCGCGCTCGCCGAGGCCGCGTCCGAGACGAAGACCGGGCAGCCGGACGACGAGGACGTGCTCTACGGCCCGCTGAACAACCCCAACCAGCTCAAGCAGGTCGCCGGGTTCATCGAGCGGCTGCCCGCGCACGCCAAGGTCGAGACGGGCGGCCACCAGGTCGGCGACAAGGGGTACTTCTACGCCCCGACCGTGGTCTCCGGCCTCCAGCAGGACGACGAGATCATCCAGAACGAGGTGTTCGGGCCGGTCATCACCGTCCAGTCCTTCACCGACGAGGACCAGGCCGTCGAGTGGGCCAACGGTGTCGACTACGCGCTGGCCTCCTCGGTGTGGACCAAGGACCACGGGCGCGCCATGCGTATGTCCAAGAAGCTGGACTTCGGGTGCGTGTGGATCAACACCCACATCCCGCTGGTCGCGGAGATGCCGCACGGCGGCTTCAAGAAGTCCGGCTACGGCAAGGACCTGTCGGGCTATGGCTTCGACGACTACACGCGGATCAAGCACGTCATGACGTCGCTGGACTCCTGAGCCCCTCTTATCGGACCGTTTGTCCCTCCGGCGGGCGGGGCGGCACACTTTCGGGGTGCTTCACACCTCTGTTCGTGGCTCCGCCCCCACCCGCCGGTCCTTCCTGCGGGCCCTCGGGGGCACCGCCGCGCTCGGCGCGCTCGCCGGGTGCGGGGTGCCCTCGGCGTACGTCCGCCCCGGCGACCGCTCCGCCCCCGACCGCTCCGCCGCCGACCACCGGCTGACCTGGTCGAACTGGCCGCTGTACATCGACACCGATGACAATGACGCGCGCAAGCGGCCCACGCTGGACGCCTTCGAGCGGCGCACCGGGATCTCCGTCGACTACGTCGAGGAGATCAACGACAACGACGAGTTCTTCGGCAAGATCAGCCCCGCCCTGATGAACCACCGGCCCACCGGCCGCGACCTCATCGTCATCAGCGACTGGATGTGCGCGCGGTACGTCCGGCTGGGCTGGGTGCAGCGCATGGACCGGGCCCGCCAGCCCAACGTCGCGAAGTACCTCGACCCACTCCTGCGCCGCCCCGCCTTCGACCCCGGCCGGATGTACACCGTGCCCTGGCAGTCCGGCATCACCGGCATCGCGTACGACCGCCGCCGCCTCGGCCGCGAGATCCGGCATGTGAAGGACCTCTGGGCGAGCGACCTCAAGGGCCGGGTGACGCTGTTCTCCGGGCTGAACGAGGCGTTCGCGCTGCTGATGCAGGGCAACGGCGTGGACATCACCCGCTGGACGGCCGCCGACTTCCACACCATGTGCGACCAGGTGGAACGCGAGGTCCGCCGGGGCCAGATCCGCCGCTTCACCGGCAACGACTACACCAAGGACCTGGTCAGCGGCGATGTCCTGGCCTGCCAGGCGTACTCCGGCGACGTCATCCAGCTCCAGGCCGACAACCCGCACATCCGCTTCGTCGTCCCCGAGGAGGGCGCCGAACTCTGGTCGGACTCCCTGATGATCCCCGACCGCGCCGCCCACAAGGCCGACGCCGAGCGCCTGATCGACTACTACTACACGCCCGATGTCGCCGCCGAACTCGCCACCTGGGTCAACTACGTCTGCCCGGTCCCGGCCGCCCAGCACATCCTCGCCGACAGCGACGACCCCGAAACAGCCGCCCTCGCCGCGAACCCCCTCATCTTCCCCACCCCCACCATGCGCAAGCGCCTGGCCATCGCGCGCGACATCAGACCGACGGAACGAGCGGAGTTCACACGGCGGTGGAACTCGATCGTGGGGTTGTAGGGGTCGACGCATCCCCTCCGTGGCACGATTCCAGGATGACCAGCTCACCCGGGGACCCGCGCCGCCTGCGGGAGCTCAGGCTGTTGCGGCGGGTGCGGGATCGGATTGATCGGGAGTACGCGCGGCCGTTGGACGTGGAGGCGTTGGCGCGGGGGGTGAACATGTCGGCGGGGCATCTCAGCCGGCAGTTCCGGGCGGCGTACGGGGAGTCGCCGTACAGCTATCTCATGACGCGGCGGATCGAGCGGGCGATGGCCTTGCTGCGGCGCGGGGATCTCAGTGTGACCGAGGTGTGCTTCGAGGTGGGGTGCTCGTCGCTGGGGACGTTCAGTACGCGGTTCAGCGAGCTGGTCGGGATGCCGCCGAGCGTGTACCGGACCGAGGCCGCGCGGGCCACGGAAGGGCTGCCGACCTGCGTGGTGAAGGTGGTGACCAGACCGGTCAGGAATCGAGAAGCGCGGGTCACGGGCCACGGCTAGCGTGACGGCCATGGACATCAGCATTCACGCCAGCTTCCTCCCGCAGGACGACCCGGAGGCGGCCCTCGCCTTCTACCGGGACACCCTCGGCTTCGAACTGCGCAACGACGTCGGCCACAACAACCTCCGCTGGCTGACCGTCGGCCCCAAGGGCCAGCCGGACACGAACATCGTGCTGAGCCCGCCCGCCCTGGACCCCGGCATCACCGACGACGAGCGGCGCGTCATCACCGAGATGATGGCCAAGGGCACGTACGCGAGCCTGGTGCTCGCCACCCCCGACCTGGACGGTACGTTCGACCGGCTGGTGGCCGCCGGTGCCGACATCGTCCAGGAGCCCGCCGACCAGCCGTACGGCATCCGGGACTGCGCGGTACGGGACCCCGCGGGCAACATGCTCCGCATCCAGGAACACCGCTGAACCGTCCCGGCGCAGGACCAGGCACGTGAAGATGGAGACAGCATGAGCAAGGGCACGGACGCGCACGCCGCCGACAGCCACGAGATGATCCGGGTCCACGGCGCGCGGGTGAACAACCTGAAGGACGTCAGCGTCGAGATCCCCAAGCGGCGGCTGACGGTGTTCACCGGCGTGTCCGGCTCCGGCAAGAGCTCGCTGGTGTTCGGCACCATCGCCGCCGAGTCGCAGCGACTGATCAACGAGACGTACAGCGCGTTCGTCCAGGGCTTCATGCCGACGCTCGCCCGCCCCGAGGTGGACGTGCTCGACGGGCTGACCACCGCGATCATCGTGGACCAGCAGCGCCTGGGCGCCGACCCCCGCTCCACCGTCGGCACCGCCACGGACGCCAACGCCATGCTGCGCATCCTGTTCAGCCGCCTCGCCGCCCCGCACATCGGCCCGCCCAGCGCGTACGCCTTCAACGTCGCTTCGGTGCAGGCCAGTGGCGCGATCACGGTGGACAAGGGGGCGCGCAGGGCGGAGAAGGTGACCTTCAGCCGCACCGGCGGGATGTGCCCGCGCTGCGAGGGCCGGGGCGCGGTCACCGACATCGACCTCACCCAGCTCTACGACGACACCAAGTCGCTGCGCGAGGGCGCGCTCACCATCCCCGGCTACAGCGTGGACGGCTGGTACGGCCGTATCTACACCGGCTGCGGCTTCTTCGACCCGGACAAGCCGATCGCCAAGTTCACCAAGCGCGAGCTGCACGACCTGCTCCACAAGGAGCCCACCAAGATCAAGGTGGAGGGCATCAACCTCACCTACGAGGGCCTGATCCCGAAGATCCAGAAGTCGTTCCTCGCCAAGGACGTCGACGCGCTCCAGCCGCACATCCGCGCCTTCGTGGAGCGCGCCGTCACCTTCACCGTCTGCCCCGACTGCGAGGGCACCCGCCTGAACGAGGGCGCCCGTACCTCGACCATCGACGGCGTGAGCATCGCCGACGCCTGCGCGATGCAGATCACCGACCTCGCCGAATGGGTACGCGGCCTCGACGACCCCTCGGTCGCCCCGCTGCTCACCGCGCTGGGCCACAGCCTGGACTCGTTCGTGGAGATCGGCCTCGGCTACCTCTCCCTCGACCGCCCCTCCGGCACGCTGTCCGGCGGCGAGGCGCAGCGGGTGAAGATGATCCGGCACCTCGGCTCCTCGCTCACCGACGTCACGTACGTCTTCGACGAGCCCACCACCGGTCTGCACCCGCACGACATCCAGCGGATGAACGGCCTGCTGCTGCGCCTGCGCGACAAGGGCAACACCGTGCTGGTCGTGGAGCACAAGCCGGAGACCATCGCCATCGCCGACCATGTGGTGGACCTCGGTCCGGGCGCCGGTACGGGCGGCGGGGCCGTCTGCTTCGAGGGCACGGTGGAGGGGTTGCGGGCCTCGGGCACCGTCACCGGGCGCCATCTGGACGACCGGGCCTCGCTGAAGGAGACCGTCCGCGCGGCCAAGGGCGCGCTGGAGATCCGGGGCGCGGACGCCAACAACCTGCGCGGCATCGACGTGGACATCCCGCTCGGGGTGTTGGTCGCGGTGACCGGGGTCGCCGGGTCCGGCAAGAGCTCGCTGGTGCACGGGTCGGTGCCCGCCGGGGAGGGGGTCATCTCCGTGGACCAGGGGGCGATCAAGGGGTCCCGGCGGAGCAACCCGGCCACGTACACAGGGTTGTTGGACCCGATCCGCAAGGCGTTCGCCAAGGCCAACGGGGTCAAGCCCGCGCTGTTCAGCGCCAACTCCGAGGGCGCGTGCCCCACTTGCAACGGCGTCGGGGTCGTCTACACCGACCTCGCCATGATGGCTGGCGTCGCCACGACCTGCGAGGAGTGCGAGGGACGGCGCTTCCAGTCGGCGGTGCTGGAGTACCGGCTCGGGGGCCGCGACATCAGCGAGGTGCTTGCGATGCCGGTCAGCGAGGCGGAGGCGTTCTTCGCGGAGGGCGAGGCCCGTATCCCGGCCGCGCACCGCATCCTGACCCGCCTCTCCGACGTGGGCCTCGGCTACCTCACCCTCGGCCAGCCGCTGACCACCCTCTCCGGCGGCGAACGCCAACGGCTCAAGCTGGCCACGCACATGGCGGACAAGGGTGGCGTGTACGTCCTGGACGAGCCGACCGCCGGACTGCACCTCGCCGATGTGGAGCAACTCCTCGGGCTGCTGGACCGGTTGGTCGACTCCGGCAAGTCCGTCATCGTCGTCGAGCACCACCAGGCGGTGATGGCCCACGCGGACTGGATCATCGACCTGGGTCCGGGGGAGGGGCACGACGGCGGGCAGGTCGTGTTCGAGGGGACGCCGGCCGAGCTGGTGGCGGACGGGTCGACGCTTACGGGGCGGCACTTGGCGGAGTACGTGGGGGAGTGAGGCTGGGCTGGCCGGGGTTCCGGCTGGGGCTTTGGCTGGGCTGGTCAGCTGGTCAGCTGGTCAGCTGGTCGGCCGGGGCTTCGGCTGGGCGCCCGGCCCGTCATCCCGGCCTCGCCCCGGCCCGTCGCCCCAACCCGTCGCCCCGGTCACAGCATGTCGCGCATCCGGACGATCTCGCTCGTCTGCTGGGCGATGACGTCGTCGGCCATCTCCTCGATCTGGATGTTGTTGCCCTGTGCCTTCACATCGGTGGCCATGGCGATCGCGCCCTCGTGATGGGCGATCATCAGCTTGAGGAAGAGCTGGTCGAATGCCTCGCCCTTGGCGGCGCGCAGCTCGGTGAGCTGGGCGTCGGTCGCCATTCCGGGCATGGTCCCGTGCTGGTGAGCGTCGCCGCCCTTCCCATTGGTGGCCAACCAGCCCTTCATGGCGCTGATTTCGGGACCCTGGGCGGCGGAGATGCGTTCCGCGATGCGCTTCACCTGGGTCGACTTGGCGCGCTCGGGGGCGAGTTCGGTCATCTTCAGGGCCTGGCCGTGGTGTGTGATCATCATGTGCGCGTAGGAACGGTCCGCCGTGTTGGGGGAGTTGTCGTCCTGACGCTCCTTGGCCGCGTCCTCGGCGGACATCGTCCGGTTCGCCTCGCCCGGCTTGCCCGGCGCGATGACCGAAGGCCCGCTGTGCGCGGCGGACTTGGCGCCGGAATCGTCGGAGCCCGCGGAGCCGGAGCAGCCGCTCAGCGCGAGCAGGGCCGCGGACGCGAGTACGGCCGTGGTGAGGGGGACGCGGCGGTGCAGCACGGAGATCTCCTGCCTTCGTGACGGTCCAAGTGCTGACCGTCCTAGCACTGTTCGGCCCGCGAATGACCGAGAACCTTCGGATGCGACTCATTGCGCACTGTTGACCTGTCCATGACGCGGACGATACTGCGGGGGAGTGTGAGCCGCGCCCCCACGTCCGGCACCAGGGAGGAAGCAGTGACCCTGTCCCACGATCCCCGAACCCGTCGCAGACGCCTGGGAGTTGCCGCCGCCGCGGCAGGTCTCCTGGCCGCGCTGATCACCACGGCACCGGCCTCCGCCACCCCCGACCCCGGCGACAGCCCCGCCGCCGGGCAGCGTGTCTCCAAGAGCGACGCGGCCGAGGTGCGCGGGGCGATCGCGGACGGCGAGATACCGGGCCAGGACGAGATCGTCCACTCCGCCAACATCGAACACCTCACCAACGTCCCCAAGGACGCCCTGCCCGGCTTCAACACCGACCTCGCCTTCCAGGGCCGGTACGCCTACGCGGGCAACTACGACGGCTTCCGCATCTTCGACATCAGCGACCCGAAGGCGCCGAAGACGGTCTCGCAGGTGCTGTGCCCCGGCTCGCAGAACGACGTCTCCGTCAGCGGTGACCTGCTCTTCCTCTCCACCGACTCCTCGCGCAGCGACAGCTCCTGCGCCAGCACGACCCAGCCCGCGACGGAGAAGTCGTCGTGGGAGGGCATGAAGATCTTCGACATCAGCGACAAGGCGAACCCGAAGTACGTCGCCGCCGTGGAGACCGCCTGCGGCTCCCACACCCACACGCTGGTGCCCGAGCGCAGGGACGTCTACGTCTACGTCTCCTCGTACTCGCCCAGCGCCACCTTCCCCGACTGCCAGCCGCCGCACGACGGCATCTCGGTCATCAAGGTGCCGCGCAAGGCGCCCGAGAAGGCGGCCGTGGTCGGCTTCCCCGTCCTCTTCCCCGGTGAGGGCCCGGACGGCGGCGGCAACCCGGGCGCGCCCACCAACCCCGGCGTCTCCAAGACCACCGGCTGCCACGACCTGACCGTCCTGCCCGCCAAGGACCTCGCGGCGGGCGCCTGCATGGGCGACGGCATCCTGTTCTCCATCAAGGACCCCGAGCACCCGAAGGTCATCGACCGGGTCCAGGACAACGTCAACTTCGCGTTCTGGCACTCCGCGACGTTCAACCAGCGCGCGGACAAGGTCGTCTTCACCGACGAGCTGGGCGGCGGCGGTGCGGCCACCTGCAACGCGGCCATCGGCCCGAACCGCGGCGCCGACGGCATCTACGACATCGTCGGCCGCGGCGACCACCGCAAACTGGTCTTCCGCAGCTACTACAAGATCCCCCGCCACCAGGCCGACACCGAGAACTGCGTCGCCCACAACGGCTCCCTGATCCCCGTCAAGGGCCGCGACCTCATGGTCCAGGCGTGGTACCAGGGCGGCGTCTCCGTCTGGGACTTCACCGACTCCCGCCGCCCGAAGGAGATCGCCTACTTCGAACGCGGCCCCCTCTCCACAGACACCCTCCAGGTCGGCGGCTCGTGGTCGGCGTACTACTACAACGGCTACATCTACTCCAACGACATCATCAAGGGCTTCGACGTCCTGAAGCTGACCGACCGGCGGACGGACCCGGCCCGTCGGGTGCACCTGCGTGAGCTGAACGTGCAGACACAGCCGGACTACTTCGACTGAGCGGACCTTGCGAGCACCGGCGGCTTCCCTCACACGGGGGGAGCCGCCGGTCCGCGTAGGGCGCTCCAGTACCGCGTCGGCTGTACTGAAGGAGACGGGGACGGGAGACGGAGGCGGAGACGGGGCGGTCCCTCTCCGGACTCGATGTGTCGCTTGTCCGTCGTGCCATCATCCTCAGGTGCTGAAGATCCCCGGATACGAAGACGGCCCCTTGGTTCAGGGCGCCGCATACCTGGACGATCCGTTGTTCTGGCCCGTGCACCTCGCTACCGCCTTGCGCGGCGAGGACGCGCAGCGAGCCGCGTTCGGTGCCGACTGGGACGCGGCCATGGAGCTGTATGGCGTGCTGTCCGCCGAGCATGAGTGGCCGGTGTTCAGTGTGCCTCTGCGCTCACGGCACACGATCCATGTCGTCTACCGCAACATCGACGGCGACCGCGGGGTGGACTACCTGATACATCACCCGGCATGGTCCGCGGCGGAACCCCTCGCCGTGGACGACGGTCACTTCATGGGACCTGGTATGGCCTGGCCGGAGTTGCTGTCTGCTGCTCGCCGGCGGGCAACCGAGGGGCTCGACGATCCCGACGCCCGTCTCCTGCTGCTCTTCCCCGCACTCGGCGACGCACGATGTCCCGCCGATGCGACCGTCGCTCTCACCGCCGCGCTCACTGCTCGCACGGTGATCGAGGAACCAGCCGAAGTGGCGAGGATGCTCCTGGGCCACCAGGGCCAATGGACCCCCGCTCACTGGACGCTGGAAAACGGAGCCCGCGTCAATAACGGTGGGCATTCTTACCGAAACCCCGGAAACGCCTTCGCTCTGCCCGCAGGGCGCCTTCTGGAGATCAGCAACGCACTGAACGGCGGCGAAGCGACGGATCAGCAAACCATCCGGGCTGGAGCCGTGAGCTGGGAAAGCTAGGACGATGCCGCACCAGCAGTACGGTTCGTGGATTTACAAGGTATCGGGAGACTTCCGCATGAGACCGGCATCCACTTGGCTCCTTGGCGCCGTGCTGGTTCCCGTGCTCTGCCTGGCGGCGTGCACCTCTGATGAGAACCCTGCGCCGGATCGCTCCGCGGCACCGTCTCATCAGTCCAGCGCAGGACGGTTGGCGGAGAAGCAGCTCACCGAACAGGCGCAGTTGGCCCTCGATGCCGTCACCGAGCAGGACGAGTCGATGGTTGAGTCGGGGGTGGAGCGAGTTTCCGACGGAATTCACACGCGGCCCTACCTCCTAGGGGGTGTCCGGAAAGTCGATGGCTCGTTGGTCCGTTCGTGGTGCGTAGGCATGAACTGACCGATGAGTCGTGGGCGTTGATCGCTCCGTT
>NZ_JBIVDK010000002.1:610112-1176105 GCF_044747085.1 Streptomyces sp. NPDC090119 | reverse complement strand
ACGCCCGGTTACATATCGAACCCGGAAGCTAAGCCTCACAGCGCCGATGGTACTGCAGGGGGGACCCTGTGGGAGAGTAGGACGCCGCCGAACAATTTTTAGGGAAAACCCCCGCACCATTGGTGCGGGGGTTTTCTGCGTTCCGGGCAGGTTTTCCCTCCGAAGGGTTCCGGACGGATATCTGCCTCAAAGACGCCCCGCCGCCTTCAGCGCCAGATAGGCGTCCGCCAATGCTGGGGCCAGTTCCTCCGGCGTCGCGTCCACCACTGTTACTCCATGACGGCGGAGCTGCTCGGCGGTGTGCTGCCGTTCGTGCTGGGCCTGGGCCGCCGCCGCAGCCCCATAGACCGCGTCGATGTCCCCTCTGCCCCGAGCCATGCGTGCGATGTGCGGGTCGGCCACGGAGGCCACGAGCACCGTGTGGCGTTGGGTGAGCTGAGGGAGCATCGGCAGCAGGCCCTCCTCCACCGGTGCGGCGTCGAGCGAGGTGAGAAGGACGATCAGCGAGCGGCGCGGTGCCGTGCGCAGAGCGGCCGCCGTGAGGCCGCGAGCATCGGTCTCGACGAGCTCTGGCTCCAGCATGGCCAGGGCGTTGACGAGGGACGGCAGGAGCTGTCCTGCGGACTTCCCCTGGACCAGGGCGCGTACCTGCCGGTCGTAGGCGAGCAGGTCCACGCGGTCACCGGCGCGGGAGGCGAGGACCGCCATGAGGAGCGCCGCGTCCATGGCGGCGTCCAGGCGGGGCACATCGTCCACGCGGCCGGCCGAGGTACGGCCGGTGTCGAGGACCAGGAGAATGCGCCGGTCGCGTTCCGGGCGCCAGGTGCGTACGGCTACCGCGGACTGCCTCGCGGTGGCTCGCCAGTCGATCGAGCGGGTGTCGTCGCCGGGGACGTACTCCCGCAGGCTGTCGAACTCGGTGCCCTCACCTCGGGTCAGAACACTGGTCCGGCCGTCGAGTTCACGCAATCGAGCGAGTTTTGACGGGAGATGCTTTCGGCTGGTGAAAGGGGGCAAAACCCGTAGTGTCCAGGGCACTCGGTGGGTGCCCTGACGGGAGAACAGGCCGAGGGGGCCGTAGGAACGGATCGTGATGCGGTCGGCCTGGTGGTCGCCGCGGCGGGTTGGGGTCAACCGGGTCGTTGTACGGCGGCGTTCACCGGGCGGGATGTCCAGGTGGTGCCGTGACTCCTCGACCTCGCTGCCCGGTTCCCAACTGCTGGGTGGCCAGGCGTCCCGCAGCCGCGCTCGCAGCGGGCGGCGGGAGGGATTGGCGACGGTCAAGGTGATGTCGGCGGATTCGCCGAGACGAGTGGAGGTGTCGCCGGAGCGAGTCAGGACCAGGCGTCGTACGGGCGCCGCGAGCGCGAAGTCACAGGCGCAGGCCAGTGCCAGGGAGCCGTTGACCGCGAGGACGCCCGTCCAGCCGGGCTCCAACAGGCCGACGGGGAGGGAGCCGAGGGCCGCGATGAGGGCGGTGCGTCCAGTGAGCGGCATCAGCGGGGTACCGGGACCTGGGCCAGGACGGAGTTGATGACCGAGTCGGCGGTCACGCCCTCCATCTCCGCCTCCGGGCGCAGTTGGACCCGGTGCCGCAGGGCGGGCAGCGCCAGGGCCTTCACGTCGTCAGGGGTGACATAGTCACGGCCCGTCAGCCACGCCCAGGCGCGGGCGGTGCTGAGCAGGGCGGTGGCGCCTCGGGGAGAGACGCCCAGGGTGAGCGAGGGGGACTGACGGGTGGCACGACAGATATCCACGACGTAGGCCGTGATCTCGGGGGAGACGGTCGTTTTGGCCACGGCGGCGCGGGCGGTCTCCAGGTCGGCCGGCCCGGCGACGGGGCGTACGCCTGCGGCGCGCAGATCGCGGGGGTCGAAGCCCGCGGCATGGCGGGTGAGGACGTCGATCTCGTCCTCACGGGTGGGCAGCGGGATCGTCAGCTTGAGCAGGAAGCGGTCCAGTTGGGCCTCGGGCAGGGGATAGGTGCCCTCGTACTCGACCGGGTTCTGGGTGGCCGCGACCAGGAATGGTTCGGGGAGGGGGCGTGGGGTGCCGTCGACCGTGACCTGGCGTTCCTCCATGGCCTCGAGCAGGGAGGACTGGGTCTTCGGTGGGGTGCGGTTGATCTCGTCCGCGAGAAGGAGGTTGGTGAAGACAGGACCGGGCTGGAAGGAGAACTCCGCGGTGCGGGTGTCGTAGACGAGGGAGCCGGTGACATCGCTCGGCATCAGGTCGGGCGTGAACTGGACGCGCTTGGTGTCGAGTTCGAGTGCCGATGCCAGGGTGCGGACCAAGAGGGTCTTAGCGACTCCGGGGACTCCCTCGAGGAGGACGTGGCCTCGGCACAGCAGGGCGACGACGAGGCCGGTCACGGCGGGGTCCTGGCCGACCACGGCTTTGGCGATCTCGGTGCGCAGGGTCTCCAGGGAGGCACGGGCGGCGGCCGCGTCCTCGGTGTTCCCGGCGCTGTCAGTGGTCGGGGCCATCATGAACGGCGTACCTCTCTTTCGAGGGCGTCGAGTCGGTCGGTGAGTGCGATGAGGGCCGCGTCGTCGCGGGGCGGCGCTCCGAAGAGGAGGGCGTGCAGGTCCTGTTCGCCGCTGTCGGGGAGACGGGCGGACAGGGCGGGGAGCAGGGCTTCCGGGGTGTGTGCCTGGGCGGCGGGGACACCGACGAGCGGGGCCAGGCGGGTTCTGGTCGTGGAGCGCAGGCCGGTGGCGGCGCGGTCGCGGGCGTCGGCCTTGCGGTAGAGGCGGGCGCGGCCCTCGGTCGTCTCGGAGGCGCGAATGGCGACGGGCAGCCTTTCCGGCACCAGTGGGCCGAACCGGCGGCCGCGCCAGAAGGCGGCCACGAGCGCTGCGGCGAAGAGTTGGAGGGTGGCCCAGAGCCAGCCCGAGGGGAGCAGGTCCAAGAGGCTTCGGCGGCCGTCGGTGTCGGCGGCGGAGGAGTCGGCGAGCGAGGGGAGGTACCAGACCAGATGAGGCCGGGAGCCGAGGAGTTGCAGGGCGAGCGAGGCGTTGCCCTGCTTGTCGAGACGGTTGTTCAGGAGGATGTCGGGCGCGCCCAGGACGACGGTGTCGCCCCTGCCCGAGGCTGCCGGGACGCGGAGCAGGGTGGCGCGCCGCTCGCTGGGGTAGCAGGACTCGGCGTCGCGGGCGGTGGTGCGGTAGCGGATGCCGCCGGTCTCGGCGCTGCCCGCCCGCCGGGCCTCGGGGAGCGCGCAGTCGGGATCGAGCGTGGAGTCGACGCTGTTGACCGGGCTCGCGCTGACACCGGGGACGAGGCGTTCGACGGACCAGCCGCTCGGGGCGACGAGCACGGTGCGGCCGCCGGAGGACACCGTGGCCGCGGCGATCCGGGTCTGCTGTCGGTGGGTCAGCAGGTCCGGTACGGCGACCAAGAGGGTGGTGTCCGGGCCGGTGGCCGCGCGCGCGGCGTCGAATGTGCTGACCACGCGGGTGTCGACCCCGCGGTCGGCGAGGAGTTCGGCGACGGCGCGGCTGCCGCTGGGATCGGCGGAACGCGGGTCCAGGTCGCCGTGCTTGGTCTGGGAGCGGACGACGGCGATGGCGACGGCGCCGATCAGCAGCAGGACGACGGCGAGGGCGATGCCCCGGGTGCGGGTCCACAGCTGACGGGTGGTGAGTGCGGACGACGTCGTCATCCGGCCTTCCCGTCACGGGCGGTGTCGGCGGCGCTGGTCACCAGGGCGGGGCGGGCGCGTTCGAGGTCGCTGTCGAGTTGGGCGATGCGTTGGTACGTCCGCTGGTCGGCGGTGCGGCCGCCGTACGTGACGTCGTCGAAGTGGCGGGCGGCGGTGCGCAGTCCGTCCGCGTGTCCGGGGAGGGTGCGGCCCGCTTCGGCGGCGGCTTCGTCGGCGGTACGGCCGGGGCGGACGTCGAGCAGGGCCCGCTCCTCCAGCGCGCGAACGATGGCTCGCATGCGTTCCTGGACCGCCTGGCTCCAGTGGCCCTGGGCGGCGTGCGCCTCGGCGGCGGACCGGTGTTCGGCGGCGGTGTGCGGCCGCTCGTCGAACAACGGTGCGGCCGAGACGGGGCTGCGGCGTGGGGAGCCCAGCCGCCACCACAGGGCGGCCAGTACGGCGATGACGCACAGGATCACGACGAGGAGGCCGAGCGAGCCGCCCGGTGCCGTCGAGGCGGCCTTGGCGAGGAGTCGGCCGAGCCACTCCCAGAACGTGTTGAGGGCGCGTTGGAGCAGGCTGGGGTCGTTCTCGTGGTACATCCGCTTGGCCAGTTCACGGCGTGCCGCCTCGCGCGCGGGATCGCGCGGGACGGTCACGGGCGGCTCGTCGCCGGAGCTGCCCAGCGCGAAAGCCGTGCGGCGGGCGGCGCCGGACAATCCCGACGCCGCCGTGAGAACTCCCCCCGTCATGCTCACCGCATCAGCTTCCCGGCACCGGGCCGGGCGTGGCGCCGTGGGCGTGGCCCTGGACACCGGCGGCGCGGGCCAGTTCGAGGTCGAGGGCCTCGCGGCGGATGCGCTGGTCGATGTAGAGGAGCACGGTGACACCGGCCTTGACCGGCAGGGTGAGCATGCCGCCGATCACCGAGCCGATGCCGGTGATGAGCAGGAACGACCAGCCGGTCGGCTGGGCGCTGGTGCCGATCAGGGAGGTCATGTTCTCGCCGCTCACGACGAACGCGATCATGGTGAAGGGGATCACCGTCATCCAGGAGACCACGTTGGCAATGATCCCGGCGAGCAACTGCACGCCGAGGACGCGCCACCAGGAGCCCTGGACCAGCTTGGCCGAGCGGGTCATCGACTTCCAGACGCCCTGCCGCTCAAGCATCAGCGCGGGCGAGGCGAGGGAGAAGCGGATCGTCAGCCAGATCACGACGACGACGGCCGCCAGGAGGCCCAGGACGATCAGGGCGACGGCCGGTGCGTCGAAGCCCGTGACGGCCCCCAGTACGAGACCCGGCAGCAGCCCGGCGAGCAGGACGCCGACGGTGATGAGGGCCAGCAGCATGAGGAGGCCGAGCAGCTTGAGGAGCTGGCCGCGGGATTCGCGCCAAGCCTCACCGATGCCCACCGGCTTGCCGAGGACGGCGCGGCTGGTCACGGTCGTCAGCAGCGCGGTGGCCACGATGGTGCCGATCACGGAGACCAGGCCGACGAGCAGCGCCCCGGCGGAGACCGAGCCGAGGGAGCGGAGCACCTCGCTCGGGGACACATCGGGATCGCTGAGCGTACTGGCCGTGTCCTTCAGGATGACGCCCTGGAGGAGGAGCGCGCACAGCTGGATGACGACCGACACCGTCAGCGAGATCCCGAGGACGGTGCGCCAGTAGGCGCGCATGGTGGAGATGGCGCCGTCGAGTATCTCGCCGATGCCGAGCGGGCGCAGCGGGATCACGCCGGGCTTGGCGGCGGGCGGGGGACCGCCCCAGCCGTTGCCCCAGCCCGCGGGGCCCCCGTGAGCGCCGGGTCCGCTCCAGCCCGCGCCCGAGGGCGGGGGCGGAGGTGCCTGGCCCGGGGCGGGCGCGCCGGTGGGCGCCGACCACTGTCCGGGAGGCGGCTGACCCTTGGCCCACTTCGTGTCGGGGCCCTGCGGAGCGTCGTCCGGCTGTGCGCCCGGCTCGGCGGGAGCGGGCGGGTCGGCGGGGGTGGGCTCGGCGGCGCCGGCCGCGCCGGTCTTCCGTTCCTCGGACGACGGGTCGGGTCCGGGCGAAGCCCAGCCCGGCGAGTCACTCATCGAAGCTCCTTCACGGTGCCCGTCCGCGGTCGCGGCGGCAGCTTGGCAGCCATCGTGCCATGGCCGGGTCACCGTGTGACCTGGCGCGGTGGACGCCGTACTCCATCAATTCTCCGGCGGATACGGGGCAGACTCACCGCATGGCTGATCAGCAGGCGCGACCTGGCGAGGACAAGCGGCCGACCGGGATACCGGTGATCCGATGGGAGGAACCGCCCGAAGGGCCCGTACTCATCCTTCTCGACCAGACGAGGCTTCCGTCCGAGGAAGTCGAGCTGGTGTGCACGGACGCGTCGGCGCTGGTGGAGGCGATCCGTTCGCTCGCCGTGCGCGGGGCGCCGGTGCTCGGTGTGGCGGGCGCGTACGGCGTCGCCCTGGCCGCGGCGCGGGGCTTCGACGTGGACGAGGCCGCCGACGCACTGGAGAGCGCCCGGCCCACCGCGGTGAACCTGTCCGTCGGGGTCCGCCGGGCCCTGGCCGCGTACCGGGAGGAGCTGGCCGCGACCGGCGACCCCACGGCGGCGGCGACGGCGACGCTCGCGGCGGCGCGGGCACTGCACCAGGAGGACGCGGAGGCGAGCTCCCGGATGGCCGCGCACGGTCTGGCGCTGCTGGACGAGCTGATGCCGGGCGGCAGCCACCGGGTCCTGACCCACTGCAACACCGGTTCGCTGGTGTCGGGCGGGGAGGGGACCGCGTTCGCGGTGGCACTGGCCGCGCACCGGGTGGGGCGGCTGCGGCGGCTCTGGGTGGACGAGACGCGCCCGCTGTTGCAGGGGGCGCGGCTGACGGCGTACGAGGCGGCGCGCAGCGGGATGGCGTACACGCTGCTGACCGACAGCGCGGCCGGTTCGCTGTTCGCGGCCGGAGAGGTGGACGCGGTGCTGATCGGCGCGGACCGGATCGCGGCCGACGGCTCGGTGGCGAACAAGGTGGGCAGCTATCCGCTGGCGGTGCTGGCGCGCTACCACCATGTGCCGTTCATCGTGGTGGCGCCGGTGACGACGGTGGACCTGGAGACCCCGGACGGCGCGTCGATCGAGGTCGAGCAGCGTCCGGGCTTCGAGGTGACCGAGATCGTCACGCCCCAGGCGTCGGCGGCGGGCGGAGGTGGCGGGGTCCCGCTGGCTCCGCTGGGCACGCAGGCGTACAACCCGGCGTTCGACGTGACGCCGCCCGAACTGGTGACGGCGATCGTCACCGAGGAGGGCGTCGTCTCCCCGGTGACCCCCGAGGCGCTGGCGGCCCTGTGCACGGGGGCCGGGACCGCGTCGATCACCGGCTGACACCCGCACCCCTGCCGGGGCCGCCCGCCCGACCGGCCCCGGCAGGCGTTCCTTCCCCGTGTGCCGGGGGCAGACAGTGACCGGTCGGTACGACTATCGTCACAGGCCAGTGACGTGCCTCACCTGCGGCTCTGTCGTCGTTATGAGAATGGGATGATGTCGTTTATGAAGGGACGAGTCCTTGTCGTCGACGACGACACCGCACTGGCCGAGATGCTCGGCATCGTGCTGCGTGGTGAAGGTTTTGAGCCGTCTTTCGTAGCCGACGGGGACAAGGCGCTGGCCGCTTTCCGGGAGGCCAAGCCCGATCTGGTGCTGCTGGACCTGATGCTGCCCGGCCGGGACGGCATCGAGGTGTGCCGCCTGATCAGGGCGGAGTCCGGTGTGCCCATCGTGATGCTCACGGCCAAGAGCGACACCGTGGATGTCGTGGTGGGCCTGGAGTCGGGCGCGGACGACTACATCGTGAAGCCGTTCAAGCCGAAGGAGCTGGTGGCCCGTATCCGGGCGCGGCTGCGGAGGTCGGAGGAGCCGGCGCCGGAGCAGCTCACCATCGGTGACCTGGTGATCGACGTGGCCGGGCACTCCGTGAAGCGGAACGGGCAGTCGATCGCGCTGACCCCGCTGGAGTTCGATCTGCTCGTCGCGCTCGCGCGCAAGCCGTGGCAGGTGTTCACCCGCGAGGTGCTGCTGGAGCAGGTCTGGGGTTACCGGCACGCCGCCGACACCCGGCTGGTCAACGTGCATGTGCAGCGGCTGCGTTCCAAGGTCGAGAAGGACCCGGAGCGGCCGGAGATCGTGGTGACCGTCCGAGGCGTCGGCTACAAGGCCGGACCGAGCTGACATGTCCGGGGACAGCGCCGCTTCGGCTCCCGGCCGGCCCGGCGCCGGTCCGGCACACGCGTCCGGCCCCGGTGCGGGGACCCCGCGCCGGGGCCGCCTCTTCACCGTCGCCCTGCTGAGCGGCGGTGTCCAGGGCAGTCCGGTCGTCCGGCTGTTCATCCGCTGGGTGCGCCGTCCGCTGCTGCCCGTCATGCGGCTGTGGCGGCGCAACATCCAGCTGCGGGTCGTCGCCACCACCCTGCTGATGTCGCTGGGCGTCGTCCTGCTGCTGGGCTTCGTCGTCATCGGCCAGGTGCGCAACGGGCTGCTGGACGCGAAGGTGAAGGCGTCGCAGAGCCAGGCCACCGGCGGTTTCGCCGTGGCCCGGCAGAGCGCCGACGAGACCGCGGCCGCCACCCACGGCACCACGGGCGTCAACGGCTCCGACGGCCAGCGGTCCCAGAACGTCATCCAGTGGATGAGCGACCTCGTGGAGTCGCTCTCCAGCGGCGGTTCGGGCGCCTTCGACGTGGTCACGCTGCCCGTCGGCGACGACAGCGGCGAGGGCCGCAGCCCGCGTGGTTCCGGGTACGTCAGCCCGGCCGACAGCGTGCCCGCGAGCCTGCGCGACCGGGTCAACAGCAGCACCAGCACCGCCGCCGCCCAGAGCTACACCCGCATCGTCTACAGCAACCGCAAGGAATCCCAGCCCGCGCTGGTCATCGGCAAGCAGGTCAACGACCCCAACGGCCACCCCTACGAGCTGTACTACCTCTTCCCGCTCACGCAGGAGGAGAAGTCGCTGAGCCTGGTCAAGGGCACCCTGGCGACGGCCGGCCTGTTCGTCGTCGTACTCCTCGGGGCCATCGCCTGGCTCGTGGTGCGGCAGGTCGTCACACCGGTGCGGATGGCGGCCGGGATCGCCGAACGGCTGTCCGCCGGTCGCCTCCAGGAGCGGATGAAGGTCACCGGCGAGGACGACATCGCGCGCCTCGGTGAAGCGTTCAACAAGATGGCGCAGAACCTCCAGCTCAAGATCCAGCAGCTCGAGGACCTCTCGCGGATGCAGCGGCGGTTCGTCTCCGACGTCTCGCACGAGCTGCGCACCCCGCTGACCACCGTACGGATGGCCGCGGACGTCATCCACGACGCCCGCGTGGACTTCGACCCGATGACCGCGCGGTCCGCGGAACTCCTCGCGGACCAGCTCGACCGGTTCGAGTCGCTGCTCGCCGACCTGCTGGAGATCAGCCGGTTCGACGCGGGCGCGGCCGCGCTGGAGGCCGAGCCGATCGATCTGCGAGAGGTCGTACGGCGGGTCGTCGGCGGTGCCGAGCCGCTCGCCGAGCGCAAGGGCAGCCGTATCCGCGTGGTCGGCGATCTGCAGCCCGTCGTCGCCGAGGCGGACGCCCGGCGGGTGGAGCGGGTGCTGCGCAACCTCGTCGTCAACGCCGTCGAGCACGGCGACGGCAAGGACGTCGTGGTCAAGCTCGCCAGTGCGGGCGGCGCCGTCGCCGTCGCGGTGCGCGACTACGGCGTCGGGCTCAAGCCCGGCGAGGCGACCCGGGTCTTCAGCCGCTTCTGGCGTGCCGACCCGGCACGCGCGCGTACTACCGGCGGCACCGGACTCGGGCTGTCGATCGCGCTGGAGGACGCCCGGCTGCACGGCGGCTGGCTCCAGGCGTGGGGCGAGCCGGGCGGCGGTTCGCAGTTCCGGCTGACCCTGCCGCGCACCGCCGACGAGCCGCTGCGGGGCTCGCCGATACCGCTGGAGCCCAAGGACTCGCGTCGCAACCGGGGCCTGGACGTCGGCGGGACGCCGCGCGGGGGAGCGGAGAAGCTGGCTACGGTCCCGGTGCAGCCGAACGGTGGCAACGCGTCCCCGCTTCCGCCGCGTCAGGGTGCCGCGTCGGCGGTGGCCGACCCGACGGCGCTGCCCGGCAACGGAAACGGCGGCGCGCGGGTCGTGCCTCGGCCGGCGAACGGTGGACGGCGGCCCGACGACAGAACCGGCACCCAGGTACCCGAACCGCGAGCGGCGGCTCGCCCGGAACCGGCCGGACAGGAATCGACCGAGGCAGGGGAGGCGTTCCGTGGTCGCTGACCGCGAGGGGGGCGCCCGGCGTACGCCGGGGCGCGCGGTGACATACGCGGTCTGCGGGGCCGTACTGCTCGGCGGATGCGCCTCGATGCCCGACAGCGGGGATCTGCGCAATGTGGAGTCCACGCCGCGCCAGGACACGGGGGTACGGGTCTTCGCCGTGCCGCCCGCCGAGGGCGCCACGGTCAACGACATCATGCAGGGCTTCCTGGAGGCGCTGACCAGCGACGATCCGCACTACGACACGGCGCGCAAGTACCTGACCGCCGAGGCGGCGCGTGCGTGGCGGCCGGAGGATTCGGCCACCGTCCTCGCCGACAGCCCCGGCGCCCTCCCCGATACCCCGCCGCCCGGCCGGGAACCGAACCCGGGACGCACCTATGTCCTGTCGGGCAGCCGGGTGGCCACGGTCGACGCGCGGCAGGCGTACGCCCCGGCGCACGGCGACTTCCGGGCCAAGGTGCATCTGACGCAGGACGCCAAGAGCAGGCAGTGGCGGATCGACGCGCCGCCCGAGGGTGTCGTGATGGGTAAGTCGGATTTCCAGCGCAATTACACGTCCGTCGACAAGTACTACTTCGCCACCCGCACCAGGGCCGGGACGTCGGAGGACCCGGTGGCGGTCGCCGACCCGGTGTTCGTGCGCAGCAAGGTCGACCCGATGACCCAGCTGGTGCGGTCGCTGCTGATCGGGCCGACCCGCTGGCTCGGCCCGGTGGTCAGGTCCAGCTTCCCGACCGGTACGGCGCTGCGGAACGGCACGACCGGGCTGGCCCCGGACGACAAGAACCGGCTGACCGTGCCGCTGAACGCCAAGGCGGCCCGCGTCGGTCGGGCCCGGTGCAGGGAGATGGCGACCCAGTTGCTGTTCACGCTGCGGAACCTGGCGCCGACCTTGGAGTCGGTCGACCTGCGCGGACCCGGCGACGACCAGCTGTGCGACCTGACCGAGAGCAGCGCGGACTCGGTCGCCTGGCGCGCCTCCGCCCAGAGCCCGGACTACCTCTACTTCCTGGACGGCAAGCACCGGCTGATCCGGCTGCCCGCCGCGGGCGCGGGCACCGGCGGCACCCCGGTGCCGGGCGCGTTCGGCGAGGGCGTCAGGCAGTTCGGTTCGGTCGCCGTCTCGCGGGACGAGCGCACGGCGGCCGGAGTCGGCGCGGACGGCAGGTCGCTGTACGTGACCCCGCTGGCCGCCGACGCGCCGCTGGAGCAGCCCGTGCTGACCAGCCAGGGCCCCACCGAGGACACCCGGCTGACCCGGCCCGGCTGGGACGCCCGGGGTGATCTGTGGGTGGCCGACATGAACCCGGCCCGGCCGCGGCTGTACGTCGTCCCGCGGGGCACCGGCAAGCCGGTGGCGGTGACGCTGCCGGAGCTGCCCGGCCCGATCCGGGACGTGCGGGTGGCCGCGGACGGGGCGCGGGTCGCGCTGGTCGTGGCGGTCGAGGGTGGCAAGCAGTCTCTGCTGATCGGCAGGATCGAGGGTGGCGACAGCGTGAGCGCAGACGGGAACGACGGCACCGGTGGGAACGGCGGGAGCGGGGACGGCTCGGCCGAGGCCCCCGCCGTCGTCGCCGCTCGTCCGGCGGCGCCCGACATGGAGCTGGTCACCGCGATGTCCTGGGCCGGTGACAGCCGCCTCGTCGTGGTCGGTCGTGAGCAGGGCGGTGTGCACCAGATGCGCTATGTGCAGGTGGACGGCTCGGTGCTGGAGGGACCGGCGCCGGCCGCGCTCTCCCGGGTGAAGGCGATCGCCTCCGCCGAGGACGACCGGGTGCCGCTGGTGGCTTGCTCGGAGGACGGGATCGTCCGGCTGCCGTCCGGCGCGCAGTGGCAGAAGGTGGACAAGGACGGTACGGCGCCGGTCTATCCGGGATAACCGTCGACCCGCCTGACCTGCGGTTTCCCGGCCGCGCTCACTCGTGCGGGTGAGCGGCGCCGGACGTCTGCCGGGGTTGTCCACAGGGGCGTTGTCCACAGGGGTGGCCGGGCCGCCCGGGCCTGGGCACAGTGGTGGACATGCGGGGATGGTGGCAGGACCTCACCGACCTGGCGCTGCCGACCGAGTGCGGCGGTTGCGGGTCACCACCGGCGGTGCTCTGCGCACGGTGCCGGACGTCACTGGAGCGTGCGGAGCCGCGCCGGGTGCGGCCGGTGCCCGAGCCACCGGGGCTTCCGGCGGTGTACGCCGCCGCTCCTTACGCACGGGAGGTCCGGGCACTCCTCCTCGCGCATAAGGAGCGGGGCGCGCTGGCGCTCACCGGGGCGCTGGGCGCGGCCCTGGCGGGAGCCGTGCGCGCCGGGCTCGGACCGGAACCCGGCCGGGCCGGGGCGGAGCCGGACGGCGGGCCGGTGATCCTCGTGCCCGTCCCCTCCGCCCGCTGGGCCGTGCGGCGGCGCGGGCACGACCCGGTGCGGCGGATGGCGCTCGTGGCGGCCGGGCGGCTGCGGCGCACCGGCACCCCGGCGCGGGTGGCCGCCGTGCTGCGGCAGCGGCGACCCGTGGTCGACCAGGCGGGGCTGGACGCGCGGCGCCGCCGGGAGAACCTGGCGGGCGCGCTGGAGGTGCGGGCGGGCGGCGCGCGTCTGCTCGCCGGGGGCCGGGTCGTGCTCGTGGACGACCTGATCACCACCGGCGCGAGCCTGGCCGAGGCGGCGCGCGCCGTGCGCGCGTCGGCCGGAACCCGGTGCGAGGCAGACAGGGCTGTGTATCGCGCCGCAACTCGGGAAGGTAGGGAGGAACGACGGATCGGGCCGAGATCACGGACGAGATCACAGGAAGGAAAGTCGGTGCATGGGGCACTGGAAAAGGAGCCGGTGAACATCACCGGAGAAGCCGTCCGGGCAGCGGTGATCGCCGCACCCCGTGATTCCTTCGAATAAACAGGGAACCGACCAAGAACTTGCGTCGTTGCAGGTAGCGAGGGGAGTAATTCACCTGAACGGAGGTACGCCTCAGTAGAGGGTGACGACATCCGTCCGGGCGAGATATGTTCGGTTGTGAGGAAAGGCCCAGGCCACACCTCTCATATCCGATTGCCGCGCCGTGGGTTTTGCACAATCACCCGCGCGTGACGGGATGGAGATCTCGCCCATGGGGGAGGAGGAGGTGGGAGTCACCGAGTCCGAGGTTCCGGGGCTCACCGGGACCTGGTGCGAAAGGGAGACGCTCCGCCTAGGGCGTGAGCGATCCGGGAACGGAGTTCTGCGTGGACATCGTCGTCAAGGGCCGCAAGACCGAAGTACCTGAGCGGTTCCGCAAGCACGTGGCCGAGAAGCTGAAGCTGGAGAAGATCCAGAAGCTCGACGGCAAGGTGATCAGCCTCGACGTCGAGGTGTCCAAGGAGCCCAACCCCCGACAGGCCGACCGCTGTGACCGGGTGGAGATCACGCTCCACTCCCGCGGTCCGGTGATCCGGGCGGAGGCATCGGCCAGCGACCCGTACGCGGCCCTCGACATGGCCGCGGAGAAGCTGGACGCCCGGCTGCGCAAGCAGCACGACAAGCGAGTCGTGCGCCGGGGCGCACGACGCACCCCGGCCGCCGAAGTACCCGACGTCGTCCCCGGCGTGGCGACGCTCTACCCCGACGGTGAGCCCGTCCCGACCGCCGAGTCCGACGGAGTGCCCACCAGGAAGATCGGCTCGCTGGAGGTCAAGGGCGACGGCCCGCTGATCGTCCGCGAGAAGACCCACGTCGCCTCCCCGATGAGCCTCGACCAGGCCCTCTACGAGATGGAACTGGTCGGCCACGACTTCTACTTGTTCGTCGACTCCGAGACCAAGGAGCCGAGCGTCGTCTACCGGCGACACGCATACGACTACGGCGTCATCCACCTCAACACGGACCCGATGGTGGCGGAGGCGCAGCCGCCCGCGGCGGGTGACACGCTGGGCGGCTGACCTGCCCGGCGGGAGCGGAGACGGTGCCCCTGGGACGCGCGTGCGCCCCCAGGGGCACCGGTGTGCGACCACTTCGCCCCCTGTGCGTCACCGTTCGGGCGCCGGAGCATGAAATCATGACCGCAGCGGCCCAACCGGTGGGCCGCTGCCTTGGGTTGGCGATGGCACGGAATCACGGGCCACGGCCTTCAGGGGGAGGAACGATGGCGGACACCTTCGGACCGATGCGCGACGCGGGCGCCGACGACGGCGTCATCGGCGCGGACCCGGACCTGGACCCTCCACGCGACGAGCCGATCCGGGTGCTGGTGGTGGACGACCACGCGCTCTTCCGCCGCGGCCTGGAGATCGTGCTCGCCGCCGAGGAGGACATCCAGGTCGTCGGCGAGGCGGGCGACGGCGCCGAGGCGGTGGACAAGGCGGCCGATCTGCTGCCCGACATCGTGCTGATGGACGTGCGGATGCCCAGACGGGGCGGGATCGAGGCATGCACCTCCATCAAGGAGGTCGCTCCCAGCGCGAAGATCATCATGCTGACGATCAGCGACGAGGAGGCCGACCTCTACGACGCCATCAAGGCGGGCGCGACCGGCTACCTCCTCAAGGAGATCTCCACGGACGAGGTGGCCACCGCCATCCGTGCCGTCGCGGACGGACAGTCGCAGATCAGCCCCTCCATGGCGTCCAAGCTCCTCACCGAGTTCAAGTCGATGATCCAGCGCACCGACGAGCGGCGGCTCGTGCCCGCCCCCCGGCTGACCGACCGGGAGCTGGAGGTGCTCAAGCTCGTCGCCACCGGGATGAACAACCGGGACATCGCCAAGGAGTTGTTCATCTCCGAGAACACCGTGAAGAACCACGTCCGCAACATCCTGGAGAAGCTGCAGCTGCACTCCCGGATGGAGGCGGTCGTCTACGCGATGCGCGAGAAGATCCTGGAGATCCGCTAGCGGCATCCCGACGCCCGCCCCCCCCAGCGGCTAGGAGAGGACGCGGGCGAGTTCCAGCGTGAGCGGGACGCGGAGTTCGGGGGCGTCCACCCGTTCCACGCGCACGTCCGTGCAGCCCACCCAGGACGCCGCCTCCACCAGGGCCTGCGCCACCCCCGGCACCGCCTTCGGACCGTCCAGCGTGACCTGCCTGGCCACCAGCGTGACGCCCTCGCGCGCGGGGTCGACCCGGCCGATCAGCCGCCCGCCGGACAGCACCGGCATGGCGAAGTAGCCGTACACCCGTTTCGGCTTGGGGACGTAAGCCTCCAGGCGGTGGGTGAAGCCGAAGATCCGCTCCGTGCGCGCCCGTTCCCAGATCAGCGAGTCGAACGGGGAGAGCAGCGTGGTGCGGTGCCGTCCGCGCGGGGGCGCCGCCAGCGCGGTCGGGTCCGCCCAGGCGGGCCTGCCCCAGCCCTCGACCTCGACCGGCACCAGCCCCGACTCGGCGATCACCGCGTCGACCTGCTCGCCCCGGAGACGGTGGTAGTCGGCGATGTCCGCGCGGGTGCCCACGCCCAGCGCCTCACCGGCCAGCCGGACCAGGCGGCGCAGGCACTCGGCGTCGTCCAGGTCGTCGTGCAGCAGGTCGGCCGGGATGGCGCGCTCGGCGAGGTCGTAGACCCGCTTCCAGCCGCGGCGCTCCACACAGACCACCTCGCCATACATCAGCGCGCGCTCCACGGCGACCTTGGCGCCGGACCAGTCCCACCAGTCGCTGGTGCGCTTCGCGCCGCCCAACTCCGTCGCGGTGAGCGGGCCTTCGGTGCGGAGCTGCTTGATCACCTGGTCGTAGGCGCCCTCGGGCAGCTGGTGGTTCCAGTGCGGGCGGTCGCGGTAGGCGCGGCGGCGGAAGGCGAAGTGCGGCCACTCCTCGACCGGGAGGATGCACGCGGCGTGCGACCAGTACTCGAAGGCGTGGGGCGCGCCGGAGGACGGGGTGTGCCAGTAGGCCGACTCCACGTCTTTGCGGCCGACCGCGCCCAGGCGCGCGTACGGGATCAGCTCATGGGACCGGGCCAGTACGGAGATGGTGTCGAGCTGGACCGCGCCGAGTGCCCGGAGCACCCCGCGCGCGCCGGAGCGGCGGTCGGGCGCGCCGAGGAAGCCCTGGGCCCGCAGGGCGAGGCGGCGGGCGTCGTCCGCGGTGAGGACGAGAGCGGGGCGCGGCAGGGTCGTCATGCCGGGGACGATAGAGGGTGCCACTGACAGCCCCCGCCGACCTGCGCATTCGTCACCCGCAGGTCCCCCGCGGGTCGCCTAGGGCCGGGCGGGGGCGGGCAGATAGGGCGCCGTCGACGGCAGTCCGAGGTCCGAGGGGAGCAGCGATCCCACCCAGGAGTCCCGTCGCACCCCCCTGCTGTCCACGCCCGCGCGCAGGACGCCCTCGACGGTGAAGCCGACCCGTTCGGCCACCGCGCGGGAGGCGGCGTTGCCGACCTCGGCGCGCCACTCCAGCCGGTCCATCGCGAGCGCCGTGAAGGCCCACCGGGCGACGGCCGAGACGGCCTCGGTGACGTATCCCCGGCCGCGGTGCTCCCTGGCGGCCCAGTAGCCGATCTCGCCGTGGCCGGGCCCGTGCGGCACGACGCTGAGCATGCCCGCCAGTCGTCCCGAGGGCGGGAAGGCGCCGAAGGTGTACATCGAGTCGGCCGCCCAGCCCTCGGGGACCGTGCCGCCGACGAACGTCTCGGCGTGCTCGCGCAGGTAGGGCGACGGGAAGGAGGAGATCCAGCGCTGGATGGCGGGGTCCTGGGCCGCCGCGAGCACCGCCTCGGTGTCGTCCGGGCGGACGGCGCGCAGCCGCAGGCGTTCGGTGGTCAGAACGACGGGGTCCATCCGGCGAGTGTGCGCGGACCGGACATCACGTGCCAAGGTATTTCGCCCTGCGTGAGCGACGTATCACCATTCGCGCAAATCATCGGCGTGGCGCGGCACCATCCGTGGTCCCCGGACGTTGTCCGGAGTGAAGGGACCACTGCGCCGCCGGGCCTCCCGGCGCGGCGGGGTCCTCGCATACGATGGCCGTTGCTTCATCAAGTCACATGGAAACCGACCGTCCCAGGCCCGACCGGCAAGGAGACCACCCCCCGTGTCCGTCCTCTCGAAGATCATGCGTGCAGGCGAAGGCAAGATCCTGCGCAAGCTGCACCGCATCGCGGACCAGGTCAACTCCATCGAAGAGGACTTCGCCGACCTCTCCGACGCCGAGCTGCGGGCTCTCACCGAGGAGTACAAGCAGCGGTACGCGGACGGCGAGAGCCTGGACGACCTGCTCCCCGAGGCGTTCGCCACCGTTCGCGAGGCCGCCAAGCGCGTCCTCGGCCAGCGTCACTACGACGTGCAGATCATGGGCGGCGCCGCGCTCCACCTCGGCTACGTGGCCGAGATGAAGACCGGTGAGGGCAAGACCCTCGTCGGCACCCTGCCCGCGTACCTGAACGCCCTCTCCGGTGACGGCGTCCACCTGATCACGGTCAACGACTACCTGGCCGAGCGCGACTCCGAGATGATGGGCCGCGTCCACAAGTTCCTCGGCCTCGAAGTCGGCTGCATCCTGGCCAACATGACGCCGGCCGAGCGCCGCGAGCAGTACGCGTGCGACATCACCTACGGCACGAACAACGAGTTCGGCTTCGACTACCTCCGCGACAACATGGCGTGGTCGCGGGACGAGCTGGTGCAGCGCGGCCACAACTTCGCCATCGTCGACGAGGTGGACTCCATCCTCGTCGACGAGGCCCGTACGCCGCTGATCATCTCCGGCCCCGCCGACCAGGCCACCAAGTGGTACGGCGACTTCTCCAAGCTGGTCACCCGCCTCAAGCGCGGCGAGGCCGGCAACCCCCTCAAGGGCATCGAGGAGACCGGTGACTACGAGGTCGACGAGAAGAAGCGCACCGTCGCCATCCACGAGACCGGTGTCTCCAAGGTCGAGGACTGGCTGGGCATCGAGAACCTCTACGAGTCGGTGAACACCCCGCTCGTCGGCTACCTGAACAACGCCATCAAGGCGAAGGAGTTGTTCAAGAAGGACAAGGACTACGTCGTCATGGACGGCGAAGTCATGATCGTCGACGAGCACACCGGCCGTATCCTCGCCGGTCGCCGCTACAACGAGGGCATGCACCAGGCGATCGAGGCGAAGGAAGGGGTGGACATCAAGGACGAGAACCAGACGCTCGCCACGATCACCCTGCAGAACTTCTTCCGCCTCTACAAGCGGCACGACCACGACGGCAAGGACGTGCCCGGTCTCTCCGGCATGACCGGTACGGCGATGACCGAGGCCGCCGAGTTCCACCAGATCTACAAGCTCGGCGTCGTCCCGATCCCGACCAACCGGCCGATGGTCCGCAAGGACCAGTCGGACCTGATCTACCGCACCGAGGTCGCCAAGTTCGAGGCGGTCGTCGACGACATCGCCGAGAAGCACGAGAAGGGCCAGCCGATCCTGGTCGGCACCACCTCGGTGGAGAAGTCGGAGTACCTCTCCCAGCAGCTCAGCAAGCGCGGCATCCAGCACGAGGTGCTGAACGCCAAGCACCACGAGCGTGAGGCGTCGATCGTCGCGCAGGCGGGCCGCAAGGGCGCCGTGACGGTGGCCACCAACATGGCCGGCCGCGGTACGGACATCAAGCTCGGCGGCAACCCCGAGGACCTCGCCGAGGCGGAGCTGCGTCAGCACGGCCTCGACCCCGAGGAGCACATCGAGGAGTGGGCGGCCGCGCTGCCCGCCGCGCTGGGCCGGGCCGAGCAGGCGGTGAAGGCCGAGAAGGAGGAGGTCGAGGTCAGCGGCGGCCTCTACGTCCTCGGCACCGAGCGGCACGAGTCGCGCCGTATCGACAACCAGCTGCGCGGTCGTTCCGGCCGTCAGGGCGACCCCGGCGAGTCCCGGTTCTACCTCTCGCTCGGTGACGACCTGATGCGGCTGTTCAAGGCGCAGATGGTCGAGCGCGTGATGGCGATGGCCAACGTCCCCGACGACGTGCCGATCGAGAACAAGATGGTCACCCGCGCGATCGCGTCCGCGCAGTCGCAGGTCGAGACCCAGAACTTCGAGACGCGCAAGAACGTCCTGAAGTACGACGAGGTGCTCAACCGGCAGCGCGAGGTCATCTACGGCGAGCGCCGTCGCGTCCTGGAGGGCGAGGACCTGCAGGAGCAGGTGCAGCACTTCATGAACGACACGATCGACGAGTACATCGCCGCCGAGACCGCCGACGGCTTCCCCGAGGACTGGGACCTGGACCGTCTGTGGGGCGCCTTCCGGCAGCTCTACCCGGTGAAGGTCACCATCGAGGAGCTGGAGGACGCCGCGGGCGACCGGGCCGGTCTGACCGCGGAGTTCATCTCCGAGTCCATCAAGGACGACATCTACGAGCAGTACGCGGCGCGCGAGACGCAGCTCGGCTCCGAGATCATGCGTGAGCTGGAGCGCCGGGTCGTGCTGTCGGTGCTGGACCGCAAGTGGCGCGAGCACCTCTACGAGATGGACTACCTCCAGGAGGGCATCGGCCTGCGCGCGATGGCGCAGAAGGACCCGCTGGTGGAGTACCAGCGCGAGGGCTTCGACATGTTCACCGCCATGATGGAGGGCATCAAGGAGGAGTCCGTCGGCTACCTGTTCAACCTGGAGGTCCAGGTCGAGCAGCAGGTCGAGGAGGTTCCGGTCGAGGCCGGGCCGCTCGGCGAGGGTCCGCAGGACATGGTGCCCGCGCAGGTTCCCGCCGGGCCGCGTCCGGAGATCCGGGCCAAGGGCCTGGACGTGCCGCAGCGCCGGGAGCTCCACTTCTCCGCGCCCACCGTGGACGGCGAGGGCGGGGTCATCGAGCGCGACCTGGAGGACGAGGAGCCCATGCGCTACGAGTCCGAGTCCGACGGTCTGACCCGCGCGGAGCGCCGCCGCCAGGCCAAGGGCGGCCGACGCCGTAAGAAGTAACGCCCGCGCGGTGTGCGCGGTGACTCGGGGCCGGACCTCCTTCGCGGGGGACCGGCCCCGAGCCGTGTCCGGGGCCCAGACCCCCTCAGTCGCCGCTCAGGGCCCTGCTGGGCGGCGGCCCGGGGGAGTGGCCAGCTCCACCGCCGTGCAGCGCCAGCGGAGGTCCTCGGACTGTTCCAGCCGGAACGCCAGGGCGCGCAGGTGGTCGCCCGCGGCGATGCGGGCGAAGACCTCCAGGGCGCCGGCGCGGGGGACGAACCAGCCGAGGTCGTGGACGGTGGGACGGGCGCCCCGGGCGCGGAGCGGGGCGCGTTCGGCGAGGCGGACCAGGTCGTCGTAGGCGGCGCCCGCGGTGTGGCGGAGCATCCAGTGGACGGGGCGCTGGCCGCTCAGCACGGCCAGCAGGCGGTCCGCGAAGAGATCCGTGGGGCGCGCCGTGCCGCTGGGATGCGCCGTGCCGGTGGGGCGTGCCGTGCCGGTGCGGCCGCGTGCGGGGGTGCCGGGGCGGCGGGTGTCGTGGCGGGTCGGCGGGCGGTGGTGCGGCCGTGTCTGCGGCTTACGGCTCATGACCTTGTTCATGGAAGTCCCCGTTCTCACCGCCCGGCGGATACCGGGCGGTAACTCAAGTCGGTGGGGACCTTGTACGGGGGCGGGGGCAGGCCCGGCAAGGACGTCCGGCCGGTGTCGCGGGCCACGCGGGCTTCACTTATCCGGATGACGGAGGGCCCCGGAAGCCTTGTGGCCCCGTGTGCGGTGGGGTGAGATCCGGTGCGCGGGGTGGACGCCGTACGGGGGTCGGGTGGGGACTCGAAAGGGGACGGCCGCACGTATTCTGGAGGCCCTCCTCTGACCAGGAAAGAGCGGCCCGATGCGCGTCTACGTACCCCTGACCCTCCCCGGTCTCGCCGAGGCCCATGAGACGGGCGTGCTGGCAGCGGAACCGTTCGCCGCCTACGCCGTGACGCCCGCGCTGCGCGAGTGGTGCGGCACCGACGACCTGGAGGAGCTGGAGTACGCGGCGCTCGGCGAGGCCGCGCACGCCTCGCTGCGGCTGCTGGCCGGTGACTCCGGCGCGGCCCCGCGCCGGATCGTCGTCGCGCTCGACGTCGCGGACGGCGCCGTCACCCCGGACGCGGACGGCCTCGGCGAGGTGACCGTCGCCGCGTCGGCCCGGCTCGCCAAGGCCGCGGCGGTGCACGCCGACGCCGACGACGCCGAGGCGGACGTGACGGCGGCGGCGCGGGCGCTGAAGGCCGCCGACGGCGGGGACGAGGCGGCCGGCGCCACCGTGGACGGCGCCGAGCAC
Organism: Streptomyces sp. NPDC090119; assembly: GCF_044747085.1. NCBI lineage: Bacteria > Bacillati > Actinomycetota > Actinomycetes > Kitasatosporales > Streptomycetaceae > Streptomyces > Streptomyces sp. NPDC090119. Next base: position 1,155,032 of record NZ_JBIVDK010000002.1, on the reverse strand, counting down.
CACGAGCTGCTGTGGTTCGCCACGCAGGAGATCCCCACTCTGCTCGCACCCCGCTGACCTGCGCAGATCCCCTCGCCCCCGGTGATTGTCAGTGGTGCCGGGTACGGTTTTCGGCATGGGGAATCAGCACAGCGCGCACATCGTCTGGGACTGGAACGGCACCCTGTTCCACGACAACGACGCGATCATCGGGGCGACCAACGCGGCCTTCGCCGAGCTGGGCCTGGAGCCGATCACGCTCGAGCGGTACCGCGCGCTGTACTGCGTCCCCGTGCCGAGGTTCTACGAGCGCCTGATCGGCCGGATGCCCAGTGACCTCGAGTGGGAGGTCATGGACGGCGCCTTCCACCGGCACTACCTCGAGCACCGCGCCCGCTGCGGGCTGACCGAGGGCGCGGCCGAGCTGCTGGCCGACTGGGGGACGGCCGGGCACAGCCAGTCCCTGCTGAGCATGTACGGCCACGAGGACCTGGTCCCGCTGGTGCGCGGCTTCGGCATCGAGTCGCACTTCCTGCGCGTCGACGGGCGCACCGGCCCCTCGGGCGGCAGCAAGGCCGAGCACATGGTCCGCCACCTTCAGGCGCTGAACACCCTGGTCGACCCCGAGCGGACCGTGGTCATCGGCGACGCGGCCGACGACGCGCTGGCCGCCCACCACGTCGGCGCCCACGCCGTGCTCTACACGGGCGGCTCGCACGGCCCGGAGAGCCTGCGCGGGACCGGCGCCCCGGTGGTGGACAGCCTGGCCGAGGCGGTCGCCGAGGCCCGCCGAATAGCGGCCTAGCCGCAGCACACCCATCCCACCCGGGCCGCAGCACACCACCCCACCCGAGGGGAACGCCCGCACGGCCGTGCGCCGGACGTGCGAGCCGGAGCCGCCCGGCGCGTTCCGGGAGCGCGTCCGGATACGGCACCGGGCGCCCCGCCGCCGCTGTGCAGAACGTCAAACTTCACCCCCCGGTTTTGTACACATACGGCTCATGACGGGGCCCCCGTCGGGAGCGATAGCCTTGTGGCGTGATCAGCGCGATAGCTCGCGGGGACGAGACCGTCCCTGCCCCGCGCCCGGGCCGCACGGACAACCTCCGTGACCGGGCGGCGGTCGCTGGTCCGCTCGGGCGGGACAGGGGCGCCATGCCGCCCCGGACCCCGGGGACGGCCTCCGGCACGACGGTGCGGAGAGCAGCGTCGCTTCCGACAAGTCTGTCGACAATGGCCGAAATCCCTCCGCCCATCTCACCTCGCGGCATAGCGTCGGAACGGACCGGACACCTCGGGCCGTGGCGTCATGCCGGAGGGGGAGAGACCGTACTTCCTTCTACGTCACGCAACGGCGCGCGACAGGAGCCAGAGGACAATGCAGACCAAGCTGGACGAAGCCAAGGCCGAGCTGCTCGATCGGGCCGCCCGGGTAGCTGAGAACAGCCCGGCCGGGGGGCACCTACCGACCGGGACCACGAACGAGGGCACCCCCGGCACCCCGGACAGCGAAGCCGTGCTCGCGTTCCTCCAGCGCTACTACCTGCACACCGCCCCGGAAGACCTCGCCGACCGCGACCCGGTCGACGTCTTCGGTGCCGCGGTCTCGCACTACCGCCTCGCCGAGACGCGCCCCCAGGGCACGGCCAACGTGCGGGTGCACACCCCCTCCGTGGAGGAGAACGGGTGGACGTGCAGCCACACCGTGGTGGAGGTCGTCACCGACGACATGCCCTTCCTGGTCGACTCGGTGACCAACGAGCTGACCCGCCAGGGACGCGGCATCCACGTCGTGATCCACCCGCAGGTCGTCGTCCGCCGGGACCTGACCGGCAAGCTGATCGAGGTCCTGCCCACCGGCCCGCACGGCGAGCTTCCGCACGACGGGCACGTCGAGTCCTGGATCCACGTCGAGATCGACCGCGAGACCGACCGCGCCGACCTCAAGCAGATCTCCGCCGACCTGCTGCGCGTCCTGTCCGACGCCCGCGAGGCCGTCGAGGACTGGGAGAAGATGCGCGACGCGGCCGTCCGGATCGCGGACGGCCTGGCGGACGAGCCCCGCCCCGCCGACCTGCCCGCCGCCGAGGTGGAGGAGGCCCGCGAGCTGCTGCGCTGGCTCTCCGCCGACCACTTCACCTTCCTCGGCTACCGCGAGTACGAGCTGCGCGGTGACGACTCCCTGAGCGCCAAGGCGGGCACCGGTCTCGGCATACTGCGCTCCGACCCGCACCACACCGAGGACGACGAGCACCCCGTCAGCCCCTCCTTCGAGCGGCTCCCGGCCGACGCCCGCGCCAAGGCCCGCGAGCACAAGCTGCTGGTGCTGACCAAGGCCAACAGCCGGTCCACCGTGCACCGGCCGTCGTACCTGGACTACATCGGCGTCAAGAAGTTCGACGCGGACGGCAACGTCGTCGGTGAGCGCCGCTTCCTCGGGCTGTTCTCCTCCGCCGCGTACACCGAGTCGGTGCGCCGGGTCCCGGTGATCCGCCGCAAGGTCGCCGAGGTGCTGGAGCGCGCCGGGTTCTCGCCCAACAGCCACGACGGCCGCGACCTGCTCCAGATCCTGGAGACCTACCCGCGCGACGAGCTGTTCCAGACGCCGCCCGCCGAGCTCCAGTCGATCGCCACCAGCGTCCTCTACCTCCAGGAACGCCGACGGCTCCGGCTCTACCTCCGCCAGGACGAGTACGGCCGCTACTACTCGGCCCTCGTCTACCTGCCGCGCGACCGGTACACCACCGGGGTCCGGCTGCGGATCATCGACATCCTCAAGGAGGAACTGGGCGGCACCAGCGTCGACTTCACCGCCTGGAACACCGAGTCGATCCTGTCCCGGCTGCACTTCGTCGTCCGCGTCCAGCCCGGCACCGAGCTGCCCCAGCTGTCCGACGCCGACAAGGAGCGCATCGAGGCCCGCCTGGTCGAGGCCACCCGCTCCTGGTCCGACGGCTTCGCCGAGGCGCTCAACGCCGAGTGCGGCGAGGAGCGCGCCGCCGAGCTGCTGCGCCGTTACAGCAACGCCTTCACCGAGGGCTACAAGGCCGACCACTCCCCGCGCGCGGCCGTCGCCGACCTGGTCCACCTGGAGCGGCTCAGCAACGACAAGGGCAACGACTTCTCGCTCAGCCTGTACGAGCCGGTCGGCGCCGCCCCCGGCGAGCGCCGGTTCAAGATCTACCGCAAGGGCGACGCGGTCTCCCTCTCCGCCGTGCTGCCGGTCCTCAACCGGCTCGGCGTCGAGGTCGTCGACGAGCGCCCCTACGAGCTGCGCCGCACCGACCGCAGCGCCGCCTGGATCTACGACTTCGGCCTCCGGCTGCCCCAGACGGCCGGCGGCGACCACCTCGGCGAGGACGGCCGCGAGCGGTTCCAGGAGGCGTTCGCCGCGACCTGGACCGGCCAGGCGGAGAACGACGGCTTCAACGCCCTCGTGCTGAGCGCCGGTCTCACCTGGCGTCAGGCGACGGTGCTGCGCGCCTACGCCAAGTACCTGCGCCAGGCGGGCTCCACCTTCAGCCAGGACTACATGGAGGACACCCTCCGCAACAACGTCCACACCACCCGGCTGCTGGTCTCCCTGTTCGAGGCCCGGATGTCCCCGGACCGGCAGAAGGCCGGGCTGGAGATCACCGACGCCCTGCTGGAGGAGCTGGACGCCGCGCTGGACCAGGTGGCGAGCCTGGACGAGGACCGCATCCTGCGCTCCTTCCTGACCGTCATCAAGGCCACCCTGCGCACCAACTTCTTCCAGGAGGCCCGCGACGGCGGTCCGCACGCCTATGTGTCGATGAAGTTCGACCCGCAGGCCATCCCGGACCTGCCCGCGCCGCGCCCGGCGTACGAGATCTGGGTGTACTCGCCGCGGGTCGAGGGTGTGCACCTGCGCTTCGGCAAGGTCGCGCGCGGCGGTCTGCGCTGGTCGGACCGGCGCGAGGACTTCCGTACCGAGATCCTCGGCCTCGTCAAGGCGCAGATGGTGAAGAACACCGTCATCGTGCCGGTCGGCGCCAAGGGCGGCTTCGTCGCCAAGCAGCTGCCCGACCCGGCCGTGGACCGGGACGCGTGGCTCACCGAGGGCATCGAGAGCTACAAGACGTTCATCTCGGCGCTGCTCGACATCACCGACAACATGGTGGCCGGTGAGGTCGTCCCGCCGCAGGACGTGGTCCGGCACGACGGCGACGACACCTACCTGGTGGTCGCGGCCGACAAGGGCACGGCGACGTTCTCCGACATCGCCAACGAGGTCGCGGAGTCCTACGACTTCTGGCTCGGGGACGCCTTCGCCTCCGGCGGCAGCGCGGGCTACGACCACAAGGGCATGGGCATCACCGCCCGCGGCGCCTGGGAGTCGGTGAAGCGGCACTTCCGCGAGCTGGACCTGGACACCCAGTCCGAGGACTTCACGGTCGTCGGCATTGGTGACATGTCCGGTGACGTGTTCGGCAACGGCATGCTGCTCTCCGAGCACATCCGTCTGGTCGCCGCCTTCGACCACCGGCACATCTTCATCGACCCGGTCCCGGACGCGGCCACCGGCTACGCCGAGCGCCGCCGCCTGTTCGAGCTGCCCCGCTCCAGCTGGGCCGACTACGACACCTCGCTGCTGTCGGCGGGCGGCGGGATCTTCCCGCGCAGCGCCAAGTCGATCCCGCTCAACAGCCACATCCGGGAGGCGCTGGGCATCGAGGAGAAGATCTCCAAGATGACCCCGGCCGACCTGATGAAGACGATCCTGAAGGCGCCGGTCGACCTGCTGTGGAACGGCGGCATCGGCACCTACGTCAAGTCCTCGGCGGAGACCGACGCCGACGTCGGTGACAAGGCCAACGACGCCATCCGCGTCGACGGCGCCGACCTGCGCGTCAAGGTCGTCGGCGAGGGCGGCAACCTGGGCCTGACCCAGCTCGGCCGGATCGAGTTCGCCCTCCAGGGCGGCCGGATCAACACCGACGCCATCGACAACAGCGCCGGTGTGGACACCTCCGACCACGAGGTGAACATCAAGATCCTGCTGAACAGCGTGGTCGCCGACGGCGACATGACCGTCAAGCAGCGCAACAAGCTGCTCGCGGAGATGACCGACGAGGTCGGCGCGCTCGTCCTGCGCAACAACTACGCGCAGAACACCGCGCTGGCCAACGCGCTCGCCCAGTCCAAGGACATGCTGCACGCGCAGGCCCGGTTCATCCGGCACCTGGTCCGCGAGGGCCACCTCAACCGGGCGCTGGAGTTCCTGCCCACCGACCGCCAGATCCGGGAGCGGCTGAACCAGGGCCAGGGCCTCACCAGCCCGGAGACCGCGGTGCTGCTGGCGTACACGAAGATCACGGTCGCCGAGGAGCTGCTGCACACCTCGCTGCCGGACGACGAGTACCTGCGCGGTCTGCTGCACGCCTACTTCCCGAGCGCCCTGCGCGAGCGGTTCGCGGAGGCCGTCGACAGCCACCCGCTGCGCCGTGAGATCACCACGACCGTGCTGGTCAACGACACGGTGAACACGGGCGGCACCACGTATCTGCACCGGCTGCGCGAGGAGACCGGCGCCTCGCTGGAGGAGATCGTCCGCGCCCAGACCGCGGCCCGCGCGATCTTCTGCTCGTCCCCGGTGTGGGACGCGGTGGAGGCGCTGGACAACCAGGTGGAAGCGGCCGTCCAGACCCGTATCCGGCTGCACTCGCGGCGGCTGGTCGAGCGGGGCACCCGCTGGCTGCTGAACAACCGGCCGCAGCCGCTCCAGCTCGCCGAGACCGTGGAGTTCTTCGCGGACCGGGTCGAGCAGGTCTGGCAGCAGATGCCGAAGCTGCTGCGCGGCGCGGACCTCGAGTGGTACCAGCACGTCTACGACGAGCTGACCGACGCCGGTGTCCCGGCCGAACTCGCCACCCGCGTGGCCGGGTTCTCCTCCGCCTTCCCGGCGCTGGACATCGTCTCGGTGGCCGACCGCATGGGCAAGGAGCCGCTGGACGTGGCCGAGGTGTACTACGACCTCGGCGACCGGCTGCACATCTCCCAGCTGATGGACCGCATCATCGAGCTGCCCCGCGCGGACCGCTGGCAGTCGATGGCCCGCGCCTCCATCCGCGAGGACCTGTACGCGGCCCACGCCGCCCTCACCGCGGACGTGCTCGCGGCGGGCAACGGCACCTCCACGCCGGAGCAGCGGTTCAAGGCGTGGGAGGAGAAGAACGCGCCCATCCTGAGCCGGGCACGCGCCACGCTGGAGGAGATCCGGGGCTCGGACGCGTTCGACCTCGCCAACCTGTCGGTGGCGATGCGCACGATGCGGACGCTGCTGCGCACCCACGCGTGACACCGCGCGGCACCGCCTGAAGCGAGGGCGCCCCGGACCGGAGAACCCGGCCGGGGCGCCCTCGTCGATATCCGGATGATCTGCCCGTTTCGGATAGGGTCTGGCCCGTGACAGCGAACCTCACCGGGTCCCGCGCGCGGCGCGGCCGTCCGTCGACGGTGGCCCCGTCACTGGTGGCCGTCGCCCTCGCCGCGCTCGTCCTGCTGCTGACGCTGCTGGCCGTCGTCCGGCTGCCCTGGGCCGGTGACCTCGGCATGCACGCGGCGACCGTGCAACGGCTGCGGCACAGCCTGCTCGACCCCGGCAACCCGCTGGTCGACGCGGACACGCCGAGCCCGTACTACTCGCCGTGGATGCTGGTGCTGGGCTGCCTGGCCCGGCTCACCGGGCTGTCGGTGTTCACGGTGCTGCGGATCGGCGCGCTCGTCGGGCTCGGCCTGCTGTTCAGCGGGGTGTGGCGGTACGTCCGCACGCTCAGCGCGCACCGGGCGGCGCCCGCGCTCGCGATCCTGTGCCTGGTCTTCCTGTGGGGCCCGGACCTGCTCAACTGGAGCGGTTTCCTCGGCCTGAACTCCCTGGCGCTGACGGTGGCGTACCCCAGCGTGTTCGCGCTCGGGCTGTCCTTCCACTTCTGGGCGTGGCTCACGATCACGCTGCGCACGTCCGACGGCTGGGTCCGCTGGCTCGGCCTCGGGGCGCTGTGGGCGCTGATCCTGCTGTGCCACCAGTTCACCGGCGTGGTGGCCACCCTGGGCGCGCTCGCCACGGTGCTCGCCGCCCGCCCCGGCCGCCGGGTCCTGCTCCGGGCGGGCGCCGCGCTCGTCGTGGGCGTGGTCCTGCTGGGGCTGTGGCCGTACTACGACTTCTTCGCGCTGTTCTCCGCCGGGGCCGGTCTGGAGGCGATCCACCGCTCGCTCTACTCCGACCTGCCCGGCCGGTTCGGGCTGGCGCTGCTGGGGGTGGCGGCGCTCGTCCTGCGCTGGCGGCGCGATCACCGCGATCCGCTGGTGCTGTTCTTCGTGCTGGGCGTGCTGCTGTTCGCGGCCGGGGGCCTCACCGGGCACTACTCCTGGGGCCGGGCCGCGCCCGCCGCGCTGATCCCGGCCCAGCTCGCGGCCGCGCTGGAGACCGTGTCGGCCGGGCGGCGGGCGGTCCGGCTCGGCTGGGCCTGCGTGCTGGCGGCCGCGCTGGCCGTGGGCGCCTGGGGCCAGGCGGGCATGCTCGGCTATGTCGTCCCGCGCGACGCGCTGCCCGCCCCGCTCGCCGCCAAGTACCGCCCGCCGTGGACCGGTTACCACTGGATCACGCCCTGGGTCGGCTACGGGGACGTGGTGATGGCCCGTACGATGCCCGCCCGGCAGATCCCGGCGTACGGGCCGTACACCGTGGCGCCCGGCTACCCGGACGTGTTCCTGCCGGACCAGGGCGGCCGGGACGCGGCGGTGGAGCGGTACTTCGACGCCGGTACCTCCTCCGACGCCCGGCGGGCCATAGCGCGCCGGTACGGGGTGCGCTGGGTGATCGGCCCGGCTGCCGACGCCGAGCCGTGGCTGCGCCCGGTGACCACCGGCCCGGCCGGACAGGTGCTCTACGAGGTCCGCGGCTGACCGGGGTTCACTTCAGCGCGCTCGTCACCAGCCGGAACGCGTTGCGCACCCGGGGCCGGTCCACCTTGCGCACCACCGGCCGCAGTAGCCGGGCGGTGATCCCCACCGGCTGCCAGCGGATCTGCAGGCGGCCGGGGTTGCGGCCCTCGGGCTCGACCGTGATCCGGTGCGCCACGCCCCCCGACTCCACCCGCGCGGTCAGCGCCGGGAAGAACAGCGGGGCCAGCAGCAGCCCCGAGTGGGCGAGGCCCTGCTGCTGGAGCCGGATCTGCGGATGCCGTACCCCCTCGAAGCCCTGGAGGGGGAGTCGGGCCTTCGTCAGGTCCAGGTGGAGGCGGCCCTCGAAGACGCCGGGCCGGACCGGGTCCAGCCGGAACGGCACCGTGAGCCGCCGTCGGCCGGGGGAGAGCAGCAGCGCGGCCCGTTGCGGGCCCACCGGGAGTCGCAGTCCCGGGTCGTAGGTGCGCACCGTCAGGGTCAGCGCGGCGCCGGGGCCGGGCCGCAGGCCGGTGATCTCGTGCCGGAAGTAGGCGGTGGAGAAGGGGCGGGTCTCCAGCTCCAGGTCGGCCAGGTCCAGTTCGCGGCGCCCTCGCTCGGTCGCGGGCACCGTGTCGCCCCAGTAGGCCGTGCCGGACGCGTCGGTGGTGACCTCGCGGGGTGCCACCGGGTGGCCCAGGCCGCGGGCGGCGAGCCGGAGCCCGTCGAGGTCGCCTTCGCGCAGCAGCTCCAGCACCACCCGCTCCGGGCGGGGCAGCCGGGCGTAGGCGCCCTCGGCGAGGGTGTCCAGGTAGGGGTTCATGATCTCGGCGAACTCCGCCAGCCAGGCGTCGTCCCGGTAGGGCAGGTCGCCCGCGTACATCCGGAAGTCGTGCTTGAGGAACTTGAAGTCCTTGTCCTCGCGCAACCCCGCCTGCCCGTTCTCCGCCAGGAAGTCGTCGATCAGGCGCTGGACGTGCACCCGGTCCGCGACGTTGGAGATCTTGTGCCGTTGGTTGGAGATGGAGGCGCTGGACTCGGCCGCGTACGGCTCGATGTACCAGGTGTAGACCGGGTCCGGGATGATCGTGAACGCCCGCGCGAGTCCGTACGCCCGTGCCGAGAAGAGCTGGTCCTCGTAGTGGATGCCCTCGGGGAAGCGCAGTTGGTGGCGGTCGAGGAAGGCGCGGGAGTACATCTTGCTGGTCGACAGGTGCTCGAACAGCAGCCGGGGGTCGGCGGCGATGCCGTCCAGGGTGCGGCGCTCGCGGACCAGGTGGGGCATCCAGGTGGTGCGGCGGCCGTTGTCCACCCGGACCCGGCGCACCGCGCCCATGGCGAAGTCGATCTCCCGCTCCCGGTGCGCGGCGAGCAGCAACTCGACCGCACGCGGCGGCAGTTCGTCGTCGCTGTCGAGGAACATCAGGTACGGGGCGCGGGCGATGTCGATGGCCCGGTTGCGCGGTGCGCTGCACCCGCCGCTGTTCTCCGGCAGCCGTAGATAGCGCACCCGGCCGTCCTCGGCGGCCAGCCGCCGGGCCACCTCGGGGGTGTCGTCGGTCGAGTGGTCGTCGCTGATGACGATCTCGATGTTCCGGTGGGTCTGCGCGCGCAGCGAGGCCACCGCGCGGGGCAGCCGGGCCGCGTCGTTGTAGCCGATGACGGTGACCGTGACGTCGGGGGTCGTCATCCTTGCAGCTCCTCGGGCGTCGGGGCGGGGATACGTTCCTCCAGCTCAAGCACGGGGGGCAGCGCCTCCTCGGGTTCGCCGAGGAACACCCGCCGTACGACCCGTTCGGCGGCCCGGCCGTCGTCGAACTCGCAGAAGCGGCGCCGGAACGCGGTGCGGGCCTTCGTCGCGGTCTCGTCCCGCCAGGCGCCCGAGGTGAGGATCTCGGTCAGCTCCTCCTGGGTGCGGGCGACCCGGCCGGGGGCCTCGGCCATCAGGTCGAAGTAGACGCCGCGCGTGGTGCGGTAGGTCTCCCAGTCGTCGGCGTGCACGACGATCGGGCGGTCCAGGTTGGCGTAGTCGAACATGATCGACGAGTAGTCCGTGACCAGCACGTCGGCGGCCAGGCAGAGTTCCTCGACCGGGTCGTAGGCGGAGACGTCGATGAGGCGGCCGGTGCGGCGCAGGCCGGTCAGCGGGGAGGCGGCGCCGCCGCCGTAGAAGTAGTGGGCGCGCACCAGCAGCACGGTGTCCTCGCCGAGGCGGTCGGCGAGGGTGGCGAGGTCCAGCCGGGGGGTGAACCCGGCCTCGTAGTCGCGGTGGGTGGGCGCGTAGAGGACGGCGATGCGGCCGGGGGCGATGCCGAGGCGCTCACGGGTGGCGCGGACGTCGGCGGCGGTGGCGGTGTAGAAGACGTCGTTGCGCGGATAGCCGTGGTCCAGGGAGGTGTAGCGGGCCGGGTAGGCGCGCTCCCACATCCGGGTGGTGTGGCTGTTGGCGCTGACGCTGTAGTCCCACTTGTCGATCCGGGACAGCAGCGCCGCGAAGTCCAGCCCCTGCGCGGCGGCCGGATGGTCCCGCTGGTCCAGGCCCATGCGCTTGAGCGGGGTGCCGTGGTGGGTCTGGAGGTGGACCGAGCCGGGGCGCTTGACCACCGCGTTGGGGAAGTTGACGTTGTTGACCAGGTACTTCGCGGTGGCCAGCGTCTCCCAGTAGCGGCGGGTGCCGGGGATCACGTGGTCGGTGCCGTGGGGGAGGAGGGCCGCGTTCTCCCTGGTCACCACCCACACCGGGTGGATGTGCGGGGCGAGTTCGGCGAGCTTGGCGGCGATGGCGGCCGGATTGCAGGCCACCCCCCGGTCCCAGTAGGCCGCGAACACGGCCAGGTGCGGGTCGAGCGGCCGGGTGAGCGCCCTGCGGTACTGCTGCTCGCGCAGCCGTACCCCGAGCCGCCGTTTTCGGGCGCGGACCGCCTTCCGGGCCGAGCGCCGGGTGCGGTTGGCGGTCTGCAGCGCCCGGTACCGGGTGTACGCGCCCTCTTCGAGCAGGGCGTGCCGGACGCCCTCCAGGCCCGCCGGGCGCTGATGGCCCTCGGGGCGCCAGCGGACGGCGGCGGCGGAGGCGCGGCGGAAGAACTCGCGGGCAACCGGCTCGGGGAGGTCCTCGCGGGCGAAGACCCGCACCAGGTCGCGCACCATCAGCCCGTACAGCACGGTACGCACCGCGCGGCGGCCCTCGGTGAGCGCGAGCAGCCGCTCGTAGCGCTCGATGAGGGCGTAGCGGTCCTCCGGGGTGCGCGGGGGCAGGCTCTCCGGGCGCAGTCTGCGGTCGTCGTACGCCGTCTGGTCGAGGCAGGCCACGCGGTCGGCGCGCAGCAGGGCGGCCTGGGCGGTGAAGTTCTCGTCGTCGCCGGAGAACTCCTCCTCGTGCGCCCGCCAGAATTCCGCGCGCACCGCACGGGTGCCGAGCAGCGGGGTGAGGCGGAGCAGGTTGGGGGAGTCGTCCAGGGTGACGTCGGCGCGGCCCACCCCGGCGAGCAGGCGGCCGTCGCGGGAGGGGGCGGCGGTCGTGCGCCAGGTGGTGGTGACGTGGTCCAGCAGGACGACGTCGGTGCGCTCGTCCAGTTCGGCGGTGCGCTCGGCGAGCAGCCGGGGGGCTCCGGCGGGCAGGCCGTCCTTGGCGTGCACGAAGTGCAGCCAGCGGCCGGAGGCCCGCGCGGCCCCCGCCGCCCGGGCCGCCGCGTCCGGCGTGCCGTCGGGCAGCGGCACGGTGACCGTCTCCGGGGCGTGGCCCTCGGCCGTCTCCCGCGCCCAGTCGCCGACCGCCGCGACGATCACCTCGGTGTCCGGGAGCGGATGGGCGTCCAGCGAGTCGAGGAGTTCGGTCAGATGCCCCTGGGCGTTGGGTCCGTAGACGATGACGCTGAGTTGGGGCATCTGAAGGGGCTCCTTCGGCTCGTCGTCCCGGCGGTCACCTTTCATAACATACTGTCATTACATGACTGAAAGGGATATCCACGCGTGAAGTGGAAGCCCCTTTCCTACTTCTTCTTGCCCTTGTCGCCCGTGAACGCCTCGTACTCCTTCAGCACGTCCTCGGTGGCGCCGTCCATGCGCAGCTCGCCGCGCTCCAGCCACAGCACCCGCTCGCAGGTGTCCCGGATGGAGGTGTTGTTGTGGCTGACCAGGAAGACCGTGCCCGCGTGCTTGCGCAGCTCGCGGATGCGGGCCTCGGAGCGCTTCTGGAAGGAGCGGTCGCCGGTCGCCAGCGCCTCGTCGATCAGCAGCACGTCGTGGTCCTTGGCGGCGGCGATGGAGAACCGCAGCCGGGCCGCCATGCCCGAGGAGTACGTGCGCATCGGCAGGGTGATGAAATCGCCCTTCTCGTTGATGCCGGAGAAGTCGACGATCTCCTGGTAGCGCTCCTTGACCTGCTCGCGGGACATCCCCATGGCGAGGCCGCCGAGGTGGACGTTGCGCTCGCCGGTCAGGTCGCTCATCAGGGCGGCGTTCACGCCCAGCAGGGAGGGCTGGCCGTCGGTGTAGATGTGGCCGTTCTCCACCGGGAGCAGTCCGGCCACCGCCTTGAGCAGGGTGGACTTGCCGGAGCCGTTGGTGCCGATCAGGCCGATGGCCTCGCCGCGGTAGGCGACGAAGGACACGTTCTTCACGGCGTGCACCCGGCGCACCCCGGCCGCCTTCTCCGCCTTTTCGCGGCGCACGATGCGGTTGAGGGCGGCGGTGGCCGAGCCCCGGCCCGCGCCGGTGCCGTGGACCCGGTAGACGATGTCGACGCCGTCGGCGACGACGGTGGGGACCGGCTCGGCGCTCTGGCCGTGCGGGGTCGGGACGGGGGAGGTGGTCTGCTCAGCCACGGCCGTAGGTCTCCTCAGCCTTCCAGAAGTAGATGAAGCCGCCGATCCCGGCGACGAGCGCCCAGGCGACCGCGGCCGGCCACACGTGCGGGGGCAGCTTGTCGGCGCCGAAGGTGTCGATCAGCGCGAACCGCATGAGGTCGATGTACAGCGCCGCCGGGTTGTACTCCAGCAGGACCGAGAGCACCCGCGGCTGGTCCTTGGTGTGCTGGTCGATGCTCCACATCACGCCGGACACGTACATCCAGGTGCGCAGCAGGAACGGCATCAGCTGGGCGATGTCCGGGGTCTTGGCGCCCATCCGGGCCAGCACCATCGACACGCCCGCGTTGAACACGAACTGCAGCGCCAGCGCGGGCAGCGCCAGCAGCCAGGACGCGGCGACCGGCACCCCCACGCAGAGGATGATCACGATCAGCGCCAGCATCGAGAACAGCAACTGCTGGAGCTGCTGGAGGCAGAACGAGATCGGCAGCGCGGCGCGCGGGAAGTGCAGCGCCCGCACCAGGCCGAGGTTGCCGGAGATGGCCCGGGTGCCCGCCATGATCGAGCTCTGCGTGAACGTCCACACGAACACGCCCGTCACCAGGAACGGGATGAAGTCGGAGACCCCGCGCTTGGTGCCCAGCAGCACGCCGAAGATGAAGTAGTAGACGGCCGCGTTCAGCAGCGGGGTCATCACCTGCCAGAGCTGGCCGAGCTTCGCCTGGCTGTACTGGGCGGTCAGCTTGGCGGTGGCGAAGGCGGTGATGAAGTGCCGCCGGTCCCAGAGCTGCCGGACGTACGCCGGGAGGGAGGGGCGGGCGCCGCTGACGGTCAGGCCGTGCCGGGCGGCGAGTGCCGCCATGTCGCCGGCGGCCGGAATCTGCTTCGGGGGCGGTGCGTCGAGGACCTGGCTCACATCCGCTGCTTTCGATCGGGTGGTGGGGGAAGCGCGGTCCGGCCGTTGCCCGCCCTTTCCGCACGCTTTCCCGTACGTTTACTTACGTCGGGACGGGACCGTATCGTCGCAACGGGAGAGTAGGCCCATCCGGCGACGGAACGCAACCGTTGCGTCGTCCCGCCTATGCTGGTGCGCATGACGACCAACGCCGACGAACCCCCGGCGCGCCCGCGCCGTGCCCCGGCCGGGGCGGCCGTGCTCCGGGAGGACGTGACGGAGGCGATCCGCGCGGCCGTCTTCGAGGAACTGGCCGCGGTCGGGTACGCGCGGATGTCCATCGAGGGCATCGCGCGCCGGGCCGGGGTCGGCAAGACGGCGGTGTACCGGCGCTGGCGTTCCAAGCTGAACCTGGTGCTGGACGTGGTCTCCGCGATGGCGGTCCTCGGCCTCCCGGCCCCGGACACCGGCTCCCTGGAGGGCGACCTCCGGCTGCTGTACGAGGTGATGTCGCGCGCCCTGCGCCACCCCGTCGCCTCGCAGATCATCCCCGACCTCCAGGCGGAGGCCGCCCGCAACCCGGAGATGGCCGAGACCCTTCAGAAGGCCGTGCGGGACGGGCAGGACGGCGTCGCGTCCCGGATCGTGGCGGCGGCGCGGGAGCGCGGCGAGGTCAGCGCCGACCTCGACCCGGACGTCGCCCTCGACCTGATCTCCGGCCCCCTCTACTGGCGCGCGGTGATCATCCGCAGCCCCAAGCTCCCCAAGGGCTACCTGGCGAACCTGGCCAGGGCGACGGCGGGCGCGCTGAAGGCGCTCTAGCCCCCGATCAGCCCCCGATCAGCCTCCGTAGCCGTCCCCGCGCCACCCGTGCCGCCCCCGCCGGTCCCGTCGCCACGCGCAGGGAGAGGGCGCCGGAGTGGGTGGCGTACGGGTGGGCCAGCAGGACGAGGTGGCGGGGGCTGGGCAGGGCCCGTCGGCGCAGGTGGGGGCTGTCGGTGCGGGCGTGGGCCGTGATGTCCCGCCAGGCGCCGTTCTTGAAGTGGACGGTGAGGCACAGGTCCCAGACGCCCGGCCCCAGCGCGTTCAGGTCGACGGCCGCCTCGGCGGTCCAGGTGCCGGGGTGCACCGGGACCAGGGGCAGGGTGATGCGCCGGACCGGGCGGCCGGTCCGGCGGTCGTGCCACCGGGCCGTCACCGCCAGCGGGCCCGCATCGGCGAGGCGGCCGTACAGCTCGTGCAGGCGCAGCCGGAGCCGGGAGGCGCGGGCGTGGGGGAGCAGTTCGGCGTCCATGGCGCAGGGCAGCGCCTCGGTGGGGCAGGTCAGCAGCGGGGTCAGGTCGACGCCGGGACACGCGTCCGACCAGACGGGGGTGCCTTCGGGGGTGCGGGCGTAGGGCGGCAACAGGCGGGCCGGGCGGGCGGCCAGCTCGCGCAGCCGGGGCAGGTCGCGCGGCTCGGGCGACTCCCGCACGAACCGGCCCAGCAGGGTGCCGGGCGCGGCGGGGTCCCGCTCCCAGTCCTCGGCGTCGTACCCGGCGAGGTACTCCCGGGTGTGCGCCCACCAGGCGCGCCGGTACTCCGCGTCCCGTAGGTGCAACTCGCGCAGGTACATGCGCAGTTCGTGGTCGAGGAACTTCGCCCTGGCCGCCCGCGCCAGCTCCGCCGCACCGGCGTCCCGCAGGATCTCGTACGCCTGCGCGCACGCCCGGGTGCGGGAGTGCCAGTTGTCGACGCGCTCCCGGTCCAGTGAGAGCGACAGCCGCTCGGCGGCCCGGCGTACGTGCCACAGGTAGACGCGGTCCGGGACGAGGGCGAGCCGCGGGGCGGCGGCCAGGACGCGGGCGGTGAAGACGAAGTCCTCGTAGAGGAAGCGGCCTTCGGGGAAGCGGATGCCGTGCGCGCGCAGGAAGCCGGTGCGGTACAGCTTGTTGACGCACAGGGTGTCGTGGACGAGGTGCGTGCGGTCGGCGGGGTGCTCGATCAGCGCCGCCTCCGCGTACAGGGACCGCTGCCAGAGGTGTTCGCGGCCCGAGGGCAGCTCCCGGCGCACACACAGCCCGGCCGCCACCTCGGCGCCCGTCTCCGTCGCCGCCCGCAGCAGCGCGTCCACCGCGCCGGGCGGCAGCAGGTCGTCGCTGTCCAGGAACATGACATGGGGCAGGGTCGCCGCGTCGATGCCGGTGTTGCGCGGGGTGCCGCAGCCGCCGCTGTTGACGGAGTGCCGGATCACCCGCAGCCGGGGCTCGGTGGCCGCGAGCCGCTCCAGGAGGGCGGCGCTGTCGTCCGTGGAGCAGTCGTCCACGGCGATCACCTCGCCCACGGCGGGGCCCTGGTCCAGCGCCGAGCGCACGGCGTCGGTCACATGGGCGGCGTCGTCGTGGCCGATGACGACGACGGAGACCTGGGGCAGGGCTTCGGGCATGGGGTCCATGATCGGTGGCGGGCCGTCAGGAACGGGTCAGGGCGCGGTCCTGGACCCGGCCGGTGTCCGGGAGGGCGCGGGTCGCGGGCACCCTGGCCGGGGACCGGGTGGACCGCCACAGCCGGACGAAGGACAGCACGGCGGCCGCCAGCAGCAGCCCGTTGCGGGCCAGGGTGAGCAGACAGCCCGGCCAGGTCCCGTCGATGACCGCGCCGTAGCTCACCGGGAAGATCAGGGTGCTCAGCCCGGTCGAGACCAGGATCAGCACGGCCACCGGGCGCTGGACGGTGTGCCGCGACGTCAGGCAGACGGCGGCCAGCCCCAGCAGCCAGATCAGGTACTGCGGGCTGATGACCCGGCTGGTCACGGTGAACAGCAGCACCGCGGTGAGCGCCGCGTCGTACGGCGTCGCCGGGGAGAAGTGCCGGGCCCGCAGTCGCCACACCACCAGCAGCGCGAACGCGACCGCCGTCAGCGCGAGCGAGACGGTGGCGACCGTGTGCACCTGCGGGCCGACCAGCTCCATCGAGCCGTACTGGTAGCGGACCCGCCCCGGCCAGCCCGCGTGCCGGGCCAGGTTGAGCGCCGTGCCGCCGAGCGACTCGATCTGCACCCCCCGGTCGCCCTGTTCGCGCAGGAAGCCGAAGGGGTTGGCGAACAGCAGCGCCAGCACCGCCAGGGACGCGCATCCGGCCGCCGTCGCCCAGGACCACGCCGAGCGTGTCGCCCGTCCGCGTGACACGCCGAGCAGCACCAGCGCGGGCCAGACCTTCACCACCGCGCCCAGCGCCCCGAACACCCCGGCCGCGCGCGGCGACCGGCCGAGCGCGAGGAGGGCGGCGACGCCGAGCGCGGTGACCTGGACGTCGTAGCGGGCCAGCGGCAGATGCAGCAGCAGCGGCAGCCCGCCCACCCACAGCGCGGCCCCGCGCAGACTGCGCCCGGTGCGTCGCCCGGCGACGGCCAGCGCCACCGTGACGGCGACGTCCGCCACCAGCGTCAGCAGCACGAACGCCTCGAAGTACGACAGCCACGGCAGCAGCCCCGGCGCCAGCAGCACCAGCCCCGCGCCCGGCGGGTACTGCCACAGCGTGTCGTGTGTGGGGAACGTGCCCTGCGACAGGACGCCGTACCAGTGGAAGTACAGCCGCCACACCTCGCGCGACACCGAGCCGCCGCCCAGCACGTGCGCCGAGCCGAAGGCGAGGAGCCCCAGCATCAGCGCGCGGGTGGCCA
The DNA here is from genome assembly GCF_044747085.1 of Streptomyces sp. NPDC090119. Taxonomy (NCBI): domain Bacteria; kingdom Bacillati; phylum Actinomycetota; class Actinomycetes; order Kitasatosporales; family Streptomycetaceae; genus Streptomyces; species Streptomyces sp. NPDC090119. The sequence continues at coordinate 1,137,787 of NZ_JBIVDK010000002.1, read as the reverse complement.
GCCAGCCGGCGACGAGGGCGAGGACCGGACCGGAGGTGACACGGAGACGGTTCATCGCGTGGGAGCCTAATCCGCGCGGATGGTGTATCCATGCTGATACGCCGTCAATGATCGGAAAAGACTGACTCATCGCAAAAGATCGGGCCGTGGTGGACGTCGGGCCTCTGATGGAAGCGCAGTCGCCCGTGGCGGCTGGAACAACGGTGGTCGTGCCGGGCGGCGCGAGCGCGGAGCGGACCCGCCGGGTGCCCTGGCGCGTCCGGTGGGGCGCCCCCGTGTGCCTGCCCGCGCTGGTGATGCTCGGGCTCGGGCTGTGGGGGGTGGACCGCGGTGGGATGTGGCGCGACGAGGCCGTCACCTTCCAGGTCGCCCGCCGCTCGGTGCCGCAGATCTGGCAGCTCCTGCACGGCGTCGACGCGGTGCACGGCCTGTACTACCTGCTGATGCACGCCCTCCTCGCCCTTCACCCGAACGAGGTAATGCTCCGGCTGCCCTCGGTGTGCGCGGCGGCCGTCACCGCGGCCCTCGTCGGCGAGCTGGGCGTCCGCCTCGCCGGACCGCGCGTCGGCCTGTGGGCCGGACTGCTGTACGCCGTCTCGCCGCTGGCCGGCCACTACGCCCAGGAAGGCCGCTCGTACGCGCTCGTCGCCGCGGGCGCCACGGGCGCGACCCTGCTGTTCGTCCGGGGCGTGCGCACCGGCGCCTGGCGGGCCTACGGCGCCGTCCTCGCGGTCACCTGCTGGCTGCACGAGTTCGCCGTGCTGCTGCTCCTCGCCCACGCGGTGTCCCTCGCGCTCACCCGGATCGGCGCGCGGATCTGGCGGGGCTGGGGAAGCGCGGCCGGGGTCGTGGGACTCACCCTGCTGCCGATGATCCTTGTCTCGCACGCCCAGTCCGCCCAGCTGGCCTGGGTGCGGCCGCCGACCTGGGCGACCGCGCAGAGCCTGCTGCGCTGGTTCCTGGGGCCGGGCGACGGCGTGTTCTGGACCTGCCTGGTGCTCGCCGTCCTGGGGCTGGCCGGACTGGCGGCGCCGCCGGGGCGGCTGACCTGCGCGCGGGTGGGCCTGCCGCTCGCCCTGGTGCCGCCCGCCGCCCTGATGCTGGCCTCCCAGCTCTCCCCGCTCTACGTCGACCGCTACGTCCTCTACGCCCTCTCCGGCGCCCCCCTGCTGGTCGCCGCCGGGGCCGACACGGTGGCGCGGGCCGGTGCCCGGCTGCGGCTGCGGGTGCCCCGGCCGCCGGTGCTCGCCCTCACGGGGGCCGCGCTGGCCGCCCTGGCGCTCTGCCTCCAGCTGCCGCTGATGAGCGAGGACCGCGACCCGGCCCACCGCCCGGACGACCTGGCCGCCGCGGCACGCGTGGTGGCGCGCGAGGTGCGGCCCGGCGAGCCGGTGCTGTTCCTGCCGACCCAGGCCCGCAACGCCGCCCTCACCTATCCGGCCGCCTTCGCGGGCGTCCGCGACGTGGCCCTCGACGAGCCGGGCCCCGAGTCCGGGACGCTGTACGGGCGGGAGGCCGACGCGGCCGAACTGCGGCGGCGGCTGTCCGGTCTCGACCGGGTGTGGGTGGTGGCCGACCGGGATCTGCTGGCCGGTCGCTGGAGCCCGAGCGGCCCCGCCGAGCGGGCCAAGATGGCCGTACTGGCCCAGGAGTTCCTGCCCGCCGAGGAGTCGGCCGAGGGGTACGCGGGGGTACGGCTCTACGTCCGCCGGGTCGCGCTCAGTGCTCTGCCGGGCCTTGCTCCAGTTCCCGGACCGCCGCGTCCAGCGCCCCGGTGAGCCGGTCGAGGCGCTCGCGCAGCTCACCGATCTCGGCCGGGTCCGCGCCGGTCGCGGCCGCGATGCGCCGGGGCACCTCCAGCGCCCGTTCGCGCAGCGCGACGCCCTCGCCGGTGAGCGACACCCGGACCGAACGCTCGTCGCTCGCGTCGCGCTCCCGGCGCACCAGACCGGCGCCCTCCAGCCGCTTGAGCAGCGGGGACAGCGTGCCGGAGTCCAGGCGCAGACGCTCGCCGAGCCGCTTCACCGGCAGGCCGCCGCGCTCCCAGAGCACCAGCATCACCAGGTACTGCGGATAGGTGAGCCCGAGGTCCTTGAGCAGCACCCGGTAGACGCCGTTGAAGGCGCGGGAGGCGGCGTTCAGGGAGAAGCAGATCTGCCGGTCCAGGCGGAGCCAGTCCGGGTCGGCGGCGAGGTCGCTGACGTCGGTGACGGGGCCGGCCGGCGGGGTGGGCGAGGCGCTCATGACACCCAGGATAGCCGGACGGCCGCGATTTGGTTGTGCACAATTTAATTGTGTGCTCTACTCGTGATCGAGGGCGGCGGTCCTCCCGGTCCGCCGCCACCGACTTCTCCGAGAGGACCGGTCCCCCCATGGACGCGCTCTACACCGCCGTCGCCACCGCCACCCACGGCCGAGAGGGCCGCGCCGTCTCCTCCGACGGCCGCATCGACCTCCCGCTCGCCATGCCGACCGAGATGGGCGGCGACGGCCAGGGCACCAACCCCGAGCAGCTCTTCGCCGCCGGTTACGCCGCCTGCTTCGGCAGCGCCCTCGGCCTGGTCGGCCGCCAGGCCAAGGTGGACGTCTCCGACGCCGCCGTCACCGCCGAGGTCGGCATCGGCAAGGAGGGCGAGGGCTTCGGCCTCAAGGTGACGCTGCGCGTCGAGCTGCCCGACACGGTGGACGAGGAGACCGGCCGCAAGCTGGTCGAGACCGCTCACCAGGTCTGCCCGTACTCCAACGCCACCCGCGGCAACGTCGAGGTCACCCTCGTCGTCGAGTGACCCGGCCCCTCACGAGGACCGGGTGAGCTGATCGGCTCCCACGGCCGGGCCGGGGATGCGCGCCGCAGCGGTGGCGGGCATCGCCTCGCCGAGCAGCAGGGTGCGCACCACCCGCTCGGCGGCCCGGCCGTCCTCGAACTCGCAGAACCGCGCCCGGAAGTCGGCCCGCAACGCCGCCGACTCCCGGTCCCGCCACGCCCCCGACTCGAACAGCCGCGTCAACTCGCCCTGTGAATAGGTGACATGACCCGGCGGGCGGGCGGTGATGTCCAGATAGGCGCCCCGGCTCGCCCGGAAGGTGTCCCAGTCGTCGGCGTGGACCACGATCGGACGGTCCAGCACGGCGTAGTCGAACATGATCGACGAGTAGTCCGTGACCAGCGCGTCCGAGGCGAGCAGCACCTCCGCCGCGTCCGGCTCGTCCGTCGCGTCGACCACCACTCCGCGCCGGGCCAGCTCCGCCAGCCCCGCCCCGCGCGCCGGGCCGTTCGCCAGCGACGGGTGCAGCCGCACCACCAGCGTGTGCCCCTCGCCCAGGTCCGCCGCGAACGCCGCCAGGTCGATCCGGTCCACATGGCCGCCCCGGACGTGGTCACGCCGGGTCGGGGCGTACAGCACCACCGTGTGGTCCTCGGGGATGCCGTGCGCGCGGCGGAACTCCCGGCCCCGCGAGGCGCCCGCGCCCACCAGGACGTCGTTGCGCGGGCTGCCGGTGCGGACCGAGGTGAAGTGGCAGGGGAAGGCCCGCTCCCACACCAGCTCCGCGTACCGGCCCGCGACCAGGCCGTAGTCCCAGCGGTCCGCCCGGCGCAGCATCCGGGGCACGTCGAAACCGAGCCGGGCGCCGGGCTTGTCCAGCAGATCGGCACCCACGTGCTTCAGCGGGGTGCCCTGGTGGGTCTGGATGTGCGTGACACCGGGGCGCTTGACCAAAGCGCCGGGCCAGTTGACGTCGTTGACGAAGTACGAGGCCCGTGCGGTGACCTCCAGATAGCGCCGCGAGCCCAGCAGCACGTACTCGGTGTCCGGGGGCAGGGTCGCCGCGGTCTCCTCGTCCCGCACCACCCACACACCGCGCAGCCGGGGCGCGATCAGCTCGGCCGCCCGGTACACCGCCGCCGGGTCGCCGAGCATGCCCCGGTGCGAGGACGCCGAGTACACCACCAGGTCCGGGTCGAGCGGGCGGCGCGACTGCACCGCCGACCAGCCGCGCCGGGCCCGCGTCCCGGCCGCCGTCCGCAGCCGCGCCGCGCGCCGTCCGGCCACCCGGCCCGCCTGCGCGGCCCGGCGCCGCAGCAGGTACGCCCCGTAGCCGCCCTCCAGCACACGGGTCTCGCCCTCGGCGCGGACGCCCTCCGGCCGGTGGGTACGGAACATCTCCGCCGTGCGCCGGAAGAACTCGGCCTTGTCACCCGGCGGCAGCCGGTCCGGCTTGGCCAGGATGTCCAGGCAGTGCTCGCCCATCTTGCGGTGCAGGTAGGGCCGCCACCGCCACAGCTCCGGGTTGCCCTCGACGAACGCGAAGACCCGCTCGTACTGGTCGTGCACGTCGAAGTGCTTGCGGCTGGTGGTGGAGAGGATGTTGCCCTGCCTGCGCTGGCGGTAGTGCAGACAGATCCGGTCCAGGGTGGCGATCCGCCCGGCGCTCAGCATCACCGGGAACGTCCACGGGGTGTCCTCGTAGTAGCCCGGCGGGAACGCGAAGCCGTGTCCCGTCACGAAGTCGCGGCGGTAGACCTTGTTCCACACCACCATCAGCAGGTCGAGGATCTCGGGCCGCTCGGCCGCCGTGAAGGTGCCGTCCTCGGCCGCCAGCACGTGGGCCAGGACGTTGCGGCGGGTGCCGCCCCACCAGTAGGTGCGGGCGTAGTCGAAGACCAGCACGTCCGGGTCGTCCGCCTCCGCCAGCCGGTCGGCGACGGCGGCCAGCGCGCCCGGGGTCAGGGTGTCGTCGCTGTCGAGGAAGAACAGGTAGTCGCCGGTGGCGTGCGGCATCCCGGCGTTGCGGGCCCGGCCGAGCCCGACGTTCTCCGGCAGGTGCAGCACCTTCACCCGGGGGTCGCGGGCGGCGTACTCGTCGAGGATCGCGCCGCAGCCGTCCGGTGAGCGGTCGTCCACGGCGATCACCTCCAGATCGCCGAAGGACTGCCCGAGCACCGAGTCCAGGCACTCGCGCAGGAAGCCCTGCACCTTGAAGCAGGGGACGATGACACTGAAGCGGGGCACGGCGGATCAGCTCCTCACGAGGGACGCGGCGGCGGGGGCGGGCACACGCTCGGCGAGCGGCACCACCGGCGGCAGCGCCTCCGGCGGCTCACCGAGCAGCACCCGGCGCACGACCCGCTCGGCGGCGCGCCCGTCGTCGAACTCGCAGAACCGCTCCCGGAACACGGCCCGGCGCGCGGCGGACTCCTCACCCCGGTACGCGCCCTCGCGGAACACCCGCGCCAGCTCCTCGGGCGTACGGGCCACCGGGCCCGGCGCCTCGGCCATCAGGTCGAAGTACACGCCCCGCGTCTCGCGGTAGACCTCCCAGTCGTCCGCGAACACCACGATCGGGCGGTCCAGGTTGGCGTAGTCGAACATGATCGAGGAGTAGTCCGTGATCAGCGCGTCCGCCGCCAGGCACACGTCCTCGGCCGAGCGGTGCGCGGTGACGTCGATGATCCGGTCCGAACTCCGGGCCGCGCCCCGGTCGTAGAAGTAGTGGGCGCGCAGCAGCACCACCACGTCGTCCCCGGCCGCCGCGCAGAACGCGGCCAGGTCCAGGCCGGGTTCGAAGCCGGTGGCGTGGTCGCGGTGGGTGGGCGCGTACAGCACCGCCGTGGCTCCCTCGGGGACGCCCAGTTCGCGGCGCACGCGGGCCACGTCGTCGGCGGTCGCCGTCGCGTACACGTCGTTGCGCGGGTAGCCGTACTCCAACTGCTCGTAGGAGCCGGGGAAGGCGCGCTCCCACATCTGGGTGGAGTGCCGGTTGGAGGAGAGGTTGAAGTCCCAGCGGTCCACCCGGCTCAGCAGCTTGGTGAAGCTGCCCGACCGGGCGGCCACCACCGGGTACGTCGACTGGTCCACGCCCATCTTCTTCAGCGGGGTGCCGTGCTGGGTCTGCAGATGCGTGCTGCCGGGCCGCTTGACGACACCCTCGGCGAAGTTGGCGTTGTTGATCAGGTACGTGGCGCGGGCCAGCACCTCCCAGTACCGGCGCGAGCCGATCACCGCGTACTCCACGCCCTCGGGGACGGTGTGCGCCTGGTCGGCCTCCACCAGGAACACCGAGCGGATGTGCGGGGCGAGTTCGCGGGCCTTGGCGTGGATCGCGGCCGGGTTGCAGGTGTAGCCCCGGCCCCAATAGGCGCAGTACACCGCCAGGTTGGGGTCGAGCGGACGGCGCAGCGCGCGGGCGTAGCGCAGCCGGGTACGCAGCATGCGCGGCTTCGGCAGCCTGCGCAGCACCCCGGCGGCCACCCGGTTGACCCCGCGCAGCGCGCGGAACGGGGTGTACGCGCCCGCCGCCAGCAGCCGGTGCTGCACCCCGAGGCTCCCGCCGGGCACCCGGTGCCCGGCCGGGCGGTGCCTGCGGTACAGCCGTCCGGCGCGGCGGAAGAACGCCCGGTGGCCCTCGGTGAGCCGCTCGGGGCGGGACGCGGTCTTCAGGACCTGGGTGAAGAGCTGCTCGAACAGGGCTCTGGCCCGCTCCACCGGGAGACCGGACTCGGCGGCCCGGCGCAGTACCCGGTCCACCTGGTCCAGCAGGTCGCGCTGGTGCGGTCCGGGCGCGTTCAGCCTGCTGCCCTGGCGGCGGGCCCGGTGCCGGACGACGGCCCGGCGCAGCACCGCGATCCGCCCGGCGGCGACGGTGACCAGGCCGCCCCAGCCGAGGTCGGTGAAGTGGCCTTCGGGGAAGACGAGTTCGTGCTCGGCGAGGAAGGTGCGCCGGTAGCACGCGCTCCAGGCCGGGAGCTGCACACCGGTGAGCCAGGGGGCCGCGCCGGGCGCGAAGGCGCCGCCGGGGGCCTTCGCCAGCAGCGGGGCGGCCGGGTTGGCGGGCTCGCCCTCCCACCAGGGGACGCGCTCGTACTCGGCGTACAGCACGTCGACGCCCGCGGTCCCGGTCAGCCGCTCGTCCAGCGCGGCCAGCGCGCCGGGCAGCAGCAGGTCGTCGCCGTCCAGGAACAGCACGTACCCGCCGCGCGCGGCCCGCAGCCCGGCGTTGCGCGCCCCGCTCGGTCCGGCCGACGGCGGCGAGTTCACCGGGCGCACCCGCCGGTCGCGCTCGGCGTGTCCGGCGGCCACCGCGGCGGCCGGGGCGTCGGGGGAGTCGCAGACCGGGATCAGTTCCAGGTCGCCGAAGGACTGGGCGAGGACCGAGTCCAGGGCCTGCGACAGCCGGCCCGGGACCCCGTGGGAGGGGACGATGATGCTGAAGCGGGGCATGCTGTTCTTTCTGTCGTCTTGCGGGCGCGGCCCGGCCGCCCGGCGGGACGCCAGGTGGACGGCCGGGTCGGCGTGGGCCGCGTCGTGCCGTGGGGCATGGAGACTCCCGGAAGGTCCAACGGTGTTCAGCGGTCCCCGGTGACGGGGAGCGGGCCGGAAGGTTGCGGCACGGACGCGAGCGGCGCCCGGACCGGCGCCTCGGCGGCCGGTCGCGCCGGTCCGCGCGCGCCGGGCGGCACCGCCGCGAGCGGTCCCGCCGCCTGCCCCAGCACCACATGGCGGACGACACGCTCTGCGGCATTGCCGTCGTCGTACGGGCAGAAGCGGTCGCGGAACGCGGCCCGCAGCCGGGCGGAGCGCACCCCGCGCCAGTGACCGGAGGCGAACACGTCGGCGACCTCCTCCTCGGTGCGGGCGAGCGGGCCGGGCGGGCAGGCGAGCAGGTCGACGTAGGCGCCCCGGACCGTGCGGAAGACGTCCCAGTCGCCGGTGTGCACCACCATCGGGCGGTCCAGCCCCGCGTAGTCGAACAGCAGCGGCGAGAAGTCGCTGAGCAGCGCGTCCGAGGCCAGGCACAGGGACGGCAGGTCGGGATGGGCGGAGACGTCGACGAGGCGGGCCCCGGCCCCCGCCACCGGTTCGCCGAGCGGGGCACGGGTCAGCAGGGTGAACCGGGGTCCGAGCAGGCCGAGCAGCCGTCCGGGGTCCAGCGGCGGGGTCTGGGTGCGCAGGTGGTCGCGGTGCGCGGGCACGTACAGCACGGCGACCGCCCCCTCCGGCACGCCCAGCGCCGCGCGCAGCCCGGCCACGTCGGCCGGGGTGGCCCGCTGGAGGCGGTCGTTGCGCGGGCTGCCGTACTCCAGCGTGGTGTAGGCGCCGGGGTGGACCCGCTCCCAGGTGAGGGTGGAGTGCCGGTTGCCGGAGAGCACGTAGTCCCACTGGTCGACCTCGCGCAGCTGCCCGGCGAAGTCCGCGCCGGGGGCCAGTGCCGGGCGTTCCTGGAGGTCGAGGCCGGTGTGGCCGAGCGGGGTGCCGTGCCGGGTCTGTACGAAGACCTGGCCGGGGCGCTTGACCAGGCCGGGCCCGAAACCGGCGTTGTGCACCAGGTACGTGGAGCGGGCCAGCGCGGTGAAGTGGGCGGCGGTGCCGGGTCGGCCGAGCCAGGCGGTGCGGATGTGCGGGGCGTGCGCGTGGAAGGCCGCCTCCAGGGCGCTCGGGTCGCAGCCGTGGTCGGGGGCCGGGTCGGCGGCGAAGAGGGCGCGGTCGGCACGCAGGGGGAGGAGCCGCTGCACCTGGTAGTGCAGGCGCAGCAGGGCCGCCCGCAGTTTCCGCGTCCCGCGTCCGGCCGAGGCGCGTGCCTGGCGGCGGAGCGCGGCGGCGAGGCGCAGGGTGCGGAAGGTGCGGTGCAGGCCGTGCCGGACCAGGGCGCGGCGCAGGCCGGGCGGTACCGGGGTGCCGGGGGCGCGGTGGCGGCGGCAGTGGGCGCGGGCCCGGCGCAGGAACGCGGGGTGGCTGCCGCGCGGGAGGCGGTCCCGGCGGGTGGCGATCGTGGTGAGGTGGTCGAGCATGCGGGCGTACAACTCCGGCCGCCAGAGCTCCAGTTCGGGCCTGCTCGCGAGATACGCGAAGACCCGGTCGTACTGGTCGAACACGTCGAAGTGGCGGGGGCTGGTGGTGCGCAGGATGCTGCCCCGGCGGCGCTGGCGGTAGTGCACGCAGACCCGGTCCAGGGTGGCGATCGACCCGGCCGCCATCAGCACCGGGAAGGTCCAGGGGGTGTCCTCGTAGTAGCCCGGCGGGAAGGTGAAGCCCTCGCGGGTGACGAACTCCCTGCGGTACGCCTTGTTCCACGCCACCATCAGCACCCGCAGCAGCCCCGGCCGGTCGGCCAGGGTGAAGGGGGCCGGGCCGTCCTCGGTGAGCCGGTCCGCGAGCCGGTTGCGCAGAGTGGTGCCGTCCCAGTGGGTGCGGGCGTAGTCGAAGACCAGGACGTCCGGCTGTCCGGTCGCCGCGACGCGGTCCGCGACGGCGCGCAGGGTGTGCGGGGTGAGGGTGTCGTCGCCGTCGAGGAAGAGCAGGTAGTCGCCGCTCGCCTCCGCGACACCGGCGTTGCGGGCCCCGCCGAGCCCGGCGTTCTCCGGCAGGTGCACGGCCCGTACGCGGGGGTCGCGGGCCGCGTACTCGTCGATGATCGCGCCGCAGCCGTCCGGCGAGCGGTCGTCCACCGCGATCAGTTCGAGGTCCGGGTACGACTGCGAGAGCACCGAGTCCAGGCACTCGGCGAGGTACGCCTGCACCTCGTACGCGGGGACGATGACGCTGAACCTGGGCAAGGCACATCCATGGGTCGGTCGGCACGGGCCTTCTGCCCGGCAACGGCCGTCCGGTGGACTTGGTTACGGCTCCTACGGCATACGGGGGACGCCCGGGGGAACCGTCCCGATTCCCCCGGGCAACACCTGTGCGGTAACGGCTACTTGACCGCTCCCGCCATCACCCCGGACACGAACTGCCGCTGGAAGGCGAAGAACACGGCCAGCGGGATCACCATCGACAGGAACGCGCCGGGCGCGAGCACGTCGATGTTGTTGCCGAACTGCCGTACCTGCGTCTGGAGGGCCACCGTGACCGGCTGGGAGCCGGACTTGGTGAACACCAGCGCCACCAGCATGTCGTTCCACACCCACAGGAACTGGAAGATGCCGAGGCTCGCGATGGCGGGCGCGCCGAGCGGCATCACCACCCGCGCGAACAGCCGGAGTTCGCCCGCCCCGTCCAGCCGGGCCGCCTCCAGCAGCTCGCGCGGGATCTCCGCGAAGAAGTTCCGCAGCAGGAACACCGCGAACGGCAGCCCGAACCCGATGTGGAACAGCACCACGCCGAGGATCGAGCCGAACAGCCCGATCTCGCCGAAGAGTTCCGCGATCGGGATCAGCGCCACCTGCACCGGCACCACCAGCAGCGCGACCACGCCGAGGAACCACCAGTCGCGGCCCGGGAACTCCATCCACGCGAACGCGTAGGCCGCCAGCGAGCCGATCACCACCACGCCCACCGTGGCCGGGACCGTGATCAGCACGGTGTTGATCAGCGAGTGGGTGATGTCGCCGTTCTCCAGCAGCTTGCCGTAGCTCTCGAAGGTGAGCTTGGACGGCTCGGTGAACACCGTCCACCAGCCGCTCGCGTTCATGTCCTCCGGCGAGCGCAGCGAGGAGATCAGCAGCCCGATCGTCGGCACCAGCCAGAACAGGCCGACGACGACGAGGACGAAGCGGACCAGTCCGCCGCCGAGGCCCTCCACCAGCCGGGCGCCCAGCGAGCGCCTGCCCCGTACCGTGCCCTCGGCGGGCAGCTCGCGCACCCGTCCCGCGCTCTCGGTGTGCGTGCTCATCGCCTGCCCTCCCGCCGCAGCCTGCGGATGTTGAACAGCATCACCGGGATCACCAGCAGCAGCAGGAACACCGCGATGGCGCTGGCCACACCGGGCCGCCCCTCGGAGAAGCCCTTGCGGTACAGCTCCAGCGCCAGCACGTTCGCGTCGTCCTGGGACGAGCCCGGCGCGATGATGTAGACGAGGTCGAACACCTTCAGCACGTTGATCATCAGCGTGACGGCGACGACCGCGAGCACCGGCGCCAGCAGCGGCACGGTCACCTTGCGGAACACCTGCCACTCACTCGCGCCGTCCACCCGCGCCTGCTCCAGCAGCTCCCTCGGCACCCCGGCGAGCCCCGCCGCGATCAGCACCATGGCGAAGCCCGCCCACATCCAGACGTAGGAGCCGATGATCGCCGGGGTGACCAGGGTCGGGCCGAGCCAGTCGACGCCGTTGTACGCCTCCTTGAAGTTGGCTGCCGGAAGCCGCAGTTGGGCCCCGTCCGCCGCGGCGGGCAGGGTGAAGGTGCCGTCACCGGCCGCCTTCGCCGAGGCCACCACCTTGCCGTCCTTCACGGCCTCGATCCGCATCCCGGCGTAACCCCGCTCGGCCGGGTCCGGGGCGCCGAGCTTCCCGACGCCCTTGCCGCGGGTGAAGTCCTGCCAGACGGTGCCGGTGACCTTCCCCGGCTCCGGCCGGGCGGTGACGGCCCGCTTGGCGTCGTCCGGGAACTGGTCCGGGGCCACGCCGACCATCGGCAGCGCGACCGGGGTGCCCGCCTTCACCGGGTCCTTGGTGACGAACCCACCGCCCTGCCCGACCAGCGGCGACTGGCGGCCGGGGTGCGCCTTCGGGAACGCCGACGCCTGGGCGAAGGAGTCGTGCACGCCGACCCACACCGCGTTGGCGACCCCCTTGTCCGGGTCCTGGTCGTACACCAGCCGGAAGATGATCCCGGCGGCCAGCATCGAGATCGCCATCGGCATGAAGACGACCAGCTTGAACGCCGTTCCCCAGCGCACCCGTTCGGTCAGCACCGCGAAGACCAGACCCAGCGCGGTGGAGACCGTGGGCGCGAACACCACCCAGATGATGTTGTTCTTCAGCGCGGTGCGGATGCCGTCGTCGGTGAACAGCGCCTGGTAGTTGTCGAATCCGGCGAAGTGGTCGCCCGAGGAGTCGTAGAGACTGCGGACGACCGAGTACCCGATCGGGTAGAGCACGAGCGCGCCGAGCAGCACCAGGGCGGGCAGCAGGAACAGCGCCGCCACCGCCTTGCGGGTCCCGGTCACGCTCCTGCGGCTCCTCGGCGCGGCCGGGCCCGGAGGGGACCCGGCCGCCGCTGCCGATGCCATGACCGGATCAGCCCCCGTTCCCGTACGCGGCCGCCGCGTCCTTCTCCAGCCTCGCCTGGGTGCCCGCGACGTCCTTCGGGTTCTTCAGGAAGTCCTGGAGGTCCTTCCACTCGCCCTTGCCGGGCGTGCCGCCGAACGCCTGCGGCGCTTGGTCGGACATGTCGAAGCGGAAGTCGTCGCCGGACGCGATCAGCGCCTTGGCGATGGTGCGCTGGGTGTCGTTCGGGTACGCCGAGAGCGGCACGTTCTTGTTCGGCGAGAGGTAGCCGCCGAGCTTCGCCTGCACCGTCGCCGCGTCCGGGGACGCCAGGAAGGTCGCCAGCGCCTGGGCGCCCTTGGAGTCCTTCAGGATCACCGCCGCGTCACCACCGGAGACCACCGGCGCGGTCGAGCCGACCGACGGGAACGGGAACACCTTGGCGTCCGCGCCCACCTTCGCCTTGGTCTCACCGATGTTGACCTGCGCGAAGTCGCCCTCGTAGACCATCGCCGCCTTCGGCTGGTCGCCGCCGGTGAAGGTCTGCGTGACCGAGGCCGGGAACTCGGTCTGGAGCGCGCCGTCCGGGCCGCCCGCCACATAGTCCTTCTTGCCCCAGACCTGGGCCAGCGTGGTGAGCGCCTGCTTCACCGAGGGGTCGGTCCACTTGATCTCGTGCTTGGCGAGCTGGTCGTACTTCTCCGGGCCCGCCTGGGAGAGATAGACGTTCTCGAACCAGTCGGTCAGCGTCCAGCCGTCCGCGCCGCCCACCGAGAAGGGGGTGACCCCGGAGTCGTACACCGCCTGCGCGGCGGTCAGCAGCTCGGCCCAGGTCTTGGGCTCCTTGGCCCCCGCGTTCTCCAGGACGGGCGCGTTGTACCAGATCAGCGACTTGTTGGCGGCCTTGTAGTAGACGCCGTACGGCTTGCCGTCGACCTTGCCGATGTCCTGCCAGCCCGCCGAGTAGTTCTTCTGCAGCTCCTTCACCGCGTCCGGGCCGAGCGGCTTGGCCCACTTCTTCTCGACCGCCTGCTTGATGGCGCCCGGCTGCGGCAGCAGCGCCACGTCCGGCGGCTGCCCGCCCGCGATCTTCGAGCCGAGGAAGTTGATGATCGGGTCCTGCGCGGGCACGAACGTCACCTTCGCGCCCGTGCGCTTCTCGAACTCCGCGAGGACCTTCTTGAAGTTGGCCTGCTCGGTGCCGGTCCAGACGGCGGCGACCTCGAGTTCCGTGCCGTTCAGCTTCGGCAGGGTCACCGTGGAGCCGGTGGCCCCGCCGCCGCCCTCGTCGGCGTCCTTCTTCCCGTCACCGCCGGAGCAGGCGGTGAGCGTCAGGGCCCCCGCCAGCAGCGCGGCGAGGGCGGCGCCCGTCCGGTGCCCTCGGATGGTGTCGCTCGGCTTGCGCATCACTTCCCCGTTCGTCGTTCTCCGTTGAACGCCTGAACTCTGCTTGTGCGCTCCGGTGTACGCCGGGCCGCCCCGCCGCGGCAAGAGCACCCGCACGGTCCGGCCACGCATTGTGACCGGCTCGTGATCATCGAGGTATGCGCACCGGGCACGGGGAATCCTGGTGCCCTCCGGTCAGAGCAGCGAGGGCACCTGACCGGCCGACACCTGCCGGGCCGCCCGCTCCACCGCGCTCGCCAGCAGGGCCAGGTCGGTGGGGCCGTTGCCCAGCTCGCGCACCGGGCGCCGGGTCGGGGGGTCGCCCATCCGCTGCCAGTCCAGCGGCAGTACGGTCGGCCGCTGGGTCGCGGTGCGCGGGATACGGCCCGTCACCCGGCCGCCCTGCACCCCGGTGACCCGGCCGTCCGGGTACGCCAACACCCCGCGCCCCGGCGCCGGTTCGCCCTCCGCGCTCCGCTCGGCCGCGCTCGTGCCGCGTCCGCCGGACGGCGCGTCCAGCGTCACCCGCAGGGTGGCCCGCCGCGCCGGTTCCGTCTCCGCCGTACGGCCGCCCGCGCCGGTCGCGGCCACCAGGTGCACGCCGAGCCGCTCGCCCTCGCGGGCCACCGCCTCCAGCGCCCGCACGACCGACCCGGCGGCGGGCCTGCCCGGCGAACCCAGCGCTGGGGAGACCAGCGCGTCCAGGTCGTCGACGACCACCACCAGCCGGGGCAACGGGGGTGCCGCCTCGGTGTGCTGCCGGGCGGCGCCGGGCCGCAGCCGCAGCGTGGAGCTGGGCGGAGCCTCCAGGTCACCGGTGCCGGTGTCGCGGCCGCGCTGGGCGACCATCCGGCCCGACACCTCGTGCGCGGTGTGCCAGTGCGCGAAGTCGGTCAGCCCGACCAGCTCCGCCCGCCGCTTCAGCTCGGCGCTCAGCGACTGCGCGAACTCCCGCATGCGCACCGGGTCGTTGGCGATCAGATGGGTGGTCACATGCGGGATGTCGGTGCAGGACCGCAGCCCCTCGCCGACCCCGGCCGCCGTGCCGACACCGTCCCGGCCGTCGATCAGCACCATGCCGAGCCGGTCCGGGCGCTCGGCGGCGGCCAGCGACGCCACCACCGCCCGCAGCAGCTCCGTACGGCCGCTGCCGGGCGGCCCCTCGACCAGCAGGTGCGGGCCGTCGGCCACCAGGTCGGCGGTGACCGGGCCGCGCGGACCGGCGCCCAGCACCGCGCGGGCCCGGCCGCCCAGCGACTCGGCGTCGTCGGCCGCGTCGGCCCAGCGGGCCATCAGCGAGGCCGGGGTGGCACGGGCCAGCCCGAGTTCGTCCAGCAGCCGGGCCGACAGCGGCAGCGGCACCGCGACGCGCGCGTGCCGGGCGTCGTCCGGGGCGTCCGGGCGCAGCGGGGCCAGCGCCCGCGCGAACCGCTCCGCCCAGGCCGCCGACACCGCGTCCACGGCGGCGAGGGTGCCCGGACCCACCGGGCCGGTCGGCGCGACTCGCATCAGCCGCAGCGCGGTCGCCACGTCCCCGCTGAGCAGCGCGACCGCCCCGCACTCACGGAAGGTGGGCGTCACCGCGCAGGCCGCCCCGTAGGTCTCCATCAGCGGCGAGGCGGGGGAGGCGGGCGCGGTCTCGGCGAGGCACACCACGTGCACCCCGGCGCGCGGCCCGCTCATCGCCAGCCGCGCCACGTCCTCCCGCAGCGCCGAGCCGCCGGGGTCGCCGTCCACCACGACCACCGTGTACGGCCCCGGATGCCCGTCCGGGCCCGGACGGAAGGAGGCGGGGTCGGTGTGGGACTCGACGCGGCGCAGCAGCTCGCCGGTGCGGGCGGCCGCCTGTTCGCGGTCGTAGGCCAGCAGCAGCCTGCAGTCCTGGCCGTGGCCCGGCCGGACGTGCGGCAGCCAGCCCAGCCAGGACCACTCGGCGGTGCGCTCCTCCACCGAGCGGGCCCGGTCCGCGCTGATCAGCACGATCTCCAGCAGGTCCGGCGAGTGCAGCGCGGCCAGCTGCGCCAGCACCGCGCGGGCCAGCCCCGCGAGCCGGGGGCGCGGACCGGCCAGGCCCAGGGCGCCCACCTCGCGTAGCGCGGCCGTCACCGGCACGGCGGGCAGCGCCGAGCCGTCGGGCGCGGTCCGGTCGGCGGTGCCGAGCCGCACCGCCAGCGCCTCGTGGTGTCCCGGACCCCGCTCCCAGAGCCGGGGGCCCGGACCGAGCGCGGTCAGCAGCAGCGCGGCCGGGTCCGGCCAGGTCTCCGGGCGCCGGAACGCCTCGGGCAGCGTGACGGGGGCCGCCTCGGCGTACGGCGCCTCCTCGGCGGCGATGTCCTCGCCCCGGCCGCCGGTCAGCTTGCGCGCCCAGGCGCCGATGCCACCCCGGCGCCGGGCGGCGGGGAGGTCGGTGCCCCGGACGGGGGTGCCCTTACGGGTGGGGGAGTCCAACTCGTCGGGGTGGGCGAGGTCGGGCCGGTGGCCCGGGTGGGTGTCGTGCTCCTGGTACCGGCCGGTGCGGTGGTCCGGGGCGCGGCTCTCGATGCGGGGCGCCCCGCCCTGCTCGGGTACGGCGGCCCGCTCCACGCGTTCCGCGCCGACCCGCTCGGCGGTGCCGTACCCGTGCCCGGTCGGACCGTTCGGCGCGCCCGTGTCCGGAGCGGTGTCCGGGGTCTCCCAGGGGCAGGCGTCCGGGGCGTCCCCGAGGGGCACCCGCACACAGCCCTCCCCGTCCGGCACCGTGCGCACCCGCGCCCCCGGGCCCCCTGACGGGGTCACCCTGAGCGCGGATTCACCCAGGCGCAGCAGACCGCCCGACGGAAAGCGCAGCGGACGGTCGGTGACACGGGCGCCGTCCAGCGTGGTGCCGTTGGTGGAGTCCAGGTCGGTCACCGAGACCCGGCCCTCGGCGGTGACGTTGACCGCGCAGTGCAGCCGGGACACGTCCGGGTCGTCCAGGGGGACGTCGGCGTCGGCGGAGCGGCCCACCGTTATCCGGCCGCCGTGCAGCAGATGGACCCCGCCCGCGTCCGGGCCCGCGACCACATGGAGCTGGGTCGGGGCGTCGTCCAGCTCGGGATGCGGCTCCGGGGCCGCGGGGGCGCCCAGCGACAGCACCGCGCCGTCGACCAGCGGGGGTTCACCGAGGGTGTGGCGGCGCGGGTCCAGACGGTCCGCGCCCGCGTACAGCGCCACGGAGACACCGCTGCCGTCCCGGCCGGCCCCGCTCTCCCCGGTGACCGCCGAGGCCAGCGCGGGCGCCACCGACGCCAGCTCGGTACCCGTGGGCGCCGTGACCAGCACGTCACGCGTCGCGGCGGCACCCCGCCTCGGGGACGCGCCCAGCGGATCTACGACGGTCAGCCGGATCTGCATCGCCGTCAGCGGTCCCTTCTGCCCGGCCGCGGAGGTGCCCCACTCCGCACGGGCACGTAGGCCAGTACTGCACGCATCCTCGCACCTGTCACGGCTCTCCCGCCCGCGTCCCGGTACGAAGTGATCTTGATTGGTCAGCTCTGCCCCCAAAAGTGCCTGACCAGTAACGCGGCGGCGATCACTTGAGATCGGTCACGTACCGGAACCGGCAACCGGTGGACCCGAGGTGAGCGTCTTTCCTCCGAACACGGACCGGAGGCCGCACGTAGTACTCAGGGGGCGGCTCCGGGACAGGCCACTACAGTGGTCGGAACGCCGGAACACCGGTGGCAATCGGCGAGCAAGCAGCCAAGAGCTAGCAGGGAGCGCGTGACGTGCGGCCAGTCGGCAGCAAGTACCTGCTCGAGGAGCCGCTCGGACGCGGCGCCACGGGCACCGTCTGGCGCGCCAGCCAGCGGGAGACGGCGGGCGCCGAGGCGGCCGTGGCCGGGCAGCCCGGCGAGACGGTCGCCATCAAGGTCCTCAAGGAGGAACTGGCGAGCGACCCGGACATCGTGATGCGCTTCCTGCGCGAGCGCTCCGTCCTGCTCCGGCTCACCCACCCCAACATCGTCCGGGTCCGCGACCTGGTCGTCGAGGGCGACCTGCTGGCGCTCGTCATGGACCTCGTCGACGGCCCCGACCTGCACCGCTACCTGCGGGAGAACGGCACCTTCTCGCCCGTCGCCGCCTCCCTGCTCACCGCCCAGGTCGCCGACGCGCTCGCCGCCAGCCACGCCGACGGCGTCGTCCACCGCGACCTGAAGCCCGCCAACGTGCTGCTGCGCCAGTACGACGGGCAGATGTACCCGATGCTGACCGACTTCGGCATCGCCCGGCTGGCCGACTCACCCGGCCTGACCCGCACCCACGAGTTCGTCGGCACCCCCGCCTACGTCGCCCCGGAGTCCGCCGAGGGCCGCCCGCAGACCTCCGCCGTCGACGTCTACGGCGCCGGAATCCTGCTGTACGAGCTGGTCACCGGCCGTCCGCCGTTCTCCGGCGCCACCGCACTCGAGGTCCTGCACCAGCACCTCAGCGCCGAGCCGCGCCGCCCCTCCACCATCCCCGACCCGCTGTGGACGGTGATAGAGCGCTGCCTGCGCAAGAGCCCGGAGCAGCGGCCCAGCGCCGAGAACCTCGCCCGCGCCCTGCGCGTCGTCGCCGAGGGCGTCGGGGTGCACGCCAGTCCGGCGCAGATCGCCGCCGCCGAGGGCGTCGGCGCCCTCCTCGCCCCCGACCCGGACCCGGCCCCCGTACCGGGCGTGCCCGGCGCCCCCGACGCCAATGCCGCCACCCAGGTGCTGCCCCCGAACGCCGCCCAGGGCGCCTACGACCCCAACGCGGCCACCAGCTTCCTGCCGCACACCGGCGGCCCGCACGGCGCCGCCGACCCGACCACCGTGCTCCCGAGCACCGGCGCGGGCCCCGGTACCGGTGACCCCACCACGGTCATGCCGCCGATGCCGCAGGGCCGGCCGGGCCAGTACGGCCCGCAGGACCCCTACGGGCAGAACCCGCAGAATCCGCAGAACCCCGACCAGCCGCACCCCTGGCAGACCCAGCTCCGCGCCGCCCGCGACCGCAACGAGCAGACCCAGGTCCAGTACCTCGACCCGGACGAGGACCCGCTGCGCCGCCGCCCCCAGCGGCAGGCCGCCCGCCCGCAGCACCAGCCCCAGCAGTCGCGCCCCCAGGAGCCGCAGCAGCGTCCGCAGCCCCGGCGCTCGACCCCGCAGCCGCAGCAGTACGCCCCGCCGCCGCAGCCCCAGCGGTACGCCCCGCCGGAGCCGCAGCGGCCCGCGCGCGAGCCCCGTCCGCCCCGGCAGCGCAGCGCCAACCCGATGAAGATCCCCGGCCTGGGCTGCCTCAAGGGCTGCCTCTTCACGATCGTCATCCTCGTCGTGGCGAGCTGGCTGATCTGGGAGCTGACCCCGCTGCACACCTGGGTCGGCCAGGGCAAGGGCTACTGGGACCAGCTCAGCGACTGGGTCGGCTCCGTCAGCGACTGGTTCAAGAACCTCGACAGCTCCTCGGGCGGCGGCAACTGAACAGCCGCTCCCGGAGCCGGTTCTGTGGACTTGTCGACACCCAGCGGGTGATTTCCGGCTCCGCGGTGAAGGCGGCCCCGACAGGCGCGTAGCTTTGTCGACCAGGGCAACACGCGTCTGTAGGAGCAGTCTTGGCACGGAAGATCGGCAGCCGGTACACCGCCAACCAGATCCTGGGGCGGGGCAGCGCCGGAACGGTGTGGCTGGGCGAGGGACCGGGCGGACCCGTCGCCATCAAGATGCTGCGCGAGGACCTCGCCTCCGACCAGGAGCTGGTCGGCCGCTTCGTCCAGGAGCGCACCGCGCTGCTCGGCCTGGAGCATCCGCACATCGTCACCGTGCGCGACCTCGTCGTCGACGGCAACGACCTCGCCCTCGTCATGGACATCGTGCGCGGCACCGACCTGCGCACCCGCCTGGAGCGCGAGCGCCGACTCGCGCCCGAGGCCGCCGTGGCGATCGTCGCCGACGTCGCGGACGGCCTCGCCGCCGCGCACGCCGCGGGCGTCGTCCACCGGGACGTCAAGCCCGAGAACATCCTCCTCGACATGCGCGGCCCGCTCGGCCCCGGCGGCGCCCATCCGGCGCTGCTCACCGACTTCGGTGTGGCCAAGCTCATCGACTCGCCCCGCCGCACCCGCGCCACGAAGATCATCGGCACCCCCGACTACCTCGCCCCCGAGATCGTCGAGGGCCTGCCCCCGCGCGCCGCCGTCGACATCTACGCCCTCGCCACGGTCCTCTACGAGCTGCTCGCGGGCTTCACCCCCTTCGGCGGCGGCCACCCCGGCGCGGTCCTGCGCAGACACGTCACCGAGACCGTCGTCCCGCTGCCCGGCATCCCCGAGGAGCTGTGGCAGCTCATCGTCCAGTGCCTCGCCAAGGGCCCCGCCTCCCGGCTGCGTGCCTCCGAACTCGCCACCCGCCTGCGCGAACAGCTGCCGACCCTCGCGGGCATCCCCCCGCTGGAGGTCGACGAGCCCGATCCCGAGGCCGCCCCGGAGAGCCCCCCGGCACCGCTGCCCGCCGACGAACCGGTCCGCCGCCGGGGCGCGGTCTCCCTGGTCCCCGGCGCCAAGCCCGACTCCAACCGCGACACCCACACCTCCATGCGCGTCCCGGCCCCCGACGAACTCGCGGGCGGCGCCCACGGCACGGCCCGCGCCCCCCGCACCCCCGGCGCCCCCCGCCCCGGCTCAGCCCGCCACCGGGCAGCGGCCCGGCGCCGCAGAATCACGCTGACGATCGCTGGCACCCTCGTGGTGGCGGCGGTCGGCTACGGACTCTGGACCACCTCCACCGACGACACCCCACCCCAGGACACCCGGACGACGTCGACCCCGTCTCGGTAGGCAGAGAGGCGAGGTCAGCCATATTCAGCCCGTCCGGCGTTTGAGGACGAGGCCCCGCAGGGGCCGACAGCGGGGGTCCGGGGGCGGCAGCCCCTGGTACGCCGCGAGTAACACCCCGCACCCCGGTGGTACCGGCCGCCGGGGACCGACCGCACCCGGCGGAGCCGTTACGCTGGGGGCGTGGCAGTCGTCGATGTATCCGAAGAGCTGAAGTCCCTCTCCTCGACCATGGAGTCGATCGAGGCCGTCCTGGACCTCGACAAGCTGAGGGCAGACATCGCCGTGCTCGAGGAGCAGGCGGCCGTGCCGTCCCTCTGGGACAACCCGGACGAGGCGCAGAAGATCACCAGCAAGCTCTCCCACCTCCAGGCCGAGGTCAGGAAGGCGGAGGCGCTGCGCGGCCGGATCGACGATCTCGCCGTCCTCTTCGAGATGGCCGAGGAGGAGGACGACCCGGACACCCGCGCCGAGGCCGAGTCCGAGCTGGTCGCGGTGAAGAAGGCGCTGGACGAGATGGAGGTCCGTACCCTCCTGTCCGGCGAGTACGACTCCCGTGAGGCGCTGGTCAACATCCGCGCCGAGGCGGGCGGCGTCGACGCCGCCGACTTCGCCGAGCAGCTGCAGCGCATGTACCTGCGCTGGGCCGAGCGCCACGGCTACAAGACCGAGATCTACGAGACGTCGTACGCCGAAGAGGCCGGCATCAAGTCGACCACCTTCGCCGTCCAGATCCCGTACGCCTACGGCACGCTCTCCGTCGAGCAGGGCACGCACCGTCTGGTGCGCATCTCGCCCTTCGACAACCAGGGCCGCCGCCAGACGTCCTTCGCGGGCGTCGAGGTGCTCCCGGTGGTGGAGCAGACCGACCACGTCGAGATCGACGAGTCGGACCTGCGCATCGACGTCTACCGCTCCTCGGGCCCCGGCGGCCAGGGCGTGAACACGACGGACTCCGCGGTCCGGCTCACCCACCTGCCCACCGGCATCGTGGTCTCCTGCCAGAACGAGCGCTCCCAGATCCAGAACAAGGCCACGGCGATGAACGTGCTGCAGGCCAAGCTGCTGGAGCGCCAGCGCCAGGAGGAGCGCGCCAAGATGGACGCCCTCAAGGGCGACGGCGGCAGCTCCTGGGGCAACCAGATGCGCTCGTACGTCCTGCACCCGTACCAGATGGTCAAGGACCTGCGCACCGAGTTCGAGGTCGGCAACCCGCAGTCCGTGCTCGACGGTGAGA
The DNA here is from genome assembly GCF_044747085.1 of Streptomyces sp. NPDC090119. Lineage (NCBI taxonomy): Bacteria > Bacillati > Actinomycetota > Actinomycetes > Kitasatosporales > Streptomycetaceae > Streptomyces > Streptomyces sp. NPDC090119. The sequence continues at coordinate 1,116,425 of NZ_JBIVDK010000002.1, read as the reverse complement.
TCGACGGCTTCCTGGAGGCCGGAATTCGCTGGCGCAAGCAGCAGGAGAAGTAAGTTTGTCGACATGACAACCTTTGACAACTGCCGTCCTCGGGGCGGCAGTTGTCTTGTTTCTGGGCTTCAGGTCACAATCACGTCAGCCAACTCCCGGCAAACGCCCTCCCATAGGACATTGCGCCCGCAACGGCCTTGACGCTGCTTAAAAAAATGGGAAAGGTGAAACGCGGCATGCGCATGTCTGGGGCGCATGTGCACCGGGGGAACAAGAGACGGTCCGGGACACGACGCCTATGTCGGTTCCGCACATGTCAGCTGCCTCCGTCGAGCACGGCAAGCCCCACTGCGCCGCCTCATCGACAACAGCTACTGGGGGTAGCAGACATATGACGAAGAAGACGCGTGTGCGCGTCGCACGTATAGCCGCCGGTGCGGTGATGGCCGCGGGCGCCTCGCTGATGGTGGCGGGCGTGGCCTCCGCCGACCCGGGCCAGCCCGAGCCCGACCCGTCCTGCGGCGTTCTCAGCACCTGCGCCGACCCGGACCCCGGCACGGACGGCGGCACCGAGGGCACCACCGGCGGCGACTCGTCCGGTGGCGACACGACCGGCGGCACCGAGGGCGGTGACGCGAGCATCGGCGGAGTCATCGGCGGCGTGATCGGTGGCGGCGACTCTTCCGGTGGCAACACCACGGGCGGCAACACCACCGGTGGTAACACCACGGGCGGTGACGCGACCGGTGGTAACACCACGGGTGGCGACACGACCGGCGGCAACACCACGGGTGGCGACACCACCGGCGGCTCGACCACGACCGGCGGCGGCTCCACGACCGGCGGCGGCGACAGCACGGGTGGCTCGACCACGACCGGCGGCGGCTCCACGACCGGCGGCGGCTCCACGGGCGGCTCCTCCACCACGGGCGGCTCCACCACCGGTGGGTCCACCACGGGCGGCGGCGGCACCACCGGCGGTACGTCCGGAGGTTCCGCCACCGGCGGCTCCACCACGGGCGGCGGCGGCACCACCGGCGGCACCACCCCCGACGGCGGCAACGACAACGTCTCCCAGGAGGAGGGCACCTCCGCCCTCACCGACACCGGCTCGGACACCACCGCGCAGCAGAACGGGAACGGCAAGCAGCTCGCCGAGACCGGTGCGGGGGAGACCACATTCCTGCTGGTCGGCGCCGCGACGATGATCGCGGGCGGCGTCGCCTTCCGCGTCCTGCCGCGCCTGGCGGGCAACCGCGGCGGCACGGCCGCCTGAAGGTAGCCGAAACGTCACTCCGCGTAGCGTGAGCGGAGAAAGAGAAGGGCCCGGAGCATCCGCTCCGGGCCCTTCCTCGTGTCCTGAGATGCCCTGAGATGTCCTGGGGGGACCTAGACGGTCTGGTGCGCCAGCAGCGCCGTCAGCGCGATCAGCACCACCAGCAGCGCGACCAGCGCCGCCGGGCTCACCCCGCCCAGGAACCCCGCCTGCTGCTGGAGCCGCTCACGGCTCGCACGGCACACCGGGCACCGGCCCTCGCTCACGGGGGCCGCGCAGTTCGCGCACACCAACCGGTCGTACGTCATGCGCTCGCCCTCCTCGTGCCAGGCCCTCAACCCCGTACAACGCCGACGGGAACGAGAACGTTCCCCCTCCACTCTGCCAGGTTCCCCCCGAAAGAGCGCGGGCGCCCGGGAAAGCGGAAAGTGCCGCCGTACAAAAACGCACAAGTCTGTCGCAACGGCGACCGGGCCCTGCGTAGGCACTCCCGGTTCGCGTATGGTCACGCTCATCATCCCCCGGCGACCCGTGGTGCATCCGTGATCCGATTCGACAGTGTCTCCAAGGTCTACCCCAAGCAGACCCGGCCCGCCCTCAGGGAGGTGTCCCTGGAGGTGGACAAGGGCGAGTTCGTCTTCCTCGTGGGGTCCTCCGGCTCCGGCAAGTCGACCTTCCTCAGGCTGGTGCTCCGCGAGGAGCGGTGCAGCCACGGCCAGGTGCACGTCCTGGGCAAGGACCTCGCCCGGCTGTCCAACTGGAAGGTGCCGCAGATGCGCCGCCAGCTCGGGACGGTCTTCCAGGACTTCCGCCTGCTGCCCAACAAGACGGTCGCGGAGAACGTGGCCTTCGCGCAGGAGGTCATCGGCAAGTCCCGCGGCGAGATCCGCAAGTCCGTGCCCCAGGTGCTCGACCTCGTCGGGCTCGGCGGCAAGGAGGACCGTATGCCGGGCGAGCTGTCCGGTGGTGAGCAGCAACGCGTGGCCATCGCGCGGGCGTTCGTCAATCGCCCCAAGCTGCTGATCGCCGACGAGCCCACCGGAAACCTCGACCCGCAGACCTCCGTCGGCATCATGAAGCTGCTCGACCGCATCAACCGGACGGGCACCACCGTCATCATGGCGACGCACGACCAGAACATCGTGGACCAGATGCGCAAGCGCGTCATCGAGCTGGAGAAGGGCCGCCTCGTGCGCGACCAGGCCCGCGGCGTCTACGGCTACCAGCACTGAAGCAAGTTCACGACGGAAAGGCTTGACCAGACGCCATGCGCGCCCAGTTCGTCATGTCGGAGATCGGTGTCGGTCTCCGCCGCAACCTGACGATGACCTTCGCCGTCATCGTCTCCGTCGCCCTGTCCCTGGCCCTCTTCGGCGGCTCCCTGATGATGAGCGACCAGGTGAGCACCATGAAGGGCTACTGGTACGACAAGGTCAACGTCTCGATCTTCCTCTGCAACAAGAGCGACGCCCAGTCGGACGTCAACTGCGCCAAGGGCGCGGCCACCGAGGACCAGAAGAAGCAGATCCAGGCCGACCTCGGCAAGATGTCCTCCATCGTGGAGAAGGTCACCTATGAGTCGCAGGACACGGCCTACAAGCACTACAAGGAGCAGTTCGGCAACTCCCCGCTGGCCAGCTCGCTGACGCCGGACCAGATGCAGGAGTCGTACCGGATCAAGCTCAAGGACCCGCAGAAGTACCAGGTGATCGCCACCGCGTTCAACGGGCGTGCGGGCGTGCAGTCGGTGCAGGACCAGCGGAGCATCCTCGACAACCTGTTCCAGCTCCTCAACCTGATGAACCGGGCGGCGCTGTTCCTGATGGCGCTGATGCTGTTCGTCGCGCTGCTGCTGATCGTCAACACGGTGCGGGTGTCGGCGTTCAGCCGCCGCCGGGAGACCGGGATCATGCGGCTGGTCGGCGCCTCCGGGTTCTACATCCAGGCGCCGTTCATCATGGAGGCCGCGGTCGCCGGACTCATCGGCGGCAGCCTCGCCTGTGTCTTCCTGGTGCTGGGCCGGTACTTCACCATCGACCACGGCATGGCCCTCTCCAGCAAGCTGACGCTCATCAACTTCATCGGCTGGGACTCGGTGTTGACCAAGCTGCCGCTGATCCTCGCGACCAGCGTGCTGATGCCTTCCCTGGCGGCGTTCTTCGCGTTGCGCAAGTATCTGAAGGTGTGACACATGCCAAGAGGGCCGTACAGGCATCCGTCTGTACGGCCCTTCGTGTTGTCCTAGACTCACCGCCATGTCAGGCCGTGCCCTGTTCCGTCAGCCCCGCCGCAAACGCCGCGGGGCCGCCCTGAGCTTGGTGTTCGCCGGAGCGATCACCGCGGGGGCCGTCACGGGCTCCCTGCCGGACACCGCCCAGGCCCGCCGCCTCGACGCCAACGCCCGGTCGACCGAGGGGATTCAGGCCACCGGCAGGCCCCGCCCCGAGGACGTGCGCCGGGCCGCCGCCGAGGCCATGGCGAAGGGCGAGTCGCCCACCGAGGCCGCCGAACAGGCCGTCAGCCGCAGCGGGGACCGCTGGGCCGCCGTCTACTCCGAGGACGAGTACCAGGAGTTCCGCGACGCCCTGGACGGCGAGTACACCGGCGTCGGACTGTGGGCGAAGCGCGCCCGCGACGGGCAGGTCACCGTGAGCCGGGTGCGGTCCGGCTCGCCCGCCGCCGACGCCGGCATCCGCGAGGGCGACCGGCTGCGCAGCGTCGACGGCCGCGAGGTCGACGGCCGCCCGGTCACCGAGGTGGTCTCCCTGCTCCGCGGCGACGCCGAGGACGCGGCAGCGGGCACCCCGGTCACCGTCGGCATCCAGCGCGGCGCCGACTCCTGGTCCCGGACCCTGCACCGGGCCCGGCTCTCCACCGACCCGGTGACCGTCAGCGACCCGGTCGCCGGGGTCGTCGTGGTCCGGGTGTCCGCCTTCACCAAGGGCTCCGCCAAGGCCGTACGGACCGCCGTCCGGCGCGCCCCGGCGGGCAGCGGGGTCGTGCTCGACCTGCGCGGCAACTCCGGCGGCCTGGTCACCGAGGCAGTCGCCACCGCCTCCTGCTTCCTCGACGGCGGCCTGGTCGCCACCTACGACGTGGACGGCGCCCAGCGCGCCCTGCACGCCGCCTCCGGCGGCGACACCGCCCGCCCGCTGGTCACCCTGGTCGACGGGGGCACGATGAGCGCGGCCGAGCTGCTCACCGGCGCCCTGCAGGACCGGGGCCGGGCCGTGGTGATCGGCTCGCGCACCTTCGGCAAGGGCTCGGTGCAGATGCCGACCGCGCTGCCGGACGGTTCGGTGGCCGAACTCACCGTCGGCCACTACCGCACCCCCTCCGGTCACGCGGTCGACGGCCGGGGCATCACCCCCGACCTGGACGCGGGCGAGGGCGCGCTGAAGCGGGCGGAGACGGTCCTGACCGGCCTGGGCGACCCCCGGGAGCCCCTGACCGCACCCTGACCTCACCCCTAATCCGCTTCCCTTCGCCCCCCTCGATGGTGCGAAAATGGCGGCACTATGAGTAAGGGAATGTACGTACCGAAGGAGTCCCAGCCCAAGCAGGGCGGGGCGGCCTCCGCCAAGGCCAAGGACGGCAAGCGCAAGCTCGTCGCCCAGAACAAGAAGGCGCGGCACGACTACGCGATCATCGACACCTTCGAGGCCGGGATCGTGCTGTCCGGCACCGAGGTGAAGTCGCTGCGCCAGGGGCGGGCCTCGCTGGCCGACGGCTTCGTCCAGATCGACGGGAACGAGGCGTGGCTGCACAACGCCCACATCCCCGAGTACAGCCAGGGCACCTGGACCAACCACTCCGTGCGCCGCAAGCGCAAGCTGCTCCTGCACCGCGAGGAGATCGACAAGTTGGAGGTGAAGTCCCAGGAGACGGGCCACACCATCGTGCCCCTCGCCCTGTACTTCAAGGACGGCCGGGCGAAGGCGGAGATCGCGCTGGCCCGAGGCAAGAAGGAGTACGACAAGCGGCAGACCCTGCGCGAGAAGCAGGACCGGCGCGAGTCGGACCGCGCGATCGCGGCCGCCAAGCGCAAGCAGCGCGGCGCCAAGACCGACCGCCGGGAATAAGCTGGCACACTCCCGCGTTGGTCACGTACGATGGCACAGCACTCCATCGAGGGTGCGCCGCCTCCTGCGGGGGGCATTGAAAAAACAACATGGGGATGATCGGTTTCGACAGCGGATGTCGAAGCAGGGGAAGCGTGTCGAGGAAGCGGCAATGATCTCGTAAACCATATGTCGCAACCAATAATCGCCAACACCAAGCGCGATTCCTTCGCCCTCGCTGCCTAAGTAGCGACTTGCGAAGTGTCAGCCCGGGGCTGTTCCCGACCCGGATCCTGGCATCAGCTAGGGAACTAAACCTTGATCCCGGTCACGGGGTGAAGAGGGAAATCTAACAGTGACTGAGCCCGTCGGAGACTTGTCCGCGTGATCTCCGGGGCCGAGAAAATCGAAGCGGACTGCACACGGAGAAGCCCTGTTTCTGCACCGGTGGACGCGGGTTCGATTCCCGCCATCTCCACGATCAGGAGGCCCTCGGGCCTTCCGAACCCATGTGGGCCAAGGCCCCGTCGCTAGCCGCGGCGGGGCCTTCGTCTTTGTACCGGGAGCCTTTGTACCGGGACCCGCGCAGCGCCCAGCCGAGAAGGCACGCGGTGCTCGCGGACAGCGCCGGGATCGCGTACGCCGTGCCCGCGCCGAGGTGGTCCGCCGCCCAGCCGCCGGCCGCCGAACCGCAGGCGATACCGGTGAGCAGCGCGGTCACGACCAGGCTCATGCCCTCGTTCAGACGGCCGTCCGGGGTGCGCTCCTGGACCAGCGTCATCGCGGTCACCATGGTCGGCGCGGTCGCGGTGCCCGCCACCAGCAGGGCCCCCGCCAGCACCCACAGTGAGCCGGTGGTGGCGGCGAGCCAGGGGAGCGTCATCAGCGCGGCCATCGCGGGCAGGCACCGCCCGAGCCGCCGCGCCGCCGGGCCCGGCGGCAGCGCCCCGTACAGCAGGCCCGCCGCGCACGACCCGGCCGCCTGGAGCGCGAGCACGACCCCGGCCACCGCACGCTGCCCCTGGGCGTCGGCGTACGCCACGGTGACCACCTCCATCGACCCGAACACCGCCCCGGTCGCCGTGAAGCAGACCAGCAGGGGCCGGATTCCGGGGGCGCGCAGCGGGGACGGCGTCCTGGTGCCGGGGCTCGGCGGGGGCTCGGTCGCGCGCTGGGCGGTGAACAGCAGCATCCCGGCCGCGAGCAGCACCGCCCCGGCGAGCGTGCCCGCCTCGGGGAAGAGAGCGCCGGTCAGGAAGGACGCCAGCGCCGGGCCCAGCATGAAGCACAGCTCGTCGGCCGCCTGCTCGAACGAGTTCGCGGTGTGCCGGGCTTCGGGATCGTTCCGCAGCAGATGCGCCCAGCGGGCGCGGGACAGCCCGCCGACGTTGGGCGTGGCCGCCCAGGAGGCGTACGCCGCGAACAGCGTCCAGTCGGGGGCGTCGTACCGCACGCACAACAGCAGGGCGAGGGCGCCGAGCACCGCCACCAGGGTCGCTGGCCGGGCCACCCTGGCCTGCCCGTACCGGTCCACCAGCCGGGCCAGCCAGGGGCCCGCCAGCCCGCTCGCCACCAGCCCGGTCGCGCTGACCGCTCCGGCGAGCGCGTACGAGCCTCGCGCACCGGCGATCATCACCACCGCGCTCACCCCGGCCATGCCCACCGGCAGGCGGGCGAGCAGGTTGCCCGCGGTGAAGGCGAGGGCGCCGGGACGGGCGAAGAGACGACGGTAGGCGACTGCGGTGCGCGGTGACATGCCGCTCACGCTCTCCCGTGCGGCGGGCGCCGGTCCAACACCTGTTCGGCGCCGATTCACGCGCCCGCGTTGTAAGTTCGCCGCCATGCCCGCCGCCATGCCTCCCGCGATCGAACCCCGCCTGCTGCGCGCCTTCGTGGCCGTCGCCGAGGAACTGCACTTCACCCGCGCCGCCGCCCGGCTCTACGTCGCCCAGCAGGCGCTGAGCCGGGACGTACGGCGGCTCGAACGGGAGCTGGGGGCCGAGCTGTTCCTCCGTACCACCCGGCAGGTGACGCTCACCGCGGACGGCGAGCGGCTGCTGCCGTATGCCCGGCGGGTGCTCGCCGCCCAGGACGACCTCCTCGCCGCTTTCGGCGCCGCCCGCCCGCTGCTGGTCGACGTCAACTCCGAAGGCCCCCTCACCGCCCGCCGGGTGCTGCTCCGGGCACGCGAACTGGCGCCTGATCACGAGCTGTTGGCCCGCTACGAGCGCGGTCTCACCGGGGCGGCGGCGGCCCTGCTCGCCGGGCGCCTGGACGTCTCCTTCGGCCGCTTCGCCGGTCTGGACCCGGTGTTGCGCTCCGGCCTCGCCCAACAGCCCGTGCGCTACGAGCCGATGGCGGTACTGCTGCCCGAGGACCACCCGCTGGCCGCGCTGCCCGAGGTGCCGCTCGGCGCGCTCGCCGGGGAGACGGTGTACGCCGGGGCGGGGAACCCCGGCACGCGGGAGTGGACCGAGCTGGCCCGTCAGCTCTTCGAGGGACGCGGCATCCGGCCGGCGCCACCCCATCCGGTGGTTCTCGGCGCCGAGGAGTTCGCCCGCGTGATGGCGGCGAGCCGGATGCCGGTGCTCGCGGTGGTGGATTTTCCGGCCATGTCGGGCGCGGCGCTGCGACCCCTGGTCGATCCGGTTCCACTTTCGCCCGTCTCGCTGGTGTGGCGGAAGGGGCTGGTCCATCCCGCGCTGGACGCGCTGAAGGCGGCGGCGGCCGAGCTGGCCCGCGCCGAGAAGTGGCTTTCGCCGCCCGGTGACCGATGGATTCCAGCCATGGATGTCGAGGTGATGAACGGCCCTTTCCGCCACTCCGAGCACATGTGAACTCACCTTGCGCTACATTCGGGGACCCGAGCACTGGGGTAGAGGGGGGCGTTCGGACCGGGTGGGGGCCTGGTCCGGCCGGCGCGTGCTCGGTGTCGCCGGCGCACCCCGGATCAGTCCCGTGGGGGGATGTGCGCACATGGAACAGTGGCGGGAAGAACGCCGACCGGAATGGCCCGAAGTGGCTCCGACGGCACGAGACATGCAGGTGGCAGGGGGTTCCACTCAAGCTTTCCCGGAAACCGGAACCGTCGCGGAGGCCGATCTGGGCCGGGACGGCACGGCCTCGCCGGGCGGTGGACGCCCCGCGTTCCCGCGTGTCGTACGTCCGTCCGATGCCGGGGCGCTCGCGGCGGCGGCCATACTCCGGGGCGGTCCGGCCGCCCTCGCCGGAACCGACGCGACGGCCCTGCTGCCCCGCTCCGGGACCCCGCGCACGGCGGCCGACTTCCGCCCCTCGGGCGACCGGTCCGGAACCGAGCGCACGGCGATGCTGCCCGGCGTGTCCGGCTCAAGCTCCGGGGCCCATGATCCGCACGAGGTGACCGTCCAGCTCGACTCCGTCCAGGCCGCGGGCCCCGAGCCCGCCGACGCCTCGGACCGCCCGGTGTTCGTGGACGAGTCCGGCCGCCGCAGCCGTACCTTCCGCCGCCTCGGGCTGCTGGTCGCGGGCCTCTGCGCGGGCTACGCCGCCGTCATCGGGATCACCCTGCTCTCCGGCAGCTCCGACGCGCCCTGGCTGCCGGTGCCGCAGAAGGAGGACAAGCCCGCGAGCCGGGTCGACTCCTCGCCCGTGCCCAGCGCCTCGGCCCCGGCCGCGCCCGGCAGGCGCGGCCGCACCGGCGCCGGCACGGAACCCGCGGCGCCGGACACCGCACCGGTCACCGTCGCCGCCGTACCCGTACCGGGACGGGCGAGCCCCAGCTCCCGGGCCACCACGGCGGCCCGGCCGCCCGCCGCGGCGAGCCCGACACCGGGCAGGTCCGCGCCGCCCGCCCCCGGCGGGGGCAGCCCGAAGCCGACGCCCACCGCGACCGCGTCCACCGAGGCGTCCCCGGCGCCGAGCACCACCGCGCCCAGCCCGGTCGCCACCGAGTCCCCGGCAGGCGGCGGAGGCCCGCAGCCCCAGGGCTCGGCCGCCCGGCCCGCCGCCGGATGACCCGCCGCGTCCTCGACCGGAAGAACCGGAAGAACCGGAAGAACCCCTGATGACTCCGCGAACCGCCCGCCGGGCGCTGCCCCGGCGCCGTCGGCTGCCGCTGCGCCCGCTGCTGGCCTTCCTGGTGCTGCTCGCCACGCTGGCCATGCTCATGCTGCACGGCTACGTCCACAACGAGATCCTCGCCGACCACCGCGTCCGGCCCGAGGCGCCCGATCAACGAGTGCCCGCGAAGATCACCGACGGCGGCCCCGTCATCGACACCCGGGGCGGGCGCACCGACAGCCTCCGGGTGCCGGAGCGCCGTATCGTCCTCACCTTCGACGACGGCCCCGACCCGACCTGGACACCCCAGGTGCTGGACGCGCTCAGGCGGAACCACGCGCGGGCCACGTTCTTCGTGACCGGCACGATGACCTCCCGCTACCCGGAGCTGGTCCGGCGCATGGTGGACGAGGGCCACGAGGTCGGCCTGCACACCTTCAACCACCCCGACCTCTCCTACCAGTCCAAGCGCCGTGTCGACTGGGAGCTGTCCCAGGGGCAGCTGGCCCTCGCGGGCGCGGCGGGCATCCGCAGCTCGCTGTTCCGGCCCCCGTACTCCTCGTTCGCCTCCGCGATGGACGACCGGTCCTGGCCGGTGGCCGAGTACGTCGGCGGGCGCGGCTATCTCATCGTGCTCAACGACCGGGACAGCGAGGACTGGCGCAGGCCCGGCGCCGAGGAGATCATCCGCCGGGCCACGCCCGCGCAGGGCAAGGGCGCGGTCGTCCTCATGCACGACTCCGGCGGCGACCGGAGCCAGACGGTCCAGGCGATCGACACCCTGCTGCCCCGGCTCCAGCAGCAGGGCTACCGCTTCCAGACGCTCACCGAGGCACTGGACGCGCCGAGCGCCGACACCCCCGTCACCGGGCTCGGGCTGTGGACCGGAAAGGCGTGGATCGCGCTGGTCAAGGCGTCGGACGGCATCACCACCGGGCTCGTCGTGGGCCTCGCCGTCATCGGTGTGCTGGTCTTCGGGCGGTTCGGGCTGATGCTGCTGCTGTCCGCCGCGCACGCCCGCCGCACCCGCCGCCGCGGCTTTCGCTGGGGCCCGGCGCCGGTCACCGAACCGGCGACCGTGCTGGTCCCGGCGTACAACGAGGCCAAGTGCATCGAGAACACGGTGCGTTCGCTGGTCGGCGGGGAGCATCCGGTGGAGGTCATCGTCGTCGACGACGGCTCCGCCGACGGCACCGCGCGCATCGTGGAGGGGCTCGGACTGCCCGGCGTCCGGGTCGTCCGGCAGCACAACGCGGGCAAGCCCGCCGCCCTCAACCGGGGCCTGGCGAACGCCAGTCACGACCTGATCGTGATGATGGACGGCGACACCGTCTTCGAGTCGTCCACCGTCCGCGAGCTGGTGCAGCCCTTCGCCGACCCGCGCGTCGGCGCCGTCGCGGGCAACGCCAAGGTCGGCAACAAGGACACCCTCATCGGGGCCTGGCAGCACATCGAGTACGTGATGGGCTTCAACCTCGACCGCCGTATGTACGACGTGCTGCGCTGCATGCCGACCATCCCCGGCGCCGTCGGCGCGTTCCGCCGTACCGCGCTGGAACGGGTCGGCGGGATGAGCGACGACACCCTCGCCGAGGACACCGACATCACCATGGCCCTGCACCGCGACGGCTGGCGGGTGGTCTACGCGGAGAGGGCCCGCGCCTGGACCGAGGCGCCGGAATCCGTGCAACAGCTCTGGTCCCAGCGCTACCGCTGGTCCTACGGCACCATGCAGGCCATCTGGAAACACCGCCGGGCCGTGCTGGAACGCGGGCCCTCGGGACGGTTCGGCCGGGTCGGGCTGCCGCTGGTCGCCCTGTTCATGGTCGTCGCGCCGCTGCTCGCCCCGCTGATCGACATCTTCCTCGTCTACGGCCTGGTCTTCGGCCCGACGGAGAAGACGATCGCGTCCTGGTTCGCCGTCCTGGCCGTCCAGGCCGTCTGCGCGGCCTACGCCTTCGCACTGGACCGGGAGCGGCTCACCCCGCTGATCTCCCTCCCGCTCCAGCAACTCCTGTACCGCCAGCTGATGTACGTCGTGCTGCTCCAGTCCTGGATCACGGCACTCACCGGCGGCCGGCTGCGCTGGCAGAAGCTCCGCCGCAAGGGCGGGATGTCGGCCCCGGTCCCGGCGGAAGGAGCGCTGCGATGACGACGGCCCTCACCCCCGAGGTGGCTCCCGAGCCGGTGAAGCGGCGGGCCCCGGTCCGGGACCGCTACTTCGACCTGCTCCGCGCGGTCGCCCTCTTCCGCGTCGTCTTCTACCACCTGATGGGCTGGGCCTGGCTGCCCGTCGTCTTCCCGTCCATGGGCGTGATGTTCGCCCTCGCGGGCAACCTGATGGCCCGCTCCCTGAAGCGCCCCGCGGTGGACGTCGTACGGGGCCGGCTGCGCCGACTGCTGCCGCCGCTCTGGCTGCTGGGCGCGCTCGGGGTGTCCGGCATGGTGCTCCAGGGCTGGCGGCCCGGCGCCGAGGGGCATCCCGGCTGGTGGTTCGCCCACCTGGGCTTCTGGGTGCTGCCGCTGAGCGACCCCCCGTACGCGGGCACGCTGCCCGGTGTCCACGGGGTGCTCGGCCCGGACTGGGCGGCCGAACTGGCCGGACCGCTCTGGTACATCCGCGCCTACCTGTGGTTCGTCCTGCTCTCCCCGGTCCTGCTGCGGGCGCTGAAGGCGATCCCCTGGATCACCGTGCTGTCCCCGGTCGCACTGGCCGCCGCCTTCGAGTTCGGCCACCTCCAACTCCCCGGCGAACGCTTCCCGTCGGCGCTGACCGACTTCAGCACCTTCGGCGCCTGCTGGATTCTCGGCATGGCCCACCAGCAGGGGGTCCTGAAACGCGTCCCGCGCTACGTCGTGCCCTCCGTCGCCCCGCTCGTCGCCGGACTCGGCCTCTGGTACGCGCTCACGCACGGCTTCCGCGCGGGACACGACCTGGACGACATCCCGTTCGCCCAGTCCCTCTACTCCCTCGCCACCGTGCTGCTCCTGCTGCACATCAGCCCGGTCTGGACCGAGTGGCCCCGGCTGCTGCGCCCCTTCGACCGCCTGATCACCCTGCTCAACTCCCGGGCGGTGACCATCTATCTCTGGCACAACCTCTGCATCCTCGTCGCCTCCACCCTCTGGGACCAGCTCTGGCGCTACGACGTCCTGGACGAGCACTGCCCCTGGCTCCTGGAGAGCTCCTGGCCCGTCCTCGCCCTCACCTGGACCCTGATCTGCGCCTGCGTCCTCACCTTCGGCTGGGCGGAGGACCTGGCGGCGAAACGCAGACCCCAGCTCTGGCCGGACGGGCGCCCGCGCTCGGCCAGCCGTCACCGCGCGGCCTGACCGGGCCGGGGCGCGGGGGGTTCCGGCCGCCGGGCGGGAGGGGCACTGTGGAGGGGAGCGAGAAGACGCCCTCCTGCCTAGGCGGTGACCGAAGCGCATGGCACGCGGTACGCCACGATTCGAAGCCGGGCGAAGCTGCCTGGACCTGCTGGCCACCGCGCATCCGGAGGAACGGATCGGCACACCCCAGGAGTTGGCGGAGTGGATCGTCGAGGCCGGGCTGGTGCCCGTCGGGGCACCCCTCCAAGGGGTCGACGGGCGCTGGGTCGCCGAGTTCCTCGAACTGCGCCTGCACGCCGACCGGTTGATCCGGGCACGTACCGCGCACCCCGGTGACTCGCTCGACCGGATCAACCGCGCCGCCCGCGCCGCCGCACCCCCGGCCGTCCGTGCCGTGCCCGGTGAAAAGGGTTGTCTGGTCGGGGAGCTGGCCGAGCCGGTCCGGTGTGCCGCCCTGCTCTCCCTCCTCGCCCGTGACACCGTCGACCTCCTCACCGACCCCCTCGCGCGGGCGGCCGTGCGTGAATGCGAGGCGTGCGGGTGCCCGTTGCTGTATCTCGACACCTCGCGCGGGCGCCGCAGGCGATGGTGTTCCAGCGAGGTGTGCGGCAACCGCGAGCGGGTCGCCCGGCACCGCAGGCGGGTCGCGCTCGCCCGGTCCTGAACGTCCGGGTACGGCCCAAGTGCCGGAAACACACATCCACTTGATGTGTGTGATCTGTGCTACACCATGTTTGCCTGACCATAAGTCAGGGCAGCCCGAGCGGACTTGACGCCGTGTCGGAAATGTAAAGATCGCGCGGTGAGAATGTGCGCGCATGTCCCGCTCGTCACACCGCCCCTGAGAAAAAGACCACCTCACCTTGAACAACCGCGCCTCCCGCCCCGTACGAAGGGGCGAGCGACCGACGGGGGCAAGCCCCGGACACCGGAGGTGGGCGTGCGCAAGGATGCGGCCGTGGCCAATGAACCTGGATCGAGGGCCCGACATCGCATGTCCTCGCAGCCCTCACAGTCGTCGGAACCCGACGAGGAGTTGATGCGTGCCCTGTACCGGGAGCACGCCGGACCGCTCCTCGCCTATGTCCTCCGGCTGGTCGCCGGTGACCGGCAGCGAGCCGAGGACGTCGTACAGGAAACACTCATCCGTGCCTGGAAGAACGCCGGTCAGCTCAATCGGGCGACCGGTTCGGTACGCCCCTGGCTGGTGACGGTCGCCCGGCGCATCGTCATCGACGGCCACCGCAGCCGGCAGGCCCGGCCGCAGGAGGTCGATCCGTCGCCGCTGGAGGTCATCCCCGCGGAGGACGAGATCGACAAGGCGCTGTGGCTGATGACGCTGACGGACGCGCTCGACGACCTGACCCCGGCCCACCGTGAGGTCCTCGTCGAGACCTACTTCAAGGGGCGTACCGTCAACGAGGCGGCACAGACCCTCGGGATACCCAGCGGCACGGTCCGCTCACGGGTGTTCTACGCCCTGCGATCGATGAAGCTGGCTCTGGAGGAGCGGGGGGTGACGGCGTGATGAGCGTGTACGGGGGAATGCGAGGATTCGGCGCGGGGGGTACGGGTATGTCTGGCCCCATGCAGGGATCTCCGGTGCCGAACGAACACGAGACCGTCGGCGCCTACGCCCTCGGGATTCTCGACGACACCGAGGCGACCGCGTTCGAGATGCATCTCGCGGGCTGCGAGTGGTGCGCCCAGCAGCTCGACGAACTCGCGGGGATGGAGCCCATGCTGGCCGCCCTCGCGGACCTGCCGGGCACCGGCAGCACACCCGTCATCGGCGAGTCGCTGTCCGCGCGGCCGAGCCCGAGGCTGGTCGAGAAGCTGGTCGACGAGGTCGCCGAGCGACGCGCGAGCAAGCGGCGCCGCGGCTTCTACCTGGTCGCGGCCGCGGCCGCGCTGATCATCGGCGGCCCGGTGGCCGTCATGTCGGTGAGCGGCGGTGGCACGAGCCAGACCGCGACCCCGCTGGCCGCCTCCGCCAAGGACCACTTCGACCAGCTGCCCACCAAGGTCACCGGCGCGGACGCCGGTACCGGCATCACGGCGACCGTCGCCCTGCAGGCCAAGACCTGGGGCACCGACGCCGTACTGCGCCTCGGCGGTGTCAAGGGCGAGCAGAAGTGCTCCCTGATCGCGGTCGGCAAGAACGGCGAGCGGCAGACCCTCGGCTCCTGGAGCGTGCCCAAGGACGGCTACGGCCTCCCCGACGGCAAGACCGAGCAGTCCCGCAACCCCCTGTTCATCGGGGGTGGCACCGCGCTCCAGCCGGACGAGATCGCCCACTTCGACGTGATGACCCTCGACGGGAAGAAGCTCGTCCAAGTGGACGCATAGGAAGCGTCCAGAACCACGCCCGCGTAGCTTTGCCGGGTCCTCTTCGCGTACGGTTGACGGCTGCCCAGCACGTCAGAAGGGGGCCCGGTGGCCGCTCAGGTTCAGCATTCCGCGGTCGGCTCGGTACACGGCGCAAGCGACTCCGTACGGGACCGAGAGATCAGCGTCGAACAGGAACACCTGGACCGGGTGTACCAGCGGCTCGAGGAGAAGATCCACGAGGCCGAGTTCCTGATGCACGACGCCGCCCAGCGCGGCCATGTGGGGACACCGGGGGCGCTGGCCGAGCGGGACGCGCAGGTCTTCCGGGCCGGTATCCATCTCAACCGGCTCAACAACGAGTTCGAGGACTTCCTCTTCGGCCGGGTCGACCTGCTCCAGGGCAAGGACGGCAAGAAGGGCCCGGACGGCGCGTACACCGCCGTGGAGCCCGCCGAGGGCGCCGTCCGGCCCGACAACACCGCCGACATCGCCGAGACCCTGCACATCGGGCGGATCGGCGTCCTCGACCAGGACTACTCGCCGCTGGTCATCGACTGGCGGGCGCCCGCCGCCGCGCCGTTCTACCGCTCCACCCCCGTCGACCCCGGCCGGGTCGTGCGGCGCCGGGTCATCCGCTCCAAGGGCCGCCGCGTCCTCGGCGTCGAGGACGACCTGATGCGCCCCGAGCTGAAGGCCACCCTGGACGGCGGAGAACTGCCCGTCATCGGCGACGGCGCCCTGATGGCCGCCCTCGGCCAGGCGCGCTCGCACACCATGCGGGACATCGTCTCCTCGATCCAGGCCGAGCAGGACCAGGTCATCCGCGCTCCCGCCGCCTCCGTCACCTACGTGGAGGGCGGCCCCGGCACCGGCAAGACCGCCGTCGCCCTGCACCGCGCGGCCTACCTGCTCTACCAGGACCGCAGACGCTACGCGGGGGGCATCCTGATCGTCTCGCCGACCCCGCTGCTGGTGGCCTACACCGAGGGCGTGCTGCCCTCCCTCGGCGAGGAGGGCCAGGTCGCCATCCGCGCGATCGGCTCACTCGTCGACGGTGCCGAGGCCACGCTCCACGACTCACCCGCCGTCGCCCGCGCCAAGGGCTCGTACCGGATGCTGAAGGTGCTGCGCCGGGCCGCGCGCGGCGCCCTCGAACTCGGTGCCGGGGACGGCACCCCGCCCGAGCGGCTGCGCGTGGTGGCCTTCGGGCGCCGCCTCGAACTGGAGGCCCAGGAACTGGAGTCCGTCCGGCGCACCGCGCTCGGCGGCACCGCCCCGGTCAACCTGCTGCGCCCCCGCGCCCGCAAGCTGCTGCTGGACGCCCTGTGGGCCAGGTCCGGCGCCGCCTCCCGGCACACCGACCCCGAACTGGCCGCCGAACTGCGCGCCTCCTTCGACGAGGACGTGGCCGACGAGGACGCCTTCATCGCCTTCCTCGACGCCTGGTGGCCCGAGCTGACCCCGCAGGGCGTCCTCACGGCCATGGCCGACGAGCGGCGGCTCGGCCGCTGGGCCCGCCGCGTGCTCAACCCCGGCGAGGTCCGCAAGGTCGCCCGCGCGCTGAAGCGGGACGGCCTCTCCGTGCACGACATCGCCATGCTGGACGAACTCCAGGCGATCCTGGGCGCCCCCGCCCGCCCCCGCAAGAAGCGCGAACTCGACCCGCTGGACCAGCTCACCGGCCTGGACGAGCTGATGCCGGTCCGCGAGGAGACCCAGCGCGAGCGGGCCGAACGCCTCGCCCAGGAACGCACCGAGTACGCCCACGTCATCGTGGACGAGGCCCAGGACCTCACCCCGATGCAGTGGCGCATGGTCGGCCGCCGCGGCCGGCACGCCACCTGGACGGTCGTCGGCGACCCCGCCCAGTCCTCCTGGTCCGACCCGGACGAGGCGGCCGAGGCCCGCGACGAGGCCCTGGGCTCCCGGCCCCGGCGCCGCTTCGAGCTGACCGTCAACTACCGCAACCCGGCCGAGATCGCCGAGCTGGCCGCCAAGGTCCTCGCCCTCGCCATGCCCGGCTCCGAGTCCCCCCGCGCCGTACGCTCCACCGGCGTCCAGCCGCGTTTCGAGGTCGCCGGGGACTCCCTGGCCGACACCGTCCGCGCGGAGGCCGAGCGGCTGCTCGGGACGGTCGACGGCACCGTCGGCGTCGTCGTCGCCATGAACCGGCGCGAGGAGGCCCGCCGCTGGCTCGCCGGGCTCGGGGACCGCGTGGTCGCCCTCGGCAGCCTGGAGGCCAAGGGCCTGGAGTACGACGCGACCGTGGTCGTCTCCCCGGCCGAGATCGCCGACGAGTCCCCGGCCGGACTGCGTGTGCTGTACGTCGCCCTCACCCGCGCGACCCAGCAGCTCACCGTCGTCTCCGGTGACCGCGACGAGCCGGACGCGGCCCGCGTCCCGGACCTGCTGCGGGACTGAACGGGCCGGTTTCCGAGAACCCCGCGCACGGGGGAATGCCCCCCGGCGTCCGTTTGTTAGCCTTGTCGTGGCACCGGCCCGATCCAAGCCCCCGGGCCCAACCATCGTCGCTACGAGCGACCACTTGCCGCGAGGCGAGCATGGCGGGTCGGTGTCATGAATGTGAGCGAGAGGCCCACGTCCCTGTGACGTGGGCCTCTCGTCTTGGGCACGGGCCCGAGAACACAACGTCCGCAATCGGAGCCGACTACCACGTACTCGGCGGTAGGTGCGACGATCGGACGGCACAACACGCGTCACGGTGAAAGCAGAGGAAGTCGGCCATGGCAACGGCGCCCAGCGTCTCCTACTCGATGACGGTCCGGTTGGAGGTGCCCGCGAGCGGAACCGCCGTATCGCAGCTCACCACCGCCGTCGAGTCCTCCGGAGGCTCGGTCACCGGCCTCGACGTCACCGCGTCCGGGCACGAGAAGCTCCGGATCGACGTCACGATCGCCGCGAGCTCCACCGCGCACGCCGACGAGATCGTCGAAGAGCTGCGCGGGATCGACGGCGTCACGCTCGGGAAGGTCTCCGACCGTACGTTCCTGATGCACCTCGGCGGCAAGATCGAGATGCAGTCCAAGCACCCCATCCGCAACCGTGACGACCTCTCCATGGTCTACACGCCCGGTGTGGCCCGCGTCTGCATGGCCATCGCGGAGAACCCCGAGGACGCCCGGCGCCTCACCATCAAGCGCAACTCCGTTGCGGTCGTGACGGACGGCTCCGCCGTGCTGGGCCTCGGCAACATCGGCCCCAAGGCCGCGCTGCCGGTCATGGAGGGCAAGGCGGCCCTGTTCAAGCGGTTCGCCGGGATCGACGCCTGGCCGCTGTGCCTGGACACCCAGGACACCGACGCCATCGTGGAGATCGTCAAGGCCATCGCCCCCGGCTTCGCGGGCATCAACCTGGAGGACATCTCCGCGCCCCGCTGCTTCGAGATCGAGGCCCGGCTGCGCGAGGCCCTGGACATCCCGGTCTTCCACGACGACCAGCACGGCACCGCCATCGTCGTGCTCGCCGCGCTCACCAACGCGCTGCGCGTCACCGGCCGTTCGATGGAGTCCATCCGGGTGGTCATGTCCGGCGCCGGAGCGGCCGGTACGGCCATCCTGAAGCTGCTGCTCGCCGCGGGCGTCAAGAACGCCGTCGTCGCCGACATCCACGGCGTGGTGCACGCGGGCCGCGAGGACCTGGTGGACGCCCCGGCGGACTCCGCGCTGCGCTGGATCGCGGACAACACCAACCCCGAGGGCCTCACCGGCACCCTCAAGGAGGCCGTGCGCGGCGCCGACGTCTTCATCGGCGTCTCCGCCCCGAACGTCCTGGACGGCACCGACGTGGCCGCGATGGCGGACGGTGCGATCGTCTTCGCACTGGCGAACCCGGACCCCGAGGTCGACCCCACCGTGGCCCGGCAGACGGCCGCCGTGGTGGCCACCGGCCGCTCGGACTTCCCCAACCAGATCAACAACGTGCTGGTCTTCCCCGGTGTCTTCCGGGGCCTGCTGGACGCCCAGTCCCGCACCGTCAACACCGAGATGATGCTCGCCGCCGCGCAGGCCCTGGCCAACGTGGTGACCGAGGACGAGCTGAACGCCAACTACATCGTCCCCAGCGTCTTCAACGACAAGGTCGCGGGCGCGGTGGCCGGGGCCGTCCGGGAGGCCGCCAAGGCGGCCGGAGCGGCTGCCGCGACGTCTTAGCGGCGCTTGCCGTAGGGTCGGGGAGGTTGTGTGGACCGGCGCTGCCTCCCCTACGGCGAGTCGTCGGTTCCCCGGTCGTGACGCCCTCTAGGGTGTCGGCGGGGCAGGCGCTTTTCGTGTGACTCCCCAGGGTGGTCTCATGACTCCTACGGGTGCCGGATTGGCTTTCCCGCCGCAGGTAGGGGCAGGATGCGTCTCTGGGCGCGAGCGCATCGGCATCGATCTCACCTCACGCCTCATTGGCAAGAAGAACACGGGAGTAAGAACATGAACCGCAGTGAGCTGGTGGCCGCGCTGGCCGACCGCGCCGAGGTGACCCGCAAGGACGCCGACGCCGTGCTGGCCGCGTTCGCCGAGGTCGTCGGCGACATCGTCTCTAAGGGCGACGAGAAGGTCACCATCCCCGGCTTCCTGACCTTCGAGCGCACCCACCGTGCCGCTCGTACCGCGCGCAACCCGCAGACCGGTGAGCCCATCAACATCCCGGCCGGCTTCAGCGTGAAGGTCTCCGCGGGCTCGAAGCTCAAGGAAGCCGCGAAGGGCAAGTAACCCCCATAACGCAAAGTGGGCGGCTCCCCGAAAGGGGGCCGCCCATTCTGCGTATCCGGGACCGGTCAGCCGAGTGCCTTGCCCGGCAGCTCGACCTTCGCGCCCAGTTCCACGAGCTTCTCCATGAAGTTCTCGTAGCCGCGGTTGATCAGGTCGATGCCGTGGACCCGCGAGGTGCCCTCGGCGGCCAGGGCCGCGATCAGGTACGAGAAGCCGCCGCGGAGGTCGGGGATGACCAGGTCGGCGCCCTGCAGCTTGGTCGGTCCGGAGACGACCGCCGAGTGCAGGAAGTTCCGCGCGCCGAAGCGGCAGTCCGAGCCGCCCAGGCACTCCCGGTAGAGCTGGATGTGCGCGCCCATCTGGTTCAGCGCGGAGGTGAAGCCGAGGCGGGACTCGTACACCGTCTCGTGGACGATGGACAGGCCCGTGGCCTGGGTGAGGGCCACCACCAGCGGCTGCTGCCAGTCGGTCTGGAAACCGGGGTGTACGTCCGTCTCCAGCGCGATCGACTTGAGCTGGCCGCCGGGGTGCCAGAAGCGGATGCCCTCGTCGTCGATCTCGAAGGCGCCGCCGACCTTGCGGTAGGTGTTCAGGAACGTCATCATCGAGCGCTGCTGGGCGCCCCGGACGTAGATGTTGCCGCCGGTCGCCAGCGCCGCGGACGCCCAGGAGGCGGCCTCCAGGCGGTCCGGGAGGGCGCGGTGGTTGTAGCCGCCGAGCGAGTCCACACCGGTGATGCGGATCGTCCGGTCGGTGTCCATGGCGATGATCGCGCCCATCTTCTGCAGTACGCAGATGAGGTCCTCGATCTCGGGCTCCACGGCCGCGTTGGACAGCTCGGTGACGCCCTCGGCCAGCACGGCCGTCAGCAGCACCTGCTCGGTGGCGCCCACCGACGGGTACGGCAGGTCGATCTTCGTGCCGCGCAGCCGCTGCGGGGCCTCCAGGTACTGGCCGTCCGCCCGCTTCTCGATGGTCGCGCCGAACTGGCGGAGCACGTCGAAGTGGAAGTCGATCGGCCGGCCGCCGATGTCGCAGCCGCCGAGGCCGGGGATGAAGGCGTGGCCCAGGCGGTGCAGCAGCGGGCCGCAGAACAGGATCGGGATACGGCTGGAACCCGCGTGGGCGTCGATGTCGGCGACGTTCGCGCTCTCGACGTAGGTCGGGTCCAGGATCAGCTCGCCCGGCTCCTCGCCCGGCCGCACCGTCACACCGTGCAGCTGGAGCAGGCCGCGCACGACCCGCACGTCACGGATGTCCGGGACGTTGCGCAGGCGGCTGGGCGCGCTGCCCAGGAGGGCGGCGACCATGGCCTTCGGCACGAGGTTCTTCGCACCGCGGACACGGATCTCGCCCTCCAGCGGGGTTCCGCCGTGGACAAGCAGGACATCGTCGTTGACGGTCATGAATCTCGCGTTCCGATGAGTCGGGCAGGGGTCGGCCGATCACTTTGCGCAGGGGCCGGAGAGACAGGGTAATGGCGGATCACCCTTCGCCCATAAGCCCGAGGACCGGCCAGCCGTGTCACAACACGAACGGTTCTCCCGCGGGCACGTCGGGTCACCGGGCCGCACGGCTCCCCGGAGGGCGTGCTCGCTGTTCATGTGCCTTTCGGCTCCCCACGCGGGGCGGGATGCGGGATCATGTCTGGCATGACCGAGGTGTCCTCGCTCACAGGGCGGCTGCTCGTGGCAACCCCCGCCCTGGCGGACCCGAACTTCGACCGCGCGGTGGTGCTCCTCCTCGACCACGACGAGGAGGGCTCCCTGGGGGTGGTCCTCAACCGCCCCACCCCGGTCGACGTGCGCGACGTGCTGGCCGGCTGGGCGGCCCTGACGGGCGAGCCCGGGGTGGTCTTCCAGGGCGGCCCCGTCTCGCTGGACTCCGCGCTCGGCATCGCCGTGGTCCCCGGCGGCGGCGAGGGGGAGAGCGCCGCCCCGCTCGGCTGGCGCCAGGTGCACGGCGCGATCGGCCTGGTCGACCTGGAGACCCCGCCCGAGCTGGTCGCCTCCGCCCTCGGCGCGCTGCGCATCTTCGCCGGGTACGCGGGCTGGGGGCCGGGCCAGCTCCAGGACGAGCTGGACCAGGGCGCCTGGTACGTGGTCGAGTCCGAGCCCGGCGACATCTCCTCCCCGGCCCCCGAACGGCTGTGGCGCGAGGTGCTCCGACGGCAGCGCGGCGACCTGGCGATGGTGGCCACGTATCCGGACGACCCATCGCTCAACTGATGCCTGTGAGCTTCAGTACCCTTGGCGGTATGAGCACTCTTGAGCCCGAGCGCGGGACTGGTACGGGGACCCTCGTAGAGCCGACGCCACAGGTGTCCCACGGCGACGGCGACCATGAGCGCTTCGCCCACTACGTCCAGAAGGACAAGATCATGGCGAGCGCCCTGGACGGCACGCCCGTCGTGGCGCTGTGCGGCAAGGTCTGGGTGCCGGGCCGCGACCCGAAGAAGTACCCCGTCTGCCCCATGTGCAAGGAGATCTACGAGTCCATGAGCAGCGGTGGCGACAAGGGCGGGGACAAGGACAAGAAGTAACCCCGCCTCCCGCGCGGATTGCCCCCGGCGCGTTTCCCGGTGTTTTCCGCGCGTGTTTCACCGGGCGCCGGGGCAGCGTCCCCGTGACACGGATTCCGGGCCGTGCGCCGGGGTATGCCGAGGTATTTCGGGGGCTGAAGTGACCGGTGGGATTCCTGAGGTGATTCCGGCGCCGATCGAGGCGCACGGAGGCTCGGGCGAGGGATTCCCGCTCGGTCCCGGCACCGGCCTGGCGGCCCTGGGGGAGGGCGCCGAGGGCACCGCCCGCTGGCTGCGCGCCACCCTGGGCGCGGCCACCGGCTTCGCCCTCGCCCCGGCCGACGGCACCGGCGAGAACGTCGTACGGCTCGGCGTCGACCCGCGCGTCACCGCCGAACTCGGCGCCGAGGGCTACCGGCTCGACACCACGCCGACCTGCGCCGACCTGCGCGGCGGCGGTCCGGCCGGGCTGTTCTGGGGCGCCCAGACGCTACGGCAGCTGCTCGGCCCCGACGCCTTCCGGCGGGCCCCGCTGCCCGGCCGTACCTGGCGGCTGCCCGAGGTGCGGATCGCCGACGCGCCCCGCTTCGGCTGGCGCGGCCTGCTGCTCGACGTGGCCCGGCACTTCATGCCCAAGGAAGGCGTGCTGCGCTATCTGGATCTGCTGGCCGCGCACAAACTCAACGTCCTCCACCTGCATCTGACGGACGATCAGGGCTGGCGGATCGAGATCGAACGCCATCCGAGGCTCACGGAGATCGGCTCCTGGCGCGCGCGGACCAAATTCGGCCACCGCTCGTCCCCGCTCTGGGAGGCGAAACCGCACGGCGGCCACTACACCCGGGACGACATCCGGGAGATCGTCTCCTACGCCGCCGAACGGCATATCACCGTCGTCCCGGAAATCGATCTTCCCGGCCACTCCCAGGCCGCCATCGCCGCCTACCCGGAACTCGGCAACACCGACGCCGTCGACACCCGCGGCCTCACCGTCCGGGACGACTGGGGGATCTCCCCGTACGTGCTCGCCCCCACCGAGGTCGTGCTGCGGTTCTACGAGGGCGTGCTCGAAGAGGTGCTGGAGCTGTTCCCGTCGCCCTACGTGCACCTCGGCGGCGACGAATGCCCGCCGGACCAGTGGCGGAAGTCGCCCGCCGCGCGGGCCCGCGCGGCGGAACTCGGGCTCGCGGACGTGGACGGGCTGCGCTCCTGGTTCGCCGGGCACTTCGGCGCCTGGCTCGCCGCGCGCGGGCGCAGGCTCGTCGGCTGGGACGAGATCCTCGACGGCCCGCTGCCGCCCGGCTCGGCCGTCTCCTCCTGGCGCGGCCACCGGGGCGGCCGGATCGCCGCGCGGGCCGGGCACGACGTGGTCATGTGCCCCGAGCAGCACGTCTACCTCGACCACCGGCAGGCGCCCGGCGAGGACGAACCGGTGCCCATCGGCTACGTCCGCACCCTGGCCGACGTCTACCGGTTCGAGCCCGTACCGGACGGCCTCACCGCCGACGAGGAACGCCATGTGCTGGGCGCCCAGGCCAATGTGTGGACCGAGGTGACCGAGGACGCCGGACGCGTCGACTACCAGGTCTTCCCCCGGCTCGCCGCGTTCGGCGAGGTGGTCTGGAGCCCGCCGCCCGCGTCCGGCGAGCGGGACCTCGCGGACTTCGAGCGCCGGATGGGCGCCCACTACCGGCGACTTGACGCGCTCGGCGTCGCCTACCGCCCGCCCGGCGGCCCCCACCCCTGGCAGCGGCGCCCCGGAGTGCCGGGACGGCCGTTCACGGGACCGCCCGTGGAGCCCGAGCCGTCGAACGGCAGCCCGAACGCGTAACGGGAGAACCATCCGGGACACCACCGAAGAGGGTCAATCGGACCCACCCGAAGATGCTGGTGTAAACGGGACCATCCGCCCGATGGAGTGGGTCAACACCCCTTGGCCGACCCGCGCGTCCGAGCCTTGCGAAGATGTGCCAGAGTTGCCACGTCCGCCCTGTCGGCACGTACCGTACGGCAGCACAGGCGCGACCAGGTGGGGCAGCGGGAAGGGGCAGCCGGTTTGACCACGCACGCACCGCAGGCGGCACAGGCCGTCACGCTGCCCACGACGCTGGACGAGGCGGTGGCGGCTCTGACCGCCATGCCCGCCGCGGTCCCCGTCGCAGGCGGCACCGACCTCATGGCCGCCGTCAACTCCGGGCAGCTCAGGCCCGCCGCGCTGGTCGGCCTCGGCCGGATCAGCGAGATCCGCGGCTGGCAGTACCAGGACGGCCACGCCCTGCTCGGCGCGGGCCTCACCCACGCCCGCATGGGCCGCCCCGACTTCGCCGCGCTGATCCCCGCGCTCGCCGCCGCCGCGCGCGCCGCCGGACCGCCGCACATCCGCAACGCGGGCACCCTCGGCGGCAACGTCGCCTCCGCCGCGCCCACCGGCGACGCGCTGCCGGTGCTGGCCGCGCTGGAGGCCACCCTGATCGTCGCCGGACCGGACGGCGCCCGCCGCGAGGTCCCCGTCTCGCATCTGCTGGCCGGGGTCGAGATGCTCCGCGGCGGCGAACTCATCGGGTACGTCCGGGTTCCGCTGCTGCACGCCCCCCAGGTCTTCCTCAAGGCCACCGGACGTACCGGGCCCGGCCGTTCGGTCGCCTCCGTGGCCCTCGTCCTCGACCCCGCCCGGCGCGGAGTGCGGTGCGCGGTGGGCGCCATAGCGCCGATGCCGCTGCGTCCGCTGGACGCCGAGCAGTGGGTCGCGCAGCTCATCGACTGGGACAACGACCGCACCCTCGTCCCCGAAGCCCTCCAGGCGTTCGGCGAGTACGTCGCCGCGGCCTGCATCCCCGACCCGGCGCCGGAGCCGGACGGCACGGTCGTCCCGCTGCCGCCCGCCGTACTGCACCTGCGGCGCACCGTCGCCGCGCTGGCCCGACGAGCACTGGGGAGGGCGCTGTCGTGACCGACGACCAGCGCGGACACGAGGACGACACGTCCCAGGGCGGCGGCCGCTGGGACCCGCTGCCCCAGGGCGAGTACGACGACGGCGCCACCGCCTTCGTCCAGCTCCCCGAGGGCGGCATCGACGCCCTGCTGGCCGGTGACAGCCCGCTGGCCGCGCCGGGCCACAGCTATGTGCCGCCCCGGATAACGACCCCGCCGGAGGGCGAGGACGAGGGCCAGGGCCATGGTCAGGGCCACGGCCAGGGTGCCTGGGACGTGCCCCGGGACCAGTGGGCCGCCCAGGACACCGCCCCGGCCCAGCAGCCGCACGGTGACGACCGGTTCACCTACCAGCCCGGCGCGCAGGGGCACTGGACCGCCGAGGAGTCCGCCGCCCCGCCCGGCCACGACGTCACCGGGCAGTGGTCCGTGCCGGTCGCCGGGGGCGACCTGCCCGACGAGTCCGGCGAGTTCACCACCTCCGCGCTGGCCGAGCAGTGGGGCGCCGCCCCGCCGGTCCTCCCCGGCGGCGCGGCCGCGCCCTGGGTCACCGACACCATCGGCGGGGCGTGGGGGCCCCAGGAGCCCGCTGAGGTCACTCAGCACGCGGAGCGCGCGCCCGAAGAGGCCCACCGCGGTTACGAGCACGAGCCCGCCGAGTCCGCAGAGGCCACCGAGCCTGCCGAGAGCCCCGTAGAGGCCCCTGAGGGCGCCTCTGACGGCTCGTCGGACGAGAGTGCGACCGAGGAGCCCGAAGCGGCCCCGGAGGCCGTGGAGGAGCCCGTAGCGGCCGACGAGGCGGACACCGCCGTCGTCGACGCCGTCCAGGAGGACGCCGGGGAGGCCGAGGACGAGGCCCCGCCGCCGCCCCAGGACGAACACCCCCTCGCCTCCTACGTGCTGCGCGTCAACGGTGCCGACCGGCCCGTCACCGACGCCTGGATCGGCGAGTCGCTGCTCTACGTGCTGCGCGAACGGCTCGGCCTCGCGGGCGCCAAGGACGGCTGCTCACAGGGCGAGTGCGGGGCGTGCAACGTCCAGGTCGACGGACGGCTCGTGGCCTCCTGCCTGGTCCCCGCGGTCACCGCCGCGGGCAGCGAGGTCCGCACCGTCGAGGGCCTGGCCAGCGGCGGCCACCCCTCCGACGTACAGCGGGCGCTCGCCCGGTGCGGCGCCGTGCAGTGCGGCTTCTGCGTACCCGGCATCGCCATGACCCTGCACGACCTGCTGGAGGGCAACCCCGCCCCCACCGAGCTGGAGACCCGCCAGGCGCTCTGCGGCAACCTGTGCCGCTGCTCCGGCTACCGGGGCGTCCTGGACGCCGTCCGCGAGGTCGTCGACGAGCGCGAGGCGGGCATCGGCGCCGACCTCGAACCGGACGACGGCACCGCGCGCATCCCGCACCAGGCGGGCCCCGGCTCCGGGAGCGTCAACCCCTCGGCGTTCGAAGCACCCGGCGCCTTCGGCGCGTTCGGCGCCCCGCACGACCCGCACCACGGCCAGGACGGAGGCCAGGCGTGAGCGACGAAGCCGCCACCGCGACCACGGCGGCGGAAGCCCCCCCGGCCGAACCGCTGCCGCACGGCCTGGGCGCCTCCCTGCCCCACGCCGACGCCCGCGCCAAGACCGAGGGCACCTTCCCCTACGCGGCCGACCTGTGGGCCGAGGGCCTGCTGTGGGCCGCCGTGCTGCGCTCCCCGCACGCACACGCGCGCATCGTCTCCATCGACACCACGCACGCGCTGGCCATGCCCGGTGTACGGGCCGTCATCACCCACGAGGACGTGCCCGGCACCTCCCGGCACGGCCGGGGCACCCCCGACCGGCCGGTGTTCGCCTCCGAGGTCGTACGCCACCACGGCGAGCCCCTCGCCGCCGTCGCCGCCGACCACCCCGACACCGCGCGGATGGCCGCCGCCGCCGTCATCGTCGAGTACGAGCCCCTCGACCCGGTCACCGACCCCGAGCGCGCCTTCGAGGCCGAGCCGCTGCACCCGGACGGCAACCTGATCCGGCACATCCCGCTGCGCCACGGCGACCCCGAAGCGGCCGGCGAGATCGTCGTCGAGGGCCTGTACCGCATCGGCCGCCAGGACCCCGCGCCCATCGGCGCCGAGGCCGGGCTCGCCGTACCCCGCCCGGACGGCGGGGTGGAGCTGTACCTCGCGTCCACCGACCCGCACAGCGACCGCAACACCGCCGCGGCCTGCTTCGGGCTGTCCGCCGACCGGGTGAAGATCGTCGTCACCGGGGTGCCCGGCGCCACCGCCGACCGCGAGGACCAGGGCTTCCAGCTGCCCCTCGGCCTGCTCGCGCTGAAGACCGGCTGCCCGGTGAAGCTGACCGCGAGCCGCGAGGAGTCCTTCCTCGGGCACGCCCACCGCCACCCCACCCTGCTGCGCTACCGCCACCACGCCGACGCCGAGGGCAGACTCGTCAAGGTCGAGGCGCAGATCCTGCTCGACGCGGGCGCCTACGCCGACACCTCCGCCGACGCCCTGGCCGCCGCTGTCTCCTTCGCGTGCGGCCCCTACGTCGTGCCGAACGCCTTCATCGAGGGCTGGGCCGTACGCACCAACAACCCGCCGTCGGGCCATGTCCGCGGCGAGGGCGCCATGCAGGTGTGCGCCGCCTACGAGGCGCAGATGGACAAGCTGGCCAAGAAGCTGGGCCTGGACCCGGCCGAGGTGCGCCTGCGCAACGTCCTGGCCACCGGCGACGTGCTCCCCATCGGCCAGACCGTGACCTGCCCGGCCCCGGTCGCCGAACTCCTCACGGCGGTACGGGACTTCCCGCTGCCGACGCTGCCCAAGGACGGCCCGGAGGAGGACTGGCTGCTGCCCGGCGGCCTCGAGGGCGCGGGCGAGCCGGGCGCGGTGCGCCGGGGCGTCGGCTACGGCCTCGGCATGGTGCACATGCTCGGCGCCGAGGGCACGGACGAGGTGTCCACGGCGACCGTCCGGGTGCACGACGGCGTGGCCACCGTGCTGTGCGCGGCGGTGGAGTCCGGTCAGGGCTTCACCACGCTGGCCCGGCAGATCGTGCAGGAGACGC
This sequence comes from Streptomyces sp. NPDC090119, assembly GCF_044747085.1. Classification (NCBI taxonomy): domain Bacteria; kingdom Bacillati; phylum Actinomycetota; class Actinomycetes; order Kitasatosporales; family Streptomycetaceae; genus Streptomyces; species Streptomyces sp. NPDC090119. Next base: position 1,088,168 of record NZ_JBIVDK010000002.1, on the reverse strand, counting down.
TCGGCATCGACGAGGTGCACGTGGCGCCGGTCGACACCGACCAGCCCCCGGCCGGACCCGGCTGCCGGGGCCGCCACACCTGGGTGTCCGGCGGGGCGGTGGAGCGGGCGGCCAAGATGGTCCGCACCCAGCTCCTCCAGCCGCTGGCGCACAAGTTCGGCATGTCCACCGAGCTGCTCCAGATCACCGACGGCAAGATCACCTCGTACGACGGGGTGCTCTCCACCACCGTCACCGAGGCGCTGGAGGGCAAGGAACTCTGGGCCACCGCCCAGTGCCGCCCCCATCCGACCGAGCCGCTGGACGGCGCCGGTCAGGGTGACGCCTTCGTCGGCCTCGCCTTCTGCGCGATCCGCGCGGTGGTCGACGTCGACGTGGAGCTGGGCTCGGTACGGGTGGTGGAGCTGGCGATCGCGCAGGACGTGGGCCGGGTGCTCAACCCCGCGCAGCTGGCGGCGCGGATCGAGGGCGGGGTCACGCAGGGCGTGGGCATCGCGCTCACCGAGAACCTCCGCACGCCGCGCGGACTGATCCGTCATCCCGACCTCACCGGGTACGCGCTGCCGACCGCGCTGGACGCGCCGGACATCAAGATCGTGAAGCTGGTCGAGGAGCGGGACGTGGTGGCGCCGTTCGGCGCGAAGCCGGTCAGCGCCGTGCCGGTGGTGACCTCGCCCGCGGCGATCGCGTCGGCGGTGCGGGCGGCCACCGGACGCCCGGTGAACCGGCTGCCGATCCGGCCGCAGGCCGCGGTGGTCAACGCGCGGTGAGCTGGGGTTTGTTCGGCTGAGGTCGCCTGTTCGGCTGAACCCCGGTCCGGCGAGGCAACGCGAACGCGGTCCGGGGCGTCTTCACGCTCGGGGCGTTGTCAGTGGTGCGGTCTAGAGTCCTTGGAGTCGGGGGACGGCCGCCGCACGCGGAGCCCGCCGTACCGAGGAAGATCGCGGGGGAGCGAGCCATGAGCATGACCGACGCCGAGGTCACGGCGATCACGCTGACCGAGGCCGAGCTGGACCGCTGGGTCACGCACGCGCCGACGCGCGGCCTGCTCACCGGCCCCGGACTGCCCCCGGACACCGGCCTGCTGACCTTTGCCCCGCTGCGCACGCACGGGCTGCGCAGGCTGGCCGAGGCGACCGAGGGCCCGTGTCGCCTCGCGGACGAGCTGCGGGACCGGCTGGTCATCGGGGAGTTGCTCAACCCGGCCGGGCTGCAGCGCGAGTCGATACTGCTCGACGGCGCGACGGGGGAGATCACGACGGCGTACCTCGCCACCCCGTCGTGCACGCGCCCCTTCGCCCCCTCCCTCACCACCATGCTCCGCTTCGCCGCCGTCACCGAGGAACTGGCGGGCCTGCGCGGCCGGTTCGCCTCCCTGGCGGGACAGTACGGCCAGGGTGTGGCCGCCGAGGCATCCCGGCGGCTGCTGGCCCTCTTCGACGAGGGCACGGACGGGGCGGTCCCGGCCTACTGGAAGGCGGCGGCGCTGATCCGCCCGCTGTCCCTGGTCGCGGCGCCGGGGGCGGCCGGGCTGGCGCTGGAGATGCCGGGGCGGCTGCTGGACCAGGAGTTCGGGCACGGGCGCGTGGCCCGCTTCGAGGAGGTCGACTTCCCGGCCACGCTCACCCATGAGCCGACCCGCCGCTTCCTGCGCGAGACGGGGCTGCCGGAGGAGGCGCTCGACACGGAGTTGCCGCTGCCGACGCTCACGGAGTACCACGCCGGGGACCGCACGGCCCTCCCGGCCCACGCCGACCACCTGATCCGCCTCGGCCCCCTCACCCCGGACACCTGCCTCGTCCTCGACGGCCGCACCGGCGCGATCCTCACCCACTCCGAGGCCACCCTCCACCCCCTCAACACCGACATCTCCACCCTGGCCTTCACCCTCTGGCTCCTCCACCACGAGCGCACCATCGACACCCACCTGTCCGGCGAGCTGACGACACGGGCGTACGACCAGCTGGCGGCGGCGATGCTGGACACCCTGGCGGCGCTGGACCCTACGGGGGTGTCGGGCGGGGGGTCTTGGCACTACTGGACGGAGCTGCTGCGGGGGGAGGCGGGCGGGGTGCTCTGAGGGCGTGGTGACCCGCCCCTAGCCCCTAGCCCTCGCCTCTCGCGCCTCTCGGCAACGAAAGCGCCCGCCCTCCCGGCGGTGACAGGAGGACGGGCGCTCGCACAGCGGAATCAGCCCTGGAGCTTCATGCCCTCGGGCGAGATGAGGCCCTTGACGGGGTGGACACGGAACGTGGCCGTCCACGTGGTGGGCGGACAGGACGTGCCGTTGGGATGCTCCTCCGTCAGCCTGGCCCGGGTGCTGTCCTCGACGACCCTGTCACCGCTCTTCGCGGAGGTCACGGTGACCCGTACCGGCGTGGCCGACGCACCGACGCCGTCCGGGAGCCGGACCGGCAGCGAGGCGAACGGATCGTCGGGGCGGCCCGACAGCCGCTCCTCGCAGGTGCTGTCCACGCACACCCGGACCCGTACCGCGTCCCGGCCACCGAAGTCGGCGGGCCGCCATACGACAGAGACCTGCGAGTCCGCGTCGGCCTGGGGACACGGCGAGTCGGGGCCGAGGAACGAGCATCCGGTCAGGGACGCAGCCAGCAGCACGACGTGAAGGCCGCGGCGCATGTCACGCCACCGTTCCGGGGAAGGCGCTGTTGGCCAGCCCGATGTCGGTGAAGTACAGCCAGCACGGGTCGAAGAACCCGCCGCTGTTGTCGCTTCCACCACCGCCGCCGCCGGAGATGATGCCCTTGGCGCGCGCGTCTCCGTTGCCGTCGACGGTGTACACGGGGCCACCGGAGTCACCCTTGATGGTGCAGGAGCCCGACGTCTTCTTGGCGGCGACCATGTTCCTGGCGGTCGTGCCGCCGGTGTAGTGGATGGTCACCTGGGTGTCGGTCACCTTCCAGCCGCACTTCTCGCCCGTCATCATGCCTCCCGTGCAGACCTGGTCACCCTCCTGTGCCCAGCGTCGCCAGTAGTCCGTGACGTACCTGGACGAGCTGGATTTCTGGCCGCCCTTGTAGATCCGGGGCGTCGCGGAGCTGTCGCTGTTGATCCGGTACAACGCCAGGTCGCCGGAGTAGTAGCTCTGGCCGGCGAGTTTCACCGAGCCGTGTCCGTTCTTCCAGTTGTCCCGGACGACGGGGCCGATGTAGTCGCTCTGACTGGGGTTCAGGATGGCTCCGTTGCCGGAGGTGCAGTGGCCCGCGGTCACCATGTACCACTTGCCGCTGTACCGCCACGGGAAGCCCGCCGTGCACCAGACGGCCGAGTTGGTGCTCAGCTGCGAGTAGATGCGCGCCCCGCCGTAGTAGGGAGAGGTGTCGTTGTAGCGGTTCGCCTGGGGGTCCAGCGCGTCGGTCCCGGGGGTGATCCGCACCGCCACCGTGTCGGTGCCGTACCGCTCGCCCAGGGCGGTGACCAGCGCCGGGGCAGCGGTCTCGGTCCACACCTCGACACGGTTCTCCGCGGCGTCCACGGACGCGGCATGCAGGTTGCCCACTCCGGGCAGTTCCGCCTCCGACAGCTGGAGGACCTCGTCACGCACCGACTCGAGCGCCGTGACGCTGTGCTCCACCACTTCGGTGCGGGGAGTGACCTGCTCGGTCACGGTCGGTCCGGAGGGCGCGGGAGTGGTCTCCGTGGTGTCCTCCGGCATGGCGAAGGACTCCTCGCCGGTGGTCTCCACGGACCCGTCGGCAGGCGGTGTCGGAGTCTCCGCCTCGCTGGTCACGGTGTCCGGCTTGGTGCCGTCCTCCACGTCCTCGGCGGGCAGACCGCTGCCCTCGTCGGCCGGTACCTGCGTCACCCGGATCGGGGCGGACGCCTCACCGGCCGTGACCGACTCCACGACCGGCGCGACCAGTTCACCCGACGTCGGGTCGACGTAGGGCGGGGCGAAGGCGTCGGGGCGCGCCGCCGCGCGGGCCTTGGCCTGTTCCAGGGCGTAGGCCCGGGCCGGGTCCGGCTCCTGGGTGTCGTCGCCCGTGCCGTCCTCGATGATCTCGACGCGGTCGACGATCGCCGAGACGGGTTCGGCCTCCGGCGGAGCGTACGGGCCGCCGAAGCGGGCCCCGATCTGACGGCTGCCGCTGCCGGAGAGGGACGAGGTGTTCCACAGCAGCTTCGGCGCCGCGCCGCCGCTGAGCGGCACCGGCCAGGTGACCGCGGTGCCATCACCGGCACGGGAGACCTGGGCGGCCGGAATGACCTGCCACGGGTCGGCCGACGAGGCTCGCTGCAGGAAGGTGACGTCCGTCAGCGACGTCGGCGCGCTGACCGAGAGGTCGACGGAGCCGACGAGCACCTCACCGTTGGCGGGCGCGGTCACGGCCGCCCGTCCGACGTGGAGTGCGCGCGAGGTGGCGGTGGAGACGTTGCCGGCCCAGTCGGTGGCGGTGACGGAGAGCCGGTGGCTGCCCACCGTGGCCGGAGTGATCGGCACCACCACCGCGCCGCCGGTGGTGGTGACGGTCTGAGCGGTGCCACCGTCCAGCGCATACGTCAGGGCGCGGGTGTCGGTGCCGACGGGCGTCAGCGTGAACGGCCCGGTCACCTGGGCGTCCCCGGCCCAGGCGTCCGACGGGTACGCCGTGGAGGCCACGGCTGGGGCGCCGGGAGAGGTGGTGTCGACGGTGAAGCGGTAGTGGGAAGTCGTCCCGCCGGTGCCGTTGCTGTCGATGCCGCGCACATGCAGGTACCAGGTGCCCTCGGTGCGTGTCGTCGTGTACGAGGTGCCGCTCGTCTCGGCCGTGCTGTCGGGCACGGTGTCGGCGGCGGTGTCGACGACGATGCTGTAGCCGGACGACGCGCCGGAGGGGGCGGTCCAGGTCGCGCCGAAGGAGCCGCTCTTGTACGCGCTCGTCTGGTCCGGATGCGTCGAGGAGCTGATCACCGGGCTCGGCGGACGCGTCATGTCGACCCGGAACGGCAGATGCGCGGCGGTGGAGGACCAGTTGCCCGCCTGGTCCTTGGCCCGCACGTGCAGGTACCAGGTGCCGTCGGCGTCGACGGTGGTGGTGAACTTCGTCGAGGTCTGCAGGGTGCCGGTGGTGGCAGGCAGGGTGTCCGCGACACGGTCCACGCCGACCACGTAACCGGCCACGCCGGACAGGTCGGTGGGTGCCGACCAGCTGAAGGACGCCGTGCGGTCGGCGTACGTGCTGCTCGTCACCGGATGCGTGGAGGAGAGCAGTCCGCCGGGCGCGCCCGGGGCCGTGCTGTCGACGTTGAGGCGACGGTGCTGGGTCGCGGACCACAGCCCCGCCCTGTCCTTGGCGGCCGCGTGCACCCACCAGGTGCCGTCGGCGCGCCCGGGCCAGTTCACCTCGGCACTCGTCTGCGTGACGGTGGTCCCGGCGACGGTCGTGGGGCTCTGGTCGAGCTTGACGGCGTACCCGGTCACGCCGGAGGCGTCCGTCGCGGCGAGGGCGCCCGTGAAGTTGGTGGCGCTGTACCAGGCCGATGCCGAGGGGTGGCTGGTGGAGGTGATGGTCGGCACGGCGGGGGCGGTGGTGTCGACGGTGAACGTCTGCCACGCGGACCAGGCCCCGGTGTCGGTGCCGTCGGACGCCCGGGACCGCCACTTGTAGTCGCCCGCGGCCAGGGTCCCGGCGGAGTGGGTCGCCACCGCCCCGGAGGCGATGGAGGCGGATGTGCCCGACTGCAGGGCCGCGGTGCCGTTCGCCGCCCAGATCTCGAAGGTCAGCGCGAGCTGCTGGGCGTCGGCGTCGGTGGCCTTCGCGGACAGGGTGGGCGTGGTGTCCGAGGTGTAGGTGCCGGACAGGGGGGAGACGGCCGTCGCGGTGCCGGGCGTGGAGTTGTAGGTGACTGTCAGGGAGGGCTCGTAGGTGGCGTTGTGCGAGCCGTCGGTCTGGTTCGCCGAGTAGTAGCGGCGCCAGGTCAGCGGGTCCGTCTCGTTGACGGCCGCGATGCGCACACCGTGGTTCGGCTGGCCATCGGCCCATGCCTGGACGATCCCGTCGACGTCCCAGGAGACGCTGCCTGCCGGGCAACTGGAGTTGTAGCCCTTGGCGGCGGTGGAGGTCACGGCGCCGGAGGTGGTCGTCGACGGCTGGTCGGACCAGGTGATGGCCGAGGGGTCCCAGGCCGAGGTGATCCGCCGCACCTGGTTGCCGGAGTTGCTGGTGCTGCACGTGGACGAGTACGTCGAATACAGGCGCAGGTCGGTGTCCAGCACGTGCTTGCCCGCGTACTTCGCCACATCGAACTTGAGGTACGACCGGGCCTTCTCGGTGCCGTTGTAGGTACCGGCCTTCAGTTCGGTCGAGCCGCGCTGCGAGGTGAGGTAGTCGTCGTACTGGATCCAGGTGTCGGTCACCGGACCGAGCAGGGAGTCGGTCGGATCGATGGTGACGGGGTATTCCACGGCGGGGTCGGCGAGGAAGTCCTCGTCGGGCTTCATGACCAGGACCTGGTCACCGGTGCCCGCGTCCTGTTCGATCGTGACGTCGACGGCGCTGAGGTCCTCGGGCTCGCCGGAGGCACGCTTCTCGGCCGAGCCCCACATCACCGGCAGCGGCGCGGTGGCCACCGTGCGGTCGGCGCTGTCGCTCCAGCGCAGCCGTTCGTCGGCGGTCTCGTGCAGGGTGAGGCCATCGGCCGAGACGGGCAGCCGGTAGGTGACCGGTCCGTCCGGTCGCTCGTGGAGGACGATGGAGTGGGAGAAGCCCTCCTTGAGGGCAGTCACCACGAGGTCGCCGCCCTCGACGGCGCCGGGGTAGACGGCGGTCGAGCCGTCCAGGCGCGGCTCGGGCAGGTTGCCGTGCCAGTCGAGGCCGAGGGTACGTCCGCCTCGGGAGACCTCGGCCAGCGGCTTGTCCGAACCGCCGTCGGAGAAGGCGATGTCGGCGGCCGTCGCCTTGGGCCGGACCACACCGTCCTCGGCCACGAGCGTGGTGTCGATCGGCCGCCAGCCGCCGTCGGGCTGCTTCACCCGGATCGGGCCGGTGTACGTCTCGACGGTGGTCGTGCCGTCGGCGTTGGCCCACGTGGTGGTCGAGTCGGTGCGCTCGGAGACCACCTCGGTCCGGGCGGCCGTCGCCTGGTCAGGCGCCGGGGCATCGGCGGCCGGGACGGCTTCCTCGGCGAACGAGGGTTTGTCGAGAAGGGACAGCGGAGTACAGGCGAGAGCGGCCACCAGGGCCGCCACCAGGACTGGTCGCTTCCGGCGGGATCTTCGTCGGCCCGTGGGCGGCACGATCGGTGCGGAGTGGTGCACGGAGAAGCCCTTCGATCATCGTGGCTAAATATCGGATGATCTTAGGTTCTTCACATGCTGCCCCATCAGGGGGAACGGCAACTCCACTTCCGGAGTGAGGCGTTCCGGTTGCTCTCGGTTGACTGGAGCTCAACCCGCATATGGCACTGGGGCGTTGACTTCGCGCCCCCGACGCGCCTCACGGCGACTGCATGCGTCAGCGCTTGCCCCGCTCGGACTTCCAGAGGCCGTGGCGGGAATCGAACCCGCGTAACTCGCTTTGCAGGCGAGTCCCTGAGCCACTCGGGCACACGGCCGTGTGTCGTGCAATGAACGTAGGGCGGGGTGGGGGAGGGGGGCAAGGGAGCGGGGCGGGGTGCAATGTGACTGCCATGCGGCGTTCATGAGGGGCGGGGGGCGTACGGCCAAGGTCGTAGGGCGGGTAGGGCTTCGGACAGGGGTCAATGTCGGGTACGGGCCTTACGCTGGCCCGTATGGCCGCCCTTGAACCCCCTGACACCGCTGTCGCCGATCTGACCCCCCTCGAAGAGGGCGGTGTGCTCGGGCGGGCGCATCGGGCGCTCAGTGTGGGGATCGTTTCCGTCGTGCTGCTGATCGCGTTCGAGGCGACGGCGATCGGGACCGTGATGCCGGTCGCGGCGCGGGAGCTGGACGGGGTGTCGCTGTACGCGTTCGCGTTCTCCGGGTACTTCACCACCAGCCTCACCGGCATGGTGCTCGCCGGGCAGTGGGCGGACCGGCGGGGACCGCTGGCCGCGCTGGCGACCGGGATCGGGGCGTTCGCGGGCGGGCTCGTGGTGTCCGGGACCGCGCAGGTGATGTGGGTGTTCATCCTGGGGCGGGCGGTGCAGGGGTTCGGCGGCGGGCTGGTGATCGTCGCCGTGTACGTGGTCGTCGGCCGGGCCTACCCCGAGCGGCTGCGGCCCGCGATCATGGCGAGCTTCGCCGCCGCGTGGGTCGTGCCGTCCATCATCGGGCCGCTCGCGTCCGGCGCCGTCGCGGAGCACCTCGGCTGGCGGTGGGTCTTCCTCGGCATCCCCCTCCTCGTGCTGCTGCCGCTGGGGCTCGCCCTGCCGCAGATCCGGCGCCGGGCGGGCGGACCCGTGGACCACGACGCCGGTACCCCCGCCTTCGACCGGCGCCGCATCCGGCTCGCGCTCGCCGTCTCGCTGGGCGCGGGGCTCGTGCAGTACGCGGCGCAGGATCTACGGCCGCTCTCGCTGGTGCCCGGTCTTCTCGGTGCCGCCCTGCTGGTGCCCGCCGTGCTGCGGCTGCTGCCCAAGGGGACGTACCGGGCGGTGCGCGGGCTGCCCTCCGTCGTGCTGCTGCGTGGGCTGTCGGCGGGGTCGTTCATCGCGGCCGAGTCCTTCGTACCGCTGATGCTCGTCACCCAGCGGGGGCTGTCGCCGACGCTCGCCGGGTTCTCGCTGGCCGCGGGCGGGCTGACCTGGGCGGCGGCGTCGTGGGTGCAGTCGCGGGACCGGATGGAGCCGTACCGGGAGCGGCTGATGACCTTCGGGATGGTGCTGGTGGCCGCCGCCGTCGCCGCCGCGCCCGCCGTGCTCGTGCCCGCCGTGCCGGTGTGGACCGTCGCCGTCGCGTGGGGGTTCGGCTGCTTCGGGATGGGCCTGGTGATCTCCTCCACCAGCGTCCTCCTGCTCAAGCTCTCCGCCCCCGCCGAGGCCGGGGCCAACTCCGCCGCCCTCCAGATCTCCGACGCCCTCTCCAACGTCGTCCTCCTCGCCGCGGCGGGCGCGGCCTTCGCGGCCCTGGGCAGCGACGGCACCACGGCCTTCGCGGCGGTCTTCCTGCCGATGGCAGTGGTCGCGCTGGTGGGTGCGTGGGTGACGACGCGGCTGGGGACGCGAGCGGGATAAGTGGTACCACTTAGACCCCATCCGGGTGGTACCGTTTTGGTATGGCTATGAACCTGCGTCTCCGTGACGACCAGACGGAAGCCCTGAAGCTGCGCGCGGAAGAGGAGGGAGTCAGCATGCACGCCATACTTCTGAGGGCCGTGGACGACTACCTGGCGCGGACGGCGCACGAGGCGCTGGTCCGCAAGGCGGCGAAAGAGCAGACCGCCAAGTGGGCCGAGCTGTTGGAGCGGCTCAAGTGACATGTATTTACCTGTCCGCCGAGGATGTCTTGTCCATCGCCGGGCACGCCGTCGACGACCAGGATGTCGTCGTTCGTGACGTGGGCCTGTTGGAGTCCGCCGTACACCGGCCCTCGGCATCGATGTTCGGGCAGGAGGCGTACACGGACCTGTTCGACAAGGCTGCGGCGCTCCTCCAGTCTCTGGCGATCAATCACCCTTTCATCGACGGGAACAAGCGCACGGCCTGGGTGTCCTGCATGGTCTTCCTGGCCATGAACGGGCAGCAGCTGCGGGCGGACATCGATGCGGGTGAGCGGCTCGTGATCGCTGTGGCGACCGGGAGCATGGACGAGATCAAGGCCATCGCGAAGGCGCTGCGGGACTTGGCCGAACCAGCCGTGTGACCTCAGTCCCACCCGCCCCGCCCCCCGCCCCGTCCGGCCCCGGCGGAGCCGTGCGCGCCGGTAGGGTGGCCCGGTTGTCATACGTAGCCGAGTTGCCCTACGCCCCCACCCCCGGAGACCGTGACTACCACCGCCGCTTCCGTCTCGAACCATCTGTCCCCCGCCTTTCCCGGCCGTGCCCCCTGGGGCACCGCCAGCAAGCTGCGCGCCTGGCAGCAGGGGGCGCTGGACAAGTACATCCAGGAGCAGCCGCGTGACTTCCTGGCCGTGGCCACGCCCGGTGCCGGAAAGACGACCTTCGCGCTGACGCTGGCCTCCTGGCTGCTGCACCACCACGTCGTGCAGCAGGTGACCGTCGTCGCGCCGACCGAGCACCTGAAGAAGCAGTGGGCGGAGGCCGCCGCGCGGATAGGGATCAAGCTGGACCCGGAGTACAGCGCGGGCCCGGTCGGCAAGGACTACCACGGGGTCGCGGTCACCTACGCCGGTGTCGGCGTACGCCCGATGCTGCACCGCAACCGCTCCGAGCAGCGCAAGACCCTGGTGATCCTGGACGAGATCCACCACGCCGGTGACTCCAAGTCCTGGGGCGAGGCGTGCCTGGAGGCGTTCGAGCCCGCGACCCGGCGGCTGACGCTGACCGGTACGCCGTTCCGCTCGGACACCAACCCGATCCCCTTCGTCACGTACGAGGAGGGAAACGACGGCATCCGGCGCTCCGCCGCCGACTACACCTACGGCTACGGCAACGCGCTCGCCGACCACGTCGTGCGCCCCGTCATCTTCCTCAGCTACAGCGGCCAGATGCGCTGGCGCACCAAGGCGGGCGACGAGATCGCCGCCCGGCTCGGCGAGCCGATGACCAAGGACGCGGTCAGCCAGGCGTGGCGCACCGCGCTCGACCCGCGCGGCGAGTGGATGCCGAGCGTGCTGCGCGCCGCCGATCAGCGGCTCACCGAGGTCAGGAAGGCCATCCCGGACGCCGGCGCCCTGGTCATCGCCTCCGACCAGGAGTCCGCCCGCGCCTACGCCAAGCTGATCCGCGAGCTGACCGGCACCAAGGCCACCCTCGTCCTCTCCGACGACACCGGCGCCTCCCAGCGCATCGACGACTTCAGCGCGAGCAACGACCGCTGGATGGTCGCGGTCCGCATGGTGTCCGAGGGCGTCGACGTGCCCCGGCTCGCCGTCGGCGTGTACGCCACCACCATCTCCACCCCGCTGTTCTTCGCCCAGGCCGTCGGCCGTTTCGTACGGTCCCGGCGGCGAGGCGAGACCGCGTCCGTGTTCCTGCCGACCGTCCCCGACCTGCTGACCTTCGCCAACGAGATGGAGAAGGAGCGGGACCACGCCCTCGACAAGCCGAAGAAGCAGGGCGAGGAGGACCCGTACGCCGAGTCCGAGAAGGAGATGGACGAGGCGAACCGGCAGGAGGACGAGGACACCGGCGAGCAGGAGCAGTTCTCCTTCGAGGCGCTGGAGTCCGAGGCCGTCTTCGACCGGGTCCTCTACGACGGCGCCGAGTTCGGCATGCAGGCCCACCCGGGAAGCGAGGAGGAGCAGGACTACCTCGGCATCCCCGGACTGCTGGAGCCCGATCAGGTGCAGATGCTGCTGCAGAAGCGGCAGGCCCGGCAGATCGCGCACAGCAAGAAGCGACCGGACAGCGAGGCCGACCTGCGGGAGCTGCCCGCCGAGCGGCGGCCGGTGGTCAGCCACAAGGAGATGATGGAGCTGCGCAAGCAGCTCAACACCATGGTCAGCGCCTACGTCCACCAGAGCGGCAAGCCGCACGGCGTGATCCACACCGAGCTGCGCCGGGTCTGCGGCGGACCCGCGAGCGCGGAGGCGACCGCCGGACAGCTCAAGCAGCGCATCGCCAAGATGGGGGAGTGGGCGACCCGGATGCGCTGACGGCGTGCGCCGGAGCGCGTATGCGGACGAACACTGGCAGGTCGCGACCGGTACTGACCGGATTCTGGACCGAGTCTTCCGCTGAGCGGACCGGCTCGCTACTGTCCCGCTACGCACACGCCCCGTGGCAGCGCCGCCGCGGAGCGCAGCCGTGAAGCGACGGGTCCGACAGCCGCCGGGCCGTCCTGCCGATCGGCGGCCTCTGGAACGCGTCGCCGACGGGGCTCGGTGACGCGCGCGCTCGGGGGACGCCGACCTCACCGCAGAAGGAGGGGGCGTCGTGACCGCGGAGACCTCCCAGACGCTCGACCGGGGACTGCGCGTCCTCAAGCTGCTCGCCGACACCGACCACGGGCTGACCGTCACCGAACTTTCCGGCAGGCTGGGCGTGAACCGGACCGTGGTCTACCGGTTGCTGGCCACGCTGGAGCAGCACGCGCTCGTCCGCCGCGACCTCGGCGGCCGCGCCCGCGTCGGACTGGGGGTGCTGCGGCTCGGCCGCCAGGTGCATCCGCTGGTACGCGAGGCGGCCCTGCCCGCGCTGCGCTCCCTGGCCGAGGACATCGGCGCCACGGCCCATCTGACCCTGGTGGACGGTACGGAGGCGCTCGCCGTCGCCGTGGTCGAGCCGACCTGGACGGACTACCACGTCGCCTACCGCGCGGGCTTCCGGCACCCCCTGGAACGCGGGGCCGCGGGCAAGGCCATCCTCGCCGCCCGCCACTCCCCGTCCGCCGACCCCGGCTACACCCTCACCCACGGCGAACTCGAGGCGGGCGCGAGCGGCGCCGCCGCCCCCCTCCTCGGCGTCACCGGCGTCGAGGGCAGCGTGGGAGTCGTCATGCTCACCGACGCGGTCCCGGAGCGGGTGGGCCCCCGCGTGCTGGAAGCGGCGCGCGAGGTCGCGGACGCGCTGAGGTAGCGCGTACCGGCACCGCTCGGCGCGGAGGCCGCGCGTTAGATTTACTCCGTGCTCTCACGTCTCTCGCGTTCCCGGACCATCGCCCTCTGCGCCCTGCCCGTCGTGGGGCTGGTCGCCGTCGCGGTGTTCGCGCCGCTGCCGTTCGCGGTGGCGCAGCCGGGGATGACGGCGAACGTGCTGGGCAAGAACGACGGCACCCCGGTGATCACCGTGGCGGGCGCGCGGTCCCGGACGACCTCCGGTCAGCTGCGGATGACGACCATCGAGGCGACCTCGCCGGGGACGCGCGTGTCGCTCGGGCAGGTGGTCGACAACTGGTTCCGCGAGGACCGCGCGGTCATGCCGTACGACGCGGTGTACCCGACCGGGGACACGATCAAGGAGATCGAGCAGCACAACACCGCCCAGATGCGGCAGTCCCAGGACGCGGCGACCAGCGCGGCGCTGGACCACCTGGGCAAGAGCCCCGACGACGTCAAGGTCACCCTGCGCCTCGCCGACGTGGGCGGGCCCAGCGCGGGCCTGCTGTTCAGCCTGGGCATCATCGACAAGCTGGACGGCGACGGCGCCGGGGGCGACCTCACCGGCGGCCGGACCATCGCCGGTACCGGCACGATCGACGCGGCGGGCAAGGTCGGCGCGGTCGGCGGGGTGGCCCTGAAGACGCAGGCCGCCCGGCGCGACGGCGCCACCGTCTTCCTGGTGCCGAAGGCCGAGTGCGCCGACGCCCACACCAACCTGCCCAAGGGCCTGCGCCTGATCCCGGTCACGAACCTGGACGGCGCCGTGGACTCCCTGGTCGCCCTGGAGAAGGGCACCGGAAAGATCCCGAGCTGCTAATCGAGGGCTTCCCCCGCCGCCTGCTCCACCAGCGGGATGATCCGCAGCGGTACCGGGTTCTCCATCACGATCGCCGTGGAGGCCCGCACGATGCCGTCGAAGCCCACCACCCGGTCGATGACCCGCTGCAGATCGGCGTTGGAGCGGGCCACCAGCCGGCACAGCATGTCCCCGGTGCCGGTCGTGGTGAGCAGCTCCAGCACCTCCGGCACCCCGTCCAGGTACGCCCGGACGTCCGCGCCCTGGCCCTGCCGGATCTGGAGGGTGGCGAACGCGGTCACCGGATAGCCGAGCGCGGAGGGGTCCACCTGCGGGCCGAAGCCCCGGATCACCCCACGCGAGCGCAGCCGGTCAAGGCGGGCCTGGGCGGTGCCGCGCGCCACCCCGAGCCGCCGGGACATCTCCAGCACCCCGATCCGCGGCTCCTCGGCCAGCAGCACGATGATCTGCCCGTCCAGCTCATCGATCGCCACGACGCCCTCCCGTGATGGTCATCCTGTACAGAAAGTCCGCCGGTACCGCCGTAAGGCTGAACAGGGTGACCAGCGAATACGCGAACTATTGCGCACCTTGCAGAGCGGGGCCACCCTTCGAACATGACGCAGACCACTCAGCACACTCCCGACACCGCCCGGCAGGCCGACCCCTTCCCGGTCAAGGGAATGGACGCGGTCGTCTTCGCCGTGGGCAACGCCAAGCAGGCCGCGCACTACTACTCCAGTGCCTTCGGCATGCGCCTGGTCGCCTACTCCGGACCGGAGAACGGCAGCCGCGAGACCGCGAGTTACGTCCTGGAGAACGGCGCCGCCCGGTTCGTGTTCACCTCGGTGATCCGGCCCACCACCCCCTGGGGCGAGTTCCTGGACCGGCATGTCGCCGAGCACGGCGACGGCGTGGTGGACCTGGCCATCGAGGTGCCGGACGTCCGCGCCGCGTTCGCGTACGCCGTCGAGCACGGCGCCCGCCCGCTCACCGAGCCGCACGAGGTGAAGGACGAGCACGGCACCGTCGTCCTCGCCGCCATCGCCACCTATGGCGAGACCCGGCACACCCTGGTCGAGCGCTCCGGCTACGACGGCCCCTACCTCCCCGGCTTCGTCGCCGCGGACCCGATCGTCGAGCCGCCCGCCCGCCGCACCTTCCAGGCGATCGACCACTGCGTCGGCAACGTCGAACTCGGCAAGATGGACGAGTGGGTGGGGTTCTACAACAACGTCCTCGGCTTCACGAACATGAAGGAGTTCGTGGGCGACGACATCGCCACCGAGTACAGCGCGCTGATGTCGAAGGTCGTCGCGGACGGCACCCTGAAGGTGAAGTTCCCGCTCAACGAGCCCGCCGTCGGCAAGAAGAAGTCCCAGATCGACGAGTACCTGGAGTTCTACGGCGGCCCCGGCGTGCAGCACATCGCGCTGGCCACCAACGACATCGTGCGCACGGTACGCACCATGCGCGCGGCCGGGGTCCAGTTCCTCGACACCCCGGACTCCTACTACGACACCCTCGGCGAGTGGGTCGGCGACACCCGGGTGCCGATCGAGACCCTGCGCGAGCTGAAGATCCTCGCCGACCGCGACGAGGACGGCTACCTGCTGCAGATCTTCACCAAGCCGGTCCAGGACCGGCCGACGGTGTTCTTCGAACTCATCGAGCGGCACGGCTCGATGGGCTTCGGCAAGGGCAACTTCAAGGCCCTCTTCGAGGCCATCGAGCGGGAGCAGGAGAAGCGGGGCAACCTGTAACCCGGCTCCGCACAGGCTGAGCCGGGGGCGCGAGGAGCGGTCGCGCCCCCGGCTCACAGCACGTCGGCGGGCAGCGGGCCCCCGGTCACCTCGCCCATGTCCTTCAGCGTCGCCCGCGCCTCGGCCGCCCACAGCGGGGAGAAGGCCGGGTTGACCAGCAGCGCGTCCTGAAGGTGGCGCCGGGCGGACCCGTACCGCTCCAGCTCGTACTCGATCATGCCCCGGTGGAAGGCGTGCGACGAGCTGCGCACCCCGCCGCCCTTCGTCCGGTCGGTGGCGACGGTGGCGTACTTCAGCGCCTCCTCCTCGTCGCCCGCCCGGTGCAGCGCCCAGCCCAGCGCGTCGGCCACCTCGATACCGGGCTGCCGCTCGTACTCCGCGCGCAGCCGGGTCACCGCCTCCTGCGGGTCCCCGTGGTCCGCCTCCAGCCGCCCGAGCACCAGCTCCTCGTCGACCCCGTCGGCCGCCGACCTCTCCGCCCGCTTCCGCACCAGCGCGTACTGCGCCTCGGCGTCCTGGGTGCGGTTCAGCGACTCGTACAACTCAGCCAGCTCCAGGGTGACTTCGGCGTCCGGCCGCTTCGAGAGGGCGGTGCGGTACGCGGTGAGCGCGTCGGCGGTACGCCCCTGGGCGGCGAGGGTACGGGCCCGGCCCGCGCCCGCCGTCGCCTCGGCCGGGTCCAGACGGAGGGCCTCGGTGAACTGGCGCAGCGCATCCGGGAGTTCACCGCGCTCCCACGCCAACTGGCCCATTCCGGCACGGTAGGCGGCCTGCTCGGCGGGCGTACCGGCGGCCGCGGCCGCGTCGGTCAGCTGGGCCGCCGCGTCCTCCCGCCAGCCCCGGTCCCGGTACACGGCCGACGCCCGCGCCATCACCGCCGGGCGGTCCGCGGGGGCGGTGCGCAGCGCCATCAGCTTGTCCAGGGTGCTCCGGGCGGCGGTGTAGTCACCGAGCCCGTTGTACGCGTCGATCAGCGGGGGATACGCCGACCAGCGCTTCGGGGTCAGCTTCAGCGCCTGCTCGCCGTACCGCTTGGCCGAGGCGAAGTCCCGGCGGGCGTTGGCCAGCGCGGTCAGCCCGGCCAGCGCCTCGGTGTTCGCGGCGGCCTTCGCCTTCAGGGAGGTGTCCAGGGCCCGCTCGGCGCGCGGGAGGTCGGTCGCGTCGGCCGTGCGCCCGGCCCGCGCCACGTAGGCGGTGCCGAGCACCGCCCAGGCGCGCGCGTCGGCGGGCCGGGCCCGTACCCCGTTCTCCTGCCGGGTGATCAGCTCCGTCAGGTCGGGCAGCGCCGCGGGGAGCCCGGCGGTGACCGCCGTCAGCGCCCGCGCCTGCGGTCCGGGCGCGGGTGCCGGGGGCCGGTGCGGGGCCCGCTGCGGCGCCTCCCGCGGCAGCAGCGTCAGCGCCGCGCTCGCCGCCGCCCCGCCCGCCACCAGGGTGAGCAGCGTGCGGCCCAGCCATCGCCGGGGCCGGTGCGGCGGAGGCTCGGCCACCAGGGACGTACCGGGCCGGGAGTCGCCGTACTGTCTCTTCGCCATGCCGCTCACTGTGCGTCAATATGACGACCACATCCGGTCGGCCCAAGCACGGCGCGTGCGGGGTTCACACCGATGGCCCCGAGTGCCACGCTGTGATCATGAGCCGTATCGAAGCACCCCGCGACGGCGACACCACGCCCGCCGAGAACCTCACCAAAGCGCTGCTGGCGGGGCTGCCCGCCGGGGCCGTGCTCACCGATCCCGACGTCACCGCCTCCTACGCCCACGACATGGCGAGCTTCTGCCCGGCCGGGGCCCCCGCCGCCGTGGTCCTGCCACGCACCGTCGAACAGGTCCAGCACGTGCTGCGCACCGCCACCGAGCTGCGCGTACCGGTCGTCCCGCAGGGCGCCCGCACCGGGCTGTCCGGCGGCGCCAACGCCTCCGAGGGCTGCATCGTGCTGTCCCTCACCAAGATGGACCGCATCCTGGAGATCAGCCCCGTCGACCGGATCGCCGTCGTCGAACCGGGCGTCGTCAACGCCGTGCTCTCCCGCGCGGTGGAGGAACACGGCCTGTACTACCCGCCGGACCCCTCCAGCTGGGAGACCTGCACCATCGGCGGCAACATCGGCACCGCCTCGGGCGGCCTGTGCTGCGTCAAGTACGGGGTGACCGCCGAGTACGTCCTCGGGCTGGACGTCGTGCTCGCCGACGGCCGCCTGATGTCCACCGGCCGCCGCACCGCGAAGGGCGTCGCCGGGTACGACCTGACGCGGCTGTTCGTCGGCTCCGAGGGCTCGCTCGGCATCGTGGTCCGCGCCGTGCTCGGGCTCCGGCCCAAGCCGCCCCGGCAACTGGTGCTGGCCGCCGAGTTCGCCACCGCCGCCGAGGCGTGCGACGCGGTGTGCTCGATCATGGCGGGCGGGCACGTGCCCTCGCTGCTGGAGATGATGGACCGCACCACCGTCAAGGCGGTCAACGACTTCGCCCGGATGGGGCTGCCGGAGACCACCGAGGCGCTGCTGCTGGCCGCCTTCGACACCCCCGAGCCCGCCGCCGACCTCGCCGCCGTCGGCGCCCTGTGCGAGGCGGCCGGGGCCACCGGGGTGGTCGCCGCCGACGACGCCGCCGAGTCCGAACTCCTGCTCCAGGCACGGCGGATGTCGCTGGTCGCGCTGGAGGCGGTCAAGGGCACCACGATGATCGACGACGTGTGCGTGCCCCGCTCGAAGCTCGGCGCGATGCTGGAGGGCGTCGAGCGGATCGCCGCCAAGTACGACCTGACCATCGGGCTGTGCGCCCACGCCGGGGACGGCAACACCCACCCCACCGTCTGCTTCGACGCCCTCGACGAGGACGAGTCCCGCCGTGCCTGCGAGTCCTTCGACGAGATCATGGCCCTCGGCCTCGAACTGGGCGGCACCATCACCGGCGAGCACGGGGTGGGGGTGCTGAAGAAGGAGTGGCTGGCGCGCGAACTCGGCCCCGTGGGGCTGGAGATGCAGCGGGCCGTGAAGGACGTCTTCGACCCGCTCGGCATCCTCAACCCCGGCAAGCTCTTCTGAGCCGAGCCCTTTCGAGCTGGGGCGCCTCACCGGGCCAGCAGCTGGTCGAGGGCGTCGTCGATGCCCAGCTGGGCGGCCTCGGCGCCCGGCGGCACCGCCCGCAGCGTCCGCTCCAGCCAGGCGGACACCTGCGGGGTGGGCGCCTCCAGCAGGGCGTCGCCGTCCGGCGAGCTGAGCGCCATCAGCACCGCGCTGCGGCCGTTCACCTTCGTCGGCCACACCCGCACGTCCCCGTGCCCGCACGGCCGGAACACGCCCTCCACCAGCAGTTCCCGGGCGAACGTCCAGTGCACGGGGAAGTCGGAGTTGACGTGGAAGGTGATGTGCACGGCGTAGGGGTCGTCGGACCGGTACGCGAGCCGGGCCGGGACCGGGATGCTCCGCTCGGGCGAAAGGATGAGCCTCAGCTCGAGTTCCCGCTCCACCACCGTGTGCTCCATGATCTGTCTCCTTCGGCTGACCGGGGGCCGCTCGGACGGGCCCGTGCCAGGAGAGAGGGGGCAGGGGCGCGGTCATTACGCGGGTTCCCGGAAATTTTTTTCCAACCGGCGTCGCGCGCCCCCACGGCATCGCCCGGAAGGGGTCGGCTCCGGCCGGAGCGGGGTATGGGGCGCCTCGGGTCTGATAGATGTGGAGGCTCCCTTCCACCCCCGAGCAGATACGGGACGACGGACATGAGCGCCCCTACGCCGGCCCACGGTGACGACAGGCCCCGTGAGGGCTACTACCCGGACCCGTCCATCCCCGGCTACGTCCGCTACTGGAACGGCGCCGCCTGGGTGCCGGGCACCAGCCGCCCCGCCCCCGCGGACGGCGAGCCGCTCACCGCGCCGTCAACCTCCGGCCCCGACACGCCCCCGGTGGAGGAGACGGGTCCGCATTTCTTCGAGGAGGGCTCCGCCGACGCTCCGGGGGCCCAGGGCGAGGCGCCTCCGGACACGTTCCTCTTCCGGCGCCCGACTCCGGGCCCGGCCGCGGGGGCTCTGCGGGACGACGGGACGATGACGTTCCGGCGGGTGCGGGCGGGGGACGCCCCGGAGGGCGGGGGTTCCGGGCGGACCGCGCCTCCGTCGGCCGCGGCTCAGGGGCCACTGGGCGGACCGGCGGGGTTCGGGACCGCCGCCGACGCCGCCGCCGGGCCCGCCGCCCGGGCGGCCGTCGCACCCCAGGTGCCGGGGCAGGGGACACCCGCCCCGGCCGACCCCCGCAGACAGCCCGGCGGGGACCGGCCCGGCTTCCCGCAAGCGGCCGCCCCTGCCTCCGCGCTCCCGCCCCAGGCCCAGCCTCAGCCCCGGCCTCAGGGCCCCCTTGCCCCCGGACCCGGTGGCGGTCAGGCTTCCTGGGCGCAGCAGGTGCACCACCTGGCCGGGTCCGGCGAGGAGCAGCCCGTCGTGCCGTGGAAGCCGCCGGTGGAGGACCCGTTCCTCGCGGCCGTGCGGCGCCAGGGGGAGGCCCGCCCGGCCGGTCTCGGCAAGCGCTTCGCCGCCCGTCTGATCGACAACGTGTTCATCGGCGCCGTGACGGCGGCCGCCGCGGTCCCGCTCGGGGTGCGTGCCGTCGACCATGTGCAGAGCAAGATCGAGGCGGCCCGGCTGTCCGGCCGCACCGTCACCGTCTGGCTGCTAGACGGCACCACCGGCACCTCGCTGGCCATCGTGTTCGGCGTCCTCCTCGTCTTCGGGGTGGTGTACGAGGTGCTGCCGACCGCCCGTTGGGGCCGCACCCTGGGCAAGCGGCTCTGCGGCATCCAGGTGCGGGACATCGAGGGGCACGAACCCCCGTCCTTCGGGGCCGCGCTGCGCCGCTGGCTGGTCTACAGCGTGCCCGGGGTCCTCGTCATCGGGGTCGTCGGGGTGCTGTGGGGGCTGTTCGACCGGCCGTGGCGCCAGTGCTGGCACGACAAGGCGGCGCACACCTTCGTGGCCGAATAGCGTCCCCCGTACGGCCGCCCGCCGGGTGCGGGGGCGGGGTGTTCGCGGTCGACTCGGTGCCATGAGCAGCGAACCGCCCCCCGGCTCCGGAGCGCAGCCCCCCGACGACGACCCGCTGCGGAAGCGGCCCCCGTCGGACCAGGGGTCGGGCTCACCGTACGACCGTCCGTACGGCGCCCAGCAGCCCCCGCCCCAGGGCGGCGACCCCTACGGCTCGGGCTCGGGCGGCCCTTACGGGGGTGGTGGCGGGCCCTACGGAGGCAGCGGCGGCCCCTACGGGGGTGGCCCTTACGGGGGCGGGCCTCAAGGGCCCGGCGGTCCCGGCGGTCCCGGTCGTCCCGGGGACCCCCTCGCGGGGATGCCCCCGCTCGCGGACAGCGGCAAGCGCACCGTCGCCCGCATCATCGACATGATCATCGTCGGTATCGCCGTATGGCTGCTGACCTGGGCGTTCGGGGTGCATCAGTACGACGTGAACGGTGACCGCATGGAGGTCGGCAAGTCGCTCGGCCAGTCCATCATCGCCGCCGTCCTCTACGTCGCCTACGACACCATCCTGATCGCCCGCACCGGGCAGACGCTCGGGATGCGCTGGTTCAAGATGCGGGTGGCCAACCTGCACGACGGCGCCACCCCCTCCCGGCAGTCCTCGCTGATCCGGGCGCTGGTGCTGTGGCTGCCGTTCGCCTTCTGCTGCGCCTGCGTCTGGACCGCGATCTGCGGCGGCTGGAGCTACTTCGACCGCCCGTACAAGCAGGGTCTGCACGACAAGGCGGCGAAGACGGTGGTGGTCGCCACCACCTGACCGGGCAGGGGCGCGGCACACCGGAGCGGCGGGCGGGGGAGGAGTCCCCGGCCCGCCGCTCCGGTGTGGTGCGTGCGCGGTGTCAGGAGGCCGCGCGGCCGCGTACCGACTCCGACGAGGCGCCGACGGGGCGGCGGCGCTCGGCCAGCCGCGCGGGCTCGGCCGGGGTCTGCCCGGCGGTGGTGGACCGGGCCGGTCGTGGCCTGGGCAGCGGCACCGTCATGGCCACGAGCAGCCCGAGGGCGAGCGCGGCCAGCGCGATGACGGTGACACCGAGGCCCGATTCGGTCTGGGACAGGGCCAGCATGGCGACGGTGGAGAGGACCACGGTGCAGGAACCGTAGACGAGCTGTGCGACGGTCGGACGAGGCATGGCAATCGTGTCCTCGGAAGACGGGGGTAGTGGGGTGAGCTGGGGCGCCATTTCGACTCTATTCGCGTGCATGCCCGAGTCCTGTGTCAGGTAAGCCCCACCTCACCCCAGGGGGCGGTGCACAGGGGGCGCACGGAGTCATGGTCCACGCCAACTGGGCTTATGTACGCGCCCGTTCGGCCAGCACGCGCGTTCGTAAAGCGGACGCCAACTCCGCATAGTGCACTTGTCCTGCACAAGTCAAGGTCTGTCTTTTCTGCTGAACCTCTAGTCAAATTACGGCACTTGACTACACGCGTTGATCGTGCGCGCACGGATCTTCCAAGGTCCGGAAACCCTCCTGCCGTGCGCGCGGCGCGGGGGAGGATCTCAAGTGACCAGCAGACCCTGGACGTTCAGAGCCGCAGCGATAGGTGTGGCCCTCGCGGCGTCGTCCGCCACCTTCGCCACGTTCGCCGTGGCGGAGGCAGGCACGATGGCCCGCCCGGCGGCCCAGAACCGGCACGACCCGGCCCCGGCCGGACAGCGGGAGCACGACCTCGACGGCCCGCTGAGCAAGACCCAGGACGCTCAGCGCCAGGAGGCCCTGAACCAGCTCATCGCGGGCAAGGCCACGGCGAAGGAGCGCAACGGTTCCAAGGTCGTCCAGCTCAAGAGCAAGAAGGGCGACGACAAGTACGTCGAGCTGAGCCGGGAGAAGACCGACAAGATCTTCACCATCCTGGTGGAGTTCGGGGACCAGACCGACCCCAAGTTCGGCGGCACCCCCGGCCCGCTGCACAACAAGATCGCCGCGCCGGACCGCAAGAAGGACAACTCCACGGCCTGGCAGGCGGATTACAACCAGAAGCACTACCAGGACCTCTACTTCGGCACCGGCGCCAAGACCGAGTCCCTGAAGAAGTACTACGAGAAGCAGTCCTCGGGCCGCTACTCGGTCGACGGCGAGGTCTCCGACTGGGTCAAGGTCCCCTACAACGAGGCCCGTTACGGCAACAACGCCTGCGGCCAGACCAACTGCACCAGCGTGTGGAACGTGGTCGGCGACGGCCTGAAGTCCTGGGTGGCCGGGCAGAAGGCGGCCGGCAAGTCCGACGCCGCCATCAAGGCCGACCTGGCCCAGTACGACCAGTGGGACCGCTACGACTACGACGGCGACGGCGACTTCAACGAGCCGGACGGCTACGTCGACCACTTCCAGATCGTGCACGCCGGTGAGGACGAGTCCGCGGGCGGCGGCGCCGAGGGCGAGAACGCCATCTGGGCGCACCGCTGGTACGCGTTCGGCACCGACGCGGGCGCGACCGGCCCCACGGGCAACAAGCTCGGCGGCGCCCCGGTCGGCGACACCGGCGTCTGGGTCGGCGACTACACCATCCAGCCGGAGAACGGCGGACTCGGCGTCTTCGCCCACGAGTACGGCCACGACCTCGGTCTGCCGGACGAGTACGACACCGCGGGCGGCGACAACTCCACCGGTTTCTGGACCCTGATGTCCTCCGGCTCCTGGCTCGGCACCGGCAAGGACGCCATCGGCGACCTGCCCGGCGACATGAACGCGTGGGACAAGCTCCAGCTCGGCTGGCTGACCTACGACACCGCCAAGGCGGGCGTCTCCTCCTGGCACAAGCTCGGCCTCGCGGAGTACAACACCAAGTACCGCCAGGCCCTGTTGGTCACGCTGCCGAAGAAGGCGGTCAAGACCGAGATCGTCACCCCGGCCCAAGGCGCGACCCAGTGGTGGAGCGGCAGCGGTGACAACCTCAAGAACACGCTGACCCGTTCGGTCGACCTGACCGGCAAGTCCTCGGCCACCCTGGGCCTGGACGGCTGGTACGAGATCGAGGCCGGCTACGACTACCTCTACGCCGAGGTCTCCACGGACGGTGCCAACTGGACCGCCCTGGACGGCACGGTGGACGGGAAGCCGATCCCGCGCGACGGCTCCGACAAGCCCGCGCTGACCGGCACGGTCGACGGCTACAAGAAGCTGTCGTACTCGCTGGACGCGTACGCGGGCAAGAAGATCCAGCTCCGCTTCCGCTACCAGACGGACGGCGGGGCCGCCCTCAAGGGCTTCGCGGCCGACGAGATCACGGTCACCGCGGACGGCACGCCGCTGTTCTCCGACAACGCCGAGACGGCTGACGCCGCTTGGGCCGCGACCGGGTTCTCCCGCATCGGCGCGTCCTTCACCAAGGACTACGCGCAGTACTACCTCGCGGAGAACCGCCAGTACGTGTCGTACGACAAGACGCTGAAGGTCGGCCCGTACAACTTCGGTTACACCGGCACCGACCGGCCCGACTGGGTGGAGCACTACCCGTACCAGGACGGCCTGTTGATCTGGAAGTGGGACACCTCCCAGGCGGACAACAACACCAACGCCGACGCGCACCCGGGCACCGGTCTGATCCTGCCGGTCGACGCCCACCCGAAGGCGCTGAAGTGGTCCGACGGGACGCTGCTCCGCAACCGGATGCAGGCGTACGACTCGCCGTTCTCGCTCGACCCGACGGACGGCATCACGCTGCACAAGGCGGGCGTGGTGACGAAGATCAAGGCGCAGAACGGGGTGGCGGTCTTCAACGACCGCACGAACACGTACTGGGACCCGTCGAACCCCACCGGTGGCGTGAAGGTCACTGACACCAACACCAAGATCAAGATCAAGAAGCAGGCGGACGACGGCTCCACGATCGAGCTGGAAGTCGGACCCGCGGCGAAGTAAGCGACATCTTCGCAGGTCAGAGACGTATCGGCGGTGACCCCCTAGCGGGTCGCCGCCGATCGTGTTTAGGTGCGTCCTGTGGATCGCTTATTGACACCTGACTGAACGGGGATGTGACCGCATGGCCGCAGGAGGCTTCTGCAAGCTGCCGAACGGGACGGTCGTGGTGGCGGTGAACCTGCCGCACGGCTCGGCCGGGGTACGGGTTCTCGTCCACGCGGGGAATCGTGCGCGGGCCCTGACCCGGCTGCGGAATCTCGGCCTGTGGTCGGTCTACCTGCGGGGAAACGCCGCCCCGCCCACCCCGGACGAGGTGACCGCCGTCCTCCACCACCCCGACGGGCTCATATGGCGCACGGCACCGGCGGAGGGGGCGGGACTGTGGCGGCCCATCCGGGCGCTGCGCTCGGCTCCGGTCCAGCGGTAGTCCTTCGGGCGCGGGTCCGCCGTGGCTGGTCGCGCCGTTCCCCGCGCCCCTGGTAGGCGGCGTGCGAGCATCTTCGGATGAGTGAGGGGAATTCCGCCTGGCGGCTGGGGATGGTGCGCGGGGCGCTGCTGGTGGTGGCGGCTTCTGCCGAGGAGCAGGTGGCGTGGGTGCGGCGGCATCGGGTGGGGCCCGACGAGATCGCGCTCACCTTCGACGACGCCTGGCGGGCCCCGCGGGGGGCGCTGGCCGCGGAGACCCTGGCCGGGCTGCGGGCCATCGACGCGGTCTTCGAGGAGATGAGTGCCGATTGTGCGGTGGACCGCTGGAGCGAGGTGGCTCTCGCCGAGGACGAGGGGTGGTGCCGGGCCCGGATGCTCGCGCGGGAGATCCTCGACCGTGAGGGTGTCGCTTTGGGCCCCTTGCCCGAGATCCGCGTCATCCGTTAGCGGTCGGGTGCGGGCCCGTCGTGGCTTGTCGCGCAGTTCCCCGCGCCCCTGAGGTAGCTGACCTGGGCCGGAACCCCCCAGCGGCCCCCGGGCCACGCATCGGACACCGACCAGCCCGGCCGACCCAGGGGCGAGGGCCACGCGCCGGACACCGGCCAGGCGGGCCAACCCACGGGCCCGGCCACGCACAGAACACCGCCCAGGTGGGCCGACCCAGGGGCGCGGGGAACTGCGCGACAAGCCACAGCGGGCCCGCAGGCCGAACGTCTGCACCGGCCATAGCAGGGGCGCGGGGAACTGCGCGACCGGTCACGGCGGGCCCGCGGGCTGGGGCTAGGCGTTCACCACCGGCTTGCCGGTCAGCTGGACGCCCGCCTCGCGGAGGGTGTCCAGGGCGCGGGCCGTGGTCTCCTGGGCGACGCCCGCCGTCAGCTCCAGCAGGACGTGCGTGCGGAAGCCCTCGGAGGCCGCGTCCAGGGCGGTGGCCCGTACGCAGTGGTCCGTGGCGATGCCGACCACGTCGACCTCCTCGACGTCCCGCGCGCGGAGCCAGTCCGCGAGGGACTGCCCGTTCTCGTCCGTGCCCTCGAAACCGCTGTACGCGGCCGAGTAGGCGCCCTTGTCGAAGACCGCGTCGACCGCGCCGGAGGCGACGGCGGGGGCGAAGTTGGGATGGAAGCCCACCCCTTCCGTGCCCGCGACGCAGTGCGCGGGCCAGGAGTTGACGTAGTCCGGGTTGTCGGCGAAGTGGCCGCCGGGCGCGATGTGGTGGTCACGGGTGGCCACCACGTGCCGGTAGCCGGAACCGGCCGCCTGCCCGATCAGCTCCGTGATCGCGGCGGCCACGTCCGCCCCACCGGCCACCGCGAGGCTGCCCCCCTCGCAGAAGTCGTTCTGCACATCTACGACGATCAAGGCGCGGCGCATGATGGTGTCCTTCGAGTGGGGTCCAAGGAATCGAGCCTAGAGACTTCCGGCCTCTTGCGGGAGGGGGCATGGCGGGGGCGTACGGCGGTCCCGCTCTAGCTACCCGAGCCCAGGTGCAGGTACTCCGTCGGAAGGACGGGTTCCCCGCGCGAGAGCTGGGTCGCGGACAGCGGGAGGTTCGCCCGCGCCGCGATGTGCCGCTCGCGCGCCGCGTCCAGCGGCTCACGCGCGACGACCTCGCCGCCCTTGACCAGCTCGACCAGCAGCTGCCGGTCGGCCAACTCGTCCGGCACCGGCCCGGTGCCCACGACCTCGGCC
The DNA here is from genome assembly GCF_044747085.1 of Streptomyces sp. NPDC090119. Classification (NCBI taxonomy): domain Bacteria; kingdom Bacillati; phylum Actinomycetota; class Actinomycetes; order Kitasatosporales; family Streptomycetaceae; genus Streptomyces; species Streptomyces sp. NPDC090119. The sequence continues at coordinate 1,061,989 of NZ_JBIVDK010000002.1, read as the reverse complement.
TCCGCGACCCCGTACCGGTCCAGCCGCCGGGCCGCCCACTTGCGGCCGCCGATGGAGGTCTTGCCGCCGCTGGACTTCTTCGCCACCGGCACCAGCTCCGCGGCGGGGTCGGCGGACTCCGCGCGGGCGACCAGCTTGTAGACCATCGAGCAGGTCGGGTGCCCGGAGCCGGTGACCAGCTGGGTGCCCACCCCGTACGCGTCCACCGGCGCCGCCGCCAGCGAGGCGATGGCGTACTCGTCCAGGTCGGAGGTGACCACGATCCGGGTGTCCGTCGCGCCCAGCTCGTCCAGCTGCTGGCGCACCCGGTGCGCGACCAGCAGCAGGTCGCCGGAGTCGATGCGCACCGCGCCCAGCTCGGGCCCGGCCACCTCCACCGCCGTACGGACGGCCTCCGCGACGTCATAGGTGTCCACCAGCAGGGTGGTGTCCGCGCCGAGGGCGTCGACCTGGGCGCGGAAGGCGTCCCGCTCCTGGTCGTGCAGCAGGGTGAAGGCGTGCGCGGAGGTGCCCACGGTCGGGATGCCGTACCGGAAGCCCGCCGCGAGGTCGGAGGTGGTGGCGAAGCCGCCGACGTAGGCGGCGCGCGCGGCGGCGACGGCGGCCAGCTCGTGGGTGCGGCGGGCGCCCATCTCGATCAGCGGGCGGTCGCCCGCGGCGGAGGACATCCGGGAGGCGGCGGCCGCGATGGCCGAGTCGTGGTTGAGGATGGAGAGGATCACCGTCTCCAGCAGCACGCACTCCGCGAAGCTGCCCTCGACCCGCAGCAGCGGCGAGCCGGGGAAGTAGACCTCGCCCTCCGGGTAGCCCCAGATGTCGCCCTGGAAGCGGTAGTCCGCCAGCCACTTCAGGGTCGGCTCGTCGACGATGCCCCGCTCGCCCAGGAAGGCGAGCATCTGCGCGTCGAAACGGAAGTTGGCCACCGCGTCCAGCACCCGGCCGGTGCCCGCGACCACGCCGTAGCGGCGGCCGTGCGGCAGGCGGCGGGTGAAGACCTCGAACACGCTGCGCCGCTCGGCCGTCCCGGCCTTCAGAGCGGCTTGCAGCATGGTCAGCTCGTACTGGTCCGTGAAGAGCGCCGTCGACGGGACTTCGACCGGCAGCCCAAGGTCCGCTGTGTTCATGACGACGGATGGTACTCCCATTTCGTCAGTGTGACGATTTCTGGGGTGCGTGGCAGCATGGCTGTGTGACGTCACCCGCGCCCGTAGAGATCGAACGCACCGAATCGGCGGAAGAGGTCTTCGCTGTACCCGAGCCGGACGTCCCCTGGATCACGATCGTCCACAATGATCCGGTCAACCTCATGAGCTACGTGACCTACGTCTTCCAGAGCTACTTCGGCTACTCGAAGGACAAGGCCACCGAACTCATGCTCGACGTCCACCACAAGGGCCGGGCGGTCGTCTCCAGCGGGAGCCGCGAGGAGATGGAGCGCGACGTGCAGGCGATGCACGGCTACGGACTGTGGGCCACCCTCCAGCAGGACCGGAAGTAAACCGACACAGATGCCCGGACACTTCGAACCGCTCCCCGGCGGCGGCGCGACCGTCGCGCTCGACGACGTCGAGATCTCCATCATCCGCTCGCTGTCCGTCCAGCTCCTGGAGCTGATCGGCCCCGGCCCCGCCGAGGACGCGGGCGGCGACCCGCTCGCCGAGCTGTTCGCCGAGGGCCCCAGCGAGCCGCCCGCCGACCCGGTGCTGCGCAGGCTGTTCCCGGACGCCTACACCGACCCCGAGCAGGAGCCGACCGACCCGGCCGAGGCCGAGGAACGGCACGCGCACTCCGCCGAGTTCCGCCGCTACACCGAGAACGACCTGCGCGCCGGGAAGCGGGAGAACGCCCTCGCGGTGATCCGCACCCTGGACCAGATCGCGTCCTCGGCCGAGGGCGGCGAGGCGGTGCTCAAGCTCTCCCCGGAGCAGTCCCGGCAGTGGCTCGGCGCGCTGAACGACCTGCGTCTGGCCATCGGCTCCCGGCTGGAGATCTCCGACGAGGAGGACACGGACCCGCTGTACCGCCTCCCGGACCAGGACCCGCGCAAGCCCATGGTGCTGGCCTACCTCTGGCTCGGCGGTCTTCAGGAGACCCTCGTCTCGACTCTGCTGCCGTAGACGCGGTTTTCGCGTTCGCTCAGAGGACGCTCAACTCCGGATAACGATCGCGTTACCGTTGCGGCCACTTTTGGTGCATTTGAGCGTACTTTGTCCGGTTCTTCCTGTGCGGTGTGCCACAGGACGCCCTCGGACCCCTCTTTGCTCAATATTGCGGCCGTGATAAATCTTCACGATCGCCCGGCGAACACCACCCATGTTCGGCCGGGTGCGCCACCGAGCCGGCGACCGCCGGCCAGGCACGAGCGGGTCGCTGACCTGCTCACTCCATCAGTTCCGGGGGGATCGAGACCCGATCCGAGGCCGAGTGAAGGCCACGGGTCGGCATGGAGAAAGGCGCACCACCATGGCCTCTGAGAAGGTCACCGAAGCCCCTGAAGAGGGTTACGAGCGAGGGCTCGGCAGCCGTCAGGTCCAGATGATCGCCATTGGTGGCGCCGTCGGAGTCGGTCTGTTCCTGGGAGCCGGGGCGAACATCGCCAAGGCCGGTCCCAGCCTCATCCTCATGTACGCGCTCGCGGGCGCGATCATCTTCTTCATCATGCGAGCCCTGGGCGAGCTGCTGCTCTACCGCCCGGTGTCGGGTTCGTTCGCCGAGTACTCGCGTGAGTTCCTCGGCGACTTCTTCGGTTACTTCACCGGCTGGACGTACTGGCTGATGTGGGTCGTGACCGGCATGGCCGAGCTGACGGCCGCCGCCATCTACGTCAACTACTGGTTCCCGGCCGTCCCGCAGTGGGTCACGGCGCTGGTCTTCCTGGTGGTCCTGTTCGGCGTCAACCTGATCTCCGTGAAGCTCTTCGGTGAGCTGGAGTTCTGGTTCTCGATGGTCAAGGTCACCGCCCTGATCGGCATGATCGTCATCGGCCTCGGCGTGCTGACCTTCGGCTTCAGCGCCGCCGGTGACACCGCCTCGGTGGCGAACCTGTACCAGTTCGACGGCTTCTTCCCCAAGGGCGTCGGCTCCTCGCTGATGACCCTCCAGGGCGTCATGTTCGCCTACCTCGCGGTCGAGCTGGTCGGCGTCACCGCGGGCGAGTCGGAGGACCCGGAGAAGACGCTGCCCAAGGCGATCAACACCCTGCCCTGGCGCATCGCCCTCTTCTACGTCGGTGCCCTCACCGTCATCCTCTGCGTGGTCAAGTGGACCGAGTTCGCGCCGGGCGTCAGCCCGTTCGTGAAGGCGTTCGCCATGATCGGCATCCCGGCCGGCGCGGGCATCGTGAACTTCGTCGTCCTCACCGCCGCCCTGTCCTCCTGCAACTCCGGCATGTACTCCACGGGCCGCATGCTGCGCACCCTGGCGGACAACGGCGAGGCCCCGCGCATGTTCGCCAAGCTGTCCTCCACCAAGACCCCGGCGCTCGGCATCACCGTCTCGGTGCTGTTCATGGGCATCGGCGTGGTGCTGAACTACGTGGTCCCGGAGAAGGCGTTCGGCTACGTCACCTCGGTCGCCACCGCCGCGGGCATCTGGACCTGGCTGATGATCCTGATCAGCCACGTCGTCTACCGCCGCAAGGTCGTCGCGGGCAAGCTGCCCGCCTCGTCCTTCCCGGCCCCCGGCGGCTCGGTCTTCTCCTACGTCGCCATCGTCTTCCTGCTCTTCGTCACCGGCATCATCGCGTACGATGCCGACTCCCGCGTCTGCCTGTACGTGATGGCCGTCTGGGCCGTCGCGCTGGGCATCGGCTGGAAGATCATGAAGTCCCGCACGCCGCAGACCGGCGAGCGTGACGAGCCGGCGCTGGAGAAGGTGGGCTAGACCCACCGCCAAGGGACCATCCAGGACGTCTGGCCGCCGGGAGTACTCGTGGCACCCCCGGCGGCCGCCGCTCAAGGCGTCCGCCATGCGGGCCGTCCCGTACCGCACTGCGGTACGGGACGGCCCGTCCCCCTATCCTGGCCCGCATGCTGACCCTCACCCAGGACCTGTACGACCGGATCGTCGCCCACGCCCGCGAGGACCACCCCGACGAGGCGTGCGGTGTGGTGGCCGGGCCGGAGGGCGCCGGACGCCCCGAGCGCTTCATCCCGATGCTGAACGCCGCGCGCTCACCCACGTTCTACGAGTTCGACTCCCAGGACCTGCTGAAGCTCTACCGCGAGCTGGACGACCGCGACGAGGAGCCGGTGATCATCTACCACTCCCACACCGCGACCGAGGCGTACCCCTCCCGCACCGACATCGGCTACGCGAACGAGCCCGGCGCGCACTACGTCCTGGTCTCCACGGCGGACTCCGACGGCCTCGGCGACTTCCAGTTCCGTTCGTTCCGCATCCTGGACGGAGCGGTCACCGAGGAGGAGGTCAAGGTCGTCGAGGCGTACTGATCCCACTCCCCGGTCGGAAAACGTCCATCATCCGGGACGGGATTCCGGAGGGTGGACCGGGAATCGATACGATGAGCTCATGGTTCTGACTGTGGTGCGCGCCTTCTGCTGACGTGCCGAGTCCGCAGCCCCCGACGACCCTTCGAGAAGGAGCCCGCAACCATGGCCATCGAGGTCCGCATCCCGACCATCCTCCGCCAGTACACCGACGGCCAGAAGGCGGTCGAAGGCACCGGGGAGACCCTCGCCGACCTGTTCGCCGACCTCGAGACCCGGCACGCGGGCATCCAGGGCCGCGTGGTCGACGGCGGCCAGCTGCGCCGCTTCGTCAACGTGTACCTGAACGACGAGGACGTCCGCTTCGTCGACGGCATCGACACCAAGCTGTCGGACGGCGACACCGTCACCATCCTGCCGGCCGTGGCCGGCGGCATGGTCTGACCGGCCCCCGCGCTCCCATGCGTTACGACTCCCCGCTGGCCGCGGTGGGCAACACCCCTCTGGTGCGCCTGCCGCGGCTCTCGCCGTCCCCCGACGTCCGGATCTGGGCCAAGCTGGAGGACCGCAATCCGACCGGTTCCATCAAGGACCGGCCCGCCCTGCACATGATCGAGCAGGCGGAGAAGGACGGCCGTCTCACCCCGGGCTGCACCATCCTGGAGCCCACCTCCGGCAACACCGGCATCTCGCTCGCTATGGCCGCCAAGCTCAAGGGCTACCGGATGGTCTGCGTGATGCCGGAGAACACCTCCCGCGAGCGCCGTGACCTGCTGGGCATGTGGGGCGCCGAGATCATCCCGTCCCCGGCGGCGGGCGGCTCCAACACCGCGGTCCGGGTCGCCAAGGAGCTGTCCGCCGAGCACCCCGACTGGGTGATGCTCTACCAGTACGGGAACCCCGACAACGCGGGCGCCCACTACAGCGGCACCGGCCCCGAGATCCTGGCCGACCTGCCCTCCGTCACCCACTTCGTCGCGGGCCTCGGCACCACCGGCACCCTGATGGGCGTCGGCCGCTACCTGCGCGAGCAGAAGCCGGACGTGAAGATCGTCGCCGCCGAGCCGCGCTACGACGACCTGGTGTACGGCCTGCGCAACCTCGACGAGGGCTTCGTGCCCGAGCTGTACGACGCCTCCGTGCTCACCACCCGGTTCTCCGTCGGCTCGGCGGACGCGGTGGCCCGCACCCGTGAACTCCTCCAGCAGGAGGGCATCTTCGCGGGCGTCTCCACCGGCGCCGTGCTGCACGCGGCGCTCGGGGTCGCCCGCAAGGCGGTCAACGCGGGGGAGAGCGCCGACATCGTCTTCGTCGTCGCCGACGGCGGCTGGAAGTACCTCTCCACCGGCGTCTACACGGCGGCCACCACCGAAGAGGCCGTCGAGACCCTGCAGGGCCAGCTCTGGGCCTAGAGCCTGTCGTGGATGCCCCGTAGGGGAGCCGTTCGGGGCGGTCGTGCGTCACACCGGTACCAGTGGTGCCGGTGTCCCGGCCGGCCCCGGACGGAGAGGCGGACCCCATGCGCCGTACGACACCCCTCGCTCTCGCCGCGCTCGCGGCGGCCCTGCTGCTGGCGGGCTGCGGGACCGGAGGGACGGAAGGGAACGACGCGGGCCGGAGCGTGTCGCCCTCACCCACCCACGAGAGCTGCGTGAGCGCGCTCCAGCTGACCGCCGCCGACTCCGGGCGCACCCTGTGCCTGGCCAAGGGCGGTCAGCTGCGGCTCTCCCTCGACGGCGACAAGGCCCGCCCCTGGAAGCCGGTCCAGGCGGAGGGTGGTGCGCTGACCGCGATCAACTCGGGCTTCGTCCTCCAGCCGGGCGACGCGAACGCCGCGTACCGCGCGGACAAGCCCGGCACCGTCGAACTGACCTCGGCCCACGGCGCCGAGCACTGGCAGGTCACCGTGCGCGTCCGCTAACCGGCCAGGTGCCGCACCCGGTCCCACAGGGCCGGGTCGGCCTCGCCCACCCGGTGCCGGAGATCCCCCACGGGCACCTCGTACAGCTGTCCGGGGTCGAGAAAACGGGGCCCCTCGCCGAGGACACCGCCCGGCAGCGGGATCAGTCCCGGCCGCTCCTGCTCCGGGCGGCCGGTGATCCGGGCGACCGTGGCGTGCCCGTCGCGCACCGCCAGCACCAGGCACGGCAGCGGCTCGGCCCACGAGATGTCACCGGCGCGCGGACGGTCGGTCAACTCACTTGCGGAGTGCGGGAGTCGGCGGCCCTTGCGCTGCCGGTGTCCCCGTCCCCAGCCGTCCACCAGCGTGGCGACCATGGCCAGCAGGACCACCGCCACCAGCGCCAGCCACCAGGTCGTGTCCATGCGCAGGACGTTACCGGCGCGCACCGTCAACCGCGCGCCCTCGGCTCATCCCCACGCGCCCCCGGTCCAGCCGAACCGGTGACAGCACAGGTGAGTTCGCCCACAACGGCCCCTGGCGAAGGAGCGACCCGTGCTTTCGCGCCTTACGCTCGACGAACCGCACAACCCTGCCCTGCTGCTTCCCGACCCGCTTCTGCCAACGGAGGTTTCCGCTCCATGAAGCTCACCGTCGTCGGCTGCTCGGGGTCGTTCCCGTCCGCGGAATCGGCCTGTTCGAGCTACCTCGTCGAGGCCGACGGCTTCCGGCTGCTCCTCGACATGGGCAACGGCGCCCTCGGCGAGCTGCAGCGCCACATCGGTCTGTACGACCTCGACGCCATCTTCCTCAGCCATCTGCACGCCGATCACTGCATCGACATGTGCGCGTACTTCGTGGCGCGGTACTACCGGCACGAGGGCGGCCGCTGCGAGCCGATCCCGGTCCACGGCCCCGAGGGCACCGAGCACCGGCTGACCACGGCGTACGCCGACACGCCCTCGGCGTCGTCCATGAGTGAGGTCTTCGACTTCCACACGGTCAAGCCGTCCACGTTCGAGATGGGCCCGTTCACCGTGCACACCGAGCGGGTGCGGCACCCCGTCGAGGCGTACGCCATCCGGATCGAGCACGGCGGCCGGACCCTGACGTACTCCGGGGACACCGGGGTCAGCGCGGCGCTGGACGAGCTGGCGCGGGACGCCGACCTCTTCCTGTGCGAGGCGGCGTTCACGCACGGCAAGGAGAACATCCCCGACCTGCACCTCAACGGCCGCGAGGCCGGGGAGACCGCCACCCGGGCGGGCGCCCGCAGGCTGGTCCTCACCCACATCCCGCCGTGGACCGACCCCGAGGTCAACCTCGCGGACGCCCGCGAGACCTTCTCCGGCCCGGTCGAGCTGGCGGTGCCCGGCATGACGTACGAGCTGTAGCCCCGCACACACACGACGAAGGCCCCGGAACCTCCTCAGGTTCCGGGGCCTCGCGCGTACGTCGGCCGGGTTACTTGGCCTCGGCCTTCTGAAGTTCGGCCAGCTCCTCGTCGGACTCGCGGCCCGGCGTGGGGAGGTTGAACTTGGTGATGGCGAAGCGGAAGATCACGTAGTAGACGGCCGCGAAGCACAGGCCGACCAGGATGAGACCCAACGGGTTCGACGCGATGTTCCAGTTCAGGCCGAAGTCGACCAGGCCGGCCGAGAAGCCGAAGCCGTCCCGCATGCCCAGCGACCAGGTCAGCGCCAAGGAGACACCGGTGAGCACCGCGTGGATCGCGTACAGCACCGGGGCGATGAACATGAAGGTGAACTCGATCGGCTCGGTGATGCCGGTGAGGAACGAGGTCAGCGCGAGGGAGAACATCATGCCGCCGACGACCTTGCGGCGCTCGGGGCGGGCGCAGTGCACGATCGCGAGGCAGGCGGCCGGGAGGCCGAACATCATGATCGGGAAGAAGCCGGTCATGAACTGGCCCGCGGTCGGGTCACCGGCCAGGAAGCGCGCGATGTCGCCGCTCTTGCCGTGGTACTCGCCCGCCTGGAACCACGGGAACGAGTTCAGCAGGTGGTGCATGCCGATCGGGATCAGCGCGCGGTTGGCGACACCGAAGATGCCCGCGCCGACCGCGCCCGAGCCGACCAGCCACTCGCCGAAGTTGTGCAGACCCGTGCCGAGCACCGGCCAGATGTAGCCGAACACGATGCCGATGAGCAGACCGGCGAGCGCGGAGAGGATCGGCACCAGACGGCGGCCGCCGAAGAAGCCCGCCCAGTCGGGCAGCTTGGTGCGGTAGAAGCGCTGGTAGAGCAGGGCGACGACGATGCCCATCACGACGCCGCCGAGGACCTTGGCGTCCACCGGGGCGTTCACCATGACGACCTTGCCGTCGACGGCGGTGGCCACCTTCGGCAGGTTCTTGTCGGTGAACGTGGCCAGCACGTTCTTGAAGACCAGGTAGCCGACGACCGCGGCGAGCGCGGTGGAGCCGTCCGACTTCTTGGCGAAGCCGATCGCGATGCCCACCGCGAACAGCAGCGCCATGTTGTCCAGGATCGCGTTGCCGCCCGCGGCCATGAAGGAGGCGATCTTGGTCAGGAACGCCGGGTACGAGGGGTCGCCCAGCATGTCGTTGCTGCCGAGTCGCACCAGGAGGGCGGCGGCGGGGAGCACCGCGACCGGCAGCATCAGGCTGCGGCCGATCCGCTGCAGGACGCCCATCACCTTGGCGCCCTTTTTGTTCTCGGCCGGGGGCGCGGCGCTGGCCGTGGTCACAACTTCCTCCAGATGGGCAGGGCGCCGCCCTGGGACCATGGAAGGGGACGGCAGCGTCTGTGGTCTACACCACTTGTGGTGTAGACCTGTTGTAGCACGATGGCACGGATATAAGTAACCCGTGAAATAGCGATCGCGGGGCTACGCGGAGTGCGGAACATGCCGGTGCCGGGGGGCGGTTTGGTGGGGCTACCCCTGGTGGTGTAGACCAGTCCGCGGACGTTTGGCGTTCGGATCAGGGAGAAGGATCATGGCCACCAAGGCTGAGAAGATCGTCGCCGGGCTCGGCGGCATCGACAACATCGACGAGATCGAGGGCTGCATCACGCGCCTGCGCACCGAGGTCCACGACTCCTCGCTCGTCGACGACGCCGCCCTGAAGGCCGCAGGCGCGCACGGTGTCGTGCGGATGGGCACCGCCATCCAGGTCGTCATCGGCACCGACGCCGACCCGATCGCCGCGGAGATCGAAGACATGATGTGAGCTTCCCGCTCACCTGAGGCCCACCGGGGCCTCACCGGAGTCTCACCGGCACGAGGGGCTTCTTCCCATGGGGGAGGAGCCCCTCGCGTCACTCCCGATAGGCTCACCCGCATGTCTCGCATCGACGGCCGCACCCCCGAACAGCTCCGCCCCGTCACCATCGAACGCGGCTGGAGCAAGCACGCCGAGGGCTCCGTCCTCGTCTCCTTCGGCGACACCAAGGTGTTCTGCACCGCCAGCGTCACCGAAGGCGTCCCCCGCTGGCGCAAGGGCAGTGGCGAGGGCTGGGTCACCGCCGAGTACTCCATGCTGCCCCGCTCCACCAACACCCGCGGCGACCGTGAGTCCGTGCGCGGCAAGATCGGCGGGCGCACGCACGAGATCTCCCGCCTCATCGGCCGCTCGCTGCGCGCCGTCATCGACTACAAGGCGCTCGGCGAGAACACCATCGTCCTGGACTGCGACGTCCTCCAGGCCGACGGCGGCACCCGCACCGCCGCCATCACCGGCGCCTACGTCGCCCTCGCCGACGCGATCGCCTGGGCCCAGCGCAAGAAGCTGATCAAGGCCAACCGCCAGCCGCTCACCGGCACCGTCGGCGCCGTCTCGGTCGGCATCGTGGACGGCGTCCCGCTGCTCGACCTCTGCTACGAGGAGGACGTGCGCGCCGAGACCGACATGAACGTGGTCTGCACCGGCGACGGCCGCTTCGTGGAGATCCAGGGCACCGCCGAGGCCGAGCCCTTCTCCCGCGAGGAACTGAACGCCCTGCTCGACCTGGGAGTCACCGGCTGCGCCGAACTCACCGAGTTCCAGCGGGCCGCCCTCGCCCTGACCCTGCCCGCTTAGGACCGGGCGGCACCGGCCGGGTAAAGGGAACACAAAAAACCCCTGGCCGTACGGGCAACCCCGCCCCGGTGGACGGCGTCTTGGACGGTACGGGCGCGCGGCTCGATCCCGCGTGCCCGGCCAGCCGTACCAGGGGAGGAACACCGCATGGCCGCCAGTCGCCGCCGAGGCCGTATCACCGTCATAGCCGCCGTCGCGGCCGTCACGCTCACCGTGGGCCTCACCACCGGCTGCGACGCCGTGAACAAGGCCCTGGACTGCGTGCGGACCGCCGACGCCATCGCCGACAGCGTCACCGACCTCCAGCAGGCCGTGGAGAACGCCGCGAACGACCCGACGCAGACCGACGCCTCCCTCGACTCCATCGAGAAGAACCTGGACAAGATCGGCGACCGGACGGACGACGCCGACGTCAACAAGGCGGTGGACGACCTGGACGCGGCCGTCTCGAACGTCCGGACCGCCGTCCGGAACGGCGACGACACCCCGGACATCACCCCGGTCACCCGCGCGGCCGGTGAACTCACCAAGGTCTGCACGCCGTAGCGGTCAGTGCCCGTCGCGGCGGCCCCGCCTGAGTTCGTGGCGGGCCTCGCGGCGGTCCAGGCGGTCCTGGCGGCGCAGCTCCTTCAGCCGCTGCCGCTCGGCCCGGGTGAGCTTGCGCTCCACCCCGACCCCGCCCCAGAACGCGAACCCGGTGATGATCACGCGCGGCGCCCCCGGGTCGCCGGGCTCGTCCGGGGCCAGGTGCTCGAAGCCGCCCATGATGCCGATGCCGCGCACCACCACCTCGACCCCCGGCGGCACGATCACCTCCAGACCGCCCATCACGGCAATGCAGCTGATCTCGACCTCGCGGTCCGCGAAGTACGCCTCGCGCAGGTCGATCTCGCCGCCGCCCATGAAGGCGAAGCAGCTGAACTTCTTCGGCATCGTCCAGCGCCCCTTGCGCTGGAACCCGGACAGCACCGCCACCGCCCCGGTCGACGTGCCCTCGCCGCCGACGATCCGGGACGCCCAACTCCCGTCGTCCACCGGCCGCTTGGTGAAGGAGACCGGGGGAGCGGACACGCCGGGCGCCGGGAGGTCGCGGGTCAGCGGGGCCAGCTCGCCGTAGGTGCGCGCCCGGTACGCCGACTCCAGCCGCTCCTCGAACTCCGCCATGTCCAGGCGCCCTTCGGCCAGCCCGTCGCGGAGGATCTCGGCGACCCGCTCCCGGTCGGCGTCGGAGGCGCGGAGGTCCGGGACGGGACCGGGGGAACGGCGGTCCGGGGCAGCGTCGTCGGTCATGACAGCAGACTACGAGACGGCCTTCTCCGCGTACATCTTCGCGATGACCGCCTCGATGTCGGGCTCGCGCACGGAGAGGTCCACCAGCGGGTACCCGGCCGCGATGTGCGCCACCAGCGGGGCCGCCGACTGCCCCGCCGGGAACGCCAGCCACTGCCGGGGCCCCTCCACCCGCACCACCCGCGCCGACGGCGCCTGGATCGGCGGCAGTTCGCGCTCCAGGTCCACCACCAGGGTCCGTTCGCCGTCCCCGGCGGCGTGCAGCCCGGTCAGCGAACCGTCGTACACCAGGCGGCCGTGGTCGATCACCATCACCCGCGAGCACAACTGCTCGATGTCCTGGAGGTCATGGGTGGTGAGCAGGACCGTCGTGCCGCGCTCGGTGTTCAACTCCTTCAGGAAACCGCGCACCTTGGCCTTGGAGACGACGTCCAGACCGATCGTCGGCTCGTCCAGGTACAGCACCTCCGGGTCGTGCAGCAGGGCCGCCGCGATGTCGCCGCGCATCCGCTGGCCCAACGAGAGCTGGCGTACCGGTACGTCCAACAGGGGGCCCAGCTCCAGCAGTTCGACGCAGCGGTCCAGGTTCTCCCGGTAACGGGCGTCCGGAATCCGGTACATGCGGTGCGCCAGCCGGTAGGAGTCGATCAGCGGCAGGTCCCACCACAGGGTCGTCCGCTGCCCGAACACCACCCCGATCCGGGACGCCAGCCGCGTCCGCTCGCGCGACGGGTCGATCCCGGCGACCCGCAGCGTGCCCGAGGTCGGGGTGAGGATGCCGGTCAGCATCTTGATCGTGGTCGACTTGCCCGCGCCGTTCGGCCCGATGTAGCCGACCATCTCGCCGCGCGCCACGGTGAACGAGATCGAGTCCACCGCCCGCACCTCGTGCCGCACCCGCTTGAGGAACCCCGCCTTCTTGCGCACCTCGAAGACCTTGCCGACCTTCTCCAGCGTGATGAAACCGTCGTCGTCCGCCATGCGGTTCAGCTCCCCGTGCTCCGGTACGAACGCAGTCCCGCCCGCCAGGCCAGCCCGGCGAGCGCACAGCAGGCCAGCGCCACCAGCGGGGAGGCGAACGCCGTCCACCCCGGCAGCCCCAGCGGGTAGGGGCGCCCCAGCACGAAGGCGGCGGGCACCCAGTTGACGAAGGCCAGCGGCAGCACGAAGGTCACCCCGCGCACCAGCTCCACGGTGAACACCGTCGGCGGGTACTGGAGCATCGTCGTACCGCCGTAGGTGAAGGCGTTCTGCACCTCCGAGGCGTCCTGCGCCAGGAACTGGAACGCCGCCCCCGCCACGAACACCGCGCAGAAGATCCCGCAGCCGCCCGCCACCATCAGCGGCATCAGCAGCAGCTTGGCCGCCGTCCACTCCACGTCCAGACGGCTCAGCGACCAGCCCAGCACCAGCACCCCCTGCGTCACCCGGCCCAGCCTGCGCAGCGCGAACCGGTCCGCCGCGACCTGGGCCAGCACCGGCGCCGGACGCACCAGCAGCGTGTCCAGCGTGCCGTCCCGCACCCGGCGCCCGAGCCGGTCCATCGAGCCGATCAGCAGGTCCGCCAGCCCGAACGCCACCGCCGACAGCCCGTACAGGAACGCCACCTCCGGCAGCGAGTAGCCGCCCAGGGCGTCCACGCGGGAGAACATCAGCATGATCGCGACGAAGTCCAGGAAGGTCGCCGCGAAGTTCCCGAACGTGGTCATCACGAACGACACCCGGTACGCCATCGTGGACCGCACCCACATCCCGGCGATCAGCCCGTAGGCCCGCACCCCCTCCCGGACCCGGCCGTACTCAGCCACCCTGGACCACCACCCGCCGGGTCGCCACCGACTGAAGCAGCCGCCCCGCGCCCAGCAGCGCCACCGCCCAGCCCGCCTGGAACAGCCAGGTGGCCAGGAGGTTCGCCCGGCCCAGCAGCACGTCCGCCGGGGCCTGGAGCAGCGCCGACCAGGGCAGCGCCCGGACCACCTCGCCGAGCGTGCCCGGGAAGACGTTCAGCGGCAGCAGCATCCCCGAGCAGAAGTGCCCCGCCAGCCACGCGATCCGGGTGATGCCCGCGCCGTCCAGCAGCCAGAACGTGCTCAGCGCCAGCAGATAGCGGATGCCGAAGCCGACCAGCATCGCCAGCGCCACCGTCACCAGCAGGGCCAGCCAGGTGCCCAGGTCCGAGGGCAGGTAGGCCGGGAAGCAGAGCATCCCGAAGAGGAACGGCACCACCCCGCGCCCCAGCAGCTGGAAGGAGGCCCGGCCCAGGTCCGCCGCCAGCCACCACAGTTGGAGATCGGCGGGCCGGTACAGGTCCACCGCGACGTCACCCGTACGGATGCGTTCCATCAGCTCTTCCTCGACGCCCCCGCCGCCGATCGCCAGCGTCGACAGCAGGGCCTGACCGAGCCACACGTAGGTCACGGCCTGCGCCTGGTCATATCCGCCCAAGTGCGGACGGGCGTCCCACAGGGCACGGTAGGTGCACACGATGATGAGACCGAAGACGGTGTTGGTGAACACCCCTGCCGCCGTGGCCGCGCGATAGGTCGCGTACCGTCTGAACCCACCTGCCGCGACGGCCCCGTACAACCGTCCAGCGCCCACGGCGGTCCACCTCCTCGGACTGCTCGAAACCGAAGCGCAGGAGCCTAGCCCCCGGCCCCGCGAACGGCCACGCGTTTTCCGTGACCGAAGCGTGCCGGAATCCGGGAACGGTTCACCAGGTGCGAGAGTCTTCAACCAGGGGGCGCAGAAGGCGTACGAGGCGTACGGGAACGTACGACGAAACAGGAGTCCGTGCACGACATGAGCGACGAGCCGCAGCCGCAGCAGCCGAACGAGGGCGGGGCGCGAGAAGAACCTCAGCAGGCTGGGGGGCCCGCAGCAGCGGAACCGCACGCGAAACCGGCCAAGAGTCCGGCCGACCGCGACGCGGCCAAGGCCGGGCAGCAGCCGGAGAGCGCCCCCGCGCGCGACTCCGCGACCCCGAACACCCCCCGCCCGGTGGCACCTTCGGCCCCGGCCGGGAAGTCCGACGCGGCGGCGGAGAAGACGGTCGGCAAGGGCACCCCGGCGGCCACCCCGGCCAAGGACACCGGGAACCCGGCCAGGTCCGGGCAGGCTCCCGCCGTGCCCGCCCAGTCCGGCGCCAAGGAGACCCCGGCGACCCCGCCCGCGGAGAGCACCCAGGTGCTGCGCCGGATCAACGCGCCGACCGGGTCGTCCAAGCCCCGCGTCGCGAGCGGCAAGCCGGAGCAGGCGCCCGAGAGCACCCAGGTGCTCCGGCGCGTCAAGGCCGACCAGCCCCCGCCCGCGGAGAGCACGCAGGTGCTGCGCCGGGTCAGCGCGCCCCGGTCCGGCGACACCGCCAGGACGGGCGCCGACGCGCCCGAGCCGGTCCCGGCCGCCGCCACCCCGGCCGCGGCCGCCGGAGCCACCACCGTGCTGCCCCGCACCCCCGCCGAGCCCACCGCCACCCCGCAGGCGAGCGGCAGCGGCAGCGACGGCGGCGAGGGCGGCGGCGGTGCCGGTGGCGGCAAGAAGCCCAAGCGGCCCAAGCGCACCGGCTGGCGGCGGATCTTCCCCACCTGGCGGATGGTGCTCGGCACCCTCGTGCTCGGCGCGGTGGTGATCATCGGACTGCTGTTCCTCGGCTACTCCATGGTGAAGATCCCGGCCGCCAACGCCCTGGCCATCAAGCAGGCCAACGTCTACCTGTACGCGGACGGCTCCCAGCTCGCCCGCGACGGCGAGATCAACCGCGAGAACGTCGGCCTCGCCCAGATCGCCAAGCCCGCCCAGTTCGCCATCCTGGCCGCCGAGGACCGCGACTTCTACACCGAGTCCGCCGTCGACCCCAAGGCGATGCTCCGCGCGGGCTGGAACACCGCCCTCGGCAAGGGCAAGCAGTCCGGCTCCACCATCACCCAGCAGTACGTGAAGAACTACTACCTGGCCCAGGAACAGACGGTCACCCGTAAGGCCAAGGAGTTCTTCATCTCGATCAAGCTCGACCGCGAGAAGTCGAAGAACGAGATCCTCGAGGGCTACCTCAACACCAGCTACTTCGGCCGCAACGCCTACGGCATCCAGGCCGCCGCCCAGGCGTACTACGGCCGCGACGCCATCGACCTCGACGCGCCCCGCGCCGCCTACCTCGCCGCGCTGGTCAACGCGCCCAGCGAGTACGACGTCATCGCGCACCCCGAGAACAAGGCGTCCGCGCTCGCCCGCTGGAACTACGTGCTGGACGGCATGGTCGCCAAGGGCTGGCTGCCCCAGTCCGAGCGCACCGGCATGAAGTTCCCGATGCCGAAGGAGCAGACCGTCTCCACCGGCATGTCCGGCCAGCGCGGCTACCTCGTCGAGGCCGTCAAGGGCTACCTCGCCGGGCACCACATCCTGACCAAGGAGCAGCTCGCCTCGGGTGGTTACCGCATCACGACCACCTTCCAGAAGCCCAAGCAGGACGCCTTCGTCAAGGCCGTCGACGACCAGTTGATCTCCCAGCTGGACAAGAAGAACCGCAAGGCCGACACCTACGTCCGCGCGGGCGGCGCCTCGATCGACCCGAAGACCGGCAAGATCGTCGCGATGTACGGCGGCATCGACTACGTGCAGCAGTACACCAACGGCGCGACCCGGGGCGACTACCAGGTCGGCTCCACCTTCAAGCCGTTCGTGTTCACCTCGGCCGTGCAGAACTCCTCCAGCACGCAGGACGGCCAGCGCATCACGCCCAACACGTACTACGACGGCACCAACAAGCGTGTGGTGACGGGCTGGAGCGGCACCCCCTACCACCCGGAGAACGAGGACCAGAAGTCGTACGGCCAGATCACCGTCCGCAAGGCCACCGACCTGTCCGTCAACGCGGTGTACGCGCAGATGGCCGCCGACGTCACCGGTGACAAGGTCAAGCAGACCGCGATCGACCTCGGCATCCCGGCCGACACCCCCGACTTCTACCCGTCCCCGTCCATGGCGCTAGGCACCGCCACCGCCAGCGTGCTGGAGATGACCGAGGCGTACGCCACCCTCGCCAACCACGGGCGGCACGGCACGTACACGATGATCGAGAAGGTCAGCAAGGACGGCGTCCCGGTCGACCTGCCCGGCCGCAAGACCAAGCAGGCCGTCACCCGTGAGGCCGCCGACACCACCACCTCCGTGCTGAAGAGCGTGGTCGAGGGCGGCACCGCCACGGCCGCGCAGGCCGCGGGCCGTCCCGCCGCGGGCAAGACCGGCACCGCCGAGGAGGACACCGCCGCCTGGTTCGCGGGCTACACCCCCGACCTGGCCACGGTCGTCTCCGTGATGGGCCAGGACCCGGTCACGGCCAAGCACAAGCCGCTGTACGGAGCCCTCGGCGCGGCCCGGATGAACGGTGGCGGCCCGCCCACCGAGATCTGGGCGCAGTACACGAAGGCCGCGCTGCGCGGTAGCCCCGTCGCCTCGTTCGACCTGGAGCTCCAGGCCGGTGCCGACGTCGTGGCGCCCAGCACCAGGCCCTCGACCTCGCCGGGCACCGACGCGGGCCAGGACAACGGCGGCACCACCGGTACTCCGAGCCAGGGCAGCACGCCGACCGACGGCGGCCAGGGCGAGGGCGGCATCCCCGGCACCCCGACCCAGGGCACCACGCCCGTCGACCCGACCACGGGCGGCGCCACCACCGACGGCGGTGTGGGCGGCGGTCCGGCCACCGACGGCGGGGCCACCGGCGGGGGCGCCACGGGCGGCGGTCCCGGCGGCCAGCCCGGCACGGGCGGCACGGACGGCGGCGCCGACCCCGGCACCGGCGGCCTGCCCGGCGGCTTCGTCGCCCCGCAGACGGCCCGGCGCCAGTAGCACCGGAACAGCGGAAGGGGCTGACGACCACGGTCGTCAGCCCCTTCCGGCGTTCTCGGGCGGGAGTGGCGCGGGGGCTAGAGATACAGCCCGGTGGAGTCCTCCGACCCCTCGAACCGGTCCGCGGCCACCGCGTGCAGGTCCCGCTCGCGCATCAGCACGTAGGCGATGCCCCGGACCTCCACCTCGGCCAGGTCCTCCGGGTCGAACAGGACCCGGTCGCCGGGCTCCACGGTGCGTACGTTCTGCCCGACCGCGACCACCGCGGCCCAGGCCAGCCGCCGCCCGACCGCCGCCGTCGCGGGGATCAGGATGCCGCCGCCCGAACGGCGCTCGCCCTCACCGGTCTCCTGCCGCACGAGCACCCGGTCGTGCAGCATCCGGATGGGCAGCTTGTCGTGGTGCGGGGTGTTCTGCTCGTCTCTGTTGGCGCTCACGCCCCCGAACCTACCTGCCCGCGCGACACCGACACGCCTCCGGGCCGCCACGGCTGTTCGCCACGGCGGCCCGGTCAAGGGTGTCGTACCGCCTACCGCCGGTGCCTGCGCTTGCGCGACCCCGCGACGATCAGCCCGAGCGTCCCGGCCACGATCAGCACGGCGGGCACCACGCGCTCCATCCGGGGCGCGCCGTCGTCGTCCACGAACTGGTCCCGTACCTCGGTCATCACGCGGTTGACCTGCACGTACGTCCGTCCGAAGACCCGGTCGACGCCTGCGACGGCCTTCGCCTTGGCATCCCCGACGATCGTCTTCGGGTGCACCCGCACCCCGATCTCGTCGAGCGTCTCGGCCAGCACTTCACGACGGCGCTTGATGTCCGCCTCGATCTGCGCCGGTGTTCTGGTGTCCGACGTCTCCGCCACCGTACGGCCTCCGAAATCTCCTGGTGCTGTTCCGGACAGTCTGTCAGCTCTTCACCACACCGCACGGCAGGGGCGCCCGGTTAGGCTTTGCGGATGAGCGAGCGACTTCAGCCCGGGGACGTTGCCCCCGCCTTCACCCTGCCCGACGCCGACGGGAACGAGGTGTCCCTGGCGGACCACAAGGGCCGCAAGACCATCGTGTACTTCTACCCCGCGGCACTTACCCCCGGCTGCACCAAGCAGGCCTGCGACTTCACCGACAACCTCGCCCTGCTGGCCGGTGCCGGGTACGACGTCATCGGGATCTCGCCCGACAAGCCGGAGAAGCTGGCCAAGTTCCGTGAGCAGGAGGACCTCAAGGTCACCCTCCTCGCCGACCCGGACAAGAAGGTCCTGGAGGCGTACGGCGCCTTCGGCGAGAAGAAGCTCTACGGCAAGACCGTCACCGGCGTCATCCGCTCCACGGTCGTCGTGGACGAGGACGGCAAGGTCGAGCGCGCCCTGTACAACGTGAAGGCCACCGGTCACGTGGCGAAGATCATCAAGGATCTGGGCATCTGAGGCCGCCGCCCGGCCGCTAGCATGGCCGGGCAGCAGCAGGCGGCCGTGGTGGAATTGGCAGTCACGCTGGGTTTAGGTCCCAGTGGGGTAACTCCCGTGAGGGTTCGAGTCCCTCCGGCCGCACCAGCATGCAAAGGCAGGGGCTCAGCCCAGCAGCTCCCGCACCACCGGGACCAGGGCACGGAACGCCTTCCCGCGATGGCTGATCGCGTTCTTCTCGTCCGCGCTCAGCTCGGCGCAGGTACGGCTCTCGCCCTCCGGCTGCAGGATCGGGTCGTAGCCGAAGCCGCCGCTCCCCGCCGGGGCCTGCCGCAGGGTGCCGCGCAGCTGTCCCTCCACCACCCGCTCGGTGCCGTCCGGCAGGGCCAGCGCGGCCGCGCAGGCGAAGTGGGCGCCCCGGTGCTCGTCCGCGATGTCGGAGAGCTGGGCGAGCAGCAGGTCGAGGTTGGCGGCGTCGTCGCCGTGCCGGCCGGCCCAGCGGGCGGAGAAGATGCCGGGGGCGCCGTTCAGCACGTCGACGCAGAGCCCCGAGTCGTCGGCGACGGCGGGCAGTCCGGTGGCCTGGGCCAGCGCGTGCGCCTTGAGCAGGGCGTTCTCCGCGAAGGTGACGCCGGTCTCCTTGACGTCCGGGATCTCGGGGAAGGCGTCGGCACCGATCAGCTCGTGCGGCAGTCCGGCGTCGGCCAGGATGGCCCTCAGTTCGGTGATCTTTCCGGCGTTACGGGTGGCGAGGATCAGGCGGGTCATGGGGGCCAGTATTCACCGGCCCCCTTCCGCGTACCTGCCAGGGGTTACAGGTCCGCCTGTCCGGCGCCCTCGAGCAACCGCAGGTTGAAGATGTCGGCCATCTTGCGGTACCCGAGGTCACTGGGGTGCAGATGGTCGCCGGAGTCGTACGCGGGGAGCAGCCGCTGCGGCGCGGCGGGGTCCTTGAGCACGCTGTCGAAGTCGACCACGGCGTCGAACACCCGCCCGGAGCGGATCTCCGCGTTGATCTGCCCCCGCATCAGCTCGCGGGCCGGGGTCCAGCCCCTGCGGCGCTCGAAGGGCGCCAGGGTGGCGCCCACGACCTTCAGACCGCGTGCGTGCGCCTGCCGGACCAGCACGCGCAGGCCGTCCAGGATCTCGTCCCGGTCGCCGGGCGTCTTGGCGTGCAGGATGTCGTTGACGCCGAGGTCGATGACCACGACCTTCACATTGGCGTGGCCGAGTGCGTCACGGCCGAAGCGGGACAGCCCGCTCGGGTTCTCGGCGGGCCTGCCCAGGCCGTCCGTGAGCACCCGGTTGCCGCTGATGCCCTCGTTGACGACGGAGTAGCGCGGCGCGTCGGTCCGGTGCCCGGCGGCGGAGCGCAGCCGGGAGGCCAGCACGTCGGGCCAGCGGTGGTTCTCGCCCGTGGTCGAGGTGATGCCGTCGGTTATGGAGTCGCCGAACACCACGACCGTGCCGTGCGCCTCCTCGGTGAGCACGTCGAGCGCGGTCAGATACCGCCAGAAGGTGGTCTGCTCCGCGTACGGGACACCCGTCGCCTCCTCCGTGCGGTCACCCTCCGCGACGTAGGAGATCTGGCGGGCGTGCGGGTGGTAGGTGACCGGGCCGGACGGGGCGGCGGCGTACGTGGTGACCAGGACGTCGGAGTCGTGCGGGACGGCGATCCGTACGGCGTCGCTGAGCACCTGCTCCCCGGCCGGGATGGTGACGGCGTGGGCGCCGTCGAACGTCAGGCGCCGCATCGTCTCCGCGCGGGCGGCGGCGGTGCCCTGGCCCGCCGAGAGGGCCACCGAGGCGTGAGTGATGGTCAGCGGCTCCTGCCCGTACAGGTTGGACAGGGTCACACGGACGCTCGTACCGCCGGTGCTGGCGTGCACGACGTTGCGCACCGAGCGGCCCGCCAGGCCCATGCTCTCGGTGCCGGGCTCGGCACCCACCGGGGAGGCGGCCCAGGAGCCGACCCAGTTCCCGGCGGAGGCGGGTGCGGCGGACGAGCCGTGCGGGCGCCGGCCCGTGGCCGTGGACCCCGAGGTGCTGTCACCGGCCGCCGACCTGATGAGGATCGTGACGGAGAAGGCGACGACGAGTGCGACGAACGCACTGAGCAGGGCATAACCGTGGCGCTTGGTCACGCTGGCGTTGTTCTCCTCGGGAGACGGAAGCCGGGAAGCGATCGGTTCACCATGATGCGGCATGGCAGCGACCGGAGTTGACGGGCACCTGCCCGGAACCTCGCTCCATTCTGACGCCGGGAAACCGTGGTCCGTTCCGCACGCCGAGGGGAAGGGACAATGTGTGTGCGGGATCACCGATCGGGCGGAGCGAGATGGAACGCGCGCAAACGGAAGAGGCGAAGCCGGGGCGTACTCCCCGGCCGGCCAAGGCTGCCGGACGGGCCGGGTCGTACCGGACCATGACCGCCTTCACGGCGGCCGACGAGGAGCGGCAGCGCGGTGTGCGGCGCATGAAGCTCACGGCGGCCGGACTGCTGCTGTTCGTCGCGGTCGTGTACGCCCTGGCCACCTGGGCCGGGCACGCGGGGGCGGGCCCCTGGACGGGTTATGTGGCGGCGGCCGCCGAGGCCGGGATGGTCGGCGCGCTCGCGGACTGGTTCGCGGTCACCGCGCTGTTCCGGCATCCGCTCGGCCTGCCCATCCCGCACACCGCGATCATCCCCACCAAGAAGGACCAGCTGGGCGTCTCCCTGGGCGAGTTCGTCGGGGAGAACTTCCTCTCCGAGGACGTCGTACGGCAGCGGCTCGCCGCCGTCGGCATCGGCAGCAGGCTCGGCGACTGGCTGGCCCAGCCCGAGAACGCCGACCGGGTCACCGCCGAACTGGCCACCGCGCTGCGCGGCGCGCTGACCGTGCTGCGCGACTCGGACGTGCAGGCGGTGGTGGGGGAGGCGATCACCCGGCGGGCAGACGCGCGGGAGATCGGGCCCGCCGTGGGCAAGCTGCTGGACCGGATCGTCGCCGACGGCGGCCACCGGCGCGTGGTCGACCTGGTGGTGGGCCGCGCCCACGAGTGGCTGGAGCGGCACCGGGACGACGTCATGGTGGCCATCGAGGGCGGCGCGCCCGGCTGGACCCCGCGCTTCGTGGACCGCAAGGTCGGCGACCGCGTCTACAAGGAACTGCTGCGCTTCGTCACCGAGATGAGGGAGATGCCCGCGCACCCCGCGCGGGCGGCCCTGGACCGCTTCCTCACCGACTTCGCCTCCGACCTCCAGTCCGACACCGAGACCCGGGCGCGGGTGGACCGGCTCAAGCGCGAGGTGCTGGCGCGGGACGAGGTGCAGGACCTGATCGCCTCCGCCTGGACCGCCGTACGGTCGATGATCGTCGCGGCCGCCGAGGACGAGCAGAGCGAGCTGCGTCTGCGGGTGCGGGCGGGGCTGCTCTCGCTCGGGCAGCGGCTGGCGACCGAGCCGAAGATGCAGGGCAAGGTGAACCACTGGGTGGAGGGCGCGGCCGTCCACGTGGTGACGACCTACCGCGACGAGATCACCTCCCTGATCACCGAGACGGTGGCGGGCTGGGACGCCGAGCACACCACCCGCAAGATCGAGGCGCACATCGGGCGTGACCTCCAGTTCATCCGGATCAACGGCACGGTGGTCGGTTCGCTGGCCGGACTGGTGATCTACACCGTCTCGCGGGCGCTGGGCGGCTGAACGCTCCTCCGGCGGGGTGAGCCTGCCCGCCCGGCCGGTCTGTTCCGGCGCGGCGCGGGCACCCGTAACTCGTCCTTCGACGACGAGGGGTGCCGATGAGCGAGGGGTGCCGATGAGCACAGCGACCGGGACACCGTCGGCGGCCGGCGGTACGACCAGCAGTGACATCCCGGCCCGGCTGGACCGCCTGCCGTGGTCCCGCTGGCACTGGACCATCGTGATCGGCCTGGGCGCGGTCTGGATCCTCGACGGCCTGGAGGTCACGGTCGTCGGCAACATCGCGAGCCGGCTGTCCGAGCCCGGCAGCGGTCTGTCGATCAGCTCCGGCCAGGTCACCGGCACCGCGGCCGCGCTGTACGTGGCCGGTGCGTGCGTCGGCGCCCTGTTCTGGGGCCGTCTGACGGACCATTGGGGACGCCGCAAGCTGTTCATGATCACGCTGGCGGTGTATCTCGCGGCGACCGCGCTGACCTCGCTGTCGACCGAGGCGTGGTGGTTCTTCCTGTTCCGGTTCCTGACCGGCTTCGGCATCGGCGGCGAGTACGCGGCGATCAACTCCGCGATCGACGAGCTGATCCCGGCGGCCTATCGCGGCCGGGTCGACCTGATGATCAACGGCAGCTTCTGGCTGGGCGCGGTGGGCGGCTCCCTGCTGTCCATCCTGGCGCTGGACACGGCCTTCCTGCCGGAGAACATCGGCTGGCGCCTGACGTTCGCCCTGGGCGCGGTCCTGGCCCTGGTCATCCTGCTGGTGCGCCGACACGTCCCGGAGAGCCCGCGCTGGCTGCTGATCCACGGGCGGGACCGGGAGGCGGAGGAGATCGTCTCCGGGATCGAACGGCGGATCGAGGAGGAGCGCGGGGAGCCGCTGCCCGCGCCGGAGGGCCGCCTGGAGATCCGGCGGCGCGGCGGCGTGACGTTCCTCGAGATCGCCCGCACCGTCTTCGGCCGCTACCGCAGGCGGGCGGTGCTCGGCTTCTCCCTCTTCATCGGGCAGGCGTTCCTCTACAACGCGATCACCTTCGGCTTCGGCGCCATCCTGACCCGCTTCTACGACATCCCGGCGGACCGTACCGGCTACTACTTCGCCGTCATCGCGGTCGGCAACTTCTTCGGCCCGCTGCTGCTGGGCAAGCTGTTCGACACGGTGGGCCGCCGGGTGATGATCTCCTCGACGTACCTGCTGTCCGGCGTCCTGCTGTTCGCCACGGCGTGGCTCTTCGACCGCGGCGCGCTGAGCGCGACCACCCTGACGGCCTGCTGGTGCGCGGTGCTCTTCTTCGCCTCGGCGGGCGCGTCCAGCGCCTATCTGACGGTCTCGGAGATCTTCCCGATGGAGACGCGGGCGATGTCGATCGCGTTCTTCTACGCCCTGGGCACCGCGGCGGGCGGCATCAGCGGCCCCCTCCTCTTCGCCGACCTCACGGGCACGGGCCGTGTCGGCGACACGGTGCTGGCCTTCCAGATCGGCGCGGCGCTGATGTGCGTGGCGGGCCTGGTGGCGGCGTTCCTGGCGGTCCGCGCGGAGGGCCGCTCCCTGGAGGACGTGGCTACGCCGCTGTCGTCCTCGACGGCTGCGGGGGCGGGGGAGAAGGGGGTGGGGGTGGGGTAGGCACCCCTGGGTCCCGAGAGGCCGGGCCAGGGGGTGGGGTAAGCACCCGTTGGCCCCGAGAGGCCGGGGCCGTCCGGGTGTTGCCGGACGGCCCCTTCCGTGCTGTTCAGCCCCGACGGTCGGCCAGGGCCCAGGAGGCGAGGGCGACGGCTCCGGCCACCCCGAGAACGGACGGCCAGGCCCCGACCTTCTTGGCGAGCGGATGCGACCCGGCGAAGCCGGCGAGGTAGGCACCGGTGAGCGCGGCGGCCGTGGGGGCCCCGGCCCGCGCGTTCCACTCCCGAGCGGCGACTGCCCCGGCAGCGGCGAGCACGACGCCACCGAGCGGCCGCTTCTTCGTCCAGCGGGCTGTGCCGTATCCGCCTACGAGACCGGCGGCGGCGATTACCGCGCTGGGAATCCTGGGCATGGGTGTCTCCTTGGTGCTTCTTCGTGGGTTTGTCCGCTCTTCTGTCTGCGCCGACACTAGCGCGCGGTCCTGCGACCGATCTCAGGGCTCCACGATCCCCGAGAAGAAGCCCAGGCCAGGCTCTTCCGGTGTGCCGACCAGAAGCGCGCGGTCGAGCAGGACGTTGTTGTGTTCGCAGCTCGTCTCCGGGAGCAGCACGCAGGCGTGGCAGGCCGCGAGGTTGGTTCCCGCCGTGCCGGAGGCCTCCGACTCGACGCAGAGGGGGTCCGAGGAACACCACTCGGCACGGTGGACGGCCGAACGGATCGTCCGGTCGAGGTTGTCCGGTTCGCCCTGGGCGACGAGGCCGCCGAGGCTGCCGGCCGAGTCGCTCGTGGCGGTGTAGACGAGGACCCCTGCCATGTCGTCCGCGGCGTACAGGCGTTCACGCAAGGCCGCTGCCGGATAGCCCGCCTCCAGGCTCCACTCGTTGATCAGGACGTGAGCCAGGGTGTGGAGCAGCACCATGCGGGGGGTGGCGGGGGAAGGGGCGACCCGGCTCGGATCGTCCGCGCGCTGCTCCAGCGCCCGCTGGTGCGCCGCACGCATCCGCTCGACCCGGGCCGCCACCGCGGGGACCTTCTCCCAGGCTTCGAGGCGGTCCTCGTCGAGACGGAGGAAGACGCCCTCGCCGTGCACTTGCATGGCAGGAAGCCACACGAGTCCTGAGTCGGAGAGCGGTACCTCGTTGGACTCGATCGGCGCGTCGGGGTCCGCGAGCCGGGTGAACGCCTTCAGGGCGCGAACCTCGCGCAGCTTCTTGACGAGCATGGGGCCGGCGACCCCGAGCGGGCGAAGTACGGCGGTGTCGCCCAGCGGGCTCTCGCAGATGAACTGCTCGTCGCGGGAGCGCTCACGCTCGTCGTTGCCCGAGCGGAGCCGCTCGTACTCCTTGTTGCGCAGGGCGCGGTAGCGGTGGTCGAAGGTGGGAGTGTTCTCGCCGGCGGGATCCTCCTCGCGTTCGGCGTCGAGGAGCGCCATCACCTCGTCGATCGGGACGGGGATCTCGCCCTTGAAGGCGAACTTGAGACACCTCTCGATGTCCGAGCGATTGTCGAGCTCGCGGAGTTCGTCCCAGTACTCGGCGAGCGGATCGGCGCGGCCGTCGCTCCACGGGGGGATCGAGAGCGCCGACTTCAACACGGGCTGCCACACGGCGGATGAACCGCGCTGGAGCGTGCGCGGGGTCAGGCCGCAGCTCTGGGCGACGGCGGACGTGCCGAGCCAGGGGCGGGTGCCGCGGCAGCGAAGCCCCAGGTCCTTGAGCGCGCTCCTTCGGAAGGAACCCTCCATGGACACCTCGGGCACCCCGCAGGTACAGGAGACGAGAACGGAACGGAGCGAGGAGCTACGTCCGGACGAACGCAGCTTGAGGGTTCCACCGCACTGGCCGGCGGTCGTGGTACCGCGGCCGGAGGCGCGATGGACCCACTGCCAGTACGGGAACTCGTCGAGATGTCCGGCCTCGCAGGCGAGTACGAAGCGGGAGGGCACCAGGTCGACCTCGCACGTACCGCAGACGCTCCGGCCGGGAGGCGGGGCGAAGTCGCGATGCCGACGCAGGTCGTCGCACTCGGGACAGGAATGCATGAGGGGGAAGCGGCGAACCCGGAGACCGTCCTTGCTCGCGTCGTCGGACGCCGGCGGCAACCGGAAGTGCTGGACGCCCAGGAGACGAGCGAGGCGGCGTTCGAAGATCCGAGGGGACTCGTCGACGCTCCAGTGCTCGTCGGCCCCGTCCAGGCCGGAGACGACGAACGACTCGTGGTCGACGGCGACGAGCGAGCCGATCCCGTACGTGGTGATGGCCTGGGCGCGACGGATCGCGCCACGTCGGGGCAGGTTGCGTGCGGGGGCGGCGCCGCCCGGGAGGGCCCGGCGGCGGCGTGCGGGGGGCGGTGTCATCGGGATGCCTCCATGAACAGGGCGGACTCGGCGTCGACGTCGCGCAGGCTCCACAGGGTGGACCACGCCTCGATGTGCTCCGACTCGTCGTCGTACGACTTCAGGAGCGAGGGGACGCGGCTGCCCCTGCGCGGCTCGAAGAGCAGTCCGCCGTGGGTGTCGGCCTCGTCGCACCACCAGTCGACGAACTCGTCGAAGGCGTGGGACACGGCGTCGACCTCTGCGGGGGCGACCCTCTGGACGCGGCTCAGGAGGATGGGCTTGATCTCCTCGCGGAGGAGGTGCTCGTACGAGTCGACGCGACCCGCGGCCTCGTTGGGGCGGGCGGCCGGCACGAGGATGCGGGTCAGGGCGACGACGACCGCGTGCAGGCCTCGCTCACGGGCGCGGGCGGAGAAGGGCGTGACGGAGGTGGACTCGACCTGACGGTAGAGGGCGGAGTGGAAGTGCAGGAAGTTCTCGTAGTGGGAGCGGTCGCGGGAGCGGGTGGCGTTCAGCATGACGGCGACCAGGCCGGGGTGCGCGCGGCCGACACGGCTGCCGGCCTGGATGTACTCGGCGGTTGTCTGTGGCTGACCCATCACGGCCATCAGGCCGAGACGGTCCACGTCGACACCCACCGCGATCATGTTGGTGGCGAGGAGGACGTCCACGGCGTCCGGGTCGGGGAGCCTCTTCTCGATGCCCTTGAGCCGGGCGGGGATCTCGCTGGCGTCGATCCGGCTCGTCAGCTCCGAGTAGTTGGTGACGGCGCGGGCCGCCACCCCTTCCCGCTCGGCGAGCAACTCCAGGTACGCCACCACGTCGTCGTGGACCTGGAGTTCGGCGGCGGACAGCAGGCGGAGGCTGTTGAAGTAGCCGACGAGACTCCAGTACGCGTCCCGCACCTCGTCCTCGGTGCGTGCCTGCTTGGCCCGGTGCAGCAACGTCGCGTACGTACGGATGAGGAGGGTGGACTGACTGGTGCCGGGGGCCAGCAGGCCGACATAGCGGCGGCTCGCCTTCTCCTCGCGCGGCGTCTCCACGGCGAACCACGAGTCGCGGGCGTCGAGGCCGGCGGGCGGGAACTGGCGGACGTCACGCGCGAAGAGGTTGCGCCCCTGCTCGGAGGCGCGGCGGATGGTCGCCGTGGAGGCGATCACCTTCGGGCGGCCGGCGAGCGCGTCCACGGCGGTCTCGTAGAGACCGGTGAGTGTCCCCAACGGTCCGGATATCAGGTGGAGTTCGTCCTGGACGATCAACTCCGGAGGCGGCGTGCGGTCGCTCGGGTCGTCACGGTTGAAGAGCGCCGCCGTGGCAGGGCGCCACGGCATCGAGGCGAACTTGTCGACGGTGGCGATCACAAGGGTCGGTCGGGCGTCGTACACCGCCTCGTCGATCAGGTGGACCGGCAGGCCGTCGATGAAATCGCAGTCGGTCCCGGGGCAACGGACGTGCATCCGCCTCGCGTCCTCGTCGACCTCGTAGGCGCGGGCGTCGAGGCGGGTGCCGCACCACGGGCACGCGTGCAGCTGGACGGGGTTCTCCGTGGCGAGACGCTTGTCGGGGGCGCCACGCAACTCGGCCAGCTTCTTCTCGGCCTGCGCCAGGGTGTTGGGAGTGGCCGAGCGGCCCACCCACATGCCGAGGGAGAACTCCTCGTCCCCCAGATCGGGTGTGTCCCGACGCATGCGCTCCATGGCGCACAGCAGGATCGCCGCGCGCTCGAACTGCTGGAGAGTGAGCAGCCGCAGCGTGTAGCGCATGAGCACGGTGACACCGCCGCCCTCCGCGCCCTTGCGGATGCGACGCAGGAACGAGGTGAGGGCGATCAGCCCGAGGTATGCCTCCGTCTTGCCACCACCCGTGGGGAACCACAGGAGGTCGGAGACGCCGCGGTCGCGATGGTCGGGGTCGTCGATGCCGGCCAGACAGAGCAGCACGAACGCGATCTGGAAGGGACGCCAGCGGCCCGCGGCCGGATCGGGTACGCCGGCGCGGCCGCTCTTCACCCAGGCGCTGCGGGCGCGCTGGTCGGCCATGGCGCGGTTGGCGAGTCGGAACGCTCGCATCAGATCGGGCTCGGAACCGAGCAGCGCGATGCCCTCGCGGATGCGGCCGAGCGCCTCGCGACAGGCCTCCACCTGGTTGCGTGCCGACTCCTCGTACGTGCTGCCGGCCAAGGCGTCCGCCTCGGCGCCCTTGCGGTCGATCCAGTGCTCGTAACCCGTGGCGAGCGCCTCCAGGGCGGCCAGGACCTCGGCCTCGGGGCGCTCCGCCAGGCCGAGCATGGACAGGGCGGAGTCGTCGATCTCCGGGTTGGAGTCGGTGAGCAGCACCTCCACGGTGGGCACGAACTCGCTGTGGACCTCGGTGACGGCGGCCAGGACCGTGTCCGTCACGCCGATCGGCGGCGGCACCCAGTCCCACTCGGCGGCGCAGCCGTGGCCGACGGCGAAGGTCGGGGCATGGCGGTGCAGCAACCGGCTCGTGGCCACCTCGACGTCGTGCGCGGCCATCGGGGCGGGACGCTCGACGAAGGCGCCGGCGCCGTTGGCCGCACGGACCGTGAGACCGCACTGGAAGAGGGAGAACGCGTCCTGGAGTTCCCGCTCGCCGACCTGGTGGGTGTTGACCAGGGTGACGGTGATCGTGACCGTGCCGGTGGTCGGGTCGGGACGTCGCACGTTCACACGCAGCGCGGCTCCGCCTCCGAGGTCCCACGTCCGGTCGGGTCGGGGCACCGTCACGTCGACCGCGGTCTCGGGCAGCGGAAGCTGCTCGCGCCGCCACTGCTCGCGTTGGTCGGACGTGGTGCGGGCCTCCGCACGGCGGGCGGGGATCGGCCGGCCCTCGCCATCGGTGGGCTTGTAGACGGCGGCTCGCGCCGAGATGACGACGGTGTCGCTCACGTCCGGGGACACCGCGAAGGTGAGACCCATCGACGAGGGACGGCGGGCACCCGCGGAGCCCACCTCCTGGGCGGTCCCGGACTCCTCGTCGCCGCCGCCCCGCAGCGGGGTGTCCTGGTCCCCGCGCTCCTGGTCGTCCTCGTCCAGCCGCTCTCGGGCGGCGGCGTTCGCGGGACGCGGATAGAGCACGCCGGTCAGGTACCGGTCGATCGGCGCGTCCTGGGTCAACACCTCGTCCCGGTCCTCCGGCGCGCCGTCCGGCGCCGGGCCGAGCAGCTCTCGGCGAAGTCCCGCCAGGAGTTCCTCGTCCCGCACGCGGTAGTGCTCGGAGTGTCGGCCTGTCACGTGCGTCATGCGCGCTGCTCCTCGTCGATGTCGGCCCGGCGGTACCTTCCGATGCCGGTGATCCGGGGGGCGATCCACACGCCTCGGTCACCCAGCCCGGCGTTCGCGCCCGCCGCGGTGCTGCCCGTCACCGTCTCCAGGGTGTCGACCCGCAGACCGTGGATCTCGTCCGGCCACCACGGATCCCATGTACGGCTCACCTTCTGCACCTGGAACAGCTCCTCGCGGAACCGCTCCGACGCCTCACCGATCATTCGTCCGTCGTGCACCAGGGCGTAGGGCGGACTCTGGCGCTCGCCCATCGGCAGCTCGTGCATCCGGCGCAGCACCACCTCGTGCCCGGAACGCACCCGTTCCAGGAGATACGTCTGCACCGCCGGGGCATCGAGATCGCGACCCGGCGGCTCGTCACGGCAGACGTCGGCCGCCTCGGCGACGATGCCGAACCGGTCGTACGACCGCCACCCGCCCACGTACCGTCGACCGCTCCTCCTGCCTCCCGCTCTCCTGAGGATCGGCAGCTCGGGAGGTGCCACGTGGTAGAGGTCCTGGCGGGCGCGGGTCATCGCCACGTACAGGGCTCGGGCCTCCGCGGGGAGGTCCAGCTCCTCCTTGTACCGCTTGTGGAGTTCGGCGACGCTCGGCGGCGCCAGAATGATCACCCGGTCGAACTCCAGGCCCTTGGCCCGGTGCACGGTGGAGACGACGACCGGGGCGCTCTCCGGATCGGATGCCTCGTCGGGGAACCTGCCGTCGGCGACGGAACGGCGCAGGCGTTCGAGATCGAGCACGTCGCGCGCCGCGCCGCGCGCGGTCCGACGCAGCACCGCCCACAGGGCCGCCGCGTTCGGCTCGTACGGCAGGGGGATCTCCGCGAGCAGGGAACGGAAGCGATCCTCCGTGAGGCCGGTCGCCTCGGTGCGGCGCAGCAGCTCGCTCACCCAGTACGGGACCGGACGCTCCTCGAGAGGGCGCCGGAGCCGATGGTCGACACCGTGCTCGTGGAGCAGACCGGAGACCACGAGGGCCTCCCGGTTGTCGCGGGTGAGGATCGCGCAGGTGTCGGAGAGAGTACGCAGCCCGTCCAAGGTGAGCCGATCGGTGAGGCCGCTCATCGCGTTGGTGGGCTCCAGGAGCAGATCGCGCAGCTCCTCGTAGAGCGCGGCGGCGTCGTCCGCGTCGGTGGTGCGCTGGATCCGGGGCCCGTGGGCCAGCGCGATCCGGGCCTCGGGGGTCGCGGCGCGGAAGTTCCGGGTGAGGCGCAGTTCCACCAGGTCGTCGGGATAGGAGCAGCGCAGCCAGTCGAAGAACCGACCGGTCTCGTCGGCACGTTCGGCCGGGTCCTCGATCTGGAATCCGTAGACGGCCTGTGCGGCGTCGCCGACGACGGTGAATCCGCAGCTGTCCTGGTACCGGTCGAGCAGCGTCTCCACCAGTTCACGGCGGGTACCCAGCAGGTCCTGGACCTCGTCGATCACGACATGGGCGGGCGGAACGGCGTCCCCGGCCTCCAGCGCGCCCTTCTCGATCGCCCGGGCCGCGGCGGTGATCCGCTCGTCGAGGCCGACCGTGCTCCACTCGCCGTCCGGGTGGGCCTGGCGGAGCACGCCGTAGGCCCAGGCGTCGAAGGTCTGGGCACGGACCCGGCGGGCCCGCTCCCCGTGCCGGGCTATGCGCTCGCGCAGCTCCCGGGCGGCGGCACGCGAGAACGTGAGAACGAGTATCTCGGCGGCCTCCAGTGCCTCGTCGGGGTCCTCGTGGCCGCACAGGGCTTCGAGCCGGCGCACCAGGGTGTGCGTCTTGCCCGCCCCGGCTCCGGCGGTGACCAGTACCCGGGAGTCCCAGGGCTGCTCGACCACGGTCCGCTGCTCGTCGGTGAGCGGCGGACTGTCGAGGTAGGCGTCGGTCACTTACGGCTCCAGAGGTGCTCGAACTGGGTGAAGGCGAGCTTGTTGTCGAAGTTCGCGATGTTGTCGCTGACGTTGAGGATCAGGCAGGTGTCCTTGCCACCGTTCCTGGGACCACGCAGGCCGCGACCGATCATCTGCTGGTAGACGTTGGTGCTGTAGACGGGGCGGGCCACCACGACCACCCGGGTCGCGGGGGCGTCGAACCCCTGGGTCAGGACGCCGTAGTTGGCGAGCACCCGGATACGTCCGGCACGGAAGTCCTCGATCCGGCGGCGGCGATCCTGGGCGCTGGTGGTCGAGTCCACCGCGGCGGCGGGGACACCTCGGTCGTTCAGCATGGCCGCCAGGTACTTGGCGTGATCCACGGAGGTGGCGAAGAGCAGGGTCGGCCAGTCCGCCGGGAGAGCGACCACCTCGTCGACGATGCGGCGGCTGCGCGCGTGGTCGTCGGCGAGGCGCTGTTCCGCGGCGCGGGAGAGGATGGCCATCCGGTCGGCCTGTGCCCTCTCCTCACGGGTCAGTTCGATCCGGCCGCCTTCCAGGGTGCGATGCTCGACCTGCGCGAGCATCCCCCAGTCCTGGAGATCGCGGTACGGGTCGCCGGAGGGGAAGACGCCCTCGTCGAGACGCCGGTTGCCGAAGCGACCGACCAGCCGGCGGGTCTCCTCCTCGTTGGTGTTCCGGAACGGGGTGGCGGTCAGACCCAGCAGGTGTCGCCTGGTCTCGTACTGGGTGAGACCCAGCTGTCCGAGGATCTCCGTGTACCGCTTGGAGACGGCGGTGTGTGCCTCGTCGACGATCACCAGCGCTGCCTGCCGCAGCCAGGCGTACGCGTCGGTGCCCAGGCAGCGCTCCAACTTGGCGTCCGTGGCCACGACCAGGTGCGGGTGGTCGACGACGTCCCCCACCTCGTTGGTGCTCCACAGTCGGCTGATGGTGAGCGGTCGCTCCGCGCCCACCTTGCTCCACACGAACTTCCAGCTCTGCACGGCCTGCTCGCACAGCTCCTCGGTCTGCGCGATCCACAGCAGAGGGCCCTCCAGGTCGCCGGCCTGCTTGACCCAGCGGATCACCGCCTCCGCGGTGACGCGGGTCTTGCCCGCACCGGTGGGCAGCGACAACATCGCGCGCTGGGGGGCGAGCCGGTCGAGCAATGCCGTGATGTTCCGTACCAGGTCCTCCTGGTAGTCGTGGAGGCGCGGGAAGTCCCGAGGACCGTCGACGGTCTCGAAGGCGGGCGGAGTGGGCGTCCGGGAGCCGGCGAAGGCGGTGGGGAGGCCCAGGTCCGACACGAAGGTGACCGCGGCCGACGAACCGCCGTATGCCACCGGCGCGTTGGGGAAACGGCTCTGGATGTCCCGGGCGTGCTGCTGGAGAACGCCGTCACCGTGCGCGTTGAAGGCCATCTGCGCGATCCTGTGTCCGGAGGGCTCGGCGCCGGTCTCCTGCACCTCGGCGTCCATCAGGCCCTCGGGCAGGCCCGACCGCAACGCCTCGGCGCCGATCAACAGCTCGATCTTGGCGACGACGTCCTCGGCATCGCGCACGGCCTTGACGGCCGCCCTGGTCGCGCTGTCCCGGGCCATGCGCTCCTGCTGCTCCAGGACCGCGCGGCAGCCGGCGGCGCCCAGCCCGAGCTCCAGTTCGCGGTCGATCAGCCGCAACATCGACTCGGGGGCCAGGGGTACGCGCACCTTGACCGTGCTTCCCTGACGCACCGCGTCCAGCGGGCGGGGCTTGGTGCCGTTGGGGGTCCGGGTGACCTCCTCCAGCTCGGTGCAGCGCTGCACCACGCTGTTCCGGTTGCCGCTGTTCAGTCGCTGGCGCAGCGCCGGGTACAACTCGACCAGGGGGACCGGGTCGCCCTCGAGGACCTCGCGGGTCTCCAGGCTGATGACGTCGGCATAGCGGAGCATGCCCCACTTCTCGACCATCAGCTCGGCGTCCGCGGCGTCCGCGACCAACAGGGCGGGAAGCTGTTCGGCGCGCAGTGCCCGGTACTCGGCGGACCCGACGGCGACGGTGATCTCGTCGTCGGGGCGGGTGTCCCAGCTGTCACCGACGCGGCAGCGGGTGAGCGAGTCCTCGGGGAAGTCCGCCTCGAACCGCGTCAGCATCACATAGGTGGCGCCCACGAAGACATCGTCCTCGCTGCGCGACACCTCGGTCAGCAGTGCGTTCCAACGGTCCTTCGGCACCTCCTCGACCGTGATCGGCAGCCGCAGCTTGCGAGCCTTCTCGGGCGAGATGTCGGCGACCGGCAGCACGTCGCGGTACGCGGCGAGCTGGGGGCCGACGGCTTCCTTCAGCGGCTTGACCCCCTGGGAGGTGGCGACGGTCCCGTACTTCCAGAGCATCCAGCGGATGGGCGAGGCCACGGCCTGCCGGGTGGCGGACTGCGCGCCGACCTGACGCGTCCAGTTGTCGACCACGGCGTCGTCGGGCAGGGCCTTGAGGAAGGCCGCGCGCGACTCCTCCGACAGGGAACGGAACAGGTGCAGGGGGCCACCGATGGGGGAGCCCTCCACCTTCACGCGGTTGAGGGCGGTGCGAGGCGTGCGCTGATCCAGTCCACGCAGGTAGGCGGAGTGGACGGCCTCCCGGTACTCCTCGAACCACGCCTCGCCGTCCGGCCGCACCGAGGAGGAGGGCCGCTCGCGCAGGCCGATCTCCGGGAAGAACGAGAGGTCGTCGGAGTGGAACTTCTCGTCGACGGCGATGCTCGGGTCACGTCGCGTGTCGACCACCGCACCGGGCAGCATGCAGTCCCGGGCCGGCCGGAACCTTCCGTCCGCCGTGCGGACCCGCAGCGTCTCGCGCGGGTCGGGCACGCGCTCCAACACCTTGTGCGCCAGTCGGCGTCCACCGGCCTGACGGAACAGCTCCCAGAACCGCTCCCACTCGGAGTCGCCGTAACCGTCGAAGCCCTGGTCCAGGACGCTGGTGAACCGGCCCTCGGCGTCCGCCTCCCGGACGCCCAGGACGTTGAGCGCGTGGGCGAGGGACGGGTCCTGGGCGATGTCGCCGACCACGTACCTCGTGGACTCGCGCAGGCCATTCTCGTCGGCGCGACGGAACACCAGACCGGGCACCGGGGCGACGAGGCCGTGCTCCTCGGTGAGCACGATCTCGGCCTGTCGGGCCTCCTCGGCGTACGGCGAACGGATCTCGACCATGTCCGCGAGGATGCGGATCGCTGTCGCGGATGCCTCGGCGGTGCCGCAGGCGACGAGCGCCTCCAGCCACTCGCGCACCCGAGTCCGTTCGTGTCCGGCCGCCGCGAGGATGTGCTCGACCTTGCCGGAGCGCAGGACGTCGGCCTCGGCGCTGGGATGCAACCAGTTCGCGGGGCGCCCCGGGCACTCGTGCCACATGCGGAGCCAGCCGGCGAGGCGCTTGAGATCCTTCTCGAACCGAGGGTGCACGCGCAGCTCGGTCGGCACGCGCAGCACTCCGTCCTGGTCCGGAAGCGAGGGCCGCACCGCTGACCTGGCCCAGATCTCCCGGGTCAGGAACTCGTCGGCCCAGCTGATCGCCTCCTTCACCCGGCCGGGCAGCAGCGGGAGGTGGGCGGCGGGGTCCTCGGCGGGCGCCAGGCGGGGGAGCGAATCGATGACGAGTGCCGCGGCCTGCTCGATCATCTCCTGGTTGAACGGCGAGGAGTCGAGCAGGTTCTGCCGGTCCTCGTTGGTCTTCCACGCGCCGTTCAGGATGCCGCTCAGGGACATCTCGTACTTGGTCGGGAAGAAGGACCAGAACTTGCCGCGGCCGCGCACCCGCGAGTTGACGTACAGGCCGCTCACCGGGTCCTTCTCCAGGGCGGGGACGCCCCAGGAGAGGTCGAGCGCCACCCGGTCGTGGAGTTCACCGGCGTCGGCCCGTGCCTTCGGGCCGGGCGTGTGGGTGGTGGTGAACACGCGCCAGCCGATGGTGGCCATGGCCTTCCCGGTCCGCTCCTCGGTCACGCTGTGCAGGTCACCGACCTGCCGTGCCGTCAACACCCGCCGCATCAGGGGCCGGGGACGCCGGTCCTCCAGGACGACCTTCGCGACGTGCGGGGAGAAGAGCTGGAAGCCGACCGGGAACTCCTCGCGGAGTTCGCCGCCTTCCTTGGCGCGGTTGCCGTGCATGTCCCGACCCAGTCGGTCGTCCGCCCTCGGGAGCAGCGGGAGGCGTACGACGGTGGTCGCCCAGGTCAGCAACTCGTCGAGGACGGGATCGGCGGCACGCTCGGTCGGAGCGTCGAGCGGGCGCGCCATGCGCAGCACGGGAGCGTCGAACTCCGGGCCGTAGCGCTCGGCGACACCGGGCACGGACTTGATCTGCTCGTACGACCAGGCCCGGTCGAAACCGAAACTCCCGGTACTGCTGAAGAATTCGGGGGCGTCACTCACCACGAGAACGGATTTCACACCGACACCGAATCGCCCGATCTGGCCGCCGCGCTTCTTCGACATGCTCATCCGGAGAATGGTCTCCGCGCCCTCCGAGGTGACCGGTTCTCCTTCGTTGGCGCAGTAAAGATGTGTCTCGGTGAGTACGACATGAATCTTCCCGCCCGGCTGGCCGGCGATTTCGTCGGCCGCGTTCTGGACGAGCTCGAAGAGCTGACGGTCGCCGTATCCTCCTTGAGTGATGCGGCGTTCTCCGTTGGCGTGTTCATTCACCAGGCCGGGGTCCACCGCATATGTCTGCAGGACGCGCGTGGACTGCTCGAGGACGGTTCTGGTCACCGGTGAGGAAGAAGGCGACACTGCTTCTGCGCTCCTGCGATGTTGAGGTCCGGAATACTGGTGCTCCGCAGGCCGGCCGCTCTGTCATCACGCGGCCGGCCCATGAGCGTGCATCGACCATCTATTAGCTTCTCGGTGCATGGACCAAGCCAGGCCAAAGCTGCTGAAGGTCTCGGTGGACTGCGAAAATGTTGTCAGTCGTCCTGTTCTTCGGGCAGGTCCCAGAAATACTTCGCGAGCCCGGGAGCATCGGCGACGAGATCAGCGACGGAAATATCGTGCCGCTGAAGCGTTTCGCGTGCCTGATGCTTGTTCTTGAGTCCGTAGAAATCGAGCTTGAATGCGCTCAGTTCGCGGAACGAGGCCAAGTGGCCAATAGGGCCGTCTTCGTCATCCATCGCGTGGTCCACCCCCACAGTGTCGACTTTTCGCGTCGCGTTACGCATGCGGACAGGCGTATCCCCCACGACCGGGTCGCACTTCTCGGACGAGAAGCTTTCCCGTGAAATAAGCTAGCGGTACGAGGGTCCGCTCCGCCAGCGTCTTTCGAGCTTTCTTTCCGGATCGACCTGTGAGCGCTTACTACCCGCGGGTCGAGTAAATGGACAGAGCTCCGCCCGGTCGCCCACTGCATCGAATTCGACCCTGTGTGCGAGACGGCACTTCCGCCATCATGAACGCTATCGGGCGCGCCGTGGAATCGCAAGGCCTCATTCCCGTGACTGGGCGCGGAATTGGTTTTTCCGATTGCAAAGACATTGCGAATAGGTGAATAACATGCCGTACCGGACATGTTGGACACAAGGATGCGGCATCCCGGAAGTCGAGAGCGGTCAACTGTTGTTTGACACGCTGTCATTCGTCAAATTAACCTCCTGATCTGCCACACGCGAGCGGCGTGCGGTCCGGAGGGGAAGAGCAGGTGGCACGTGGAGACAGGCGAGGAATTCGGGCCCTGGCTCGCCCGGCAGCTGAAGCTCGCGGGGAAGACACAGGCCGAGTTGGCCGACGAGCTGCATTTGACCCGCGCCGCTGTCTCCGCCTGGGTCACCGGACGATCCACCCCACGCCCGACCGTGATGACGGACATCGCCAGGGCACTCGGCACGGATGTCGGCACCGTGCACACCCGCACCACGGACACCCAGGTCGGCCTGCCCATCGCCTGGTACCACCGCCCCGGTCACCCCGACGGCGGCCGTGAGCTGGGCAATGCCGCGGCTTTCGCCTTCGACGCGGACGTGCAGGTGCTCGCTCGGGAGACCTGCCAGAACAGTCTCGACGAACGTCTGGTGGACAACGGAAGGCCCGTCAGGGTCCGCTACACACTCCATGAACTGACCGGGGAGAAGCTCGACGCCTTCCGTGAGGCGATCCTCTGGACCGACCTCTTCCCCCATTA
Organism: Streptomyces sp. NPDC090119; assembly: GCF_044747085.1. NCBI lineage: Bacteria > Bacillati > Actinomycetota > Actinomycetes > Kitasatosporales > Streptomycetaceae > Streptomyces > Streptomyces sp. NPDC090119. The sequence goes on along the minus strand of NZ_JBIVDK010000002.1, from coordinate 1,024,102 downwards.
CTCCGCCGTCTCGGAGAGTGCCGGTAACCAGAAGGTCGGCCGGGTCGTCGACGCCGGTGTGCGCGACATGTACGAGAAGGGTCGCCTGGTCCTGTTGCGGATCGACGACTACAACGCCTCCGGCCTCGTCGGCGACGACTACGCGGACGGTAAGTTCGCCGCGGTGGTGAGGCGTCAGCTGGAGAGCCTCAAGTCGACCCAGGGCGCCGGTGGTTCGTACGGTCTGGGCAAGGCGACCCTGTGGGCCAACAGTGCCCTGGGGCTCGTCCTCATCAACTCGACCCTGTCCGTGCCGCATGAGGGACGGACGGAGCGACGGCTCATCGGGCGGCTCGAACTGCCCTGGCGAGAGGTGGGTGGGCAGCAGTACGCGGGGCCCGCTTGGTTCGGGCGCCCCGATCCCGACTCGCTCGGCGCCCAGGTCGCCCGTTCCTGGTGGGCGGACGAGGAGACGGTCGACCGCCTGCACCTGACCCGGGAGAACGACGAGCCCGGCACCTCCTTCCTCGTCGTCGGGGCGCACGACGTGGCCAGCCTCGACGAGAAGAGGTCGGACGTCGACGACGAAGCGGTGGACGAGGACGGCGACGAGGACACGCGTGACATCGCGCGCATGCACCGGCGGCTGGTCGAGGCGTTGAGCCGCGACTTCTGGGCCGCGATGATCGGGGGCGGCGGCAGGCCACCCCTGTTGGAGGTGTTCGTCCGTTCCTTCCGCAACGGGGTCGAGGTCGTCGCGGAGGAGCAGGTCGACCCGTCCGACATGCAGCCGTCCCGGACCCGCGCGCTGCGGGCGCACTTCGAGGGTGCCACCGTCGATCGGCTGACCGAGGCGGGGCAGGTGGCGGCTCGTGGCGTCCCGCTGAGACTGCCGCTCTCCGGAGGTGCGCGGGGGACTCTCGGCACGCACGAAGCGATCCTGCTGATCACCGAGGCCGAGGACAAGGACGGGCTCAAGAACCAGGTCCACTCGTTGCGTGGCAATCGCATGACGGTCAAGAACACGACCGTGCCGAACCTGCCGGTCGGTACCAATCCGTTCCAGGCCGTGCTCCTGGCGGGCGAGGCCGCCGGGGAGTCGGCCCCCTTCGCGAGGGAGGCGGAGGAGTTCCTGCGCGCGGCCGAGCCGCCCGAGCACGACCGCTGGGGACAGACGGAGGAGTTGTCCCTGCGGTGGTCCCCTTCCGCATACCGCCGGATCAACTCGTTGACCACCGAGGTCAACAAGACGGTCAAGGAACTTGTCGCACGCCCGAAGCGCGGCGATCGAGCCGGGGGAGAGGCGCTGCGCAAAGCTCTCACCGTGAAGACGAGGCCCAAGGCCAAGGTGCCTTCCGGGCCGGTGGCTCCGGTTCTCGACGACATCGAGGCGACCGTCGGAGAGGGCGGCGAGTGGCGGATCGCCGCGGAGGTGAGCATTCCCCGGGGGGACGAGATCACCCCGATGGTGCCGGTCGCGCTGTTGGACGTGCGCTCGGGAGGTCGTCCGCGGCTGGACTGGGCCGAGCTCGTGGCCGTCGAGGGCTGCGAGGTTGAGGACGGAGTCCTGCGGTTCGCGCCGGGCGCTCGTCGAGCGAGGTTCCATGGGGCGACCGATGTCACCAGCCATCCGGTCAGGACCGCGCTCACCAGCCTGGTCGTCGAACTCCGCGCGGACAAGGGGGAATGACGCGTGAGGATCTACCCGTACAAGCGGCTCAAGCGGCCGGTCGCGCTCAGGGTGACCTCGGCGTCGCTGAAGCTTCCCGACGGTACCCGTGACCAGTTGGAGACCTCCGCGTACTCGACCCAGCAGCAGGCCGTGGCGCTCGGCAGCGCGGGCCACACCGACTGGGTGACCGCCACCGTCGGACTGTCCGCGACTCTGCCGCCCGGAGTGGACGCACCGGACGCGGCCTGGTCCGATCTGCAGGTCCTGGCCGTGCTGACCGACGGCGAGACCAACAAGCGCACCACGGTGCGGTTGAAGCAGGACAGGGACGACGGCCGGGACTGGTCAGGATCCCTGGAGGTGCACCGGGACGATCACATGGGGCGCGCGTCCCTCGCCGTGCACGCCGTCGCGACCGTGGACGGCGTACGGGGCCGCGCCATCACGGAGACCGACCGGAGCTGGATCATCGACACGGTCTCCGACGAACCGGTTCGTGGGCTCCAGTTGGACGTCCAGAGGGCTTCGTTCAGCAAGACCTCCAGGGAGTGGCTGCACGCCTACACGGACGCTCCCTGGATCGTGGACACCTCGGCCCGCGTTCCCACCGTGTTCGTGAACACCGACGTCGAGGGGGTCATGGGGCTGCTGGACAGCGGTGGCTCCGGCGTGGAGGGCAAGGTGCGAGACCTCCTGGTCGCGCAGATGTCGACCGATGCCTGGACCGCCGTCTTCCACGCGGCCATCGGCGATCTGGAGGTGGAGCCCGGTGGCGGCCCGGTCTTCCCGACCGACTGGAAGGGAGAGGTGCTCCGGGAGATGCTCCCCGACGTGGTCCCCGGTGCGCATGTGGAGCAGGCGCTGCGAGAGGTCCACCGCCGGCGCACCGGCGAATCGGGCTGGGTGGAGCTGCAGACCCGCATCCACTACGCGGCGGTCCGCCGTGCCGACGCCGCCAAGGCGCTCGGCTACGCCATCCGCGGCCTGGAACAGCTGAACCGTGGGAGTGACGCGTGATCACCAGACCGAACCACGTGCCCGAGCGCTTGGCGTTGCTGGCCGCCTCGGCCGCCGAGCCGTTCCTCACGGAAGAGCTGCTCAAGGCCGAACAGGTGCACGCCGGCATCGATCTCGCCAAGGTCGTCGAGCCGCTCCCCGAGGACGACGCCAGATGGTCGGTCGAGCCGATGCGGGCTCTGGTGGAAGACGCCATGTTCGAGTTCCGGGATGACCGCACCCGTGCCGACGCCTGGCTCGCTCCCCGGCTCCACGCCACGCTGCGTCTGTCCCGACGCGAGGCGGCGGACAGGCGTCTGTGGAACCACCTCGCCGTAGCCGTCGCCCCCGACTACGTCGCCTGGCGCCATCTGCCGGAGCCGACGGCGAAGAAGCCGGTGCCTCGCATCGCCGCGGAGCGCTTCCGCGGTCCCGGCGACCGGCAGTGCTTCTCCCGTCTGTGGTGGGCGGCCGAGCTCTTCCGGAACGGACCGGACTACGAGCCCGTCGAGGTCGCCTGCGGCAACCAGGACCTCGTCCACACGGTTCTCCGGCTCGAACTGATCGACCACCGTCCCACCGCCCAGGCCATGGTCCGTCTCCTGAAGAACGGCCGGGTCACCAACGGCAGGGAGATCAACGGTCTGAGCACGGCGATCAACGCGGCCGGTGCGACGCTCGTCTACGACGTCCTGGCGCCGGACGAACCCCGAGATCCCGCCCCGTTGCGGGACTGGATCGCGGGCGCGGCCTCCGCACCACCGGTCGCGCGGCGCGGACTGCCGCAAGGGCCGGACGAGGCTCCCGTGCCGGAGGAATCCGTGGCCGCGCTCACCGAGTACTTCGCGGAACTCTTCGAGAGCGCGCCCGTCAGGGGCCGGGACATGCGCTGACCGACCTACTGCTTCGCCGAGGCCGTCCTGCGCGGGCGCGAGGAGGGCGGCGGAACCTGGTCCTGGGCGCGTGGACATCTGTCCGTGCACGCGTCCGGGTCCCCGCAGCCGTGACTCCGCAGCTTGGCCCGCTGTTCCTCCGTGGCGGCGGACCACGGTCTCCTCAGGGCCTCGGTGTCGGGCACGGGAAGACCGAGCGCCGCGCAGAGGAGGTGCATGCCGAACGCGGGAGGCACGGCATTGCCCACCTGCTGTGCCTGCGCCGTGCCCGACCAGGGGTAGTCCGGTGGGAAGCTCTGCAGCATCCCCGCCTCGTTCATGCTGAAACGCGCGCCCTCGTGCACGACTTTCTCGTTCAGGTGCTCGAAGACCACGAAGCGGGAGATCCGCCCGGTGACGGTGGCGGCGGGCTGCTGGTCGGTGCGCACGCCGCGGCGTCCCGGTACTCCGGAGCTGCCGTAGTTCGAGCGGACCAGGAAGGGCGCCGGGCGGCCGGGATGAGTGCCCACCGGCTCGCGCAGCACGTCGGCCATCGAACGCCACGGTTCCCGGTGCCCGTCCGCGTCTTGCCGACGCCGCTCGGGTGTCGATCCGTCGGCGTCGTCCAGGCTGGCCTGGTGGACCTCGGCGCCGGTCGAGGCGGCCCTCCGGTTCCATTCCTTGGGCACGTAGGCGCGGTGTGTCGCCGACGGCAGTGAAGGACGACCGAGCCCCACCCGCCGGGCGATCAGCACCGCACGTGATCGGGTCTGAGGTACCCCGTACATCTCGGTGGCGAGGACGTCGAAGGTGACCTCGTACTTCGTCCCGTCGGGCAGCCCCTTGTCCCTCAGCGCCTCGGCGTAGCGCGTCCAGACCGGGGCGACCGTGGGCACCTGTTCCAGGACGATGACGTCGTAAGGGCGGTTGTCCCGGTTCGGACTCCGGGTCGCCCGGATGGCATAGCGAAGGGGCTCCAGGATCAGGCCGGTACGCGGATCGTCGCTGAACCTCGCCAGCTCGGCGTCGATCTTCTCGTCGGACGCGCCCGCCACGAGTTCGTCGATGTACCGCGTGACCTCGTCCAGGGCCGCACGGCCGGCGCCGTGCCCGGCCACCGAGTAGGTCTGGCACGGAGGACCCCCGGCGAGGACGTTGATCTCCGGCGGCAGCGACTCGAAGCTCTCCCGGCGGAACGCGCTCACGTCGGCGTGGAGCGTGTCCAGCCCCGCCGCGTACCGGGTCAGGCAGGCACTCTTGTCCCACTCGATGCCGAGGCTGGGGATGTCCAGGGCGTGCGCCGCCACGTCCAGTCCTCCGGGGCCCGCGAACAGATCCAGGACGAACGGTCTGTCGAGGATGTGCTGGTAGGGCGCCGTGCTGGTCATGAGGGTGAAGTCTAGCCGGCCGCGTGGGGTGCCGGATCACCGTTCAGCGCCTTGGCGACGGCTCGCCCCAGTGCCCTCCCCACGGGTGGTGGGGTCGCGTGGCCGACCTGGCGGTAGCGAGCCGTCTTGCGCCCGCTGATCCGCCAGGTGGTGGGGAAACCCTGCAACATCGCGGCCTGCTCGACCGTGAGCTTCACCATGTTGTCCCTGCCGAGTTCCGGGGCCCAGACGAAGTCCGGACCGGGGACCCGATCACCCACGGTATGAGCGTTGACACCCATCGTCGCCCATTTCTGTTTGGCTCTGGTGGGTCCGAGGTCGGCGCCGCCCCGGTTCTTCGAGCCGCCGACCAGGGTCGGAGCGGGCCGGTCCGCTCCGGCGGCCCAGCGGTCGGCGTCCGCCCAGCCGCGTACGGCCATGGACGACCCCAGCGCGGTACCGACGGTCACGGGTTCCTCGACCGTCGGTACCGGCGGTCGGAAGGCCGCGGCCCACTCCTGCCGTACGGCCACCAGCACGCCGTGCTTCCGGCTCTGGGGGACACCGAAGTCGACGGCGTTCATGACGAACCAGGTCAACGCGTATCCCAGGTGATCCAGCTCGGAATGCACGAAGTCGCGGAAGCGCTGGTGAGCGTCCGAGTGGATCAGCTCGGGGACGTTCTCGATCAGCACCGCGCGCGGCCTGATCGCGTGGACGAGATACACGGCCGCTTCCAGGAGCCGTTCCTCCGAGCCGGTGGCCACTCGTCGGGCGGTCGCACTGGACCTCACCCGAGGAAGGCCGGCGGCGAGGAGATCCACGTCGTGACTCACCGGATGCTCGGCCGGGTCGAAATCCAGCAGATCCGCCGTCAGTACGTTCCACAGCGGCCGGTTGCTCCGCAGGGTCGTCACGGCGAGCTCGTCGTCGTCCAGCAACAGGCGCGGTTCGAATCCCGCCTGCTCCAGCCCGAGCGCCAGGCCGCCCGCTCCGGAGCACACGTCGACGAACGTCAGACTTCCCACTGTCTCCCCCTTCGGGCCCGCTCCGCCAGGCGTTGTTCCACCGCCGCCTGCACCCGCACCGCCACTTCCGCGGGAGCCTCATGCTCCCAGAAACGCAGTACCGTCCACCCCTGTGCGATCAGATGGTTCGTCGTCTCCAGATCGCGGGCCATGTTCCGGTCGAGCTTCTGGCGCCACCACTCGGCGTTGGCCTTCGGGTGCGTCGCGTGTACCGGGCACCCGTGCCAGAAGCACCCGTCGATCAGGACGGCCACCTTGGCCCGGGTGAACGCCACGTCGATGCGCCGACGGGCCATGCCCGGCACCGGATATTCCAGGCGGTAGCGCAGGCCGGCCGCGTGCAGCAGACGTCGCACGGCCAGTTCGGGCTTCGTGTCCTTGCTGGCCTGGCGCGACATGCGTGCCGACACGGCGGGGGAGAAGGGCCTCACGTCGTCCAATGGTGTCGCGCCTCAGATGTTCGTGTCGTCCCGGTCGATGACGATCGCGTTCTCTCGGCCCGAGTCCTTCGTCCGGAACCGGACCAGGGCGCGCCCGGCCCCCACCGACGACGGCGGTGCGACGAAGGAGAACGCCATCACGACCTCACCGGCTGCCAGGGCGCCGTCGGGCGAGAGGCGGGGCTCCGACTCCACGACCGGGTAGAGCAGGAGCGCTCCTCGACGGGGACGGGCGAGCTGCTCGACGGACGCGTTCCCCGGCGTCTCCATGGCGCCCGCGATCCGCAGGGCGGCGGCCCGGTGCTTGGGTTCGCTGATCGCGCCGAAGAGGGACCCGCGTCGTCGAGTACGACGGGCCGGCGTGAGCGGGCCGTACCCCAGGAGACTCGCCTCCACGCGCTTCGCCGAGGTCTGCGACGGGGCGATCACGACCCAGTCGTCGATCGCGAGCGGCCCGCCCTCCGCTGCCAGCAGGAACTCCAGGTGCGGGGAGAACTGGCTCGGGGTCGACCAGCGCAGGTCGCACAGCACACCGGTCAGCGTCTGGTGCGACACCGTGCCCACGCGCGCCTCGTACTCGGCTCCACCTCCGGCCGACAGTCGCACCGGGTCGCTGCCCAGGGCGGCGAGCACCGGTTCCCAGCACTCGGCGTTGTGCGCCAGGTCGCCCGGGGTGTCCGGGTAGGCAGTCGGTTCCACCCATGTGCCCGGCGACCGGACCTCCACCAGCTCCGCGTTGAACATCTTGTTGCGGGCGGACGGCTTCACCCACGGCAGATGCTGGGCCACCAGTGGCGGGATCCGGGCCGGTGTCACCTGCGGGAGACCGTCCACCAGCGGGGCGTAGCGGGTCAGCTCGGCACGGAAGATCTCCTCGTCGCGGCAGATCGCCTCGAAGGCCTCGTACAGGTCGACGGTCTTGGCGTTGGCGCCCTTGCCGAGTTGCTCGGCACGGCCGATGTACAGGCGCACGAGGTCCCGGTAGCCCGGCCGGAAGCCGAACCAGCGGCCCATCTGCATCAGGGTGTCCGCCTGCTGTGTCGTGCGGCGGTAGTACGAGACGGTCAGGCCCTCGACCGTGAAGCCGCGGGACAGTTTGGTGCCGCCGACGAGGATCTTCCACACGTTCGGCGTGCGGTCGAAGTCCAGGGCGGCCTGGGCGTAGTCGCTCTCGCTCTCGCCGTTGACGACCAGGACGGGGCCGCCGCCCTGGTTGATCAGCCTGCGGGCCCCGTGGACGTACGGTTTGAGTTCCGCGTACGTCGCGGGGGTGGGAAGCGCGTCGTCCGCGTGCCGGCGGAAGTCCTCCTCGAACACGGTCGCCAGACGGGCGTGTCCCTCCGGGCCGGTGTAGGCGGCGGTGCGCCACATGGTCTCGATGCGCCCGGCGAGCGCGGCGTGCTCCGCCATGCGGACCGACTCGTGCACGAGCATCGTGTGGTGCCGGAACGGCCCGTCGGGGACGCCGTGATCGGCACGGTAGAGCTTCAGGGCACCCGCGAGGACGAAGGAGTCCAGCGCCTCCCGGAGACGGTCGCCGGAGCCGTCGTCGATGCCGCGGACGTGCTTCTCCTCCGCGTCGCCGTCGACGACGTCCAGGTCGTGGAAGTCCTGCACGCCCATGTAACCGGTGGGGCGGGGGAGGGAGATGAGGAAGTCGCGGGGGAAGAGGTCCTCCTCGTCCCCGGGGTCGATGAACACGTTGGCGAACGGGGTCGCCGTGTAGCCGACGTACTGGGCGCGCGGCAGGAGCTCTAGCAGCTTGCTGATCCGACCGTTGATGGCGGTGCGGGTGACGGTGCCCGCCTCCCACTTCTTCGGGTCGGTCGTGTTCACCGATGCCTGGTCCGACTCGTCGTCGATGATCAGGGCCGGGATCTCGCCGAGGATCGGCCCGATCTTCTTGAGGTCCTTGACCAGCTTCTCCAGCACCGACTTGTTCTTCTTCACGACCAGGACACGGGCGGGAGCCGTGTGCAGGTTCGCCGGGTCGTGGAAGGGGCGGGTGTGGTCGGACCTCTTGAACTCCAGGGCGCTGATGCCGTTCTCCAGCGCCATGTAGTCACGGTCGCGAGAGGTGAGGCGCTCGATGTCGAAGGCACCCAGCAGGGAGGGTCGGGCGCCGAAGGAGACGAACTTCGCCGGCCAGTCCTCGTCGTCCTGGTAGTCGATGTCGATCAGGGCGTCCGGGTCGTCCGGGTCGGCGGCGCCCAGGATGTTCTCCTGGCCGATCAGTTCCATGTCGAGCCGGCGCTGGGTCTGGTCGCGCAGCAGGTTCAGGGTGCCGCCCAGCACGATGACGAGACGGTAGCCCGCGTCCACGGCCTTGGCGGTGACGCCGGTGAAGTTGGCGGTCTTGCCGGACTGCACGTAGCCGACGACGAGTCCCCGCGCGCCGTAGGGCTCCTTCCGGGTGGGATCGGCGAGGCGTTCCACGACCGCGTGGGCGGACTCGTCCAGACCGGAGACCGCCGCGTCGCTCCAGCCCTTGCGACGCAACAGGCGCTCGTACGAGGTCCAGTAGAAGGAGCGGTTCGCGGCCTGCTCGCGGGTGTACCAGGGCTCGAACTTCCCACTGATGGTCACGGGGCCCGGCTCGGCGTGGACCGCGACCGCCGCGTCCAGGGCCTTGCGCAGGTCCGCGCCGAACGCGAGCTTGTCGTAGACCTCGACGCGCCGCTCCACGGTGCGAGGCGCGGTGGCCGACCACGTGGGGGACTGTTCGAAGTCCCACGCCGTGAGCTTGCGTCGCCACAGGGCCAGCAGCTCGTCCCCCGCTCCCGCTGTCAGGACACGGTCACGGAAGTGGGTCATGTCCGTGTCCGCGGGCTCGTCGGCATCGGACAGCACGAAGGCGAGCTTGGCGAAGTGCTTGGGCCCACGGCGGCTCATCGCGTCGAGCACCTCACCGTGCAGGGTGGCGAGATGGTCGACGACGGGGGTGGTCTCGGCGGTCACGGTGGTGGGGTCGGCCTCTCCGGTCGTGCGGGCAGGTGCGGTGGGCAGGCGGACTAGTTCTCGGCGCGGCCGAGTTCCGCCCTGACCGCGGACACGAGGACGCTGTTCCACAAGGCGACCCTGTCCGTCTGGTTGGCCCAGACCCGTTCCTTCTGGAAGATCTCGTTGAGCATCAGATAGAGAAGGCTCTTCAGGACCGGGGCGTCGTTGGAGCCGCCACGTCGGCCGCCGTTGAAGGCGTGCCGGTAGTCCTTGTTGAGGACGACCAGGCGCTCCTTGTGGTCGATCGTGAACAGCAGTTCGGCCGGGTCGACGCCGGGCGGCACGTCGAGCCTGGCCCAGGTGAAGGTGATGGGATCGTCACCTTCCAACTGCGGCAGCTCGTCCCGCAGTGTCCGCTTCAGCTTGGGGTCCATGCCCTTGCCGGGCGGGATGACGGCGGTGCGCCTGACCTCGGTCCGGCGCTTGGCGGCCTCCCGGTAGGTGGTCTCGGCCTCGTGGACGTATTCGGTGAAGGCGTGGCCGGTCTCCGGGAACACCGCCCGCTCCAGCCCTCGGGCGAAGGCCGGTGTGACCTGGACACCGTCCTTCTTGACGGTCAGGGCGAACACGTCGTTGCGCTCGGTGGGCAGGTCGATGGCGACACGGGCGAGGGCGAGATGGCCCTCCGGGGTCCGAGTGTCGTTCCAGCCGCCGGCCTGGACCAGACGGTCGTTGCGGTAGAGGTAGAAGCCCTGGCGTTCGGCGAGCGGTCCGATGCCGCGGTAGGCGACCAGCGGCGACTTCGGCGGCCATATGTGTGCGGTGAGTTCGACCTCGCCGACGCCCTCGACGGGCGCCACGTACGTCCGTGGGTACCCGGCCCGGCCCGGTACCCGGTAGCCGAAGGGATCGATCGGCTCCACGCCGCGATGGTCCAACTCCTCGCGGGTGTGGACGTCCTCGACGACGATGTCGATGTGGAAGCCGTCACGGGCGAGGAAACGGTGCAGGTAGAGGCCGAGATGGGTTTCCAGGCGCTCGATCGCGTCGTCGAGGTAGCGGTCCGTCTGGCCGTCGGTGATGGTCTCGAAGGCGCGTACCTGGTCCCATCGCACGATCGTGCCGTGCCAGCCGATGACGCCGTCGTAACGGTCCACCAGGCTCTGGCAGTACGTCGCGTCGACGATGTCGCAGGTGAAGTCGGCCTGTGCGCGGGCGGTGAGCCATCGGCGGCCCGCCGACGGGCTGCGCTTGGTCCGGCTGATCACGGTGAGGGAGTCCGCGTGGGAGAGGGAGGCGGCCTTCAGGCCCGCGCCGAAGTGCCCCAGTGCCCCGGCGGCGTACTCCTCACGGCCACCGACGGTCATCGCCGTGTCCAGGCCCTCTTCGTCCATGCCCCGGCCGTCGTCGATGATGAGCAGACCGACGAGTCGATCGCGGCCTCCCCGCTCACCGGTGTCCCTGAGGAAGCTCACGACGACGTTGGCGGCCCCCGCGTCGATCGAGTTGTCGATCAGGTCGGCGATGGCAGCCTCGAAGCCGTAGCCCTGGTGCGAGAGCGATTCGAACGACCGGGCCGCGGGCGGGAGCCGCTTGCTCCCGTCCGTGGGTACGTCGAACTGCCAGTCGGTGGTGGGCTGGAAGGGCATGCAGGTGTTCCTCGCGGGCCGGGACACGCCCAGATCGCATGCGGGCGTGCCAAGTCAACCGATCATATGTGACGCATATGTGAGCGACTGGTGGAGGAGTGGCGTGAGGGGGGAGTTCAGATCGCGGCCGGCGGCTCCGCCGCCCCATGGCACTCCCCGTACTCCCGCCCGCTCGCGCACCAACACCCCGCCCCCCGCTGCGGCGGCCAGGCCACTGCCAGTCCCCGCGCCGCCAGAGTCGTCGCGTACTGGGGAAGCAGCGCGGGGTCCGCCGGGGACGTGCCCTCGGAGGCGGCGAAGGCTTCGTAGGAGGGGACGGTGCCCGTGACGATGCCGAGGTTGGGGGTGCCGGAGGTGGCGAGTTCGGTGAGGGAGGTCTCTATGGTCGCGAGGTGGCCGGAGTGGGAGGGGTACTCGTCGGACAGGGTCGGGTACGCCGCCACGAGTTCCGTCAGTTCCGTGGACGGCCAGTGCAGGACCGCCACCGGGTACGGGCGGGACAACGCCTCGCGAGCCGTGGTGAGTTCGGCGCGGAGGCGGGAGAGTTCGGCCTCCAGTTCCGCGGGGTTCTCCGAGCCGAGGGACCAGACCCGCTTGGGGTCGTGGAGTTCGTCCAGGGAGACCGGGGAGGTGTGCAGGGTGTCGGCGAGGGCGTCCCAGGTGTCGTGCGGCAGGCCCAGCATGCGGCGGACGCGGTGGCGGCCGAAGAGCAGGGGGTGCGTGGCGTACGGAGGCTCCGGCACGTCCGTCAGGAGCAGCACCGCGCCCTCGTGGAACGTCTCGTGCGCCGCCTGGAGTTCGTCGTGCGACTCCAGCGCCTCCGCGACGATCACCCAGGGCGCCGCCTCCCGCGGAGCGGTGACGCGGATGCCGTCGATGATCGCGCGGGCCTCGGCCTCGTGGCCGTACTCCCACAGGTTGGCCGCCTTCAGGGCGCGGACGAGCTGCGGATGCTCCAGCGGGCCCGCGGAGGACAGCAGGCGGTCGTAGAGCGCGGTCGCCGCGGGGCGGGCGCCGGACAGTTCGAGGTGGGCCGCGGCGCGCAGCAGCAGGGCCTCCGCGTCCTCGGGGTACAGGCCGGCGGTCCGCTCCAGGCGTGCCGCTTCGGCGGTGTGGTCGACGTTCTCGGCAGCGGTGTCGGGGCGCATGGATGACACCGTACTGCCGAGGGGTGACAGCCGAGGAGGGCGCCCGACGAGGAGATTTCCCCAACTCCCGGCGAAGATCGGGAACCGGGCCGCGGCCCGCGCGCGTTGTACGGGGTGAACGGGCCTGTACAGCCTGTGGTCATGGGGTCGGGGAGCGTAGGGGGGGGTGCCGTCGTGACGAGTGGTCGTTCCGTCGTCGTGCGCGCCCTGCTGCCGCTGTTCGCCCTCGTCCAGCTGCTGGTGCTCCAGGCCGCGCTGCTCGGGTCGGGCGGTCTCACCACCGCCGTCGCCCTCGCCGCGACCACCGCCGCGGGCACCGCCCTCGTCCTCTGCTCGATGCTCACCGCCCGCCGCGTCCCCGCCGTCCCGCCGACGCGCGTCCGTACCGCGATACGCGACCGGGCCCGCCGCACGGCGTTCCTGGCGCAGCGCGACCCCGACGCGAGGGGGCGGCGCAGGCCACGGGCGCCCGGCAGGGTCCTGTCGACGACCTGCGCGTAGGGCCCGCGCGGCGAGCTCCGGCTCCCCGCCCCGCACCACTCTTCCTCCGCCCCGCCCGCGCGGGTCGTCCTGCCGTCGGCCGTTCCCGGCCGTATTCCGCATCCGGCACGACGCCACCCCGTTCGGAGGGCCACCCATGTCCGTCTTCGCCCGCCTGGTCGAGCAACTCGCCGACCTGCTCCAGCCGTTCTTCCACGCCTCCGCGACCGCCGCCGCGATCGTCCTGTTCACCGCGCTGGTACGACTGGCCGCCCATCCCCTCGCCCGCGCCGCCGCCCGGGGCCAGCGGGCCCGCGCCGCGCTCCAGCCGAGGATCGCCGAGCTGCGCAAGAGGCACGCCCGCGATCCCGAGCGGCTCCAGCGGGCGGTGCTGGAGCTGCACACCGAGGCGAAGGTGTCCCCGTTCTCCGGCCTGCTGCCCGGCCTGCTCCAACTCCCCGCGTTCTTCCTGCTCTACCACCTCTTCTCCAGCCCCACGATCGGCGACGGACCCAACACCCTGCTCGGCCACGACCTGCTCACCGCGCCCCTCGACGGCCACTGGGCCGACACCCTGAACACCGGGATGTCCGGCGGGGCCGGGCTGGTCTACCTGGTCCTCTTCGCCGTCGTCGCGGCCGTCGCCACCGTCAACTACCGGCGGGCCCGGCGGACGGCGGCCGAGAACCCCGTACCCGCGGGCGACACCGTGCCGGGGCTCGGCGCGGTCGGCAAGGTGGCCCCGTTCCTGTCCTTCCTCACCCTGGTGACCGTCGCCGTCGTCCCGCTGGCCGCCGCGCTCTACGTCGTCACCAGCACCACCTGGAGCGCGGCGGAGCGGGCGATGCTGACATGAGCGCAGGGACGGTCAGAAGAGAATGCCCGCCAGCTTCCGCCAGGCCGCGCGGGGCAGGTCATTCGGGGAGCCCTCGTGCACGACCTGGAGGGCGACATGGTCGGCGCCCGCGGCGAGGAAGGAGTTCACCATGTCCCGGATGCGGTCGTCGTCGCCCCAGGCATACAGCGCGTCGATCAGCCGGTCGCTGCCGCCGTCGCGCAGATCGTCCTCAGTGAAGCCGATGCGCAGGAAGCTCTTGGTGTAGTTGGGGAGCGTGAGGTACATGGCCAGGTGTTCGCGGGCCAGCGCGCGGGCGCGGGCCGGGTCCGTCTCCAGCACGACGCCCAGCTCGGGGGCCAGCAGGGGCTCCTCGCCCATCATCTCGCGGGCCTCTGCGGTGTGTTCGACGGTGGTGAGGTACGGGATCGAGCCGAGGGCCCGGTCGGTGGAGAGCATCAGGGCCTTCGGGCCGAGCGCCGCCAGCACCCGGCGCTCGGGCGGCACACCGGCGCCGTCGAGCTGGTAGAGGTACGAGACGAGCGCGGTGAAGGGGCGGTTGTACTGCTCGGCCAGCTTGGCGTGGCTCATGCCGAGGCCGAGGAGGAAGCGGCCGGGGTGAAGGGCGTCGACCTCGAAGTAACCGGCCGAGCTGGCCTTGGCGTCGTACTGCCAGATGCTCTGGATGCTGGTGCCGACGATCAGCCGGTCCGTCGTCTCCAGCAGCGGCAGCGCGTTGACGGGGGCGCTGGAGCCGCCGAGCCACGCGGTGCCGTAGCCGAGCTCCTGGAGTTCGGCCGCCGCCTCACCGATCTCGCCGCGCCGGGCCGGGTCCTCGTCGCGCAGGCCCACGCTCCAGATGCCGTACCGGCCGATCCGGGCCTTGGAGATGCTCCTGCTCGTCGCGTCGCTCATCGGATGGTTCCCTCCGGCTGGGTGTCGTGCCGTCGATCGTCGTGCACGACAGGGCCAACCGGAGGGAGCCGCGCGGTAGTCCCGCGCTACGGATCACTCGCCGAGGAACCGCTCCAGGGCCTCGACCACCAGGCGGTGGTCCTCGATCTGCGGCAGACCGGAGACGGTCACCGACCCGACGACACCCACGCCCGCCACGGTGATCGGGAAGGAGCCGCCGTGCGCCGCGTAGCGGTCGGGGTCCAGCCGGGACGAGTCCTCGAAGGTGGTGCCCTTGGCGCGGAAGCGCGAGCCGACCAGGTAGGAGGCGGAGCCGTAGCGCTCCACGACCCGGCGCTTACGGGCGATCCAGGCGTCGTTGTCCGGGGTCGAGCCGGGCAGCGCCGCGTGGAAGAGCTGCTGGCCGGAGCGGTGGATGTCGACGGCGATCGGCGCCTGCCGCTCCCGGCCCAGCTCGACCAGGAGGGAGCCCAGTGCCCAGGCGTCGTCGTGCGTGAAGGTACGGAAGACCAGGCGCTGTTCCTGCGCCTCCAGGTCCGCCACGCTCGGAGCGTTCTGCTGCTGTGCCATCAGAGGGTCACCGTCACCTTGTCGCGGGCGGAGCGGCGGGCCGCCTCGAGTACGTCGAGGGTCTCGGCGGCCTCCAGCGCGGTCACCGGGTTGGGGCCGGTGCCCCGGACGGCGGCGGCCACGGCCGCGTAGTAGGCGGGGTAGTCGCCGGGCAGCGTCTCGACGGCGGTGCCGCCGCCGGTGACCGGGGACTCCCCGGCGCCCAGGCGGCCCCACAGCGACTCCTCCTCGACGCCCCACGCGGCCTCGGTGCCGGGGCGGTCGCCGTCACGCAGCGCCGCCTCCTGCGGGTCCAGGCCGTACTTCACGAACCCGGCGCGCGAGCCGAGCACCCGGAAGCGGGGGCCGAGCTGGGCGGTGGCGGCGGAGACGTAGAGGTGCGAGCGGACGCCGCTCGCGTGGGTCAGGGCGAGGAAGGTGTCGTCGTCCGTCTCGGCGCCGTCCCGGCGGACGACCGCCTCGGCGTACACCTCGGTGACCGGGCCGAACAGCACCAGGGCCTGGTCGACGACATGGCTGCCGAGGTCGTAGAGCAGACCGCCGATCTCCGCCGGGTCGCCGGACTCGCGCCAGCCGCCCTTGAGCTGCGGGCGCCAGCGCTCGAAGCGGGACTCGAAGCGCCAGACGTCGCCCAGGTCCCCGTCGGCCACCAGCTTGCGCAGGGTGAGGAAGTCGTTGTCCCAGCGGCGGTTCTGGAAGACGGAGAGCAGCACCCCGTGCTCGTCGGCGAGGGCGGCCAGCTCGCGGGCCTCGGCGGCGGTGCCGGAGATCGGCTTGTCCACGACGACCGGCAGACCCGCCTTGATCGCGGCGGTGGCGAGCGGGACGTGCGTCTTGTTCGGGGACGCGATGACGACCAGGTCCAGCTCACCGGCGCGCTCGAGCAGCTCCTCGGGCGTGGCGGCGACGCGGACGTCCGGGAACTCGGCGCGCGCCTGCTCCTGGCGCTCGGGGTTCGAGGTGACGACCGTGTCCAGGACGAGGCCGTCCGTGGCGGCGATCAGCGGGGCGTGGAAGACGGAGCCGGCGAGGCCGTAGCCGATCAGGCCGACGCGGAGGGGTGTACCAGTCATGCCTCCTACTTTCGCAACGCTGTTGCCAAAGTGCAAGCGGCGGGGAGAATGGACCCGTGAACAGGACTGACAGGACGGGGCGCGACCCGGCGGGGGCGAATCTGCTCGCGGTGCGGTCGCACAACACCGCACTCGTGCTCGATCTGCTGCGCGGCGCCGGGCCGGACGGCATCAGCAGGCTGGAACTCGCCGAGCGCACGGGCCTCACCCCGCAGGCCGTCAGCAAGATCACCGCGCGGCTGCGGGAGGACGGCTTCGCCGCCGAGGCCGGCCGCCGGGCCTCCACCGGCGGCAAGCCGCGCACCGTGCTGCGGCTGGTCCCCGAGGCCGGGCACGCGGTGGGCGTGCACCTGGACCGGGACGAGTCGCGGGTGGTGCTGCTCGATCTGAACGGCACCGTGGTGGGGGAACGGCGCGGTGCGGTCGGCCTCGGCGGCGGCGCGGAGACGGTGCTCGCGCTGGTCGCGGACGAGGTGACCGCGCTGGTCACCGAGGTGCTGGGGCACGGTCTCGCGGACGCCGGGACGCTGCTCGGGGTCGGGGTCGCGCTGCCGGGCCCGCTGGACCACGTCGGCGGGGTGCTGCACCGGGTGACCGGCTTCCCGGAGTGGGAGGGGTTCGCGCTGCGGGACGCGCTCGCCGGGCGGCTCGGGGTGCCGGTGGTCGTCGACAAGGACACCAACGCGGCGGCGCTCGGACTGGCCGCGGGCGGCGAACGGGGGTCGTTCGCCTATCTGCACCTCGGTACGGGTCTCGGCGCCGGTCTGGTGATAGGCGGCCATGTGCACCGGGGGGCGCGCACGGGGGCCGGGGAGTTCGGGCACCAGGTGATCCAGCTGGACGGACCGCCGTGCGAGTGCGGGGACCGGGGGTGCCTGGAGGCGCTGTGCCTGGCGGCCGTCGGCCGGGGTGAGACCGCGGAGGCGGCGCGGGTGCTGGGGGTCGGGGCGGGGAATCTGGCGGGGCTGCTGGACATCGACCGGGTGCTGCTCGGCGGGCGGACCATCGCGTCGGCGCCGGAGGTCTACGTCCGGGGGGTCTCCGGGATTCTCGCCGCGCGGGCCCGGCGCGAGGGGCTGCCCGGCGAGACGGTCCCGGTCCGGCTGGCGCCGGGCGGGGAGCGGGTGGTGGCCGTGGGGGCGGGGCAGTCGCTGCTGGCGCCGGTGTTCGGGCGCGCGGGCGGCTGAGCGGGCCTGCCGGTTGGCGCAGCCCGGGTCCACTGATCGGGCGGAGATGCGGGGCGGGACGGAGCGGTGCGGTGGCGGGGGACGGGCTTCCGGCATGTTCATGTGTTCATGCGATTGTCCTCGGCCCTGTCGTCGTGCCTGTCCCGGTCCCGCGCCTCCGCGTCCGCCGCCGTACCCGCCTCGCTCTGTCTCGTCGCCGTCACCGCGCTCGCGCCCGTGTCGCCCGCGGCCGCGGTGGTCCCGTGCACGGCGGGCGACGACGGTTCCTTCCCGCTCGACACCCGTGTCCACGGCGGTCCCGCCACCTACGAGGCGGGTGGGGCGCCCGGGACCTGGTACATCGACCTCGTCAACTCCGGGTCGCAGGCGTGCGCCGGGGTCCACCCGGTCGTGGTCCTCGTCGACGACGAGCGGCTGCTGCGGCCGTCCCAGGCCAAACTCGACTTCTACGACGGCCACAAGCGCCGCCCGGTCCGGCTGGAGAGCACCGACCAGCAGGAACTGGTCGGCGTGGTCGGGGCCGACGGTTTCGCCGGGTACACGGTGGCGCCCGGCAAGACCGTCACCGTCAAACTCCGTCTGATGATCACCTCCGACGCCTTCGCCGACCACGTCACCGCCAAGGCGGCCCTGGTCCAGCGGCGCGGCCAGGACGGGGAATGGGTGGGGGAATCCGAGGACTACGTCTTCGACATCGACGGCGAGGAACCCGCACGCCGCCCGGACGAGCAGCGCGATCCCGGCCGCTCGCAGGGCCCCGTACCGCCGGACGAAACGAGCGGGTCCAGTCGCCCGGCCCGTCCGGCCGACACCGACGAGCCCGCCCGTCCGGTGGGTACCGACGAGCCTGTCCGGCCGGCCTCCACCGACGAGCCCGGCGACACCGCCGACCCGGACGAACCCGACGGCACCCCGGTCAGCCCCTCCCGGGCCCCCGACACCACGGAAGCGGGCGTCACCCCGGCCGCCGAGGAGCCGTCCGCCACGGAGTCCGCCACCACCGCCCCCCTGGCCCCCGTCGACCCCGACCCGGACGCCGACGGCGACGCCGATGTCGACGACCCCGACCAGCAGCCCGCCGAACTCGCCCGCACCGGCCAGGCCCTCCCGCGTGGCCTCCTCGCGGCGGTCGCGGCCCTCCTCGTCGTCCTCGGCGCCACCGCCCTGCTGCTGACGCGCAGACGCCCCTGACCTCGCCGGACACCCGAACCCGGCACCGGTTCCGCCACCCGACCCGACGCCGCGCCCCACACCCACCCCCCACCCCCGCAACCCCTCCCACCTCACTACCCTGGACCCGTCAGCCGTCGGCAGCGCTCGCAGGAGGACGTACGCATGGCAGACCGCAGGCCCATCGAGTCATGGCTCACCGACATGGACGGGGTGCTGATCCACGAGGGTGTGCCGATCCCCGGCGCCGACGCGTTCCTGAAGAAGCTGCGCGAGGCGGAGCGGCCGTTCCTGGTGCTGACGAACAACTCCATCTACACCGCCCGCGATCTGCACGCGCGGCTGACCAGGCTGGGCCTGGACGTGCCGGTGGAGAACATCTGGACCTCCGCGATGGCCACCGCCCAGTTCGTGGACGAGCAGCGGCCCGGCGGCAGCGCGTACGTCATCGGCGAGGCCGGGCTGACCACCGCGCTGCACGACGTCGGCTACATCCTCACCGACCACGACCCCGACTTCGTGATCCTGGGCGAGACCCGGACGTACTCCTTCGAGGCCATGACCAAGGCGGTCCGGCTGATCAACGACGGTGCCCGGTTCATCGCCACCAACCCGGACAACGTCGGCCCCTCCACCGAGGGCGCGTTGCCCGCCACCGGCTCGGTCGCCGCGCTGATCACCGCCGCGACCAAGAAGAAGCCGTACTTCGTCGGCAAGCCCAACCCGCTGATGATGCGCGCCGGACTCAATGTGCTCGGCGCCCACTCGGAGACCTCCGCGATGATCGGCGACCGCATGGACACCGACGTCCTCGCGGGACTGGAGGCCGGGATGCGCACCTTCCTGGTGCTCACCGGGGTCACCCAGGCAGACGAGATCGACCGCTACCCGTTCCGTCCGTCCAAGGTCGTCGACTCCATCGCCGACCTGGTGGACCTGGTCTGAGCTGCGGGTTTACCGCCACCTTCAAACCCGGTCCCACCCGTACGGAGCAACCGGACGCCCTGTGCGGATGCGGAGGCGCACCGGACGGGGGAACCTCCCAGTATCTGGAGGTTCACGATGGGCTCACTTCGCCTCACTCTCTGTACTGGAATCCTCGTCGCCGCCGCGTTCACGCCGGTGGCCCACGCGGCGGACGGCGACTCGCACGGCACCGGTGGGCTCACCGTGGCCCCGGCCATCCCGGTCCCCGGTACCGATGTGTCGCTGCGGGTGCGCGGCTGCACGGCGTCGCAGGGCACGGCGGTCTCGAGCGCGTTCGTCTCGGACGCCCGGCTGACCGGCGGGCAGGGCGACCTCTCCGGGGAGACCCGCGTCCGCACCTCGCTCAAGGCGGGCGCCTACGACGTGCGGATCACCTGCGCCGACTACTCGTTCACCGGCCGGATCAGCGTCGACGAGTCCGGGCACGGCACGCGCCCCGACACCGGCTCCGGCTCCGACTCGGGCCCCGGCTCCGGTTCCGGTTCCGGTGACGAGCCCGACACCGGGCCGTCCCCCGTCGCTCCGGTCCACGCGGGCGGCGGCGGTACGGCGGCCGGTGGAGGGGCCGACACCAGCACCCTGTTCGCCACCGTGGCCCCCACCGGCTCCGGCCCCGGCGCCGCCCAGGCCCTGACCGGGCTGGCCCTCGCCGGCTGTACGGCGGTCACGGTCGGGGCGCTCCGATCCCGGCGGAGCCGGAAGAACGGCTGAGCGGGAGCCGGAATGTCCGAGGAGCGAGGGCACACCACCGCCACCGGCCGCCTGATCACGGTCGTGGCCTGGGGCGTGCTGCTGCTCGGACTCTGGCTCTGGGGACGGGACGCGACCGGGCTGCCGGAGAACCCCGGCTCCACCGCGCACGGCGATGTGGCCGGACTCGGCGGCATCACCCTGCCCGCCCCGGCGACCCCGCTGTCCGACTCCGTCCCGCAACGCGTCGACATCCCCCAACTCGCCGTCCAGGCACCCGTGGTGAAGCGCGGCCTGGACAGCCGGGGCGGTATCGACCCGCCGCCCTTCGACCAGCCGGGGGTGGTCGGCTGGTACGGCGCCGGGACCACACCCGGCGCGGCCGGCACCGCGCTGCTCGTCGGCCATGTCGACACCGAGACCCGGCCCGCCGTCTTCTACCGGCTCAGCACCCTCGAACCCGGCGAGACCGTCCGGGTGGTCCGCGCGGACGGCAAGGTCGCCCGGTTCACCATCGACGACGTCGAGGTCCTCCCCGCCGACCACTTCGACGCCGAACGCGCCTACGGCACCCGCCACCCCGGCCGCGCCGAACTCCGCCTGATCACCTGCGGCGGCACCTACGACCGCACGAGCCGCACCTACACGGCCAACGTGGTCGTCTCCGCGTACCTCACCGGCACGGGAGCCTGAACACCCCTGACCGTCAAAGGCGTTGGCTTCCGCGTACTCCCATGTCCGGCACGGCCGGTATGCCAGGATTGGCCCTCGGGAACCAATGCGCCCAGGGGGGAATCGCATGTTCGAGAACTGGGGGACCCGGGCGTCCGTGGTGCTGCTGGGGGCGGCGCTGCTGACGGCCGGGTGCTCATCGGGAGGCCGTGAGGAAGGTGCCGGGGGAGCGCCGGTCACCCGGCGGCCCGCGTCCGCCGACCCCTACTGGGTCAACCCCGATGGCAACGCCGCCCGCCAGGTCGCCGCCTACGAGAAGGCCGGGAAGAAGACCGAGGCCGCGCGGATACGGCGGATCGCCGAGCAGCCCGTGGGGGAGTGGATCGGCCCGGAGAACCCGGAGCGGGAGGCGCGCGGGTACACCGAGGCCGCCGCGCGGGCCGGCCGTACCGCCCTGCTGGTGCTCTACGACATCCCGCACCGCGACTGCGGCCAGTACTCGCGAGGAGGCGCGGCCGACGGAGCCGCGTACCGGGCCTGGATCGGCGGAGTGGCGCGCGGCATCGGGGACCGGGCCGCCACCGTCGTCCTGGAACCGGACGCCCTGCTCCACCTGGTGGACGGCTGCACACCCGCGGAGTTCCACGAGGAGCGCTACGACCTCCTCAGGGGCGCGGTCGCCACGCTCACCTCCCTGAAGAACACCAAGGTGTACCTGGACGCGGGCAACGCGGGCTGGGGCCAACCCGACCAGATCTTCCAGCCGTTGAAGTCGGCGGGCGTGGCGGACGCCGACGGGTTCGCCGTCAACGTCTCCAACTTCTACTCCACCGAGGACTCCATCGCGTACGGCAAGCGGCTTGCCGCCGAGGTCGGCGGCAAGCACTTCGTCATCGACACCAGCCGCAACGGCAACGGCCCGTACACCGGGGGCGCCCCCGAGGAGCGCTGGTGCAACCCGCCGGGCCGCGCCCTGGGCCAACCCCCGACCACGAAGACGGCCGACCCCCTGGTCGACGCCTACCTGTGGGTGAAACGCCCGGGGGAGTCGGACGGCGAATGCAAGGGCGGCCCGAGGGCGGGGGCCTGGTGGCCGGAGTACGCCCTGAAGCTGACCCCCCAGACCCCCTAGGTCCCCCCGGACCCCCTAGTCCCCCTAGGGGACCCGTACCCACCGGGCCTTGGACGGCGTCCCCTGGTCGTCGTCCACGAACAGCATGTACCAGCCCGACTGCACCAGGTTCCGGTTCCCCGGCACCCGCACGGTGATCCGGTCGCCCGAGACACTGAAGTCCAGCGCGATCGACCGCTGGTCCACGTCCGTCACATGCGTGGCCGCGCTCGGCCGGATCAGCCGCACCTTGCGGATGCTCGGCGCGTGCTGCGAGACGAACGTCCCCGACCCGCCCCGCGCGATGCTCTGCGGCCCCGCGCCCAGCGAGGGCCGGGAGCCCCGGTACAGGTAGGGCGGGATGTAGATCTCGATCCGCTGCTCGAAGCTGCCCGGCCTGGTGTTCGCCCGATCCCCGTACAGCGGGTCGGAGCCGAAGAACATCACCCGCCCGTCCGGCAGCAGGATCGACCCGGAGTGGTAGTTCCGCCCCACCAGCGGATCGGCGACCCGGGTGAAGCGGTCACTGTCCGGGTGGTAGATCCGCGCCTGGAGGATGTCGGAGTCACCGCGCCCCCGGTAGTCCTCCGAACCGCCCGACACCAGCACGGTGTCGTCGGGCAGCACCGAAGCCTGCGGATACCGGGTGCCCTTCTCCAGCGAAGGCCCGTCCACGAAGCGCGGAGTCCGCGCCCTGAGGTCGATGAGCCGGGTCTTCCTGCTGGACAGCGCGGACTCGCCGACCCCGCCCCCGCCGATCACCAGGAACCGTTCGTCCTGCGCCGGAGGCAGCAGCACCGTGCCCGAGGTCTCCAGCCGGTCGGGATCGCTCAGCCCGGGCAGCTCGGTGAACTCGTTGCTGCCCACGTCCCAGACGCCGGGCTTGCGCCCCACGTCGTCCGGCCCGTACCCCGCGTTGGAGCCCGAGTAGAAGACCTTGCCGTTCTGCATCAGGAATAGCGCCGGATAGGTCGGGAACTGCCGGACCTTCGGGGTGTACGCCCACTTCTTCGTCGCCGGGTCGAAGACCTCGTTCTTGCCCGGCACCAACTGGCCGATGTCGTCCAGGCCGGAGACGCTGAGCACCTTGCCGTCCGACAGGGTGGTGAGCGTCGGGTACCAGCGGGCCTCGTTCATCGGGTCGACCTTGATGTACCGCTCGGCCACCGGATCGAACTCGAAGGCGTCGCGAATCCCCTGGAAGTCCTTCTTGTCGAGCGCCAGCTTCTGCGCGATGCCGTACGTGTTGCGCGCCTCGGCGCCGGTGAGCCCGCGCACCCGGTAGTTGTCCTGGGTGCCGGTCTCGTACCGGGTGCCGCTGCGCTGCGCCTCGACGTAGATCCGGCCGAGACCGGGGTCGTTGCGCAGATAGCGGCCCGCGCGGTCGAAGACCTTCCTGGCGCGCGGGACCAGCACCGGGTCCTTGGAGACGAAGGTGCGGCCGTTGCTCTTCCCGGTGAAGCGGGTGCCCGCGGGCAAGGTGACGGGGCGGTCCGGGTCCTCGTTGTGGACGATCATCAGACCGCCCGCCTTGGTGACGTCGCCCTTGAGCTTCTCGTACCGCTTGGTGCCGCCCGCGATCAGTAGCCGGCCGTCGGCGAGCTGGGTGTGGCCGGTGCAGAAGAGGTCCTTGGGGGTGGGGATCTTCTTGATCGTGCCCTTGACCGGGTCCCAGAGCCGGGTGTCGAACCGCTTCGCGTCGAAGTTCTCCTGCTTGTTGCCCGACCCCGCCACCAGCAGCACCTTGCCCGTCCGCAGCAGCGCCGCGTGGATGGTGTCCTGGCGGTACTCCGCGGGGAACTCCACGACCTCCCAGCGGCCGTTGGCGGCCTTGTACTCCGGCTTGTCGATCTTGTACTGGTGGTACCGCTCGGTGCTGAAGCGGTACAGCCACGGCCCGTTCATCCCGGCCAGCGCGAGGACCACCACGGCGCCCATCCCCAGTCGGCGGGCGCGGCGGCGGCCGGTGAGCTGCCTCATTCGTCACGCCCTCCGAGCCCGCCGACGGCGATCCGCAGGGTCTGCTCGCTGTCACGTGCCGTGCGCTGCACCGGGACACGTGGCGCGGGCGGCTGTTCCGGTACGGGCTCGTGGGCCGCGCCCGGCGCCCGCTCGCCCCGCAGCGACCAGCCCCACACCAGGATCGGCGAAGCCGTGATCAGCAGCGCGAAGACCGCCCAGGTGATCATCGCGGGGTGGGCGTGGCCCAGCGTGAAGCCCGCGGTGAGGGAGCCCGCGAAGACCGCGATGAAGAACCAGTGGATGCGGAACGTCCCGAACAGCGTGTCCGGGCTGGCCGAGTCGCCCTTGGGGGTCACCACGAACCCGCTCTTGCGGCGCAGCACCGCGTCCAGCAGCGAGCGGGCGTACACCGGCGCGGACAGCGCCGACATCATCATGCCCGCGATGCCGCCGGACCCCTCCGGCTCGTGCGGGGAGACGTTGTGCCGCCGGTTCCAGATGTACAGGCCGATCTGGAGCGCGGAGGCGTTGCCGTACAGCATCAGCCACACGGTGGGGTCGATGTTCACGCCCGAGGCGCCCAGGCCCAGGAACAGCGCGCAACTCAGGGCGGCCAGAATCCAGTTGAGGGCGGACATCGGGTAGAAGACGATCATCAGGGTGTAGTTGAGGAGCTTGCCCGGCGGCAGGGTGAACAGGCCCTTCCCGTACTGCTTGAGGATCGTCTCGTAGGTGCCCCGCGACCAGCGCAGCTGCTGGGTGAAGAAGTCGGTCCAGGCGTTCGGGCCCTCGCCCACCGCGAGCACGTCCGGGGTGTACACCGACCGCCACTTGCGGCCGGTGGCCGGGTTCGTGGCGCGGTGCATCTCGAAGCCGGTCGCCATGTCCTCGGTGATCGAGTCGTACAGCCCGCCGATCTGCTTGAGCGCGCTGATCCGCACCGCGTTGGAGGTGCCGACGAACATCGGGGCGCCGTAGCGGTTCCCGGCGCGCTGGATCAGCGCGTGGAAGAGGAACTGCTGCGACTCGGCGGCCTTGGTGACGAACGTGTCGTAGTTGCCGTACACCTGCGGGCCGATGACGAAGCCGACGTCCGGGTCCCGGAACCAGCCGAGCATCCGCTCCAGGTAGTTGGGAAGGGGCACGTGGTCGGTGTCGACGGAGGCGAAGAAGTCGTAGCCGTCGCCGTGCGCGTCCAGCCAGGCGTTGTAGTTGCCGTGCTTGGTCCGTGCGCGGTGCGGGCCCGAGGGCTGGTTCCACCTCGCCACGCCCTTGCGGCTGAAGTGGCGGACACCGAGCCGGGCGCAGACCTCCTTGACGGCCGGGTCGTCGCCCTCGTCCAGCAGCCAGACGTGCAGCAGGCCCCGGTGCCGCAGCCGGACAGCCGCCTCCAGGGTCCGGGTGACCATCTCCAGCGGCTCCTTGCCGGGCACGAAGGAGGTCAGGAACGCCACGCGGGTCCCGGCCTCGGGCACCACCGGCACCGGGTCGCGGGCGACGAGGGTGGCGTGCGCGTTGGACAGCACGTTCAGGCAGCGGAAGAACTCGATCAGGCCGATCGAGACCAGCATGACGGTGTCCAGCGCGGGCAGGAAGCCGTACGCCGGGTAGTCCCGCTCGGTCCAGTGCTCCGGCTGGAGCAGCCAGGCCAGCAGGACGAGCGAGAGCAGCGGGGCGGCGCCCAGCATGAGCGCGGCGCGAATCCGGTGCGGCTCCTGCGAGAGCAGCGAGCGGTAGCGCACGGTGTAGGGCTCGTCGGCGGGCGGCTGGGTGAGCGGGCCCGCGAGCCTGCTGTAGTGCTCGTAGTCGTATCTCGGCAGGCTCTCCGCGGCCCGGCCGGGCCGGTGCGCGATGGTTCTCGGTCTTGCGGTCCGTGACGGAGCGTCCGTCATGAGTCATCCCCCCACACGCGGGTCAGCGCGTGTTTCGTCAGTCCTTCCGCCCGCGACGGACCTCCCCAGGCCGTCGCGGGCGACTTCAAGGCATACGGCCGTGACCACGCCCTGACTCACCGTGAGCAGGGCAGGGAACGGCGATGCTCCGGTCGCGACGCGAGATGCCCCCCTGGGCGCGGTCCGCGACCGGCACTTCCCCCCAACTGCCGCGCTTCCACGGCATCGTGGACAACAGGGTTCTACGCCGACGAGCATGATCGCAAGATGCGAAACATGCTGTTTACCGGTCAAAACCGTTCATTGCGGTGACGGGAAACGCAAGCAGGCCCCCCGTTCGCACGGGGGGCCTGCTCGTTGTCTGTGCGCCGCCAGGGACTCGAACCCCGGACCCGCTGATTAAGAGTCAGCTGCTCTAACCAACTGAGCTAGCGGCGCTTGCTGACGGGAAAACTCTACAGGACCCACCGGGGTGCTCCACGCCACCTCCGATCGCCCGGACGGCGCCCGGCGGGGGCGTGTGCACCATTCGGACCGTCAACATGCGCGTCACGCGGACAGTTGTGAGACTGATCAACGTGCACACACGCGGACATATCCACCCCGAATGTGAGGCAGATCGCATGACCGCTCCGGTGTTCGAGGAGTTCGATCCGGTGAGCGACTGCGAGTGCCTCGGCTGCGTCCGGTGGCGGCGGCTCGCCCCCCGCCCGTCGTCCGCCCGTACCGGGGGCCGCCCGGCCGCCCGGGGCGCGGTGGTCGTGGCCGCCGCCGCGTCCGCCGTCCTCGGCGCCGTCCCCGCGGCCGGTGCGCTCACCCAGGCGCCGCCCCCGCACGCGGCCCCGCACCGCCCCGGCGCCCCGGCGGCGGACGGGGACTCCGCGACCCCGCAGGGCGGCACCGCACCCCTGCACGGCCCGGCCGGCTCACCCGCCCGGCCCCAGGCCAAGACCCCGGCCACCACCCGGACGGCGATCATCAACCGGGCCAAGCTGTGGGTCACCGCGCAGGTGCCGTACAGCATGACCAAGTTCTGGTCGGACGGGTACCGCCAGGACTGCTCGGGCTATGTCTCCATGGCCTGGGGGCTGCTCTCCAACGAGTGGACGGGCAGCCTGGGCCAGTTCGCGGTGAAGATCACCAAGGAGGAACTCCAGCCCGGCGACATCCTGCTCTTCCACAACCCCGCCGACCCCCAGGGCGGCTCGCACGTCGTGCTCTTCGGCGGCTGGACCGACTACACCCACACCGCCTACACGGCGTACGAGCAGACGCCCCCGCACACCCGCCGCCAGAGCACGCCCTACCCCTACTGGAACAACACCACCAAGTACGTCCCCTACCGCTACAAGGGCGTGACCGCGGGGACTGCGGGCGCCGAGCCGACGACCGCCCCGGTGCCCTTCCCCGGCACCAAGTACTTCGGGCCCGGCGCGAACAACAAGTACGTCACCCAGCTCGGCGAGATGCTGGTGACCAGGGGCGGCGGCTCCTACTACGCGACGGGACCCGGCCCGGTCTGGGGCGAGGCCGACCGGCGCGCCACCCAGGCGTTCCAGAAGGCCCAGGGCTGGACCGGCGCCGACGCAGACGGGCTGCCCGGCCCGCGCACCTGGGAACTGCTGGTCACCGGTGGCGGCAAGGACATCGCCCCCGGCGGGAAGGCGAACCCCGGCGGGGTGCCCGCCTTCCCCGGCAAGGACCGTTTCCGGCCGGGCGCGAACAACCCCTCTGTCACCCAGCTGGGGCGGCAACTGGTGAAGAAAGGATTCGGCAGGTTCTACGCCACCGGGCCCGGACCGCGCTGGAGCGAGGCGGACCGGCGGGCCGTGGAAGCCTTCCAGCGCGCCCAGGGCTGGCGCGGCGGAGCGGCGGACGGCTATCCGGGCCCCGAGACCTGGCGCCGCCTGTTCGGCTGAGACGCCCGGTCACCCTGGGTCCCGAGTCGGCGCGGGACCCCGCATCCCTTGTCATGACGCACCCGGCGCGGAGGCTGGAGGCACCCATGAGCACGACCACATCACACACCCATGAGCCCGAGGAACACCCGGAGAGCCTGCCGGGCGGCGCGGGGACGGCCGTCCGGTCGCCCCGGCTGATCCACAACGAGGCGACCACCGAGATCCCCGTCCATCTGCTCTTCCGTGACGAGCCCGCCCCCGCCGCCGAGGCGCGGCGGCCCGCCGTGGTGAACCGTCGGCAGGGCACCGGCGAACACCCCCGGCTCGGCCGTCCGGCCCCCGTCCGCAGACGGCCCGAGCTGCGCCCCGACCCGGAACTCCAGGAACGTCCCGCGCGGGTGCTGCCCGGCGCGGCCGGGGTGGTGGCCGGGCTCGGCGGGGTCGCCGGATGCCTGGCCACCACCTGGTGGGCCGGGGTGCTGCCCGGGGAGCTGCTCGGCCCGCACCCCGGCGCGGGGCTCGGTGCCGCGCAGTGGGCGGCGTACGCGGGCGCCGGGACGCTGGGGCTGTTCGGCTTCGGGGGGCTGGCGCGCGGGCGCACCGGCCGGGCCTGGGTGCTGGGCCTCTTCGGCCGCTACCGGGGGACGGTCCGGCGTACCGGCCTGCTGTGGATCAACCCGCTGCTGCGGCGGCGCCGGGCCGATGTGCGGCTGCGGCACTGGCGCAGCGGCGCGGTGCCCGCGGCCGACGCGAACGGGGTGGCGCTGCGGGTGGTGGTGCTGGTGGTGTGGCGGGTGCGGGACACCGCGCGGGCGCTGCTCGGCATCGAGGAGCACGAGACCTACCTGCGCGAATGCGTGGAGGCCGCGCTCGCCCGGGTCCCGGTGGAGCTGCCCGGCGGGGCGCGCAGCGGGGCCGACGCGGCCGGGGACGCGCTGACCCGGCTGGTGGCGGCGGACGTGGCGCCGGTCGGGGTGGAGGTGTTCTCCGTGCAGCCGGTCCGGGTGGAGTACGCGCCCGAGGTCGCCGCCGCCATGCACCGGCGCCGGATCGCCGCGCTGGACGCCCAGCAGCGGGCCACCATGCTCAGCTCGGTGGTGGACTCGGTCGAGGACACCGTCACCCGGCTCACCACGCGCGGGCTGGTCGAGCTGGACGACTACGAGCGCAAGGCGCTGGTCCGGGATCTGACGGTGGCGTTCTGCTCGGCCCGCGCGGAACCGGCCTGACGCGTGCCGCCGGATGGTATGGACACGTTCAACTCCCGGTAATAATCTGACACTTGGTCTGGACCTATCGCACCGTCACCGCACAGCGCGGCTCAGTGAACCTTCCCCCACGACGTTCCCCAGGAGCGGCAGCATGCGTACCAGGACCAGGTTGTCAGCGTTGTCCGCGGCCGTGCTCGGCATGGCCACGGCCGGCGCGTTCGTACTCTCCACCGGCGGCGCCAGCGGCCACGGCTACACCGACCTCCCCGTCAGTCGGCAGAAGCTCTGCCAGAACGGCTCCGTGGCCAACTGCGGCGACATCCAGTGGGAGCCGCAGAGCGTCGAGGGCCCCAAGGGCTTCCCCGGCTCCGGCCCCGGCGACGGCCAGCTGTGCGGCGGCGGCAACAGCCGCTTCGGCCAGCTCAACGCCCCGAACACCCCCGGCGGCGGCGCGTGGCCCACCACCCGGGTCACCGGCGGCCAGTCGTACACCTTCCGCTGGCAGTTCACCGCCATGCACGCCACCAGCGACTTCACCTACTACGTCACCAAGCAGGGCTGGAACCAGAACCACGCCCTCGCCCGGTCCGACCTCAACCTGACCCCGTTCCTCTCGGTGCCGTACAACGGCCAGCGCCCGCCGTCCACGCTCAGCCACAGCGGCACCCTGCCCCGGGGGCTGACCGGCCACCACATGATCCTCGCGGTGTGGAACGTGGCCGACACCACGAACGCCTTCTACGCCTGCTCGGACGTCACATTCTGAGCTTCGCTTGAGGCCAACCGCCCTGTCCCATGGGTACGTTCACGGCACGCCGGTCCACCGGAGCGGCGTGCCGACCCAGGGGGCCTGATGGACGCGTTTCTCTACCTAGTGCCCGGAGTGATCTTGACCGGGTGTGTCTTCGGTGCGGTCCAGGTGATCCGCCGCGCCCTGCGCACCAGCCGGACGTGGGCCCACGGCCTGACCGCCGAGGGGCGCTGCCTCAACACGTACATGAAGACCAGCGGCGGCAACGACGCCGCCGTACGCAGCACGCTCCACCACGTCTACGAGTTCACCACCCGCGAGGGCCGGCGGTTCCGGTTCGACGAGGTCGGGGGCGACTCTACCGTGGTGGCGGGCGACCATGTGGTGGTGCGCTATCTGGCGGAGCGGCCGCAGTGGGCCACCGCGCTCGAGCCGTCCCGGGGGCGGCTGATCCTCGGCACCGGGGTGCTGGTCGCCTTCCTCGGGGCGATGGCCGTGGGCTGCGTGCTCTTCGCCGTGTCGGCGCATTCGGCCCTGTAGGAAAACGCTGAGGGGCGGATCGGTTTCCCGACCCGCCCCTCAGCAGATGTGCGCCGCCAGGGACTCGAACCCCGGACCCGCTGATTAAGAGTCAGCTGCTCTAACCAACTGAGCTAGCGGCGCGTGACTCTCGCCTTCCGCTTCTCGCGGCTGGCGACAGAGAAAATACTACCTGGTCCCCGGGGGTGCTCCGGACCACCTCTTACAGGGTGAGCGAGAGCAGGACCGGGGCCGCGTGCCGGTTGAGGGCGTCCGCGGCCTGGCGCAGCCGGTGCGCCCGCTCCACCGGCAGGGACACGGCCAGACAGCCCACGGAGGCTCCGGCGGTGATCGGGACGGCCGCGCACACCGTGCCGACCGCGTACTCCTGGAGGTCCAGCACGGGGACCGTGGGCGACTGGGACTCCAGCCGGGAGAGCAGCAGCTTGTCGCTGGTGATCGTGCGCGAGGTGAGCCGGGCCATCCGGTGCCGGGAGAGGTGGTCGCGCCGGGCGTCGTGGTCCAGCTGGGTCAGCAGGCTCTTGCCGACGGCGGTGGCGTGCGCGGAGGAGCGGAAGTCGACCCACTCGTTGACCGCGGGGGCGCCCGGTCCGGCCGCGTACTGGGTGACCTGGACCTCGCCGTCCTCGTACCGGCTGATGTAGACGGCCGCGCCGACCGAGTCGCGCAGCCGGTCCAGGGTGTGCTGGAGCTTCTCGCGCAGGGCGCGCTCGTGGCCGTGGGCCGAGGTGAGGCGGCGCAGGGTGTCGCCGGTGACGTAGGCGCCGTCGGCGGTCCGCTCGACGTACCCCTCGCGGCGCAGCATGCGCAGCAGGGCGGTCAGCCGCCCGGAGTCCAGACCGGCCTCGCGGGCCAGCCCGGTACCGGCGACCCCGGCGGGGTGGCGGGCCACGGACTCCAGCACGCGCAGCGCGTCCTGGGCCGAGTGGTACGGGGCGGTCGGCTCGTGCATCAGCGCCACGGTTTCCCCCTGCGCTCGCTTCCTGGGCCGCGAGATCCGGTCGGCGGATCGCTTCCACGGTAGCGGCCGAGCAGCGGGCGGGGAGGGGGTGTTGACGAGATCCGAGGGCCGCCGACGCCCCTCCGAGCTGCGGAGGCGACCCGCTGGCATATGCCCGAGGCATCATCCAGTGCCTGGACCTCGGCTTCCCGCCTTCACCCTCCTCCGCGCCCGGCCGCTACAGCACCGCGCTGAGGAATTCCCGCGTCCGCTCCTGCTCCGGGTCGCCGAAGATCTTGTCCGGCGGCCCTGACTCCACCACGCGTCCCTGGTCGAACATCAGCACCTGGTCGGAGATGTCCCGCGCGAAGCCCATCTCGTGGGTGACGCAGAGCATGGTGATGTCGGTGCCGCGCGCGATGTCCCGCAGCACGTCCAGCACGCCCGCGACCAGCTCCGGGTCGAGCGCGCTGGTCACCTCGTCCAGCAGCAGCACCCGCGGCCGCATCGCCAGCGCCCGCGCGATCGCGACCCGCTGCTGCTGGCCGCCGGAGAGCCGGGTGGGCCGGGCGTCGAGCTTGTCGGAGAGCCCGACCAGCTCCAGCAGCTCGCGGGCCCGCGCCTCCGCCTCGTCCTTCGACAGCCCGAGCACCTGGACCGGCGCCTCGGTGATGTTGCGCAGCACGGACATGTTCGGGAACAGGTTGAAGTGCTGGAAGACCATCCCGATCTTCTTCCGCACCTCCCGGACCTGCTTCTCCGGCGCCGGGAACAGGGCCTGGCCGTCCACCGTGATGGTGCCCTCGTCCGGCTCGGTGAGGGTCATCAGCAGCCGCAGGATCGTGGTCTTGCCCGACCCGGAGGGGCCGATCAAGGTCACGTGTCTGCCCGCGTCCACGGCGAAGTCCAGCCGGTCGAGCACGGTGTTCGCGCCGAAGCGCTTGGTGACCCGCTCCAGCCGGATCAGCTCACCGGACTGGTGCTGCTTCGGCAGGGTGATGTCAGCGGACAAGGCGTCGCTCCAGTGCTCGCAGAAGAAGGGAGGCCAGGTAGGAAAGGACGATGAAGGCCACGCCGATCACGGTCAGCGGCTCGGTGAACTGGAAGTTCGACTGCGAGAACAGCCGGGCCCGGCCGAGCATCTCCAGCACGGTGATCACCATCAGCATCGGGGTGTCCTTCAGCATGGAGATCACGTAGTTGCCGAGTGCCGGGATCACCCGGCGCAGGGCCTGCGGCAGGATCACCGCGGTCCAGATCCGCCGCCGGGGCAGGCTCAGCGCGGTCGCCGCCTCCCACTGGCCGACCGGCACGGCCTCGATCCCGGCCCGGTAGACCTGCATGGTGTACGTCGAGTAGTGCAGCCCGATGGCGAAGACACCGGTGGTCAGCGCCGAGAAGGTCACGCCCCACTCGGGCAGCACGTAGAACAGGAAGAAGAGCTGCACCAGCAGCGGGGTGTCCCGCACGAACTCGGTGACCACGCCCACCGGCCAGCGCACCCAGCGCGAGGGCACCCGCATCAGCAGCGCCCACCCCAGCCCCAGCGAGAACGACAGCAGCGAGCCGAGCGCCACCACCTGGAGCGTGACCAGCAGACCCCGCCAGAAGTACGGCATGAAGTCGCTCACGGCGTTCCAGTCCCACGTCACGCGGCACCACCCTTCAGCCGCTTCTCCAGCGACCGCATCAGCCGGGTCAGCCCGAACGCGATCACGAAGTAGACGAGCAGCACGTACGTGTAGATCTCCGCGCTCTGCTGGAGGGCGAGCCGCACCAGGTTGGCGCTGAAGGCAAGGTCGCCCATGCCCATCACCGACACCAGCGCGGTGCCCTTGAGCAGCTCGATCAGCAGGTTGGAGAAGGGCGGGATCATCTCCGGCACCGCCTGCGGCAGCAGGATCAGCCTGAGCCGCTGCCAGGGGGTGAAGCCGAGCGCGATCCCGCCCTCGCGCTGGGCCGGGTCGACCGCGTTCAGGGCGCCGCGCACGATCTCCGACCCGTACGCGCCGTACGTCAGCCCGAGCGCCAGCGTGCCCGCCCACAGCGGCACCAGCTGCCAGCCGAAGGCGATGGGCAGCACGAAGAACACCCAGAAGATCATCACCAGCGCCGAGGTGCCGCGGAACACCTCGGTGTACAGGCCCGCGAGGAAGCGCACGAGGCGGCTCCGGTAGGTGCGCGCGATGCCGACGGCGAAGGACACCGCCGTCGCCAGCAGCCCGCTCAGCACGAGGAGTTGGACGGTCGTCCAGACGCCCCGGAGGACGAGTTCCCACAGTCCCGAGGTCATCCGCCGCACAGCTCCTTCGCGGTGAGGTCCGTCATCTCGGCCGCGGTGAACCCGAACGGCGCGAGGATGCGCAGCAGTTCACCGGTCCGCTTCAGCTCGCGCAGTTCGGTGTTGAAGGCGTCCCGCAGCCGGGTCTCGACCGGCCGGAACGCGAACGCGCCCCCGTCGACGTGTGGTTCGCCCTTCACCAGTGGCGCGAACGGCTCGGTGGACTCGGCCTTCCGGGACTTCTTCACGACCTCGCGGGTGGTGAGCGCCGTACCGGCGAACACGTCGACCCGCCCGGCCTCCACCGCGTTCAGCCCGGCGACCTGGTCGGGCACGATGAGGATGTCGGACTCCTTGTAGCCCGCGTCCACGGCGTACTGGATCTCGGCGTATCCCGCGCCGGTGGCGAACCCGGCCTTCTTCTCCACCACGTCCCGGTAGGAGCGCAGGCCCTCGGGGTTGCCCTTGCGGACGATGAAGGCGTCCTTCATCTGGTAGTCCGGGTCGGCGAAGATGACCTGGCGGCAGCGCTCGGCGTTGACGTACATCCCGGCGGCCACCACGTCGAACTGCTGGGAGTTCAGGCCGGGTATGAGCGAGCCGAACTCCGTCGGCACCGGCTGCACCCGCTCCACCCCGAGCCGCTTGAAGATCACCCTGGCGAGTTCGGGCGCCTCCCCGGTGAGCTTCCCGTCCCGGTCGATGAACCCGAAGGGCACCTCACCGGCGATCCCCAGCCGCACGACACCCTGGGCGCGCAGCCGGTCCAGCAGGTCGCCGCCCTTCTCGCCGGACGCGGCCGCCACCCGCGTACACCCCGACGCCCCCAGCGCACCCACCCCGCCCAGTGCCAGCGCCCCCAACAGCACCGCCCGTCTGTCTCTCAGGGGCACCGGCGGCCGGATTCTTTCCGTGTCCTTGCCAAGTCGAGAAGCCATGGCGGCGCCGCTACCCAGGCCCGCACGGGTCATGCGCGCCGATTTCCCGCCACACGCTGGGGAGTTCAGTGTCCGGGGACGTAACCGCGCTTCTTGTCCACCACGTTGACCAGATCTCTTCCGGCCGCCCAGCGCTCGTACAGGTCCACGAACTGCGCGCCCAGTTCGTCCCGCCAGCCGACCGTGTCGCCGCTCATGTGCGGGGAGGCGAGCAGGCCGGGAAGGTCCCACAACGGGCTGTCGGCGGGCAGGGGTTCGGTGGTGAAGACGTCCAGCGCGGCGCCCGCGATCCAGCGTCTGCGCAGCGCCTCGGTGAGCGCGGCCTCGTCCACCAGTTCGCCCCGGCCGACGTTGACGAAGACCGCCGAGGGCTGCATCACGCCGAAGCGGTGCGCGTCGAACATGCCACGCGTCTGCTCGGTCAGCGGGGCGGCGGCGATCACCCAGTCCGCGCGGGCGATCAGCCGGTCCAGGTCGGCCGGGCCGTGCACGCCGGTCCGCGGCACCCGGCCCACCAGCGCGGGCGTCACCCCGAGTGCCTTCAGCGTGGCGGCGATGGCCCGGCCGATCGGCCCGGAGCCGACCACACAGGCACGGGTGCCCGCCACCCGGCGGGTCTCCCGGTGCCGCCAGACGCGGTCCCGCTGGAGATCCACCGTGCGGGGGAGGTCCTTGGCGGCGGCCAGTACCAGCGCGGCCACGTACTCGGCCATCGGCTGGTCGAAGACACCGCGCGCGTTGGTCACCACCGTTTCGGAGGCGGCCAGTTCGGGGCAGAGCAGATGGTCCACGCCCGCGCTCGCCGTGTGCACCCAGGCCGGGCGCCGCCCCTCACCGGGCCAGGCGGCGCGTACCGCCCGCGAGCGGAAGTCCCACACCAGCAGCGCGTCCGCCTCCGGCAGCAGCGCGGCCAGACCCGCCTCGTCGGTGTGCAGCACCCGGGCCCGGCCGGTGAGCCTGCCCAGCCTCGGCGGCGGATCGGCGTCCAGGACCAGCAGGGTGGGGATGGTCATCGGCCCGACACCTCCCGTCTCCCGCGCGGTCGCCCACGCTGGCACGCGCCCCCGGCGCCGTCAACGGGCCGCGCCCTCCAGGGGACGATCCGGCCTCCGCTGGGTACCCGCACCCGGAGCGGGGGTGCCCGTACCGCCGTGCGGGCCACGCGGGGCTCCCTCGCGGGAAGCGGGGGAAGACGCAGGGAACAGCCCTGAGTAACACGGAGAAAGGCCGACATGACAGCAATCGGATTCCTCTGCCCGGGCCATCGCGGCGAGGACGACTACCCACGCGTCGAGCAACTGCTCGCCGGTGCGGTCCGGCTGGACCTGGTGCACACCGGCACCGGGGAGGACGCCCACGCGGTGGACCCGCTGCACGGCGCGGACTTCGCCGGACGGCTCACCGCGGCCATGGAGGGGCTGCGGCTGACCGGCGCCGAGGCGGTGGTCTGGACGAGCCCGGCGGGCGGCTTCGCACACGGCTGGAAGGACGCGCACACCGAGGCGACGGAACTGGCCCGGCAGGCCGGACTCCCCGCCTCCTCCACCTCGCTGGGCTTCGTGCACGCCGCCCAGGCGCTCGGCGTCCGCAAGGTCGCCGTCGCCCACGCCTACCCGCCGGACACCGCCGCGCTCTTCCGCGCGTTCCTCACCGACGGCGGCCTGGAGGTGACCGGGACCGACGAGCCCGACGCCCTGACCGCCGAGCGGGCCGTGGACGGCGGCGAGGCGGAACTGCTCGCCCTGGCCCGCGCCGCCGACACCCCGGACGCCGAGGCGGTGCTGCTGCCCGACACCGCGCTGCGCACCGCCGCCCATCTGTCCGCGCTGGAGGCCGCGCTCGGCAAGCCGGTGCTCACGGCGTCCCAGGTCTCGGTGTGGGAGGGACTGCGGCTGGCCGACCGCCGACTGCACACCGACACCCTCGGCACCCTCTTCACCCGGGAGCCCGTCGCACAGCTCTGACGTCGGAGTCCGACCAGGAGCCCGGCCCCGCCGGGGGAATAAGCGGGGACAGCCTCCTGTTACGGCACGCAGGACAGAGCACGCCGTAAACAGGAGGCTTCCACCGTGCCGGCAGACGAGATCCGGGGTGCCGTGCACGGCACCGCCCCCGTCCCCCTCTCCGTACTCGACCTGGTCACCGTGGGAGCCGGGAGCACCGCCACCGACGCGCTGCGCACCAGCGTGGAGCTGGCCCGGTTCACCGAGGCGCGCGGGTTCCACCGCTACTGGGTCGCCGAGCACCACTCGATGCCGGGCGTCGCCTCCTCCTCGCCGGCCGTCATCCTGGCGAACCTCGCCGCCCACACCGACCGCATCCGGCTCGGGTCGGGCGGCGTCATGCTGCCCAACCACGCCCCGCTGGTCATCGCCGAGCAGTTCGGCACCCTGGAGGCCATGGCGCCGGGCCGCATCGACCTCGGTCTCGGCCGGGCGCCGGGCACGGACGGGGCGACGGCGGCCGCGCTGCGCCGCTCCGACACCCTGAACGAGGGCGCCGACGACTTCCCGCAGCAGCTCGCCGAGCTGACCCGGTTCCTCGACGACGACTTCCCCGACGGGCACCCCTACGCCCGTATCCACGCCATCCCCGGCCCGGTGCAGGGCAGCACCCCCGGCGGCACGCAGTCGGCGCACCGGCCGGTGATCTGGCTGCTCGGCTCCTCCGGCTTCAGCGCCCAGCTGGCCGGAATGCTCGGCCTGCCCTTCGCCTTCGCGCACCACTTCTCCGCGCAGAACACCGTCCCGGCGCTCGACCTGTACCGGGAGACGTTCCGCCCCTCCGAGGTGCTGGCCGAGCCCTACGCCCTCATCGGTGTCTCCGCGCTCGCCACCGACGACGAGGCCGAGGCGGGCCGCCAGGTGCGGGCGACCGCGCTGAACATGCTCTGGCTGCGCATGGGCCGTCCCGGACTCTTCCCCGACCCCGAGGACGCCGCCCGGCACGAATTCAGCCCGATGGAGGAGGAGTTCGCGTCCTCCTTCACCCGCAACATCGTGCACGGCACCGCCGACGAGGTCCGCTCCGGGCTGGACGACCTGCAGAAGCGCACCGGCGCCGACGAGCTGATGCTCACCAGCCACGCCCACCGCGGCGAACTGCGGCTGCGCTCCTACGAGCTGATCGCCGACGCCTACGGCCTGCCCGCCGCGTAACTCCGCACCCCTGGGGGGTGTCTCGTCGGTCAGGCCGGGCTCGCGGCCGGCCTCACCGACGAGACACCCCCCAGCAGCTCCGTGATGCGGTCCGGTGGCACCGGGCGGGAGTACAGCCAGCCCTGCCCGGTGTCACAGCCGATCCGGCGCAGCCGGGTGGCCTGCGCCGAGGTCTCCACGCACTCGGCGGTGACGGTCAGCCCGAGCCGGTGGGCCAGCTGGATCATCGCCTCCACGATCACCTCGTCGGCCGGGTTGGCCGTCGTACCGGCCCGGCTCGGATCACCGCCCTCGTACTGGAAGCCGCGCACGAAGGACCCGTCCAGCTTCAGCACCGAGACCGGGAGGCGGCTGAGGTAGGCCAGGTTCGAGTAGCCGGTGCCGAAGTCGTCGATCGCGATCCGTACGCCCATGTCGCTGAGGGCCTGGAGCGCCTGGATCGGGCGGCCGCCGGAACCCATCACGGCCGACTCGGTCAGCTCCAGCTGGAGCAGCTGCGGGGCGAGCCCGGTCTCGCTGAGCGTGCCCGCCACGTCCGCCACCAGGTCGGAGTCCCACACCTGGCGCACGGCCACGTTCACGCTGACGAAGATGGGCGGCTCGTCCGGATGGGCGAGCTGCCACTGCCGGGCCTGGCGGCAGGCGGTGACCAGCGCCCAGCGGCCGAGCTGCACGATCGAGCCGTCCTCCTCGGCCAGCTGGATGAACCGATTCGGCGTCAGCATCCCGAACTGCGGGTGATGCCAGCGCACCAGCGCCTCCACCCCGCTCAGCCGCCCGTCCTCCATGCCGACCAGCGGCTGGTACTCCAGCGCGAACTCCCCGCGCTCGATGGCCGGGCGGAGCGTGGAGGACAGGGCCTGCCGGGTGACGCGGTGCGCGTTGCGCTCGGGGTCGAACAGGGTCCAGCGGGCCTTGCCGTCGGCCTTCGCCCAGTACAGCGTGGTGTCGGCGGCCTGCATCAGACCGGTGGCCGTCGTCCCGGCGGTGTGCCGCTCGACCACCCCGATGGACGCGGTCAGCGACAGCCGTCGTCCGGCCAGGTCGAAGGGTTCCTCCAGCGCCCGCAGCGCGGAGGCGGCGAGGTCGGAGAGCTGTTCGGTGCCGGTGGAGTCCTCCACGAGCAGCGCGAACTCGTCGCCGCCGAGCCGGGCCACCAGCGGGGCACCCGCCCGCGCGCCCTCGGTCTCCTCGGCCACATGGGTCAGCCGCTTGGCCACGGCCTCCAGCAGCCGGTCGCCGACGCGGTGGCCCAGGGTGTCGTTGACCGCCTTGAACCCGTCGAGGTCCAGACAGCACAGGCCGATCCGCCCGGTGCCGCTGTCGGTGCCGTCCTCCGGCTCCGCCTCCAGCGCGGCCGACAGCCGCTCGAAGAACAGGGTGCGGTTGGGCAGCCGGGTCACCGGATCGTGCATGCGCAAGTGCCGCAGCCGCGCCTGGAGTTCACGGCGGGCGCTGATGTCGGAGACGGACAGCAGGGCGCCCGGGGTGCCCTCGGTCAGCGGGGTGACGGTGATGCGCACCCAGACGGGGTCGCCGTCCGGCTGTTTGAGGCGCCGGGTGCAGCGCAGCCGGTCCTGGCGGCCGCCGAGCACCTCGCGGTAGGCGTGCCGGGTGCGCGGGTCGGGCGCCAGGTCGACCAGGTCGGCGGCGGGGCGTCCGGCCAGCGCCTCGGCGGACGTGCCCAGCAGCGCTCCCAGCGCGGTGTTGGCGTGTGCGACCAGCCCGTCGGGGGTCACCACGGCCATGGGGAGCGGGGCCGTCGTGAAGACCCGGTGGTAGGTCATGTGGTCACCGTCTGTCACGGCTGACCGGTCGAGGTCTGCCGCGGGCGTCGGCCCTTCGGACGTTCCGCTCACCGCTCGCTCCCGCAGTGCACTCGATCCCAGTCCGTGCCGGAAAGTGTGCCGATCATAGAGGCTGGTCCCGGCCCCTTCCAGCCGGTCTCCAGTCTCCCCGACCGACCCACCCTCCTGACAGATCGTTTCTGCCCGGACCTGGACGGGTTCTTGAGGCCCACGACCACTTGTGACGTTCCGTGAGTGGTTCGGGGTGTCGGCCACCGGAGTGGCCGCCGGGGTGACCGCGGGAGCGACCGCAGGGGCGCAAACGGGCGTACTCACCCTTCCGGTTCAGGTAAACAGGGCATAGCGCAACATAAGCACACAGTCTGGGTGGCGGTGTCCCGCGAACCGCGACCGGAGGTCCCAGACGTGCCCAAGCTGCGCAGCACCGCCGCCGTGGCCACCACGATGTCGGCGCTCGCCGCGACCTCGATCCTCACCGGCCCCTCGGTGGCCGACGGCTTCTCGCCCGAGCCCTGCGCGCTGCACCGCACCGACGCCCACCACTCCGAGGGCCTGGACACCTGGAACTCCGCCTACCCCCGCCCCGACGGCCGGCTCGACGCCGCCCTGGTCTTCCTGTCGTTCCCGGACGCCGCCCCGCGCACCACCCCCGCCGAACTGACCGCCGACCACTTCCCGGCCACCAGCCGCTACTTCGAGCAGGCGTCCTACGGCCGCTTCACCCTGCGCCCGCACCCGCTGGACCGCTGGCTGCGGATGCCGCGCCCGTCGACCGCGTACGCCATAAAACGGGACTGGGGCGCCGCGGACCGCGCCGCCTATCTGCGGGACGCGTTCGCCGTGGCCGACAAGGCACTGGACTTCTCCCGCTACGACGTGGTCTACCTGGTCGCCGACCCGGACGCGCCCGGCGTGGACTCCGACGCCACCAAGGTGGTCAACCTCGACTCGCCCGTCCGGCTGGACGGCACCGACGTGCGCCGGGTCGTCACGGTCTTCGAGCAGCATCCGCCCGACCGGCTGGTGCTGGCCCACGAGACCGGGCACGCGTTCGACCTCCCCGACCTCTACCACCGCCCGACCGACTCCAAGGACGACTGGGACACCCATGTCGGCGACTGGGACCTGATGGGCAGCCAGTTCGGCGAGGCCCCGGATCTGTTCGGCTGGCACAAGTGGAAGCTGGGCTGGCTGGACCCCCGCCAGGTGGCCTGCGTCCGGGGTGCGGGCCCGACCCGGCTCACCCTGGAGCCGCTCGCGGCCGGGCCCGGCGTCCCGGTGCGCGACGCCTCCGGTACCCCGGCCTTCGGGCTCGGCAACGGCACCAAGCTCGCCGTGGTGCGCACCGGCCCCGACAGTGCCCTCGCCTTCGAGGCCCGGAACCCGGCGGGCAACGACCGTACGGCGTGCAAGCAGGGCATCCTCGTCTACCGGGTGCGCGCGGACGTCGCGTCCGGGGACGGCCCGATCGAGGTGGTGGACGCGCATCCGCACACCGAGGCGTGCTGGGAGAACTCCGTCTATCCGCCGCTGGCCGACGCCCCGGTGTCGCTGGGGGAGAGCTTCACCGTGCCGGGGGACGGGGTGAAGGTGGAGGTCGAGGAGCGCACGGCCGCCGGGGCGTGGACGGTACGGATCACGCCGGGGGTGGGCGGCTGAGGCGGGGTACGAGAGGCGGGGTACGCGAAAGGCCCCCGCTCGCGCGAGGGCCTTCGTTGTCTGTGCGCCGCCAGGGACTCGAACCCCGGACCCGCTGATTAAGAGTCAGCTGCTCTAACCAACTGAGCTAGCGGCGCCTGCTGACGTCGTAGACCTTAGCACCCTGGTCGGCGGGAGGAAAAATCGATATCCGGGCCGCCACGCGGGCCGCGCGCACCGCCGCCCAGAGCATCACCTCGGGGCCGGGAAGCCAGGGATGCCGGGTGTCCGGGGCGACCAGCCAGCGGGAGCCCGCCGGGGTGGTCCCGGAGTCTCCCTCCAGCGCCGGGACGGTCACCGCGTCCCCGGTGCCATGGCACAGCAGCGGCGGGACGGCGTGGGTGCGCGGGCCCCATTCCTCCCAGGCCAGCAGCGAGGGCAGCCGTTGGGCGGTGCCCGGTGCCGCGAACAGCAGGGTCCGGCCCCGGTGCACCGCGACCGGGCCGCAGCCGGGCCCCTCCTCCCACAGCCGGTCCAGCATCCGGCGCCCGAACACCGCGGGCGCGCTCACCACGTCGAAGACCGTGCCGCACGGCAGCACGACCGGGGCGCCGGGCCGCTCCTCCCAGAAGGCGAGCGTGCTGCGCGGATACGTGCCCGCGGAGGCGAGCCAGGCGGCTCCCTCGGCGGTGGCGGCGGTGACGTCCGGCGCACTGGTCATGCACACAGGTCTACCGGCGGTGAGCGGGCGGTTTCCCTGGGTTGCGGAAATTGGGGACACGAGGGGGCGGGAGGGGGTATCTTGCCCGCCTGGCATATGCCAGATGCGCGGGGCCGCTACCTGGCAGGTGCCTCGCTAGTGCGGATCGGCCGCCCGGCGGCCCTCGGGGTCCGCGCCCCGCAGCAGGTCCCGGCCGAACTCCACCATCTTCTTGGCGTAGTCCTCGGTCCACTCCGCCCGCTCGGCGATGTCCGCCGCCGTCAGCCGGTCGAACCGGCGCGGGTCGGCGAGCTGGGCCGCCGCCACGGCCTGGAACTCCATGGCCCGGTCGGCCGCGGCGCGGAACGCCTGGGTCAGCTCCGTGGCCCGGGTCAACAGGGCGCGCGGATCGTCCATCGACTCCAGGTCGAAGAAGTGCTCCGGATCGGCGGCCGCCTCCGCGGGCTCGAAGAGCAGGGGCGCGGGGCGTAGCCGCGGTTCGTTCCGACGCGGCGAGGGCTCCGCCATGTCTTCATCTCCTCCTCGTACGTTCGCTTGCACTCGGCCCCGCCTGAGGCCGGACCACCGTCCATTGTCCCGCGCCGGTGCAAGAGGGCCCCAGGGCCAGGCATGCACCGACGGTCAGGGCCGGTACGGGACGCGGTGTTCGGCCAGGTGGGCCAGGACCGCGTGGTTCGCCTCCCAGCCGTCCGGGAACTTCACCAGGGTGCCCAGCTGGACCGGTTCCGTGGACGGGTACTCGTCCAGCAGGTCGCTCACCCCGGCGCGGCACACCACGACGCACGCGTGCCGGTGCCGGGAGGCCAGGACGCACAGGCGGCCGGTCTCCAGGTGGAACGCGGTGGCGTCCGGGCGGCCGGAGAGCGGGTGCAGGACCACCGTCACGTCGTACTCCCGGCCCTGGAGCCGGTTCGCGGTGTCGACGGTCACGCCCACCACGCCCAGGTCCGCCAGCGCCGCGCGGACCGCCGCCGCCTGGTCCCGGTGGGCGGTGCCCACGGCGACCCGGTCGGCGGTCAGCGGCGTCGGCGTCTCCGCGCGCTCCGAGACGGCCGCGCCCCCTCGGTCCAGCAGCCGCCGCACCACCAGGGCCACCGCCCGCACCGCCTCCGGGTCGGTGCGCGGGGTGTGCCGGGCGGGCAGCTCCAGCAGCCCCCAGCCGGACTCCGCCGCCTCGTCGATCACCCGGTCCGGGCCCGACCCGTCCGACGGCACCGCGAAGGCGAGCCGCCGCTCCCCGTGCCCGGTCCCGCTGCGGAACGGCGTGTACGGGTAGAACGCGGCCGACACCAGCGGCGCCGCCGACGCGGGCAGCCGCCAGGACACCGGCAGCCGGTGCTGCGGCAGCCGGGGATTGTGCGCGAGCAGGGTGGACACCGCCGAGGCCGACGGATCGTAGGACAGGCCCGCCCACTGGTCGCCGCCCACCGTGGAGAACGGGTCCAGCTGGCCGGGGTCGCCCACGAACAGCGCCCGCTCGAACAGCCCGGCCACGGCCAGCAGCGAGTCCGAGCGCATCTGGTACGCCTCGTCGACGATCGCGTGCCGCCACGGCTCGTCCACCGAGACATGCGCCCACTTCGCGGCCGTGGACAGCACCACCGGCATACCGGCCAGGTCGGCCGCCTTCGCCGACGTACGGACGTTGGGGAGCGCGTCCAGCGCCTTGTCGTAGGCGTCGGTGTCACTGCTGTGCAGGCGGCCCACCGGCAGGTCGGGGTTCTTCTCCGCGAGGCGCAGCACCAGGTCGTCCACCTGGGCGTTGGTCTGCGCCACCACCATCAGCGGGCGGCCCGCCTCGGCCAGCTCCAGCGCGGCCCGGACCACCAGCGTCGACTTGCCCGCGCCGGGCGGCGAGTCCACCACGACACCGCGCTCGGTGCCGTGCAGGGTGTCGGCGAGGATCGCGTCCGTGGCGCGCGTGGCGGCGGCCGCCGGGTCGAAGTCCACGGTCGTCACAGCACGTCCTCCTCGGTCACCCCGTCCGGGACCTCCGCGACGGGCGCCCCGGGCGGCCCGCCGTGCGTCCACGGGGTCTGCTCCGGGTCGGGCAGCTTGGCGCCGCCGCGCTGCTCGTGCTCGAAGAGCGTGAAGCACACCGCGTCGCCCTTCTCCGGCACCGAACCGGCCTCCGGCTCCTTGCCCCGGCCCATCTTGTCCATGATCCGCAGCACCAGCACGCCGTCCTCCGGCGCGCCCTCGTACCCGGCGAACTCCGCCGTCTGCGGCTTGCCGTTCAGCGAGCGGTACACCTTGGCGCGCGCACCCAGATGCGGGCGGTCCTCGGTGCGCACGGTCACCAGCGGGCGCGGGCTCGGCCGTTTGCCCTCGCTGTACGCCATGACCACCTCGGTCACCTCGCCCGCGAGCGCCTCCCCGGCCAGCCGCCGGGCCGCCATCACCAGCGGGTCGTCCAGCGCCTCCTGCGCCTCAAGCCGGGCCTGCTCGCGCTCCCGCGTGGCCAGCTTGTTCGCCGCGGTCACCGCGTCGTCCCGGCGCGGCTGCGGGGGTTCGCCCGCCGTGATCCGGTCCCGGTGCGCGGTGAACGACCAGCGGTCCCTGGTCCACCGCTGCTCGACGTGCCCGCCCTCCGGGAGCGTCCGCAGCAGGTCGAGCCCGCGCCAGACGGCGTCCCAGGTCGGCCGGGTACGGCTCTCGACCAGCTCGCGGATGTCCCGCTCGGCTGCCGTGAGGGCGGTCAGCAGGTCCTCCGCGCCCGGGGCGTCCTCGGCGGCGGCCAGCGCGGTGCGCGCCCGGTCGTACCGCTCGATGGCGGGGGCCAGCAGCTTGTTGTCGAACGCCGGGTCGGTGGCCGGGCCCGCCGGAGGACACTGGAGCTGGCCCGCCGCGTCCCGCTCCCGCTCCGCGCGGGCCGCCGCCTCGGCGCCGGTCTCGCCCTCGGGCGGGTCGATCCAGGCCAGCAGGGCGCCCAGATGCTGGTCCTCCACCACGGACTGACCGGTCGCCCAGTGCCGGGACAGTGCGTCGGTCAGCGCCAGCAGCAGCGAGGAACCCGGCACCCGGGACCGCTCGCCGTAGTGCGTCAGCCAACGGCCCAGCAACGGCACGCGCGGCGGCGCCGGATACGGCGTCTCCGGCTCCTGCTCGGCCGTACGCCGGAACCGCATCGAGCGGCCCAGCAGCCGGACGAGGTCCAGGCCCGCGCGGCTCGGCACCACGAGCTGGGGCGCGTCCACGCAC
The DNA here is from genome assembly GCF_044747085.1 of Streptomyces sp. NPDC090119. Lineage (NCBI taxonomy): Bacteria > Bacillati > Actinomycetota > Actinomycetes > Kitasatosporales > Streptomycetaceae > Streptomyces > Streptomyces sp. NPDC090119. The sequence goes on along the minus strand of NZ_JBIVDK010000002.1, from coordinate 979,379 downwards.
AGGTCGACCTCGACCTTGACCCGCTTGCCGGTCTCCGGGTCGGTGTCGGTGCGCTCGGCCGTCTCCACCGCCTCCGCGCAGGAGTCGAGGTGCGGCAGCACGATGTTGGCCAGCTCGGCGAGGAACGCGAACCGCAGATCACGGTCACGGGGCTGCGGCACGACCAGCAGCCGGGGCGCGTCCCGGTCGGTGCCGACCAGCGCGCCCAGTGGGGCGCCCGTCTCACCGGCGGTGGTCAGGGGCACGAACACCAGCGGGCGGTCGGACAGATGACGGTGCCGGACGGTCGCGGCGGGCTGGGCCCGGCCGGTGGCGACCGCCTCCAGGCGGGCCAGGGTGGCGATCAGGGACACGGCACGGCCTCCCGGTCCGCCGCGCGGGCGAGCGCCTCGGCGCGCAGGGCGGCGGCCCGGCGCAGCGCGGCCACCACCGGATCGTCCGGGTCGCCGCTCTCGCCGCGCGCCGCCGACAGCACCTCCTGGACGGTGCCCAGACCGCCCAGCTCGGCGCGGAGCGGACGGCCCAGCCGGGTCACCGCGTCGGCCGCGCGGGACCGCTCCCGGCAGTGGAAGGCCAGCTCGCACGAGGACAGGCACTCGGGCGCGTAGGTCGCCGGGACCGCGTCGACGGCCGCCGTCAGCTCACCGGCCGGGCGCTCCGGGTCGAAGCAGGTGCCCTCGGGCAACTCCTCCGCGATGGTCTCCACCCGGGTCAGCCGGGTCAGCTGCCGCGCGGTGACCGCCCGCTGCGCGCGTACGTCGACCGCGCGGGCGGTGGCCAGGTTGGAGAAGTCCTTCGGGCACACCAGCAGCACCTCGTGCCGCACGGCGGGCGGCGGGGTCAGCCGGGCCGCGACCGCCTCCAGCGCCAGCACGTACACCGCCGCCTGGCGGGCGGCCGCGCCCACCTTCGCCGGGTCGGCCGAGCCGTCCAGCATCGGGAACGACTTGATCTCCACGACCGTCCAGCCGCCGTCGGGGTGCACCACGACCGCGTCCGGCTCCAGGAAGGCGGGCGAACCCGCCACGTCCAGCGCCAGCATCGGGTGGTCCAGCAGCGTCCAGCCGCCCGCCTCCACCGCCTCGCGCAGCGCCAGCGCCGTACGCGCGGTGCGCCCCTCGGGGCCCGGTGCGCTCAGGTCCGGCACCGACGCCCCGGCGGGTGCCTCCGCGGCCGGGTCCAGCAGGGTGTGGGTGAGCCGCAGCAGCTCGGCCCCGCCGTCCGCCTTCACGCGGGCCTCGAAGGTGTTGCCCCGGATCAGCGCGAACTGGGACTGCCCGTACTCCGAGGGGGCGCCCAGCGCGCCGGCGAGCGCGGCCTTGTCCACCCCGGCGCCGTCCAGGATCGCGCGTCTGCGGCAGCCCGGGTTGGCCGCGAGCGCCGCGAGGGCGCGCGCGTCCAGCGCCTTGGCCGGGACGTCGGGACCGCGCAGCTCAGCGAGCCGGTGCCGCAGCGCCGTCCCCGGCTTCGCTGGGGGAGGCGTCGGTTCCGGCCGCGGGGTCGACCCGCGACTCGCGCTGCCGTGGAATTCGCTCACCCGCGGAAGTCTGGCATCCGTCACTGACAATCGGAGCGGGACCGGTGTTTCCGGCCGCCGTGAGCGGGGCCGCCCAGGCGGTCAGCCGCAGCCGCGCGGCCGTCGCGGCCCGCGTCACGAACGGGGCCAACAGCAGCCCGGCGCCCATCACGGCCGCGCCCGCGACCGCGTCCAGGAAGTAGTGGTTGGCGGTGCCCATGACCACGATCGCGGTCAGCAGCGGGTAGCCGATCGCGGCGATCCTGGCCCAGCGGGTACGGCCGCACTTCCACAGCATCACCCCGCAGAACAGGGCCCAGCCGACGTGCAGGCTCGGCATCGCCGCGTACTGGTTGGTCATGCCGCCCATGCCGCGCGGGGCGCTGGCCTCGCTGCCCCACCAGCCGTACGCGCTGTAGTGCGCCATGGTGTCCACGAAGCCGTGGCCGGGGGAGAGCAGCCGGGGCGGGCAGGTGGGCAGCAGGGTGAAGCCTATGAGACCTATGAACGTCGACGTCATCAGCCAGGTGCGGGCCGCCCGGTAGTGCTCGGCACGGAACCGGAACAGCCAGACCAGGACCGCGGGCGTGACCAGGTAGTGCAGCGAGGCGTACCAGAAGTCGGCCGGCACCCCTATCCAGGGCTCGGCCGTGAAGAGCCGGTTCAGCGGGTGCTCGGCGTTCAGATACAGCGCCTGCTCGACGCGGAGGATGGCCAGACCGTGGTCCACCGCGGAGGCGACGTCCCCGCGGGCGAGGAGCCGACCGGCGGTGTAGCAGCCGTAGACCAGAAGGATCAGCGGCAGTTCGGTCCACCAGCGCGGGCGGGTACGCGGCTCCGCCCCGGTGTTCGCTGCCTCGGTCTGCCGCATCCGATCGCCCTCCCCCTTCGCACTGCTCGGCACCCCCCGCGGGCGCCGTGACACCTTACGGTGTCGGGCCGCCCGTCCGCGCGGGCGTTCCGGCTCTCGAAGACGCCCGGATCGCCCTGCGGGTTGCCCGCGCGCGGGGTGCGCGATGATGGAAGGACCGCGCATCGCGTTTCCCCGGCGTCCATTCGGCGTCCCGCTTCCGGAAAGGTTTCCTCATGGCACCGCGCATCCTGCTGGCCCGGCACGGACAGACGGCCTGGTCGCTGTCCGGCAAGCACACGGGCCGGACCGACGTGCCGCTCCTGGAGGAGGGCAGGCGCGGGGCCAAGCTGCTCGGCGAACGGCTGCGGCAGACCCCGCCGGCCGGTTTCGCGGACGTGGAGGTGCGCACCAGCCCGCTGGTCCGCGCGCACGAGACCTGTGAGCTGGCCGGGTTCGGCGACCGCGCCGAGGCGTGGGACACGCTCATGGAGTGGGACTACGGCGCCTACGAGGGCATGAAGCCCACCGAGATCCAGGCCGTCCGCCCCGGCTGGCTGATCTGGCGCGACGGCGTACCCGAGGGCGAGACCCTCGCCGAGGTGACCGCCCGCGCGGACGAGGTCGTGCGGTGGGCCCGCTCCGCCGACCGCGACGTCCTGATCTTCGCCCACGGCCACATCCTGCGCTCCATCGGCGCCCGCTGGCTCGGCCTCCCCCTCGACTTCGCCGCCCGCCTCCGCCTCAACCCCACCTCCCTGTCCACCCTCGGCTGGGCGTACGGCGAACCGGCGATCGAGAGCTGGAACGACACGGGGCACCTGGCGGGCTAGGGGCGCTACCCCCGCCGGGGCCGGGGCAGCGAGGCGTGCCGGTCCAGGAAGTCCGCGACCCCCGCGGCACGGCGGTGCGGGAGCAGGACGCGGGCGGTGCCCGCCAGCATGGTCTGGATGCGGGACGACTGGACCTGCGCGAGGAGCTCCAGGACCCGCAGACCGGCCGCCGCCGCCTCGTCCGGGTGGCCGTCGCGGGCCAGGTCGTCGGCAAGTTCGGCCGTGTACAGGGCGATGTTGCGGGAGAAGTGCGGGTCCTGCAGCCGGGTCGCGCGGCGGGCGTGCCGGGACGCGCGGCGCCAGTCGCCCAGCGTCGACCAGCACTGCGCCTCGAGACCCGCCAGCTCGGCCTCGCCGTAGAAGCTCATCCACTCCGGGTCGGCGTCGGAGATGCCGCGCCCGAACAGCGCCTGCGCCCGGACGAGCGCCTGCTCGCAGCCGGTGCGGTCCGCGAGCCCCGCCCAGCCGCCCGCCTCGCGCAGCGCGAGCAGCGACATCAGCCGGGGCGACCCCAGCGGACGGGCGGCCCGCTGCGCCGCCTGCGCCGAGCGGACCGCCTCGCGGGGGCGCCCGGCGTCCCGCGCGAGGAAGGCGGTGTTGCAGAAGGCGTGCGCCTCCAGGCCCGCGTCCCCGGTCATCCGGGCGGTGGCCAGCGCCTCCGCGTAGTGCGAGCGGGCGTCGTCGAAACGGCCCGAGTCATGGGCCAGCCAGCCCACCGAGATGGCCAGTTCACCGGCGCCCGAGTGGAGCCGCTCGGCGGTGGTCTGCCGGGTCGCGCCCGCGTCCAGCAGGGCGTACGCGACACGCAACGGCTCCGCCGCGCGCCGGTACAGGCCGTCCGCGCCGTGCTTGTCGTCCAGCAGCCGGATGCGCCGGACGGCCTCCTCGACGGCGGCCGCCTCCGACGAACCCGGCCGCCGCGAGGCCGCCGAGGCGTCCCCGGCGATGCCCAGCGGGCCCAGCGCGGCGGCGGTCGCCACCGTGGCACTCGTACCGGTCATGAATGCGCGACGCAGCACGTCGCTCTCCTCGTGGTTCAGGGGGTCGATCGGGTACGGCCGATGGGCGCCGTACGGGGCGTCGCGGTCGTAGGGGTGCTCGTGCGCGGCCGGTGCCGCCGCGGGGGCGGCCGCCGGGCGGGCGCCTCGCCCACGCACCGCCGAGCGCGGCGCGAAGCCGAGGTCGGTGAGCGTGCGGCCGGGGAACAGGTGCAGGAACACCCGCTCGTACGCGTAGTTGGGACAGCGGATCTCACCCGCCTCGACTCTCCCGACGTAGCGCGCGTCACAGCTCACCCGCTCGCCGATCTCCCGCGCCGCGCGCCGCACCAAGGCGGCGAACTCCGCCGGGGAACGGCGGCCGCGCAGCTGCCGGAAGGCGGTGTTGGGGCGGGGCGGCCGGTCGGGCTGCGCCGAGGTATCGGTTGACGACGCCATGGCCGGTCCTCTCGTGCGAACCGTCGAACCATGCCGGAACACGGCCTCGCACGGGCATGGTTGCCCGTGTGACACCGTGGGTCCGGCGGGGCAAGAACGTACCCGCTGTGTCCGACCCGACACGCAGTGTTTAGCTACAAACCGGATATCTCATCCACGATCCGCCATGAACTGCCATCCTTTGCGGCGCACTTGTGCCGTAGCCCTTGACGCGGTCGCCCGTTGTACCTCACGGACCGCAACAGGCAGCGTGCTGGAGGCCGGCATGGAGACCCGTCCGAACAACGATCCTTGTCCGGTGCCTTCGTGGTCACGGCAACGCGGCGACGTGGCGCCCGACCTCGTCACGGTACCGACCCGCCAGGGTCTGGAGGCCGTCGACATCCTGCGCCGCGAGGCCGCCGAGGGCGTGGGCCCGGTGCTGCACGACGACGGCCGTGACACCCTCGGCTTCCTCGTCCCGCCCGGCACGGCGGGCAGCTGGGACGTGCCGGGCAGCACCTGCGTCCGGACCTCGGGGCGCGGCCTCAGGCTGGCCCCGGAGCCGCCCGTGCAGGGCTCGGACTGGCTGCTGCCGCCCGGCGAGGCCGACCTCGCCACCGACCCGGCCGTGCTGCGCCGGGCGCTCGGCGAGGCGGCCCGGCTGATCGAGGCCGCCGACAGCTGCTGCTGAGCCTCCCCACCGCAGCTGAGCTCCTCCGCCGCCGCCGAGCCTCCCCGCCGTGCGGCGGGCCCCCGCGCCACCTGCGAGAATGGCCCGATGGGCAGGTCCAGGGACAACCGGCGCAGAGCGGCCGCCGAAGCCGTGGTGGAGGCCGTCGAGGGCGGCCTCGCGGAACTCATACCCGATCCGGACCGGGCACGGGCCTGGTCGCTGCTGATCGACGGCGCGCCCCAGTCGCACGTCGACCTCGACGACCCGGCACACCTCTCCTTCGAGTACCAGCGCCGCATCGGCCATGTCATCGACCTCGTCGCCCCGCCCGGCAAGCCCGTCCAGGCCGTGCACCTCGGCGGCGGCGCGCTCACCCTGGCCCGGTACACCGCCGCGACCCGGCCCCGCTCGACCCAGCAGGTGGTGGAGCGCGACGCGGCCCTGGTCCAACTCGTCCGCCGCGAACTCCCCCTGGACCCCGGCGCCCGGATACGGGTGCGCGCGGCCGACGCCCGCGAGGGGCTCGCCAAGGTGCCGGACGGCTGGGCCGACCTGATCGTCGCCGACGTGTTCAGCGGCGCCCGCACCCCGGCCCACCTGACGTCCGCCGAGTTCCTGGACGAGGTCCGCCGCGCCCTGCGCCCCGGCGGCGTCTACACCGCGAACCTCGCCGACGGGCCGCCGCTCGCCCACCTGCGCGGCCAGATCGCCACGGCGGCGGCCCGGTTCGCCGAACTGGCCCTGATCGCCGACCCGGCGGTGCTGCGCGGCAAACGCTTCGGCAACGCCATCCTCATCGCCTCCGACCTCCCGCTCCCGCTGGCCGAGCTGACCCGCCGTGCCGCCTCCGACCCCCACCCGGCCCGCCTCGAACACGGGCCCAGGCTCACGGACTTCACGGGCGGGGCGGCCCCGGTGACGGACACCTCGGCGGTGGCCTCACCGGCTCCGCCGCCGTCGGTGTTCCGCTGAGGGAGCCCGGCACGGACCCCCGAGAGGCCCGTCAGAGCACCGGCGGTCCCGCCTCGACGCGGCGCAGCACCGGGGCGAGGCGGTCCAGGTCGGGGCCGTCCTGGTCCTGCCGTTCGTCCCACCAGGTGGCACCGGCGTCCCGCAGGGGGCCGACCAGGTCCCTGGCCTTCGCCGCGTCGGTGGGTGTGGCACCGCCGAGCACGAAGTCGAAGGGGCGCTCCTCCCCGGCCGGACGGTGCCGGTTCACGTACTCGATCAGCTCGCGCACCTCCGCCAGGTGCGGCACCTGGCCGTGCAGGGCGGACTCGAAGAGCGGTACCGCGCCGTCCCAACGCGCCGCCCGCCGCATGGGCGCGCGCTTCGGCCAGAATCCGCCGATCCACACCGGCGGACCGGGCTGCTGGACGGTGGCGGGCAGCAGCGTCACGTCCCGGACCTCGTAGTGCTCGCCATGGTGGTCCACCGGCTCACCGGACCAGAAGCGGCCGAGCAACCCCAGTCCCTCGTCCAGCCGTTCGGCGAGCACGGGCGGCTCGGTGGTGTCGCCGAAGCTGGCGTACTCGTCCTTGACCGGACCGCCCAGCCCGGCCGCGAAGGTCACCCGGCCGCCGCTGAGCTGGTCCAGGGTGGCCACCTGGCGGGCCAGTTGCTGCGGGCGGTAACGGGGGACCGGCGTCAGCAGGGTGCCCAGCCGGATGCGGGAGGTGGTCAGCGCGGCCGCGGTCAGCAGCATCCAGGGATCTCCGAAGGGGCGCCCCTGGTGCCTCCGGTGCAGCACGTGGTCCCAGACGAAGAGGCCGTCCCAGCCCGCCTGTTCGGCGGCGGTCGCCAGGGTGGCGACGTTGCGCGGGTCGGCGAAGTCACCGAAGTTCGGGATGTTGACGGAGAAGCGCATCACAGCAGGATGCGCGGCCGGTCACGGAGCGGCAACCGCTTTGCGGGACCGGCCACTTCGTCGATCAGTACGTCTGCACGTCCACGTGCGGCGGCCCGTCGTGCCAGTCGCAGAAGACCGTCACCCGGTCCGTGCTGCGGCTGAACTCGACCCTGATCCAGGTCTCCGTCTTCCACACCTGCATCGACCAGCCGGTGCCCGGCGTCGCGGAGACCAGGGTGGCGCTCACGGGGCCCAGGGCGAACACCGCCCGGCCGCCGCCCGTGTCGTACGCCTTGACGTCGCCGGAGGGGGTGGTGGGGGCCGGGGGAGTCGGAGTGGGCGCGGGGGTGGCGCGGGTCGGGGTGGGGGACGGGGGCGGCGTGGTGCGGCGGGGCGTGGGTGTGGGTGTGGGCCTGCGGGTGGGGGGCGTGGGAGGTGGCGGTGTGGCGGTGGAGGCGTGGGCCGCCGCCTCGGCCGCGGTGATCGGCACGGCGCGCGGGGGGTCGTACGCGGTGCCCGCCATCACCGTGTGCACGCCCCACCAGGACAGCGTGGTCGCCGCCGCGGTGGCCAGCAGCCACGCCAGTACGTGTACGAGTCCTCTGCGCATCGGGGCCATACTGCCCCAGCCGCCACCCGCCGCGCAGGCGACCCCAGTTGTCCACAGGTGTGCACAGGGAGTTGTCCACAGGCCAACACTTGGCAGGTGCGCATGGCGTACGGTGCGGCGCATGGCAAGTGTGCTCGTGGTCGAGGACGATCAGTTCGTCCGCTCGGCGCTGATCCGGCATCTCACCGACGCCGCCCACGTGGTGCGCAGCGTCGGCACCGCGCTGGAGGCGCTGCGCGAGGTCGCCCATCTCCGGTTCGACGTGGTCATACTCGACCTCGGCCTGCCCGACCTGGACGGCTCCGAGGCGCTGAAGATGCTGCGCGGCATCACCGACGTGCCCGTCATCATCGCCACCGCGCGGGACGACGAGACGGAGATCGTCCGGCTGCTCAACGACGGCGCGGACGACTACCTGACCAAGCCCTTCTCGGTGGAGCACCTCTCCGCCCGTATCGCCGCCGTGCTGCGCCGCTCCCGCTCCGGTGCCGCCGAGGCACCGCCCTCGCCGGTGATCCGGGTCGGCGGCCTCACCGTCGACCCGCTGCGCCGCCAGGCCGAGCTGGACGGCGCCCGACTCGACCTGACGCGCCGCGAGTTCGACCTGCTCGCCTTCCTCGCGGGCCGCCCCGGTGTGGTCGTCCCGCGCAAGGAACTGCTCGCCGAGGTCTGGCAGCAGTCCTACGGCGACGACCAGACCATCGACGTCCATCTGTCCTGGCTCAGACGCAAGCTGGGCGAGACGGCGGCCCGGCCCCGCTATCTGCACACCCTGCGCGGTGTCGGGGTCAAGCTGGAGCCGCCCGCCGTGGGGGAGCCCCGATGAGATGGGCCCTGGTCAAGGTCTGCCTGGCGGTGACCACGATGGTCGTCGTCGCCTTCGCCGTCCCGCTGGGCCTGGTCGTGAAGGAGATGGCCCGCGACCGTGCCTTCGCGGGCGCGGAGCGCGAGGCCGCCGCCGTCGCGCCCGCGCTGTCCATCACCACCGACCGGGGTGAGCTGGAGCGGGTGGTCGCGGCGGCCGGGGCAGACTCCGGGATGTCCGTGCACCTGCCCGCCGACGGCGGCCGGGGCGCGCTCGACCTCGGCCGGGGGCGGGCCGCCGCGCGGGACATCGAGGCCGTGCGCCGGATGGGCCGGGCCTCCACCACCGAGGTCACCGGGGGCTCCGCGCTGCTTCAGCCGGTCGCGCTCGGCTCCGGCGCCATCGCCGTGGTCGAGGTGTGGGTGCCCGAGGCCGCGATGAGCAACGGCGTGGGCACGGCCTGGGCGGTCCTCGCCGCCGTGGGGCTCGCGCTGATCGCCGGTTCCGTCGCGGTCGCCGACCGGCTCGGGGTGCGGATGGTGCGGCCCGCCCGGCGGCTGGTGGAGGGCGCGCACGAACTGGGCGAGGGGCAGCTCGGCGCCCGGGTCCCCGAGGAGGGGCCGACCGAACTGCGGCTCGCCGCGGTCGCGTTCAACTCCATGGCCGACCAGGTCGTCCAGCTCCTCGCCAACGAACGGGAACTGGCGGCCGACCTCTCGCACCGGCTGCGCACCCCGCTCACCGTGCTCCGGCTGAACGCCGCCTCGCTGGGCGCCGGTGCCGCCGCCGACCAGACCCGGGCCGCCGTGGCCCAGCTGGAGGGCGAGGTCGACACGATCATCCGTACCGCCCGCGAGGCCAAGCCGCAGACGGCGGCCGTGGGACCGGGCACGGGCTGTGACGTGGCCGAAGTGGTGCGCGGGCGCATGGAGTTCTGGTCGGCGCTCGCCGAGGACGAGGGCCGCAAGTGGCGGGTGGCCGGAGCGGAGCGGCCGGTACGGGTGCCGGTGGCCCGCGCCGACCTGGCCGCCGCGCTGGACGCCCTGCTCGGCAATGTCTTCCGGCACACCGCGGAGGGCACCGCCTTCGCGGTCGACGTCCACCACGCCGAGGACGCGGTGATCGTGCTGGTCTCCGACGCGGGCCCCGGCATATCCGACCCCCGGGCGGCGATGGCCCGCGGCCGGGGTTCCGGTGCGGCGGGCTCGACCGGGCTCGGACTGGACATCGTGCGCCGTCTCGCCGAGTCCACGGGCGGCGACGTCCGCATCGGCTCCTCCGTGCTGGGCGGCACCGAGGTGCGGATCTGGCTCCAGCTGGACGCCCGCAAGCCCGCCGGACGCGGCCACCGGGGCGCCGTGCGCAGGCGGCGCAAGCTGATACCCACCCGCTGACCGGTCCCGATCTTTAACCGGTCCCGATGCCTTCCTTAAGCGGACCCTAAGCCTTTCAACCACCGTCCCTGATAGGCCGATTGCCGGTTTCCGCGTCGATAGCGTGCTGCCACCACCCCCCACCCCCGCACGAAGGACAGGCACGCCAATGAGCACGCACCGGCGCAGGATCAGTGGCAGGAACAAGGCGATAGGCGGCGTGGTCGCGGCCGCCGTGGCCGGTGGCGGCGCGGTCCTGGTGACCGGGGTCGCGCACGCCGCCGGGGTCGGCGCCGCGTACACCAAGACCAGCGAGTGGTCGACCGGGTACAGCGCCCAGTACGTCGTCACCAACGACACCGGCGCGGCCGAGAAGGACTGGAGCCTGGAGTTCGACCTCCCGGCCGGTGCCAAGCTCGGCTCGCTGTGGAACGCCGAGTCCAGCGTGAGCGGACAGCACGTCACGGTGAAGGCCGCCAAGTGGGACACCGACGGGCTGGCCGCGGGCAAGTCGGTCACCGTCGGCTTCGTCGTCGACGGCGCCGGCGACCCCACCGGCTGTCGGATCGACGGCTCCGAGTGCGCCGCCGACCCCGCCGCGACCCCCGAGCCCAGTGGCCGCCCCACCGAGCCCGAGACCCCGGCGCCCACCCAGAGCACCCCCAGCCAGCCGGAGACGCCGGTCCCCACCAAGGCCGCGGGCAACGGCACCAAGGCGGCGGCCGGGTTCGCCCCGTACGTCGACACCTCGCTCTACCCGGCCTTCGACCTGCTCGGCACCGCCGACGCCACCGGCGTGAAGAACTTCAACCTGGCCTTCGTCACCGACGGCGGCGGCTGCACCCCCAAGTGGGGCGGCGTGAGCGACCTGACCGCCGACGGCGTGGCCGCCCAGATCGGCGACCTGCGCGCCAAGGGCGGTGACGTCCGCGTCTCCTTCGGCGGCGCCTCCGGCTCGGAGCTCGCCACCACCTGCGGCTCCGCCGACGCCCTGGCCGCCGCCTACGGCAAGGCCGTCGACGCCTTCAAGCTGACCAAGGTCGACTTCGACGTCGAGGGCGGCGCGCTGCCCAACACCGCCGCCAACACCAAGCGCGCCCAGGCCATCGCCAAGCTCCAGGCCGCCCACCCCGACCTGAACGTCTCCTACACCCTCCCGGTGATGCCCGAGGGCCTCACCCAGGACGGCGTGAACCTGCTGGCCGACGCCAAGGCCAACGGCGTCCGCGTCGACGGCGTCAACATCATGGCGATGGACTACGGCCCGGCGTACAGCGGCGACATGGGCGACTACGCGATCCAGGCCGCCACCGCCACCCAGGGCCAGATCAAGGGCGTGCTCGCGCTCTCCGAGGACGACGCCTGGAAGACGGTCGGCGTCACCCCGATGATCGGTGTCAACGACGTGGCCACCGAGATCTTCAAGGTCGACGACGCCGGCCAGCTGGTCGACTTCGCCAAGTCCAAGGGCATCGGCTCGCTGTCCATGTGGTCCGGCACCCGTGACAAGGCGTGCGACGGCGGCACCAAGCCCACCGCCGACGCCACGTGCAGCTCGATCACCCAGGACAAGTTCGCCTTCTCCAAGGCGTTCGCCGCCTTCAACTAGGCGCGCATGAGCGTGAGGCCCGGCGGTGTCCAGACCGCCGGGCCTCACCCATGTGCGGCGCTCAGCCCGCCGACTCCACCGACGGCAGCGCGCCCGTGCGGGCCGCCTCGCCGTACCAGCGGGCGCTGGACTTCGGAGTGCGGGCCAGGGTCGCGTAGTCGACGTAGACCGCGCCGAACCGCTTCTGGTAGCCGTAGGACCACTCGAAGTTGTCCAGCAGGGACCACAGGTAGTAGCCGCGCACGTCGGCGCCGTCGCGCAGGGCGTGCCGGACCGCCGAGAGGTGGCCGTGCAGGTAGGCGACGCGCTCGGGGTCGTGCACCCGGCCGTCCGCGTCCGGCTTGTCGTCGTAGGCGGCGCCGTTCTCCGTGATGTACAGCGGGAGTCCGGGGGCCTCGCGGGTGTAGCGCATCAGCAGGTCGTACAGGCCGGTCGGGTCTACGGTCCAGCCCATCTCGGTGCGCTCGCCGGGGCTCTGGTGGAAGAGCACGTCGTCGGCGCCGGGCCAGGGGGAGTGCTCGCTCGCGCCGTGGCCGTCCGCGCGCGGGCCGCTGACCTTGTCGGTCACCGCCGAGACCAGCGCCGGGGTGTAGTAGTTCAGGCCCAGCGCGTCCAGCGGGGCGTTCGCGGTGGCGAGGTCGCCGTCCAGGACGAAGGACCAGTCGGTGAGCGGGGCCGTCGCGGTGAGCAGGGACTCGGGGTAGGCGCCGTGCAGCATCGGGCCGTGGAAGACCCCGTTGGCCAGGTCGTCGATGCGCCGGGCCGCCGCCAGGTCCGCCGGGTCCTGCGAAACCGGGCGTACTGCGGCCGAGTTGAGGCTGACCGCGACCTGGTTGCGGGCGGGCATCGCCGCGCGCAGCGCCGAAGCGCCGAGACCGTGCGCCAGGTTGAGATGGTGGGCCGCCTTCAGCGAGGCCACCGGGTCGGTCCGGCCGGGGGCGTGCACCCCGGAGCCGTAGCCCAGGAAGGCGCTGCACCAGGGCTCGTTGAGGGTGATCCAGCTCTCCACCCGGTCGCCCAGCGCCTCGCCGACCAGGTGCGCGTACTCGGCGAACCGGTGCGCGGTGTCCCGCTCCGGCCAGCCGCCCGCGTCCTCCAACTCCTGCGGGAGGTCCCAGTGGTAGAGGGTGACGGCGGGCTTGATGCCGTTCGCCAGCAGCTCGTCCACCAGCCGCCGGTAGAAGTCCAGGCCGATCTGCACCGCCGGACCCCGCCCGGTCGGCTGCACCCGCGACCAGGAGACGGAGAAGCGGTACGCGCCGAGCCCCAGGTCCGCCATGAGGGCCACGTCGTCGCGGTAGCGGTGGTAGTGGTCGACGGCCACGTCACCGGTCTCGCCGCCCGCTGTCCTGCCGGGCGTATGACTGAAGGTGTCCCAGATCGAGGGCGTACGGCCGCCCTCGCGCACCGCCCCCTCGATCTGGTACGCGGAGGTCGCCGCCCCCCAGAGGAAGGCCGGCGGGAAGGTGACCTCGGAGGCCACGGGGGAGACCACGGAGGAGGAGTCGGGCATGGAAGCGCTCCCATCGAGAGTCGGGAAGACGTCGGGAAGACTCGGGGTAACTCGGGGTGAGGGGAAGGGGCCGGGACCTCGGTGACCCGGCCCCCGGACAGGACGGCTCAGCCCTTGATCGCGCCCTGCATGATGCCGCCCACGATCTGCTTGCCGAACAGCAGGAACGCGATCAGCAGCGGCAGGGTGCCGAGCAGCGCGCCCGCCATGATGATCGCCTGGTCCGGTACATACCCGGTGCCGAGCGCGTTCAGGGCGACCTGCACGGTCGGGTTCTGCTGGTTCAGGGCGATGATCGGCCACAGGAAGTCGTTCCAGGCGAACACGAAGGTCAGCAGGCCGAGCACCGCCATCGCGGGCCGGGCCGCCGGGAACACCACGTGCCAGACGATCCGGAGGCTGCTCGCCCCGTCCACCCGCGCCGCCTCGATCAGCTCGGTCGGCAGCGCCTGCACCAGGTACTGCCGCATGAAGAACGTGCCGAACGCGGTCACCAGGCTCGGCAGGATCACCGTCTGGAGCTGGTTGGACCAGCCGAGGTCGCTCATCCACAGGTACAGCGGGACGACGGCGAGCTGCGGCGGGATCATCATCGTGCCGATGGTCAGCAGCAACAGCAGCCCGGAGAACCGGAACCGCAGTTTGGCGAAGGCGAAACCGGCCAGCGTGGAGAACACCACCGTACTGACCGTGATCGCGCCCGCGACGACCACCGAGTTGAGCATCGCGACGCCGAGCCCGGCCTGGTCCCAGGCGGCCTGAAGGTTCTTGAACAGGTTGCCGCCGAACCACAGCGGCGGCGGGGCCTGGGCGAGCCGCCGGTCGGTGCGCGAGGCCGCGATCGCCGTCCACACCAGCGGCGCCAGCGAGACCAGCGCGAACACGGTCAGCGCCACGTACGTCACCGGACCGGCGTGCAACTGCTTGCCCGCGCCCGTGGCCCGGCGCCGTCCGGTGCGTGCCTTGGGAAGAACGAGGTCACCGGTGGTCATCGGACCTCCTCAGCCAGCGGGTCAGCAGCAGGTTGACGGCGGCGACGATCAGCAGGACCAGGAACATCGTCCACGCGATCGCGGACGCCTTGCCGAGGTTGCCGATGATCCAGCCCTGGTCGTACATGTAGAGCCCGAGCGTCTGGTATTGGTGCTCCGAGCCGCCCTTGGAACCGCTGACCCCGCCGAACAGCAGGGGCTCACCGAAGAGTTGAGTGGCCCCGATGGTCGAGACGACGATCGTGAACAGCACGGTGGGCCGCAGCTGCGGGATCGTCACGTGCCAGAACTGCTGGCGCCGGTTGGCGCCGTCGAGCGCGGCGGACTCGTACAGGTCCGCCGGGATGGCCTGCATCGCGGCCAGGTAGATCAGCGCGTTGTAGCCGGTCCAGCGCCAGATCACGATGCTCGACACCGCGAACCGCGATCCCCAGTCGGATTCACGCCAGTTGACCGGGTCGACACCGATGAAGTGGAGAATCCAGTTCACCATGCCGCCGTCCCACGAGTACAGCAGCGTGAACACCAGCGTCGCCGCCGCCACCGAGGTCGCGTACGGGGTCAGCATCACCACGCGCCACACGGTCGAGCCGCGCAGCTTGTAGTTGAGCATGTGGGCCAGCCAGAGCGCCGCCATCAGCTGCGGGACCGTCGAGATCACGCCGATGGTGAAGGTGTTCCGCAGCGCGTTCCAGAAGAAGTCCGAGGACAGCAGGTTCCGGTAGTTGGCCAGGCCCGCCCAGCTCTGCTGGTCGAGCGCGGACAACTGCACGTCGTGCAGCGAGTACCAGACCGTGTACAGCAGCGGGACCAGGGTGAACACACCGAACAGCACGAAGAAGGGGGTCACGAACGCGTACGGCGACGCCTTCGTGTCCCAGCGGTACAGCCGGCTGCGCCAGGAGGGGGCGCCGTCCGGCGCACCGCGACCCCGAGCGCCCCGGACCGCGCCCGGCGGGATGCCGGGCGCGGTCTCGGCGCTCGACGCGGGATGCGCGAGAGCCTCTTTGGAGGTCACTGGCCGAGCACGTCCTTGATCTCCTTGGACGCGGCGTCCCAGCCCTGCGCCGGGGACTTGCCCTTCTGCTCGACCTGGAGGATGCCGATGTCACTGATCGCGCCGTCGATCGGCTTGTCCTTCGGGCCCAGCGGCTGGGCCGGGATGGTCTTCGCCGCGTCGGAGAAGATCTGGGTGAGCGGCGCGCCGGAGAAGTACGCGGTGGTGTCCGCCTGCGGCTTCAGGCCCGCGTACGCCGACGGGGTGGAGGGGAAGCTGGCCTGCTTGGCGAAGACCTTGCCCTGCTGCTCCGGCGCGGTCAGCCACTTGGCCAGCGCGACGGCCTCCTTCTGGTGCTTGCTCGAGGTCGGCACGCCGAGGAAGGAGCCGCCCCAGTTGGACGCGGTCGGCGCCGCCGCCACGTCCCACTTGCCCTTGCCGGAGTCGCCGGCCTTCTCACCGATGTAGCCGAGCATCCAGGCGGGGCAGGCCACCGTGGCGAAGGAGCCGTTGGCGAAGCCCTTGTCCCAGGTGGGGTCGAACTGCTTCAGCTTGGCCGACATGTCGCTGGTCGCCACGCTCATCGCGTCGTCCCAGGCGTCCTTCACGCCGGCGGACTTGTCCCAGACGACCTTGCCGTCCTTGTCGTAGTTCCGCTCGGTGGCACCGCCGAGGGAGGCGTTGTACACCGAGGACGCCGAGTCGACGTACTTGGTGCCCTTGGGCGCCTTCTTCATGTACTGCTTGCCGAGGTCGACGTACTTGGACCAGTCGCCCTTCCACTGCTCGGCGAGCTTGGTGCGGTCGGTGGGCAGACCGGCCTTGGCGAACAGGTCCTTGCGGTAGCAGACCGCCATCGGGCCGATGTCGGTGCCGAGGCCGATGATCTTGCCGTCCTGGGTGGTGGCCTGCGCGGTCTTCCAGTCCAGCCACTGGGACTTGTCGACGTCCTTGCCGATGTCGACGAACTTGGCGGCCTGCGTCTGCACGGCCTCCGTGATGTTGCCGACCTCGATGGCCTGGATGTCGTCGGCGCCCGAACCGGCCTGGAGGCGGGTGAGCACCTTCGGCCAGTACACGTCTGTACGAGTGGTGACGTTCTCCTTGATGTTGATGTCCGGGTGCAGCTTCATGTACTCGTCGTACAGACCGGCCTGCTGGTAGCCGAAGACCCCGAAGGTGCCGACCGTCAGCGTGATGTTGCCCTTGCCGTCGCCGCCGCCCGCGTCCGACGAGCCGTCGTCCGAGTCGCTGGCGCAGCCCGCCAGCAGACCCGTGGCCAGCGCGGCCGTGACCGCCATGGCCACCGTGCCGCGCGACCTGCGGATGCTCGTACGCATTGCGTCCTCCTGTTGCCTGACGTGCCGACCCCCCGGCCAACTGCATGGAAATCGCGTGGATCTGGGCCCGTTCGTACTCGCTGCGGCTCGGGCGGGGAACGTGCGGGTTGTGTAGGTGTCAGGTAGTGTGGGAGCGCTCCCACATGTGATGGGTTGAAGAGTCGTCCGTTCGGGACGGGGTGTCAAGGGAGTGCGCACGGCCAACGCGGTTCAGTTATAGGGCTGTTAACCGGCCACTGGTTTTGGTGCGGACGGCTTGGGCCACTGTTGGACCAGTACGCGGAGAGAGGCGGAGGCCATGACGAGCCACGGAGTGCGGGGCGGCCGAGGCGGCGGGCGGCCGACGCTCGAGGAGGTGGCCGCGCGGGCCGGGGTCGGCCGGGGCACGGTCTCCCGCGTCATCAACGGCTCCCCGCGGGTCAGCGACACCACCCGCGCGGCCGTGGAGGCGGCGGTCGCGGAACTCGGGTACGTCCCCAACACCGCGGCCCGCGCCCTCGCGGCCAACCGCACCGACTCCATCGCGCTGGTCGTGCCGGAGCCGGAGACCCGCTTCTTCGCCGAGCCGTACTTCTCCGACATGCTGCGTGGGGTGGGCGCCGAACTGGCCGACACCGAGTGGCAGTTGCTGCTGATCTTCGCGGGCAGCGACCGTAAGCGGCAGCGGCTCGCGGACTACCTCTCCGCCCACCGCGTCGACGGCGTCCTCCTGGTCTCCGTGCACGCCGACGACCCGCTGCCCGACCTGCTGGACCGGCTGGAGATCCCGGCCGTGATCAGCGGCCCCCGGTCGGCGGGGGAGACCCTCACCTCGGTCGACTCCGACAACTACGGCGGCGGCCGCTCCGCCGTCGAGCACCTCCTCGCCCGCGGTCGCCGCCGCATCGCCCACATCACCGGCCGCCCCGACGTCTACGGCGCCCAGCGCCGCGTCGACGGCTACCGCGACGCGCTGCGGGACGCGGGCCTGGAGGTCGACGAACTCCTCGTCGAACCGGGCGACTTCACCGAGGACGGCGGCCGCCGCGCCATGACCGCCCTGCTCTCCCGCCGCCCCGACCTGGACGCGGTGTTCGCCGCCTCCGACGTCACCGCGGCGGGCGCCCGCCGGGCCCTCCGCGAGGCGGGCCGCCGCATCCCCTCCGACGTCGCCCTGGTCGGCTACGACGACTCCGCCATCGCCCGCCACATGGACCCTCCGCTGACCAGCGTCCGGCAGCCCATAGAGGAGATGGGCCGCGCGATGATCGACCTCCTCCTCTCCGAGATCGCGGACCGGCGACCGGCGGGGACGCGGGGGCTGGAGCGGCGGCATGCGGTGCTGGCCACGGAGTTGGTGGGGCGGGAGTCGTCGTAGGGACGTCTCCCGGGGCTACGGCTTCTCCGGGACGGATCAGTTCCCGGAAGCGGCCTGTGCGAGGAGGCCGTCGACGAGGGCGCGGAGCGCCTCCGGGTAGGTGTCCTGGGCCGCCAGCTCCGGCCAGCGGTCGCCGACTTCGGAGAGGTGGGGCAGCCGTCCGCTGTCGATACCGCTGAAGAAGTCTGCCTCTTGGGTGAGTTGGGTGCTTTCCGGTCGCCGGTGGGCGGAGCGCGCGCGGACCAGGATCTCGCCCGCCGTGTAGTACCAGATGCTCCGGAAGACGCCGACGGCCTGGTCGAGGGTGCACCCGCAGCCGACGGCCCCGGCCACGATCGTCTCGACCGCTTGCAGGGACGCCGGCCCGAGCCGGGCGAGGAAGCCGTCCACGGTGAGGATCTCGGCCGCCCACGGCCAGGCGGCGAGGGAGTCGTGGATCGCGGTGGCCGCCGCGATGATCCGCTCGCGCGGCTCGGCGGGGAGGTCGGGGCGCAGGGTCTGGTCGACGTGCTCGTTGAGGAGCTGGACCAGCAGATCTTCCCGGTCCCGGACGTGGTGGTACAGCGTCGTCGTCCCGATGCCGATGTCCGCCGCCAGCCTGCGCACGGTCAGCTTCTCCCAGCCGTCCCGCTCGATGACGCGGCGGGCCGCGGCCAGGATCTCGGCACGGGAGGTGGCCGGGGGGCGGCCGGTGCGGCCGGACGATGTGTTGCTTCGAGGCACCGCTCCATCATGCCGTTCTTCGCTTCTCGCTCGACAGGGGAGGTCGTGCGGGGTACTTTCGGAACACGTTCCGAAACTTCGGGAGTCGCGTTTCCGACGGCAGGGAGGGGCTTGTGATGGAGACAGTCGTGGAGTCGGAGGGGGCGGACCCGGCCGTCGACGCGGGCGTCCGGCCGGGGCTCACCCTGGCCGCGGTGGCCGTCGTGCAGTTCATGGTGTCGCTCGACCTGTCGGTGGTGAACGTCGGCCTGCCCGAGATCGGCGCGGGGCTGGGTTTCAGCGCGGTGGGTCTGACCTGGGTGATCCACGCGTACGCGCTCACCTTCGGCGGGCTGCTCCTGCTGGGCGGGAAGACGGCTGACCGCTACGGCCGCAAGGCGGTGCTGCTGACCGGGCTCGCCCTGTTCGGCCTCGCCTCCCTCGTGGGCGGCCTCGCCCAGTCCCCCGCACAACTGGTCGCCGCCCGCGCCGCCCAGGGCATCGGAGCGGCCGCCCTCTCCCCGGCCGCGCTGGCCCTGCTGACCACGACCTTCCCCTCCGGTCGCGCCCGCGTACGGGCCTTCGGCGTGTGGAGCGCGGTGAACGCGGCGGGCGGTGCTCTCGGCGTCCTGATCGGAGGCGTGCTCACGCAGTACGCGGGCTGGCGCTGGGTGATGTTCGTGAACGTGCCGATGGCGGTGGGGGCGCTGCTGCTGTCGTGGCGGGGAGTCGGCGCGGACCGGCGGATTCGTGGCGGACGCCCCGACATCCTCGGCGCCGCCCTCGTCACGTCGGGGATGCTGCTCCTGGTGTTCGGCGTCGTCCGCACCGACCGGTACGGGTGGGGTTCGCCGGTGACGCTGACGACTCTCACGGCCGCCGTGGCCCTGCTGGTCGCCTTCGTCCAGGTCGAACGGACCACCCGCCGCGAACCGCTCGTCCGGCTGGGCCTGTTCACCAACCGCTCGGTCCTCGGGTCCAACGCCTTCAACCTGTTGGCCGGTGCCGCGATGGCCTCCGCCTTCTACTTCATCTCCCTCTACCTGCAACACGTCCTGGGCCACGGCGCCGCCCGCACCGGCGTGGAGTTCCTCCCGCTGGCCCTCGGTGTGATCACCGGCTCGGTCCTGGCGGTCAAGCTCGGCTACCGGGTACCGCCCCGGACCCTCCTCGTCATCGGCGGCACCCT
The DNA here is from genome assembly GCF_044747085.1 of Streptomyces sp. NPDC090119. Classification (NCBI taxonomy): domain Bacteria; kingdom Bacillati; phylum Actinomycetota; class Actinomycetes; order Kitasatosporales; family Streptomycetaceae; genus Streptomyces; species Streptomyces sp. NPDC090119. The sequence goes on along the minus strand of NZ_JBIVDK010000002.1, from coordinate 959,753 downwards.
GACGGCCGCGGGCTTCGCCTGGGCGAGCCTGATCACCACGGACGGCTCCTTCACCGCCGACATCCTCGGCCCGGCGATCCTCGCGGGCATCGGCTTCGGCTTCTGTCTCGCCCCCGTGGTCTCCCTGGCCACAGAGGGCGTGGTGTCCCACGAGGCCGGCACCGCCTCCGGTCTGCTGAACAGCTCCCGCCAGATCGGCGCGTCCCTCGGCCTGACGGCCCTGGTCACGACTGCCACCCACCGCACGGGGCACGTGGTCACACCTCAGAGCCTGACGGAGGGATACGCGCTGGGGCTGCGGCTGGGGGCGGGATTGCTGGCGGCGGGGGTCGTGGTGGCGGTGACGGTGCTGCGGGGACGGCGCAGTCCACGCGCGACTGACGGGACCTGACGGTGAGGTCCTTGACCTGTACGCGGTCGCGGCTCCCGGAGACCGGCCGCACGAAAAGGGTCAGTGACCTGCCCGACCGGGTGCGCGCCCTGCCTGATGACGAGTCCCGGGCGAATCTTCACCTGCGGCTCGTACCCGTCGCGGCTCAGGGTGGTCTCCCCTTCCGGCGTGACGCCGTTCGGCTGCCGTCGTCGTCGGTACCGGTGCGGTGCTCGACACCAGGCCGGACAACGTGGACCAGGATGTGGCCCTTCCGGTCACGAGGTGGCCGCCTGGCACGTCGTCGGCGTGGACGGCGCCGACCCGTGTGACGAGCGTCGCGTCCGTGAAGGCGGCCCTCATCCAGGCCCTGGTTCGCCGAGCCGTCCACACAGGTCCAGCCGCCCGCGTCCGCGGTGTACCAAGGTGGGGCGCTTCGGCGGCGAGGCCAGCCGCGTACGGTTTCCAGTCCACCTGCGTCGGTCGACTCCTTGTAGCTCATCGGTGAGCGCCTTGTGCGAGGCGTCGCTGCCCGGGTGGATCGTGGCTATGCCGTCCAGCTCGTCCAGCCCGAGGCGACGGATGCAGACGGACTTGAGCCGACCGCCCTCGATGAAGACGGGTGACGCGCCGACTTGCACACGATGGGGGTGTGGGGCCCGACTGGCGAAGTTCTCAACCGTCCGAGCGGTTGGTGGTCAGCATCACCGGTATAGGTAACCCGTTGATCGTCTTCTCCGGAACCTCCCTAGGATCTCCGTGATGACACACGACCCCCTCGACCTCGCGACGATCACACCGGAGATGGCTGCGCAGGTTCGCAGGTGGCGATGCGACGAGGAGTACTCCTGGCGCGCCGTGGCACAGGCCGCCTGCGAGCTGTGGGGTTCCGAATGGGGCAGCAACCAGATCTTCGGCCGGGACCTCTGCGTGGCCGCGGCGAGGCTGCTGGGCGAGAACCCCTCCCAGGACCCCTGGAACTGACGCTCGTCGGACGGGCCTTCGGGGAGAACACCGAGGATCTTCACCGACGCCTTCGCGCGAGGACGCACTGCTCGCGATGACGGTAGGCGTCCGGAGCGACGCCGGTGCCGGACTCGACGGGTACGACGTCGTAGGGCTCGCCGGGCTGGAAGCAGTGGCCACAGCGGGCGCAGGCGGGGGTGATGCAGGACGGTGGCGGCTCGGCTTCGATGTTCACTGCCGTCCCTCCTGGCCCGTTCGCGCGCGTTCTGCCCGCTCGTCGGTGCAGGGGCGGCAGGCGCGCGGGAACCAGCGCTGGAGGCTGGTCAGTTGGCCGAAGTCGAGGAAGGCGGTCTCGGTGGTGAGCCGCGTGTCGCACCAGACGCAGGTGCGGCCCCGCAGGTGGTCGTCGGACAGGGTGTGGGGTGGGGGAAGTTCCTGAACGAGAGCGTTCAGTGCCTCTGCGTGGGCCGTGTGTTCCTGCCCCAACTTCTTTCTGCCACAGGCGATGAGCGCCAGCACTTCCTCGGCGCGGCACAGGTGGTGCCGACGGCGGGGCGGGGTCACCCAGAACGAGCCGGGCGGTCCGACGACGGTGAGGTCGGGCACCCCGAGGTACGTGCCGTGGCTGAGGAGTTGGGTTTCCGGGTCGCCGGGCCAGTCGTCCTGATGGGGGACCAGGGCCCAGTAGGTGGCGCCGAGGGTTCGCACGTCGTGGATGACGGGACCGTCGAGGGCGTCGCTCACCGCCAGGCTCCCGACGGCGGCATGGACGAGGTCGCCGGGGATGCGGACGGCATCGAAACGGGAACCGAGCGGGAGCAGCGCGAGTCCGCACCGAGCCCACTCGCGTCGTGCCTGCCCGGGGGACGCGTGCGAGCCGGCCAGCCAGTCCCGGACGGCGTCGGGGGGATCACTTCGGGAGGGGAGAGTGACGGGCGGGGTGACGCGGCCGCAGTGCACACGGAGCTCTCTCGGAGTCGGTAGTCCCCGGTGACGCCAGAGAGGTGGCATGCGGTGCGGCGAGCGGTGTGCATATTTGTGCGTGACCATCACTCTCCCGTGTGTAATCGGGCCGGGGTGGAAGCCGAGCCCGGAACTGCAAGCGGAATGCGCCGCGTTGGAGTTGCCCGGACACGCGGTCGGCATTCCCGAGCATGAGGCCGTGATTCGTGTCCCCGCACGCATGGTGCCGATGATCAGGGAGGCTTGTGATGTCGTCGAACGTGCCGCCGGTCGAGTTCACTGACCTTCTTGCGTCCGCACAACGCTCCGCCGTCCACCTGGAGATGCGCGACTCCTACGCCGTCGACTATGAGCGCGGACCGTTCGCCGAGTGGCGTGAGGGATTCCGGTACGACCCCGCCGACCGCCTGTCCTGATGGCGGCCGTGGCTGGACCTGGTGCGGGACACCGTGACCCGAGGGGGCGTCGTCCGGCGGGCCCGGATCGTCTCGGAGCCGGTGAGCGAGTACACCCGCTTCCTCTACGACAGCACCTTCACCAATGTGGCCGCCGGAGAGCAGGTGCGCTGGCTCCCGCGTCGCCGGACCGGTGCGATCGCTCTGCCCGCCAACGACTTCTGGGTCATCGACGGTCAGGTGGTCCGCTGGAACCACTTCACAGGAGCGGGCGCGTCCGCGGGCGGGGAGGTCACCGACGACCCCACGGCGGCGAAGCTGTGCGGTGAAGCCTTCGACACGGTCTGGGCGCGAGCCGTTCCGCACGACCAGTACGAGATCCGCTGAGCCGGCACGCACCGGACGGCCCGGCGGAGCTGGACCAGCCGTCGGCGGATGACGTCAGACGGCGGCGTCCTCATGCGTGAGATGACCGCCGGTCAGATGCCAGAGACGTTCGTGAGGGGTCAGGTGCCAGGTCTCACCGGCTTGGATTCCGAGCGTGATCCAGTCGCGGAGCTGGGGGAGGGCCCGGTCTCGGAGGATGGTGCGGGTGGTGGCTCGGGCCGGGGTGGGGACCATGGGGACGTCTATGCGGAAGCCGACCGCGTCCGGGTGCGTGTCGCGGCCATAGTTCCGGAAGAGCGGTGGCACCCAGGCCGCGCCCAGGACGATGGTCCCGGCGTCGCGCCCCGTGAGGAACCGTGTCTCCGTGACGTGGGTCATCAGGGGGCCCAGGGACTCGGTGAGGTCGGTCGAGGTCAGTGGCCAGGAGTAGCCGCGGGGCAGCCTGCGGTTTCGTGCGGACATGACACGCAGGATCGCAGAGGGGATCGTGGCGCGGAAACGACTGAGGGGCCGATCCGTCGAAACGGATCGGCCCCTCAGTCGATCAGGGTGAGTGACGGGACTTGAACCCGCGACTTCCTGGACCACAACCAGGTGCTCTACCAGCTGAGCTACACCCACCACGACCGGCGGTGGAACTTGTCGTTTCCCCGACCGGCCGAGAAGAAGTCTACAGGGTCTTGAGGGGTGCTCGCGCACACGTTTCCGTGCACGCGTTCCCAGGGGGCTACGAAGGCGGCAGGACGTACTTCGCGGCGATCGACTTCGCCGTGTCGGAGTCCGGGCCGGGCTGCGGGACGAAGACCGCCTCGCGGTAGTAGCGCAGCTCGGCGATGGACTCGCGGATGTCGGCCAGCGCCCGGTGGTTGCCGTTCTTGTCCGGGCTGTTGAAGTAGGCCCGCGGGTACCAGCGCCGGGCCAGCTCCTTGATCGAGGACACGTCGACGATCCGGTAGTGGAGGTGGGACTCCAGCGTCGGCATGTCGCGCAGCAGGAAGCCGCGGTCGGTGCCGACGGAGTTGCCGCACAGCGGGGCCTTGCCCGGCTCCTTGACGTGCTCACGGATGTACGCGAGCACCTGCTCCTCGGCGTCGGCCAGCGTCGTGCCCCCGGCCAGCTCCTCCAGCAGCCCGGACGCGGTGTGCATCTGGCGCACCACCTCCGGCATCGTCTCCAGCGCGGAGTCCGGCGGGCGGATGACGATGTCCACCCCTTCGCCGAGCACGTTCAGCTCGGAGTCGGTGACGAGGGCGGCCACCTCGATGAGCGCGTCGTCGGACAGCGAGAGGCCGGTCATCTCGCAGTCGATCCACACCATGCGATCGTTCATGTGTCTCACCTTAAGGGGACCCACAGCCACCTGGACCCGCGCGTACACACGCGGAAGGGGGTGGGAGAGGCCGAGCCCCTCCCACCCCCTCACTCGCGTGCTCCTCAGCCGCCCCCGCGCGGCCCCGGCAGCAGGCTCACCGCGCCCGCCGTGTGCCGACGGCTCTGCAGCGGAACCCCGCCGTCCCGGTCCGGGTGCAGGACCGAGGGGACCGGGGCCACCGGGCCATGGCCGGGCAGACCCGACGACCCCTGCGGCACCCCGTGCTGCGCGAACTGCTGCTCCTGCTCCACCGGCCGCTCACTCTGCGGCCTGCGGGCCCGGTAGGCGGCCCGATAGGTCGCCGGGGACGAGCCCAGCTGGCGGCGGAAGTGCCCGCGCAGCGCGACCGGGGAGCGGAAGCCGCAGCGGCCCGCGACCTCGTCCACCGAGTAGTCGGAGGTCTCCAGCAGCCGCTGCGCCTGCAGCACCCGCTGGGTGATCAGCCACTGCAGCGGCGCGCTGCCGGTGAGCGAGCGGAACCTGCGGTCGAACGTACGGCGGCTCATGTAGGCGCGTGCCGCCAGCGTCTCCACGTCGAACTGCTCGTGGAGGTGTTCCAGCGCCCAGGCGACGACCTCGGCCAGCGGGTCGGCGCCGATCTCCTCCGGTAAAGACCGATCGAGGTAGCGCTCCTGACCGCCGCTGCGGCGGGGCGGCACCACCAGGCGACGGGCCAGCGCACCGGCGGCCTCGTTGCCGTGGTCCGTCCGCACGATGTGCAGACACAGGTCGATCCCGGCGGCCGTACCGGCCGAGGTGAGCACGTCGCCGTCGTCGACGAACAGCTCACGCGGATCGACGTGCACCGACGGATAGCGCTTGGCCAGCGTCGGCGCGTACATCCAGTGGGTGGTGGCCGGGCGGCCGTCCAGCAGGCCGGCCGCGGCCAGGACGAACGCCCCGGTGCACAGGCCGACGATGCGGGCCCCCTCCTCGTGCGCCCGGCGCAGCGCGTCGAGCGCCTCCTCCGGTGGCGGCGAGGTGATCGAGCGCCAGGCCGGTACGACGACCGTCCCCGCGCGGGAGATCGCCTCCAGGCCATGCGGCGCGGTGAGTTCCAGGCCCCCTGTGGTCCGCAGCGGGCCGTCCTCGCCCCCGCACACCAGCAGTCGGTATCGCGGCACTCCGGCGTCCTGGCGGTCGATCCCGAACACCGAAAGCGGTATGGAACTCTCGAAGATGGGGCCGCCGCTGAACAGCAGCACCGCGACGATCTCCTTGCGGCGTCGCCCGGCGAGTTTCCGGACGGTGGCTTCCGGCGCGGCGGTGGAGTCGTGGCTCATACTGCTAAGCCCCCCTCGGTGGTCGCGGCTCCCTTTACGCTTCGGGTCTGTCGCTCCTGCACGTTTCCCCTCGGTCCTGCACGAGTCCCCCGCCGTAAGACATCAAGATCGAAATCTACTGGCTCCCGCGGTCTGCCGGTGGCCAGTTCCACACGCGGTGCATTGTCGACATGACAACTTGGCGTGAAGCATTCGATCACGAAGGGTTGCACTCGTGGGGCGTGCAGGGAAGTACGCCTCTGCGGGGTGGCTAAACCGCATAGGGTGCGACGGGTCGAACGACCCCTGTTTGTGCAGGTGGAACGGGGGTTGAGGGGTGGTTGGGACCCCTCCGGAGCGATATTAGGAACTTGGCTGAAAACCAACGTTCGAGGGTGTGGAAACCGGTCAGTCGACCGGTGTACTGGCTCTCGTGTGATCTGCGACTCCCCGCGCGGCCCCGCGCAGCGAGCGCACCAGCAGCGACCGGCAGACAGCGGTGGCCCCGGCCAGTCCCAGCCCCGCCCCCACGGCGGCCGTCGGCGCCGTCCCGCACCACAGCAGGACCACCGGTACCAGCACGCTGCTGAACACCGCCCAGCGGATCACCTCGCGCGCGGCGTCCGTGCCGGGCGGCGGGCCGGGCCGAGGGCCGGGCGCGGAGCGCGGTACGGGGCGGGGTGCGGGCATCTGCGGGCTCCCTGGGGGCGGCGGTTCAGGGGGTTCAACGCGCGGACGGCCGGACGGTCACCCCGGGGGCGACAGGTCCCGGCAAACCGCCTGTACGGGGCAGCGACCATTGCGTAAGGGGCGCCGCTCGTGCATGCTCCCTGGAACCCCTCGGGTCGTCCCGGAGGGCCGCTCACGGAGCGTGTGCGCGAACTGCGACTGGGAGGCGTGCCGCCGTACCCTTGGGGGTATGGGCAGGGGAAGACGTTTCCCGGACACAGCTCCGCCGCACGATGTCCCCCTCCATACAAGGATCACGACGCCGAGACAGCCATGGCCGGTCACGAATTCTTCGAACCCGCGGACCGCAAGCGGCCGGTAGCCGAACCCACGGCGGCCGAGCCCCTGGCGGCGGAAGAGTCACGCCCATCCTGCGATCCCGCCTTCCGGCACGGAGTGGTCGTCGGCTTCGACGGCTCCACCTCCAGCGAGCGCGCCCTCGCCTACGCCGTCGGCATGGCCCACCGTTCCGGTTCGGGTCTGATCATCGTCCATGTGGCCAACCGGCTGCCCACCACGGTCTGGGCCGGGTGCGAGCCGCCCGTCTTCGTGGACGTCCCGGACCATCGCACCGAAGTGCTCGGTCTGGAGCTGGCCTGCGCCGACCACTTGAGCGAGGTGCCGTGGATTCTCGTGGAGCGCGGCGGCGACATCTGCCATGAACTGGAGGAGGTCGGGCGGGAGTACGAGGCGGACGCGATCGTCGTCGGCTCCACGCACGGCATCGCCGGGCGGATCTTCGGCTCGGTGGCGGGACGGCTCACCAAGCGGGCCCGGCGGCCCGTCATCGTGATTCCCTGAGCCTCAACTTCCCCTGCTTTCACGCCACTTCGCGCTCCGTGAAGCTACTCGCGCGTAGGGGTGTCCCCCTTCTCCGCGCCGGGCATACAACAGCCGACGCCGCAGGTGAGTCGTGCTGTCGGCCGGTGGGTGACGGCCACCGGCCCGGGCACAGCGGCAAAGAAACGGACCCCCACGACGGCTCGCGCGAGGGTCCGTTTCTCTGTATCCGGGGGAGGACTACTCCACCGTCACCGACTTCGCCAGGTTGCGCGGCTTGTCGATGTCACGGCCCAGGACCTTCGCCGCGTGGTACGCGAGGAGCTGGAGCGGGATGCCCATGAGGATCGGGTCCAGCTCGTCCTCGTTCTTCGGGACGACGATCGTCTGGTCGGCCTTCTCCTGCTCGCGGTGCGCGACGGCGAGGATCTTGCCGCTGCGGGCCTTGATCTCCTCCAGCGCGGCGCGGTTCTTCTCCAGCAGGTCGTCGTCCGGGACGATGGCGACCGTCGGCAGGGCGGGCTCGATCAGGGCCAGCGGGCCGTGCTTCAGCTCGGAGGCGGGGTACGCCTCGGCGTGGATGTAGGTGATCTCCTTGAGCTTCAGGGAAGCCTCACGGGCGACCGGGTAGCCCCGGACACGGCCGATGAAGAGCATCGAGCGGCTCTCCGCGTACTCCTCGGCCAGCTCGCGGACCTGCTCCTCCTGCTTGAGGATCTCGGCGATCTGGCCGGGCAGCTTGCGCAGGCCCTCGATGATCCGCTTGCCGTCACGCACCGACAGGTCACGGGTGCGGCCCAGGTGCAGGGCGAGCAGCGCGAAGGCGACCGTGGTGTTGGTGAAGCACTTGGTGGAGACCACGCACACCTCGGGACCGGCGTGCACGTAGATGCCGCCGTCGGCCTCGCGGGCGATGGCCGAACCGACCACGTTGACCACACCGAGGACGCGGGCGCCCTTCCGCTTCAGCTCCTGCACGGCGGCCAGCACGTCGTACGTCTCACCGGACTGGGAGACCGCGACGTACAGGGTGTCGGGGTCGACGACCGCGTTGCGGTAGCGGAACTCGGACGCCGGCTCGGCGTCGGCGGGGATGCGGGCCAGCTCCTCGATCATCTGGGCGCCGATCATGCCCGCGTGGTACGAGGTGCCGCAGCCGAGGATCTTCACGCGACGGATGCGGCGGGCCTCACGGGCGTCCAGGTTGAGGCCGCCCAGGTGCACGGTGGAGAAGCGGTCGTCGATGCGGCCGCGCAGCACGCGGTCCACGGCGTCGGCCTGCTCGTGGATCTCCTTGTGCATGTAGGTGTCGTGGCCGCCCATGTCGTAGGAGGCGGCCTCCCACTCCACGGTGGTGGGCTCGGCGCTGGTGCGGGTGCCCTCGGTGGTGTAGGTGCGGAAGTCGTCGGCCTTCAGGGTGGCCATCTCGCCGTCGTCCAGGGTGACGATCTGGCGGGTGTGGGCGACCAGGGCGGCGATGTCCGAGGCGACGAACATCTCCTTCTCGCCGATGCCGAGGACGACCGGGGAGCCGTTGCGGGCCACCACGATGCGGTCGGGGAAGTCGGCGTGCATCACGGCGATGCCGTAGGTGCCCTCGACGGCGCGGAGCGCCTCGCGGACCTTGTCCTCGAGCTTCTCGGCCTCGGAGCGGGCGACCAGGTGGACGAGGACCTCGGTGTCGGTGTCGGAGAGGAACTCGACGCCGTCCGCCTCCAGCTTGCGGCGCAGGTCGGAGGCGTTGTCGATGATGCCGTTGTGGACGACGGCGACCTTGTCGTCGGCCGACATGTGCGGGTGGGCGTTCACGTCGGAGGGCGCGCCGTGGGTGGCCCAGCGGGTGTGGGCGATACCGGTGGTGCCCTTGAAGCGCGCGGGGACCTTGGCCTCCAGGTCACGCACCCGGCCCTTGGCCTTGACCATCTTCAGGGCAGGCGTCTTGGGGGAGCTGACGACGACACCCGCCGAGTCGTAACCCCGGTACTCCAGGCGCTGGAGACCCTCCAGCAGCAGGGGAGCGACGTCCCGCTTACCGATGTATCCGACAATCCCGCACATGTAAAAGCTCCCTCACCCTGGCTTGTCAGCCGTAGACCATGCGGCGCAGCTGCCTGAGCGTGAGCTCCGGCGGTGCCACCGCGCGGTATTTCAGGTCCGCATCGATCCGTTCGAAGATCGCCGCGTTCTGCAGGCCCTGGGCCTGCAGTTCTCGGTGTCGACGACGGACGTAGTCCTGGGTCGTCTCGTCGAAGAAGGCGAGCACGTCCTGTATCACTCGCAGCGCCTCGCCCCGGCTGAGCGGGGTGGAGCGCGTCAAATGATCGACAAGTTCCTCGTGCACCCGGTAGATCTTCGGGTACGGACGCCGGTTTCGCAAGAATCGTGCCCGATTCCGGGCAAGCGCTTGTTGGTGTGCTCATGGGGCGCTGTTCGCCCGGAGTCCACTCGCCGTCCCGGATCGCGTTGCCGCCGACCACGAGTTTGCGGTCATGGACATTCCTCGTATGGGCGTACCCGAGAAGCTGGCCGAGCGGATGAGCATGGCCGAGCGGCACGAGTACCTGCGGAGCAGATTCTCCCGGCGCACCCTGATCCGGGGCGGCGCCGTCACCCTCGGCACCGTCGCGGGCGGCGCCTTCGTGCCCGGCGCCGTCACCCCGGCCGCCGCCACCCCCGCGGCCCCGGCGCCGCGCCCCACCGAGCACGTGGACGGCGCCCTGGCCGCCCCCTTCGGCCGCCACCTGGCCTGGGGCAACGACCCGCGCACCGAGGTCACCGTCTCCTGGCAGGTGCCGGTCGCCGTGAAGCGCCCCTTCATCCGGATCGGCGCCCACCCCTGGGACCTCTCCCGCAAGATCGACGCCGAGGTCCGCGCGCTGTACACCCCGGCCGGGGTCGGCGCGAGCGGCGACCACAGCCAGTACTACGTGCACGCGCGGCTGAGCCACCTGCGCCCCGGCCAGACCTACTACTACGGCGTCGGCCACCACGGCTTCGACCCCGCCGAGCCGCACCTGCTCGGCACGCTGGGCACCTTCACCACCGCCCCCGCCCACAAGGCGCCCTTCACCTTCACCGCCTTCGGCGACGAGGGCGTCGGCTACCACGGCCTCGCCAACAACGCCCTGATCCTCGGCCAGAACCCCGCCTTCCACCTGCACGCGGGCGACATCGCCTACGGCGACCCCTCCGGTGCGGGCAAGACCGCCGACACCGGCTTCGACTCCCGCACCTGGGACCAGTTCCTGCACCAGACCGAGTCCGTCGCCAAGCAGATCCCCTGGATGCCCGCCTACGGCAACCACGACATGGAAGCCTGGTACTCGCCCAACGGCTACGGCGGCGAGGAGGCCCGCTGGTCCCTCCCGGACAACGGCCCCGACGCGGCCAACCTCCCCGGCGTCTACTCCTTCGTCTACGGCAACACCGCCGTCATCTCCCTGGACGCCAACGACATCTCCTACGAGATCCCGGCCAACCTCGGCATCTCCGGGGGCACGCAGACCAGGTGGCTGGAGGCCCAGCTCAAGAAGTTCCGGGCCGCGCGGGACGTCGACTTCGTCGTCGTCTTCTTCCACCACTGCGCCTACTGCACCTCCACCGCGCATGCCTCCGAGGGCGGGGTGCGCCAGGAGTGGGTGCCGCTGTTCGAGAAGTACACCGTGGACCTGGTCATCAACGGCCACAACCACCAGTACGAGCGCACCGACGTGATCAAGGGCGACACGGTCACCAAGAAGCTCCCCATCGGCGGCACCGCCTACCCGGAGACCGAGGGCGTCGTCTACGTCACCGCGGGCGCCGCCGGGCGCAGCCTGTACGCCTTCACCGCCCCCGACACCTACGAGGGGCACGAGCACGAGGTCGAGTCCGTCTCCTCCTTCGTCAACCTCAAGGACGGCAAGAAGCCCGAGACGGTCGCCTGGTCCCGGGTGCGCTACCTCGACTACTCGTTCCTCCGCGTGGACGTCACCCCCGCGCCCAGGGGTCGGCACACCACGCTGACCGTGTCCGGCATCGCCGAGACCGGTGAGCGCATCGACCACTTCACGGTGGCCCGCCGCGCCAAGTAGCCGAACGGGCGGAGCGGGCGGTCCTCCCGGCGACCGAGGGCTGCCCGCACGGGTGGGATCGATTCACCGGATCTACGGGAGAGTGGTCTCGACCACTTCCGAAGGGAGCGCATGTGACACGGCACCACAGCACCACTCCCCGAACGACCCGAACCACCCGACCGACCCGAACGCCCCGAATCCTCGGATCGCTGCTGCTCGTCGCGGCGGCCGGTGTCTTCACCTTCGCCGCGAACCCCGCCGCGCAGGCGGCCACCCCGCCCGCGCTGGACCGGGTGGTCCCGGCACCCGCCTCGGTCGAGCCGGGCGGAACCCCGTACCGCATCACCCGCGCGACCGCCGTCCGGGTGGACGGCTCCGCCGAGGTCCGCCGGATCGGCGCCTACCTCACCGGCATCCTGCGGCCCTCCACCGGCTATCCGCTGCCGCTCACCGACCACGGCGGCAAGGGAGGCATCCGACTCCGCCTCCAGAAGGGCGACTTGGGCGCCGAGGGGTACCGGCTGCACAGCGGAGCCGGTGGCGTCACCATCACCGCCGCCGCACCCGCCGGGCTCTTCCACGGCGTGCAGACCCTGCGTCAACTGCTCCCGGCGGCCGTCGAGAAGAAGACCGTCCAGCCCGGCCCCTGGCGGGTCGCGGGCGGCACCGTCGAGGACCGGCCGCGCTACGCCTACCGGGGCGCCATGCTGGACGTCTCCCGGCACTTCCTCACCGTCGCCCAGGTCAAGCGCTACATCGACCAGTTGGCGCTTTACAAGATGAACGAGCTGCATCTGCACCTCAGCGACGACCAGGGCTGGCGCATCGCCATCGACTCCTGGCCGCGCCTGGCCGGATACGGCGGCTCCACCGAGGTCGGCGGCGGCGCGGGCGGCCACTACAGCAAGGCCGACTACCGGGAGATCGTCCGGTACGCGGCCGGCCGCTATCTCGAGGTCGTCCCCGAGATCGACATGCCCGGCCACACCAACGCCGCCCTCGCCTCCTACGCCGAGCTGAACTGCGACGGCGTGGCGCCCCCGCTCTACACCGGCACCCAGGTCGGCTTCAGCTCGCTGTGCGTGCCCAAGCAGGTCACCTACGACTTCGTGGACGACGTGATCCGCGAGCTGGCCGCGCTCACCCCGGGCCGCTATCTGCACATCGGCGGTGACGAGGCGCACTCCACCAGCCACGCGGACTACGTGACGTTCATGGACCGGGTGCAGCCGCTCGTCGCCAAGTACGGCAAGAAGGTCATCGGCTGGCACCAGCTCACCGGCGCCCATCCGGTCAAGGGCGCCCTCGCCCAGTACTGGGGCCTGGACGGCACCAGCGCGGCGGAGAAGGCGCAGGTCGCCGAGGCCGCGCGGAACGGCACCGGGCTGATCATGTCCCCGGCCGACCGGGTCTACCTCGACATGAAGTACACCAAGGACACCCCGCTCGGCCTGGAGTGGGCGGGTCTGGTGGAGGTGCGGCGGTCCTACGACTGGGACCCGGGCGCCTATCTCGACGGGGTGCCCGCCTCGGCGGTCCGGGGTGTGGAGGCGCCCCTGTGGTCGGAGACGCTGAAGAAGTCCCCGGACCTGGAGTACATGGCGTTCCCGCGGCTGCCGGGCGCGGCGGAGCTGGGCTGGTCACCGGCCGCCACCCACGACTGGGACGCCTACCGGGTGCGGCTGGCCGCGCAGGCCCCGCGCTGGGACGCCCTCGGCATCAACTACTACCGCTCACCGCAGGTCCCCTGGCCGACGGGCTGACGGGCTGACGAAAGGGTACGGGCACCCCGGAGGACCGTCTCCGGGGTGCCCGTGGTCTTGGTACGGCCCCTCAGCGCCCGGCCAGCGGGTTCTCCAGGGTGCCGATCAGCTGGAGCGCGCCGGACGGGTCGGCGAGGTCCACCATCTGCTTGTTGTTGCGGAGCTGGAGCCGGTTCAGGCAGGACAGCGCGAACTCCGGCGCGAACATGTCGTACCGCTCGAACTTCTCCGCCAGCTGGGGGTTCGCCCGCTGGTACTCGCGGGTGATCTCCGCGACCGTGTCCCAGAACTCGTCCTCGGTGAGCACGCCGTCGGCGGCCAGGTCGGCGGCGAGGAAGCGGAAGAAGCAGTCGAAGACGTCGGTGAAGATCGACAGCAGCTTCTTGTCCTCGGGCACCTCCACCCGGATGCGCTGGACCTCCGGCGGCAGGGCCGCGTCCGGGTCCATGACGGCGATCTCCTCGGCGATGTCCTTGTACACCGCGCGCCGGACCGCGCCGTCCTCCAGCACCAGGATGACGTTCTCGCCGTGCGGCATGAACACCAGGTCGTAGGCGTAGAAGCTGTGCAGCAGCGGCACGTAGTAGGCGCGCAGGTAGTCACGCAGCCAGTCGGTGGGCGTCTGCCCCGAGCGCTCGATCAGCGCGCCCGCGAAGGAGGCGCCGTCGTGGTCGGTGTGCAGCAGGGAGGCCATCGTCGCCAGCGACTCGCCCTCGGCGAGCCGGGACACCGGGGACTCGCGCCACAGGGCGGCCAGCATCTTGCGGTAGGGGGAGTAGCGGTCGGTGGCCCGCTCGTACTCCAGGTGCCGGTAGCCGACGGCCGCCTGCTCGCGGATGATCGTGAGGCCGGTCGCGGAGAGCACCGGGTCGTTCTCGATCAGCCGGGCCAGCCAGTCGTTGATCGCCGGGGTCGCCTCCATGTACGCGGCCGAAAGCCCGCGCATGAAGCCCATGTTGAGCACGGACAGCGCCGTCTTCACATAGTCCTTCTCCGGGTGCGTCCGGTTGAAGAACGTCCGGATGGACTGCTGGGCCAGGTACTCGTCGTCGCCCTCGCCCAGGCACACCAGGTTGCGGCGGGCCACCTCGGCGGCGAAGGTCACGCTGAGCTTGTTCCACCACTGCCAGGGGTGGACCGGGATCAGCAGATAGTCATCGGCGTCGAGTCCCTGGTCGGTGAGCACGCCCCGGAACCGCTCCAGGGTGGCCTCGCCCAGCTCGCGCCGGAAGAACTCCTCGTACTCGACGCCCGCGCCTGCGGTGAACGCGGCGCGCGAGCGGTGCGCGGCCAGCCAGACCAGCTTGACCGGGCTCGCGGTCTCCGGCGCGTACGCCAGGTACTCCTGGACGCCGAAGCCGAGCCGCCCGTTGTTGGCCACGAAGCAGGGGTGGCCCTCGGTCATCCCGGTCTCGATGTCCTGGAACGAGGCGCCCGCCAGCTCCTTCGCGCTGACCCGGGGCTTGGTCAGCTTGTAGCAGGTGCCGGACAGGGTGGAGGAGATCTCCTCCAGGTAGACCGGCAGGATCTCCTCGCTCAGCCCCAGGGTCTCCTGCAGCTCGATGAAGAAGTCCAGCGCCGCCAGCGGCAGTTCGTCGCCCTCGCGGACGCGGCTGATCGAGTCGGCGTCCACCTGCCAGTGGTCCAGGCCCCGGCGCACGGCGGAGAAGCGGTACGAGGTGAGCTTGTCGTCGCTGCGGACGACGTACTCCTCGCCCTCGGCCTCGGGGGTGAGCAGGCGCTCGTGCGCGAACTCGGAGAGGGCCTTGCGGATCAGCAGGCGGTTGGCCTGCTCCCAGCGCTCGGGGGAGAGGTGGGCCACGGAGTCGGCGAGGGTCATGCCGCCACCCCCGTCGCCGCCTCGAACCGTTCCCGGGTGCAGAAACTCAGCAAGGCGCGCTTCTCCGGCTTCTCTATCTCGCCCTCGGGCACGAACCCGACGGCCTCGTTCAGCGCGTGCACGGCGGTGTTGCGCACATCGGGCTCCACGACCACGCGCAGGGTGCGCGGGTCCGCGAACAGGTGCGCCATCACGGCGGTGATGACCCGCCGGGTGAACCCGTGCACCGGGGTGTCGGTGGGCGCCACCAGGAAGTGCATGCCCACATCGCCCGGCTGCGCCTCGTACAGCCCGGCCAGCTCGCGGTGCGCCGGGTCGTAGGACTCCATCAGAAAGACCGGCACCCCGTCGTCCAGGCCGAGGAAGGCGTGGTGGTGCTCGTCGGCCGCTATCTCCATGTAGGCACGCTCGACGTCCACCAGCTTCGCGTCCTGCATCATCCAGAACGCGGCCTTGGGATCGGTCACCCAGCCGTGCACCAGGCTCGCGTCCTTCAGGGGGTCGAGCGGGCGGATCGTGAAGGTCATACGGCGAACTCCTGGAAAGCGATGGTCTTCTCCACCGGGTAGTACTCCGAGCCGAGCAGCTCGCGGATGATGAAGGCGTTGCGGTAGGCACCCATGCCCAGGTCGGGGCTGGTGATGCTGTGGGTGTGGACACCGGCGTTCTGGAGGAAGACACCCCGGCCGGTGACGTCGATGGCGTAGTTGCGGCCCAGGTCGAAGTTGCCGTGGCCGTCGTAACGCAGGCGGTCGCGGACCGGCTTCAGGAACTCCGGCTCCCGGTACTGGTACCCGGTGGCCAGCACCAGCCCCTCGCTCTCCAGCTCGTAGTCCTTGGCCTGCTCCTCCTGGCGGAGGGAGAGGGTGTACGTGCCGTGCTCGTAAGAGGCGCTGTTCAGCGCGGAGTTGGTGAGCAGACGGGTCTGGACCGGGCCACCGAGGTTCTTCTGGTAGAGCAGGTCGAAGATGGCGTTGATCAGCTCGCCGTCGATGCCCTTGAACAGGCCCTTCTGCTGGGCCGTGATCCGGTACCGGGTGTCCTCGGGGAGCGCGTGGAAGTAGTCGATGTACTCCGGGGAGGTCATCTCCAGCGTGAGCTTGGTGTACTCCAGCGGGAAGAACCGCGGGGAACGGGTGACCCAGTTGAGCCGGTAGCCGTGGACGTCGATCTCGCTGAGCAGGTCGTAGTAGATCTCGGCGGCCGACTGCCCGCTGCCGACCAGGGTGATGGAGCGCTTCTTCTGCAGCTCCGCCTTGTTCGACAGATAACGGGAGTTGTGGATGAAGTCGCCGCCCAGGCCCTCACACGCCTCCGGGATGTACGGCGGGGTGCCGGTGCCGAGGACCAGGTGCTTGGCGCGGTAGGTGTCACCGGTGTCGGTGTGCACCGCGTACAGCCCGTCCTCCCAGGTCACCTCGGTGACCGTGGTGCTGAAGCGGACACTGGTCAGCTTGTTCGCGGCCCAGCGGCAGTAGTCGTCGTACTCGACCCGCAGCGGGTAGAAGTTCTCCCGGATGTAGAACGAGTACAGCCGCCCTTTTTCCTTCAGGTAGTTGAGGAAGGAGTACGGCGAGGTCGGGTCGGCCAGGGTGACCAGGTCCGACATGAACGGCGTCTGCAGGTGGGCGCCGTCCAGGAACATCCCGGCGTGCCACTCGAAGTCGGGCTTGGAGTCGAGGAAGACGCCGTTCAGTTCCTCGATGGGCTCGGTGAGGCAGGCCAGGCCGAGGTTGAAGGGGCCGAGGCCGATCCCCACGAAGTCAAGGACGGGGCTGGCTTCAGGAAGCGCGGTCAAGGGACTCTCCCAGGTACTGCTCGGCGTGGCCGGCGATCAGATCGAGGACGGCGGCCATGTCGGCCACGGTGGTCTCGGGGTTGAGCAGGGTGAACTTCAGGTAGTGGCGGCCGCCGACCTTGGTGCCCGCGACCACGGCGTCGCCGGAGGCGAACAGGGCCTTGCGGGCGTACAGGTTGGCGCGGTCGATCTCGGCCGGGTCGGTGACGTCCGCCGGGATGTAGCGGAAGACCAGGGTGGACAGCGAGGGCGCCACGACGACGTCGTAACGGGGGTCGGCGGCCAGCAACCGCCAGCCCTCCTGGGCCAGTTCGCAGACCTCGTCGAAGAGTTCGCCGATGCCGTCGGCGCCCATCACGCGCAGCGTCATCCACAGCTTGAGCGCGTCGAAGCGGCGGGTGGTCTGCAGGGACTTGTCGACCTGGTTGGGGATGCGCTCCTGCACCATGCGGCGGGGGTTGAGATAGTCCGCGTAGTAGGTGGCGTGGCGCAGGGTGGCCGCGTCCCGGACCAGCACGGCGGAGGAACTCACCGGCTGGAAGAAGGACTTGTGGTAGTCGACGGTGACGGAGTCGGCGCGCTCGATGCCGTCGATGCGGCTCCGGTGCTTCAGCGAGGTGAGCAGTCCGCAGCCGTAGGCGGCGTCCACGTGCATCCACGTCCCGAACTGCGCGCAGAGTTCCGCTATTTCGGGGAGCGGGTCGATGGATCCGAAGTCGGTGGTGCCCGCGGTGGCGACAACGGCCATCGGGACCAGACCGTCCTGGACGCAGCGCTCCAGCTCGCGGGCGAGGGCGACGGTGTGCATCCGCTTCTCGTGGTCGACCGGGATCACGACGACCGCGTCCGGGCCGAGGCCGAGGAGTTTGGCGGACTTCTTCACGCTGAAGTGGCTGACCTCGGAGGTGAAGACGCGCAGTTGACCGAAGGACTCGGCCTTGGCCTCCTCGCGGGCCAGCAGCAGGGCCTGGAGGTTGGACTGGCTGCCGCCGGAGGTGAACACCCCGTCGGCGGCGGGGCCGAAGCCGATGCGGGCGTTGGTCCAGTCGATCAGTTTCCGCTCGATGAGCGTGCCCCCGGCCGACTGGTCCCAGGTGTCCAGCGAGGAGTTGACCGCGGAGAGCACCGCCTCGCCGACCACGGCCGGGATGACGACCGGGCAGTTGAGGTGGGCGAGGTAGCGGGGGTGGTGGAAGTAGACGGCGTCCCGGAGGTAGACCTCCTCCAGCTCGTCCAGCGCGGCCGCGGTGTCGCCGAGCGGCTGGTCGAGGTCGACGGAGTCGACGCGGGGAGCGAGGTCGTCGACCGTGACACCGGTGAACGGGCTTGCGGCGGTGGCGAGTTTGGCCGCCACCCGCTCTACTCCTTCGGTCACGGAGCGGCGGTACGACTCCGCGGTGAGGCCATTGAGCAGGTGCGAGCGCATGAGGGGGTCCTCCGAGGGAAACACGAGGGGGCGTGAAGTTCCGCGGCTTCAACTTAGGTAAGCCTAACCTAAGTCAGAGTCCGGTGATCACCCCCTTCCCGTGACGGCCGTCACTCCGGGGGAGCCGTCCCTCACGCGGCGCGCAGCTGTTCCTCCGTCAGGCCCCGCCGCCAGTACCCGACGAAGGTCACCCGTCGCCGGTCGGTGCCGCGCTCGCCGACGAAGTGCCGGCGCAGCTCCCGCACCTGACCGGCCTCACCCGCGAGCCAGACGTACGGGCTGGTGTGCGCGGGGAGTTCGGCCGTGCGCAGGGCCTCGACGGGCGAGGGGGCGCCCTCGTGCCGTACCAGCCAGGTGATGCGGGCGTCCGCCTCGGTGCGCACGTCCTGGATGTCCCCGGCGTGCGGCACCTCCAGCCAGGCGTGCACCCGGGCCGACGGCGGCAGCGCCTCCAGTGCGGCCGTGGCGGCCGGTACGGCGGTCTCGTCGCCCCACATGACGATCAGGTCGGTGTCCTCCGGCGGCCGGAACCGGATGGCCCGGTTGTCGGCGATCGCCGGGCCGAGCAGCAGCACCCGGTCGCCCGCGACGGCCCCGGCGGCCCAGCGGGAGGCGGGCCCGGCCGGGACCGGGGCGCCGGGCTCGGTGCCGTGCAGGGCGAAGTCGATGTCGATCTCGTCCGGGTCCCGGCGCAGCGCCCGCAGGGTGTACGAGCGCATCACCGCCCTTACGTCGTCCGGGAGTTCACGCCAGCCGTGCCACCAGTCGTCGCCCAGCTCCAGCGGGACCGCGGGCTCGGTCTGGCCCGGTTGCGGCAGGAACAGCGAGAGGGACTGGTCGCGGCCGAGCGAGTGGAACTCGGCCAGCTCGGGGCCGGTGAAGGTGACCCGGAGCAGAGACGGACCGAGCCGCCTCGTCCGGGCCACAGAAAGGGCGAAGAAACGGAACGGGGCGGCTACGGCCGTCGTCATGCTGTGCTCCTGAACGTCAGGAAGGGTTCAGATGGGCAGGGTCAGCCGACCTTCTTGGCCGTCTCGATGGCCTTGGCGAGGTTCTCCAGCAGCGGCGCGCACTTGTCGTAGGACAGGATCGGCTCGGCGGCGCGGGGGATGACCTGGCCGGCCTTGACGGCGGGCAGCTTCTTCCAGGTGGCCTTGGTGATGTCGGCGGGCTGCAGGGCCACCGAGCGGTCGTCCATGATGATGACGTCGGCCGGGTACTTGTCGACGTTCTCCCAGCTCAGCGTCTCGAACCAGCCGCCGGTGGGCTTCTTGGCCGCCTCGGAGGGCTCGATGAAGTTCACGCCGAGGGACTTGAAGTACTCCAGGTCCGCGGAGAGGTTGGTGCCGGAGACGTAGAACGCGTCCTGCGCGGCGGAACCGGCCATGACCCGGATCTCGGGGCGGGACTTGGCCGCCTTGCGCAGCCGGGCCGCGGCCGCCTCGAAGCGCTTCTTGGCGTCGGTGACCTTGGCGGCCTTCATGTCGGCGCCGAGGGACTCGGCCAGCTCCCACACGCGCTGGAGGGGGCCGGTGAGCGGGCGGTCGTAGACCGAGACGGCGACGCTGGGGGCCAGCTTCGCTATCTTCGCGGCGGACTCCAGCGGCACGTACCAGAGAGTGCCCTGGGGGTCGAAGGTCGTGGTGATGAGGACCTGCGGAGCGAAGGCCGCGTACTCCTCGACGTTGAACTGGTTGAAGACGTTGCCGAAGACGGTCAGCTTGCTGACGTCCATGTCACCGGCCTGGGTGTCGGCCTTGCCGTCCTTGGTCTTGGTCGGGCCGAAGACGCCCTTGACCTCGACGCCGTAGTCGAACAGCGCGGCCGCGACACCGGTGAACGCGACGATCTTCGTGGGGACCGAGTCCAGCTTCACGGTCTTGCCGCGGTCGTCCTTGAAGCTCCACGCGCCGGACTTGCCGGGCTTGGCCTGCCCCTCGGAGCCACCGCTCTTCCCCTTGTCGTCACCGCACGCGGCAAGCGCGACGCCGAGACCGAGAACGCCGCCCGCGGCGAGGATGCCGCGACGAGTGGGGTGGGTGGCACGGGTGTGGGACATGGGTATGACTGCTTTCGACCGGGGCGGACACCGCCTGACCAATTCGCAGCAAGGTTAGCCTAACCTTGCCCATTGTCCAGGGCTGGGGCGTCCGCCCCCGTCGGGACGTTCTGCGAGGTCAGCCGGTCAGGCCCAACTCCCGCGCGATCAGCATGCGTTGGACCTCGCTGGTGCCCTCACCGATTTCCAGGATCTTGGAGTCGCGCCACATGCGGGCCACCGGGTACTCGTTCATGAAGCCGTAGCCGCCGTGGATCTGGGTGGCGTCACGGGCGTTGTCGACGGCGACCGTGGAGGAGTGGAGCTTGGCGATGGCGGCCTCCTTCTTGAAGGGTTCGCCCGCCACCAGGCGGGCCGCCGCGTCGCGCCAGGCGAGGCGTGCGGTGTGCGCCTTCATCTCCATGTCGGCCAGCTTGAACTGGATGGCCTGGTTGGTGCCGATGGCCCGGCCGAAGGCGTGCCGCTCCTTGGCGTACCGCACCGACTCGTCCACGCAGCCCTGGGCGAGACCGGTGCCCAGCGCGGCGATGGCGATGCGGCCCTCGTCGAGGATGCGGAGGAACTGGGCGTAGCCGCGGCCCTGTTCGCCGAGCAGGTTGGCCGCGGGAACGCGGACGTCCTGGAAGGACAGCTCACGGGTGTCCGAGGCGTTCCAGCCGACCTTGGAGTAGGGGGCCGCGACCGTGAAACCCGGCGTGCCGGACGGGACGATGATCGAGGAGATCAGCGGCTTGCCGTCCGGCTTGCGGCCGGTGACCGCCGTGACCGTCACCAGGCCGGTGATGTCCGTACCGGAGTTGGTGATGAAGCACTTGGTGCCGTTGATGACCCATTCGTCGGTGTCCGGGTCGAGGCGGGCCGTCGTACGGGTCGCGCCCGCGTCCGAGCCGCCGTCCGGCTCGGTCAGGCCGAACGCGCCCAGGATCTCGCCCGAACACAGCCGGGGCAGCCACTCGGCCTTCTGCTCCTCGGTGCCGAACAGGTGGATCGGCATGGCGCCCAGCGAGACGCCCGCCTCCAGGGTGATGGCCACCGAGGAGTCGACCCGGGCCAGCTCCTCCAGCGCGATGCCCAGCGCCAGGTAGTCGCCGCCCATCCCGCCGTACTCCTCGGGGAACGGCAGCCCGAACAGGCCCATCCGGCCCATCTCGCGGACGATCTCGTACGGGAACTCGTGCCGCTCGTAGAAGTCGCCGATCTTCGGCGCCACGACGTCGTGCGCGAACTCCTTCACCGTGCGGCGGAGTTCCTCCAGCTCGGGGCTGAGGCGGTGGTCCATGCTGATCACTGGTCCTTGTCGGGCTGGGTCGTGGGGCCGAGGGCGCGGACGGTGCGGGAGGGGCTCGGTCGGCCGAGCTGCTCCGCCATCCAGACGCTGGTGGCGGTCAGCAGCTCGAGGTCGACGCCGGTCTCTATGCCGAGGCCGCGCAGCATCCACACCAGGTCCTCGGTGGCCAGGTTGCCGGTGGCGGACTTGGCGTACGGGCAGCCGCCGAGGCCGCCCGCGGAGGCGTCGACCGTGGTGACGCCGTGCTGGAGCGCCGCGTAGGTGTTGGCGAGCGCCTGGCCGTAGGTGTCGTGGAAGTGGACGCCCAGGTCGGCCGTGGGCAGGCCCGCCTCGTTCAGCAGGGTGAGCAGGGCGCGGACCTGGCCCGGGGTGGCGACGCCGATGGTGTCGCCGAGGCTCAGTTCGTCGCAGCCCATGTCCCTGAGGGCCGCGCACACCCGGACGACCTGGGGGAGCGGTACCGCGCCCTCCCAGGGGTCGCCGAAGCACATCGACACGTAGCCGCGGACGTGGGCGCCCGCGTCCTTGGCCTGCCGTACCACCGGCTCGAACACGGCCAGCGACTCGTCCACCGTGCGGTTGAGGTTGGCCTTGGCGAAGGACTCCGTCGCGCTGGCGAACACCGCGATGCGGCGGGCCCCGAGGGCGAGGGCCCGGTCCAGGCCGCGCTGGTTGGGCACCAGCACCGGCAGTTCGGCGTCCACGTCGGACAGCTGCGGGAACAGCTCCTCGGCGTCGGCCAGTTGGGGCACCCACTTGGGGTGCACGAAGCTCGTCGCCTCGATCGTGGTCAGGCCCGCCTCGCGCAGCCGACGGATGAACTCCGCCTTCACCTTGGTCGGTACGGCCGTCTTCTCGTTCTGCAGCCCGTCCCGCGCGCCCACCTCGTGGATACGGACCCGCGCGGGCAGGCCGGGTTCGGGGACGACCATGGGCAGCGCGCTCATGCCGTCTCCTCCTTCGGCGCGATGACGGCCAGCACCTGGTCCATGGCGACCGTGCTGCCGGGCGTCACGTCGAGTTCGGCGACCGTGCCCGCGTGCGGGGCGGAGACGACGTGCTCCATCTTCATCGCCTCCACCACCAGCAGGCTCTGCCCGGCCTCGACCACGTCGCCCACGGCCACCTTCACCACCGTCACCGTGCCCGGCATGGGCGCGGTCAGCGAGTCGGCGCCCGCGTGCGCGGACCGGCTCAGCGAGGCGGCGACCGGGTCGTGGTCCCGCACCTGCCAGGCGTCTCCGTCCCGGCCCAGCCAGTCGGCGGCGCGGCGGAAGGTGTGGCGGACGCCGTCCAGGGTGACGGTCACGTGGTCGTCGGTGACCTCGGCACGGGGGGCCGCCCGAGTGACGGGTTCAAGTCCCGCGACACGCAGCGGGAACGACACCGGCTTCGGGGTGCCGCTCAGCCGCCAGCCGTCCGGCACCGAGAACGGGTCCACCCAGCCGTCGCCCTCGGGGCGCAGCTCCTCCAGGCGTACGGCCGCAGCCGCCTCGTAGACCTCCTCCGGCACCCCGGACGGGATCAGGTCGTCCACCGCGCGCTCCACCAGCCCGGTGTCCAGCTCGCCCGCCACCACCGCGGGATGCGCGAGCAGGCGGCGCAGGAAGCCCGCGTTGGTCGGGACGCCCAGGGTGACCGTCTCCGCGAGGGCCGCGCGGAGCTTGCGCAGGGCGGTCGCGCGGTCGGGGCCGTAGGCGATCACCTTGGACAGCATCGGGTCGTACAGGCTGCCGACCTCGGTGCCCTCGCTGAGCCCGGAGTCGGTGCGGACCCCGTCGCCCTGCGGCTCGGCCAGCAGCAGCACCGTGCCGCCCGAGGGGAGGAACCCGCGGGAGGGGTCCTCGGCGCAGATGCGGGCCTCCACCGCGTGCCCGGTGAGCGTGACGTCCTCCTGGGCGAAGCCCAGCGTCTCCCCGGACGCGACCCTCAACTGCCACTCGACCAGGTCCAGGCCGGTGATCAGCTCGGTCACCGGGTGCTCGACCTGGAGGCGGGTGTTCATCTCCATGAAGTAGTACGAGGACGGGTCGTTGCCCGGCACGATGAACTCCACCGTGCCCGCGCCCCGGTACCCGCAGGAGCGGGCCGCCTGCACGGCCGCCTCGCCCATCGCGGCGCGGGTCGCCTCGTCGAGCAGGACGCTGGGCGCCTCCTCGATGACCTTCTGGTGGCGTCGCTGCAGCGAGCACTCGCGCTCGCCGAGGTGCACCACGTTGCCGTGGCCGTCCGCCAGCACCTGGATCTCGATGTGCCGGGGGCGGTCGATCCACCGCTCCACCAGCAGGGTGTCGTCGCCGAAGGAGGCGCGGGCCTCGCGGCGGGCGGCCGCGATCTCCTCCTCCAGCGCGGCGACGTCCCGTACGAGACGCATGCCCTTGCCGCCGCCGCCCGCCGAGGGCTTGAGCAGCACGGGGGTGCCGATCTCGCGGGCCGCGTCGGCCAGTTCGGCGTCGGTCAGTCCGCTGCCGCTGGAGCCCGGCACGACCGGCACCCCGTACGCCGCCACCGTCTCCTTGGCGCGGATCTTGTCGCCCATCAGGGCGATGGCGTCGGCGGACGGGCCGATGAAGACGAGCCCCGCCTCCTCGCAGGCGCGCGCGAAGCCGGCGTTCTCGGCGAGGAAGCCGTAGCCGGGGTGGACGGCCTGGGCGCCGGTGCGGGCGGCGGCCTCCAGCAGCCGTTCCACCGACAGATAGCTCTCCCCGGCCGGGGCCGGGCCGATCCGGACGGCCGTGTCGGCCTCCCGGACGTGCCGCGCGTCGGCGTCGGCGTCGGAGAAGACCGCCACGGAGCGCACGCCGAGCGCGCGGAGCGTACGGATGACCCGTACGGCGATCTCGCCCCGGTTGGCGACCAGCACTGTGTCGAACACGGAAGTTCCCCTCCCTCTCACATCCGGAAGACGCCGAACCGGGGCTCTCCCAGCGGCGCGTTGGCACAGGCGGTCAGGGCGAGTCCGAGCACCTGACGGGTCTGGAGCGGGTCGATGACGCCGTCGTCCCAGAGGCGGGCGGTGGCGTAGTAGGCGCTGCCCTGGTTCTCGTACTGCGCGCGGATAGGGGCCTTGAAGGCGTCCTCGTCCTCGGCGGGCCACTCCTCGCCGCGCGCCTCCATCTGGTCCCGCTTGACGGTGGCGAGCACCGAGGCGGCCTGTTCGCCGCCCATGACGGAGATCTTGGCGCCGGGCCACATCCAGAGGAAGCGGGGGGAGTAGGCGCGGCCGCACATCGAGTAGTTGCCCGCGCCGTAGGAGCCGCCGACGACGACCGTCAGCTTCGGTACGCGGGTGCAGGCGACGGCGGTGACCATCTTGGCGCCGTGCTTGGCGATGCCGCCCGCCTCGTAGTCCTTGCCGACCATGAAGCCGGAGATGTTCTGGAGGAAGACGAGCGGGATGCCGCGCTGGTCGCACAGCTCGATGAAGTGCGCGCCCTTCTGGGCGGACTCGGAGAACAGGATGCCGTTGTTGGCGACGATGCCGACCGGGTGGCCGTGGATACGGGCGAAGCCGGTGACCAGGGTCTGGCCGAACTCCGACTTGAACTCGCTGAAGCGCGAGCCGTCCACCACGCGGGCGATGATCTCGCGGACGTCGTACGGGGTGCGGGAGTCGACCGGGACCGCGCCGTACAGCCCGAAGGGGTCGACCTTGGGCTCGACGGCCGCCGTCACCTCCCAGGGGGCGTCCTTGCGGGCGGGGAGGGTGGCGACGATGTTCCGCACGATCCTCAGCGCGTGCGCGTCGTCCTCCGCGAGGTGGTCGGTGACGCCGGAGACGCGGGAGTGGACCTCGCCGCCGCCCAGCTCCTCCGCCGTGACGACCTCGCCGGTGGCGGCCTTCACCAGCGGGGGGCCGCCGAGGAAGATGGTGCCCTGGTCGCGGACGATCACGGCCTCGTCGCTCATCGCCGGGACGTACGCGCCGCCCGCCGTGCAGGAGCCGAGGACGGCCGCGATCTGCGGGATTCCGGCCGCCGACATGCGGGCCTGGTTGTAGAAGATGCGGCCGAAGTGGTCGCGGTCGGGGAAGACCTCGTCCTGCATGGGCAGGAAGGCGCCGCCGGAGTCCACCAGGTAGACGCAGGGCAGGCGGTTGTCGAGGGCCACCTCCTGGGCGCGCAGGTGCTTCTTCACCGTCATCGGGTAGTACGTGCCGCCCTTGACGGTCGCGTCGTTGGCGACGATCACGCACTCGCGCCCGCTGACCCGGCCGATCCCGGCGATCACCCCCGCCGCCGGGGCCTGTCCCTCGTACATCCCGTCGGCCGCCAGGGGGGCCAGCTCCAGGAAGGGGGAGCCGGGGTCGAGCAGGGCGTCCACCCGGTCCCGGGGGAGCAGCTTGCCGCGCGCGGTGTGCCGGGCGCGCGCCTTCTCGCCGCCGCCGAGGGCCGCTTGCGCGAGCTTGGCGCGCAGTTCCTCGCCCAGGGCGAGATGGGCCTGTTCATTGGCCCGCCAGGGCTCCGACGCGGGGTCTGCCGCGCTCGTCAGCTCCGGTGCCTCGTGCATCCTGCGAACCCCTCACCTTGTTAATGAGCGTTAACGCATTTCCTTCAGGTTAACGACCGCTAACCTCCCTGTCTACAATGACCCGCATGGCCAGCAGAACCGACGCCCCGACCCGGCGGCAGCAGATCCTCAGGGAGGCCGCCCGCCTCTTCGCCGAGCGCGGGTTCCACGGCGTGGGCGTGGACGAGATAGGGGCGGCGGTCGGCATCAGCGGCCCCGGCCTCTACCGGCACTTCCCCGGCAAGGACGCGATGCTCGCGGAGCTGCTGGTGGGCATCAGCGGCCAGCTCCTCACCGGCGCGCGCCGCCGCCTGGCGGAGACGGACGGCCACGCGGGCCCGTCCGAGGTGCTGGACTCCCTCATCGAGGGCCACATCGACTTCGCCCTGGACGACCGCCCCCTGATCACCCTCCACGACCGCGAGCTGGACCGGCTGCGCGACAGCGACCGCAAGCTGGTCCGCCAGCTCCAGCGCCAGTACGTCGAACTCTGGGTCGGCGTCGTCCGCGAGGCCCACCCCACCCTCACGGAACCCGCCGCCCGCTCCGCCGTCCACTCCGTCTTCGGCCTCCTCAACTCCACCCCCCACCTCGGCCGCTCCGGCACCCTCCCGGGCCGAGCGACGACGGCGACGCTGCTGCACCGGATGGCACGGGGGGCGTTCGCCGCGGCCGACGCCCAGGCGTGACGAGCGTTACGGTCCCCACCCCCTGGACTCCCTTCCGTACTCGCCGGTACCTTCGGTTGAGCAAGCGCTTAGACATGCCCTGTGTCATGCCGAGGTACGTGGAGGTGGCGGCGTGCGCCGTACGGTGTTCAACGAGGATCACGAGGCGTTCCGGGAGACTCTCCGGGACTTCATCGAGTCCGAGGTCGTGCCGGTCTACGACGAGTGGTTCGCCGCCGGTCAGGCTCCGCGCGACTTCTACTACAAGCTCGGCGAGCTGGGCATCTTCGGCATCAACGTGCCCGAGGAGTTCGGCGGCGCGGGCATGGACAGCCACAAGTTCGAGGCGGTCCTCTACGAGGAGACCTCCCGCGCGGGCGTCCAGTTCGGCGGCTCCGGCGTGCACGTGCTGCTCGCCCTCCCCTACATCAAGATGCTGGCCACGGACGAGCAGAAGAAGCGTTTCCTGCCGAAGTTCGTCACCGGCGAGGAGATGTGGGCCATCGCGATGACCGAGCCCGGCACCGGCTCGGACCTCGCGGGCATGAAGACCACCGCCAAGCTCTCCGAGGACGGCACCCACTACGTCCTCAACGGCGCCAAGACCTTCATCACCGGCGGTGTGCACGCCGACAAGGTCATCGTCTGCGCCCGCACCTCCGCCCCGAAGGAGGACGACCGCCGGTTCGGCATCTCCCTCTTCGCCGTGGACACCAAGTCCGAGGGCTACTCGGTGGGCCGCAAGCTGGACAAGCTCGGCCTGAAGACCTCCGACACCGCCGAACTCGCCTTCGTGGACGTCAAGGTCCCCGTCGAGGACCTGCTCGGCGAGGAGAACAAGGGCTTCTCCTACCTCGGCCACAACCTGGCCTCCGAGCGCTGGGGCATCGCCTTCGGCGCCTACGCCCAGGCCAAGGCCGCCGTCCGCTTCGCCAAGCAGTACGTGCAGGACCGTACGGTCTTCGGCAAGCAGGTCTCGCACTTCCAGAACACCAAGTTCGAGCTGGCCGCCTGCCAGGCCGAGGTGGACGCCGCCGAGGCCGTCGCCGACCGCGCCACCGAGGCGCTGGACGCCGGTGAGCTGACCCCCGCCGAGGCTGCCTCCGCCAAGCTGTTCTGCACCGAGGTCGCCCACCGCGTGATCGACCGCTGCCTCCAGCTGCACGGCGGCTACGGCTACATGAACGAGTACCCGATCGCCCGCCTGTACGCGGACAACCGCGTCAACCGCATCTACGGCGGCACCAGCGAGATCATGAAGTCGATCATCGCCAAGGACATGGGCCTGTAAGGCCCCCGCAATGACTGGCCGGTACAACTACACGCCATGAGCCAGGCACTTCAGGACCTCCTCGATCTGCTCGACCTCGAGCGGATCGAGGAGGACATCTACCGCGGGCAGTCCCGCTCCGCCGTCGTCCCCCGCGTCTTCGGCGGCCAGGTCGCCGCACAGGCGCTGGTCGCGGCGGGGCGCACGGTCCCCGCCGACCGCGCCGCCCACTCGCTGCACGCGTACTTCCTGCGCACCGGCGACCCCGGCGCGCCCATCGTGTACAGCGTCGACCGCATCCGCGACGGCCGCTCCTTCACCACCCGCCGCGTGGTCGCCGTCCAGCACGGCAAGCCGATCTTCCACCTCTCCGCGTCCTTCCAGGCGTACGAGGACGGCCTCGACCACCAGGCCCCCATGCCGCCCGCGCCCGACCCGGCCACCCTGCCGACGTCCCAGGAACGCCTGCGCGGCTACGCCCACCTCGACCCCGAGGTGGTGGAACGCTTCCTGGAGGCCCGCGAGGCGATCGACCTGCGGTACGTGGACGAGCCGCCGTACGGCGAGTTCGGCACCCCGCGCGAGCCGCACAGCCAGGTCTGGTTCCGCGCCAACGGCAAGCTGGACGACGACCCCCTGCTGCACGTCGTCCTCGCCACCTACGTCTCCGACATGACCCTGCTCGACTCGGTGCTGCTCGCCCACGGGCGCGGCGGCTGGGCCGTCGGGGACGTCGTCGGGGCCTCCCTGGACCACGCGATGTGGTTCCACCGCCCCTTCCGCGCCGACGAGTGGCTGCTGTACGACCAGGAGTCACCGTCCGCGCACGGCGGCCGGGGTCTGGGCCAGGCCCGGATCTACACGACGGACGGCCGGCTCGCCATCTCCGTCGTCCAGGAGGGCGTGGTCCGCGTCCCCCGCTGAGG
Source organism: Streptomyces sp. NPDC090119 (assembly GCF_044747085.1). Classification (NCBI taxonomy): domain Bacteria; kingdom Bacillati; phylum Actinomycetota; class Actinomycetes; order Kitasatosporales; family Streptomycetaceae; genus Streptomyces; species Streptomyces sp. NPDC090119. The sequence continues at coordinate 930,927 of NZ_JBIVDK010000002.1, read as the reverse complement.
CATCAACTCCGCTGCCGGGCGCCGGAGATGACCCCGTCCACGGGGCCTCCGGCGCTCTCGGTTGCGAGGGGTGCCGGGCCGTGCGGACGGTGCCTGCGAGGACCCGTCACTCAGTAGACCGCTCAACAGGACGCGCGACGCATCCGGGACTAGGCTCTATGAGTGAAAGCCGCAGCACACGGTTTGCCCGGCCGACGAGGACTCCGGTGTCCCGGACCTCAGCCGCTGCGCCCGGAGTACATGTCCGGGTGACTCGCAGGCGTCGGCGGTGCGGGACCGTGCCGCTCAGCAGACTGCGGATACCTGAAGACCGTGCCGCATCTTCCTCTTCGCGGTGACGGCCATCCACCTCGCGCCCAGATCGGGATCGCGAGAACGATGGAGATGGAAGGTAATTTCCCATGCGATCACAGCGCGCGAGGCGCCTCGTCGCCCTGTCCGCCACCGGCCTCCTGCTGGCCGGCGGAGCAGCGGTGGGCGCCGCGGGCACCGCTTCGGCGACCCAGAACGGGCACCACAGCTCCTACGACCGGGACTACCGGGACGGTCACCACAACAGGTACAACCACGACCGCGGCTGGTGGAACGATGACGACTGGGGTCGTCACCACCGTCACCACAACAACTGGAACAACTGGAACGACTGGGGTGACAACGACAACTACTGGGGTGGCTACGGCCACGGCGGCTACGGCCACAACGGCTACGGCCACGGCGGCGGCTACGGCGGCGGTCATGGCGGCGGCTACGGTGGCGGCCACGGCGGCGGCTACGGCGGTGGCGGTCACGGTGGTGGCGGTCACGGCGGTGGCGGAGGCCACGGTCGCTGACAGCACCGCGAACTGAGCGCGACGTGCGGCCCTCATCGAGGGCCGCACCTCGCGTTCGGGGCCCGGGCTCAGATCAGCCCGGCCTCGCTCAGCAGATACGCCGTCATCGGGTCGTAGTGCCGGGGGCTGACCACGTGGTCGTCGAGCGGCACCGCCACCTGGAGGGTGCCCTCGGACTCGGCGAGGAACAGCGCCGGGTCGTTGCAGTCGGCGTACCCGGCGGCGTCCACGCCGTGCTGCGCCGCGTACCCGGCCCAGCCGTGGTCGGCCACGACGAGGTCCGGCAGGTCGCGGCCCTCGCGCTCAAGTCCGGTGAGGATGGCGCGCATCGGCTCACCGGAGTGGGTGTGCCAGAGGGTCGCGCCGTGCTCCAGGACGGCCACGTCCGCGAACTGCACGACGTACCCCTCGTCGGTCTGGAGCCGCTCCGGGATGACGACGATCTCGCAGCCCGCGGCGCGCAGCGCGGCGGCGGTGGCCCGGTGCACGTCCAGCAGGCCACCGGGGTGCCCGGTGGCGAACAGCACCCGCTGCCGGTCCTCGGCGGCCTTGCGCAGCCTCAGCGCGAGCCGCTCCAGCGCGTCCACCGTCAGCTCCGGGTCGATGGTGTCCTGCCCGTACCGGTGCTCGGCGTCGTCGTTCACGCCGACCCGCTCGGCCATCACCGCGAGCACGTCCTGCTCGTCGGTCCAGCGGTCGCCCAGCTCCAGGCCGAGCCAGTAGTGCCGGTCGCCGTTGGCCAGCCTGCGGTAGTGGGAGAGGTTGTTCTCGCGGGGCGTGGCCACGTCCCCCGCGATCCGCGTTCTCACCAGATGGTCGACGAGCTGAGCACGGCTGGGCGTCCCGGATATCGGCATGCCCCCCATTGTGGGGCAGCGAACGATCCGCCGTCTCCGGGACGCCCCTCTTCCGGGGGACCCTTGTGGATCTAGTGAGGAGCTAGTTGTTCCGCAGGGCGAACCACAGCTCCATGCGGACGTCCGGATCGTCCAGATCCGTGTCGAGGAGGGCCGCGCAGCGGGTGATGCGCTGGCGGACGGTGTTGCGGTGCACGTCCAGCGCGACCGCCGTGCGGTCCCAACTCCCGTGCAGGGACAGCCAGGTGCGCAGGGTCTCGGTGAGCGCGGGGCCCGCCGCGAGCGGGGCGAGCAGGGCCCGCGCGTGCTCCTCCGCGTCCGCGCGCGGCACCAGCTCCGACAGCCCGGGCCGGGCACCGTGCCGGACCAGCGGGGTACGGGTGGCGCGGGCGCGGGCCAGCGCGCGGGCGGCCTGCGCGTCGGCGGACGGCCAGTCGGCGGGCCCCGCGGGCGCGCCGACGCCCAGCGTCCAGCCGGGCTGCGCGGCCGGTTCCCGCCCGGCGGGCACGAGGACGCGTACGACGTCACGGTCCAGGTCGACCAGGGGTGAGCCGAGCGCGGTGCCGAGGGCGGCCGCGCCCACCGGGTCCGGCGTGCCGTTCTCCGGGCGGGCGTGCACCACGAGCCACCCGGCGTCGTCCGTGCCGCCGAGCAGCGCGGCCACCTCCGCCGGGGCCGCGCCCAGCAGCAGCCTGACCAGCGCGGAGGAGCGGGCCGCGCCCGCCCCGCTCTGGTGCTCACCGGTCAGCAGGGAGAGCAGCACGGCGGCGACGGAGGCGATGGTGTGGTCGGCCGGTTCGCGCCGCCCGGTCGCCACCCCCAGCACGAACCCGCTGCTCCCGCCGAGGGCGTAGGCGGCGAGCTGGATCTCCCCGAGGGAGTCGGTGGCCGAGGCGGGGGCGTCCCGGGCGGTGCCCGGCCGCACGACCCCGGTCAGCTTGCGCAGCGCCTCCTGCGTGCCCGGCACCGGGGCGCGGCCCGCGCTCGCGATCACCGTGCCGTCGGGGCCGTGCAGGAGGGCCTGGGCGGAGAGGCGCTGGGCGAGCTGGCGCAGGACCGAGGGCACCGGGTCGGGGCGGGACGCGGCGGCGGCCAGGCTCTGCTGGGCCTCCGTGACCCGGCGCAGCTCGGCCAGCCGGGCCTGCGCCATCAGCTGCCACACCGCGCGCGCGACCCCGGAGAACGTGGTCCGGGGCGGCACCTCCAGCAGCGGCAGCCCGTACGCGTCGCAGGCCGCGACCAGCGCGCGTGGCACGGTGTCGTGCACCGGGGCCAGCCCGAAGCCGAGGGCCGCGCCACCCGCCGCGACGATCCGGGACACGTAGTCGTCGAAATAGGCGCCCGCCCCCGCCGCCTCCGGCACATGCACCCCCGCCGTCAGCAGCAGCTCGCCGCCCAGCAGGTACGGGTACGGGTCGGCCATCTCCGAGGTGTGCGCCCAGTGGATCACGGTGTCCGGGGCCGGGGGACCGGCGATCTGCCGCAGGCCCAGGTCCTCGCGGGCCAGCAGCGCGGAGAGCGGCACGGGCGGGGTCGGCGGGACGGACGGGGTGGTTGGCTCCGACATGGTGTGCACATCCTCCTGTCCACCCCGTTCATATGGATGAAACGTACACTTCGCAGTCGCTTTCCGGCCACCTAGTGTCTAGGCGGAACGGCAGCCGCGGGTACGGGCGGATGTCCCCGCGAGCCGCTGCCGTCGAAACCCCCACGCCACCGCACGACACGCCACCGGACAAGCGCGCGAAGGAGGGCCCCGCACCATGGCCGTCGACTACACAGTGATCGTCGTCTACCTCGTCGGGATGCTGGCCATGGGCTGGTGGGGCATGCGCCGCGCCAAGTCGAAGAGCGAGTTCCTGGTGGCAGGCCGCAGACTGGGCCCGGCCATGTACTCCGGCACCATGGCCGCCATCGTGCTGGGCGGCGCGTCCACCATCGGCGGGGTCGGCCTCGGCTACAAGTACGGCCTCTCCGGCGCCTGGATGGTCTTCACCATCGGCCTCGGCCTGCTCGCCCTGTCGGTGTTCTTCTCGGCCCGCATCGCCCGGCTGAAGGTCTACACCGTCTCCGAGATGCTCGACCTGCGCTACGGCGGCCGGGCCGGGGTCATCTCCGGCGTCGTCATGTGGGCGTACACCCTGATGCTGGCGGTCACCTCGACCATCGCCTACGCCACGATCTTCGACGTGCTGTTCGACATGAACCGCACCCTGGCGATCGTCCTCGGCGGCTCGATCGTCGTCGCGTACTCCACCCTCGGCGGCATGTGGTCGATCACGCTCACCGACATGGTGCAGTTCGTGGTGAAGACCATCGGCGTGCTGCTCCTGCTGCTGCCCATCGCCGTGGTCAAGGCGGGCGGCTTCTCGGAGATGAAGGCCAAGCTGCCGACCTCGTACTTCGACCCGCTGGGCATCGGCGGCGAGACGATCTTCACCTATGTGCTGATCTACACCTTCGGCATGCTGATCGGCCAGGACATCTGGCAGCGCGTGTTCACCGCCCGCGACGACCGCACCGCCAAGTGGGGCGGCACCGTGGCGGGCACCTACTGCCTGGTCTACGCCGTCGCCGGTGCGGTGATCGGCACCGCCGCCAAGGTGCTCTACCCGAAGCTCTCCAGCCCGGACGACGCCTTCGCCACCATCGTCAAGGACGAACTCCCCATCGGCGTCCGGGGCCTGGTGCTGGCCGCCGCCCTCGCCGCCGTGATGTCGACCTCCTCCGGCGCCCTGATCGCCTGCGCGACCGTCGCCAACAACGACATCTGGTCCCGGCTGCGGGGCCTGGTCCGCTCCGGCGAGGAGGAGCACGACGAGGTGAAGGGCAACCGCGTCTTCATCCTGATCATGGGTCTCGCCGTGATCGGCACCGCCATCGCGCTGAACAACGTCGTCGAGGCGCTGACCGTCGCGTACAACCTCCTCGTCGGCGGCCTCCTCGTGCCGATCCTCGGCGGCCTGCTGTGGAAGCGCGGCACCGTGCAGGGCGCGCTGGCCTCCGTGATCGTCGGCGGTACCGCGGTGATCGGCCTGATGGCGGGCTACGGCATCCTCGCCAACGAGCCCGTCTACTACGGCCTGCTCGCCTCCCTGGCCGCCTACCTCGTGGTCTCCCTGGCCACCAAGCCCACCGACGAACGCGTCCTCGCCGTCTGGCGCGACCGCCTCGCCGGCAAGTCCCCCGAACTCCCGTCCGAACCGGTCCCGGCTCACCAGTAGAGTCGTACGGAAAGCAGTACATGCGCGACGAAGCGCAAGGAAGAAGGCATTTCAGAATGAGCAGCTCCGAGACGCCCCGCGGGCCCGTCGACTCCTCCCGCATCCCGCGCTACGCGGGCCCCGCGACCTTCGCCCGGCTGCCCCGGCTGGACGAGGTCGGCCGCGCCGACGTCGCCGTGGTCGGCGTGCCGTTCGACTCCGGCGTCTCGTACCGGCCGGGCGCCCGCTTCGGCGGCAACGCCATCCGCGAGGCGTCCCGGCTGCTGCGCCCGTACAACCCCGCGCAGGACGCCTCCCCCTTCGCCCTCGCGCAGGTCGCGGACGGCGGCGACATCGCGGTGAACCCGTTCAACATCAACGAGGCAGTCGACACCATCGAGGCCGCCGCCGACGACCTGCTCGGCACCGGCGCCCGCCTGATGACGCTGGGCGGCGACCACACCATCGCGCTGCCGCTGCTGCGCTCGGTCGCCAAGAAGCACGGCCCGGTCGCGCTGCTGCACTTCGACGCGCACCTCGACACCTGGGACACCTACTTCGGCGCCGAGTACACCCACGGCACGCCGTTCCGCCGCGCGGTGGAGGAGGGCATCCTCGACACCGAGGCGCTGTCCCACGTCGGCACCCGCGGCCCGCTGTACGGCAAGCAGGACCTCACCGACGACGAGAAGCTGGGCTTCGGCATCGTCACCTCGGCCGACGTCTACCGCCGGGGCGCCGACGAGGTCGCCGACCAGCTCCGCCAGCGCATCGGGGACCGCCCGCTGTACATCTCCATCGACATCGACTGCCTCGACCCGGCCCACGCCCCCGGCACCGGCACCCCCGAGGCGGGCGGCATGACCTCCCGCGAGCTGCTGGAGATCCTGCGCGGCCTCGCCTCCTGCAACCTGGTCTCGGCCGACGTGGTCGAGGTCGCCCCGGCCTACGACCACGCCGAGATCACCTCGGTCGCCGCCTCGCACACGGCGTACGAACTCACCACCATCATGTCCCGGCAGATCGCGGAGGCACGCGCCAAGTGACGCACGACCACGACCTGGAACTCCGCCCGACCGAGGCGCAGACAGAGGCGGCCCTGAATCCCCCGCCGGGGCGCAACGGCGGCGACCTGGTCGTGGAGACCCTGGCCGGGCTGGGCGCGACGACCGTCTTCGGCCTGCCCGGCCAGCACGCGCTCGGCATGTTCGACGCGCTGCGCCGCTCCTCGCTGCGCTACATCGGCCTGCGGGTCGAGAACAACGCGGGCTTCGCGGCCGACGCGTACGGCCGGATCACCGGGGAGGCGGCGCCGCTGCTGCTCTCCACCGGGCCCGGCGCGCTGACCTCGCTGGCCGCCCTCCAGGAGGCGGCGTCGGCCTCGGCGCCCGTCCTGGCGATCAGCAGCCAGATCCCGACGGCGGGGCTGGGCGGTGGCCGACACGGTTATCTCCACGAACTCCCGGATCAGTCGGCATCCTTCCGGGGCGTGGTGAAGTCGGTCCACACGGTCCGCGCGCAGTCACAGATCCCGTCGGCCATCGCGGAGGCGTGGCGGTCCGCGCTCACCGCTCCGCACGGCCCGGTGTGGGTGGAGATCCCGCAGGACGTGCTCCTCGCGGAGACCTCGCTGCCGGTGGTCACGGCCCCGGACGCGACCCCGGAGGACCTCGCCCCGCGCGTCGAACTCACGGCGGTGGCGGCGGACCTGCTGTCCCGTGCCCAGCGTCCCGCGATCATCGCGGGCGGGGGAGTCGTACGGTCGGACGCCTCGAAGAAGCTTCGGCAGCTCGCGGAGAAGCTGGACGCCCCCGTGGTGACCACCTTCGGCGGCAAGGGCGCCTTCCCCTGGGAGCACCCGCTGTCCCTCCAGTCCTGGCTGGAGGACCGGCACATGACCGACCTGCTGGAGGACGCGGACGTCCTGCTGGTGGTCGGGTCGGGGCTCGGTGAACTCTCCTCGAACTACCACACGTTCAAGCCGCGCGGCCGGGTCGTCCAGATCGAGGCCGACCTCGGCAAGCTGGAGTCCAACCACCCGGCGCTGGGCATCCACGCGGACGCCCGCCTCGCGTTGCAGGCGCTGCTGGAGACAATGACGGAGCGGACGGACCCCACCGCGCCCGAGCGGGTCCGGGACGTGCTGTCCCGTATCGGGGACCGGATCACGGGTCAGGAACTCACCCTGGAACAGGACGTGTTGGCGTCCGTGCGCCGCGCGCTCCCGACGGGCTCACCGTCCTTCTGGGACATGACGATCCTCGCCTACTGGGCCTGGTCCGCCTTCGACCCGCGCGGCGCCAACACCATGCACTCCGCCCAGGGCGCGGGCGGCCTCGGCTACGGCTTCCCCGCCGCCCTCGGCGCGGCCGCCGCCGATCCGACCCACCCGGTCCTCGCTGTCTCCGGCGACGGGGGCGCGCTGTACTCCATCGCCGAGCTGGCCACGGCCAAGCAGTACGAACTGCCGGTGACCTGGCTGATCGTCGACGACGGCGGCTACGGCATCCTCCGCGAGTACATGACGGACGCCTTCGGCGAACCGACCGCGACGGAGCTGACCCGGCCGGACTACGTCGCCCTCGCGGAGTCCTTCGGGGTGCCGGGCGTACGGACCTCCCCGGAGACCCTGGCGGCGGACCTGGCGAAGGCGCTTGCCACGCCCGGCCCTTCGGTGGTCGTGCTCCCGGCGGTGCTGCGGATGTTCGCGCCCACGCACCTGGGCTGACCGGCCGGACGGTGGTGAACTCCTCTCTTCCGCAGGGGAGTTCACCACCGTCGTGCTCCTACCAGATCGCGTCGACCCACTCCGGGTGGTCGATGAACGGATTCCGGTTGTGCTGGTAGGTGTCGTAGATGACCTGGTTGCGCTTCTCCTCGAAGGCGCTCGGCGGGTCCTCGTCGCTCCACTGCTTGAGGACGGACAGCTTGCCGATGTTCGGGCTGCTGCCGTTGTCGACCTTCTCGTTGGGCTCCAGGTCGGCGAAGCCGTCGCCCCCGTCGTAGCGGACCGCCATGTAGAGGATCATCCGGGCCACGTCGCCCTTGTCCGCGTCGCGCGGCTCGAAGGAGTCGGAGTCGGTGAGGCTGCCGCCCCCACCGCTGACCGCGCTGCCGCCGTCGTCGAAGTCCTTGTTGCCGCGGATGCTGTTGACCTGGACGTCCGCCGGGCGCAGGTGGTGCAGGTCGGTGCCGGGACCGGTCACCTCGCCGAAGTCGCCGTGCGACTTGGCCCAGGTGTGCTCGCGGTTCCAGTCGCCGGTGCTGCCGCCGTTGAGGGACTTGGCGCGGGAGACGCCGCTGTAGAGCAGGATCACGTTGTTGCTGTTGTTCGGGTCCTGGTCGGTGACCTTCAACGCGTCCCAGACGGCCGCGTACGAGATCTTGCTCTGGCTGCTGATGATGGTGTGCAGCGAGGACTTGAGACTCGCGCCCGTCTTGCCGACGGCGTTCTTGTAGTACGTCGTGTCGTACGAGGTCGTCGTCGCGCTTGCCGGGGTGGCGACCGCCGCCGGCAGGGTGAGGCCGACGAGCAGGGCCGAAACGGCCAGCGCCGGAGCCTTCCAACGGTGCATGTGCGTCACGGGCATGAGGGTGCCGATCTACGCGGGTTGATTGAGCGGACAACGAGCGTGGCATGGACACGCGTAAATGGCAGTGAAGGGGAGGTGACCGTTGTGTGTCGAGATCCGGTGTGCGTCGAGATCCGGCAAGTCACATGCGCTCAGCGCGATGTGGGACGCGGGGACGGGCGGCCGGAACCCCCTAGGGCAGCCGGAGCGGCGGGCCGAAGCGGACCGGGACGCCGGGTGCGTAGAGCACGCTGACGGGGTCGCCGACCGGGGTGGAGAGCCCGGCCGCCGCGATGGCGGTCTCGTCGTACGAGGTCAGCTCGCACCGGTTGAACGTCCACCGGGGGTGGGTGTTCGGCAAGTAGTAAGTACGTCCCCGGAGTTGGGCGTGGAGTCCCCAGCGGCAGGTGAGGAACTCCTCCAAGGTGTTCGCCTCGTACGGCTCGGGGGAGACCTCGGCCCGGACGCGGGCGCTCGCTCCGGAGCCGTCGCGCCGGAGGCTGCCGTAGGAGATTCCGGCGCCGGTGCGGCGGGTGTGGATGCGGGCCCAGCGGTAGGGCAGGCCGAACGCCGCCCGTGCCGTCAGCACGGGGAGCAGGCGGTCGCAGTCCAGGGAGCGGAACACCACTCCGCGCCGCCCGAGGCTGTCCCTGCTGTACAGGCGGACGTTCACCTCGCCGAAGCTGCCCAGGTAGGGAAGCGCGGGCCCCCGGCCGAGGGCCAGGTCGTCCATGCGGAAGAAGACCAGGCCGACGTAGGTGCGGCCCAGGTGGAGGTCGGGGGACGTGCCCGGCGGCAGCAGGCGGGCCACCTCGTCGGGATCGGCGGCCCAGTGCAGGAAGACCAGTTCGCGCCACCACTGCCGGAACAGCACGTGCGACAGGGGGCGTGGCGGCAGGGGCGTGACGTCCTCCACGTGGACGGACGTGTCCGCCGTCACGACGTGACCCGCTTCGCCCCGGCGCTGTCCACGACCCGCGCGTCCATACGCATACCCTCCACGACCGCCTCGACGGCCTCCGCCACCGTGATGCCCGGTGGCAGCGCCGGAGCGGTGCCGGTCACCGCACGCCGGGCGAAGCCGGACTCGACATGGGGCAGGCAGATCTCCAGCACCCCCACACCGGAGCGCCGCACCTCCCGGCGAGCCGCCGTCAGCCAGGTGGCCAGGGCTGCCTTCGCCGCCGCGTAGTCCGCCATGCCGGCCGGTGCCGAACGGGCGACGGTCCCCGTGACGGCGGCGAGCAGGCCGCCGGAGGACACGTGGGCCGACGCGGAACGCAGGATCGCCATGGGCGCGAGCGCGTTCACCGCCATCACGTGCTCCGCGACCGCCTCGCCGATCTCACCGACCGGCCCGAACGCGGCGACCCCCACGCAGACGACCACGGCGTCGAGCCCGCCCAGCTCCCGTGCCGCCCAGGCGGCCAGGCCCTCGGCGGCGTCGAGGTCCCAGGCGTCGAAGGTCCGGGCGGGGCCGGGGCCGCACCGCTCGCGCACCTCGGCGAGCCGGTCGGCGTCCCGCCCCGTCAGTGCGGTGGCCGCGCCGAGCCGGGCCAGCCGCTCGGCCAGCGCCGACCCGATGTCACCGGTTGCTCCGGCGACCAGAACGCGTGCGCCCCGGATTTCCACACCGCACCTCCCGTCCCGCTCACTGGGAGGACTTCGCCCGGTGAGGGCCGGACGGATGCGGCGGGGTGGCGTTCAGGATGCCCTCGACGCCGTCCAGGAACGTCGCGCAGATCAGGGTCGGGTCGAAGAGGCACCCGGCTGCCATGGCGCCGTCCCGCAGCATGACGAAGTGGCGGCCGGTCACGTCGGCGGGGGCGCGGCCTGCGTCTTCCATGAGCTGCGTGGCGGTGTCCAGGAACCATTGCCGGTGGGCCAGCACGGCCTGGTGGACGGGGTGCGTGGGGTCGGGATACTCGGCCGCCGCGTTCAGGAAGGCGCAGCCGCGGAAGCCCGGGGACCGGATGCCCTCGGCGATGGACCTGCCCACGGCCCGGACCGTCTCGGCCGCCGGAAGGCCCTGTGCCCGGATGGCGTCCACCTGTCCCCGGATGCCGTGATCGGCCTGCTGGAGGTAGGCGAGGATCAGCTCGTCCTTGCCCTTGAAGTGCCGGTACAGGGTGGCGCGGGTCACTTGCGCCTCCGCGATGATCCGGTCGACCCCGACGGAGTGAATCCCCTCCGTGTAGAAGATCCGGGTCGCCGTGTCGAGCAGCCGCGCCCGGGCCTCCGACGTGCGCTTACCTGCTGTGCCCGTGCTCATGGCGGCCACGGTAGCAGGCGGTGAGGGAGAACGTTCGGTCTTGACAGGGGGTGAGGGGGTCCCTTGAATGGGAGGTAGACCGAACGTTCTCCCTCTTTTTCGACTCCTTGCGGAAAGGGCATCCCATGGCCGCCTCCATCACCGCCACCCCTCCCACCGAGAGCGACACCACGGCGCTGCGCCGCCTGTACTTCCTGCGCTTCGCGTTCGCCGCGATCTGGGCCGTCCTGATCTTCGCGACGGCCCACACCCTGAGCCCCCTCAGCGCGGCACTGCTGGTGCTCTATCCCCTGTTCGACGTGGCGTGCGCCGTCGTCGACATCAGGTCCGCCAGGGCGAACCGGGGCCCGGTACGCGGTCTCTACGCGAACGTCGCGCTCAGCACCCTCACCGCCGCGGGGCTGGTCGCCGCGGCCGCGTCAGGCATCCCGGCGGTCCTGCGCGTCTGGGGAGCCTGGGCGGTCACCGCCGGTGCCGTCCAGCTGATCGTCGGCGCCCTGCGACGTCGACGCGGCATGGCAGGACAGTGGCCGATGATCCTCAGCGGAGCCATCTCCACCCTTGCCGGTGCCTCCTTCGTCGCCGGGGCCGCCCAGGCGGATGCCTCCTTGGGCTCGCTGGCGGGGTACGCGTTCCTGGGCGGGGTCTTCTTCCTGATCTCCGCGCTCCGCCTGGGGCGGGCCCGCAGGGCCGACTGAGTCCCCTCATGGGGTTCGTGCGCCGGGCCGGGTGGGGCAACCAGCGCGCGGCGTCTGGTGCGGCAGGCGCCGCGCGCCCGCGAAGATCGAGACACCCCCTAGGCCCGACGGGCGGCCTTGCGACCGGCGAGCACGCCGAGAAGGACCAGCGCCGCGTTCACCGCGATCGCTGTCTTCAGGCCGGTCAGGACGGCCGGGGCGCTCGGGGCGGTCGTGTCCGGCATCGCGGCGGTGGCGATGGCGCTCATGACCGGGGCGCCCATGGTGATGCCGATCTGCTGGGTCATCGTGGCGAGGCCGGTGGCGAGGCCCTGTTCGTGGTCGGCCAGGCCGGACGTGGCGGTGACCATGAAGCCGACGATGACGAGCATGTTGCCGACTCCGCCGGTGAAGGTGGCGGCGAGCAGCAGCGCCAGGGAGCCGTGCCCCTCGCCGAGCCCCAGCAGCGCGGCCGTGGACACCGCCTGGACCAGGCCGCCGACGACCAGCGTCCGCCTGTTGCCCAGCCGCCCGATGACCCGGGGCGCGGCCGAGCCGCCGACGACCGTGCCCGCGCCCAGCACACCGAAGGCCAGCCCGGCCGCGAGCGGGGAGAAGCCGAGTACCTCCTGGAGGTAGAGGGTCAGCAGGAAGACCAGCGAGGTCTCGGTGAGGAACGCGAGCAGTCCGACGACGTTCCCCCAGGCCACGGTGGGCTTCCGCAGCACGCCGACCGGAACCAGCGGAGCTTCCGCGCGGCGCTCCACGGCGTGAAAGGCGAGCAGCAGGGCGGCACCGGCGGCGAGCGGGAGCAGCGCGGACGGGGAGGTCCAGCCGTGCTCACCGGCCTGGGTGAGGCCGAGGACCACGGCGAGCAGGCCGAGGGTGACGGTGAGGGCGCCGGGAACGTCGAGCCCGGGCCGCTGGACCGGCCGGGACTCCGCGACGACCGTCGGGGCGAGGAGCAGTACGGCCAGGGCCACGGGGACGTTGATGAAGAACGCCCAGCGCCAGGAGAGCAGGTCGGTCAGGACGCCGCCGAGGACCGCGCCGGTGGTGAACCCCGCCGACATCAGCGCCCCGTTGAGCCCGAGGGCCTTCTCCCGCAGGGGTCCCTCGGGGAACGAGGTCGTCATCAGCGACAGCCCCGCCGGGGTCACCGCGGCCGTGGCCAGCCCTTGCAGCACGCGGGCGGCGAGCAGTACCCCGGGGCTGGTGGCGAGACCGCCCGCGAGGGAGGCGACGGCGAGTACGGCGAGGCCGCCCAGGAACAGCCGACGGCGCCCGAAGAGGTCGGCGACGCGGCCGAAGAGCAGGGTGAAGCCTGCCGCGCACAGGGCGAAGGAGGTGCCGATCCACTGGAGACGGGCGAGGGGGAAGCCGAGGCCCTCACCGATGACGGGGAGGGCGACGTTGAGGATGGAGAAGTCCACGGCCAGCATGAACTGGGCGGCGAGCAGGAGGACGAGGGTCAGGCGGAGGCGGGGGGTGAGAGTCGGTGCGAGCGTCGTCGTCATGCCCGTCAGGCTGGCCGGAGCGGCGGGGGGCAGCCAGAACCGTGGCGAGGCTGGTCATGACGTGACCACCCTGGGCGGGCCGGAGCACGCCATCATGGAAGCCCCGACCCTTCCGGAGGCAGCGATGGACGTCCCGTCCGACCTGGGCGAGTTCCTCAAGTCCCGCCGTGCCGCGCTGCGCCCGGAGGAGGTGGGCCTCACCCCGCTGCCGACCCGGCGCCGGGTGACCGGCCTGCGCCGGGAGGAGCTGGCCATGCTGTCCGGGGTGAGCGTCACCCACTACACCCGCCTGGAACAGGGCCGCGCGGCGGGCGCCTCCGACTCCGTCCTGACCGCCATCGCCCGCACCCTCCGCCTGACCGACGACGAGACCGCCCACCTGCGCGCCCTGGCCCGCCCGTCGCGCCGTACCACCCCGTCCCGCCCGGAACACGCGAGCGCGTCGGTACGGCAGCTGCTGGCCGCGATGCCGGGCGTCCCCGCCCTGGCCCTGGACCGCCGCAACGACGTCCTGGCCTGGAACGCCCCCGGCCATGCCCTGCTGGCCGCCCATCTCCCCGCCGAAGCACCGGAGTCGGCGACCACCCGCCCCAACCTGACCCGCATGCTCTTCCTGGACCCCGCCTACCGCGCCCTGTTCCGCGACTGGTCCGCAGAAGCGGTGCTGGCGGTCGCCTCCCTCCGCCAGGTGACCGCCCGTCATCCCGACGACCAACGCCTGACGGACCTGGTGGGCCGACTGACCATCCACTCCGACGAATTCACGTCCCACTGGAAGCGCCACCCGGTCCGCACCTGCACCTCGGGCGTGAAGCACCTGCACCACCCGACCGCGGGCCCCCTCGACCTGACCTTCGAAACCCTGACCCTCCCAGCCCCGTCGGGCCAACGCCTGATCACATACACGGCGGAAGCGGACTCACCCTCGGAACGAGCACTCCGTCTCCTGCTGCAGACCAAGCCGAGCGCACCCCCGCTCACTCCCCGGTCCGCAGAGCGGTGACTACGACACCCCGGCCGAGCCCGCGAACCGCCACTCCCGACAGGCGCACCTTCGCACTGAGCGGCGGCTCCAGAAACTCGACCGTCTGTCCGTAACGGAGAATCAAGTCCAAGGTCATGGGCCCCGCGAATTCCTGGCCGACACGGACGACGCCGCCTACACAGCGGACAACGCACACGGCCGAGTCGAGGTCCGCCGACTCGACCGAGTAGATCTGCAACCTGGCTGTCTCTGACATGCGCTCTGCTCTTCGCGGCCTCAGGGAAGATCGGGGATCAGGGCCACCCACGCCGACAGCTCCGGGCGGAGCGGGTCGTCCAGGGGGAGTACGTCCACGATCTCCCGAAGTGGTGTCAGCACGTTCTTCACGTGCCGGAGACGGAGCATCCGTTCTCGGGGAAATTCTCGCCAGCCGTCCGCCTCGGCCGCCACTTCCCCGCGTGACCTCCCGATACCTTGGAAGGCGGTCTCGCACAGCTCGGCCGCGTCGCGGATCGCGTCACCTGGTACGACGCCGAACTCCCGGATGGCGTAGACGCGGACACGCGTCTCGTCGGCAAGCGTCCTCAGCGGCCCGAAGCCGGACGAAGCGTCCCGCTGTCTCCCGGCCGCGATCGCGAGTTCCGCCCACCGGAGCCGGGTCGCGGCGTCCTGGCCGTCGTCGTACATCCGGCCGACGGCCCGGTCGCGCGCTGCTTCCCAGGTCTGCCGCGAGGGGGCCGAGTCCAGCCGAGTCAGCTCGACGGCCTCGGTGGGGAACTGGTGCCGCATGCCGTCGCCGTCTTCTCCGTCGGGCAAGCTCCTCACCCCGAAAACCTGATTTTCCTTCAGAGGTCGTCGCCGAAGGGGTTGGTGAGGTCGCCCCACGTGAAGTCGTATCGGTCCGCTTCCTTGTCGAACGTCACTTGCAGCCCTCTGTCGGGAACACCCAATTCATTCTTGAGCCACCCGTCCATGGCGAGGGCCGCGACTTCCGATCGGAAGTGCGCGACAGGGTAGGTGAGGGAAGTGATGTTCACGACCAGTCCCTCTGGATGCTTCTGCATGAGATCGGGTGCGTGTACCGACAGGCCGAAAGAAAGCCAGGCGGCATCGCGCCAATGAGTTCCGTCAGGAAGTGCCAGGTGGATCTTCTGGCCCACCTGCATTGTGGTGTGGTGGCTTTGATCCGGGGACAGGAAATCAGCCGTGAGGTCGGCGGCGAGGCCGCCCAGCGGACTACGGAAGCGGTACTTGAAGGTGCTGGCCACGAGACTGTGCGTCTGGAAACGCGGAGCCGTCTTCTTCAGATCGGCCATCTTGATGTCGAGTATCTTGCCGTCGCTGCCCTGGTCGCCCATGTGCCGCTCTCGTCCCCTCCGTCGACGCACCAACCCGACGACCCTAGTGGGGGCGGCGGTTTGCAATCGAAGAGAACGTCAAGGGGCGGCAAAGACCGCGTCATGATCACGCAGGGCGGCGGAGTCACCCCCACACCTTCACGAACACCAGTACAACCCTCCCCCCTCCCCGAGGGTCAATCCGTGCATGACGCACCGGATATCACCCCGCGCCCGCAAGGGAGCGCTCGCCGCCGTTGTCGGAGGGGCGCTGCTCGTGCCCGTCCTCGGCGCGGCCCCCGCCTCCGCCGCCACCGCGGTCAGCTGCACCTCCGCCAAGGCGGGCCTCGCGGCCAAGCTGAGCAAGGACATCACCGCCGCCCTCGCCAACCGCAAGGGGAGCGTCGCGCTCGGGGTGTACGAGGGGTCCACGAAGACCACCTGCACGCTGCGCGCGACCAGCGCGTACGACTCGGCCAGCACCGTCAAGGTCACCGTGCTGGCCACTCTGTTGTGGGACGCGAAGAAGCACAACCGGTACCTGACGAGCACCGAGACCTCGCTCGCCACGGCGATGATCACGAAGTCGGACAACACCGCGACCAGCAAGCTGTGGAAGCAGCTCGGCGCGACGAAGGTCAAGGGCTTCATCCAGGCCGCCGGGATGACGAGGACGACGCCGGGCGTCGACGGCTACTGGGGCCTGACCCAGATCAACGTCACCGACGAGCAGAAGCTGCTCAAGCTCGTCACCACCAAGAACACCGTGCTGAGCGACAACTCCCGCGCCTACATCCAGAAGTTGATGGGCCAGGTCGTCTCGTCCCAGCGCTGGGGCACCCCCGCCGGTGCCCCCTCCACCGTCGCCGTGCACGTCAAGAACGGCTGGCTCCAGCGCGCCACCCACGGCTGGCGCGTCCACAGCCTCGGCACCTTCAACGGCGGCGGCCACGACTACACCATCACCGTGCTGACCCAGGACAACAGCACGATGAGCTACGGCGTCACCACCATCCAGAACGTCGCCAAGGCCATCCACAAGGACCTCGTCCCGACGGCGTCCAAGTCCGCCGTCTACGTCCCCACCAGCACCCCGCGCGAGGCGTTCGTCGCGACCCCGCCGCAGGGCTGATCCTTCACCGGGCGCTCTCCCGCCGGTCACCGTGCACGCCCTACGGTGACCGGCATGCGCCCACGCACCGTGCTCGCGGCCCTCGCCGCCGCTACCCTCGCCGCGACCACCCCCGGCACCGCGAACGCCAACACCTCTGAAAAGCACGCCTGTTCGGCCTCCGTCGCCATCGACGGCTTCTCCGACGCCCTCGACAAGACCACCTTCGACGGCACCTACGTCGGCAACCTCTCCGCCCTCGCCGTCGACCGCGACGGTTCGCTCGCCGCGCTATCGGACCGGTCCACCCTGTTCCGGCTGGACGCGCAGGGGCCGACCGCCGCCGTCACCCTCCCCGGCGACCTCGATTCCGAGGGGCTCGCCATCGACCGCGACGGCACCCGCCTGGTCACCTCCGAGACCGAGCCCTCCGTACGCCGGTACTCCCGCGAGGGCAAGCTCCTGGAGCGGCTCCCCGTGCCGCCGGACCTCCAGGTTGCCCCCGCCGGACGCGCCACCGCCAACCAGACCTTCGAGGGCCTGACCCTCCTCCCCGGCGGCCGCACCCTCCTCGCCTCGATGGAGTACGCCCTCGCCGGGGACGACCCCGGCACCGTCCGCTTCCAGACCTGGACGCGGGACCACGGCCGCTTCCGCCTCGGCGCGCAGTACGCGTACCGCACCGACGACCCGAGCCTGGGCGTGCCCGAGGTGCAGGCCACCCCCGACGGGCGCCTGCTCGTGCTGGAGCGCGGCTTCGAGGCGGGCGTCGGCAACACCGTCCGGCTGAGCCTCGCCGACCCGCGCCGTGCCACGGACACCTCACGCGTCGAGCACCTCACCGGGCAGCCCGGCGTACGCCCGATGAGCAAGACCCCGCTCGCCGACCTCGCCGACTGCCCCACCCTCGGCGCGACCGCCCGCCAGCCCCAGCCGAACCCGCTGCTGGACAACATCGAGGGGATGACCGTCACAGGTCACCGGGGCACCCTCAAGGTGCTCCTCGTCAGCGACGACAACCAGAACCCGGCCCAGACGACCCGCCTCTACCGCCTCACGGTCCGCCTCAGCTGAGACTCCCGTCCGCGTTCCAGTCCGACGGGATCTCCGCCGTCAGACCGAGCGCCCCCGCCCGCTCCTCGATGTGCCGCCGGATCTCGTCGTGCGGATCGCGGCGCCCCCGGCCGACCGCGTGGATCGCCCGGTGCAGGTCCTCCGCGCCGTGCCGGTCCGCCGGGCGGACCGGGTAGCTGCCGTCCGGCAGGGACCAGCCCTCCGCCGCGCAGTGGCGCCGGGCCGCCGCGTCCAGATCGGCCGCGTCCGGTGTGTCGATGTTGCCCTCGTCCATGCCCGCCTCCAGCGCAGAGTCCGTACGACGCGACGCATTCCAGCACAAACCCGGACGCCCCGCCCGCCGGGCGACACGCCGATGCCCGGAATACCCCCTCGCACCCCCGTGTTTGTGCCCACGGAAGATCAGGCAGAGCGACGGAGGACACCCGCGTGGGACCGCAACGGGGATGGGCACGACGGCTGGCGGGTTACGCCTGGCGGCATCCGAAGGACGTCGTCCTGGCGCTCGGCGCCTCCCTGGGCGGCATGGCCGTCATGGCCGTGGTCCCGCTGATCACCAAGGTGATCATCGACGACGTGATCGGCGACCACAGCCGGGACATGGCCCCCTGGGCGGGCGCCCTGCTCGGCGCCGCCGTGGTGATCTACGCCCTCACCTACGTCCGCCGCTATTACGGCGGCAGGCTCGCCCTGGACGTCCAGCACGACCTGCGCACCGGGATGTACGACACGATCACCCGGCTCGACGGCCGCCGCCAGGACGAGCTGTCCACCGGGCAGGTCGTCGGCCGCGCCACCAGCGACCTCCAGCTGATCCAGGGCCTGCTGTTCATGCTCCCGATGACCATCGGGAACGTCCTGCTCTTCCTGATCTCGCTCGGCATCATGGCCTGGCTGTCGCTGCCGCTGACCCTGGTCGCGCTCGCCGTCGCCCCCGCCCTCGGCTGGATCGCCCGCCGCAGCCGCACCAGGCTGCACCCCGCCACCTGGTACGCCCAGGCCCAGGCCGCCGCCGTCGCCGGTGTGGTGGACGGCGCGGTCAGCGGTGTCCGCGTGGTGAAGGGGTTCGGGCAGGAGGAGCAGGAGACCGGGAAGCTGCGCGAGGTCGGCCGCAGGCTGTTCGCGGGGCGGCTGCGCACCATCCGGCTGAACAGCAAGTACACCCCCGCCCTCCAGGCCGTCCCGGCGCTCGGCCAGGTCGCGATGCTGGCCCTCGGCGGCTGGCTGGCGGTGCGCGGGCACATCACGCTGGGCACCTTCGTCGCCTTCTCCACCTACCTCGCCCAGCTCGTCGGCCCGGTGCGGATGCTCGCCGTGGTCCTCACCATCGGCCAGCAGGCCCGCGCGGGCACCGAGCGCGTGCTGGAGCTGATCGACACCGAGCCGTCCCTGAAGGACGGCACCAAGACCCTCCCCGCCGACGCCCCCGCCTCCGTCGAGTTCGACGACGTCTCCTTCGGCTACGACCCCGAGCGCCCCGTGCTCGACGGGCTCAGCCTGGAGATCCGCCCCGGCGAGACCCTGGCCGTCGTCGGCTCCTCCGGCTCCGGCAAGTCCACCCTCTCCCTGCTGCTGCCGCGCTTCTACGACGTCACCCACGGCGCCGTCCTGGTCGGCGGCCACGACGTGCGCGAGCTGACGCTCGACTCGCTGCGCGCCGCGATCGGGCTGGTCCCGGAGGACTCCTTCCTGTTCTCCACCACCGTCCGCGAGAACATCGCGTACGGCCGTCCCGACGCCACCCAGGACGAGATCGAGGCCGCCGCCCGCGCCGCCCAGGCCGACGGTTTCGTCCGCGAGCTGCCCGAGGGGTACGACACCAAGGTCGGCGAGCACGGCCTCACCCTCTCCGGCGGCCAGCGCCAGCGCCTCGCGCTCGCCCGCGCCCTGCTCACCGACCCCCGCCTGCTGGTGCTGGACGACGCCACCTCGGCGGTGGACGTCCGGGTCGAGCACGAGATCCACGAGGCGCTGGCCCACGTCATGGCGGGCCGCACCACCCTCCTGATCGCGCACCGCCGCTCCACCCTCAGCCTCGCCGACCGCATCGCCGTGCTGGACGGCGGCCGCCTGGTCGACCTCGGCACCGACGAGGAACTCCAGGAGCGCTGTCCGCTCTACCGCAGGCTCCTCACCGACCCCGACGAACTGGGCGCCCCCTCGCCGGGCCACGCCCGCCCGGCCGAGCCGACCGAGGACACCTCCGTACGCGATGAGCTGGACGCCGAGTTCGACGCCGAGCGCGGGGTCACCCCCCGGCTGTGGACCGGCGACCGTACGCCGAGGGAGGAGACTCTCTCCGGCACGCCCGCCACCCCCGAGCTGCTCGCCCAGGTCGAGGCGCTGCCCCCGGCCACCGACACCCCGGACGTCGACGAGGCCCGCGCGGTCCGCGCCGAGGACTCCTACGGGCTGCGCCGCCTGCTGCACGGCTTCGGGCGCCCGCTGCTGATCAGCCTCGCGCTGGTCGCCGTCGACGCGGGCTCCGGCCTGCTGCTGCCCGTGCTGATCCGGCACGGCATCGACGAGGGCGTCACCCGGACCGCCCTCGGCGCGGTCTGGGCGGCCTCCCTGCTCGGCCTGCTCACCGTGCTGGTGCAGTGGACCGCGCAGTACGGCGAGACCCGGATGACCGGCCGCACCGGCGAACGCGTGCTGTACGCGCTGCGGCTGAAGATCTTCACCCAGCTCCAGCGGCTCGGCCTGGACTACTACGAGCGTGAGCTGACCGGCCGGATCATGACCCGGATGACCACCGACGTGGACGCGCTGTCCACGTTCCTGCAGACCGGTCTGGTCACCGCGTTCGTCTCGGTCGTCACCTTCTTCGGCATCATGGGCACCCTGCTGGTGCTGGACGTCCAGCTCGCGCTGGTCGTGTTCGCCACGCTGCCCCCGCTGATCATCGCCACCTTCTTCTTCCGCCGGGCCAGCGTGAAGGCGTACGAGCTGGCGCGGGAGCGGGTGTCGGTGGTCAACGCCGACCTGCAGGAGTCGGTGGCGGGCCTGCGGATCGTGCAGGCGTTCCGCCGCGAGCGGGACGGCGGGCGCCGGTTCGCCGAGCGCAGCGCCGACTACCGGCGGGCCCGTATCCGCGGCCAGTGGCTGATCTCGATCTACTTCCCGTTCGTGCAGCTGCTGTCCTCGGTCGCGGCCGCCGCCGTGCTGATCTCCGGCGCCGGGCGGGTGGAGGCGGCGACGCTGACCACGGGCGCGCTGGTCGCCTACCTGCTCTACATCGACCTGTTCTTCGCCCCGGTGCAGCAGCTCTCGCAGGTCTTCGACGGCTACCAGCAGGCCACCGTGTCGCTGGGCCGCATCCAGGAGCTGCTGCGCGAACCCGCCTCCACCGGGTCCGCCGACGCCCCGCTGGATGTGCTCTCGCTGCGCGGCGACATCGCCTTCGAGGACGTGTCCTTCGCGTACGGCGACGAGGAGGAGGCGCTCACCGGGATCGACCTCGCCATCCCGGCCGGGCAGACCGTGGCGTTCGTCGGGGAGACCGGCGCGGGCAAGTCGACCCTGGTCAAGCTGGTCGCCCGGTTCTACGACCCGACCTCGGGCCGGGTCACCGCCGACGGCACCGATCTGCGCGCGCTGGACCTCACCTCGTACCGGCACCGGCTCGGGGTGGTGCCGCAGGAGGCGTACCTGTTCCCCGGCACGATCCGGGACGCCATCGCGTACGGGCGGCCCGCGGCGAGTGACGCCGAGGTGGAGGCGGCGGCGCGGGCGGTCGGCGCGCACGAGATGATCGCCACCCTGGACGGCGGCTATCTGCACGAGGTCGCCGAGCGAGGCCGCAACCTCTCGGCGGGCCAGCGCCAGCTGATCGCGCTCGCCCGCGCCGAACTCGTCGACCCCGACGTGCTGCTGCTGGACGAGGCGACCGCCGCGCTGGACCTGGCCACCGAGGCGCAGGTCAACCACGCCACCGACCGGCTCGCGGGCCGCCGTACCACCCTGGTGGTCGCGCACCGGCTGACCACGGCCGCCCGCGCCGACCGGGTCGTGGTGATGGAGCACGGCCGGGTCGTGGAGGACGGCCACCACACGGAACTCCTCGCTCTCGACGGCCGGTACGCCGACATGTGGCGCACCTTCGTCGGCCAGTCGGAGCCGGAGGAGCCGGTCGGCGTCACCCCCTGAGTGACGCGCCTCGCTGGCGGCCGCGCAACCATCCGGCACACCCGGTGCGTCCGTACATCAGTACGTTGATCGCAAAAGTGTGCCCATGGGGGCGGGGGAGGGACGGCCGTGGACGGTGGGGCGATACGGCGGTTCACAGTGCTCGGCGCGGCCGCGCTGACCTTGTCCGGGGTGTTCGCCCTCGCGGCCCCCGGCACGGCCGAGGCCGCCACCGCCGGGCGGTGCGCCGGGCGCCAGGTGCGCGCCCTGCCGTTCGCCACCGGCACCGTCCACCTCTACCGGCACAACGGCTATGTCTGCGCCACCACCGTCGCCAGGAAACCCGGCTCCGGCGTCCTCCTGGTCAGTGTGCAGGCGCGCGGCAACCGGCCGGTGACCGACCGGGGCCGCTACCGGTACCAGGCCGGGCCCGTCACCGTCCACGCCGGGCACCGGTGCGTCAAGGTGCGCGGCGCGGCCGGCCGGGGTGCCGTCAGTTCCGGCTGGATTCTGTGCTGATCGCGCGAACCGGCCAATCCCCCCTGGTGTGAAGGCAGTTGCTCGGATAGCTTCCGGCGGACATCTGTCTCACAGGGGAGAGTGCGCAATGCGCAAGGCGCTGAGATGGCTGCTGGCGCTCACGGTGCTCATCGGCACACTGGGCACGGCGGGCACAGCGGGGGCGGCCACCACCGCACCGCAGGCACCCACGGACATCAAGGACCGGCTGCTGGCGATACCCGGCGTCAGCCTGGTGGAGGAGAAGCCGTACACCGGCTACCGCTACTTCGTCCTGAACTTCACCCAGCCGGTCGACCACCGGCACCCGGCCAGGGGCACCTTCCAGCAGCGGATCACCGTGCTGCACAAGGACACCAGCCGCCCGACCGTCTTCTACACCGGCGGCTACAACGTCTCCACCACGCCGTCCCGCCGCGAGCCCACCCAGATCGTGGATGGCAACCAGGTCTCGCTGGAGTACCGCTTCTTCACCCCGTCCCGCCCGGCCCCGGCCGACTGGTCCAAGCTGGACATCTGGCAGGCCGCCAGCGACCAGCACGCCGTCTACGAGGCGCTGAAGCCGCTGTACTCCGCCAACTGGCTGGCCACCGGCGGCTCCAAGGGCGGCATGACGGCCACCTACTACGAGCGTTTCTACCCCCGCGACATGGACGGCGTCGTCGCCTACGTCGCCCCCAACGACGTGGTCAACGACGAGGACTCGGCCTACGACCGCTTCTTCGAGCGCGTCGGCACCAAGGAGTGCCGCGACAAGCTGAACGCCGTCCAGCGCGAGGCCCTCGTCCGCCGCGCGCCGCTGGAGCAGCGGTACGCGGCGTACGCCGCCGACAACGGCTACACCTTCACCACCATCGGCTCCCTGGACAAGGCGTACGAGGCCGTCGTCCTGGACTACGTGTGGGGCTTCTGGCAGTACAGCGGCCTCGCCGACTGCGACTCGATCCCGGCCGGCGCGGCCACCGCGACCGACGACGCGATCTGGGACTCGGTCGACACCATCTCCGGCTTCTCCGCCTACACCGACCAGGGCCTGGAGCAGTACACGCCGTACTACTACCAGGCGGGCACCCAGCTCGGCGCGCCCACCATCGGCTTCCCGCACATCGAGCGGAAGCTGATCCGCTACGGCTACCAGCCGCCGCGCAACTTCGTGCCCCGCTCCATCCCGATGCGCTTCCAGAAGGGCGCCATGCGGGACGTGGACAACTGGGTCCGGCACGACGCCCGGCACATGCTCTGGGTGTACGGGCAGAACGACCCGTGGGGCTCCGAGCGGTTCCGTCCCGGCGCGGGCGCCCGTGACTCCTACGTGTTCACCGCGCCCGGCATGAACCACGGCGCGAACGTCGCCGGGCTCGTCGCCGACGAGCGGGCCTTCGCCACCGCCCGCATCCTCAAGTGGGCCGGGGTGGCGTCCCCGGCGGTCCAGGCCGACCCGTCGGCGGCGAAGCCGCTGGCCCGGTTCGACGGCCGACTGGACGTACGGGACGTGGAGCGCGAGCCCGCGCTGCGCCCGTAAGGCATGTCGGGGGAGGGGGTGCCGGTGTCGTCCGGCGCCCCCTTCCGCGTTTTCCGGCCCGGTGGACGACGCCCCGTGCGTTCCCTTGACGGAAAGAAACTTCCCGGATATTGGTGACTTCCGAAAGTTTCCTTCAGCGGTTCTCTCCTTCGGAAGGGGCGCACGTGCACCACACCAGCACGGGAAGCACGGGAAACACCGCGGGGCCCTCCAGACGGTCCCTGTTCGCGAGCGCGGCCGGCCTCGGCGCCGCGCTCGCCGTCCCCGCCGCCTCCGGCAACGCACAGGCCCACGCCGCCGCCCCGAACGACGCGGCGCTGCGCGCGGTCATCGCCCGGATGACGCTGGAGGAGAAGGTCGGCCAGCTCTTCGTCTCCCGGATCTACGGCCACTCCGCCACCGCCCCCGACCAGGCGGACATCGACGCCAACGTCGAGGAACTCGGCGTCCGCACCGCGGACGAGCTGATCGAGCGGTACCGGGTCGGCGGCATCATCTACTTCACCTGGGCGCACAACACCCGCGACCCGCACCAGATCGCCGACCTCTCCAACGGCATCCAGCGCTCCTCGCTGACCCGGCCGCGCGGGCTGCCCATGCTCATCTCCACCGACCAGGAGCACGGCGCCGTCTGCCGGATCGGCAAGCCCGCCACCCTGCTCCCCGGCGCCATGGCCCTGGCCGCGGGCCGCTCGAGCACCGACGTCCGCACCACCGGCCGCATCTCCGGCACCGAGCTGCGCGCGCTGGGCGTCAACCAGGACTACGCGCCCGACGCCGACGTCAACGTCAACCCGGCCAACCCGGTCATCGGCGTACGGTCCTTCGGCGCCGACCCCGAGCTGGTCGGCACCCTGGTGGCGGCCGAGGTGAAGGGCTACCAGTCGGCCGGGGTCGCCGCCACGGCCAAGCACTTCCCGGGCCACGGCGACACCGCCGTCGACAGCCACACCGGCTTCCCGGTCATCACCCACAGCCGGGAACTGTGGGACCGGCTGGACGCGGTGCCGTTCCGGGCCGCCGTCGCCGCGGGCATCGACTCGGTGATGACCGCGCACATCCAGTTCCCCGCGCTCGACCCCTCCGGCGACCCCGCGACCCTCTCCCACCCCATCGTCACCGGCATCCTGCGCGGCGAACTCGGCTACGACGGCGTCGTCATCACCGACTCCCTCGGCATGGAGGGCGTCCGCACCAAGTACGGCGACGACCGGGTACCGGTGCTCGCGCTCAAGGCCGGGGTGGACCAACTCCTCAACCCGCCCTCGATGGACGTGGCCTACAACGCGGTGCTGGCCGCCGTGCGCGGCGGCGAGCTGACCGAGGCCCGCGTGGAGGAATCGGTTCTCCGCATCCTGCGCATGAAGGCGAAGCTCGGCCTGTTCCAGGGCACCCGCGTCACCCGCGCCGGAGTCGACCGGACCGTCGGCAACCGGCAGCACCTGGCCGCCGCCGACCACATCGCCGAGCGCACCACGACCCTGCTCGTCAACGAGGGCCGCCTGCTCCCGCTCGACCGCCGCAGGCAACCGAAGATCCTGGTCGTCGGCGCCGACCCGGCCTCCCCGTCCGGCACCACCGGCCCGCCCACCGGCGTACTGGCCACCGCACTCACCGAACTGGGCTTCACCGCCACGGCGTTGTCCACCGGCACCGCCCCCACGGCAGACGCCATCACCAAGGCGGTCACCGCCGCCCAGGACGCCGACGCGGTGATCGTCGCCACGTACAACGTGACCGCGTCCAGCACCCAGCGCACCCTGGTCCAGCGGCTGCTGGCCACCGGCCGCCCGGTGATCGCCCTGGCGATCCGCAACCCGTACGACGTCGCCCAGCTCACCGAGGTCAGGGCACACCTGGCCGCCTACTGCTGGACCGACGTCGAACTCCGCGCCGCCGCCCGGGTGATCGCGGGCCGGGTGAAGCCCCGCGGCAAGCTCCCGGTACCGATCGCGCGGGCGGACGACCCGGCGAAGGAGCTGTATCCCCTCGGCCACGGGCTGACGTACTAGAGACTCCCTGAACGCCGTACGGCCTCCCACCGGTTCGGCACCGGTCGGAGGCCGTGCCCGGCCGCACGTCGAGCCGGGCTCCGCGAGCGGGCGTCAGCCCAGGTGTCCGCCCACGGCCCCGGTCGGGGCGATCTCCGCGATGCGGGCGAGGTCCCCGGCGGTCAGGGTGACGTCGGCCGCGGCGACGTTCTGGGCGACGCGTCCGGCGTCGCGCGAGCCGGGGATGGGGACGATGTAGTCCTTCTGCGCGAGCAGCCAGGCGAGCGCGAGCTGGGAGAGGGAGACACCCTTGTCGGTCGCGAGGCGGCCCAGTCCGGCCGCGATGGCACGGTTCGCGTCGATGTTCTCCGGAGCCCACCAGGCCAGGAGCTGACGGAAGTCGTCGGCGGCGTAGTGCTCCCTGGACCGGACCGGGGCGCCGCTGAGGAAGCCGCGCGCGAGGGGCGAGTAGGCGACGAGACCGATGCCCAGCTCCTCCAGGACGGGC
The DNA here is from genome assembly GCF_044747085.1 of Streptomyces sp. NPDC090119. Taxonomy (NCBI): domain Bacteria; kingdom Bacillati; phylum Actinomycetota; class Actinomycetes; order Kitasatosporales; family Streptomycetaceae; genus Streptomyces; species Streptomyces sp. NPDC090119. The sequence goes on along the minus strand of NZ_JBIVDK010000002.1, from coordinate 904,824 downwards.
AGCAGGGGCCGCACCCCGTGCTCGAAGACCGAGTACTCCTGCTGCAGCACCGAGATCGGGTGCACGGCGTGGGCCCGGCGAAGGGCGTCCGCGTCGGTGTTGGACAGCCCGAGGTACCGCACCTTGCCCGCGTCGACGAGCTCCTTCATCACGCCGACCACGTCCTCGACCGGGACCTCGGGGTCGGGCATGTGCTGGTAGAGCACGTCGATCACGTCGATGCCGAGGTTGCGCAGGCTGTTGTCGACGACCTCACGGATGTGCCCGGGCCGCGAGTCACTGCCGTAGGTGGGGGTGAGGCCGAACTTCGTCGCGATGGTGACCTCGTCGCGGATCGGCGCCAGGGCGTGTCCGAGCAGCTTCTCGCCCTCGCCCCAGCCGTACATCTCCGCCGTGTCGAAATGCGTGACGCCGAGCTCGTGCGCGTGCCGGATCGCCGCGATCGACCGGGTGTCGTCCGACGGCCCGTACCCCATCGCCGTGCCCATCGCGCCGTAGCCGAGGGCGGAGACCTTGAGCCCCTGTGACCCCAGAGTCCGCAGTTCCATGTGCGCTCCCGCATGTCCGTAGAGGGTCTCCGCCCGGAAGCGGGACCAAACCAAACCGTTCGGTTCTACCGTACGCCTCGACCGGCCTCCCGCCAAACCGAACAGTTCGGTCCGTTATTCTGGGTCCATGCCCTCCGCGACGACGCCCGCTCCCGACTCGACCCGCGACCGCATCCTCGCCGCGGCCACCTCCGAGTTCGCCCGGTACGGGATCGCCGGGGCCCGCATCGAGCGGATCGCCAAGGCCGCGCGGACCAGCAAGGAGCGCCTCTACGCCCACTTCCGGGGCAAGGAGGAGCTGTACGCCACCGTCGCCGCCCGTGAGTTGACGGCCGTCACCGAGGCCACCCGGCTCGACCCCCTGGACCTGCCGGGCTACGCGGGCCGGCTCCACGACCACTTCGCGGCCCACCCCGAGCGGCTGCGGCTGATGGACTGGGGCCGCCTGGAACTGGGCGGGTCCGCGTCCGCGAACGCCGATGACCCGGTGCGGGCGGCCATGCGGCACAAGACCGAGCAGCTCCGCGCCGCACAGCGGTCCGGCGGACTCGACCCGGACTGGGACCCGGCCGACATCCTGCTGTTCGTCAGCCAGCTCGCCATGTCCTGGGTCGGCCAGAGCGAGCTCCTGCCCGCCGACGAGGCCGAACGGACCGCCTTCCTCGCCGCCCGCCGGGGCGCCGTCGTCGCGGCGGTACAGCGCCTGTTCCCGGCCACCGCGCCCTGAGGGACAGCCACCCGGAGGCTGCCGGTGAGGGACCGCGAAAAAATCTTGGGCGGGCGTGCAACCCTTCGCCGCCATCCGGTGTCGTACTACGCGTCAGGGCTTCGGGGGGGATTCCGTGGGGGGATCGCGAAGTTCTGGCGAGCAGGGGGAAAGCCGAGGGGGCGTCCCCGGTCGATTCGACCGGGGACGCCCCCTCGAAACATGTCAGGCGTCCAGCGCCGCCACTTCCGCCCCCGTCGGGTACGACTCCTGCGCCCCGCGCCGGGTCACCGCGGCCGCGCCCACCCGGGCCGCGTACGCCGCCGCCTCGGCCAGCTCCTCGCCCGCGCCCAGCCGCCAGGCCAGCGCGGCCGTGAACGCGTCCCCGGCACCCGTGGTGTCCACCGCGGCCACCGCCACCGACGGCACCGCCCGCGCACCCGAGGCGTCGCACACCAGCGCGCCCTTCGCGCCCAGCGTCACCACCACCGAACGCGGGCCGAGGGCCAGCAGCCGCCGCGCCCAGTCGGCGGGATCGTCACCGGGGTCCGCGTCGTCCAGCAACACCCGCGCCTCGTGCTCGTTGACCACCAGCGGATCGCAGGCGGCCAGCACCTCGGCGGGCAGCGGACGCGGCGGGGACGGGTTCAGCACGAACCGGGTGCCCTCGGGCAGCGCCCGCACCACGGCCGCCACCGTCTCCAGCGGGATCTCCAGCTGCGCCGACACCACCCGGGCGGCCCCCGGCACCGCCGCCCGTACGTCGTCCTCGGTGAGGCGGGCGTTGGCGCCGGGGGAGACCACGATGCTGTTGTCCCCGGACGGGTCGACGGTGATCAGCGCGACCCCGGTCGGCGCCCCGCCGGTCAGCACGGCCGAGGTGTCCACCCCGGCCGAGCCGAGCGAGTCCAGCAGCAGTCGGCCGTGGCCGTCGTCGCCGACCCGCGCCAGCAGCGCCGTACGGGCGCCGAGGCGGGCGGCGGCGACCGCCTGGTTGGCGCCCTTGCCGCCCGGATGGACGGCCAGGTCACCGCCGAGCACCGTCTCCCCGGCACCCGGCCGCCGCTCCACCCCGACCACCAGGTCGGCATTGGCGGACCCCACGACCAGCAGGTCGTAGTCGTACATCAAGAGGCTCCCTAAGAGATGTGAGGCGCGGTCAGCCGGTGAAGCCGGACACGTTCTCGCGGGTGACCACCTTGACCGGCACCTTCACCATCGGCGCGAGCTTGCCGCCGTCCAGTGCCTTGAGGGCGTTGGTGACGGCGATCCGGCCGAGCTGGGTCGGCTGCTGCGCCACCGACGCGTACAGACTGCCGTCCTTGACCGCCTTCAGACCGTCCGGGGTGCCGTCGAAGCCGACGACCTGCACGGACTTGCCCGCCTTCGCGCCGAGCGCCTTGATGGCGCCGAGCGCCATCTCGTCGTTGGCCGCGATGACGCCCTGCACGTCGGGGTGGGCCTGGAGCAGGTTGGACATCACGTCCAGACCCTTGGCCCGGTCGAAGTCGGCGGGCTGCTGGGCCAGCACCTTGATACCGGGGAACCGCTTGAGCCCCTTGGCGAAGCCCTCGGCCCGCTCACGGGCGGCGGAGGTGCCCGCCTGGCCCTGGAGGACGATGATCCGCCCCTTGCCGCCGAGCTTCTCCGCGACCGTCTGCGCGGCCAGCTCGCCGCCCGCCACGTTGTCCGAGGCGACCAGCGCGGCCACCTTCGCCTTGTTGACCCCGCGGTCCACCGCGATCACCGGGATGTCCGCCTTGCCCGCGGCCTTCACCGAGTTGCCCGCCGCGTCGGAGTCCACCGGGTTCACGATGACCGCGCCGTAGCCGGAGCTGGTGAAGTTCTGCAGCTGGTCGGCCTGCTGGGAGGCGTCGTCACGGGCGTCGGTGACGGTGAGGTCCACGCCCCGCTTCTTCGCCTCCGCCTGGGCGCCGTCCCGGATCTGCACGAAGAACGGGTTGTTCAGCGTCGACAGGGACAGACCCAGCTTCGGGTTGGCGGAGGCCGAGCCGTTGTGCAGGAAGGAGGTCGCGCCGACGATCGCCACCGTCACCACGGCCGCGAGCCCGTACGTCGCCGCCTGCTTGCCCCGGTTCCCGCCCCCGGTACCGGCCGCCACCGGGGTCGCCCCCGCCTTGCGGCGCACGGTGTCCAGCAGCACCGCCAGCGCGATGACCACACCGATGACGACCTGCTGCCAGAACGCGGAGACGGAGAGCAGGTTGAGGCCGTTGCGCAGCACCGCAAGGATCAGCGCGCCGATCAGGGTGCCCGACGCCTTGCCGGTGCCGCCCGCCAGCGAGGCACCGCCGATGACGACGGCCGCGATGGCGTCCAGCTCGTAGCCGTCGGCGGCCTGCGGCTGCGCCGAGGACAGCCGGGAGGCCAGCACCACACCGGCGACGGCCGCGAACACCCCGGACAGCGCGTACACGGCGAGCTTCTGCCGCTTCACCCGCAGGCCGGAGAGGCGCGCGGCCTCCTCGTTGCCGCCGATCGCGTACATCGACCGGCCGATGTAGGTCCGCCCCAGCACGAACGCCGCGAGCAGCCCCATCACCACCATGACCAGTACCGGCACCGGCAGCCACGAACCGAGGGTGTCCCCGAGGTGGGAGACGGAGTCCGGGAACGGGATCGGCACGCCCCCGGAGATCACCAGCGACAGACCGCGCGCCACCGACAGCATGGCCAGCGTCGCGATGAACGGCGGCAGCTTCCCGTACGCCGTCAGGAAGCCGTTGACCAGGCCCGCCGCGATACCCGTGGCGAGCGCGAGGACCACCGCGAGGGCCACCGGTACGCCGTGCGAGGTGGCGCTCCAGGCCAGTACGGTCGCCGACAGCGCGGCCACCGAGCCCACCGACAGGTCGATGCCCGCCGAGACGATCACGAAGGTCACACCGAAGGCGAGGATCGCCGTCACGGCCGCCTGCACACCGATGTTGAGCAGGTTGTCGGTGGTCAGGAAGTCGCCCGACAGCACCGACAGGGCTATGACGAGGACGATCAGCGCGGTCAGCGCGCCGTTGTCGAGCAGCAGCTGGCCGAAGCCGCCTACGGAACTGCCGGATTCCGCCCGGCTCTTGAGGGTGTCAGCGGCCACCGGGGGCCTCCGTTTCGATACTGGGGTCGGTCGTGGGGTCGGTCGTGGGGGTGCCCACGGCGAGGGACATGACGGCGTCCTGGGTGGCCTCGGCGGCGTCGAGTTCGCCCGCGATCCGGCCCTGGGCCATCACCAGCACCCGGTCGCTCATGCCGAGCACCTCGGGCAGATCGCTGGAGATCATCAGGACGGCGGCACCGGCCGCGGTGAGTTCGTTGACGAGCTGGTAGATCTCGACCTTGGCGCCGACGTCGATGCCGCGCGTCGGTTCGTCGAGGATCAGCACCCGGGCGTCGGCCAGCAGCCACTTGCCGATGACGACCTTCTGCTGGTTGCCCCCGGACAGAGTGCGCGTGTGCTGGCCGAGGCCCGCCATCCGCACGTTCAGCCGCTCGGCGATCCGCCCGGCCGCCGCGTGCTGGCCCTTGCGGTCCACCAGCCCGCCCCGGCTGGCCGAACGCAGGGTCACCAGACCCAGGTTCTCCGCCACGGAGGCGTCCAGCACCAGTCCCTGGCCCTTGCGGTCCTCGGGCACCAGCCCGATCCCGGCGGTCAGCGCCGCGTCCACGTCGTGCCGCCGCAGCACGGTGCCGCGCACCGTGACCGTGCCCGCGTCGTACGGGTCGGCGCCGAACACCGCCCGCGCCACCTCCGTACGGCCCGCGCCGACCAGCCCGGCGATGCCGACGACCTCACCGGCGCGCACCTCGAAGCTCACGTCGTGGAAGACGCCGTCCCGCGTCAGCCCCTCGACGGCGAGCAACGGCTCGCCCCGCTCGGGGCGTTCACGCGGGTACTGCTGCTCGATGGAGCGGCCCACCATCAGCCGGACGAGTTCGTCCTCGGGCGTGGACGCCGGGACCTGGCCGACGCTGCGGCCGTCCCGGATCACGGTGACCCGGTCGCCGAGCGCGGCGATCTCGTCCAGGTGGTGGGTGATGAACACGATGCCGACGCCGTCCGCGCGCAGCGAGCGCACCAGCGTGAACAGCCGGCCGACCTCCTCGGAGGTGAGCACCGCGGTCGGCTCATCCATGATCAGCACGCGGGCGTCCAGGCTGAGCGCCTTGGCGATCTCCACCATCTGGAGCCGGGCGATGCCCAGTTCACGCACCCGGGTGCGCGGGTGGACGTCCAGCCCGACCCGCTTCAGCAGGACCTCGGCGTCCGCCTCCATCCGCCCCCGGTCCACCATGCCGAACCGGCGCGGCTGGCGGCCCAGGAAGATGTTCTCGGCCACCGTCAGATCGGGGACCAGGTTGAACTCCTGGTAGATCGTGGCGATACCGAGTGCCTCCGCGTCCCGCGCGGTACGCACCCGGACCTCGCTGCCGTCGACCAGGATGCGCCCGGAGTCGGGCGGGCAGGCGCCGGACAGGGTCTTGATCAGCGTGGACTTGCCCGCGCCGTTCTCGCCGAGCAGGACATGGACCTCGCCCCGGCGCAGGCCGAAGTCGACGCCGTCCAGCGCGATCACACCGGGGAATGCCTTGCGGATGCCCTCGACGCGCAGCAGTTCGTCGGGATCGCTCACGGTGTGCTCCTCTGCACCGGGGTGCTCCTTCGCATGGGGGTTGTGGGAGGAATCAGTACGGGCGCCGGGGCCCCGCACGAGCGGCGCACCACCAGTCGGGCGTCGAGGGTCACGGACTCCGCGGTCCGCCCCTCGATCCGGTCGACCAGGGCGCGCACGGCGGCCCGGCCCAGTTCGCCGGTGGGCTGGGCGATGGCGGTGATCGGCGGATCGGTGTGCACGAACCACGGGATGTCGTCGAACACCGCCAGCGCGATGTCGTCAGGCACCCGCAGCCCGCGCGCCCGGATCGCGTCCAGCGCGCCCAGCGCCATCAGGTTGTCGGCGGCGAACACCGCGTCGGGCGGCTCGGGCAGGTCGAGGAAGCCCTCGGTGACCCGCCGCCCGCTGGCCGCCTGGAAGTCGCCGTGGCCGATGTACTCGGCCGCCAGCGGCAGCCCGTACACGGCCAGCGCGTCCCGGAACGCGGTGACCCGCTCGCTGCCGGTCGTGGTGCCCGCCGGGCCCGCGATGATGGCGAGCCGCCGGTGCCCGAGCAGATGCAGATGCGCCACCAGGTCCCGTACCGCCCGGCGCCCGTCGGCCCGGACCACCGGCACCTCCGCGCCCGGAATCCAGCGGTCCACGAAGACCACCGGGGTGCCCGCGCGGGCCGCGTCCAGCAGCAGCGGGGAGTCGCCGGGGGCCGGGGAGACCAGCAGACCGTCGATCCGGCGGTCCAGCAGGGTCATGACGTGGTGGTCCTGGAGGTCGGGGCGCTCGTCGGCGTTGCCGATGATCACGCTGTAACCGAGGTCGCGGGCCGCCTCCTCCACCGAGCGGGCCAGCTCGGTGAAGTACGGGTTCAGCACATCGCCGATCACCAGGCCGAGGGCGTGGGTCTGGTCGGTGCGCAGGGAGCGGGCCACGGCGTTGGGCCGGTAGCCCAGCGCGGCCACGGCGGCCAGCACACGGGAGCGCGCCTCGGCGCTCACCGAGGGATGAGCGTTCAGCACGCGCGAGACCGTGGCGACGGAGACACCCGCCGCGGCGGCGACGTCCTTGATGCTCGCCATCGACGGCTCCACCTCCTTGTGGAATCGTTTTCAACGACGTGTTCCGGAGGATTGGAATCGATTACACGGGCCCTGGACAACCCCCTCGAGGGTGGCTGAAATCAAACTGTGATGAACTCCGCTCAGATGAGCGCAACCGGGGCACGGCTCGCTGTCGGCCCTCGCCGGTACCGTCGCCCCATGGCACGACAGACGGGGAACACCACGGGCGAACGGCAGTTGGCCGTACTGGAAGGTGTGCTGGAGCGCATCACCTACGCCGACGAGGAGACCGGGTACACCGTCGCCCGCCTCGACACCGGCCGGGGCGGCGGCGACCTGCTCACCGTGGTCGGCGCGCTGCTCGGCGCCCAGGTGGGGGAGTCACTGCGGATGCAGGGCCGCTGGGGCTCGCATCCGCAGTACGGCAAGCAGTTCACCTGCGAGAACTACACGACCGTCCTCCCCGCCACCATCCAGGGCATCCGCCGCTATCTCGGCTCCGGACTGGTCAAGGGCATCGGCCCGGTCTTCGCCGACCGCATCACCCGGCACTTCGGCCTGGACACCCTGCGGATCATCGAGGAGGAGCCCAAGCGCCTGATCGAGGTCCCCGGCCTCGGCCCCAAGCGCACCGCGCGCATCACCGACGCCTGGGAGGAGCAGAAGGCGATCAAGGAGGTGATGCTCTTCCTCCAGACCGTCGAGGTCTCCACCTCCATCGCCGTGCGCATCTACAAGAAGTACGGCGACGCCTCCATCTCCGTGGTGAAGAACCAGCCGTACCGGCTCGCCGCCGACGTCTGGGGCATCGGCTTCCTCACCGCCGACAAGATCGCCCAGTCGGTCGGCATCCCGCACGACAGCCCCGAACGCGTCAAGGCCGGGCTCCAGTACGCCCTCTCCCAGTCCACCGACCAGGGCCACTGCCATCTCCCCGAGGAACGCCTCATCGCGGACGCGGTCAAGCTCCTCCAGGTCGACACCGGCCTGGTCATCGAGTGCCTGGCCGAGTTGGCGGCCCCCGGCGAGGAGGGCGAGGAGCCCGGTGTCGTACGGGAGAAGGTCCCCGGACCGGACGGCGGCGAGCCCGTCACCGCCGTGTACCTCGTCCCCTTCCACCGGGCCGAACTCTCCCTCGCCGCCCAGCTGTCGCGCCTGCTGCGCACCGGGGAGGACCGGATGCCCGTCTTCCGGGACGTGAACTGGGACAAGGCGCTCGGCTGGCTGAAGGCCCGTACCGGCACCGACCTCGCGCCCGAGCAGGAGGCGGCCGTCCGGCTCGCGCTCACCGAGAAGGTCGCCGTCCTCACCGGCGGGCCCGGCTGCGGCAAGTCCTTCACCGTCCGCTCGGTGGTCGAACTCGCCCGCGCCCGCCGGGCCAAGGTGGTGCTCGCCGCGCCCACCGGACGCGCCGCCAAGCGGCTGGCCGAGCTGACCGGCACCGAGGCGTCCACCGTGCACCGGCTGCTGGAGCTGAAGCCCGGCGGGGACGCCGCCTACGACCGCGACCGCCCGCTGGACGCCGACCTCGTGGTGGTGGACGAGGCGTCCATGCTGGACCTCCTCCTCGCCAACAAGCTGGTCAAGGCCGTACCGCCCGGCGCCCATCTGCTCTTCGTCGGCGACGTGGACCAGCTGCCCAGCGTCGGCGCGGGGGAGGTGCTGCGCGATCTGCTGGCCGAGGGCAGCCCGGTGCCCGCCGTCCGGCTCACCCGCGTCTTCCGCCAGGCCCAGCGGTCCGGCGTGGTCACCAACGCGCACCGGATCAATGCGGGCCAACACCCGCTCACCGACGGGCTGGACGACTTCTTCCTGTTCGTCGAGGACGACACCGAGGAGGCCGGGCGGCTCACCGTGGACGTGGCCGCCCGCCGCATCCCGGCCCGCTTCGGCCTCGACCCCCGCCGCGACGTGCAGGTCCTCGCCCCCATGCACCGGGGCCCGGCGGGTGCCGGTGCCCTCAACGCCCTGCTCCAGCAGGCCGTCACCCCCGGCCGCCCCGACGTGCCGGAGAAGCGGTTCGGCGGCCGGGTCTTCCGGGTCGGCGACAAGGTCACCCAGATCCGCAACAACTACGACAAGGGCGAGAACGGCGTCTTCAACGGCACCGTGGGCGTGGTGACCTCACTCGATCCGGTCGAGCAGCGGCTGACGGTGCTGACGGACGAGGACGAGGAGGTGGGGTACGAGTTCGACGAACTGGACGAACTGGCCCACGCCTACGCCGTGACCATTCACCGCTCCCAGGGCAGTGAATACCCGGCCGTGGTGATCCCGGTCACCACCGGGGCCTGGATGATGCTCCAGCGCAACCTGCTGTACACGGCGGTCACCCGCGCCAAGAAGCTGGTGGTGCTGGTGGGTTCGCGCAAGGCCATCGGGCAGGCCGTACGCACGGTATCGGCCGGTCGGCGGTGCACGGCGCTCGACTTCAGGCTCGCCGGTTCCGGACGCCTCGGCGAAAATGATCGATCAAACGAGTCGTGAAGGTCACAGAGCACTTCCGGATGCCCCGGCCAGGGGGCAGGATGAGCAGGTTGACGGCACTGAGTGCCGCCAGTGGGCCAAGTGGCGACCCCGAGTGCACTCTCCTGAGCCAAATGGGGGATGGTAGAGACAGTCAGGGCACCTCGAAGATGAGGCACTAAGTCGGTGAGGGAAGACGTGAGCGAGCACACCAAGAACGACGCTGTAGTACTGAGGGTCGGCGACGGCGAGTACACCTATCCGGTGGTCGACAGCACCGTCGGTGACAAGGGCTTCGACATCGGGAAGCTCCGCGCCCAGACCGGTCTGGTGACCCTGGACAGCGGCTACGGCAACACGGCCGCGTACAAATCCGCCGTCACCTACCTCGACGGCGAGGCGGGCATCCTCCGCTACCGCGGCTACCCGATCGAGCAGCTGGCCGAGAGCTCCAGCTTCCTCGAGGTGGCGTACCTCCTCATCAACGGTGAGCTGCCGACCGTCGACGAGCTGGCCAAGTTCCAGGGCGACATCACGCGGCACACCCTGCTGCACGAGGACGTCAAGAACTTCTACCGGGGCTTCCCGCGCGACGCCCACCCGATGGCCATGCTGTCCTCGGTGGTCTCGGCGCTGTCCACCTTCTACCAGGACAGCCACAACCCCTTCGACGAGCAGCAGCGCGACCTCTCCACGATCCGGCTGCTCGCCAAGCTCCCGACGATCGCGGCGTACGCGTACAAGAAGTCGATCGGCCACCCGTTCGTCTACCCGCGCAACGACCTCGGCTACGTCGAGAACTTCCTGCGCATGACGTTCTCGGTGCCCGCGCAGGAGTACGACCTCGACCCGGTCGTCGTCTCCGCGCTGGACAAGCTGCTGATCCTGCACGCGGACCACGAGCAGAACTGCTCGACCTCCACGGTCCGCCTGGTCGGCTCCTCGCAGGCCAACATGTTCGCCTCGATCTCCGCGGGCATCAACGCGCTGTGGGGCCCGCTGCACGGCGGCGCCAACCAGTCGGTGCTGGAGATGCTGGAGGGCATCAAGGCCAACGGCGGCGACGTCGACTCCTTCATCCGCAAGGTGAAGAACAAGGAGGACGGCGTCCGCCTGATGGGCTTCGGCCACCGGGTGTACAAGTCCTTCGACCCGCGCGCCAAGATCATCAAGGCTGCCGCGCACGACGTCCTCTCCGCGCTCGGCAAGTCCGACGAGCTGCTGGACATCGCGCTCAAGCTGGAGGAGCACGCGCTGTCCGACGACTACTTCGTCTCGCGCAACCTCTACCCCAACGTGGACTTCTACACCGGTCTGATCTACCGGGCCATGGGCTTCCCGACCGAGATGTTCACGGTCCTGTTCGCGCTGGGCCGCCTGCCGGGCTGGATCGCCCAGTGGACCGAGATGATCAAGGAGCCGGGTTCCCGCATCGGCCGCCCGCGCCAGATCTACACGGGCGTCGTCGAGCGCGACTTCGTGCCGGTCGAGCAGCGCTGAGCGACTGCCGAGCGACCGGCGAGTGAGCCGAAGGGGCGCGTCGGTGTCGAGAGGTCGAGTGCGCGGAGGCCCGAAGGGCTGAGCACGGTCGGGCTGTCGACACCGGCTTCAGCGCCCCGGAGGCGAACCGAGCCCTGAAAAAAGGTGTGAAAAGCGGAAGGCGCCCTGGCGTCGGTCCCCCCACGGGCCGACGTCCAGGGCGCCTTCCCATGCCCCGGTGCGGATTCCCCCCACGGGATCCGGGCCGGGCGCTCGGAGAGACAGCGCCTGAATTCGCTGTCCGAGCAGGACGGGCGGACCCGCCGTGCTCCAGTGATGTAAAACGCTTGCGGTCTGCCGGGACAGCGCACGCTGGGAGGGCCGCTCAAAGCTTCCCGGTGTACGTGCCCCGGCAACGCATCTCCGGAGAAGTCCCCCAAGACGACTCCAGATGCCAGCCGGCGCCCCCCAAGACGCTGGACTGACACCGCCAACTTAGACCGTCGAACCCCTTCGATGGTTACGTTCGCGTCACTGTGATCTGCGTCTCTTGCATACGTCCCATAGGTGCGCAAGAGCCCCGATACGGCGATCGGGGCCCAAGCGTAAGGAAGATGCGCGAGCCTTGTGAAGAGCTTATGTGAGGTGCGCGCCGGACTCTAGAGGGACTCTTACTTCTCCTGGGCCAGCTTTTCCCGGTGACTTCCTGGCCCGGCTCAGTGGAACCGGCGCAGCCGCAGGCTGTTGGTCACCACGAACACCGAGGAGAACGCCATCGCCGCGCCCGCGATCATCGGGTTCAGCAGACCCGCCGCGGCCAGCGGCAGCGCGGCGACGTTGTAGCCGAAGGCCCACACCAGGTTGCCCTTGATGGTGGCGAGGGTGCGCCGTGAGAGCCGGATGGCGTCGGCGGCCACCCGCAGATCGCCCCGGACCAGGGTGAGGTCCCCGGCCTCGATGGCCGCGTCGGTGCCGGTGCCCATGGCGAGGCCGAGGTCGGCGGTGGCGAGCGCGGCAGCGTCGTTCACCCCGTCCCCGACCATGGCGACGCTCCGGCCCTCGCGCTGCAGCTTCCGGACCACGTCCACCTTGTCCTCGGGCAGCACCTCGGCGATCACCTCGTCGATGCCGACCTCACGCGCGACCGCCTCGGCGACCGTGCGGTTGTCCCCGGTGAGCAGCACCGGCGTCAGACCGAGGGCGCGCAGTTCCCGTACCGCCTCGGCGCTGGTCTCCTTCACCGCGTCCGCGACGGCGAGCACCGCGCGGGGCTGGCCGTCCCAGCCCGCCACGACGGCCGTACGGCCCTCCTGTTCGGCCCTGGAGCGGGCGGCGGCCAGTTCCTGGGGCAGGTCGTCCCAGAGCCGTCCGGCGGCCACCTCGTGGCCGTCCACACGGCCGCGTACGCCGCGGCCGGGGACGTTCTCGAAGTGCTCGGCCGGGGGCAGCGTGCCGACCCGTTCTTCGGCGCCCTCCGCGACCGCGCGGGCCACGGGATGCTCGGAGGCGTGCTCCAGGGCGCCGACGAGCCGCAGCACCTGCTTCTCGTCCTCGCCGGGGGCGGTGTACACCTCCAGGAGCGTCATCCGCCCGGTGGTGACGGTGCCGGTCTTGTCGAGGACGACGGTGTCGACGCGGCGGGTGGACTCCAGCACCTCGGGGCCCTTGATGAGGATGCCGAGCTGCGCGCCGCGCCCGGTGCCGACCATCAGCGCGGTCGGGGTGGCGAGGCCCAGGGCGCAGGGGCAGGCGATGATCAGTACGGCGACGGCGGCGGTGAACGCGGCGACCGTGTCCCCGGTGACGCCCAGCCAGACGCCGAAGGTACCCAGCGCGATGAGGATGACGACGGGCACGAACACGGCGGAGATCCGGTCGGCCAGGCGCTGCACCTCGGCCTTGCCGTTCTGCGCGTCCTCCACCAGCCGGGCCATCCGGGCCAGCTGGGTGTCGCCGCCGACCCGGGTCGCCTCGACCAGCAGTCGCCCGCCCGCGTTGACGGTGGCGCCGGTGACCCGGTCGCCGGGGGCGACGTCGACGGGCACGGACTCGCCGGTCAGCATGGACGCGTCGACGGCGGAGGTGCCCTCCAGCACCGTGCCGTCGGTGGCGATCTTCTCGCCGGGCCGCACCACGAACCGGTCGCCCACGACGAGCGAGCCCACCGGCACCCGCGTCTCGCGCCCGTCCCGCAGTACGGTCACGTCCTTGGCGCCCAGCTCCATCAGCGCCCGCAGCGCGGCACCGGCCCGGCGCTTGGAGCGGGCCTCCAGGTAGCGGCCGAGCAGGATCAGCGCGACGACCCCGGCGGCGACCTCCAGGTAGATGACGGAGGTGCCCTCGGTGCGGGAGACGGTGAACGAGAAGGCGTGCCGCATGCCGGGCATGCCCGCGTGGCCGAAGAACAGGGCCCACAGCGACCAGCCGAACGCGGCCAGCGTGCCGACCGAGACCAGGGTGTCCATGGTGGCCGCGCCGTGCCGCAGGTTGGTCCAGGCGGCCCGGTGGAAGGGCAGCCCGCCCCAGACGACGACGGGCGCGGCGAGGGTCAGCGAGAGCCACTGCCAGTTGTCGAACTGGAGCGCCGGGACCATGGCCATCAGGATGACGGGCGCGGCGAGCAGGGCGGAGACGAGCAGCCGCTGCCGGAGCGCGGACAGCTCGGGGTCGCGCTCGCTCCGGTCGCCGGACTCGTCCGCGTCGGCGGCCGGTTCGGGCTCCGGGGGCGCGGGTTCCTCGGCGGTGTACCCGGTCTTCTCGACGACCGCGATCAGGTCCGCGACGCGGACGCCGTCGCCGAAGCTGACCTTCGCCTTCTCCGTCGCGTAGTTCACGGTGGCGCTCACGCCGTCCATGCGGTTGAGCTTCTTCTCCACCCGCGCGGCGCAGGACGCGCAGGTCATGCCGCCGATGAGCAGCTCGACCCGGCTTTCGTCCGCGGTGGGCGCCGTACGCCCCGTCTCTGCGGTGGTGCTGGTCATGCCCGGACTCCAGACATCGGACCGGACCTTACGGAATCCAGTATGAGCTGGTCGGTACGGCCCGGTCGGGGAAGGGTTGCGCGGTCCGCGCGCCTACCGCGCGGACCAGCGGAGGTGCTGCTCAGGCCCGGCCGGTCAGCTCGAAGCCCGCCTCGTCGACGGCGGCGCGCACGGCCTCCTCGTCGAGCGGGGCCGCCGAGACGACGGTGACCTCGCCGCTGGAGGCGACGGCCTTCACCGAGCTGACGCCGGGGATCTCGGAGATCTCGGCGGAGACGGAGCCCTCGCAGTGGCCGCAGCTCATGCCGCTCACCTGGTAGACGGCGGTGACGGAGCCGGGGGTGTCGGTCTGGGCGCTCATGTCGTTCTCCTCGTCGTGCGGGGGTCGTGCGGGGTCGCACCGGGGTGTCCTCGGGGGACCCTCACTGTTCGAACACTATACCCCTAGGGGGTATTCCCCAAGGGGGGTGCCGAACCGGGGTGGATTCACCGGCACCCTATGTATACGCCCGCTTTGTCGCAGTACGACGAACGCCCGCACACCGTCCCCGAGGGGAGGCGTACGGGCGTTCCGGGTCGGTCGGCGCGGGCATCAGCCGTCTCTGCGGCCCCGGTTGCCGGGCCGGGAGGCGACCCAGGCGCGCACGGTGTCGGCGTACCAGTAGGGCTTGCCGCCCTCCACGAGGTCGGGCGGTGGCAGCAGGCCGTGTTTCCGGTAGGACCGAACGGTGTCCGGCTGTACCCGGATGTGTGCCGCGATCTCCTTGTAGGACCAGAGCCTGCGGTCGGTCATGCGTCGCACCTCCTGCGCGCGCCGCGGCGGCGGCCGGGGAACGGCCGTCGGGGGAGCCGGGCGCTGTGCTGGTGATCACCAAGCCTGTGCCCGGTCAACGACGCAGAGTGACCACGAGCAAGCGGCTGTGGGCCGGGTGTGACGGAGAACCCGCGTACGCGCGACATATGTGACAGGAGGGGCGCGTTCGTGACACAACCACAGCAGAAGAAGCGGGCGTACGCCGGGCGTGGCGGGTTGACCCGTACGGGTCCGGCCGTCGTGCGCGCCCGCGCGCGGTGCGCTTATCGGCGCGGCGGTACGTTCATACGCCGCACGACTTCAGGAACGCGCGGGTGCGGCGGGCGATCGGCAGCGGGCGGTCCGGCTCGCAGGGGTACATGTCCTGCTCGACGATGGCGAAGAGGTCGGTGTCCAGCTTCGCCGCCGCCTCCAGGACCGGGCCCAGGGCGGGTACCCCGGCGGGCGGTTCGCACATCACGCCCCGCGCGACCGCCGGGCCGAACGGGGTGCCGTCCGCCCGTACCCGAGCCAGGATCTCCGGGTCGACCTGCTTCAGATGGAGGTAGCCGAGCCGCTCGCCGTAGGTCTCGATCAGCTCGACGCTGTCGCCGCCGCAGTAGGCGTAGTGCCCGGTGTCCAGACAGAGGGAGACCAGGTCGGGGTCGGTGGCGTCGAGGAAGCGGGTGACGTTCGCCTCGGTGTCGATGTGGGTGTCGGCGTGCGGGTGGACGACGATCGTCAGGCCGTACCGCTCGCGCACCTCGTGGCCCAGCCGTTCGGTCTGCGCGGTCAGGTCGCGCCACTGGGCCGGGGTCAGTTCGGCGGGCTCCAGCACCGCGCCCGTGCGGTCGTCCCGCCAGAAGGAGGGGATGACGACCAGATGCCGGGCGCCCGTCGCCCGCGTCAGCTCCGCGATGGCGGAGACGTGCTCCCAGGTCCTCTCCCACACCGCCGGGCCGTGGTGCAGCCCGGTGAAGACGGTCCCGGCCGACACCTTCAGGCCACGCCGGGCGGTCTCCTCGGCGAGCACCTCGGGGTCGGTGGGCAGATACCCGTAGGGGCCCAGCTCGATCCACTCGTAACCGGACTCGGCCACCTCGTCGAGGAAGCGCCGCCACGGGACCTGGGCGGGGTCGTCCGGGAACCAGACACCCCAGGAATCGGGCGCCGACCCGATACGGACGCGGGACAGCGGGGAGGACGGCATCGACGTCATGGCCGCCAGCGTGCGGGCCGCCCGGAAAGCGTGTCAATAGCTGGTCCGAATGTCTGGACAAAACGTTGACAGGGCTCACCGGACCGGACTAGAAAGCCGGGGGAGAGTCCCGCCGGGGGTAGTCCTGACGAACTGCTGAAGGGGAGTCGATGGCGTACGACCTGATCACCATGGGACGTATCGGGGTGGACCTCTACCCCCTCCAGACCGGTGTCCCGCTCGACCGGGTGTCGTCCTTCGGCAAGTTCCTCGGCGGCTCCGCCACCAATGTCGCCGTCGCCGCCGCCCGGCTCGGTCTCGGAACCGCCGTCATCACCCGTACCGGTGACGATCCGTTCGGTACGTACCTCCATGAGGCCCTGCGCGGCTTCGGCGTGGACGACCGCTGGGTCACCCCCGTCCCCGGACTGCCCACCCCGGTCACCTTCTGCGAGGTCTTCCCGCCGGACGACTTCCCGCTCTACTTCTACCGGCTGCCCAAGGCCCCCGACCTGGAGATCCACCCCGGCGAACTCGACCTCGAAGCGATCCGCGCGGCCCGCGTCTTCTGGGTCACCGGCACCGGCCTGAGCGAGGAGCCCAGCCGCACCGCCACCCTCGACGCCCTCACCCACCGCGCCCGGTCCGGCATCACCGTGTTCGACCTGGACTGGCGGCCCATGTTCTGGAGCGACCCGGACGCCGCCCGCCCCTTCTACGCCGAGGCCCTGCGGCACGCCACCGTCGCCGTCGGCAACGTGGACGAGGTGGAGATCGCCACCGGCACCCGCGACCCGCACGCCGCCGCCCGCGCGCTGCTGGCCGCCGGGGTGGAGCTGGCGGTGGTGAAGCAGGGCCCCAAGGGCGTCCTCGCCGTCCACCGCGAAGGCGAGAGCGCGGAGGTGCCCCCGCTGCCCGTCACCGTCCTCAACGGCCTCGGCGCGGGCGACGCGTTCGGCGGCTCGCTCTGCCACGGTCTGCTGGCCGGGTGGGACCTGGAGACGGTCATGCGGCACGCCAACGCGGCCGGGGCCATCGTGGCCTCCCGGCTGGAGTGCTCGTCGGCGATGCCGACCCCGGACGAGGTGTCGGCCGCGCTGGCCGCCGGAGCGGTGCGATGAGCCCCGGCCGGGCGGGGGCGACGACCGCGAGGGGAATTCCCGGCGGAGACGCTGCCGACGACGAGGCGAGGGCCGCCGCTGGAGCCGGTGCCGCCACTGGAGCCCGTGCCGCCGCCGGGGCCCGGGGCGCGTGCGGCCCCCACCCCGCCGATGCCACCGCTGGAGCCCCGCGATGAGTACCGCCCGGGTCGATGTCGCCGCCCTCGTCCACCTCCGCACCCGGCACCCCGAGGCGATCGCCGAGGCCGCCGCGCGCCGGGTGCGGCGCCCGCTGCTCGGGCCGAGCGAGCGGCTGCTGATCGTCGCCGCCGACCATCCGGCGCGCGGGGCGCTCGGCGCGGGCGGCCGCCCTCTCGCCATGGCCAACCGCGCCGACCTGCTGGACCGGCTGTGCCTGGCGCTGTCCCGGCCCGGCGTCGACGGGGTGCTGGCCACCGCCGACATCCTCGACGACCTGCTGCTGCTCGGCGCCCTGGACGGCAAGGTCGTCCTCGGCTCGATGAACCGGGGCGGCCTCCAGGGCGCCCGCTTCGAACTGGACGACCGCTTCACCGGACACCGCCCCGAGGACATCCAGCGCCGCCGCTTCGACGCGGGCAAGCTGCTGCTGCGCATCGACCACACCGACCCCGGCTCGCTGACCACGCTGGAGGCTGCCGCCCGCGCCGTCGACGCCATGGCGGAACGCCGACTCCCGGTGTTCGTCGAGCCGTTCCTCAGCCGACGCGGCCCGGACGGACGGCTGCGCAACGATCTGTCCGCCGAGGCCGTCACCACCTCCCTCGCCATCGCCTCCGGACTCGGCGGCACGTCCGCCTACACCTGGTTGAAGGTGCCCGTCACGGAGAACCCGGACGACATGGCCGACGTCATGGCGACCACCACGCTGCCCGCCGTGCTGCTCGGCGGCGAGGCGGGCGGCTCGCCCCAGGAGCAGACCGCCGCGTACGAGAAGTGGCGCGGCGCGCTGCGACTGCCCACCGTGCGCGGCCTGGTGGTCGGCCGCACACTGCTGTACCCGGCGGACGGCGACGTGGCCGCCGCCGTGGACACCGCCGCAGGACTGCTGGAAGGGCCCGCATGACCGGCACCCGACTCCACCTCCCGCACGGCGAGGCCGCGAGCGGCCCGTACGCGCTCGACATCGGGCCAGGTCAAGAGGGTTGGGCGCACACGCGTCTGCGCGTCGTGGCGTTGGAAGCGGGCGGCAGCCATACCTTCGACACCGGCGACGCCGAATGGATCGTGCTCCCCCTGCAAGGTGCATGTACCGTACAAATTGACGAGAACGAGTTTCAGATCCGGGGCCGGGAGAACGTGTTCGCGGCAGTCTCCGACTTCGCGTACGCCCCCCGCGACAGCCGGGTCCAGATCGCCTCCGGCGCGGGAGGCCGCTTCGCCCTGGCAGGAGCGAAGTGCGAGCGACGACTCCCCGCCCGCTACGGCCCCGCGCCGGAGGTCCCCGTCGAAGAACGCGGCAGCGGCACCTGCGCCCGCCAGGTGCGCAACTTCGCCGCCGCCGACACCTTCGACTGCGACCGGCTCATCGCCGTGGAGGTCATCACCCCCGGCGGCAACTGGTCGTCCTACCCGCCGCACAAGCACGACGAGCACCGGCCGGGGGAGGAGACGGAGCTGGAGGAGATCTACTACTTCGAGATCGAGGACGGCGGCCTCGGCTACCAGCGCGTCTTCCCCTCCCGCCCCGGCGGCGCCGACCTGCTCGCCGAGGTCCGCACGGGTGACGCGGTGCTGGTCCCCAACGGCTGGCACGGCCCGTCGATCGCCCAGCCCGGGCACGCCATGTACTACCTGAACGTGATGGCCGGACCCGGCGCCGACCGGGAATGGCGGATCAGCTTCCACCCCGACCACACAGGGGGTTACCGGTGACCATCCGGCTCACGGTCGCGCAGGCGCTCGTCCGCTTCCTCGCCGCCCAGCACACCGAACGCGACGGCGTACGGCAGCGGCTCATCGGCGCCACCTGGGGGATCTTCGGTCACGGCAACGTCGCCGGGATCGGCCAAGCACTGCTGGAACACCGGGACTCGATGCCCTACCACCAGGGCCGCAACGAGCAGGCGATGGTGCACGCGGCCGTCGGCTACGCCCGCCAGTCCAACCGCCTCTCCACCCACGCGGTGACCACCTCCATCGGCCCCGGCGCCACCAACCTCGTCACCGGCGCCGCCCTCGCCACCGTCAACCACCTCCCCGTCCTGCTGCTCCCCGGCGACGTCTTCGCCACCCGACCCGCCGACCCCGTCCTCCAGCAGCTCGAACTCCCCTACGCGGGCGACGTGTCGGTGAACGACACCCTGCGCCCGGTGTCCCGGTACTTCGACCGGATCACACGCCCCGAGGCCCTGATCCCGAGCGCGCTGGCGGCCATGCGGGTGCTCACCGACCCGGTGGACACCGGCGCCGTCACCCTCGCCCTCCCGCAGGACGTGCAGGCGGAGGCGTACGACTGGCCCGAGGAGTTCTTCACCGACCGGGTGTGGACCGTGCGCCGACCCGGCGCCGACCCGGCCGAACTCGCCGAAGCGGTACGGGAGATCAGGGCGGCCCGGCGTCCCCTCGTCGTCGCGGGCGGCGGGGTCCACCACAGCCGCGCCGAGGACGCGCTCGCGGAGTTCGCCGCCGCCACCGGCATCCCGGTCGCCGCCACCCAGGCGGGCAAGGGCTCGCTGCCGTACGACCATCCCCAGGACGTGGGCGGCATCGGCCACACCGGCACCGACACCGCCGACCAACTCGCCCGCACCGCCGACCTGGTGATCGGGATCGGCACCCGCTACACCGACTTCACCACCGCCTCCGGCACCCTCTTCGAAGGCCCCGGCGTCCGCTTCCTCAACCTCAACATCGCGCCCTTCGACGGCCACAAGATGGCCGGGCTGCCGCTGATCGCCGACGCCCGCAGCGGCCTCGGTGAGCTGACCGAGGCACTGGGGATGCACGAGCACCGGGTGCCGGAGGAGTACCTCGCCGCGTACACGCCGGCCAAGGCGGACTGGGAGCGCCGTGTGGACACCTGCTTCGCCGCCGACGACCCGGACGCGGTGCCGACCCAGGCCCAGGTGATCGGCGCGCTGGACGCCCTGGTGGACGAGCGCGACATCATCGTCAACGCCGCCGGGTCCCTCCCCGGCGACCTGCACAAACTCTGGCGGACCCGCGCCCGCGACCAGTACCACCTGGAGTACGGCTACTCCTGCATGGGCTACGAGATCCCCGCCGCCCTCGGCGTGAAGCTCGCCGCGCCCGAGCGGCACGTCTGGGCGCTGGTCGGCGACGGCACCTATCTGATGATGCCGACCGAGATCGTCACCGCCGTCCAGGAGGGCGTCGCGGTCAAGATGGTGCTCCTCCAGAACCACGGGTACGCGTCCATCGGCGGGCTGTCCGAGTCGGTCGGCGCCGAGCGCTTCGGCACCGCCTACCGGTACCCCGCCGAGGACGGCACCCTCACCGGGCCGCCGCTCCCGGTCGACCTCGCCGCCAACGCGGCCAGCCTCGGCATGCGGGTGCTGCGTGCCCGGACCGTCGCCGAGCTGCGGACCGCCCTCGCCGAGGCCCGCGCCGCCGACACTCCCACTTGTGTCTACGTGGAGACCGAAACGTCCGACAGTGTGTCGGGCGCGCCCCCGGCCGCGGCCTGGTGGGATGTTCCTGTGGCCGAGACCGCGACCCGACCGTCCGCGGTCAAGGCACGCGAGCTGTACGAACGGCACCTGCCGGCCCGCCGCCGCCATCTGTAGAAGGAGCCCGAGGACATGACGAAGATCGTCAACCACTGGATCGGCGGCAAGACCGCCGAGGGCGCGTCGGGCTCGTACGGCCCGGTCACCGACCCGGCGACCGGCGAGGTCACCACCAAGGTCGCCTTCGCCTCCGTCGAGGAGGTGGACGCGGCGGTCGCCGCCGCCAAGGACGCCTTCGCCACCTGGGGACAGTCGTCGCTGGCCCAGCGCACCACGGTCCTCTTCAAGTTCCGCGCCCTGCTGGACCAGCACCGCGACGACATCGCCGCGCTGATCACCGCCGAGCACGGCAAGGTGCACTCCGACGCCCTCGGCGAGGTCGCGCGCGGCCTGGAGATCGTGGACCTGGCCTGCGGGATCAGCGTCCAGCTCAAGGGCGAGCTGTCCACCCAGGTCGCCACCGGCGTCGACGTGGCCGCGCTCCGGCAGCCGCTCGGCGTGGTCGCGGGCATCACCCCGTTCAACTTCCCGGCGATGGTGCCGATGTGGATGTTCCCCCTCGCCATCGCGTGCGGCAACACCTTCGTGCTGAAGCCGTCGGAGAAGGACCCGTCGGCCGCTCTCAAGCTGGCGGAACTGCTGGCCGAGGCCGGGCTGCCGGACGGCGTCTTCAACGTCGTGCACGGCGACAAGGTGGCCGTCGACCGGCTGCTGGAGCACCCGGACGTGCAGGCGGTGTCCTTCGTCGGCTCCACCCCGATCGCCCGCTACATCCACACCACCGCCTCCGCCCACGGCAAGCGCGTCCAGGCCCTCGGCGGCGCCAAGAACCACATGCTGGTCCTCCCCGACGCCGACCTCGACGCGGCCGCCGACGCCGCCGTGTCCGCCGCCTACGGCTCGGCGGGCGAACGCTGCATGGCCATCTCGGCGGTCGTCGCGGTCGGCTCCATCGGCGACGAGCTGGTGCAGAAGATCCGCGAGCGCGCCGAGAAGATCAAGATCGGCCCCGGCACCGACCCCACCTCGGAGATGGGCCCGCTGATCACCAAGGTCCACCGGGACAAGGTGGCGTCCTACGTCTCCGGCGCCGCCGACGAGGGCGCCGAGGTGGTGCTCGACGGCACCGGCTACACCGTGGACGGCCACGAGAACGGCCACTGGATCGGCATCTCCCTGCTCGACAGGGTGCCGGTCAGCGCCAAGGCGTACCAGGACGAGATCTTCGGCCCGGTGCTGTCCGTGCTGCGCGTCGACACCTACGAGGACGGCGTCGCCCTCATCAACGCCTCCCCCTACGGCAACGGCACCGCGATCTTCACCCGCGACGGAGGCGCCGCCCGCCGCTTCCAGCTGGAGATCGAGGCAGGCATGGTCGGCGTCAACGTCCCCATCCCGGTCCCGGTCGGCTACCACTCCTTCGGCGGCTGGAAGGACTCCCTCTTCGGGGACCACCACATCTACGGCAACGACGGGACGCACTTCTACACCCGCGGCAAGGTCGTCACCACCCGCTGGCCCGACCCCTCCGACGCCCCCGCCGGAGTCGACCTGGGCTTCCCGCGCAACCACTGACCCGCGCGCGCATCCCGGCCCCGAGCCAGCACCCGCTGCCTCGGGGCCCGGTCTTTTTTCGGCCACCGCCTGCGGTTCCCGTACGGCCGACAAGGGCGCGGACGCCTGCGAGATGCTGCTGTTTCGGTCGCCAACGGGCCGTCAGGGATGCGGATTTCGTAGGTAGGCAGCCATTGACGTGGTGGTTTTCGTCGGTGTTCGATGCAGCGCCGGGAGCGAGACGTACGACACACAGCGAGCCGCCGGAGGCGATACCGCTCCCGCCCGAATCCTCACCACACGAGTCGATCGGACGCCGCATGACCGACACGCTCCGCCCCGCCGAGCCAGCCACCGCCGAAGAGACCGGCGACGGGAGGCACAAACTCAAGCGGTCCATCGGCGTCGTCGGCGGCACCCTGCTGACCCTCTCCTGCGTGACGCCCGCCTCCACCCTCTTCGTGGTCGTCCCCGACCTCTTCGGCACCCTCGGCACCGCGACCGCCCTCACCATCGCCATCGGCTCCCTGCTCTGTATCGCCGTGGCCTTCTGCTACGCCGAGCTGGGCACCCTCATCCCCAGCGCGGGCGGCGAGTACGCCATGGTCTCCACCCTCGCCGGACGGCTCACGGGCTGGCTGGTGTTCGTGCTGTCCCTGCTGGTCGTGATGATCGTGCCGCCCGTCATCGCCATGGGCACCGCCGACTACCTCGCCCCCCTCGTCCACCTGGACCCCGCGCTCACCGGCGCGGGCGTCATGCTGCTCGCCACCCTCGCCGGACTGCTCGACCTGCGCGCCAACGCCTGGATCACCGGCGTCTTCCTGGTCCTGGAGGTGATCGCGGCGGCCGTCGTCGCGGTGCTCGGCTTCTCCCACGCCCACCGGGGCGTCGGCAGCCTGGTCTCCATGGAGGTGGCGGGAGCCCACGGTGGCACCGACCCCGTGACCGCGCTGCTGGTCGTCTCCGGTCTCGCCATCGCCCTCTTCGTCACCCAGGGCTTCTCGACCGCCGTCTACCTCTCCGAGGAACTGGAGCACCCGCGCCGCGACGTGGCCCGTACCGTGCTCGCCACCCTTGCCATCTCCACCGTGATCATCCTGGTGCCGGTCGCCGCCATCACCATGGGCGCCACCGACCTGGGCGAACTGACCGGCGGCGACCTCAGCGCCATGGTGACGGCCTGGTCCAACACGGCCGTCGGTACGTTCGTCAGCCTCTGCGTCGCCCTCGCCATCGTCAACGCGGGCATCGTGATGGTCATCCAGAACTCCCGCGTCCTGTTCGCCTCCGCCCGCGACAAGGCATGGCCCACCCCGGTCAACACCCTGCTGTCCCGGCTCGGCCGCTTCGGCTCGCCCTGGGTCGCCACCCTCGCCGTCGGCGTCCCCGGCGCGCTGTTCTGCTTCGTCGACCTGGACACCCTCTACGGCGTCACCGGGGTCTCCGTCACCGGCATGTACCTGCTCGTCGCCATCGCCGCCCTGCGGGGCCGCCGCGACAGCCACCGGCACCTCCCCGCCTGGCGGATGCCGCTGTGGCCCGCCGTGCCCGTCCTGCTCATCGCCGTCCTCGGCTACGTCCTCGTCCAGCAGGACCCCGCTTACCTGCTGTGGACGGGCGGCATCACCGCCGTCGCCACCCTCTACTGGGCGCTGTACCTGCGCCCCCGCCGCGACACCCACTGGCTGGTCTCGCTCCCCGACGACACCGAAGCCTGACCGGAGCGGCCCCTACCGCGCCCGCAGTACACCCGGCCGGACCCGTACGCCCGAAGGAGGGGCGGGGGTTCAGCCCGGCGGCGCCGTCCGGCGGGCAAGGCGGCCCGTACCGTTGGGACATGGATCATCGAGTGTCCCGGCTGCTGAAGAGGCCCCGGCGGGCCGCCGCCGCGCTGGGGGCCGCCGTCCTGCTCGCCGCCACCGGCACCTGGACGGCGACCGCCTCCGACACGCCCCGCCCGCACCGCGCCGACCAGGTCCTCACCATGGCGGACGGCACCCGCGTGGACACCTCCTACTTCACCTCCGGAGGCGGCGGCCGCCGACCGGCCGTCCTCCTCGCCCACGGCTTCGGCGGCAGCAAGCAGGACCTGCGCGCCCAGGCCGAGGACCTCGCCGGACACGGGTACGCCGTACTCACCTGGTCCGCGCGCGGATTCGGCCACTCGACGGGCAAGATCGGGCTCAACGACCCGGCGCACGAGGTCACCGACGTCTCTCGCCTCATCGACTGGCTGGCCGAGCGGCCCGAGGTCCGCCTCGACAAGCCCGGCGACCCGCGCGTGGGCATGGCGGGCGGCTCCTACGGCGGCGCGATCTCCCTGCTGGCCGCCGGACACGACCCGCGCGTCGACGCCATCGCGCCCGCCGTGACCTACTGGGACCTCGCCGACGCCCTCTTCCCGAACGGCGTCTTCAAGAAGCTGTGGACCGGCGTCTTCTTCAACTCCGGCGGCGGCTGCGGTCAGTTCGAGCCCGCGCTGTGCCAGATGTACCAGCGCGTCGCCCAGTCCGGCATCCCCGACGCCGACGCCCGCGCCCTGCTCCGGCAACGCTCACCGTCCGCCGTCGCCGACCGGATCAAGGTCCCCACCCTGCTCTTCCAGGGCCAGACCGACTCCCTGTTCACCCTCGCCCAGTCCGATGCCGCCGAGCGCGCGATCAAGGCCAACGGCGCGCCCGTCAACGTCGACTGGATCGCGGGCGGCCACGACGGTGGAGACCTGGAGACCGACCGGGTCCAGGGGCGGATGCGGGACTGGTTCGACCACTACCTCAAGGGCGCCTCCGTCGGCACCGGCCCCGCCTTCCGGATCACCCGCACCGGAGGCGTCGACTCCACCGACGGCAGCACCCGCAGCCGGGGCGCCACCGCGAGCACGTACCCCGGCCTGCGCGGCGACCTCCGCACCATCGCCCTCACCGGCCGCGAGCAGCGCATCGCCAACCCGGCAGGCGCCAGCCCGCCCGCCGTCTCCGCCCTGCCCGGCCTCGGCGGCGGCGGCCTCGCCCAGCTCTCCGCCCTCGGCACCGGCGTCTCCCTCGACTTCCCCGGCCAGTACGCCAAGTTCGACGCGCGCCCCCAGCGCACCGCCCTCCGCGTCACCGGCACCCCGACCGCCCGCGTCCACATCACGTCCACCAGCGACGACGCCGTCCTCTTCGCCAAGCTCTACGACGTCGGCCCGAGCGGCGGCCAGGTGCTCCCCGGCCAGCTCGTCACCCCGCTCCGGATCACCGGCGCCAAGTCCGGCAAGGACGTCACCGTCACCCTGCCGCCCGTCGACCACGAGGTGCAGCAGGGCCACCGGCTCCGTCTGGTCCTCGCCTCCACCGACCTCGGCTACGCCTCCCCGAACGCCCCCGCGACCTACACGGTCTCCCTCAAGGGCCCGCTGAGCGTGCCCACGGCCCCCGCCGTCACCACCGCGGCCACCCCGCTGCCCTCCTGGGTCTGGTGGCTCCCCCTCGCGGGGGCGGTGGCCGCCCTCGCCCTCCTCCTCACCACCCGCCGCCGCACGAGCGCCCCCGCCCCCGACCCCGAGCTGGCCGAAGTCCCGCTGGTCATCAGCGACTTGAGCAAGCGCTACGCCCGCTCCGCCGACCGGTACGCCGTACGCGACCTCTCCTTCCGCGTCGAGAAGGGCCAGGTGCTCGGCCTGCTCGGACCCAACGGCGCGGGCAAGACCACCACCCTGCGCATGCTGATGGGCCTGATCCGGCCCGACGGCGGCGAGATCCGCGTCTTCGGCCACGCCATCCGCCCCGGCGCCCCCGTCCTCTCCCGCGTCGGCGCCTTCGTGGAGGGCGCCGGATTCCTGCCCCACCTCACCGGCCGGGAGAACCTCGAGCTGTACTGGCGGGCCACCGGCCGCCCGCCCGAGGACGCCCACCTGGACGAGGCCCTGGAGATCGCCGGACTCGGCGACGCCCTGGCCCGCGCGGTCCGCACCTACTCCCAGGGCATGCGCCAGCGCCTGGCCATCGCCCAGGCCATGCTGGGCCTGCCCGACCTGCTGATCCTGGACGAGCCCACCAACGGCCTGGACCCGCCGCAGATCCGCGAGATGCGCGAGGTGCTGATCCGCTACGCGGCCGCCGGACGCACCGTCATCGTCTCCAGCCACCTGCTCGCCGAGGTCGAGCAGTCCTGCACCCACCTGGTCGTCATGGACCGGGGACGGCTGGTCCAGGCGGGCGCGGTCCGGGAGATCGTCGGCTCCGGCGACACCCTGCTCGTCGGCACCGGCACCCCGGTCGCCGAGCCGGTCGTGGAGAAGGTGGCCGCGCTGCCCGGCGTCGCCTCCGCCGTCCGCGCCGAGGACGGGCTCCTGATCCGCCTCGAACCCGGCGGCACCGCGGGCGAACTCGTCGTGGACCTGGTCCGGCTGGAGGTGCCCGTGCTCTCCGTCGGCCCGCACCGGCGTCTGGAGGACGCCTTCCTCACCCTGATCGGAGGCTCCGCGTGAGCACGCTCACCGAGACCGCGGCGACGGCACCCGGCTACCGCGCCTCCCGCACCCTGCCCGTACGCGTGGAACTCGTCCGCCAGCTCGGGCGGCGCCGCACCCTCGTCATGGGCGCGATCCTGGCCGCGCTGCCGCTGATCCTGCTGGCCGCGTTCGCGATCGGCGGCGACCCGGCCGGACGGGGACGCCGGATCACCCTGATGGACACGGCCACCGCGTCCGGCGCCAACTTCGCCGCCGTCAGCCTCTTCGTCTCGGCGGGCTTCCTGCTGGTCATCCCGGTCGCCCTGTTCTGCGGGGACACCGTCGCCTCCGAGGCGGGCTGGTCCTCGCTGCGCTATCTGCTGGCGGCACCGGTGCCCAGGGCCCGGCTGCTCTGGTCCAAGCTGGTGGTGGGGCTGGGGATGAGCCTGGCCGCGATGATCCTGCTGCCCGTGGTGGCGCTGGCGGTGGGCACGGCCGCGTACGGCTGGGGTCCGCTGCTGGTGCCGACCGGCGGGGCGGTGGAGGCGGGGACGGCGGTCGGGCGGCTGGCCGTGGTCGTGCTGTACCTCTTCGTCTCACAACTGGTCACGGCCGGGCTCGCGTTCTGGCTCTCCACCCGGACGGACGCCCCGCTCGGCGCGGTGGGCGGCGCGGTCGGGCTGACCATCGTCGGCAACGTCCTGGACGCCGTGACGGCCCTCGGCGACTGGCGGGACTTCCTGCCCGCGCACTGGCAGTTCGCCTGGGCCGACATCCTCCAGCCGAACGCCGAGTGGGCGGGCATGGCCCAGGGCACCTCGGTCTCGGTCACCTACGCCCTGATCCTCTTCGCCCTGGCCTTCCGCGGCTTCGCCCGCAAGGACATCGTGTCCTGACAGCGCCCGGAAACACGGCGGCGGCCCACCGGTCGGAACCGGTGGGCCGCCGCTGCGAGGGCTCGATCAGCCGTTGCCGGCACCGTTGCCGGACAGCGCGGAGATGTCGTCCAGGATGTGCGACAGCGGCTCGTCGCCCTTGGCCTGGGTGGAGTTCTCGACGCACTGCTGGTTCTGCGGCGAGGACAGGACGGGGATGTCCTGGATGCCGACGTTGACCAGGGCCACCAGGGACTGGGCGTTGAGCTTCGCCGGCAGGCCGATGCAGGGCTTGTTCAGCGAACCCTGGACCAGAGCCAGCTGCGGGCTCATGTTGCCGTAGGTGGCCGAGTTGCCGAACGACTGCGAGGCGCCGTTGCCGCTGAACGACGTGGTGCCGTGGTCGTCACCGATGGCCAGGGCCTGCGGGGCGGCCGCGCCCGCGAGACCGGCGACGGAGGCGGCGACGGCCGCGGTTGCCCACAGCTTCTTCATGTTGGTTCCCTTCGAAAGGCGGACTCCGGGGAGGAGCTGCGTGATCGTCAACGGGTCGACGGCCGCCGGGGTTGCGGTCTTTGACCCTATCGGGGTAGCGCATTCCGATAAGTTCACAAACGCCCCCCTTGTCGCACCCGCCCCTGGAAACACCGACGGGCCGCCGGTCGTGTCGGCGGCCCGGAGGGCCGGGTCCCGCGCGGGACCCGAGAGCGTGCGGAGGCTCAGTTGTTGGCGGCGCCGTTGCCGGACAGCGCGGAGATGTCGTCCAGGATGTGGGAGAGCGGCTCGTCGCCCTTGGCCTGGGTGGAGTTCTCGACGCACTGCTGGTTCTGCGGCGAGGACAGGATCGGGATGTCCTGCACGCCGACGTTGAGCAGACCCACCAGGGACTGCGCGTTGACCTTCGCGGGCAGGCCGATGCAGGGCTTGTTCAGCGAACCCTGGATGAGCGCCATCTGCGGGCTCATGTTGCCGTACGTCGCGGAGTTGCCGAACGCCTGGGAG
This sequence comes from Streptomyces sp. NPDC090119, assembly GCF_044747085.1. NCBI lineage: Bacteria > Bacillati > Actinomycetota > Actinomycetes > Kitasatosporales > Streptomycetaceae > Streptomyces > Streptomyces sp. NPDC090119. Next base: position 876,276 of record NZ_JBIVDK010000002.1, on the reverse strand, counting down.
GCGCCGTTGCCGCTGAACGACGTCGTGCCGGTGTCGTTGCCGATGGCCAGGGCCGGCGACGCGGCGGCGGCGGAGACGCCGGCAACGGACGCGGCGACCGCGGCGACGGCCAGAACCTTCTTGATCACTTGCGATTCCCTTCTGGAGAAACCCCGTCCATCGGAGTGCCCGGCTCAACTGCCGGGCCGGGGGAGGGGTTGCTGCCGTTCACCCGGATGGCCGACGGGGCGCGCGGGAAATCGGCCGCGCGCCCTCAGGGGAATTCCGTCTCCTCCGTGCACCCGAAAAGATCCGATCGGGTGACTTACCGCAACCAATCGGCGCCCTCCCGGTTGATGTCTCCGCAGGAACGAACGTCTGGCGACCAGCCAGGAAAGCGTCTGGCGAACAGCCAGGAAAGGAAAGCGAAATGCTGAAGAAGGCAATGGCCGCGGCGGCGGTCGCCGCGTCCTTCGTGGGCGTGTCGGCGGCGGCGGCCCCTCAGGCGCTTGCCATCGGCAACGACACGGGCACCACGTCGTTCAGCGGCAACGGCGCCACGGAGGCGTTCGGCAACAACGTCACCAACGGCGACCTCAGCCCGCAGGCCACGCTCGTGCAGAGCTCCCTGAACAAGCTCTGCGTCGGCCTGCCGGTCAAGGCGAACGTCCAGTCGGTGCTGGCCCTGGTCAACGTCGGTGTCCAGGACATCCCCGTCCTGTCCTCGCCGCAGAACCAGCAGTGCGCCGAGAACTCCACCCAGGCGAAGAACGACGAGCCGCTGTCGCACCTCGTCGACGACGTCTCCGTCCTCGCGGGCAACGGCGTCGCCAACAACTGACGCACGCTCAAGCACCGGGAAACCGCCCGGCGGCACGGGAAGACCGTGCTGTCCGGGCGGTTTTCGTTGGCCTTTTCCGAGGCTCTCGCGTTGCTCCGACCTGTCAATTCCCTAGGGGCGTTCGAGTGAATTGACAGGCGACGCGCGTTCCATAGTTTCTTCCGCCGTCTATTCCTCGTTCTACAACCTGCCGGTCATGGTGCGAGCCGTTCAAGCTGTGCTCGCTCGGTTTCGGCCGTCACAGGGCATGACCGCAGAGAAGGGAAAGACCATGAAGAAGAGCGCTGCTGTCATCGCCGGCGCCATCCTGGCTCTGGGTGGGGCGGCTCCCGCCTTCGCCGACGCCGGTGCCGAGGGTGCCGCGGTCGGTTCGCCGGGTGTGCTGTCCGGCAACGTGATCCAGGTCCCGATCCACATCCCCGTCAACGTTTGCGGTAACTCCGTCAACGTGATCGCCCTGCTCAACCCGGCGTTCGGCAACGCCTGCGTCAACGACTGACGCGCATAACGCAACACACCAGCCCCAAGGCTGCGTTCAGGCCGGCCCCGGACCGTTGATCCACTTTGAATCTGCGTTCCGGGGCCGGCCTTCCCTTCTTCTACGAGCAGAAAGACCACGAGATTGCGACAGACCCTGAGCAAGGGCATCGTCGTGGCCGCCGCCGCGACAGGTGTGCTGTCCTTGTACGTCAGTCAGGCGCTCGCCGATTCGGGAGCGCACGGAGCCGCACAGGGCTCTCCCGGCGCGTTGTCCGGCAACACCCTCCGGGTGCCGGTCCACGTCCCGGTCAACATCTGCGGGCACTCCGTCGATGTGACGGCCGCGCTGAACCCGGCCGTCGGCAACGCCTGCGTCAAGGACGCCCTCCCCAAGGCGCCCCGCACCACCGCGCCGTCGTCCTACGGTGACGACGACGAGCCGAGCACCCCGGTCAAGACCCCGCCCGCGTACGGCGCCGAGCAGACCAAGCCGCCCGCCTCGTACGGCGACGACGACGAGACCACCCCGCCGCCGTCCTACGGCCACGACGAGCCGAGCGCCCCGACGACCACGGCGCCCGCCTCGTACGGCGACGACGACGAGACCACCCCGCCGCCGTCCTACGGCCACGACGAGCCGAGCGCCCCGACGACCACGGCGCCCGCCTCGTACGGCGACGACGAGGAGACGACCTCTCCGCCGTCGTACGGCGACGACGACGAGACGACACCGCCCCCGTCGTACGGCGACGACGACGAGACGACCCCGCCGCCGTCGTACGGCCACGACGAGGAGACCACCCGTCCGCCCTCGTACGGCGACGACGAGACGACGCCCCCGCCCTACGGCGGCGAGGAAACGACTCCGCCTCCCTATGGCGGTGCAGAAACGTCTCCTCCCCCCTACGGCGGCGAGGAGACCACCCCTCCGCCCTACGGGGGCAACGAGTCCACGCCGCCTCCGTACGGCGGTGAGGAGTCCACTCCGCCTCCTTACGGGGGCAACGAGTCCACGCCTCCTCCGTACGGCGGTGAGGAGAGCACGCCTCCTCCCGGTGGGCACACCACGCCCCCGCCCGGAGGCCACACGACACCGCCTCCCGGCGGGCACACCACGCCCCCTCCGGGCGGGCACACCACGCCTCCTCCGGGTGGGCACACCACTCCGCCCACCCTTCCGCACACCGGTAACAACGCGCCGATGCTGTGGGCGACTTCGGGCGCCGGTGCCGTGTTGATCGCGGCCGGTGTCCTGCTGTTCCGGCGCGGCCGCACCATGTCCCGGCACCGCTGACCACCGGGTGCCGGACCCGAGCGCCCGGCACCCAGAGGTGACGGCGCCGTACCGCCACGGCGCCGTACGCATCCTTTCCGGCCGTGTCCGGTCCGGTGGCTCGCCACGCCGACGGCTCGGGAGCGGCCAGCCGGGCGGCCCCGCACGGATAACTCCGGCGGGGCCTTCGCCGTTCACCCGGGCGGGGGCCGTGGCCACCCGTCGGCCGTAACCGCGCTGGCGAGCACCCCGTACGTGTGACTGGGTGTCAGTACAGGCGTCGCACAGGGCGCGAGGGCAGGGCCGGGCGGAGGGAGGGGGCCGAGATGGCTCCACAGTGGCGCAGGACCCGGCGAGGACGGCTGTCCCTCCTCGCCGCGGCGATCACCGTGTCGGTCGTCCTGGCCGGTCCGGGCGTCGCGGCCGGACCGCACCGGACGGCCCCGGAACCGACGCCCGCGCCGACCGCGACCCCGGCGCCCCCGCCCGTCAACCGGGGCCCCGACTTCGGGGCGTTCCTCGACTCCGGCCCGCTCGGGATCGCCCGGATTCCCGCCCTCGGCAGCTGGCTGGGCGGGGCTCAGCTGAAGGTCGGGCACACCTATCTGCCCGGCGGACAGTGGCGGGACATCGAGGGCTCACCCGGTTTCCTGGAACCGTGGGCGCACTGGCGGCGCGAGAAGGCCGACCGCACCCTCGTCCTCAACGTGCCGATGCAGGAGCGCAACGAGGAGCACCTCTCCGACGCCCAGGTACGGCTGCTGCTGAAGCAGGCCGCCGCCGGACAGTTCGACCAGCACTTCCGCACGCTCGCAGAGAAGCTGGTCGAGCTCGGGGTGCCGGACACGGTGCTCGTCCTCGGCTGGGAGATGAACGGCATCACCTACACCCACCGCTGCGGGCCCGACCCCGAGGCGTGGAAGGCGTACTGGAACCGGATCGTCGCCACCATGCGCGCGGTGCCGGGGCAGAGGTTCCGCTTCGACTTCACGCCGAGCAGGGGACGGGACGCCGTGCCGTGGACCGAGTGCTACCCCGGTGACGGCACCGTCGACATCATCGGCATGGACTCCTACGACCAGCCGACCGGGATGCCCTTCGACGAGCAGATCGCCGAGCCCTACGGCCTCCAGGCGCAGGTCGACTTCGCCAAGGCGCACGGCAAGCCGATCTCGTACCCGGAGTGGGGGCTGTTCCGCAACGGCGACAACCCCGAGTACATGCGGCGGATGCTCGCCTGGATGGACGAACACCGGCCGCTGTACAACACCCTCACCGACTACTGCCCGCACGGTGTGTGGCAGTGCCCGACGAACCCGAGGGCGGCGAAGGTGTACCGGACGACGCTGTACGGGCGCACGGGGCTGGCCACGCCGACGCCGACCCCCACGGTGACGCCGACGCCCACGCCGACCCCCGCGGCCCCGGTCACCCCGACCCCCACCCCCACCCCCACCCCCAGCCCGTCGTCCGGGGAGAAGACACCCGCCGACTGCTCGGACCTGGCGCTGGGGGACTGGGTGGAGTTCTGGGCCGGGGGCCGGGTCTGTCTCCGGTTCGACCGGCTGCCGGGTGTCCGCTAGCCGGGGCGCCGCTCGCCGAGGCGGGTCAGTGCCGCCTTGCCGTGCCGTCGGGCCGCCGCGTCGGACAGGGCCGCCGACAGCAGTGGCGCGGTACGGCGGCGGGCCAGCAGCAGGCGGTTGCTGGGGGCCGGGTCGGGGCGCCAGTGGTGCTTGTACGGTTCGTCGCCGCGCATCAGGCTGAGCGTGCCGTGGGCGCCCGCCGCGGTGTGGGCCGCGCAGGCGTCCAGCAGCATCACGGCCACGTCCGCCTTGCGTTCGCGCAGCGAGGGATGGGCGCCGTAGAGGTAGCCGCCCGCGAGGCTGGGGGAGAGCAGGGTCAGGTCGACGGCGACGACCTCCTCGCCGATGCGGAACTCGGTGACGACCGCGTCCCCGGCGCGCACCATCGGCTCCACCGCGCGCACCAGGTGCTCCTGGAAGCGGGGCCGCAGATGCTCGGGCGTCACCTTCCGCCCCTGCCACTGGAGCCGGTGCAGCTCCAGCAGCCGGGCCACCGCGGCCTCCGCCTCACCGGGACCGGCCGTGCGCCGGGCCACCCCGAGCGCGGTCAGCTTGCGCAGCTTGGCCCGCACCCGCTGGGCCTTGCCGGACGGCAGCCGGGTGAGCAGCTCGTCCATCGACACCGGGGGCAGCTCCAAGCACAGCGAGTCCGGCAGCCGTCGGCGCGGGCCGGGCCAGCGGTCGTATACGCGCTCCGCCGCGCCGCCGGGGCGTACCTCGCGCAGGTCGATCAGGGCGGTGCGGGCGGCCGTCCACAGGGCGTCGGTGAGGGCGGTGAGGGCGCGGCCGTCGTCGGCGTCGTCGAGCAGGACGTCGCCGTAGTCGGAGACCGTGCCGCCCAGCGGGACCAGGGCGGGCAGCGGGTGCCGGGTGAGGGTCAGGGGGGCGGCGGCGAGCAGGTCGCGGCCCGAGCGGACCAGCAGCACGCGGAGCTTGCCGGGCCTGCCGTACGACTGCCACCAGGAGTGCAGCCAGGCGTGGCTCTGGAACGGCGTGGCCGTGGCGCACCGCCGGTGCAGGCGGCCCCAGGCCGGGGCGAGTGCGGCGAACGCCATCTCGTCGGTGAGGAGTTGGGTGATGAGCGCGGGACGCGCGAAGGAGGCGGGGCGCGCCGCGTACGTCGCCGTCACAGCCGGCTGTGGACGTCGGCGGCGAAGGCCGGGCCGGGCAGCGGGGCCGGGAGCGCGGTCCCGGGTTCCTCCCTGCGCCCCGGCCGGACCAGCAGCGCGAGCCCGCCGAGCAGTCCGCCCGCGCCCGCGCCGACCAGCGTGGTCACCCCGGCGGACGCGGAGGACGGTTCGACGGGCCGGACCGCGCGGGAGAACTGCAGCAGCTCGACGTGGGTGGCCTTCTTGCTCGCGTCGGCCTGCCGGGTGAGCGCGGCGGCGACCGCGTTGGCCATGGCGGCTGCCCGCGCGGGCTCGGCGGAGGTCGCGGAGACGGCGACCATCGGGGCGTCCGGCGAGGTGGCCGTGCGCACGCTCTTCGCCAGGGTGCCCACCGGCACCCCGGCCCGCTCCTGCGCCTCGGCGAGCACCACGGGCTGGGTGGCGACCCGGCCGTACGCCTGGGCGAAGCCGAGCGCGGTGGAGGTGTCGGAGCGTTCGGCGGGTACGGCGATGACATAGCTGGTCGCGGTGTACGCGGGGGCCTTGAGCAGGCCGTAGCCGCCGCCGATCAGCCCGCCCGCGACGACCCCGGCGGCCACCAGCGACCAGGGCGGCAGGGAACGGGCGCCCGGCAGACGGCCGGTGCGGCGGCGCCGGGTGGGATTCTCGGTCATGAGGGGCTGCCTCCGTGAGGGTGTCGGGGCGAGGGGACCGTACGGGTGAGGGCCGCCGCGTAGACGTCCATCAGCCGGGCGGCGCTGCGGGTGATGCAGTAGTGGCGGGCCGCCTCCGGGACGGTGCGCGGGCCGGGTCCGGCGGCGCGGACCTCCGCGAGCGCGGCGGCGTACGCGTCGGCGCCCCCGCTCACCCGCACGGCGTGGGGGGCGGCTTCGGGCGGCAGGTCCGCCACGGCCGGGCAGGAGGCGTAACGCACCGGGAGCCCGGCCGCGAGCGCCTCGACGACGGCCAGCCCGAACGCTTCCTCCGGGGAGGGGGCGGCGAGCACGTCCATCGCGGAGGTCAGCGCGGGCAGGTCGGGGCCCAGCGAGCCGTCGGGGAGGCCGGGGACCTCGCCGGTGAACACCACCCGGTCGGAGAGCCCGGCGGCGGCGCGGCGCAGCGCACCCTCTTCGGGGCCACCTCCTACCAGCAACAGACGGCAATCGGCCGGTAGTTGAGTGAGGGCCTGGATCAAGACGTCGAAGCGCTTGCCGGGGGTGAGCCGTCCGATGCCGCCGATCACGAACGCGTCGTCCGGGATGCCGAGTTGGGCGCGGACGCGCATCCGTCGCTCCGAGGCGAAGCGGAAGGGTTCCAGGTCGATGCCGTTGGGGACGACAGTGATGCGCGGCTCCGGTACGCCCCAGCGGGTCAGGCGGGCGGCGACCGTGGGGGAGACGGCGACGGTCGAGCGGCCCAGGCGTTCCCCGGCCAGATACAGCGCGCGTACACCGGAGTTGAGCGGACGGCCCTCCATCTGGGAGTCGCCCAGCGAGTGTTCGGTGGCGACGACCGCGCGTACTCCGGCGAGCCTGGCCGCCAACCGGCCGTACAGACAGGCCCGGTAGAGATGCGTGTGGACCAGGTCGTAGCGGCCGCGCCGGATCAGCCGGGCCAGCCGGGGCAGTGCGGCCAGGTCCCGGTTGCCGCCCATGGCGAGGTCGGCCACCCGCACCCCGTCGGCCCGCAGCCCGGCGGCCACCGGGCCGGGGTTGGTCAGCGTGACCACGTCGCACTCGACGGGCAGATGCCGCAGCAGAAGCCGGAGTTGCTGCTCGGCGCCGCCGACCCCGAGGCCGGTGATGATGTGCAGCGCCCGCATCACAGCCCCGCCACGGGACGGCGGCGCAGCCGGTGCAGCCGGTACTTCAGGAACAACCGCAGGGCGTTGTCGTTCTGCCCGACATGGACGCGGGGCAGCGCGTGCGGGCCGCTCAGCTCGCCGGGGTCGATGGCGCAGGCGTAGCCGTACCCGGCGTCCCGTACCGCGTCGACGACGCGCCGGTCGACCGTGCCGTACGGATAGCAGAAGCCCTCGACCGGGGCGCCGGTCAGCTCGGTCAGCCGGGCGCGGCTGTCGGTGATCTCGGCGCGCAGGGTGGAGTCGTCGGCGTGGGTGAGGTCGACGTGGGTCAGGCCGTGGGAGCCGATCTCCATCCCGGCCCGGTGGGCCTCGCGGACGGCGTCGGCGGTCAGCAGGGGTTTGCGCGGGCCGAGCGGGTCCCAGGTGTTCTCCCCGCCGAGTCTGCCGGGCAGCGCGAACAGGGTGGCCGTGCACTCCCAGCGGGCCAGCAGCGCGAGGGCGTCGGTGACGAAGTCGGCGTACCCGTCGTCGAAGGTGAGGCCGACCAGACCGCGCCCGGCGCCCCGCGCGCGGGCGGCCAGCAACTCGCCGACCGACACCCCCCGCAGCCCCCGCCCGCGCAGCCAGCGCAGCTGGCGCTCCAGCCGGGCCGGGGTGATCGTGACGCGGTAGGGGTCGTCGGAGCAGTCGCCGACCGAGTGGTACATGGCGATCCACGGGACGGGGCCTCCTCCGCCCGGCCGGGGGGAGCCGGTGCTGAGGACGGGCGCGGACTCAACGGAAGACGGCATGGGCGAGCCTTCGGGTGTGGGTGCGTACGGAACGGAGGGCGGGTGCGAAGCCCTGGGCGCCCAGGGCCCAGCCGAGCAGGACGAAGACGGTGACGACGGTCAGGCCACCGGCGGCGAGCCCCGCGAGCGGCCCCGCGGGCAGGCTCGCCGCCCACGCCCCGGCCAGGGCGGCCCCGAGCGCGGCACCGGCCGGGCGGCTCAGCTCGCGCAGCACGTGCCGGGTGCGGATCGGCACCCCGCGTCGCCTGCCGTGCCGGGGGCCGCGCATCCCGGAGAGCAGCAGGGCGGCGGTGAGGGTGATGCCGGTGGCGTTGGCGGCGGCGATCCCGGTCACGCCCCAGGTGCCGACGGTGGCCGTGCCGATGGCGCAGGTGGCGAGCACGCCGGTGGTCATGGCACCGAGCGGGTACCAGGTGGGGCGGCCCGCCGAGAAGTACGAGCGGACCAGGACACCGGTGAGTGTCTGGCCGAGCAGGCCGACGGCGTACACGCGCATCACGCTCGCCGTCGCCGCCGTGTCCTGAGCGGTGAACGCGCCGCGCTGGAAGAGGAGTTGCACGATCTGCGGGGCGCAGGCCACGACCGTCGCGGTGCCCAGCAGCACCAGGCCGGAGGCGACCGCGAGGTCCCGCTCCACCCGGACCCGGGCCCGCTCGGTGTCGCCCTCGGCGAGCGCCCGCGCGACCACCGGGAAGGTGATCGTGCACAGCATCATCGACATCGTCATGGGGATCTGCGCGATCTTCTGGGCGTAGTTCAGGTGCGAGATGGACCCGGACGGCAGACTGGAGGCGAGGAACCGCTCGATCAGCACCTGCGACTGTCGGCACAGCGCGAACAGCAGCACGGTCGCCATCAGCGGCAGGTCCACCGAGTGCGGCTTGGCGGAGGGGAGTTCCGGTGTCGGCTCCGCGCCCTGACGGCTTCGTAACCGGCCCACCAGGAAGGGCAGTTGGGTGAGGACCATCAGCACCCCGCCCGCCGCGACCCCGAACGCCGCCGACCGCACCCCCCAGACCCCGCCGAGCGCGAACATCGCCGCGACGATGCCCGTGTTGTACGCGACGTAGATCGCGGCCGGTGCCAGGAAGCGCCGGTGCGCGCGCAGGGCCGCGCTGAAGTACCCGGCGAGCCCGAAGGTGAGCACACAGGTCGCGGTGAGCCGGGTGCAGTCCACCGCCAGGGACGGGTCGGGCAGCCCGGGCGCGAGGACCTGCACGAGCTGGGGCGCCCCGAGCGCGAGCACCGCGCCCACCACGGTGAAGGCCAGCGTCAGCCGGGGCAGCGTCCCCTTGACCAGGGCCCGTACCGGATCACCCGGAGCGCCCTGGGCGCGGCGGGCCAGCGCCATGCTGAACGCCGGGATCAGCGCGAAGGCGAGCCCGTCCTCGATCAGCAGGGTGGCCGCGAACTCGGGCACCGTCCAGGCCACCAGGAACGCGTCCGTGTCCCGCCCGGCCCCGAACAGCGTGGCCAGCGACTGGTCCCGGACCAGCCCCAGCAGGGCACCCGCGGCGGACAGGGAGGCGGTGAGCAGGGCGGCGCGGGCGAGGAACCGCCGTGTCACCGGGGCGTGTTCGGGCTCGGGCGGCGGAGGCTGCCGGGTCGTCGTCCCCGGCTCCGGTACGGGCGTCAGCGTCATCGCGCGCCCTCCAAGTCCGCGCCGACCAGCGCCCACCACGCCACCAGGCCCAGGCACACCGCCGTCAGCACGGTGGAGGGGCCGCCGATGTCGGCGTACACGAAGTCGACGAGCTGCCACAGCAGCAGGCCGCAGCCGATCAGCGCGCAGTCCAGGCCCCGGCCCGTACGGTGGGCGGTCCGCAGGCCGCGCAGCCCGAGCACCAGCATCGCCAGCCACCCGCCCGCCAGGCACAGCAGCCCGATCAGGCCCTGCTCGGCGAGGACCAGCAGGTACATGTTGTGCGGGGAGAGCAGCGGCTGCCGACGGAAGCCGACGCCCGCGCCCTCGGTGTCGCTGCCCGAGGACAGCGCGAGCGAGGCGTGGCCGTCCCGGTACTCCGGGAAACCCTTCAACCCGACGCCGGTCAGCGGGTGTTCGCGCCACATGCCGGTGGCCGCCGCCCACATGGTGTACCGGTCGGTGACCGACTGGTCGGGGGCGTCGGCGACCTTGGTGATGCTGTCGATCCGCTCCTGGAGCATCGCCGTGCCCACCCCGAGACCGCCCACCAGCACCACCCCGGCCGCGACCACCACCGCGCCCACCTTCAGCGCCCGGCGGACCCCGGCCAGCAGCAGTTGCGCGGTGAGGGTGACGGCGGTGGCGATCCACGCGCCCCGGCTGAAGGAGAGCGCCAGCGGCACCAGCAGCGCCAGCGCGCACCCGGCCGCCACCGCCCGCTCGTGCGCCGAGGCCCGGCCCAGCGCCAGCCCCACCGCGCAGAGCAGCCCGAACGCCACCACGGTGGCCATGCCCATCACGTCGTACGGCCCGAAGGTGCCGACCGCGCGGATCATCCTGCCCTGGTACGAGGCACCGGTCCCGGTGACGTACTGCTCGACGCCGACCGCGCCCTGCCAGAGCGCGAGGCCCACCAGCGCCCAGGCCAGCAGCCGGAAGTCGCGGCGGTCGCGGACCAGGAGGAGCACGGCGGCCGGGACCAGGACGAAGACCTGGAGGTAGCGGCCGAGTCCGGCCAGCCCGGCGCCCGGTGAGGCGGCGCCCATCGCGGCGAGCGCCGCCCCGGCCACCGGCAGCCCCAGCACCAGCGCGGACCTGGCGGACAGCGGGCGGGCCCGCTCCCGCAGCAGCCGCACCAGGCAGACGCCGACGACCAGCGCGGACGCCGCGTCGGCCGGGCCCGCGCCGCCCCCCTCACTGGAGGAGAGGGGCAGTGCGAGCAGGACGAGCACGGCGAGCACCGGCAGCACCGGGGACCAGTGCCGGGGGCGGCCGAGCGGCAGCGCGAGGCTCATCCGTCAGCTCCCGGTGGACCGGACGACGGCGGCCGCGGTGCGCAGCAGGATGCAGATGTCCTGCCACAGCGACCAGTTGTCGATGTAGGCGTTGTCGTAGCGCGCCCGGTCCTCGATCGAGGTGTCCCCGCGCAACCCGCTGACCTGCGCCAGACCGGTGATGCCGGTACGCATCCGGTGCCGGGCCGCGTAGCCGGGGTAGCACTGACTGAACTGCGTGACGAAGTAAGGGCGTTCGGGGCGTGGGCCGACCAGGCTCATGTCGCCCCGGAAGACGTTCCAGAGCTGGAGCAGCTCGTCCATCGAGGTCCGGCGCATGAAACGGCAGAACGGGTTCATCCGCCGCTCGTCCGCCACGCTCCACCGGGTCGCCGACTCCCGCTCGTCCGCCGGGCGGTAGGTGCGGAACTTCAGCAGGGTGAAGGGGCGCCCGCCCTGGCCGATGCGCTCCTGCCGGAACACCACGCCCGGACCCTGGCTGAGCCGCAGCACCAGCGCGCAGGCCAGCAGCAGCGGCGCGGCCAGCACCAGCAGGGCGCCCGACACCCCGAGGTCCAGCAGCCGCTTGCCGACGCTGCCGCGCCGCCGGGCGCCGAGGTCGAGCCGCCGTACGGAGAACCCGGCGAGCTGCTCCCGCATCTCGTACGCCGGGCAGTCCGCGTCCACCTCCCACACCGCGCAGCCCGACTCGGCGAGCGCCCGCAGCAGCGGGCCCTTCTCGGTGCGCACGGCGGGGTCGACGGTGAGGACGGTGCCGACGCCGTTCTGGATGAGCGCCCGCTCCACCTGCTCGCCGCAGGTCAGCACGGGGAGCCCGGTGCTTCCGTCCGGGTGGTCGGTGACCACGCCGACGGGGCGTACCCCGCAGTCCGGCTGCCGCAGCAGCGCGGCGGCGACCCGCTGGGCGGTCGCGGCGGGGCCGATCACCAGCGCGGTACTCGGCTGCCGCAGCCGGACCACCCGCCGCCGCCGGTGCACGATCGTCCGGCCCACGCAGGCCACCGCCGCGTGCGCGGACCAGCCGGCCAGCAGCGCGGGCAGCGACAGGGCGTGGCCGGGTTCCACGGCTGCGGCCAGCGCGCCGAGCGCCAGCCAGGCCACCGCGATCCGGCCGCAGACGGAGGGGAGTTCGTCGAGCACGCCGGTCACCGCACGCGTCGGGCGCGGCCGCAGCAGCAGGGCGGTGGCGACGAGCGCGGCCAAGACGAGCGGCCCGCGCACGGCCGAGTCCAGCACGACCGCGCCCGCCACGGCGGCGGCGAGATCGGCGGTGAGCAGGGGCAGGGCCGGGAGGGTCGGGGAGTGCGGGCGCCGGACCGGGAACCGGAAGCCCCGCGCGGGCCGTACGGCGTATCCGGAGTCCATGCCGGAGGCGCTGGGCGAGGGGACGATGCTTTCCGCGGTCACGGGTGGGTCGACTCCCTGCGCTCGATGGACACGGACGGCAGGGTGCCGAGGAGGTCGCGGTAGAGGTCCGCGATCCGCTCTGCGGTCAGCCGTACGTCGTGCGTGGTCAGGACGTGCCCGCGGCCCTGGGCGCCGAGCTCCGCGCGCAGCGGCGCGTCGGACAGCAGCCCGGTCACGGCGGCGGCCAGCGCGTCGGGGTCCTCCGGCGGTACCAGGCAGCGTCCGGCGAGCGCGGAAGGGAGGCTCTCGCGGGCCCCGTCGACATCGCTGAGCACCACGGGCCGGGCGCAGGCCAGCGCCTCCAGCGGGGCCAGGGCCATGCCCTCCCAGCGCGAGGGCTGCACCACCAGGTCGGCGGCCCGGTACCAGGGCAGGACATCGGCGACGTCACCCGCGAACAGCACGCGAGGGCCCGCCAGTCGGACGAGCGTCTCCCGGTCGGGTCCGTCGCCGACCAGCACGAGCCGCGCCTCCGGCACCGCGCGCAGCACCCGCTCCCACGCGGCCAGCAGCACGTCCTGGCCCTTCTGCGGGCACAGCCGTCCGACGCACACCACCAGCGGCCCGGCCCCGAGCCCGTCCAGCAGCCCGGCGCGGGCCGCCGCCGAGGGCGCAGGAGAGAAACGCTCGGGGTCGATGCCGTTGGGCACCACGGCGTACGAGGCGCGCACCCCGGCGCGCACGCCGGTCATGCGCTCCGCTTCGCTCACGCACACCACCCGCTCGGCCCAGCGCGCGCCGAACCGCTCCCAGCGCAGGGCGAGCGCGGCGGTGGGTCCGCCGACGGCCTCGAAGGACCAGGCGTGCGGCTGGAAGACGGTGGGGACCCGGCCGCGCAGGGCGAGCCGGGCGGCAAGACCGGCCTTGGCGCTGTGCGCGTGCACCAGTGCGGGCCGTACCTCCCCGGCGAGGCGGGCGAGCCGCCGTACCTCGCCGGGCAGCGCGGGCCCCGGTGACCGGGTGGCCCGCCAGAGCCGCACCTCGGCGCCTATCTCCTGTGCCTCCGTGGCCAGTCGGCCGCCCGGGCAGGCGATCACGACCCGCACGCCCGCCGCGAGCTGGGCCCGCGCCAGGTCGAGCACGACCCGCGCGACACCGCCGTCGACGGGCTGCGCGACATGCAGGACCCGTTCTCGGGCGTCGGAAACTGGCTGGTGCATGGGCGGGGTACCTCGCTCACAGGGGGCGCTCTGGTCTGGTCGGGACCGCGCCTCGCTGCCGGGCGTCCTCCGCGGTGCAGAGCACACCGGCCCTCGCCGCGTCCCGGTGAGGAACGAGCAGGTGGCCCGGCGGGTCACCGCCGCGGACGCGTGGCGCGGCCGAGATCGGCCACCCTCGAGTGCGCGGCCGGACGCGATGACGTAGCCACCGTGGCGCCAGACCCGTACGCGCTCCGCCGCGCCGGTCGTGCGCTCCGGTACGTCGTCCGGCGGACCCTCGCCCGGCCACTTCCGTGCGCCCGGCGTACGACGGCGCGGCACGGTGCCTCCCGGAAGCGTGAGCCGGTGCCCGCCCCGCGCGGCGTCCGGACCTGGTACGGAGGAGAGGGCCGCGACTCTAGTGAGCGCGGGCGCCGGGGTGCCGCAACGACGCGAACGCGCGGCGCGGGACACCGCGGTTCTCGCGGAGATCACCCCTTTGGCGGCACAACCCCTCGGCCCGGCACGCGTTGACACAGCGTCGGGCAGCTCGCCCGGACGTTCGTCTCGATTTTCAAGGAGCACCTCTCCATGTCGCGTATCGCGAAGGGTCTGGTCCTGACCTCCGCCGCCGTGGCGGCCGTCGCCGGCGGTGCCGGTATCGCCTCCGCCGACTCCGGCGCGCAGGCCGTCGCCGCGAACTCGCCGGGCGTCCTCTCGGGCAACGTCGTCCAGATCCCGGTGCACGTGCCGGTCAACATCTGCGGCAACACCATTGACGTCATCGGCCTGCTGAACCCGGCCTTCGGCAACACCTGCGTCAACGACTGAGGTCGCACGCAGCTCTCGGCCCGGCCGTCCGCACACGCACACCGCGTGAGCGGACGGCCGGGCCGCTGGCGTATATGACCACCCCCCACACCAGGGGAATCTCATATGTCTTGTGTGCACACGGTTTCCGGCCCGGCCGCGACTCGTTAGGCACGGCGTCGGAGATCCCTGGGGCGACGCGAGTTGCCGAGGAGAGGAACATGATGAAGTCCCTGAAGGCCGCCGCCGTCCTGGCCGGTTCCGTCGCCCTCACCGGCGTGGCCGCGCCCGCGTTCGCCTACTCCGGCGACCTGACGCCGAGCAGCCTGAACGGCGCCGTCGACCAGGTCGCCAAGGGCGGCCTGACGGTGCGTGACGTGATGCCGCTCCAGCACCAGTCGGACGCGCTGAACACCGAGAACAAGGACTCCGTCCTCAGCACCGTCAAGGGCGCGACCACCGCCCTGAACACGCACAACCCGCTGCTCGGCGGCCTGCCGCTGCAGAGCTGAGTCACCGGGGAGGAGGGCCGGCCCGCGACCGCGCGGACCGGCCCTCCCTTGCGTGCCGAGGCCGCGCCCCCCTTGCGTAGCGAGGCCGTGTCCCCTTCGTGTCGCGGCCGCGTGCCCGTCCTGTCGCGGCCGCTTCCCCCCTTCGTGTTCGAGGCCGCGTCCGCCGGTTTCGAGGCCGCTTCCCCCGATCGTGTGGAGCACCTCCCGGCAGTCCCCCGGACGAGTGAGCGGCCCCCCGGTCGGGCCCCGGCCCGTGGATAGGGTCGCGCGGTGACCTCAACCACAAGCGAAGCCTTCCGCGCCGCAGACCTCGGCACCCTCGTCGTCCTGGCCTGGAGCGGCGAGGCCCCCGACGGCATGGACATGCCCTACCTGCTGGCGTACTCCCTCGGGGACGCCGAAGGCGGACCGCGCGCCACCTCGGCCGCCGTCACCCAGCTGCTGGAGATGAACGGCCTGACCATCGGCACCGTCATCGACGGCGCCACCCGGCCCAGCCTGCCCGTCTCGCTGCTCGTCGAGGCCGGCCAGGCCGTCGTCCGGCTGCCCCAGCTCGTCGCCCAGGCCGACGCCCCGCCGGAGTGGCTGGACGCCGTCGCCCGGCGCGGCCACGCCTACCTCGTCTTCACCACCCGCGCCTGGCCCGAGGGCCGCCCCGGCGTGTACGTCGACCCGGCCGCGCTGGCCGCCTTCGCCGGTGCCGACGAGACCCTGATGACCGCCGCCCACGTCATGCTGCCCGCGCGCAGCCTGCGCTGACTTCCTGCCCCCCGGATGGCCGCTGTGCGGTGACCCCGGGCGCCCTCGCGCGGTTACCGCTGTGGACAAGCCCAACCGCGGAAGAGGGAGTGAGCGATGGTCGTCGGTGCCGGTGGTGTGGCCGTGGGGACGGAACGGCAGGTCAGAGAGGGTACGGGCGCACGTTCACGGCGGGAGGTGACCCGCGGCCTGCTGGCCTCGGTGGCCGCGCTTGCGCTGGCCCCGGTGGTCGCCGCCTCCCGCCCTCTTCCCCCGGCCGGGGAGCGGGACCGTAACTCCTTCGACGAGACCTACCGCGGCCACCGCATCCAGGGCTTCCTGGTCCCGGCCGTCGCGCGCGGGGCGGGCGACGGCGACTGGCAGATCACCGTCGACGGACGCCCGCTGCACCTGATGCGCCGCGCCGACGGCACCTGGATGAGCATGGTCGACCACTACACCTCGTACGCCACCCCGCTGGAGGCGGCCCGTGCCGCCGTGGACGAGATCGGTCCCGGCCAGCGGCTGCGCGAGATGGCCCCCGGTCCGGTCGGCGGCGAGCACGCGGGACACGGGATGGGGGGCATGCATGGCGTACGTGCGTAAGAACGCCGCCGCCCTCACCGCGAGCGAGAGGCGGCGCTTCGTCGACGCCCTGCTGGAGGTGAAACGGCGCGGCGAGTACGACGAACTCGTCCGCCTGCACATCGACTACTACACGGCGGACGGCGAGAAGGGCCTGCGCGCCGCCCACATGGCCCCCTCCTTCCTGCCCTGGCACCGGCGCTTCCTGCTGGAACTGGAGCGGGCGCTGCGCCGGGTGGACACCTCGGTGACCGTGCCGTACTGGGACTGGACCCGCGACCGCGCCACGACGTCCGTGCCCTGGACGAAGGACCTCCTCGGCGGCAACGGCCGCAAGAGCGACCGGCAGGTGACCACCGGGCCGTTCGCCTACGCGGCCGGGCACTGGACCATCAAGGAGGGCATCACCGACGGCAAGTACCTCACCCGCGACCTCGGCCGCGCCGCCTCCCCGCTCCAGCTCCCCACCAGGAGCGAGCTGCAGTGGGCGCTGGACGACACGGCGTACGACGTCTCCCCGTGGGACTCGACCGTCACGCGCGGCTTCCGCAACAAGCTGGAGGGGTGGGGGACCGGCGGCGGCAGCGCCTCCTGGCACAACCACAACCGGGTGCACCGCTGGGTCGGCGGCGCGATGCTCGGCGGCGCCTCCGTCAACGACCCGGTGTTCTGGCTGCACCACGCCTTTCTCGACTACCAGTGGTACCGCTGGCAGCGGGCGCACAAGAGCCACCGCTACCTGCCCGCCACCCAGCCCGGCCCCGGTGACAAGCAGCGCGGCCGGGTCGTCGCCCGGCACGAGAAGATGCCGCCGTGGAACGTCACGCCGGACTCGCTGGAGGATGTGAGCGGGATCTACAGGTATGCGTGAGGGCATGTCTTGAGGGGACATGTCCTCCGGGTACATGTGGAGGCATGTCCTTCGGGTTCTTGCGGGGACATGTCCTCCGGGCATGCGAAGAGCCCCGGCGCTCAGGGTGCCGGGGCTCTTCGCGGAGGGGGCGGGGCTCAGTTGCCGTAGCCGTAGCCCTCGGGGGCTTCCTGCACGGGCGCCGGGGTGCTGACGTTGGCGCAGGTGTTGCCGAAGGCCGGGTTCAGCAGGCCGACCACGTTGACGGTGTTGCCGCAGAGGTTGACCGGGATGTGGACCGGAACCTGGACCACGTTGCCGGAGGCCACGCCGGGCGAGCCGACGGCCGCGCCCCCGGCGGTCGCGTCGGCCAGCGCCAGACCGGCGCCACCGACCATCACGGCACCGGTGCCGAGGGCCACGACGGCTGCCTTCGCAATGCGAGACATGACGTTCTCCTTATGTCGCTTGTGTCGCTCGGGGGAGTGGAGCGGCCGAATTCGCCGCCGCACTTCCCGTACAACGGCGCGCGGGGGAGGGGGTCACGGGGGAAAGGTGGGGGATCACCCTTTTACGGGGGGTGAATCTTGAGGCGGGCGATTCGCGATGATATGTCCTGTACGTATCTACCTGGACGTATCTAGGGGAGTCGCCGTAGGGGTGCGCCCTCGAGGTACGCCTCGATGTTCTCCACCGCCTGGCCGAAGTAGGTCCGGTAGTTGGCCCGCGAGACATAGCCGAGGTGGGGCGTGGCGAGCAGGTTCGGGGCGGTGCGCAGCGGGTGCCCGGCGGGGAGGGGCTCGGTGTCGTACACGTCGACGGCCGCGCCCGCGATGCGGCCCGTACGGAGGGCGTCCAGCAGGGCGTCCTGGTCGACGATCGCGGCGCGGGAGGTGTTGACGAGGTACGCGGTCGGTTTCATCAGGGCGAGTTCAGGGGCGCCCAGGAGTTTGCGGGAACGGTCGCCCAGAGCGAGGTGGACGGAGACGAAGTCGCTGTCGGCGAGCAGTGCCTCCTTGCTCGCGGCGAGTTCCACCCCCACTTCCTCGGCGCGCTCGCCGGTGAGATGAGGACTCCAGGCACTCACCCGCATCCCGAAGGCGAGCCCCACGGCCGCGACCCGGCTCCCGATCTTCCCGAGCCCGAGCAGCCCGAGCCGCCGCCCGTGCAGATCGGCGCCCAGGGTGCTCTGCCAGGGCCCACCGGACCGCAGCGCGCCACTCTCCTCGACGATCCCCCGCGCAAGCCCGAGCAGCAGCGCCCAGGTCAGCTCGACGGGAGGCGTCGACGAACTCGCCGTACCGCACACGGTGACGCCGTGCGCCTGGGCAGCCGCGTAGTCGATGACGCTGTTGCGCATCCCGGAGGCGATGAGCAGCTTCAGCCGGGGGAGGCGGGATATCAGGGTGCCGGGGAAGGGGACGCGCTCGCGCAGGGTGACGACGATGTCGAAGTCGGCGAGCGCGGCGGCGAGGGCGTCCTCGCCACCGAGATGCTCCCGGAAGGTGACGACGTCCACGCGCCCGTCGAGCGGGGACCAGTCAGCCACCTCGGTGGCCACTCCCTGGTAGTCGTCGAGCACGGCACAGCGAAGCCGCATGTCACTCCTTCTTGTGTGTCATCGCGCGGGCAGCGGTTTCCTGGGCGGGCGTTGGCGGTCCGCGGGAGAGCGCTTGGGCCTTGGGCAGGATGAACTGCCGTACGGTCTCCGCGCTGCCGCGGAACGTGCCCAGGGGGGCGAGGCGGGAGTGTCCGTCGATGTCGAGGTCACCGGCCTGCGGCATACACCCGCTGACGACCGCCTGCACCCCAATTCCCGCTGTCCTCTGCTCCCTTGAGGAGGGTGTTCCCTCGGAGGATTGTCGCAGGCAGCGCAGGCAGCGCAGGCAGCGCAGGCAGCGCAGGCAGCGCAGGCAGCAGGCGTTCAGCCGGTGAACGCTTCCGGGCCGAACCGTCCCCAGGCGATGAAGGCGGCGAGCGCGAGGTAGGCCAGGTTCAGCACGACGAACTTGAACTCGCGCCGTCGGCCGTGGGTGAGCATCGCCCCGATCATCAACAGCACCCAGCAGGCGGCGGTCACGGGGACCATGACCGGCACGCGGTGAAGGAGTGCGGGGAGTACGAGCCCGACGGCGGCGAGCAGTTCGAGCACGCCGAGCGCCTTGACGCTCCGGGCGCCGACCCCCTCGGTCCACCCTCCCCCATGCACCGCGGCCAGCTTCTCCTTCGGCACGAAGGTCTTGCTGACACCCCCGACAAGAGCCACGACGGCCAGCACCCAGGCGCTGCCCCACAGAGCGAGGTCCATGTGTCCCACTTCCCTACCCGGTCAAGATTCCTTCCGGGAGGGAGACGGGGCGGGGGCTGCGATGTGTGACATGCCCTTGGCTCAGCGGAACTCGTGCACGACCTTGATCTCGCCGACGATGTGCGCGTTGGACTCGTCTAAATCCTCTTCTGGCAGCCAGAGTTTGAGATTCGCCCGTCCACCGGCCCTCTGGGCAGCTCTTTCGGGGCCGGTGAGGCGCCAGAGGGTGGTGGTCGTTGGCGTGGGCGCACTCTCTGGGGCGGTTCGGGACAGGACGGTACCGGCGTTTCCACTGTGCGCGTGAAGGACGGGCCGGGGTGCGGTCAGCGGCACAGCCCCCGGTACGTGACAGACCTTCGGCCGAGATCAAGCCTGGGAGGATGGTCCGGGAACGATCAATTGCTCGGACGTTCTCTGCTTCGGCATCTCCTTCGGTTGCTTCTCCTCGCTGGGCGTATCCCTACCGCAGAGAGCACGGTGATAGCGGAGGTGTGCCTCTTCGATCGGATGCCCCGGGATGCGGCGCAGCTCGCCGATCGGGCCGTCGTCGGCGGTATACCTCACGACGTCGGCAGCGTCGACGTAGATTGCCAAGGCGTCGAACTGGACGTGGTGGTTCGGACAGAGCACCAGCAGGTTGGCCAGTTCGTCGGGCCCATCGTGAGGGCGGCCCAGGCCACGAATGTGGGCACCCTCGCTGTAGGTACCGAAGCGCGTCGCCAGTTGGATACCGCACACCTGACAGTGGTCGGCGTGCATCTTCTTGGCCCTCCGCACCATCGGTGTGTCCCGAACGATCTTGGAGACGGTGGTGTCACGGCGCTCTGCCGGAGCGCGTGAGATCAAGTCGGCAATGGATGCCTCGACGCCACTCGCGGTGTCGTAGCCGGGCAGGCCGAGTCGCTGCATCAGAGCATGCTGGTCGACGTCGGCGAGGTATGTCTCCTTTATGACTGCTATTGCCTGTGACCTCAGGAAGGGGTCCTCCAGCAGTTGCGCTGCATCCGAGCTCAGTCCTGCGGTGGGGTTCGTCTTGTCCAAGGTCGAAGAACCGACACTGCCGCTGTTGCC
The DNA here is from genome assembly GCF_044747085.1 of Streptomyces sp. NPDC090119. Taxonomy (NCBI): domain Bacteria; kingdom Bacillati; phylum Actinomycetota; class Actinomycetes; order Kitasatosporales; family Streptomycetaceae; genus Streptomyces; species Streptomyces sp. NPDC090119. The sequence continues at coordinate 856,056 of NZ_JBIVDK010000002.1, read as the reverse complement.
CAAGGGGCCGCCATGCAGCTCCCACAGCCCGCTTGTGCGCAGATGCCAGAAGGGGTACTCCGGGGTCCTCGAGGAATGCAGCGAACCGAACTCACCGAGCAGTTCCCCGACATCTTCCCGGAACGTCCGCCAAGGCGAGAGTCGCGGCTTCCCGTGGACCACCTGGGCGATGCTCCATAGCAAGGCCAACGGCTTGTGCCTGCTCTTGACGCCGTCCTGTTGATGGACCCGGAGAGTCTTCAGCTTCCTGAGGAGCATCCGGGGGGTGAGTTCACCCTGCTTCCGCTCGTCGGTCGGACCGTCTTCGGACGGACTCCCCGCGGGCGCACTCCGCAGCACGTCCGGCAGGACCGCGTTGCCGTGCTCCACCCACTGACGCCACGAGAGGGGCGCACCTGCGAGGGCCTGACTTGCTGAGAGGTCGCGGTCTCCCCGCGCTTCGATCCAGGCCCAGTCGAGACGGTCCCCCTCGTTGCTCAGGTCGAGCACAGCCAGGTCGTACCGGTAATTCGGATACGGCCGGCCGTCCTGCTCCTGTTCGATCTGCTCGATCCGCTCGATGACGGCCAGGCCGCAGAACTCCACGTATCCCTTGCGCGCGTTGTTCCTGGGCACTGTCCTGAACAGCAACAGGGGTGGAGCTGAGCACCGCTCCTGCTCGGTCATCGCCCGATGGCAGGCCCACGTCTCCAAGAGCGCAGCGTTTCCCGGGGTGGTGCCCACCGGGACGGTGTGCTCGACGCGATGGTCTCCGAAGTAACGCACGTGCCCGTTCTCCAGGTCGAACACGTCATGCCAAGGTGTCTCTGCGCTGCCGGCCTTGAGCGGGCTCGAGCGAATGAGGAGCGCCGGGCGGCGTGGGCCGCCGACCGCCCTGACTTTTGCGATCGGATTGATGCCCTTGCTCAGTTGGATCTGCGGCAGTACGCCGGACGCGGTGGCGTGATGGATGTTCGGATACCCGTCGATATGCGTGACAGACGGATCCGTGATGCGCGACGATCGGAACACCTCATCCAGCCGTAGCTGCCCCATCGGCCCCCCTTGTATTGCTCAGCCCGAACGAGCTGATCTTGCCAAATCTCGCTGACGATGTCGCCGGGGGGGGGAGAGAGACGGACGTCCTAGTCGGCTCCTCGGAGCGCCACGAGGCGGCTGCCCTCGCGCACCACCTCTGGGGCTGCCTCCGGGCGCCAACAGGTGCTGGCCATCCGCGCCCGGTACGTCGACTCAATCGGAATGCGGACCCCCTTGGAGGCGCGCTGCGCGGCTTCGGCGGGGGAGCATGCTGCTTTCCTCAGATGTCAGTGCCATCAGGGCGCGGGAAACGGTGCTGTCGTGGATCGCTGTGCGCGTACCGTCGGTCTGGACCGTGGGGGTGGCAGCCTGTGTTGTATGCACACGAGGTGATTCTGAACGAACTCGCACAGGGGCTCAGACCCATGGGCGACGGCCGCGAATGGTTCAAGGGCCTCTCGGAGAGTGACCAACGCAAAGTCCTGCACGCACTGGTGCTTTTCTGCGGGCAGGCCCGCGCCCGCGAAGAGGACGTGCCGGAGAGCATCGCGCGTTCCGGCATCCGCCCTACCCACACGTCGGCGGTGATGCTCACGAAGTGGCGCTTCGGAATGGAAGCGCTGCCGGCCTACGAACTGGCCAAGTCCTTCAGCCTGCTCGTCGCCCTCTTCAGCATTGCCGACACCCGCAGGCGGACGCTGCACTGTGCTGGCGGATGTGGTCACCCGTGGCACAACCTGCCGGATCCGCCACAAGACGCAAGCTGAGATCTCTCCGACCCGCGCGCCCGTGCTTCTGGCCGCCTACGCCCGGTGCGTCGAGGGACAGCTTCCTGATCTCAAACGGCGGCTGGAGGCTGCGGGAGAGGCCGGGACCTAGTCACACTCACCGAAACCACCCCTGACCAGCAAAAAGCCCTCCCCGCAGGGCGGGCCAGAAGACGCGCCCCCGGCAGGACTCGAACCTGCGGCCAAGCGCTTAGAAGGCGCCTGCTCTATCCACTGAGCTACGGGGGCCTGGTGCGGGTCAAGGATAAAGCTCCCCGTTCCTTGACCCCGTCGCCGCGCCTCCGTGGCTCGATGTGGAGGTTCGGTGAAGCGGTCAAGATAATCGCAGGCGGGTACGAATCATGCATCGCTTTTGCGCCCTGACGCGCCGGGTGTTGTGCACTCGTTATGCCCGGAGGGGGCCCGCGTCCCAGTCATCCCTTCCGTCCGGTCTGTCCCTTCGGCGCGCAGGCATGTCCATATGCTTCAGAATTCCCCTAAAATTGGGCATTCTTCGCATGTGGTGACCTTGGACGTACGCCCTCAGCTGCTCGACGCACTCGCTGCTCTGCGCGACCGTGTCGCCGCCGCACGCTACCCGCTCCCCCTGGCGGGAGCCCCGCGTGTGCGCGCCAACCGGGACGAGCTGCTCGCCCAACTGGACGACTATCTCGTACCCCGGCTGCGCTCGCCCGAGGCGCCCCTGCTGGCCGTCGTCGGCGGATCGACCGGGACCGGGAAGTCGACCTTGGTGAATTCCCTGGTCGGGCGGCGGGTCACGGAGGCGGGCGTGCTCCGGCCGACCACCCGTACCCCCGTGCTCGTCTGCCATCCGGAGGACCAGCACTGGTTCAGCGGCATGCGCGTCCTGCCCGACCTCACCCGGCGCTGGGTGCCGCACCAGGAGAAGCCCGCCAAGGACGGCGACATCCCCGTCGACGAGCACGCGCGCGTGCTCCGCGTCGAGACCGCCGAAACCCTCCCGCGCGGGCTCGCCCTGCTCGACGCGCCGGACGTCGACTCGCTGATCGCCGACAACCGCGTACTCGCCGCCCAGCTGATCTGCGCCGCCGACATCTGGATCATGGTCACGACGGCCGCCCGGTACGCCGACGCCGTCCCCTGGCACCTGCTGCGCACCGCCAAGGAGTACCGCGCCACCCTGATCACCGTCCTGGACCGCGTCCCGCACCAGGTCGTCGCCGAGGTGTCCCGCCAGTACGGCGCCCTGCTCACCAAGGCCGGGCTCGGCGAGGTGCCCCGGTTCACCGTGCCCGAGCTGCCCGAGTCGGCCTGGGGCGGCGGACTGCTGCCCGCCTCCGCCGTCGCCTCGCTGCGCACCTGGCTGCACCACCACACCCAGGACCCCGGCGCCCGCCGCAGCGCCCTCACCCGTACGGCGTACGGCCTCCTCGACTCGCTGGCCGTCCGCATGCCGGAGCTGGCGAGCGCCGCCGCCGCCCAGTACGCGGCCGCCCTCCGCCTCACCTCCGCCGTGGACGGCGCCTACGACAGCGAGCACGCGCGCGTGCGCGGCAGGCTCCAGTCCGGCACCGTCCTCGCCGGGGACGCCCTCAAGCGCTGGCGCGCCTACCCGCTGGACTGCACCGCCGCCGAACTCCTAGACGCCCTCACGGAGAGCCTCGGCGCGCTGCTGCTGTGCGCCGTCACCGCCGCCGACGAGCGCGTGGACGAGGCGTGGCGCCGCGAACCCGCCGCGGCCGCCCCGGAACTCGCCGACCGCGACCTCTCCCCGGAGAGCGCCGAGCACCGCATCGGGCTCGCCGTACGGCGCTGGCGGCGCGAGCTGGAGGAGTACGCCGAGGACGAGGTGCGCGAGCTTGAACGCGGCAACGCCCCCGACGCCGAGACGGTCGCCGCGCTCGCCGCGGCCGTCGTCCTGGGCGGACGCCGGGCGCGTACGGCGGGCGAGGGGCTGGCCGAGCGGATCGGGGCGCACGGCGCGCTGCGGCTGCGCGACCGCGCCGGACGCCTGCTCACCGAGCACGTCGACCGGGTCCTGCACGGCGAACGCGAGCGCCGTCTCGCCCCGATCGACGCCCTGGACGTCCACGCCGAGTCGCAGGCCGAGTTGATCGCCGCGCTGTCCGTACTGCAGAAGGAGAGGTGACCGGTGACCGCCGCCGCCCAGAAGGACCAGATGGATCACGTCGACGACACGGCCCCCACCGCCGAGGAGCCGCACGCGCGCGTGGAGGGCGATCAGCGTCCCGATGACGAGGTCCCCGCCGACGGCGGCGCCTGGGACGACGGCCTCATCGCCCGCCGCGCCACCGAGGACGGCGCACCCCAGGAGCCCCCCGCGCGCGGGGCGACGAGCGGCCCCCCGGCGCCGCTGGCCTACGACGGCCCCCTCCGCTCCCGCCTCGACGCGCTGCGTGAACTCGTCGGGCTGTCCCGCGCCCGCCTCGACAACCAGACCCTCGCCGAGGCCGCCCGCGTCCTGGACGAGGCCACCGCGCGGCGCAAGCTGTCCGGGCAGCACACCGTCGTCGCCATCGCGGGCGCGACCGGCAGCGGCAAGTCCCAGCTGTTCAACACGCTCGCCGGGGTGCCCATCTCCGAGACCGGGGTGCGCCGTCCGACGACCGCCGCGCCCATCGCGTGCAGCTGGAGCGACGGCGCCGCCACCCTCATCGACCGCCTCGGCATCCCCGGCCGACTGCGCCGCCGCCCCCTGCAGAGCGCCGAGGCCGAGGCGCAGCTGCGCGGGCTGGTCCTGATCGACCTGCCCGACCACGACTCCGCCGCCGTGCAGCACCGCGAGCACGTCGACCGGGTCCTCAAGCTGGTCGACGCGGTCATCTGGGTGGTCGACCCGGAGAAGTACGCCGACGCCGCGCTGCACGAGCGCTATCTGCGGCCGATGGCGGGCCACGCCGAGGTGATGTTCGTCGTCCTCAACCAGACCGACCGGCTGCCCGCCGAGGCCACCGACCAGATCCTCGACGACCTGCGCCGCCTGCTGGACGAGGACGGCATCGCGCTCGGCGAGTACGACGAACCCGGCGCCACCGTGCTCGCCCTGTCCGCCCTCACCGGCGACGGCGTCGGCGACCTGCGCGAGGCGCTCGGCACGTTCGTCGCCGAGCGGGGCGCGGCCGCCCGCCGTGTCTCGGCCGACGTGGACGCGGCCGCCGCCGACCTGCGCCCGGTGTACGCCGCCGGGCAGGGCGTCGGGCTCAGCGAGGAGGCGCGCGAGGCGTTCTCCGGGCGGCTCGCGGACGCGGTCGGTGCCACCGCCGCCGGGGAGGCCGCCGAACGCGCCTGGCTGCGCAGCGCCAACCGCGCGTGCGGGACGCCCTGGCTGCGGCTGTGGCGCTGGTACCAGGACCGCGGCGGCCCGCAGACCGGGAGCCTGCCGGTGCGCAGGCAGAACGACGCCGAGGCGACCGCGCGCCAACGGGTGGAGCAGGCGGTCCGTACGGTCTCCGACCAGGCCGCCGCCGAGCTGCCCACCCCCTGGGCGCAGGCGGTGCGCGAGGCGGCCGTACGGGGGTCGCAGGGGCTGTCGGAGTCGCTGGACGAGCTGGCGGGCCAGGCCGGGCTGCCGCCGGGACGCCCGCCCCGGCCGGGCTGGTGGCCGGTGGCGGTGCTGGTGCAGGCCGCGATGACGCTGCTGCAGATCGTGGGCGGGGTGTGGCTGGTCGGGCAGATCGCGGGGGTGCTCGCGCCGAATCTGGGCGTGCCGGTGCTGCTGATGCTGTGCGGGATCGTCGGCGGGCCGCTGGTGGAGTGGGGCTGTCGGATGGCGGCACGGGGGCCCGCGCGGCGGTACGGGCAGGAGGCGGAGCGTCGGCTGCGGGAGGCGGCGGCGAGCTGTGGACGGGCTCGGGTGCTGGACCCGGTGGCGGCGGAGCTGCTGCGGTACCGGGAGGTGCGGGAGCAGTACGGGCGGATCGCAGGGGTGGGGGCCGGGCGGTAGAGGTGGGCCGGGGTGGGCCGAGGCGGCCTGTGGAGAGTGCGCCCACCTGATCGGGTGGCGGAGTTGTCCACAAGCGGGGGGCTGTCCACAGCGCTGGGCGCGATGGGGGCGGGTGGGCGCAGTCTGGTGCCACGGCGATCGCACCGCCTGCCCGGCACATCAGGTGGGGACGGGCGGGCTTCGCGGTCGGCGGTCGTGCGGCGCGCCACGAGTGAGACCGGTGCGCGCCGCACGGCATCAGGAAGCCGTGCGGGACAGGCCCGTCGCGGCACCGGCTGTCCGGCGGTGAGCGCCGGGCGAGGGAGGGGATCACGATGAACGAGACCGTGGTGTGCGTGGTGGGCAATGTGGCGACGCGGCCGGTGTACCGGGAGCTGCCGAACGGCCCGTCGGCCCGGTTCCGGCTCGCGGTGACCGCGCGGTACTGGGACCGGGAGAAGAACGTCTGGACCGACGGGCACACCAACTTCTTCACGGTGTGGGCCAACCGGCAGCTCGCGGTCAACGTGGCCGCCTCCGTGGAGGTCGGGCAGCCGCTCGTGGTGCAGGGGCGGCTCAAGGTGCGCACGGAGGTGCGCGAAGGACAGCAGCAGGCGTGGGCGTCGGCCGACATCGACGCGGTGACGATCGGCCACGATCTGACACGGGGGACGGCCGCGTTCCGGCGCTCGGCGAAACCGGAGACACCAGCGCGGGCGGAGACGCGTCCGGAGCCGCAGTGGGAGACACCGCCGCCTTCGGAACCGGAGAGTCAACAGAGCACGGAAGAAGTCTTGGTGACATGACGTCACCCGTCACCTGACCGAGACGCGGCTTATCGGCGAATGCGCCGCGAACGCCCCATCCAAAGCGGTGGATTTGTCGATAAGCCCAGCTCGTGACGCGCCTTCGCGATAACGATTACAGCTCGGATCAGTCGTACGACCATCCGACCGCCGGGTACGGGCTTCGTTGATCCATAGGATGCCCAGGCGAACACCCCCTAGGGGTTGGTGATTTCTGCTGGTGGGACCGCCCCCCAAGTCCAACGGGTCCTGCTCGAAGGGGAATTCTGTGCTTTCTGCGTTCTCTGGGTTGACCCGGTTCACCGTGCCCGTGAAGGCCGGTGCACTGACCCTGGCCTGCGGGCTGGCGGCGGCGGGTGTGCTGTCCGGTGCCGGTACGGCCCTGGCCGACGACAGACCGCAGACGCAGAACGGTGCGACGGCCACGATCAACGGCCTCAAGACGTACGGCGAGGCCGTGATCCACGAGGACGGCGGCACCGATCTGCGGGTACCGGCCGGGCTGTTCGACATGTCCGTGGACGGCGGCGGCACCCTCCAGACGTACTGCGTCGACCTGCACAACGCCACCCAGCGCGACGCCAAGTACCAGGAGACCCCCTGGATCGGCACCTCGCTGGGCACCAATCAGAACGCCGGGCGCGTCCGCTGGATACTCCAGCACTCCTACCCGCAGGTGAACGACCTCGCCGCACTCGCCCGCAAGGCCGGTGCGACTGGGCTCACCGAGCAGGACGCGGCGGCCGGGACCCAGGTGGCCATCTGGCGCTACTCGGACGCGGCCAAGGTCGACGCGGCCGACCCGCAGGCCGAGAAGCTCGCCGACTACCTGGAGAAGAGCGCCCGCCCCGCCGCCGAGCCCCGCGCCTCGCTCACCCTGGACCCGCCCGCGGTCTCCGGCCGCCCCGGTGACCTGCTGGGCCCGGTGACCGTGCACACCGACGCCGCGGGCGTGATCGTCTCGCCCCCGGCGGACGCGGCGGCCCAGGGCGTACGGATCATCGACCGCACCGGCAAGGTGATCACCTCGGCGCAGGACGGCACCCAGCTGTACTTCGACATACCCGAGGGCGCGCCGGACGCCGCGGTGCAGGTCGCCGTACAGGCGTCGACCACGGTGCCGGTGGGCCGTGCCTTCGCCTCCGAGTCGCGCAGCCAGACGCAGATCCTGGCCGGGTCCAGCGAGTCCACGGTCTCCGCGACCGTCGACGCGTCCTGGGCCGCCGAGGGTGCCGTACCGGCGGTGTCGGCCCGCAAGAACTGCGCCAAGGGCGGCGTGGACGTCACGGTCGCCGACAAGGGCGACGCGCCGTTCACCTTCGACCTCATGGGCACCTCCCACACGGTCGCCCCCGGCAAGGCCGACACGATCACGGTCCCCTTGAAGGAGGACCAGTCCTACGACTTCACCGTCACCGGCCCGAACGGCTTCACCCAGCGCTTCACCGGCGTCCTCGACTGCGCCACCCAGGGCCCGGCCACGGCCGCCTCCGCCCAGACCCTGAGCGAGCCCACCCCCATCACCCTCCCGGGCGACGCCCCCACGGGCACCGACCTGGCGGCGACGGGCGGCTCCGCCCTGACCCCGGTCATCACGGGCGCGGCCATCGGGCTGGTCGTCATCGGCGGGGCTGCGCTGGTGATCCTCCGGGGGCGGGAGAACCGGGCGGGGGAGTAGGGGTTACTCCCGCCTCCTGCTGCTCGCCCAGCTCGGTCCAGGCACCGCTGACGACGAAGGAGACGACCGTCCCGCCGAAGTAACTCGGCCCTGCGTGCCATGAGTCGGCGATGGAATCGACCAACAGCAGCCCGCGCCCGTGGGCGTCACTGGCGTCGGGCTGCCGCAGATGGACGTTGGCCGGGAAGCCGGGATTGTGGACCTCGACCCGTAGCGACGTCCCCTCGCGGTACCACTCGACGCGGACGGTCCACGGGTCCTCCGAACGCCCGTACAGAATGGCGTTGGTGACCAGCTCGGAGATCATCAGCACGCAGTCGTCGATGGAGCAGGCCGGGGCGTACGGGGTGATGAACCTCCGGAACCAGCGCCGGGCGCGGGCCACCGACTCGGGGACCGGCTCTAAGGTCATCGCCCCCATGCGGGGCGACTCCGGGCATGGATCGCGGTCGAGTACGTAAGCCATGCATGCACTCCTTGCGGGTGTAGTCACCGTGGCAATGGACGCCAAGTGGCCTTAGCCACTTACTGGATAGTGGCATTGGCCACTTCTGGCGTGCAAGCGGTTCGGCGCAACCCGAGGGGTGGTCAGATGAGCGGATAGCCCTGTTCGAACGCCCAGCGATGGGGCGGATAGGTCGCCTCGGCGAACTCCAGCGGGCGATCCTGGAGGTCGAAGACGACGTGGTGAACGACGAGTACGGCTGATCCCTGCTCCAGCCGCAGGTCGGCCGCTTCCTCCTCCGTGGCGGAGCGCGCACACATCCGGTCCTCGGCGTAGCTGCCCTGCCTACCGGTCATCTTCTCGATGTACAGAAGCGTGCCCTGCTGAATCCGCTCGGGGTCCGTGAGCTTCGGCGCCTTGTGGCCGACCTCCGGTGTGAACCACGACGTGGACAGAGTGATGGGAACGTCCTGATCGTTGGTGACACGGCGCCGGTGCACGACTTGCCGGTCCTTGCCCAGGCCGAGCGCCTCCACGACATGCCCGGGTGCCTCGCTCCAGCCGGCCGACGTGATGACCGCGTACTCGCCGGGGCTGTAGATCTTCCCGGTCTGCCGAGCCCGCCCGTACAACTCGCGTGCTCGCCGGTTGACTTCGAGACTCCGGACGTACGTTCCCGACCCCTGCCGCTTCTCGACAAGACCCTGGTGGCTGAGCGCCTCCAGCGAGCGTGCCGCGGTCGGCCGGGACACCTTCCAGTCGGCAGCGAGCTGCCGCTCCGAGGGCACCTCGTCTCCGGGTCGCAGGTCACCCCGGAGAATCTGGTCGCGGATGAAGTGCGCGATCTGGAGATACTTCGGCTGAGCCTCCTCGATCTGAGGCATGCTCCCCTCCCTCATCGTCCAAGTGGCTATGGCCTTTAGCCACTATAGGGTGACCGATCAACGCCCAAACTCGTACGCTGGTTTGCATGACGAGACTGATCGTCGCAGCGGGCGGAGGAGGCGACGCGATCGCCGCCGCGATGCTGAGCAGTGCTCTGTACGGTGACGAGGATCCGGCGGTGATCTTCACCTACGCATGGGACCGCCTGCTGATCGACCCACTCCCAGGCCCGCGCGGCGCCGGCGACTTCACGGGGCTGGCCCGCCTGACCCCGTCGGTCTGGGCGGTGACGCCCGAGACGAAGCCGATCCCCCCAGCAGGCTCCACGCTCCCGCGCCTGGCCGTAGAACTCCCGCACACCTTCGCCCTGCTGGACCCGTACGAGGGCGCGGTGGGTATCACCCGCCAACTCCAAGAGCTGATCGACCACCTGAACCCTGAATCGGTCGATCTCCTGGATGTAGGCGGCGACATCCTGGCGCGAGGCGACGAACCGACCTTACGGAGCCCACTCGCCGACGCGTTGGCGCTGGCCGCTGCGTCTCAAGTGAGCGCACCGGTCCGACTTTTAGTGGCAGGACCGGGTCTGGACGGCGAACTATCTGCTGACGAACTCCGTCCGATGCTGGGCCCCGTCGTCCACACCTTAACGGCGAGCGATACGGAACCAATCAGCGCTATTCTCGAATGGCACCCGTCAGAAGCCACCGCGATCCTCGTTGCAACAGCCCGAGGGATCCGAGGGATCTGCAAGATCAGGGATGCTGGCCTACCTGTGCCCCTCACAGATGCGGGCCCGAGGGTTCACGAGGTCGATGTCGACGACGCGATGAATCGCAATACTTTGGCCTGTGCTCTCACTAGAACGGCAACGCTCCATGCGGCCGGTGCACACAGCCGACGAGTGTGCGGCTCCTCAGAAATCGACTATGAGCGATCCAAGGCGGCGCGCCTGAAAAATGGAGCACCGTGGGCGCAAGTCAGCGAAACGGTATTGTCCCATTTGGACGAGTTCGAAGCGGAAACCCGCGAGGGTGGTGTCACTCATGCAACGTTTCGCTACATCGCCGAGGCTCTGAATTTCAACGGCAAGCAGTTCGGTGCATTGCGTAGACTACTCCTCGCGTACCGCCCAGAACAGCATGCAGCTCCTCTGTGGAGTATGGAGAGAGGGCTAATGTAGCAGCTCTGGCATCCATGGCCTGGTGTCTTACAGCTCAGCGCTGAACCGATGTTGGTTAGCCGGTCGACAGAAATAAGTAGCTTGCACTATTTCTCCTGCTGCTGCTTCCGCAAAATATTGAGTGAGTACCGGATTGTGTCCGCAGGCAGCGGTTCCCGAGCGAGGTGGGATGGTAGTTCCCTAACTCTAGACAGTGACTTCGGAGGAGTCTCGAAGATTATGGCCCCAAGGTCTTGCTGTGTCGGGCGCAGGCTGGCCGCATGCGGAAGGAAAGGGGCCCGTGATCATTCATGCCGAATCGGCTTCTGGCCAGAGTCCCTATGGCGACGTTCCATTCAGTGTTCGTTTTTGGGTGCGCTTTGGCGCACATCTTTAGTCAGGCAAGTCGATTCGCCGTACCCTATCCGTAATAATTTTGATTCTTTCGATTGCTTCAGCCAGATACGCAGGAGGAGGTACTTCTCTTCCGTGTACTACGTTGTTGCGCACCCGCCGCAGCAGGTCGATTTCATGCCGAGTCTCCGTGTCGAGGACATACAGGCTGTTGAGTAGGCGGGCTGTGGGCATCGAAGCTCGTTCGCCGTTTATATCTGAGGCAAGCCGTCTCAGCAGCTCTTCTAGCGAGACCCAGCTGGTCATAAATCGCCCAATTTGCTGATGCATTGCCGCGCTTTCGGAGCCTGGGTTGTCCGAAGAATCTAGAGAGTCAACGTATAGTGAGTTGAACTTCTCGTATAGCGAAGGGTCTTCTGCCAGAAGGGTATCAATTACTTGTTCTGCAAGGGGGCGCATTTCAACGTTATCGTGCAAGGAAGCCAAATATGGGGCCAGATCGGATGGTGTCTCCTTCTTCAAGTGTGTCAGGAAATCGAACAAGAGGTCCACCTGACCTAGCCCAGAGTCGCCTACTGGCTCGCCAAATATATGGCCCGCCTGGCTGAGTAGATGAGCTGCCAATTCGTAGTGATTGAGAAACCTGCCGTTGCTAGCGACTCTGTCCTTTCCCGCTCCCTGAAGCATTCTAAGTGACAGCTCGCCCGCGATGACCAGCCCGTTGAGTTGGTCCAAGATCCCCAGTTCCGCATCAGATAGGTCTCCTGCCAGGGGTTTGTAGATGAGGTCGTGTTCAACCTCCGACCAGGCGTGCATTAGTACCGAGGCTACCTGAATTTCAACGCGGGCCTTAGCGTATCGCCTATCTAGATCACTTAGGGTGTGCTCTTTGAGTCGAGCGCGGTAGTGATGCGCCGAATATCCGGAGAACTTTTTTGCAGGGTTCTGCTTTTTTTCCGGGTCGGGGAACGATCGCTTTCTGTGCACTTCGAATAGGCGATATATGGCCTTTTCTGCCTGATCCTGCTCGCCTGGGAAGTAGAGTGCGACGCGGACGCCGGCGAGATCGACAATGTCTTCGTATATCTCTTCTATCGTTTCATATTTCTCCTTTAGTGCGCGTTGGCGACATTTTTCTTCTAGGCGTGTGATGTCTTTCGCGCGATGAGTAACTATGCAGCGAATGCCTGACCTTCTCAGATCCCTTTCTAGGGTTTGAGCGGTTAGGCGCGCGGCCTGGCTATAAAAGTCGTACTCTCTCGAATAGCGGGCGATGAAGTCATTGATCAGTTTCATAGTCCCCCCCGATGTTGGTCTGGCTGTAAGTGTATGGTGCCGCAAGAATGGGTGGTTGGGGTAGGAAACGATCCCCTCCGTGCCATTCGTGCGGTGGGCCGGAGCACCCCCTGATGTCCGTAGCCGGTTGGGGTCAGGGTGGCGACTGTCGGCCCAGCCGTAGGCGTACCGCCCGGGATGGCACCAGCAACGACTGTGTGAAGGGGGGGGCACTCCCTTGAGTGATCACATGTGCCTTGAGTGATCACGTGTGTGCCGCCCATAGGGCGCGCGAGGACGGGACAGCGCTGACTGACGGCGGCGAACGAGCCGTAGCTGTCCACGATGAACCCCCAGCTCACAGCCCTCCGCCGGAACGGGTTACCACCTACCCCTGGCCGTACGGCAAGATGGGGTGTATCTGCCCACTGCCAGATTTCAAGCTGCCGGACGGTTTCTCTTGGCTGAGTTCATTTACACCATGCGCAAGGCGCGCAAAGCGCACGGCGACAAGGTGATCCTCGACGACGTCACCCTGAACTTCCTGCCGGGGGCGAAGATCGGCGTCGTCGGTCCGAACGGTGCCGGTAAGTCGACCGTGCTGCAGATCATGGCGGGGCTGCAGCAGCCCTCCAACGGTGACGCCTACATCTCCCCGGGCTACAGCGTCGGCATCCTGCTCCAGGAGCCCCCGCTCAACGACGAGAAGACGGTCCTGGAGAACGTCCAGGAGGGCGTCGCCGAGATCAAGGGCAAGCTCGACCGGTTCAACGAGATCGCCGAGCTGATGGCGACCGACTACTCCGACGCGCTGCTCGACGAGATGGGCAAGCTCCAGGAGGAGCTGGACCACGCCAACGCCTGGGACCTCGACGCCCAGCTGGAGCAGGCCATGGACGCCCTGGGCTGCCCGCCCGGCGACTGGCCCGTCACCACCCTCTCCGGTGGCGAGAAGCGCCGCGTCGCGCTCTGCAAGCTGCTCCTGGAGCAGCCCGACCTGCTGCTCCTCGACGAGCCCACCAATCACCTCGACGCCGAGTCGGTGAACTGGCTGGAGCAGCACCTCGCCAAGTACCCGGGCACCGTCGTGGCCATCACCCACGACCGGTACTTCCTGGACAACGTCGCCGAGTGGATCCTCGAGCTCGACCGCGGCCGCGCCTACCCCTACGAGGGCAACTACTCCACCTACCTGGAGACCAAGCAGACCCGTCTCAAGGTCGAGGGCCAGAAGGACGCCAAGCGCGCCAAGCGGCTCAAGGAAGAGCTGGAGTGGGTGCGGTCCAACGCCAAGGGGCGTCAGGCCAAGTCCAAGGCCCGCCTCGCGCGTTACGAGGAGATGGCGGCCGAGGCCGACAAGATGCGGAAGCTGGACTTCGAGGAGATCCAGATCCCGCCGGGCCCGCGTCTGGGCAGCATCGTCGTCGAGGTCAACGACCTCAACAAGGCGTTCGGCGAGAAGATCCTCGTCGACGACCTCAGCTTCACGCTGCCGCGCAACGGCATCGTCGGCATCATCGGCCCGAACGGCGCGGGCAAGACCACGCTGTTCAAGATGATCCAGGGTCTGGAGACCCCGGACTCCGGCGGCATCAAGGTCGGCGACACGGTCAAGATCTCCTACGTCGACCAGACCCGCGCCAACCTCGACCCCAAGAAGACGCTGTGGGAGGTCGTGTCCGACGGGCTCGACTACATCAACGTCGGCCAGGTCGAGATGCCGTCCCGCGCCTACGTGTCCGCGTTCGGCTTCAAGGGCCCGGACCAGCAGAAGCCGACCGGCGTCCTCTCCGGCGGTGAGCGCAACCGCCTCAACCTGGCGCTCACCCTCAAGCAGGGCGGCAACCTGCTGCTCCTCGACGAGCCCACCAACGACCTCGACGTCGAGACGCTGTCCTCGCTGGAGAACGCGCTGCTGGAGTTCCCCGGCTGCGCCGTGGTCGTCTCCCACGACCGCTGGTTCCTGGACCGGGTCGCCACGCACATCCTCGCCTACGAGGGTGAGTCGAAGTGGTTCTGGTTCGAGGGCAACTTCGAGTCGTACGAGAAGAACAAGATCGAGCGGCTCGGCGCCGACGCCGCGCGTCCGCACCGCGCCACCTACAAGAAGCTGACTCGGGGCTGATCGCACCTTGCGCCACATCTACCGCTGCCCCCTGCGCTGGGCGGACATGGACGCGTACGGCCACGTCAACAACGTGGTGTTCCTCCGCTATCTGGAGGAAGCCCGTATCGACTTCCTGTTCCGCCCGGACAAGGACTTCCAGCAGGGGTCGGTCGTGGCGCGCCACGAGATCGACTACAAGCGGCAGCTCGTCCACCGGCACCACCCGGTGGACGTCGAGCTGTGGATCACCGAGATCCGGGCCGCGTCCTTCACCATCACCTACGAGGTGAAGGACGCGGACACCGTGTACGTACGGGCCTCCACGGTCGTCGTGCCCTTCGACTTCGAGGCCCAGCGGCCGCGCCGGATCACCGCGGAGGAGCGGGAGTTCCTCCGGGAGTACCGGGACGAGGCCGCCGAGGAGGAGGCCGTCGCCGCATGACGGTGCTCCATCTCGCCGACGAGACGGAGGCGGCCGACCTCGCCGCCTTCCTCACCCGGCTGCTCCGCTACGACCGCGCGGCCGCGGTACGCCTCCAGGCGGCCGGGACCGCGCTCGCCGTGTTCGGGCGGCCGCCCTCCTTCGAGGTGCTCGCCGTCCGCGCGGTGCGCCTCGCCAAGCCGTACGAGGACGGCCTCGACGCCATCCTCGACGTGACCGTCTCCGCCGGTGAACTGCTGGAGTCGGTGGACGAGCGGGCGGCCACCGCCGCCGTCCCCGCCGCCGTCACCGGGCCCCCGTGGGCCGGGGTGCTGCCGCCGCGCGGCGGCTGGCGGCCCGAGCCGGGGCTGCCCGGTCCGGCCGTACTGCATCGGACCGTTGCCCAGTCGGTCGCCGAATTCCGGTCCCGTACCGAGGAGTTGGCGCCCGAGCTGCGCACCCGGGCCGAGCTGGACCGGATCGGGCGGGAGATCTGGTCCCGCGAGGTCGGCCCGACCCGGCTCCCGGTGCGAGCCGTGCACGCGGCGCACTCGCTGGGCTTCCTTCGGCCCCCCGACCCCGACAGCGCCGAGGAGACCGGCCTGTTCGCCTCCGGGGCGTGGCTCCGGCTGCGCACCCCCTACGGGTCGATCGCCGTACGCCGCGCCGGACTTGGTGCGCTCGGCGTCACGGTGCGCTGAACCCGCCCCCCAAATCCCCGCCTACTCCGCCGTGTTGACCATCGAGGCGGCCGCGTACGTCAGGTAGTTCCACAGCGTGCGCTCGTGCTCCTCGGACAGCTCCAGCTCGTCCACCGCGTCCCGCATGTGCTTGAGCCAGGCGTCGTGCGCGGCCCGGTCCACGGCGAACGGGGCGTGCCGCATCCGCAGCCGGGGGTGGCCGCGCTCCTGGCTGTAGGTGGTGGGGCCGCCCCAGTACTGGATCAGGAACAGGGTGAGCCGCTCCTCGGCCGGGCCCAGGTCCTCCTCCGGGTACATGGGCTTCAGCAGGGGGTCCTCGGCGACGCCCTCGTAGAAACGGCGGACGAGCCGGCGGAAGGTCTCCTCCCCGCCGACCTGCTCGTAGAAGGTCTGCTCCTGAAGCGTGCCACGTCGGATCTCGTTCACCCGTCCATGGTCTCAGACCACAGGGCCCAGGACTCAAGGCGTAGGACCGGCCGACACCCGCCCGCGGATCGTGCCTACTGTGGACATATGGGCGCCTACGACTCCGAGCTGACCGCCGTGGCCGCCGAGGCGCGGGCCGCGCTGATCCGGCTGATCGACCACGACGGTGCCTGGCGGACGGACCCCGTGTGGCGGGAGGCGTTCGCCGAGGTGCCCCGGCATCTGTTCGTGCCGTACTACTACGTCGGCGTCCTCGGCGGCTACGAGCGGCACGCGGCCGACGACCCCGATCCGGCCGGGCGGGAGCGCTGGGCGCGCGGCGCCTACGCGGACGCCCCGCTGGCCACCCGGCTGCACGACGGCGAGCTGGTCTCCTCCAGCAGCCAGCCCTCGCTGATGGCGCGGATGCTGGTCGCGCTGGGGGTCCGGGACGGCGACCGGGTGCTGGAGGTCGGCACCGGCACCGGCTACAACGCGGCCCTGATCGCCCACCGCCTCGGCGACGACTCCCTGGTCACCACGGTCGACATGGAGGAGGAGATCACCGGGCCCGCCGCGCGCAACCTCGCCAGGGCCGGGTACGACCCGGTGGTGGTCACCGGCGACGGGGCGCACGGGGTGCCCGCGCACGCGCCCTACGACCGGATCATGGCCACCTGCATGCTGCCCACGGTGCCGCGCCCCTGGATCGCCCAGTGCGCGCCCGGCGCCCGGATCATCGCCCCGCTGAACAACGGGCTGCTCGACCTCACCGTCGACGACTCCGGCCGCGCCGAGGGCCGCTTCCTGCGCACCGGCGCCTACTTCGTGCCGCTGCGCGGGGAGAGCCGCGCGCCCGCCGAGCCGGTGTCCACGCGGGGACTGCCGGGGCGGGCGCGGGACCAGGAGTCGTTCCGCTTCCTGCTGGGGCTCGTCCGGGGCGCGCTGGAGCCCTCGGCGGCGTACGCGCTGTGGGAGGGCGCGGGCATGCCGGGCCGCGAACGGTACGGCGTCACGGTCAGCGGCCCCCGCGCCTGGGCCTGGCTGGACGACCCGGAGGGCCGCCACGCCTGGCCGCTGCCGTGACTGCCTCGGGGCTCAGCCCCGGCGGACGGTGATCGTCGTCCAGGCGCCCACGTGCACCCGGTCGCCGTCCTGGAGCGGTACCGGCACGAACGGCTGGATCGGCTCGTCGGAGCCGTTGACGGTGGTGCCGTTCGTCGAGTTCTGGTCGACGACCGCCCAGCCGCCGTCCGGCTGCTGCACCAGCACCGCGTGCTGGTGGGAGACACCGGGGTCCTCCGGCGGCACCGACAGGTCGACGTCGGGGGTGTCGCCGGTGGAGTGCCTGCGGCGGCCGATGGTGACCTGGTTGCCGGTGAGCGTGCGCTGCTGCTCGGGGGAGTACGCGGGCAGGTTCAGGCCCGCGGCCTCGGGGCCGGAGCGCTGCATCATCGCCATGAAGTAGTCGCGGTCCGGGCCGATGGTCGCGGTCCAGGTGGCCGGTCCCTGCGGGCTCTGCGGAGCCTGCGGGTAGCCCTGCGACTGGCCGGTGCCGGGCTGCTGCGGGTAGCCGTAACCGCCGCCCTGGTTGCCCGAGGGGCCGTTCGGCGGCGGCGGGGAGATCACCCAGTCGTCGTCGGCGAAGGACGGGCCTCCGGCCGGGGTACGCCCGCTCTCCGGCGGGAAGCCGGTCGGCGCGGACGGGCCGGACGGCGGGGGAGCCTGCCGGGAGGGAGCCGCGCCGAAGGCGGAGGACTCGCGCCCGAAGGGAGCACCCTGCCCGGCGGGACCGTTGGGGCCGCCGGGGGCACCCTGGTTGCCGGGCCCGCGCTGGCCGTCGAAGCCACCGGGAGCACCGGGGCCACCGGGTCCGCGCTGGCCGCCGAAGTCACCGAAGTCACCGGAAGCGCCGGGGCCGCCAGAGCCGCCAGGGCCACGCTGGCCACCGAAGTCACCGGAAGTACCTGGGCCACCAGGACCACCGGGCCCACGCTGGCCACCGAAGTCGCCCGAAGCACCCGGACCACCCGGCCCGCGCTGACCGCCGAAGTCACCGGAAGCACCCGGCCCCCCAGGTCCGCCCTGGTTGCCCGGACCGCGCTGGCCTCCGAAGCCGCCCGCAGCCCCGGGGCCGCCAGGACCACCAGGACCGGTCGGGCCACCAGGACCGCTGGGGCCGCTCGGACCACCGGGACGACCGGGACCCCCCGGACCGCCGTAACCGGGCCCACCAGTGCTGCCAGGTCCACCCGGACCCCCGGGCCCGCCAGGAAGGCCGGGCTGCCCCGGCCCCCCCTGCTGACCAGGACCGGAACCAGGGCCGGAAGGACCGGAAGGACCCGGCCCGCCGGGACGGCCGGGCTGGCCCGGACCCTCGTCGAACCCCGGCGGAGGCCCCTGGCGGCGGTTGCCGAAGGGGGAGGGGCCGCCCGTGGTGGGCGGCGGGGAGGCCGGACGGCGCTCGGCGCCGAACGGCGTCGGGCCCGAGGGCTCGGTGTCGAACGGGGGTATCGGCTCGGCGGGCCGGTTCACCTGCGAGGGCCGCGAGCCCTGGTACTCGTACCCGTCACCGCCGCCGCCGAAGGGCTGGCTCGGCGGCTGGTAGCGGGGCTGCTGCTGCCGGGGCGGGGCCGCCGGGGTGTACGAGGTGGCGGTGTTGGTCAGGAAGTTCCACCGGCACTCCTCGCAGAAGGGCGCGCCGCCCTCACGGGGCGTACGGCACTGCGGGCACAGCTCGGCCTCCCCGCCGGACGCGGGGCGGGGCGGCGGGAACCCGTAGCCGCCGCCGGACGGGGGCGGGGGCGGAGGCACGGCACCGGCCATGCGGTGACCGCAGACCTCGCACCAGTCGTCGGAACCCGACTGGTGTCCGTTCGGGCAGGTCGGCATGTCGGTGGTACCCCTTCTGCTGAGGTATCGGTGTCTACAGGGGCCCTGTCGCCAGGGTCACTTCACTTCTTGACGCGAACAGTCTTCGTGGACCGGGTCTCGAGAGTCATCTCGTCGGCCTCCGCGACCTTCGCCTTCAACCGCACAGTACCGGTCGGGGCGTCGACCACGTCCACCACCTTCGCAAGCAGTTTCGCAGTATCGGCGTTCCCCGACACCCCCGCGAGCTGAACGGCACGTCCCAGTTTGGCCGTTGCTCCATCCATATCGCCCGCTTTGCGAAGGTCGAGACCTTCCTGGATGGCCTGTGCCAGTTCGGCCTGGCCGGTGTAGTGGGCCACTTGGGAGTTGAGCGAGGTCGAGGCCGCCATGTCGTCGGTCCACACGGCCCGTACGAGACCCTGGGCGCCGAGGTTCTGTACCTCTCTGTCCGGTTGGGCCGCCACCAGGGAGACGCGCGCGGCCAGCATCTCCTGGCCCACTCCGGCCGCCGGGACCTCCACACAGAGGTGGTAGTCGCGGGACTCGTCGCCCCAGGAACCGGTGGGGTAGTCCCCGGCGCGCGGGCCCGCCTCGGTGCGCCGCTCGGTCAACTCCTCGACCGTGGGCGCCACTTGCTTGACGAACTTGATGGTCGCGCCGAGCGGCGTCCACACCCGCAGGGCGACGTCGGCGACCTCCTTGCCCATCGTCGACTCCATGATCCGGGTGAAGTCGTCGGTGAGCTGGGCCGGGTCGGCGACGATGTCGGCGGTGCCGAGCAACGCCGAGGCGATGCCTGTGACTTCTTTCACTTCCCAGTCGGTGCCCACGCCCCGCGCGTCACAGGTGAACCGTCCGGCACACGCGTCGAGGGTGTCCTTCAGCTCCGCCGCCGACTCGTGCTCGTTGCGCCCGTCGGTCAGCAGGATGCCGTGCCGGATCGACACGTCCGCCCCGGCCAGCAGTCGGTCCGCCAGCCGCAGCCAGGTGCCGATCGCGGTGCCGCCGCCCGCGCTCAGCCTGCGCAGCGCCTGCTTGGCCTGGGCGCGGGTGGTGGCGTCGGCCACCGCGAGCCGCCCGCCGCCCGGATAGACCTCGCGGGCCACATGGGTGCCGTCGACGATCCCGAAGTGCGTCCCGTCGCGCAGGGTGTCGACGGCGGCGGCCGTGGCGTTCCGGGCGTTGCGCATCTTGGTCGGCGGGTAGTCCATCGAACCGGAGCAGTCCACCATGAGGACCACCGCGGCCGAGGCGGCCGGTGCCGCGGCGGTCGTACCGCCGCCGGTGGCCGTCACGGTCACGATGGCGTTGACCTCGCGGCCGTTCTCCGGCAGGAACTCGTTCTGGTAGACGTCCACCGCGAACCGCGGACCGCCCGGTCTGGCGAAATTGGCCATGCTGGTTCACATCCCCCTCGGACACGCCCCGCTCCCCGCGAGGCGGTGCGATCGGGCGGACCGGTCCCCTCCGCGTCCGCCCGTCCTTTCCCGTGCCTGTCCGTGCTTCCCTGCGCTTCCCCGTGCGCGAGGCCCCCGCGCCGTCCGGCGCGACAACGGCCTCAGGCCGATCCTGCCCCCTGCGGCGGCGCGGGGAACGGCACGACGGCCACTGTTACGTTGTCGTGGCCCCCGGCGTCCAGCGCGTGCCCCACCAGTACCCGCGCGGCGTGCAGCGGGCGGGCGGCCGCGTCCGGCGGCAGCACCTCGGCCATCTCCTCGGGCGTCTCGGCGTAGTTCCACAGCCCGTCGGTGCATACCAGCACCACACCGGACCGGTCGGGCTTGAACGACGCGGTGTGCGGCTCCAGTTCATACGCGTCGGCGCCGAGCCAGCCGGTGATGGCGTGGGCCCGCTCGTCGGCGTACGCCTCCGCCTCGTTCATCAGGCCGGCCGCCACCATCTGGGCCGCCCAGGAGTCGTCCTCGGTCAGCCGGGCCGCGGGCGCGGAGCGGTCGTCCGGCACCCAGTAGGCGCGGCTGTCCCCGACCCAGCCGACCACCAGCAGGCCGGAGGCGACCACCGAGGCGACGATCGTGCAGGCCGGGGCGTTCTGGTGCGGGGCGTGCTCGCGGGCGCCGTCGGGCTGCTCGGCGAGCGCGTCCACGGCCTTCGCGGCCGCCACGATCGCCTCGTGCATCGCCGCCTGCGGATGCGTGCCGCGCGGCAGGGCGGCCAGCAGCACGTCACCCGCCGTACGGGAGGCGGCGGTCGACGCCTCGTCGGGGCGGGTCGCGGAGGACACGCCGTCGCAGACCACGGCGAGGGTGGCGGGCGAGCCGTCGGGCAGCGCGGTGTGCGCCACGGCGAAGTCGTCCTCGTTGCGGTGGTGGCGCAGGCCCCGGTCGCTGATCGCGGCCACCGGACCCGACTCCCGCTCCATGTGGTCGCGTTCGCGGGGCTGGGCGTGCCCGCAGTTCTCGCAGTAGCCGTCGCCGTCCACCCGGCCCGCGCGGCAGGCCACGCACACCTGCGCGGCGGCGGCCTCGGTACGCGGGTCGGGGGCCTGCAGCGGGTACTCGTCGGGCTCGGTGGGCTCCGTCGGCTCGGTGGGTTCCGTGGGCTCGGTGGGTTCCGTGGGCTCGGTCGGCTCGCTCAGGTCGGCGCGCCGGTCGAAGCGCACCCCGGACGCGGCCGGTTCGGGTACGTGCAGCGGGGAGCCGCCGGAGTCGGTGCCGGGCACGTCCGCGGCCCGGTGGGCGCGCGGCTCGGTGCTGCCGGTGGTGACCGGCTCCGGCTCGGGCCAGTCGACGTCCCCGTCCGGCGCGCCGGTCATGGTCAGCGTCGGCTGGTCCGCGGGCGGCGCGGGCACGGCGGACAGGTCGTGTCCGCACGCGCCGCAGAAGAGGTCGCCCGGTTCGAGCGGCTCCGCGCAGCTCGGGCACTTGGGCAGTGCGGCCTGCTGGGGCATCTGTGACATGACTACACCCACGTCCGGGGGCGGTAACGGTTGGCCCGTTCCACCAGTTCGATCCTCTCCTCGCCGCCGGGCGCCAGCCGGGCCAGCGTGCGGTAGGCGCGCTCCAGTCCGAAGCGGAGGCCCCGCTCGTCCAGACCGCTGCCGAGCAGCACCCGCCCGCCGGTGACCGGTCGAGCGGTGTCCTGACCCCTGGAGAGTATCCAGTCCAGGGCGCAGCCGAGGACTTCGGCCGACAACCGCTCGCGTCGCGCCGGGTCCAGCCCGTACGCGTCCAGCGCCTCGACCTGGCCCGCCGCGGCGGTCAGGTCGTCCAGGAACGGTACGTCACCCGCGGCCGCCGTGCGTTGCCGCAGCCGTGCCCGCACCGCCGCGACCCGCGCGGCCGTGTAGTGGATGGACGACTCCGGCACCGACTCCAGGGTCCGTACGGCGCCCGCCCGGTCCCCGCTCGCCAGCCGCACCCGCGACAGGCCGAACGCGGCGCTGACGAAGCTCGGGTCGGTCGCCCACACCAGCCGGTAGTACTCGGCGGCGTTGTCCAGCTGGCCCAGCACCTCCGCGCACAGGCCGAGCGCCAGCTTGGGCGCGGCCTCGCCGGGAAAGGCGTCGTAGATCGCGTCGAAGGCGAGCGCGGCGCTCTCGAAGTCGCCGGTGACCAGGGCGGCCACGCCCCGGTACCAGACCACCCGCCAGTCGTCGGGCCGTTCCCCGTCCAGTCGGGCCAGCGTCGTCCGCGCGGCCTCCCGGTCGCCGTGCTCCAGCAGGGCGCGCACCCTTCTCAGCCGGGTCTCCACGCTCTGGCCCGGTGCCGCCTCCAGGGCGCTGAGCAGCTCGCCCGGCGCGGAGGCGACGAGGCCCGCGAGGAAACCGGCGTCCGGGTCGTTCGGGTCGACCAGCGGCACCGGCAGCGCCAGCGCGGCGGCCGGGATATCGACCGGCCTGACCAGCGCGGGTGGCAGGCCGGGCGGACGCCCCGGTCCGGGCAGCGCGCGGGCGCCGAGCCGGGACACGTCCCCGTCCAGCGCCGGGAACAACTCGGTGTCCGTGACCCGGACTTCGGGCCCGAACAGCGTGGACAGCGCGGGCCGGGCCTGCCCGGTGCTCAGCGAGACGACCTCGCGGAGCACGCCGGTCAGCTGATCGGCCATCTCCTGCGCGGAGGCGAACCGGCGGGCCGGGTCGGGGTCGGTGGCGCGGACCAGGAAGCGGTAGAAGGACTCGTAGCGCTGGAAGACCTCGATGGTGTCCGGGTCGGGCAGCGAGTCGGAGTGGACGGTGGTGTAGCCCTGGAAGTCGAAGGTGAGGACGGCCAGGGTGCGGCCCACCGTGTACAGGTCGCTGGCCGGGGAGGGGCCGACGTCGGCGACCTCGGGGGCCTGGTAGCCGACCGTGCCGTAGATCGCGGACTCCTCGTCGTCCACGCGGCGCACGGCGCCCATGTCGATCAGCTTGAGCTGGTCCTCGCTCTGGATGGCGTTGTCGACCTTGAAGTCGCAGTACAGCAGGTTGCGGCTGTGCAGATGACCGAGCGCCTCCAGCGCCTCGATGCCGTACGCGCACGCCTGCTCCACCGGCAGCGGGTCCCGCCTGCCGTCCGGGGTGCGGCGGCCGTTGGCGATCTCCTTCAGCGACTTGCCGCCGACGTACTCCATGACGATGTAGCCGTCGAGCGAGCCGGTGCGCTGGTCCAGGTGCTCGACGAAGTTGTAGATCCGCACGATGCCCGCGTGCTCGATCTCCGCCAGGAACCGGCGCTCGGAGATCGCCGCCGCCATCGCGTCCTGGTCACCGGTGTCCAGCAGGCCCTTGAGCACCACCCAGCGGTCGGACACCGCCCGGTCCACCGCGAGGTAGATCCAGCCGAGCCCGCCGTGCGCCAGGCACCCCGCCACCTCGTACTGCCCGTGCACGATGTCCCCGGCGCGCAGCTTGGGCACGAAGGAGTACGGGTGCCCGCACTTGGTGCAGAACCCCTCGGTGCGGCCCGGCCGTTCGCCGCGCGCCCGGCCCACCGGCGCCCCGCAGTCCGAGCGGGAGCAGTACCGCTTGCGCTCGGGCACCTGCGGGTCGTCCAGCACCATCGCGCGCGGGTCGGGCCTCGGCACCTGCGGCACCACCACCAGACCGGCGCCCAGCCGCCCGCGCCCCGACGGTCCGGACGCCGAGCCCGAGCCGCGCACCGACACCGAACGGCCGCCCGACTTCCCCGACACCGAGCGGGACAGCCGCCCCGACACCGAGCGCCGGGAGCGGGCGGACTGCGAGGAGCTGCGGGTGGCACCGCCGTTGATCCCGGTCGGCGCCGAGCCGACCGAACCCACCGGCTCCGGGGCCGGCGCGGCCTTCGGGGAGACCACCGGGGCCAGCCCGCAGGTGTCGCAGTACAGCCCGCCGCCGCCCATGTCCTCGTAAGCGCCCGCGCAGTCCGGCCGCTGGCAGGCACGCCGTTCCTCGCTCACTCCCCGTCCCCCTTGCCGTCCTCGGGCGCGTACTGCTCCGGGACCCTCGGCGGGGCCAGCAGTTCGGCCGCCGCCTGCTGGTAGCGCAGCACCGCCTGTTCGGCCACGCGCAGATCGCAGGGCGCGCTCCACAGCATCCGGCGGGCCGCGTCGTACCGCTCGATCAGCAGCCGGTCCTCGGCCAGGCCGTGCCGGGTGACCTTCGCGCGGTAGGCGTCCAGGCGGCCGCGCAGCTCGGCGCGGACCGCGAGCGGCGCGGTGACGGCCGTCAACGACTCGCGGGCGCGCAGCAGTTCGTCCTCCGCCCGCTGCTCCAAGGACTCCAGCAGCGGGGACAGGCGGTGCCAGCGGGCATGGCGGCGGTACTCCGCCGCCGTGGCCAGCTGTTCCTGCAGCACGGTCGGCGGGCCGCTGACCACCGGGACCTCGGTCGCGGCGATCTTCGCCAGCACCTCCCCGCGCGCGGTACGCGCCTCGGCCAGGGTGCGGTCGGCGCGGGAGAGCACGTCCCGCAGCCGGATCAGCCGCTCCTCGGCGTCCTGCCGGACGGTGAGCACCGCCTCGATCTCCCGGCGCACGTCCTCAAGGGCCCGCGCCTCCCGGTCGTACACCGTGGTGTCCGGGCGGCCGCCGCCGGGCGCGGAGCTGCCCCCGGCCGGCACCCAGTGCGCGAGCGGATCGCGGACGACCTCCTCGCGCAGCGCGGTCAGCGTGGCGGTGATGCCCTCCAGGTCGTCCCCGGAGGGGTGTTCGCCGGGACGGACGCCGACGGAGTGCGCCAGCCTGCGGGTGCGCTGCAACTCGGCGGCCAGCAGGTCGATGCGGGCGGGCAGCGCCGACCACACCGCGTCGGCGGCCACCACCATGTCCAGCGAGGACGCGTACAGCTCGTTCATCCGGTCCACCAGCGCGGCCAGCGTGAAGCTCTCGCTGAGCACGGCCGAGCCCGAGGCGCCGCCCGCCACCGTGACCGACTCCCCGCGCAGCAGACCGGTCAGCTCCACCAGGTCCTCCCGGCTGGACCAGCGGCGCCGGGCGCGGATCTCACGGGCCTCGCGCACGGCGGCCGTGTACGCGTCGAAGCAGGTCCACAGCAGGGTGATCGACGCCTCCGTGGCGGCCCACCGCTCCTTGGTGACACCGGTCAGCTCGGCGCCCTCGAGGAGGCGGCGCCCGGCATGGTCCTGGAGCGCGAACAGCGAGGTCTCGATGGCCTCGTGCTCCTGGCCGAGCCGCGCCAGCGCACGGTCCACCTCGTCCCGGTCCATCACCGGCCCGGCGGGGTCCGTGACGCCCATCGATCACCTCTCGCTGCTGTGTGGTCGGTATGGCCCGTGCGTGCTTCGCTCTAGCTCTCGCGCAGGTACTTCGGGGCGGGCGGTCTGGAGGAGCGCGCGTCCTTGCCCAGTGTGGCCGACAGCCACTTGTCGTACGACGCCTGCCAGCCGTCGGCCCGGTAGTCCACCAGGACGCGGTTGACGCGGCGTACGAGGTCGGTGGCGTCCTTCTTCATCGCCACGCCGTAGTACTCGGTGGTGAACGGCTTGCCCAGCACCCTCACCGTGGGGTCCTGCGCGGCCTGGCTGGCGGCCAGCGCGCCGTCGGTGACCACCGCGTCCGCCTCGCCCAGCTGGAGCCGCACCAGGCAGTCCAGCTGGTTGGGGACGGTCGCGGAGAAGTCGGTGGTGGCGGGCAGCGTCCCGCTCGCGCGGTCCGCCTTCAGCTTGCCGTAGGCGGTCGAACCGGCCGCCGTGCAGACCCTCTTGCCGGCCAGCGTGCCGTCGTAGCCCTTGATGGCGGAGGCGTCGGGGACGAGGAGCTGCTGGCCGGTCTTGAAGTAGGGGGCGGAGAACGCCACGTCGCGCAGCCGGTCGCAGGTGATGGTCATCGTGCGGACCACCATGTCGACCGTGCCTTCCTGGATCGCGGGGATGCGCTGGCTGGTCGGGATCGCCTTGAACTGGACGTCGTCCGGGCTGCCGAGGATGTCCTTCGCGATGCGGTGCACCAGGTCGATGTCGAAGCCCTCCAGCTCCGCGCCCTCGGTGTTGGGGTTCCGGTAGCCCCAGCGGTAGCTGTTCTGGTCGATGCCGACGACCAGCTTGCGCTTGTCGCCCTTGCGGGCCTTGATGGCGTCGATGGTCGGGCCGTCCGCGCCGGACGGGGAGGGCGTACGGTCCTGCGCCGCGCTCTCCACGCAGTCGTCCGCGCGGGCCGGGCTGCCCGTGACCAGGCTCCGGCCCGCCGGTCCCGCACCGGTCGCCGGGTGCGCCTGGGTACGGGGCAGCAGCAGCACGAACGCCAGTGCCAGCGCGCACAGCACCGCCATCGCGCCGACCCCGCCCCAGCCGCGCAGCCGGGTGCGCGTCCGCGCCGCCTCCATCGCCAGCCCCCCTGTCACCGGTACTCCGAAAGCCTGCGCCCGATGCCGAACACCGCGCCCGCCGCGCCCAGCACGCCGAGCACGGCCGCGCCCTCGGGCAGCCCGGCCATGGCGTCGCGGCCGTCGGCGGCGGCCCGGTCGAACTCCGTCTGCTCATGGCCGAGGGCGCGGGTCAGGCTGCCGTCCACGCCGTCGAAGGCCGCGCCGGTGGTGTCGTCGGCGCCGATCACCTGGTCCAGCGCGCGCTGGTAGTTGCCGCGCTCGTCCTCGGTCCGGGCCGCCTTGTGCCGCTTCTTCCACTCGGCCGAGTCGCCCAGGGCCGAGTCGACCGGCGCGCCGCCCTTGTCGTCGTCGGCGAGCCGCCGCGCCTCGGTGAGCCGGGTCTGAAGCGTGCCGAGGTCCCGGTCGAAGGCGTAGTAGTACGCGTCCTGCTTGACGCCGTTCACCTCCACGGTCTCCGCTCCGCGCGCCACCAGGCTCAGGTTCTCGTTGCCGCGCGCCTTCAGGGCGGCGATCTGGGCGTTGTGCAGCACGTTCAGTGAGCGGATTCCGTGGTCGTAGGAGCCGAACAGGCCGGAGCGGGCCACGGTGTGGCCGACGACCAGCCACAGCAGCACCACGACGGTCGCGGCCGACGCGGCGACCAGACCGTGGTTCAGGACGCGGTTGGTGCGGCGGTAGTCCCGGTACTGGGCCAGCCCCAGCGCGGCCAGCGCCAGCAGGCCGAGCGCGATCGCCGCCCAGGGGTAGGGGGTGGCGTCCGCGTAGTCGGCGTCCAGCCGCTGGTTCTCCTTGGTGTACAGGTCCTGGGCGGCCGGGAGCATCTCCGTCTGCATCTTCTCGTTGGCGTACCGCAGATAGGCGCCGCCCACCGGGTAGCCCTGGCGGTTGTAGACGCGGGCCCGCTCGATCAGGCCCTTGTACTCGGGCAGCAGCCGGTTCAGCTTGCGGACGGTGGCCTCGGAGGGGGAGCCCGGCTCGGTGTCGGCGGCGGCGCGGATCAGGCCGGAGGCGGCGGTACGGATGTCGTCCTCGTACCGCTCCCGGTTCGCGGTGGTCTCCCGCGGGCCCGCCAGGAAGCCGGTGGACGCGGCGGTGTTGGCGTCGGCCAGCGAACGGTAGATGGCGGCCGCACCCGAGCTGAGCGGCTGGCTCCGGGTCAGCACGTCGTCGGCGGCGGTCGCCCGCTCGCCGCTCTGCCAGGCGGTGACGGCGCCGAACGCGACGACCAGCAGGGCGAGTACGGCCCCGATGACCCGCAGCCGCCCCGGCTCGGTGGTCGCGGCGTCCCGCAGCCGCTCGGCGCCCTCGACGAACGCGGTGCGCCGCACGGGCGGCAGGCCGGAACCGCCGCGCTGGGCGGGGATCGTAGCGGTGGCAGAGGTGGCCGGTGGTGCGAACGCGGCTCTGCTCTGCGGCGGTTGTGTCACCCGACCTCCCCCATGGTCATCCGTTGGCCGCCAGTATCGCCGCCCCCGCCCCCCTTCGCACCAGCCTTCACCGCATCTTGATCGGATCGGGCAGAGAAGCGGGCTCTACCCCCTCTGTCCAGGAACACGCCGTACCATTCCCCGACGGTTCCCCACCGGTCATCACTGGGAGAACGAACACGCCATGTGGCCCGAACTGATCGCGACACTGCCCGAATCCGCGCCGCCCGCCTCCGAGGCCGCGCTCGCCGACTGCGCCACCGCGCTCGGGCACCCGCTGCCCGCCGACCTCACCGGGCTGCTCGCGGCGGCCGACGGCGTCACCGACGAGTACGGCACCGAACTCGTCTTCTCCGCCGAGCGGATCGCGGCGGAGAACCTGGCCCTGCGCGGCGGCGCCGGGTTCGCCGAGCTGTACAGGCCGTTCGACCCGCTGGTCTTCTTCGGCGAGACCGGCGGCGGTGACCTCTTCGCCCTCCTCGCCCGCATCGACCGGCCGGATGTGTTCGTCTGGGACCACGAGACCGACAGCCGTACCTGGGTCGCGCGGAGCCTCGCCGACTACCTGGAGCGGTCGGTCAGCGGGGCGCTCGACCGGTAGCCGACTCCCAGTGCGCGCGGGCCCGCGCCTGGGCGCCGGGCGGGGAGCCGAGGTGGTCCAGGCCCAGCAGGGCCGCGCCCAGGACGGGGGGAGCGGCCACCAACTGGACCTGTGCCAGGGGGGCTTGGGTGGCGAGGCGGGTGCGGATGCCCTGGTCGAGCTGGGAGTGGCCCGCCGTCAGGACGCCGCCGCCCAGCAGGACCGGGGTCGGCTCGCCGAGGAGGTCCAGGCGGGTCAGGGCGACCGTGGCCATCAGGGTCACCTCCTCCGCCAGCCGGTCGACCAGGGAGCGGGCCACCGGGTCGCCGTCGGCCGCCGTGGCGAAGAGGACCGGGGTCAGTTCGTGACGGCGGTCCCCGGCGAGGTGGCCCAGGTGCAGGGACTCGACCAGGGCGGCCGTCGTGGGGAGGCCGAAGTGGGCCGGGAGCGTGCGGGCCAGCTCGGTCGGCCCGCCCCGGCCGTCCTCCGCGCGGGCCGCGTGCCAGAGGGCGTCCTCGGCCAGACCCCAGCCACCGCCCCAGTCCCCGGAGAGTCTGCCGAGCGCCGGGAAGCGTGCCGTACGGCCGTCGGGGCGCATGCCGACGCAGTTGATCCCGGCCCCGCACACCACCGCCACGCCACGCGGCTCGGACACCCCCGCGCGCAGGATGGCGAAGGTGTCGTTGCGCACCTCCACCGAGCCACCCCAGGCCCGCGCGGTCACCGCCGCCGCCAACCGCTCCTCCTCCACCGGGAGATCGGCGTTGGCCAGGCAGGCGGAGACATGGGAGACGGACCCGACCCCCGCCTCTTTCAGCGCCCGCTCCACCGGTACGGCGAGCGCGTCCATCGCCCGGTCCACGCCGACCGCCGGTGGCCGGAAGCCCCCGCCGCGTGCCGTCGCCAGCACCTCGCCGACCGCGCTCACCACGGCCACGTCGGTCTTGCTGTTGCCCGCGTCCACGGCGAGGACGGTCCCGGTCAGGCCCACGCGAGGTGCTCCCGGTTGTGCGCGAGGAGGAGGTCGGTGAGCTTCTCGGCGTACGCGTACTGACCGACCAGGGGATGCGCCAGCAGCGCCCGGAACACCCGCTCCCGGCCACCGCGCAGGGCCGCGTCCAGCGCGAGTTCCTCGTACGCCGTCACGTTCGCCATCAGCCCCCCGAACAGCGGGTCGACGCCCGGCACCGGAAGCGGCTTCGCCCCCGCCGGGCCCACCGCGGCGGGCACCTCGATCACCGCGTCGTCGGGGAGGAACGGCAGCGTGCCCCCGTTGACCGTGTTCACCACCTGGTACGGGCTGCCCCCGCCGCCCAGCAGGGCCGCCGCCACGTCCACGGCCGCCTCCGAGTAGAAGGCCCCGCCGCGCCGGGCCAGCAGCGCGGGCTTCTCGTCCAGTGCCGGGTCGGCGTACATCGCCAGCAGCTCCCGTTCCAGCGCCGCGACCTCGGCCGCCCGCGAGGGCTTCACCCGCTGCTCACCCACCACCTCGTCGTGCAGGTAGTAGTAGCGCAGGTAGTACGACGGGATCGCGCCGAGGCGCTCCAGCAGCGGGCGCGGCAGTCGCAGGTCGGCGGCGACCGCGTCGCCGTGCTCGGCCAGGAGGCGGGGGAGGACGTCCTCGCCGTCGGGACCGCCGAGGCGGACGGCGGTCTCCCAGGTGAGGTGGTTGAGGCCGACGTGGTCGAGGTGGACCTCGCCCGGCTCGGTGCCGAGCAGCGCGGCGAACTTCCGCTGGAGCCCGATCGCCACGTTGCACAGGCCGACCGCGCGGTGCCCCTCCTTCAGCAGGGCGCGGGTGACGATGCCGACCGGGTTGGTGAAGTCGATGATCCACGCGTCCGGGTTGGCCCGCCGGACCCGCTCCGCGATGTCCAGGACCACCGGTACCGTGCGCAGCGCCTTGGCGAGGCCGCCCGCGCCGGTCGTCTCCTGGCCCAGGCAGCCGCACTCCAGCGGCCAGGTCTCGTCCCGCTCGCGTGCCGCCTGCCCGCCCACCCGGAGCTGGAGCAGCACGGCGTCCGCGCCCGCCACCCCGGCGTCCAGGTCGGAGGTGACGACGACCCGGCCCTCGTGCCCCTGCCGGGCGAAGATACGGCGGGCCAGACCGCCCACTAGCTCCAGCCGGTCCGCCGCCGGGTCCACCAGCACCAGCTCGGTCACCGGCAGCGTGTCCCGCAACCGGGCGAAGCCGTCGACGAGTTCCGGGGTGTAGGTCGAACCTCCGCCGACCACGGTCAGTCTCACGGGCGAACTCCCTCGCGTACGACGGGCTCCTCGGGCAGCAGGAACCTAGGCGCAGGCAGGAGAGTCCGTCAACGAAGCGCGCCTCTACTTCACCGGAGGCTTAGGGGTGGTCAGCGGGTTGCTCGCCAGGGACTGCGGGGAGGTGGAGTTGGCGAACGCCGAGGGCGCGGCGACGGTGGCCGAGGGGTCCGGGGTGTCCTCCGCCGGGACCACGGCCGTGGCACCGCCGACGATCGGGATGCTCGCCTTGTCGAAGGCCCGCTTGATCCGCCAGCGCAGCTCACGCTCGACCGACACCGACTTGCCCGGCATGGTCTTGGCGGAGACCCGGATGACCATGGAGTCGATCAGCACGCTGTCCAGGCCGAGCACCTCGATGGGGCTCCAGAGCAGCTCGTTCCACGGCTCCTCCTTGCCCATCTTCTCGGCGACCTCGTCCAGCACGGACTTGACCTTGTCCAGGTCCTCACCGGCGCGGACGGTGACGTCCACGTTGGCGGTGGCCCAGCCCTGGGAGAGGTTGCCGATGCGCTTGACCTCGCCGTTGCGGACGTACCAGATCTCGCCGTTGTCGCCGCGCAGCTTGGTGACGCGCAGGCCGACCTCGACGACCTCGCCGGTCGCCACCCCGGCGTCGATGGTGTCGCCGACCCCGTACTGGTCCTCGATGATCATGAAGACGCCGGACAGGAAGTCGGTGACCAGGTTCCGGGCGCCGAAACCGATCGCGACACCGGCGACACCGGCCGAGGCGAGCAGGGGCGCCAGGTTGATGCGGAAGGTGGAGAGCACCATCAGCGCGGCCGTGCCGAGGATGGTGAAGGACGCCACCGAGCGCAGCACCGAGCCGATGGCGGCCGAGCGCTGACGGCGCCGCTCGTTGTTGACCAGCAGCCCGCCGAACGCCGTGTGGTCCACCGCCTGCACGGTGCGGTTCATCCGCTCGATCAGCTTGGTGATCGCCCGGCGCACCACCGCGCGCAGCGCGACGGCGATGACCACGATCAGCAGGATCTGCAGCCCCATCGCCAGCCAGGTCGACCAGTTCTGCTCCACCCAGCTCGCCGCGTCCGCCGCGTTCTGCTGGGCGTCCTGGAGCGAGGGCACGGCCGGGTCCGAGCCCGATGGCGAGGGAGACGGCGAGGCTCCGGCGGCCAGCAGGGCGACGGGCAGGGACACGGCGGGTACCTCCATGGTGCTGCGGTCCGCTCCGGCGGGGGCGGGCAAGGTCACGGAAAGGTCACCGGAGGGACAGAACCACCACACTAACGGGGCATCGCGCGCCCACTCGCCGCTTCACCGGAGGCCACCTGCCCCGACCGCGCCTGAACAGGCCCTGCCGAGCGCGGGACACCGCTCATGTGGTCGAAAACACTTCGAGCCCGTTACCGGCACATGGTGGCGCTCGGAGCAGGCATGAGGGGAGACTGAACCAGATCGTCCCGGCGCGAGCCACGCGCCGCCGACGCCCAAGGAGGCCCCTGTGCCGCATGTCCTGGTCCTCAACGCGTCGTACGAGCCCCTCGGCGTCGTACCGCTCCGCCGCGCGCTCGTCCTCGTCCTGGAGAACAAGGCCGTCTCCCTCGAGGAATCCGGCGCCTATCTGCACAGCGCGTCCGTCACAGTCCCCGCACCCAGCGTGGTCCGGCTCAAGCGTTTCGTGCGGGTTCCCTACCGGGGGCCCGTTCCACTCACCCGGCGCGCGCTGTTCGCTCGGGACGGGGGCCGGTGCATGTACTGCGGCGGCATCGCGACCAGCGTCGACCACGTCATCCCGCGCAGCCGCGGCGGCAAGCACGTCTGGGACAACGTGGTGGCCTCCTGCCGCCGCTGCAACCACGTCAAGGCCGACCGGCACCTGGTCGAGCTGGGCTGGCGCCTGCGCCACCAGCCCGCCCCGCCCACCGGCCTGGCCTGGCGCATCATCGGCACCGGCCATAGGGACCCGCGCTGGCTGCCCTACCTGCAGCCCTACGGCGCGGACGCCGCCCTGGCCCGGATCGACGGCATCTCCGCCTGACGGTCCGGGCCTTCGCACACCCCGTGGCGGGCCCCGCACGCCCGGCCACGGGAGGTCAGCCTCCCGGGCGCTCCGGGCGCGCGCCGCGCAGCGCGTACAGCACGGTCCCCAGCGCGAAGGCGGCCAGCGCGGCGGCCCAGGCCCCCGGCTGCGGGCCGGGCTGCACCGGCCACGCCCACACCGTGGCGGCCCGGCCGCGCGCGCCGGAGGAGACCAGGCAGACGGCGGACACGTACGCGAGGGCGGGCAGCCAGCTCAGGCGCGCCCCGACGACCACGGCCGCGAGCGCGGTCACGCCCACGCAGCCCAGCGTGTTGCGGATCATCGCCGGGGCCCCGAAGGTCTCCGCGTGCCCGGCGACGGCCGGCGGCAGCAGCGCCGAGGCGAGCACGGTCAGGGTGAGAAGGTGCGCCAGCCGCCGCGGCCACCAGGGGCGTACGGCCGTACGGTCCAGCTCGGCGGAGTCGGAGTGCAGGCTCGCCCCGATCACGGCGGCGACCGCCAGCGGGGCCAGGACGATCACGGGCGTCCGGCGGGCCGGGTCCAGGAAGGCGTCCTGAGCCCCGGCCGCCCACACGGCGGCAACGGCGGTCGCGGCCAGCGCCGCCAGGGCCAGGGGGAGGGAACGGGAGCGGACGTAGAGCACGAGGCCGGGATTCACAGGGAAGGCACCCCCGCGTCGTCGCAGGCCGCGCGGGCCGTGAAGTAGGCGGACAGCCAGACCCGGCGCCGCTCCTCGTCCATGCCCGCCAGCTTCGCCCGGGCGGCCAGGCTCGCGCGGAGGTGGGCGCGCTCGGCCGCGTCGCCCCTGGCCTCGATGGCGTCGAATTCGCGGTAGGCCGGATTCGGCGCGAGATACGACATCACGGCGTCGTCCGCGAACGCCACCCGCTCGGACTGGCGCTCGCACTCGCCCCGGTTCATCAGTGCGGCGACCGCCTCGTACGCGTACTGGTCCGGACGGACCAGCCGCCCCCGGACGAGCGCCCAGCCGACCGGTGTCAGGATCGGCAGCTGTGCCTCACCGGAGCGCGGGCCGTTCTCCCGGTCCGCCCAGCGCACCGGCAGCCCCTCGACGCCCCGGAGTCTGCCGGTGATCCCGGACAGCGCGGTGGTGACCTGTGGAAGCACGGCCCCGTACCGGGCGTTGACACAGATCGCCGGGGTCGTGGACGTGTCGCACACCTGTCGGCGCAGAAGCGGGTCGGCCTGCCATGTGGCGTCCCCGCCCTGCACGAGCAGCGCGGCCCCCGTGAGGGCGGCGGCCAGCGGCAGCAAGGCGGTCGCCCGGCGCCGGGCCGCGTACGCCAGGGCGACGGCGAGGGCCAGGCCGAGCGTCCAGGCGGCCATGGCGAGCGGCTGCCACCACACGGGCCAGCTGCCGTTCAGCGTGAACGAGGCCGGGTCGAGCGGCTGGACGCCGTCATGCGGCACCACCCCGGCGAGCCCCGCGTACCCGGCCACGCCCAGCAGCGGGGCCGCGAGCAGGCTGGGGACGATCCGGCCCACCACGTGTCCCAGCAGCACCGCCGCCATCAGCGCGGCGGTGTCTCCCGGCACCAGGATCAGGTGCGGATGGTCACCCGGGGAGTACGGCCAGGTGGCGAGGGACGCGCAGGCGACGACGAGCAGGTAGCCGACGGCCACCCAGAGGGCGACCGGGACGGCACTGGCCAGCAGCCTGGTCAGAGGCGGGCGGACGGCCGTACCCCACAACTCCTCGGTGCGCCGCCGCCGCTCGCGGCCGCCGTGCCAGCAGCCGGCCGCCGCGGCGACCGGCACCGCCATCAGCAGACCGTCGTGCATCCGGCCGGCGGTCTCCGCCCAGTCGCCCTGCCATGTCCGGGCGGTGGCGATCATCATCACCCCGACCGCCACCATGACGGCGATCCCGGCGAGCGGTGGGAATCCCCGGACGGCCTCGGCGCGCAGCGGATGCGGGGCCGCCTTCGGCGTCGCCGCGGTGAGGGTGTCGGTCGTGGTCGTCACACCGTCTCCCGCGCGTCCGGGGCGCCCTGCGCACGGTGGGCCCGCAGCGCCGCCGTGTAGCCGCGCTCGATCGGGTGGTCGCCGGGGCCGTCGGAGGCCTCGCCGAGCCGGGTCAGGGAGGCGGGGGTGCCCTGGTAGGCGATCCGGCCCGCGTCCAGCAGGGTGACCTCCGTGCAGGCGGCGGCCACGTCCTCCACCAGGTGGGTGGAGACCACCACCGTGGTCGAGGCGCCGAGTTCGCGCAGCAGCTCGCGGAACTCCACCCGCTGCTCGGGGTCGAGCCCGGCGGTGGGCTCGTCCAGCAGGAGCACGCTCGGGTCGTTGACGACGGCTTGGGCGATGCCGACCCGGCGGACCATGCCGCCGGACAGCGTCCGGATCTTGGCGTCGGCACGGTCGGTGAGGCCGACGCGCCCCAACGCCCGCTCCACGGCGGCCGGGACCCGGTCGGCCGGGACCTCCTTCAGCCAGGCCACGTACGCCACGAACTCCCGCACGGTGAAGGCCGGGTAGTACCCGAACTCCTGCGGCAGATAGCCGAGCCGCCGCCGGATCTCGGAGCGCTCGCGCTGGTCGGCGCTGTCGTGGCCGAGCAGCTCGACGCCGCCGCCCGAGGGGCGGGCCACGGTGGCGAGCACCCGGATCAGCGAGGTCTTCCCGGCGCCGTTCGGCCCGAGCAGGCCATGGACGCCGGTGCCCAGCTCCAGATCGACGGAGTCGAGGGCGACGGTTCTGCGATGCCGGACCCGCAGGCCGGTGACGCGGATGGACAAGGGAAACCCCCAGAGGTCTGTATCAAGTGCGGTCGTACGCGATCAAGTGCGGTCGTACGTGCTCAAACGCGGTCGTAGGCGCTGCGGCGGGCCGCCAGCAGCAGGGCGCCCAGGGCGACCGCGGCCGCCCACGCGGACTGGGCCGGGGCGCCGTCCAGGCACCAGGCCAGCCGCTCGGTGAGCCGGGTGAGGACCTGGTCCGCCGGGGCCCCGGGCGCGGGCGCCACCACCGCGCACAGCCAGCCGCCCGCCGTCAGGGCGGACGCGGTACGGAATCCGGTGAGCGGGCCCAGCGCCAGGGTGGCCAGCGTCAGCGCCAGCCCCGGCAGCAGCCACGCGGCGGCGGCCGGGACGCCGGAGGCGGGCAGCAGCAGCCCGGTGAGGGTCAGCACCGGCAGGCTCACCCCGAGCACGGCCGCTGTCCGGGTCAGGGCCAGCCGGAGGCCGCCGCCCGGTGTGGAGGCGGTCAGCTCGTACAGCGGGTCGGCGTGCGGGCCGTAGGACAGGGCGACCCCGGCCACAGGCACCACCGGGGCGAAGGCCAGCAGCAGGGTGTGCGCCTCCGGGGCGCCGCCGAGGTGGCCCAGCAGCAGCGCGGCCCCGGCCACCAGCAGCAGGGCCGCCGACCAGGCACCGCGCACGGCGGGCCCCACCGCCCACAGCAGCCTGCTGAACCGGGTGGCGCCGGTCGCCGACCCCCGTACGGCGACCGGCGCCACCTCCGGCACGGCGGCGGCCAGCACCGCGGCCCGTACGTCCATGAGCACCGGGCCCGCCGCCGTCCCGCGCACCGCCTCCGAGACACGGGACGCGCACCCCGTGCAGGTCTCCAGGTGCTTCTCCAGGGACCAGGCGTCCGGCTCCGGCAGGGAGCCGTCGGCGTACCGGGCGGCCAGGGCGTCGCCCACGTGCCACTGCTTGCTCATGCCGGGCCTCCCAGCGGGGACGGGTTCAACTGGGCCAGCGCGGCCCGTAGTTCGGTACGGGCACGCCGGGCGCGGGACTTGACCGTGCCCTCGGGTATGCCGAGCAGCCGGGCCGCCTCACGGGTGGTCAGGCCGTCCACCACCGTCGCGCGCAGCACCTCGCGCAGCTCGGGGGAGATCCGGTCCAGGGCGGTGCCGACATCGCCGTACTCCAGAGCGGCCAGCACCCGGTCCTCCGCGGACGGCGCGAGGGCGGCCGCCTCCGGCTCCGGCACGGTCCGCGCGGCCCGCTCCTGGGCGCGGTGGGCGTCGACCAGGCGCCGGGCCGCGATCGTCCACAGCCAGCCGCCCGCCTCCTCGCCCCGGTGCGCGGCGGCCGAACGCCACACCGTGACGAAGGTGTCCTGGAGCACCTCCCGGACCACCTCCGGATCGGCGCAGCGCCGGGCCAGCCGGGCGTGCAGCCACCCCGCGTGCCGGTCGTACAGGTCGGCCAGCGCCGCCTGGTCGCCCGCCGCGACGGCCCGCAACAGCGCACCGTCGCTCTTCTCCCGGTGGCCCCCCATGGGGCGGAACAGTCTCACACCCCCTCTATCGCCCCGCCCCCGAGCGATGGATCACTCCCGCGCGCGGGCGTGGCCTCCGCGTCTCTGGGTAGGGCTGGGTAATCCGGCAAAACGCACCCGCCCCCCGTGACACCCCGTGACAAAGGAGGCTCTCGTGGCCGCAGCGGTTCACCTGTTCCTGCCCGCCCAGTGGAAACCCGAGGCGGAGACGCCCGCCGACTGCGCGTTCAGCGCGGAGAGCGCCTGCGTGGAGGCCCCGCTCACCAGCGAGCCCCCGCTGCCCGGCGCCGAGCCGCTGACCAGCGAGCCCCCGCTCGCCGAGATCGTCCCGCTCACCGGTGACGCCGACCCCGTCCCGGTCCGCTTCGGCCCGGCCGAGTAGATGGCCCCGGCGCTGGAGGACGAAGAGCTGCGCGCGCTCGCGGAGCTGCACGGCGTCGCCACCTCGTACAGCCCCGCCCCGGAGATCGTCGTCGCGGTGCCCGCCGCCGCCGTGACCGCCGCCCTGGCCGCCCTGGACATCGACGCGAGCACCCCGGCCGCCGTCCGCGCCGCGCTCGCCGAGCGGGAGCGCGAACTGCGGGAGCGGCTGCTGCCGCCCACCGTGGTCCGCTGGACCGGCCAGCCCGTCGCGGGCACCGGCACGCCCGCCCTCCCCGACCCCTTCGAGGTCCTGCCGCCCGGCACCCGGCTCGAGATCGACACCGAGCAGGGCGAGCGGCACACCGGCATCGACGACCTGCCCACCGGCGTCCACCACGTCACCGCCACCGCGCCCGACGGACGCACCGGCCACGCCCATCTCATCGTCGCCCCCGAGCGCCTCCCGGCCCCCACGGGCCGCTCCTACGGCCTGCTCGCCCAGCTCTACTCGGTGCTCTCGCACCGCTCCTGGGGCATGGGCGACCTCGGGGACCTCGCCGAGCTGGCCGCCTGGGCCGGACGCACCCACGGCGCCGGATTCGTGCAGGTCAACCCGTTGCACGCGGCCGTACCCGGCGCCCCCACCGACCCCTCCCCGTACCGCCCCTCCTCCCGGCGCTTCCCCGACCCGGTGCACCTGCGCGTCGAGGACATCCCGGAGTACGCCTACACCGAGCTGAACCCCGGCTTGCGCGAGCGGGCCGAGCGGCTGCGCGCCGACGTGCTCGACAAGGGCGCCCTCATCGACCGCGACGCGGTGTGG
The DNA here is from genome assembly GCF_044747085.1 of Streptomyces sp. NPDC090119. Lineage (NCBI taxonomy): Bacteria > Bacillati > Actinomycetota > Actinomycetes > Kitasatosporales > Streptomycetaceae > Streptomyces > Streptomyces sp. NPDC090119. The sequence goes on along the minus strand of NZ_JBIVDK010000002.1, from coordinate 817,758 downwards.
GAGCTGAAGCGCCAGGCACTGGAACAGGTCGTACGGCTCCCGCTCGGCCCCGGCCGGCAGGCCGCGTACGACGCCTTCCGCGCGGAGGAGGGCCAGGCGCTGGAGGACCACGCCACCTGGTACGCCCTCGCCGAGGAGCACGGCCCCGACTGGCGGACCTGGCCCGAGCCGCTGCGCGACCCCCGCTCCGCGGACACCGCGCGCGCCCGCGCCCGGCTCGCCGACCGGGTCGAGTTCCACACCCGGCTCGCCTGGCTCACCGACGGGCAGCTCCGCGCCGCCCAGCGGGCCGCTGAGGAGGCCGGGATGCCCATCGGGATCGTGCACGACCTCGCGGTCGGCGTGCATCCGGTCGGCGCCGACGCCTGGTCCCAGCAGGACCACTTCGCCGCCGGGATGTCGGTCGGCGCCCCGCCCGACGCCTTCAACGCGCGCGGCCAGGACTGGGGCCTGCCGCCCTGGCGCCCCGACCGGCTCGCCGAGTCCGGCCACGCCCCCTACCGCCAGCTGCTGCGCGCCCTGTTCCGCTACGCGGGCGCGCTGCGCATCGACCACGTGATGGGCCTGTTCCGGCTCTGGTGGGTCCCCGAGGGCAGCCCGCCCACCGACGGCACCTACGTCCGCTACGACGCCGAGGCGATGCTCGCCCTGCTCGCCCTGGAGGCGTCCCGCGCGGGCGCGCTGGTCATCGGCGAGGACCTGGGCACCGTCGAGCCCGGCGTACGGGAGACGCTCCAGCGGCGCGGGGTGCTGGGCACCTCCGTGCTGTGGTTCGAGCGGGACTGGACCGGCGACGGCCGCCCGCTGCCCCCCGAGGGCTGGCGCGAGGACTGCCTGGCCACCGCCACCACCCACGACCTGCCGCCCACGGCGGCCCGGCTCACCGGCGAACACGTCGACCTGCGCGAGAAGCTCGGCCTGCTCATCAAGTCCGGCGCCGACGAACGGGCGGACGCGGTCGCGGACACCGCCGAGTGGCTGGCCCTGCTCGGCAGCCTCGGCCTGCTGGACACCCCGGCCGCCGGGCTGCCCGGCAGCGACGAGGAGGCCGAGATCCAGGGCTTCCACCGGTTCCTGCTGCGCACCCCGGCCCGGCTGGTCGGCGTCTGGCTCCCGGACGGCATCGGGGACCGGCGCCCGCAGAACGTGCCCGGCACCTGGGACCAGTACCCGAACTGGCGCCTGCCGGTGTCCGACCCCCAGGGGCGTCCGGTGCCGCTGGAGGAGCTGACCGCGTCCCCGAGGCTGGGGGCGCTGCTGGCCTCGGTGCGGGCGGGGCTGGGGCACAGCGGGCCCTGAGAGCCCGCAGGGGCCGCGCGTACGGGCACCCCGGACGCGCGGCCCGTACGGCAGTTCGCTAACTTGGGGAACGTGGACAAGAAGAACGCACTGCGCGCCGGAGCCCTGGCGGCCGGCACGACGCTGATGATGCTGCTCATGTCGTCCCCCGCGCTCGCGATCACCCGCGACGACGGCGACGACCCCGGTGTCGGTCTCTCCGCCTGGGAGACCGTCGGCCTCTACGTGCTGATCCCGCTCGGCCTGTTCGTCCTCATCGCCGGTCTGGTGATGGTGCTGGACAAGTCGCGGCCGTCCTCCTCCAAGAACTGACGGACCCCACGGTCCCGCCCGCCGGGGGCGCCGGTCCGCCCGCCTCGCGCGGGGCTGGACGGCGCCCCCGGCGTACTTGTTTCCCCGTTCCCCCGAGGAGCCGCGGATGGCAGGCACCACCACCGGCGTCGTCGTAGTGGGCTGCGGCCCGACCGGACTGCTCCTCGCCGGTGACCTGGCGGAAGCCGGGGTCCCGGTCACCGTGCTGGAGAAACGCCCGCCCGGCATCAGCAACCTCACCCGCGCCTTCGCGCTGCACGCCCGCACGCTGGAGCAGCTCGACATGCGGGGCCTCGCCGACGAACTCGAGTCCCTCGGCCACCCCATGACCCGGCTCGGCCTCTTCGACGGCCTCACCCTCGACCTCGCCGAACTCCCCACCCGCTTCCCGCACGTCCTGGTGATCCCGCAGTACGAGGTGGAACGGGTACTGGAGCGCCGGGCGCGGGAGGCGGGCGCCGAGTTCGTCCACGAGGCCGAGGTGACCGCGCTGACCCAGGACGCGTCCGGGGTGACGGTCCTCGGACGGGGCATGGAGCCGCTGCGGGCCGCGTACGTGGTGGGGACGGACGGGATGCGCAGCGCGGTACGGGAGGCGGTGGGCCTGCCCTTCCCCGGAAGGTCGGTCATCCGCTCGGTCGTCCTCGCGGACGTACGCCTCACCGAGGACCCGCCCGACCTGCTCACGGCGGGCACGACGGGCGACGCCTTCGCCCTGCTGATCCCCTTCGGCGACGGCTACCACCGGGTCGTCGGCTGGCACCGCTCGCACGACGTCCCCGACGACGCGCCGCTCGACCTCCCCGAGATCCAGGACATCGTCCGCACCGCTCTCGGCCGCGACTACGGCATGCGCGACCCCCGCTGGCTGTCCCGCTTCCACAGCGACGAACGCCAGGCGCCGTCGTACCGGGCGGGCCGGGTCTTCCTGGCCGGTGACGCCGCCCACGTCCACTCCCCGGCGGGCGGCCAGGGCATGAACACGGGCCTCCAGGACGCGGCGAACCTGAGCTGGAAACTGGCCGCGGTGCTGTCCGGCCGCGCGGACGCGTCCCTCCTGGACACCTACTCCGCCGAACGCCACCCGGTGGGCCGCACGGTCCTGCGCAGCAGCGGCGCCCTGATCCGCCTGGCCATGGCGAACCGCCCCTGGACGCGGGGACTTCGGTCCGCCCTGACGACCCTGGTGACCCACTTCCCCGCCCTGCGCCGTAAGGCGATGCACCAGGTGACGGGCCTGGGCTACTCCTACGGCCCCGGCCCCCTGACCGGAAAACGAGCCCCGGACATCCCCTTGCCGGGTGGAACCCGCCTCTACGAGGCCCTGCGCACAGGCAACTTCGTCCTCCTGACCCAGACCCCGTTCGAGTCCACGAGCCGCCCCCACCTCACCACCTCGCAGTGGGCGGGCCCGCAGACCCTCCTGATCCGCCCGGACGGCTACATCGCTTGGTCGGCGAAGTCGCCGTCTCCAAGGGCGTTGGAGGAAGCCCTAGTTGGTTATGTAGGGGCGCCCGTTCACCCGACCTGAATCTCGTAGCGAAGCCGCTGCCGGTGGGCGGGCATCACCATCAGGTCCGCCTGGATGGGCCGGTCGGTGTCGTCGAAGGTGACCCTGCTCAGCCGCATGACGGGCTCGCCGGTGTCCAGGCGCAGGGTCTCGCGCTCGTCCGGACCGGGCATCCGGGCCGTCACGTCCTCGCGCACCCGGACGCCACGATGACCGAGTTCGGCGAGCAGCGTCACCGCCCCGCCGGGAATCTTGCCCCGCTCGGCGAGACGGGTGCCCCGAGCGATGGCGGCCGGGTAGTAGGTGTCGGTCAACTCGACCGGCAGGCCGTCCAGTTCGATGACCCGCCGTCGCACGACGACGTCTTCCCCAGGAGCCACCCCCAGCAGCCCGGCCACCTCGTCCGATGCGGGGACCTCCCCGGCATGCACGATCCGCTGGCCGCCCTTCCCGCCCCGCGCCGCCGCCTCCGCACCCCAGGCATCGGCCTGCCCCCGCTCCCGCGGCGTCAGATACGGCATCGACGTGCTGGTCCAAGTGCTGTCGCTCATGTGTCCTCCTGAGTCACGTGGCTATGCGACGGCGCCCGCGCGTTGAGCGAACGCCCGTACGCCGGGGAGGACGCGGTCATGCCGCAGCAGGGTGGCGGCCATGCTCTGGACGGAGCCACGGCGGACCTCCTGCGGCGCCGCCTGCTCGGCGGCCAGAAGCGCCCGGTAGCAGCGGTTGGGCTTGCCCCACTGGTCGAAGGCACGGGCGACGTCGATCCAGTACCGGGCCCGGCGTTCGGCGGTGGGCAACGCGGCCGGGTCGATCCTACGGGCGTGCTCGATGGCCTGGCCCGCGTCACCGAGCAAATAGCTGACCGACACCCGATGGAGAAGAACCTGGCTGGGCCCGAAGACGGTGCCGCGCAGCAGGGCGTCGCCGCCGAGTTGCCCGGCGGTGGCCTCGGCCTCGGCGATGAGGGCCTGCGCAGTGTGACGGTCGCCCTGCTTCGCCGCGGTGTAGGCGGCGGTGGCGTACAGGTTGCCCTGGACGGAGAGCCGGTTGGTGCGGTCGGTGGAGCGGTCCGTGGTCAGGTGCTGGGCGGCGGTGACGGCGACATCGGTGGCGCGTGCGAAGTGCCCTTGGCGGCGCCAGGCGGAGGAGACCATGCGGTGGGCTTCGGCGACGGTGAGCGCGTCCGCGCCGCCGAGGGCCGCGGTGAGGGCCCGGTCGGCGGTGACGGCGGCCATACCGTCCTCACCGAGCTTGATGCACAGGCGGGCTGCGGTGGTGTATAGCTCCGCGACGGCGGTCGTGGCCCGCACCGGGTCGCCGAGAGCTTGGGCCAGGGCGATCCGGCCGGGGAGCATCTGGGCGAGGGCGGTATATCGGCGGCACTGAAGTCGGCCCGAGAGGCGTCCACGGCCGTGGTGACTGTTGCCGGGGTGGGGTCCTGGTCCCAGGGGTGACCAAGGGGCCGGGGAACCAGGAGGTCTTCCAGCCCTGCCAGGCTCGGCCCCGCCGAGGCTTGAGCATCGGCAAACGGCCCGAGCACCGCACCGGCGGTGGCTCCGGCCAGTCCCGCCAGGAGCTTTCGGCGTCGCACCGGGTCATCTCCCTCATCGCCGAACGGGGCGTGCCTGCCTACCGTAGACGAGCTAGTCCGCCTGCCGGGCGTCGATCGTGTCTGCGCCCTCCTCCCAGGAGTGCTGCCCGGTGTGGTGGGCGAACAGGCAGCAGCCCTCGCTGGCGGGGCCCCGGGTGACGGTCGGGCAGTCCGGGAGGGTGAACAGTCCCACCTCGGACCTTCCGTTCCAGCGGAGCCACAGCGCGGTGCCACGCTCACCGGAGTCGTCGAGGAGGCCGTAGTGCTCGCCGTGGTCGTGTGCGGCCAACTGGCACTGCGACGCCGCGTCCACGTAGTCGGCCGACCAGTTCTCCTGTGCTTCCCTCATCAGGCGCAGTGGCACTCGGCGCCAGTGTGCGCACCGCATCACGGCATCATCCTCAGGGAGCCGACGGAGGTCCGCGCCGCGCAACGACGGCACGCACACGGCGGGAACCTGCCGGGGTTGTCCGGTGGCACCGGGTCCTTGCCCACACGTACCTCGGTGCGTGGGCCCCAAGTTCGGCCCGAGTCGAGGGAGACCCGTAGCGTCATTCGTACGTTGTCCTGTCCGTTCGCCATGGTCAGGAGCATCGCGATCCGCTGGCTCCACCAGAAAGGCCCAGTGGGTTACCCAACTTGGGTACGATCACCCTCGGTTCATCATGACCAACGATCCGTAGTGCTCATGCCGGAGCGTGCCCGATGCCCCAGCCACCAGGTTCGAAGGAACTCCCGGTCAGCCTTCTCACGGACCCGGCGATGATCGGGGCGTGCCGGGCCAGGGACTTCGCCCACGTCTTTCACCTGGTGAAGGTGCGTGCGGGCATCTATCCGTCGACGATCGCGCGGCGGTGCGACCTCACTCCCAGCCGGGTGGGAGAAGTGATGGCAGGGCGGCGGCACCTGCTGCACATGGACGTGATCGAACGCATCGCGGACGGACTGCGCATCCCCGGCCACATGCTCGGCCTGGCCCGGCGATCGTGGGAGACCCCGGAGATTCCGGCCGTCACTTTGCGCGAACGACCCGAGGACCCGCACCCTTTCGGCGTTCACCCGGCCGCAGGACTGCCCGGCGCGGACGTCGACAGCATCCTCGCGCTCGCGTCGGAGCGGGACATGAGCCCGTCCACGCTGGAGGCCCTCCACTCGTCCATCACGGACTACTGGCGCCGGGACGACGAGCACGGCGGCGAGGCCTTACGGCCGGCAATCGTCGGGCAACTCCGGTACGTCGTGGGTCTCCTCAGGGAGCAGCGGCCCACGCCCATGCGGGACGGTCTGCACAGTGTCGCCGCGGAGCTGGCCCGGCTCACCGGCTGGACCTACTTCGACGCACGCCAGTACCACCAGGCTCGCGCGTACTTCACCGAAGCCCTCGGCCTGGCCAAAGCCGTCGACGACTGTCAGCTCATGGCCAATGTCCTGGCCTGCATGAGTCTTCAGGCCACGTACCAGGACAAACCCGGGGACGCTCTCGCCCTCGTCAGCGCCGCCCAGGACCAAGTGCGAGGAGCCAGGGGGACGACACCGCGCGTGCTGGCCATGCTCGCTACGCGCGAAGCGTTCGCCCACGCCACACTGGGGAACCACATCGCCACCCATGCCGCGATCTCGGCAGCGCATCGCCAGTTCGAGCTGATCAGTGCGGGCGATCCGGATCCTGCGTGGGTCGCCTACTTCGACGAGCCGAAGCTGATGGTGGACACCGGCATCGCGCACGGACGCCTGGGCGAAGCTGCGGAAGCTGAGCCCATCGTGGAGAACGCGCTCCGGCACGAGTACCGGTCGAACCACCGGGGCCGCGCCTTCCATTCCTTCTGGCTCGCCCGTATCCAGCTCCAGTGCGGCAAGCTCGATGAGGCGTGCCACACGGCCATGGACGCCCTGGCTCCCACGGTGGCCGTCGGCTCGCAGCGAGTCGTCGGCCACCTCCGGGAGTTCTGCGAGCAGTTGGAGCCCCATCGCCGGGAACCAGTCGCCGTGGCGTTCGAGTCCCGGCTCAGGGAAGTTCTGCCCAGGCAGGTCAGCGGAGTGACTCGTCCATGAGTACGTAGAGCAGGCCGACCAGGGAGCCGCTGCTGACGATCTCTCGGCGGTCGATCATGCCCCGGATGTCGGCAAGGGGGACCCATTCGATGCGGTCCGACTCGTTCTTCTCGATCGGCGGGCCCACGTGTGTCGCTCCGTCGGCTCGGAAGACGTGGTGTTGGGAGTCGGTGATGCCGTTGGCGGGTTCGGCGTAGATCAGGGGCTTCATCGGGCCGGGTCGCCAGCCCGTCTCCTCCAGGACCTCACGGGCGGCCGCTTCGGCGGGGGTTTCGCCCTCCTCGACCAGGCCCATGGGCAGTTCCCACGCCCAGGTGTCCGTGATGAAGCGGTGCCGCCACATCATCAGCACCTCGCGGCGCTGGTTGACCACGGCGGCCACGGCCAGGTGCCGGAGCTTGACGACGTGGTGCTCCCAGCGGTTGCCGTCCGGCGTCTCCACATCGGTGAGCCACAGGTTGACCCACCTGTTCTCATAGATCGGGCGTTCCCCGTGGATCTTCCACTGCATCGCTGCGGCCCCTCTCGATCGGCCTTCAGGATCGCAGAGAAGCGGCTGACTTCGGCTAGGTTCGAGCCGGTTCGTGTCAGGGTGACGAAAGGGGGCGCCCGGCACAACGCCGGGCGCCCCATGCCTACCTCAGCCGAGCTACGCCGAAGCCGCGTCCGCCCGCTGCGCCTTCAGCGCCCGCTCCACGCCCGCGCGGGACTCGGAGATCAGGCGGCGCAACGCCGGAGTGGGTTCTACGGCCGTCAGCCAGGCGTCCGTCGCGCGGAGGGTCTCCTCGGAGACCTGGACCGACGGGTAGAGGCCGACCGCGATCTGCTGGGCCATCTCGTGGGAGCGGGAGTCCCAGGCCGTCTTCACGGAGTCGAAGTAGCGGTCCGTGTAGGGGGCGAGGAGTTCGCGCTGGTCGGTCTGGACGAAGCCGCCGATGACGGCCTCCTGGACCGCGTTGGGCAGCTTGTCGGACTCGACGACCGACGCCCACGCCTCGGCCTTCGCCTCGGCCGTCGGGCGGGCCGCGCGGGCGGTGGCCGCGTGACGCTCACCGGCGGCGGTACGGTCGCGCTCGTACTCCGTCGCGATCTCCGCCTCGTCGAACCGGCCCACCGCGGCGAGGCGCTCCACGAACGCCCAGCGCAGCTCGGTGTCGACGGCGAGGCCCTCGACGGTCTGCGAACCGTCGAGCAGCGCCTCCAGGAGGTCGAGCTGCTCCGGCGTACGGGCCGTCGCCGCGAACGCGCGGGCCCAGGCCAGCTGGTGGTCGCTGCCCGGCGCGGCGGTGCGCAGGTGGGCGAGGGTCGCCTCGGTCCAGCGGGTCAGCAGGGTCTCGCGGGCCGCCGGGTCGGCGTACAGGTCGATCGCCAGCTTGGCCTGCCGGTGCAGGGACTGCACGACACCGATGTCGGACTCCTTGCCGATGCCGGACAGCACCAGCGAGAGGTAGTCACGGGTGGCCAGCTCGCCGTCACGGGTCATGTCCCACGCGGACGCCCAGCTCAGCGCGCGCGGCAGCGACTCCGTGAAGTCACCGAGGTGCTCGGTGACGGCCGCGAGGGACTCCTCGTCCAGGCGGACCTTCGCGTACGACAGGTCGTCGTCGTTGAGCAGGATCACGGCCGGACGGCGGACGCCGGTCAGCTCGGGCACGGCCGTCAGCTCGCCGTCCACGTCCAGCTCGACCCGCTTGACCCGGACCAGCTTGCCCGCATCGTCCAGGTCGTACAGGCCGATCGCGATGCGGTGCGGGCGCAGCGTCGGCTCGCCCTTGGCACCGGCCGGGAGCGCGGGGGCCTCCTGGCGGACCGCGAAGGAGGTGATGACACCGTCCGCGCCGGTCTCCAGCTCGGGACGGAGGATGTTGATCCCGGCCGTCTCCAGCCACGCCTTCGACCAGGTCTTCAGATCGCGCCCGGAGGTCTCCTCCAGCGCGCCCAGCAGGTCGGACAGGCGCGTGTTGCCGAACGCGTGCCGCTTGAAGTACGCCTGCACGCCCCGGAAGAACTCGTCCTCACCGACGTACGCCACGAGCTGCTTCAGCACCGAGGCGCCCTTGGCGTACGTGATGCCGTCGAAGTTGACCAGCACGTCGTCCAGGTCGCGGATGTCCGCCATGATCGGGTGCGTGGACGGCAGCTGGTCCTGGCGGTACGCCCACGTCTTCATCGAGTTGGCGAACGTGGTCCACGAGTGCGGCCACTTCGAGCCCGGCGCCGACGCCTGGCAGGCGATGGAGGTGAAGGTGGCGAACGACTCGTTCAGCCACAGGTCGTTCCACCACTCCATGGTGACCAGGTCGCCGAACCACATGTGCGCCAGCTCGTGCAGGATCGTCTCCGCCCGCACCTCGTACGCCGCGTCGGTCACCTTGGACCGGAAGACGTACTGGTCGCGGATGGTCACCGCGCCCGCGTTCTCCATCGCACCCGCGTTGAACTCCGGTACGAACAGCTGGTCGTACTTCTCGAAGGGGTACGCGTAGTCGAACTTCTCCTGGAACCAGTCGAAGCCCTGCCGGGTGACGTCGAAGATCGCGTCGGAGTCGAGGAACTCCGCGAGCGAGGGACGGCAGTAGATGCCGAGCGGCACGGACTGCCCGTCCTTCTCGTACACGCTGTGCACCGAGTGGTACGGGCCCACGATCAGCGCCGTGATGTACGACGAGATGCGCGGGGTCGGCGCGAACGCCCAGACGTTGTCCTTGGGTTCCGGCGTCGGGGAGTTGGAGATCACCGTCCAGCCCTCGGGCGCCGTCACCGTGAAGCGGAACGTCGCCTTGAGGTCCGGCTGCTCGAAGTTGGCGAACACGCGCCGCGCGTCCGGCACCTCGAACTGCGTGTACAGGTACGCCTGTTCGTCGACCGGGTCCACGAACCGGTGCAGACCCTCACCGGTGTTGGTGTACGCGCAGTCGGCCACCACCCGCAGGATGTTGCGGCCGTCGAGCAGACCGGGCAGCGCGATCCGCGACTCCTTGAAGACCTCCGCCGGGTCCAGCGCGTCCCCGTTCAGCGTCACCTCGCGCACGGCCGGTGCGACCAGGTCGATGAAGGACTCGGCGCCGGACTCGGCCACGTCGAAGCGCACCGTGGTCACGGACCGGAAGGTGCCGCCCTCCTGCGCACCGGAGAGGTCGAGATCGATCTCGTACGAGTCCACGGTGAGCAGCTCAGCCCGCTGCTGCGCCTCTTCCCGAGTCAGGTTTGTGCCAGGCACGCGGTCATCTCCTCGTTATGTGTGGGTTGCGCCATCCTTCCACGGGAGATCCGCGAACGCGATGTCCTTATCCCGCCGGTCACCGGGCCCTCGCGGGACCAGTCTGGGACACATGACGACACACGCCACCACCCGTCACACCGCGCGCGCCATCGCGGACCAGGTCCTCGCGGAACTGCGGGCGTCGGACGACGCCGGACGCCCGATAACGGCCGTCACTGATACGGAGGGCGGCGCCCCGCTGCGCTGCTGTCTGCGCAGGAGCGAAGCGGGCGAGCGGATCGCCCTGGTCTCCTACGCGCCCCTGCGCCGCTGGGCGGCGGAGACCGGTGCCGAACCCGGCGCGTACGACGAGCAGGGCCCGGTGTTCATCCACGCCGACCCCTGCGGCGGACCGGCGCCCGACGGCGGGCTCGCCTTCACCGACGCCCACCGCGTCCTGCGCCGCTACTCCCACGACGGCCACATCCTCGGCGGCCGCCTGGTCACCCCGCCCGAGGACTTCGAGGGTGCACTGACCGAGGCGTTCACCGACCCGGAGGTGGCGCTGGTGCTCGTCCGGGCGGTGGAGTACGGCTGCTTCCTGTACGAGGTGCGCAGGGCATGACGAAGGGGGCGCGCACCGAGCCGGCACGCGCCCCCTCCCGAAAGCAGACTCAGCCCTTCAGCTCCGCCGCCACCAGCTCCGCGATCTGTACCGCGTTCAGCGCGGCGCCCTTGCGGAGGTTGTCGTTGGAGATGAACAGGGCGAGGCCGTGGTCCACCGTCTCGTCGGCGCGGATGCGGCCCACGTACGACGGGTCCTGGCCGGCCGCCTGGAGCGGGGTCGGGATCTCGGAGAGGGCGACACCCGGCGCCTGCGCCAGCAGCTCGGTGGCGCGCTCGACGGAGATCGGGCGGGCGAAGCGGGCGTTGACCTGGAGGGAGTGGCCGGAGAAGACCGGGACGCGTACGCAGGTGCCGGAGACCTTCAGTTCCGGGATCTCCAGGATCTTGCGGGACTCGTTGCGGAGCTTCTGCTCCTCGTCGGTCTCGTTCAGGCCGTCGTCCACGATGGACCCGGCCAGCGGGAGCACGTTGAAGGCGATCGGGCGCTGGTAGACGCCCGGCTCGGGGAAGTCCACCGCGTCGCCGTCGTGGGTCAGCTTGTCGGCGTCGGCGACGACCTTCTGCGCCTGCCCGTGCAGCTCGGCCACGCCCGCGAGACCCGAGCCGGAGACGGCCTGGTAGGTGGCGACGACCAGCGCCTCCAGCCCGGCCTCCTCGTGCAGCGGGCGCAGCACCGGCATCGCGGCCATCGTGGTGCAGTTCGGGTTGGCGATGATGCCCTTCGGGCGGTCCGCGATGGCGTGCGGGTTCACCTCGGAGACCACCAGGGGCACCTCGGGGTCCCGGCGCCAGGCCGAGGAGTTGTCGATCACGACCGGGCCCTGTGCGGCGACCTTCTCCGCGAGCGCCTTGGAGGTGGCGCCGCCCGCCGAGAAGATCACGATGTCCAGGCCCGAGTAGTCGGCGGCCGAGGCGTCCTCCACCGTCACGCCGTCCAGCACGGTCCCGGCCGAGCGGGCGGAGGCGAACAGGCGCAGCTCGGTGACCGGGAAGTCCCGCTCCTTGAGGATCTTGCGCAAGACCGTGCCGACCTGACCGGTGGCTCCGACGATTCCGACCCTCACGACGACTCCCTCTGTCTGTCCCAGTACCGGGTCACTTGCTTGACCGGCACTTTTCCATCATGCGGCCGACACAGGGCCGCGTGTCCAATTCTTTGCGCGGGTGTGCCCGATGTGAGGGACACCCGCGCCCGGCGGACGGTTCCGGACCTGCGGTTCCGTGCGGGTCGGGACCGCAGAAGTTCCCTCCCCCGGCCCCGTGGGCCGCAAGCCGTGCTGTCCGGCTCCCTGCCCGTCCGGCCTCCCGCCATACGGAGGTGTGACGCACGCCGCACACGCCGAAGGGGCGGGCGCCCACCAGGACGCCCGCCCCTCGGTCAGGAAGATCCTCCGGCTACGGCGTGACCTTCGCGATCTGCACACTCGCGCTGCCCGCGACCGTGCCGCGCGCGTTCACGAGCTGGACGCGGCCGAAGAACTCGCGGCCCGCCGGGGCCTCGGCGGCGGCCGTGACCTGGCCGGTCACCGTGGCGGAGGCGCCCGTGGCGAGCTTCACCGGGGCCGAACCGTCGACCGTGACCGCGCCGAGGGTGTCGGAGAAGAACACGTCCCGGTAGTCGTAGTCGGTGGAACCGGCCGGGACCGAGTAGCCCACGACCTCGACCGTGTACGTGCCCGCGGCGGGGGAGGGGATGGAGACGGCCTCCTCCGAGTCGCCGTCGGCGGACTTGCCGACCTCCTTGCCGGAGGAGTCGTACACCGCGAGGTCGAGGTCGGCGGCCGGGTCGGAGACCTTGCCGATGGCCACGTCCAGGGACTTGGCACCGGCCGGGACGTCGACCGTGGTGGTCGCGGTCTCGCCCTCCTTGATCGCCGGGCGGGCGGCCTTCGCGGAGCCCAGCGGGCCGCCGACCAGCTTGCCGTCGAGCGCGGCGTACTTGTTGGTGACCTTCCAGGACGCGGTGGCCGGGACGCCCACCTTGGCCTCGGGCACCGTCACGGTCTCCGGGTCGAAGACGGCGCCGAGCACGGAGACGTCCAGCTTGTAGGGGTTGTCCAGCAGGGGCGAGGTGCGGCGCGCCTCGACCTCGACCTCCCAGACACCGGCCTGCGGGTCGGCGTACGAGCGCACGTCGGCCTTGCAGCCGTTGCCGTCGAGGTAGTTGTTGTAGCAGTACGGGGTGCCGGTGTTGTCGACCGGAGTGCCGTAGGGGTGGATGGCGATGAACCGGGTCTGGCTGCCGGACTTCAGGCCGCCGATGGCCACCTCCAGCGACTTCGCGCCCTCGGGCACGGTCAGGAAGTACGAGCGGGTGCTGTTGCGCTGCACCGAGCCGGAGACGGAGCGGGTGTAGTCCACCGGGCTCGCCACCACGACCGTGCTGAGGATCTGCTTGTCGACGCCCACGGTCAGCGGGTCGTCCACGCGCAGGATCGCGCTCTTGAGCCCGGCCGACTTCGGGGCGGCCTCCACCTTGACGGTGACCGGCTGGTTCAGCGGCAGCTTCACCAGGGGGCTGCCGACGACGCGGAAGGTGTGCTCCGGGTCGTTGCCGAAGCTCAGCAGGTGCCAGATCGCGCGGTCGGCGCCGGTGGTGCGGGTGACCGTGACGTCGTACGTCTTGCGCTGGCCGGACTTCAGGCCGCCCTCGCGGTCGTAGAGGCCGGTGCCGAAGCCGGGGGTCTTCAGGGCGTCGTCGAGCGCGGTGTCGACCGGGGCCTTCACCGTGTACTCGTGCGCCGAGGCGCCGAGCCGGATCGCGGTCCAGGCGTCCACGACGTCGATCAGGCCGGAGCCCTCCTCGTACGCCTGCGCGCCCTTGATGTGGTGCGCGGTCGAGGTCAGCGCGGTGCGCAGCACGGCCGGGGTGAGGTCGATGTTCTTCTGCTTGGCGGCGCTGAGCAGCAGCGCGCTCGCGCCCGCGGCCTGCGGGGACGCCATCGAGGTGCCCTGGAGCATCGAGTACCCGGCGGGCAGGGTGTAGCCGGACTCGGCGACCGGGGAGCCGGGCAGCCAGGTCTGGGTGGTGTTGATCGCGGCGCCCGGCGCGGTGATGGTCGGCGTGAACCCGCCGTCCTCACGCGGGCCGCGCGAGGAGAACGGCATCAGGGCGTAGGGGGTCTCCACGGCCGAGCCGTAGTTCGACGCCCAGGTCTCCTTGGAGATCGCGGCGCCGACCGAGATGACCTTGTCGGCCAGGCCGGGGTCGCCGATGGTGTTGGCGCCGGGGCCGGAGTTGCCGGCCGAGATGACGAGCTGCACGCCGTAGGTGTCGATGAGCCGGGTGTACAGCTCGGCGCGGGCGTTGTTGCCGTCGTTCAGCGCCGGGAGGCCGCCGATGGACATGTTGACGATGTCCACGCCCCGGTTGGTCACCAGGTCGATCATGCCCTCGGTGAGGGCGACGTTGGTGCAGCCGCCGGACCAGGTGCAGGCCCGCGAGGAGACGATCTTCGCGCCGGGCGCGGCACCGTTCATCTTGCCGCCGAACAGCCCGTTGGCCGCGGTGATGCCCGCGACATGGGTGCCGTGCTCGGACTCGATCACGCCGATGTTGACGTAGTCGGCCTTGGCGCCCGCGGCGTTGTAGACGACGTCCTTGCGGACCTCGACCACGAACGGGATGCGCTCGACGACGTCCGTCTTCGGGTCGTCGGTGCCGAAGTAGCCGACCTGGTAGCCGTCCTTGTACGCCTTCATCGGCGCGTTGTTGCTGAAGTCCAGGTCGTCGTCAGTGTCGACGCGGACCGTGCCGGTGGCCGGGTCGTACAGCACGCCCCAGGCGTCGGTGGTGTCACCGTCGCGGTTGAGGTCGCCCTGCATGTCGCCGCCGGTGGTGGCGGACTCGTACAGGTAGTTGAACTTGTAGGCACCGGCCGGGGCCTTGAAGGTCTCCGCGGTCGCGCCGGAGCCGACGGAGAAGGAGGGGCCGGAGACCGCGGCGGTCATCCGCCGCCAGGTGCCGTCGCCGTCGCTCACCGGGTCGGTGGAGGTGACCCAGTCCACGATCTTGCGCTCACCGGTGGTGGTCTTCTGCAGCGCCGGGTGCCCGAGGTCGACACCGGAGTCCAGGATGCCGATGGTGACTCCGCGCCCGTCCGCCTTCGGGTTGTTCTTCACGAAGTCGACGGCGCCGGTCTCGAAGGACGGGTTGTACGGGTTCTTCGCCGGGGTCTTGCTGTCGGGCGCCGGGTAAGTGGCGGCCGTACGGGCGTTCTTGGCGTCCTTCGCGGTGTCCGCGCCCGGCGCCGGGTCGTCCAGCGGGATCTCCTGGCGCAGGTCGATCGCGTGCACCGAGGACAGCTTGGCCGCGGCGGCGATGACCGAGTCCGCCTGGGCGGTGGGGACGGTGGCGCGGACGTAGCCGACCTTGTCGAAGGTGCGGCCCACGGTGCCGGCCGCGTCCAGCTGCGAGGCGACCTGCTCGGTGGCGCCCGGCGCGGTGGCGATCATCATCGTGACGCTCTTGGCGCCGTCCGCCTTGGCCTCCGCGAGCCGGTCGGCGTCGTCCGGACCGAGCTTGCGGGGCGCGGACTTGGCACCCGGGTCGGCGGGCGGCGCGTCGGCGGCCAGCGCCATCGGCACGGGGCCGGCCGCACACAGGGCGGCCACCACGCCGACGGCCACGCTCAGACGCGCCAGGCGTCTCGGGCCGGATATCGGATCACGGTCGGGGGAGTGGGTCATCGCATCCCTTAGTCGGTGAGGGTTGTCCGCGAGGTCCAGTGCCGGACCAGCGCAGCCTTTCCCAAGCGACCGATTTTTGGGGTTCGTTGACCGAATCGAAATCCATGTATGGGGAAAACCCGCGATGCGATGTGTGCGGTTGGGGACCGAATAAGCACGAATTCACTCGGTTCCCCGGTGGAGCGCGCTAACGTCCCGGCATGCGACGTAAGTTGAGGGTGGCGGCCTACGCCGTGTGTGTCCGGGACGGACAGCTCCTGCTCGCCCGCTCGCCCGCGCCGGGCGGCGGCCACGAGTGGGTACTGCCGGGTGGCGGGGCCGAGTTCGGCGAGGACCCGTACGACACCGTGCGCCGCGAGGTGACCGAGGAGACCGGCTACCGGGTGGCGGTGACCGACCTGCTCGGTGTGCACACCGGCCGGGTGGTGCTGCCCGGCCGCTTCCCCGGCCGCGCGGTCGACCACCACGGCGTACGGCTGCTGTACGCGGCGCGTGTCACCGGCGGTGAACTCCGGTACGAGGTGGGCGGTTCCACCGACCTCGCCGCCTGGCACGACCTGGCCGCCGTGGCCGGACTCACCCGCGTGTCCCTGGTCGACACCGCCCTGCGCCTGTGGCGCGAACGCCCGCCCACCGGCCGCCTGGACGCGCTGAGCGAGACCGGCTAGCGGGGCAGCACCACCACGTACGCGGCCGGGTCGCGGTCACCGGCGGCCATCAGCGCCGTACGGACCACCGCGGCCTGCTGCTCCGCCGACTCCCGCAGCTTCCTCGGGGTGATGTGCACGACCGTGATCCCGAGCCGCTCCAGGTGCTCCCGCTTGCGGGCGTACTCCGACCAGGTCGCGTCCTCGTCCTGGCGCGGGGCCCGGGTGTCCAGCTCCACGGCGACCGCCTGCTCCGGCCAGTAGGCGTCGAGCCCGCCCAGATGGGGGCCGCCGGGCAGACGCAGGTCCACGTTCCACACCGGGTCGGGCAGCCCGTACCCGGTGACCATCCGGTACAGCCGGTCCTCGGCGGTCGCGCGGCCCTCGGCCACCAGCGAGTCCACCGCGTCCACCACATGGGCCCGGCCCATCAGCCTCGCCTCGGTCAACTCCCGTACCAGCGCGGCCGGATCGCAATGCCCGTCGCGCACCGCCTCGGCCAGCAGCCGCCGTACCGTGTCCGCGTCGCTCAGGTGGGCCACCGCGTCCGCCACCGCCCGTGCCACCGGCGCCACCGGCAGACCCGCCACCGGCCGGGCGACGGGGAGGTCCGGGGTGCGCACCACCCGCACGTACCCGGTCGAGCGCAGTCGGCGCAGCCTCGGGACGAGGACGTCGATCCGCTCCAGGGAGACCAGCGAGGGAGCGGACGGCAGGCCGTGCAGGGCCAGCGCGGCCGGGCCGGTGAGCATCGCCTCTGCGTAGGCGCCCCGGTGCGGGTCGCCCGCACCCGGCTGGGCGGGCACCCCCGGCACCGACTCGCGGGAGGCGTACAGCAGCGCGCCGTGCAGGCGCTCCTCGCTCGTGGGCGCCCCGGAGTGCAGCAGCACCACGTTGGGCAGCAGCAGCCGCCAGGGGCCGTCGGCCCGGCACCGCTCGTTCAGCTCGGCCGTCGTCACCCCGTGGGTGCGCAACTGGGCGGCGGTCAGGACCCGGCGGTGGACCTCGGTGAGGTGGCGGAGCGGGCGGGGGGAGAGCGGGGTGTCGTGCGTCATGGCTCTGGAATGCCCTACTTCCGGCCCACCCGTAACCGCTGTTACACAGCCGTCGAAAAATGCGGACAACACGGTACTAAAGGACGGGTGTTCGGGTGCCGAATAGGCCGCGAAAACCCCTGGTCCGTTCGGGGGAGGACCAGGGGTTACGGGTCGCGGTGCCCGGATTCCGTAACGGTCACCGGGCGACGAAGCTCAGGCCAAAGATCAGGCGTCGGCGTCGCACTCCTGTGCGCGCAGCGCCCGCGCCAGGTCGTCCCGCGCCTCCAGCACCAGCCGCCGCAGCGCCGGGGCCGCGTCCGCGTGCTCCGTCAGCCACGCGTCCGTCGCCGCCAGGGTCCCGGGCCGGTCCTGGTACGCCGGGAACAGGCCGCTGACGATGTGCATGGCGATCTGGATCGACCGCTCCCGCCACACCCGCTCGAGCACGGCGAAGTACTTCTCCGCGTACGGCTCCGTCAGCTCCCGCTGTCCCGGCCGGCCGAAGCCCGCGATGGTCGCCTCCACCAGCGCGTTGGACAGCGCGTCCGACTCCACGACCTGCGCCCACGCCTGGGCCTTGACCGCCGCCGACGGCCGTGCGGCCAGGCAGCGCACCTGGTGCCGCTTGCCCGACGCGGTGTCGTCGCGGGCCAGTTCGGCCGCGAGCACCTCCTCGTCGGCCACCCCGTGCGCGGCCAGCGGCTCCAGGAACGCCCAGCGCAGCTCCTGGTCCAGGGCCAGGCCCTCCACCGTCTCGGTGCCGTCCAGCAGCTCCTTCAGCAGGGCCAGGTCGGCCGGGCCGGAGGCGACGGAGGCGAAGAACCGGGCCCAGGCGAGCTGCTGTTCGCTGCCCGGACCGGCCGCCCGCAGCTCCTTCAGCGCGCCCTGCGCCAGCAGTTCGCCGCCCGTCGCCCGCCACTCGGGCGCCGCGTACCGCTCCAGGGCGGTACCGGCCCAGGCGTGCAGCATCTGCAGCACGCCGATGTCGGACTCCCGGCCCGCGAACCGCAGCACCAGCGCCACGAACTCCCGCGCGGGCAGCAGGCCGTCCCGCGTCAGGTTCCACAGCGCGGACCAGCACAGGGCGCGGGCGAGGGGGTCGGACAGCGCGCCCAGGTGCTCGCGGAGGGTGGCCAGGGAGGTCTCGTCGAACCGGATCTTGCAGTAGGTCAGGTCGTCGTCGTTGACCAGGACGAGGTCGGGAGCCTCGGCGCCCGCCGCGTACCCGGCGACCGTGCGGGGCCCGTCGACATCCAGCTCCTCGCAGGAGTACCGCTTCAGCTCCCCCTCGGGGGTGAGGCGGTACAGCCCCACCTTCACCCGGTGCGGGCGCAGTTCGGGATGCGACTCCGGCGCCTCCTGCACCACGGCCAACTCCGCGATCCGGCCCTCGTCGTCCAGCAGCACCTGCGGCGTGAGGGAGTTGACCCCGGCGGTCTGGAGCCAGGAGCGGGACCACGCCGACATGTCCCGCCCGCTGGTCTCCGCCAGCACCGACAGCAGGTCCGCCAGCCGGGTGTTGCCGTAGGCGTGCCGCTTGAAGTAGCGCCGGGCGCCCTCCAGGAAGGCGTCCTGGCCGACGTAGGCCACCAGCTGCTTGAGGACGGAGGCGCCCTTGGCGTAGGTGATGCCGTCGAAGTTGAGCTTGGCGTCCTGGAGGTCGCGGATGTCGGCGGTGATGGGGTGCGTGGAGGGGAGCTGGTCCGCGCGGTACGCCCATGCCTTGCGACGGTTGGCGAACGTCGTCCACGCGTCCGTGAAGCGGGTCGCGCCGACGTTGCCGAAGGTGCCCATGAAGTCCGCGAAGGACTCCTTCAGCCACAGGTCGTCCCACCAGACCATGGTGACCAGGTCGCCGAACCACATGTGCGCCATCTCGTGCAGGATGACGTTGGCCCGCGCCTCGTACGACGCCTGCGTGACCTTGCCCCGGAAGATGTACTCCTCCCGGAAGGTCACCAGCCCCGGGTTCTCCATCGCCCCGAGGTTGTACTCGGGCACGAACGCCTGGTCGTACTTCCCGAAGGGGTACGGGTAGTCGAAGTGCTCGTGGAAGAAGTCCAGGCCCTGCTTGGTGATCAGGAAGATGTCGTCGGCGTCGAAGTAGGGCGCCAGACCCTTGCGGCACATCGCGCCGAGCGGGATCTCCAGCTTGGACCCGTCCTCCAGCACCCGCTCGTAGGAGTCCGTGACGTAGTGGTACGGGCCCGCGACCACGCAGGTGATGTACGTCGAGATGGGCTTGGTCTCCGCGAACCGCCAGACGCCGTCGCTGAGTTCACCGGCGCCGTTGCTCCACGCCGTCCAGCCCTCGGGCGCGCGCACCTCGAAGCGGTAGGGCGCCTTGAGGTCGGGCTGCTCGAAGTTGGCGAACACCCGCCGGGAGTCGGCCGGTTCGTACTGGGTGTAGAGGTAGACCTCGCCGTCCTCGGGGTCCACGAAGCGGTGCATGCCCTCGCCGGTGCGGGAGTACGCGCACTGGGCGTCCACGATCAGCTCGTTGTCGGCGGCCAGGTCGGTGAGCGCGATCCGGGTGCCGTCGAACACCTCGCCGGGGTCGAGGTCGCGGCCGTTCAGGGACACCGAGGTCACGCTCGGCGCGATCAGGTCGGCGAAGCTCGTCGCGCCCGGCTCGGCGCAGCGGAAACGGATCGTGGTCACCGAGCGGAAGGTGCGGGGCTCGCCGTCGGACCCGCCCACGGCGGAGCGCAGGTCCAGCGCCACGTCGTACCCGTCGACGGACAACAGGGCGGCTCGCTCGCGAGCCTCGTCGCGGGACAGATTCTCACCGGGCACGGGCGGCACTCCCTTGGGGACGCAGGATCAGGCTCTGAACGGCACGATCCTGCCATGCGGCCCTGACCGGCGGCATCGGGGAATGGCGAGGCCGGGGGTGCTGTTGCCGCTGGAAAAGACCATCTCGCGAGGAGAGACATGTCCGAGACCGCGACCACGTCGGGCAAGACCCCGGTGGACTTCTGGTTCGACCCGCTCTGCCCCTGGGCCTGGATGACCTCCCGCTGGGTGCTGGAGGTGGAGAAGGTCCGTGACATCGAGGTGCGCTGGCACATCATGAGCCTCGCCGTCCTCAACGAGCCCCGGATCGACGAGCTGCCCGAGGAGTACCGGGAGATGCTCGCCACCAAGGCGTGGCAGCCGGTCCGGGTGGTCACCGCCGCCTGGCAGAAGCACGGCGCGGACGTCCTCGGCCCGCTGTACACCGCGCTCGGCACCCGTATCCACAACGAGGGCGAGGGCCCGACCCGCGAGGCCGTCGAGGGCGCGCTCGCCGAGGTCGGCCTGCCCGCCGACCTGATCGACTACTTCGACCAGACCGACTTCGAGTTCGACGCCGAGCTGCGCGCCTCCCACAAGGAGGGCATCGAGAAGGTCGGCCAGGACGTGGGCACCCCGGTCATCGCGGTCCCCGGCCCGGACGGCGAGCAGATCGCCTTCTTCGGCCCCGTGGTCACCCCGGCCCCCAAGGGCGAGGCCGCGGCCCGACTGTGGGACGGCACCGTCGCGGTCGCCTCGGTGCCGGGCTTCTACGAGCTGAAGCGCAGCCGCACGGTCGGCCCGGACTTCAGCAACCTTTAGCCAATACAGGAAGAAGCCCCCCGCGAGTCACGTCCTCGCGGGGGGCTTCCCTCATCCGCCCGCCGGTGAAGGTTGAGAAGACGATCACGAGGCGGGAGCCTTGTTGCAAGTAACTTGCAACTACACGCTAGCAACAAAACCCGCTCGCGGGTACGGGATGACACGAAGGCCCCCACGTGCGCACGTGGGGGCCTTCGGCGAAGGTCGGGGTCAGCGCCGGGCGCGCGCCCGCTGCCGGACGTACCCGGCCGCCGCCAGGGCCAGCGTCAGGCCGCCCGTGGAGTACAGCTGTACGCGCGTGTCGGGCTGCTCGGCCATCAGGACCAGGATCACCACCATGCCCAGCAGCGCGGCCCAGGTCAGCCACGGGAACGCCCACATCCGCACGGCGGGCGGCGCCTCACCGGCCCGCTCGGCACGGCGGCGCAGCAGCAGCTGGGAGACGCCGACGAAGATCCAGACGACCAGGATGACCGCGCCGATCATGTTCAGCAGCCACATGAACACGTCGTCCGGACGCCAGTAGCTCAGCAGCACACAGCCGAAGCCGAAGACGGACGACACCAGGACAGCGATCCGGGGCACCCCGCCGGACACCTTCGCCAGCACCTTCGGGCCCAGGCCCCGCTGGACCAGGGAGTGCAGCATGCGCGAGGAGCCGTAGATGTTGGCGTTCATCGCGGAGAGCAGCGCGGCCAGCACCACGACGTCCATCACCCGGCCCGCGCCGGGGATGCCGAGGGTGTCCAGGGCGGCGACGTACGGGCCGCGCTCCACGACCTCCTTCGAGTCCCACGGGACCAGGGTGACCACGACCGCCATCGAGCCGATGTAGAACAGCGCGATCCGCCACATCGTGGTGCGCACCGCGCTCGCCACGCCCCGCACCGGGTCCTCGGACTCGGCGGCCGCGATGGTGACCGTCTCCAGCCCGCCGTACGCGAACACCGACGCGAGCAGGCCGAGGACCAGGCCCTGGCTGCCGTTGGGCAGGAGGTCGGTGAGGTTCGAGGTGCCGGGGGAGTGGGTGCCGGGCAGTACGCCCGCGATGGCCAGCACACCGAGCAGCAGGAACGCGCAGATCGCGGCGACCTTCAGGGCGGCGAACCAGAACTCGAACTCGCCGAAGTTCTTCACCGCGGTCAGGTTCGCGCCGCAGAAGATCAGCATGAACAGCGCGACCCAGGCCCACTGCGGGGTCCCCGGCAGCCAGCCGCTGACGATCTTCCCGGCGCCGATGCCCTCCAGGCCGACCACCGTGCACTGCATGACCCAGAACGACCAGCCGACGGTGAACCCGGCCCACGGCCCGATCGCCCGCTCGGCGTGCGCGGAGAACGAGCCCGACGACGGGTACGCCGACGACAGCTCGCCCAGCATCCGCATCACCAGCAGGACCAGCAGGCCGGAGAGGGTGTAGGCGACCACGATGGACGGGCCCGCGGCGGCGATACCGGCGCCGGAGCCGACGAAGAGGCCCGCGCCGATCACACCGCCCAGGGCGATCATGGACAGGTGGCGCTGTTTGAGGCCGGAGGAGAGCGGGACGCCCTGCTGCTGCTCCTGCGGCGCTTGCGTGGTGGTGCTGGGCATCGGCGCGGCTCGTCCAGTGCGGTAGGTGGGTAAAAACTCCCCCAGTCTGGGCGAAGTCGGCCGCCGAGTACGGGATGTGTCCGGTATGCGGACGTATCGCTTACGGAATGCTTACGTCCGTTCACCGCGCGGCAGGGCGCTCGGTGACCGGTATCACGCCGCTTCCGGTGTAAGCCGCATCCTTTGTGCGAAGCCCACCAAGCCGCTGTTCACGCCTTTGTCGAGCACAGACGGTGATCGGTGCGTGCGGGCCGGTATAGCGTCCAGATGTTGTCACCTGTCCCTGTCCACACACCCGCGGAGTCCCCATGAGCACCGCCAGCGTCACCGCCCGGCCCGGCGCCGTCCTCGCCGACCTCCTTCCCTCCTCGCGCGTGCGCGACGCCGCCCTCGTGCTCGGCGGCGCGGCGCTCACCGGTCTCGCGGCCCAGATCGCGGTGCCGGTGCCCGGCTCCCCGGTGCCGGTGACGGGACAGACCTTCGCCGCACTGCTGGTCGGCTCGGCGCTCGGCGCCCGCCGCGGTGTCGCCGCCCTCGCGGTGTACGCCGCCGCGGGCCTCGCCGGGGTGCCGTGGTTCGCCCAGGGCGGCTCCGGCCTCTCGGTCTCCTTCGGCTACGTCCTCGGCATGCTGCTCGCCGCCGCGGCCGTCGGCGCCCTGGCCCGCCGCGGCGCGGACCGCTCGCCGCTGCGCATGGCCGGGACGATGCTCCTGGGCGAGGCCATCATCTACGCCGTCGGCGTCCCCTACCTGGCCCTCGCCGCCGACATGTCCGCCACGACGGCCATCGCGGCGGGCCTCACCCCCTTCCTCATCGGCGACGCCCTGAAGGCCGCCCTGGCGATGGGCGTCCTGCCCACGGCGTGGAAGCTGACGAACAAGAGCTGACCCCCCCCACACCAAAGAGCCCCAGGACCACGGTGGTCCTGGGGCTCTTTCATGCTCACGTCACGTCCGTGCGAAAGTGATCCACCGAGCGATCTCGGCGCACCGGGCGGCCGGGCGTCGTCCCGAGGGGGGCATGTCGTGCTTGGTTCCGATGTGATGCCGGTGGGGGCGTGGTGGGGGCTGGCCGCCATGGCGGTGGTCGTCCATCTGGGGGTGTACGTGCCGTGGATGCCGACACCGGGGACGAGGACGCAGGCGCTGCTCGCTCCCGTGGTCCTCGCCGTGATGGCCGCGGGCTTCCACGTGGGTGAAGGCCATGCCGTCTCCGGGTGCCTGGGCGCATACGTCGGGGCGATGCTCTCCATGACGCTGTGCGTCGCCGGCCGGCAGAAGGACGTGGCGCGATGGGCCGTGGCCAAAGAGGCGGGTGTCCCGGAAGCCGATCTGCCGCACATACCCGCGAGCGTGCCGATGAGGCTGATCCTCCTGGCACCGCTCCTCACCGGCGCGGGACTCGTGCTCGGCGGCTGACCGGACGACGCGGGTGACGGGAGACGAAAGGAGGGGGGAGGGAGCCCGGCCGGGCTCCCTCCCCCCTCACGCTGTCGTGGTGCCGAAGGCTAGGCCGCCGGGACCTTCTCCGGGTCCTCCGTGGCCGGGAGCTCCGACCGGCCCTTCTTCGCCGTGATCGACTGCTTGACGAAGGCGATGATCAGGACGACCGCCGCCACCATCAGGGACAGCAGGACCGTCTCGCGGCCGTCGTGCTCCGTGTCGGTCAGCATGTAGCCGAGGACGAAGACGATCATCGCGGCCGTGGCCCAGGTGAGGTACGGGTACAGCCACATCTTCACGACGAGCTTCTCCGGCGCCTCCCGCTGGATGATCTTCCGCATCCGCAGCTGCGAGAAGCAGATGACCAGCCACACGAAGAGCGCGACCGCACCGCTGGAGTTCACCAGGAACAGGAAGACCGAGTCCGGGAACTTGTAGTTGAAGAACACCGCGACGAAGCCGAACAGCACCGAGGCCAGGATGGCCGCCATCGGCACACCGCGGGAGTTGGTCTTGGCGAACGCCTTGGGCGCGTCACCCCGCTGACCGAGCGAGAACGCCATGCGGGACGCGGTGTACAGACCCGAGTTCAGGCAGGACAGCACCGAGGTCAGCACGATGAAGTTCATGATCTGACCGGCGTGCGCGATACCGAGGGAGTTCAGCGCGGCGACGTAGGAACCGTCGGTCTTGATCGACGGGTCGTTCCACGGCAGCAGCGAGACCACGACGAGGATCGAGCCCAGGTAGAAGACCGCGATGCGCCAGATGATGCTGTTGGTCGACTTGGTGACCGCGCGCTGCGGGTTCTCCGACTCACCGGCCGCCAGCGTGGCGATCTCGGAGCCCATGAAGGAGAAGACGACCAGCAGTACACCGGTGAGGATCGCGCCCGGACCGTGCGGCAGGAAGCCGCCGTGGGCGGTGAGGTTGGACAGGCCCGCCTTGTCGGTGTGGGCACCCGGCAGCACACCGAAGATCGCGAGCGCGCCGACGACGATGAACGCGCCGATCGCCACGACCTTGATCCCGGCGAACCAGAACTCGAACTCACCGTAGGAGCCGACGGAGACCAGGTTGGTGGCCGTGAGCACCAGCATCACGATCAGCGCCCAGCCCCATTGCGGGACGGCCGGTATCCAGCCCTCCAGGATCTTCGCGCCGGCCGTCGCCTCGACGGCGAGCACCACGACCCAGAAGAACCAGTACAGCCAGCCGATGGAGAAACCGGCCCAGCGGCCCAGCGCACGGTCGGCGTGCGCGGAGAAGGAGCCGGAGGTCGGGTTCGCCGCGGACATCTCGCCCAGCATCCGCATCACGAGGACGACGAGCGTGCCCACGAGGGCGTAGGACAGCAGGATGCCGGGGCCCGCCGTGGCGATACCCGTACTGGAGCCGACGAAGAGGCCGGCGCCGATCACACCACCGATGGCGATCATCGACAGGTGGCGGTTCTTGAGACCTGCTTGCAGCCCGGAACCTTGGGACATGGGCGGAATTCCTTTGCGCCAGGTGGAGCGGTTCCCGTACGGACGGCGAAGCAGTCGTACGTCGTCGTACGGGCCCTCGTACGAGCGGTGTACGAGGCGGTCCAGTGAATCTGAGGGGAACGAATTCGGGAACCTCTGAATCCGGATTGTTACTTGAGGTTCCCTTGAGGTTCTATGGTCTGCCTCACATATCCCCTGTCGAACCCGGAGCTGCTGCCCGCAATCAGGCGTGACACACTCGGTGCATGCGCGTGTATCTCGGCTCCGACCATGCGGGCTACGAACTCAAGAACCACCTCGTCGAGTGGCTGAAGGCGGCGGGGCACGAGCCCGTCGACTGCGGGCCGCACATCTACGACGCCCAGGACGACTACCCGCCCTTCTGCCTGCGGGCGGCTGAGCGCACGGTGGCCGACCCCGGCTCCCTCGGCATCGTCATCGGCGGTTCCGGCAACGGCGAGCAGATCGCCGCCAACAAGGTGAAGGGGGTGCGCGCCGTCCTCGCCTGGAGCGAGGCCACCGCCGCGCTCGGCCGCGAGCACAACGACGCCAACGTCATCGCCGTCGGCGCCCGGCAGCACACCGAGGACGAGGCGACCAAGTTCGTCGAGATCTTCCTGAACACCCCGTTCACCGGCGAGGAGCGCCACGTCCGCCGCATCGACATGCTCGCGGACTACGAGAACACCGGCGACCTCCCGCCCGTCCCGGCGCACCACCCCCAGCAGTAGCACCGCGCCGCCCCCGCCGCCGACCCGCGGCGGGGGCCCGCGCCCCCAGGAAGGACGCCCGGCCTTGCCAGAAGGGCACACGATCCACCGGCTGGCGCGGGACTACGCCGAGCGCTTCCGCGGCACCACCCCGCTGGTCACCAGCCCCCAGGGCAAGTTCGCCGACGCCGCCGAGCTGCTGGACGGCGCCGAGCTGACCACCACCGACGCCCACGGCAAGCACCTCTTCCTCGGCTTCCGCGACAGCGACTGGGTCCACATCCACCTCGGCCTCTTCGGCAAGGTCGCCTTCGGCCCGGCTCCCGCGCCCCCGCCGACCGACACCGTCCGGCTCCGCCTCGCGAACGACACCTCCTACGTCGACCTGCGCGGCCCCACCACCTGCGCGCTGATCACCGACGCCGAGAAGCGTGCCGTCCACGACCGCCTCGGCCCGGACCCGCTGCGCCCCGACGCCGACCCGGCCGCCGCCTACCGGCGGATCAGCCGCAGCCGCACCTCCGTCGCCGCGCTGCTGATGGACCAGAAGACCATCGCCGGGGTCGGCAACGTCTACCGCGCCGAGGTCCTCTTCCGGCACGGCATCGACCCCTACCGCACCGGCCGCGACCTCACCCCGGCCGAGTGGGACGCGATCTGGGCCGACCTCGTGGCGCTGATGCGCGACGGCGTCCGCGACAACCGCATCGACACCGTCCGCCCCGAACACACCCCCGAGGCGATGGGCCGCCCGCCCCGCGTCGACGACCACGGCGGCGAGGTCTACGTCTACCGTCGCGCCACCCTGCCCTGCCACATCTGCGGCACCGAGATCCGCACCGCCGACCTCGCCGCCCGCAACCTCTTCTGGTGCCCCGCCTGCCAACTCGGCTGACCCGTGCGCCCCATGCGCATCCGTGAACCGGGCGTGCGCCCCGTTCCGTCGTGCCAGGCCCGCGGCCCGACGCCGAACAGGGCGGGGAATTTCCGCCGGGTGGCAGCGCGACGGCCGTTCGTGCCGTTCACTGTGTAGTCGGACCGCGTGGTCGTGACGCGGGGCCGGAACGCGAACCGGAGCCTCGCACGGGGGACAAGTGGGACCTCCCGTGCCATGCGGCCGGTTGGATGGATAGGGTCCCGAACTGATGGCAGCAGGACGAGAACGGCGCGCGAAGGCCGAGACGTTCACGGCCCGGTGGAAGATGCAGTGGCACCGGGTCCGCGTCGCGCTGCGCAGAAGCGCCGTGGACTACTTCCGCGGCGACGGCCCCGACTGGATCGCCCTGGTCGGCCTGCTCCTCACCATTCCCGCCCTCATGGCCCTCACACTGGCCAACTCCGTCTGGATCTCCCCGGCCACGCTCGTCATCCCGATCGTCGCGGGCGGACTGGTACTGCGCCCGGCCAGCCTCCTCGGCCTGTACGCCACGGCCGCCGCCGCCCTCATCGTGGAATCGGTGCAACTCGGCCCGTACACCGAGGGACCGTCCCGGGTCACCCCCGGCATCGTGCTGGTCGTCGCCGCCTGCGGCCTCTTCGGGCTGCTGACCGCGCAGTTCCGCAGCCGGGTCGGCGTGCCCTGGCGGCGCGGCGGCACCATGCTCTTCGACCTGCGCGAACGCATCCGGGCCCAGAGCGAGCTGCCCAAGCTGCCCCGGGGCTGGCACCAGGAGATGGCGCTGCGTCCGGCGGGCGGCCAGTCCTTCTCCGGTGACTTCGTCGTCGCCGCCCGCACCAACAACGGCCGCACCCTGGAGGTCGTCCTCACCGACGTCTCCGGCAAGGGCATGGACGCCGGTTCCCGCGCCCTGCTGCTGTCCGGCGCCTTCGGCGGCCTGATCGGCTCACTGCCCCCGCACTCCTTCCTGCCCGCCGCCAACGGCTACCTGCTCCGCCAGGACTGGGACGAGGGCTTCGCCACCTCCATCCACCTGGTGCTCGACCTCGACTCCGGCGACTACGAGCTGTACTCCGCGGGCCACCCGCCCGGCCTCCAGCTCAGCGCGGGCACCGGCCGCTGGGAGGAGACGGCCGCCGAGGGACCGCTGCTCGGGGTGTACGACGGCGCCCAGTTCGACTCCAAGAAGGGCACCCTGCGGCCCGGCGACGTCCTGATGCTCTTCACCGACGGCCTGGTGGAAGCCTCCGACCGGGACATCGCCGAGGGCATCGACCGCCTCACCGGCGAGGCGGACCGCTATGTCGCGGGCGGCTTCCACGGCGCCGCCTGGCACCTCATCGAGGCCGTCGCCAAGGACGTCAACGACGACCGCGCCCTGCTGCTGATCTGCCGCGAGGCATCCGCGCCCGTCCGCTGAACTCCCGGTGCGAGACTGGCCCGATGACACCGCTCACGCTCGCCCAGGTCGAGGACCTCGCCCGCCGCGCCCACGCCGGACAGACCGACAAGGCGGGCCGCCCCTACACCGAACACCTCGCCGCCGTCGCCGAGGGCGTCCGGGCCCGCGGCGGTGACGAGGAACAGATCGCGGCGGCCTGGCTGCACGACGCCGTCGAGGACGACGCGCTCACCGAGGAGTGGCTGGCCGGTGCCGCGCTCACCGAACGCACCAAGGCCATCGTGCTCGCCCTCACCAAGCGGGCCGGAGAGGCGCCCGAGGAGTACGCGCGCCGCATCCTCGCCACCCCGGGTGCCCCCCTGGTCAAGCACTCCGACCTCGCGCACAACGCCGACCCGGCCCGCCTCGCGGTGCTGGACGAGCCCACCCGTACGCGACTGGCCGGGAAGTACGCACGGATGCGCGCGCTTCTCGGCCAGTCGGAACAGGAATGAGGGGAGGCGCTACACGCTCGCCTTCTCCCGCACGGGCTGCCTCCTCGGCTCCTCATGCTGACGCTCCCGCGCCTGCTGGGCGGGGTCCTGCTTGAACGCCCACTCCAACTTCGGCTCCATCACGAAGCGGAACACCCGGCGTACCGGAGCCGTGCACAGCACCGTGACGACCGCGACCGCGAAGGACGTCACCAGGATCGCGCCGAGCGGGCTGTGCAGCCAGTGCGCGTCATACCAGCCGTGCCAGCGGGTGTACTTGAGGACGAAGCCGTGCAGCAGATAGCCGCAGATCGTGCCCGTGCCCAGCGAGGTGAACCACATCCGGCGCCCCGGCACCCAGGCCAGGAAGCAGGCCGTCAGGACCACCGAGCAGGCGAACAGGGCCAGCGCCATCAACGGCCCGTACCACCACGGGGCGCCCATCTCCTGGGCGGCGTCACGGCGGTAGAACCAGCCGAAGTTCAGGTGGGGCACCACCAGCCAGGCGAAGGCCAGCGCACCCGCGAAGACCGGCACCGAGGCGATCCGCATGGCGCGGGTGCGCACCCGCCGGAAGTGCTCCGGCTTCAGGCACAGCCCCAGCACGAAGCAGGGCAGGAACTGCAACAGCCGCTGGAAGTCCAGGTCGTTGCTGATCGCGGGGGAGACGGTGGCCAGCATGGCGATGCCGAGGGCCAGCGGCAGCGGCCAACGCACGACCTTCCACAGCGGGGTGGTCAGCCGCCACACGAACAGCGCCGCCAGGAACCAGCACAGGAAGTACGGGTCGAGCAGGGTGACCCCCGTCTCGGAGTCCTCGCCGAAGTGGTCGCGGAAGAGGGAGTAGACCGTCTCGAAGACGACGTACGGCACGGCGACACCGGTGATCAGCCGCTTCAGCCGGTCCGGCCGCATGTCGAAACTGCGCGAGAAGTAGCCGGAGATGATGATGAACGCCGGCATGTGGAAGGTGTAGACGAAGATGTAGAGCGCCCGGAGTATCCGGCTGTCGGAGTACAGCGCCTCCCACGAGTGCCCCATCGCCACCAGCACGATCGCCAGGTACTTCGCGTTGTCGAAGAACGAGTCGCGCTTCCCGGCGGATCTCTCCGGCACCGGCTGGGGAGCCGGGAGCGGGCGCGCGCGGGTCTGGCCGGGGGACGGGGAGGCGTCGAACATCTCAGGCACCCTAGCCTCGCGTGTGTGAGTCCGTAAAACCATCCAGGTCATTCACGTTTATCGGCTTCGGATACCCCGGAAAGCGCACAACTTGCCGATGCGATCAGGGTGATGGCGAGCACAATAGGGCGGGATCTTTGTTGCTGGATGTCCCGATTAATCCAGCCTAATTAGGTCATGGTCGACCGGTCGCCGCGCAATTCGAATTACCTGCCCCGCCGATGTGTGGGTATGGAAATGATGTTGGGCAATTACCGTCGCCGACACCCCTGGTGGGGCCCGGTGTCGGCGGCCGGGCCGGGCCTCGCGACGGGACGGTTGGCCGACGATGTGTCACGAGCCGCATACAGAGGGCTGGTTGGTGGCACGATGGTTCTGGCGGAGGTGTGCTGCACGGTGCCTCCAGGCCGGGAGAGCGAACCGACCGAGGGTGTGATCAGTTGTGGCCATTTCACTGTCCGTCGTGCTGCTGTTGGCGATCATCCTGGTGGTGTTGATGCGAGGAGGGAACATCAAGGCGGGCCCGGCCATCGTGGCCATCCTCTTCGGTTTCTTCCTCGCCTCCACCGGGATGGCGCCCTCCATCAGCCGCTTCCTCAACTCGATAGCGGAGATGGTCAACTCGATCAGCTTCTGAGGGGGGGCGAAGCGCCCCCGGAAACGGCTCAGGGGCCCGGCACCGCCGAAGCGGTTGCCGGGCCCCTGAACCATGAAGAGCGGGCGACGGGAATCGAACCCGCGTAGCTAGTTTGGAAGACTAGGGCTCTACCATTGAGCTACGCCCGCGAGGAGCGCACCGCGCGTCGATGACCGCGGTACGTGGAGCATCGTAGCGGGTACCTCGGCGCGGAGGCCAACCTGACGTGCCACGGAGCACCCGCGGCACGTCACCGGAGTGCCGCGCGCGACGCGGAGACGCGCCCGTCCGGGGCATGTACCCTACGACTCGCACCAGACGGGGTGTGGCGCAGCTTGGTAGCGCGTCCGCTTTGGGAGCGGAAGGCCGTGGGTTCAAATCCCGCCACCCCGACCACTTGGCCCACGGTGTCGTGAAGATCGCCTTTTGGGGCGCTGACCGGCTGCGGTTACTATGCAGGTTGCGCGCCCGTGTGTCCGGCCTCATGGCCTGCTACTCCTCCGGGCGGCTATCCGCCGGGACCGTCTGGCTCCGGCAGAACCCCAGAAGTCAGCCACAAGGAGACCGAACCGTGAAGAGCGCCGTGGAGACCCTGAACCCGACTCGGGTTCGGCTCACTGTCGAGGTGCCCTTCGAGGAGCTCAAGGACAGCCTCGACGCGGCGTACCAGAAGATCAACCAGCAGGTCACGGTGAAGGGCTTCCGCAAGGGCAAGATCCCGGCCCGCGTCATCGACCAGCGGTTCGGTCGTGGTGCGGTGCTCGAGGAGGCTGTCAACGACGCGCTCCCGAAGTTCTACACCGAGGCGGTCAACGAGGCCGAGCTGACCCCGCTGGGCCAGCCCGAGGTCGACATCACCGAGCTGAAGGACGGCGAGACGCTGAACTTCACCGCCGAGGTCGACATCCGCCCGACCCTGGAGATCCCGGACTACTCCGGCATCGAGGTCGAGGTCGACGCCATCGAGGTCAGCGACGAGGACGTCGAGAAGTCGGTCGAGCAGCTCCGTGAGCGCTTCGCCTCCACCTCCCCGGTCGAGCGTGCCGCCGAGGACGGCGACGTCATCACGATCGACCTCGAGGCCAAGGTCGACGGCGAGGTCCTGGAGGACGGCGTCGCGAGCGGCGTCTCCTACACCATCGGCTCCGGCGAGCTGCTCGACGGCATCGACGACGCCGTCAAGGGCCTGTCCGCCGGCGAGGAGGGCACCTTCACCTCCGAGCTGAAGGGTGGCTCCGCCGCGGGCCGCGAGGCCGAGGTCACCGTCAAGGTCACCCAGGTCGCCGCCCGCGAACTGCCCGCGCTGGACGACGACTTCGCGCAGCTCGCGTCCGAGTTCGACACCCTGGACGAGCTGAAGGCCGACAGCACCAAGCGCCTGGCCAACATGAAGCAGTACGACCAGGCCACCCAGGCCCAGGAGCGCGTGCTCGACAAGCTCCTGGAGCTGGTCGAGGTCCCCGTCCCCGAGAAGCTCCTCGAGGACGAGGTCAACACCCGCAAGCACAACCTGGAGCACCACCAGCTCGGCCAGATGGGCCTGACCCTCGACAAGTACCTGGAGATCCAGGGCAAGACCGCCGAGGAGTTCGACACCGAGACCCGCGAGGCCGCGGTCAAGGGCATCAAGACCCAGTTCGTCCTCGACGAGCTGGTGAAGAAGGAGAACCTCGGCGTCAACCAGGAGGAGCTCACCGAGCACCTCATGCGCCGCGCCGCCTCCTCCGGCATGTCCCCCGACCAGTTCGCCCAGGCCGTCGTCGAGGGCGGTCAGGTTCCGCTGCTCGTCGGCGAGGTCGCCCGCGGCAAGGCCCTGGCCGTCGTCGTCGAGGCCGCCACGGTCAAGGACACCAACGGCGAGATCGTCGACCTGGACGACGAGGACGAGGAGACCGAGGAGACCACCGAGGTCACCGAGGTCACCGAGACCACCGACGAGAAGACCGAGGGCTGACCCCGAGGTACGTCGACCTGACAGCAGGCCCCCGGGAGCGAGTCTCCCGGGGGCCTGTCGCATCACCACACAGCACTACGCCCCCGGCGAACACCTGCTTCCACGGGATTCACCCGGGGGAGCAGAGCGTTAGGGTCCATGAATACGAGGGGCAGGGGAGCCCACCCGAGCCCCCCGCGAAGCCCCGGCAGGACAATGCAGGACGACGTGAGACGGCCCGGCGCCGTCGTAAGACGAGCAGGTGGATACGTGACGAATCTGATGCCTACCGCCGCCGGCGAGCCCTCCATCGGTGGTGGCCTCGGTGACCAGGTCTACAACCGGCTGCTGGGCGAGCGGATCATCTTCCTCGGCCAGCAGGTCGACGACGACATCGCCAACAAGATCACCGCACAGCTGCTCCTCCTCGCGGCCGACCCCGAGAAGGACATCTACCTCTACATCAACAGCCCCGGCGGCTCGGTGACGGCCGGCATGGCGATCTACGACACCATGCAGTACATCCCGAACGACGTGGTCACGATCGCGAT
The DNA here is from genome assembly GCF_044747085.1 of Streptomyces sp. NPDC090119. Lineage (NCBI taxonomy): Bacteria > Bacillati > Actinomycetota > Actinomycetes > Kitasatosporales > Streptomycetaceae > Streptomyces > Streptomyces sp. NPDC090119. Next base: position 784,884 of record NZ_JBIVDK010000002.1, on the reverse strand, counting down.
GGGCATGGCGGCCTCGATGGGCCAGTTCCTGCTCACCGGCGGCGCGGCCGGCAAGCGCTTCGCGCTGCCGCACGCGGACATCATGATGCACCAGGGCTCCGCGGGCCTCGGCGGTACGGTCTCGGACATCAAGATCCAGGCCGAGTACCTGCTGCGCACCAAGAAGCGGATGTCCGAGCTGACCGCCCAGCACTCCGGCCAGACCGTGGAAGCGATCATCCGAGACGGCGACCGCGACCGCTGGTTCACCCCGGAAGAGGCCAAGGAGTACGGTCTCATCGACGAGATCATCACGCACGCCTCGGGTGTTCCGGGAGGCGGCGGCACCGGCGCCTGACCGGCCCGGCAACGCCACGCGACGACGCCACCGACAGCTCCCAGAACGCCACCAGGACGGTGAACACCCCATGAGCAACTTCTCCGGCGCCAGCGGCATGTACGAGGGCCCGCGCCCCGACAGCCGTTACATCATCCCGCGCTTCGTCGAGCGCACCTCCCAGGGCGTCCGCGAGTACGACCCGTACGCGAAGCTCTTCGAGGAGCGCGTGATCTTCCTGGGCGTCCAGATCGACGACGCCTCGGCCAACGACGTCATGGCGCAGCTGCTGTGCCTGGAGTCGATGGACCCCGACCGGGACATCTCGATCTACATCAACAGCCCCGGCGGTGACATGACGGCCCTGACGGCCATCTACGACACCATGCAGTTCGTGAAGCCGGACATCCAGACGGTGTGCATGGGCCAGGCGGCCTCGGCCGCGGCCATCCTGCTCGCCGCCGGTACCCCCGGCAAGCGCATGGCGCTGCCGAACTCGCGGGTGCTGATCCACCAGCCGGCGGGCTCCACGGGGCGCGGTCAGCTCTCCGACCTGGAGATCATCGCCAAGGAGTTCACCCGGATGCGTGAGCAGCTGGAGGACATGCTGGCCACGCACACCAACCGGCCGATCGAGAAGATCCGCGAGGACATCGAGCGCGACAAGATCCTCACGGCCGAGGAGGCGCTGGAGTACGGCCTCGTCGACCAGATCATCTCCACCCGCAAGATGAACAACGAATCGGTCCGCTGACCGCGGTTGCGCACGTCCGGGCCTTCTTGGCAGGGTGCACGTCAAAGTGAACCCTGCCAAGGGGGGCCCGAACACGGTGCCCGGCAAGGTACCGTCGACATAAGGCAGCACCAGGAGCCGCTGGATCTTCAGTGACCAGTCGTCTCCCAGGCGAAGGGGAAGCACACCGTGGCACGCATCGGTGACGGCGGCGATCTGCTCAAGTGCTCGTTCTGCGGCAAGAGCCAGAAGCAGGTCAAGAAGCTCATCGCAGGTCCCGGTGTGTACATCTGCGACGAATGCATCGATCTCTGCAACGAGATCATCGAGGAAGAGCTGGCCGAGACCAGCGAGGTGCGCTGGGAGGAACTCCCCAAGCCCCGCGAGATCTACGAGTTCCTCGAGAGCTACGTGGTCGGTCAGGAACCGGCCAAGAAGGCCCTCTCCGTCGCGGTGTACAACCACTACAAGCGCGTCCAGGCCGGTGAGAACGGCGGCGGCCAAGGCCGCGAGGACGCCATCGAGTTGGCGAAGTCCAACATCCTCCTGCTCGGCCCCACGGGCTCCGGCAAGACCCTGCTGGCCCAGACCCTGGCCCGCATGCTCAACGTCCCGTTCGCCATCGCGGACGCCACCGCGCTGACCGAGGCGGGGTATGTCGGCGAGGACGTCGAGAACATCCTGCTGAAGCTCATCCAGGCCGCCGACTACGACGTCAAGAAGGCCGAGACGGGCATCATCTACATCGACGAGATCGACAAGGTCGCCCGCAAGAGCGAGAACCCGTCGATCACCCGCGATGTCAGCGGCGAGGGCGTCCAGCAGGCGCTGCTGAAGATCCTGGAGGGCACCACCGCCTCGGTGCCGCCGCAGGGCGGACGCAAGCACCCGCACCAGGAGTTCATCCAGATCGACACGACGAACGTGCTGTTCATCGTGGGCGGCGCCTTCGCCGGACTGGAGAAGATCATCGAGGCGCGGGCGGGCGCGAAGGGCATCGGCTTCGGCGCCACCATCCGCTCCAAGCGCGAGCTGGCGGCCAAGGACATCTTCGAGGACATCATGCCCGAGGACCTGGTGAAGTTCGGGATGATCCCCGAGTTCATCGGCCGTCTCCCGGTCATCACCTCGGTGCACAACCTCGACCGCGAGGCCCTGCTGAAGATCCTCGTCGAGCCGCGCAACGCCCTGGTCAAGCAGTACCAGCGGCTCTTCGAACTCGACGGTGTGGAGCTGGACTTCGAGCGCGAGGCGCTGGAGGCCATCGCGGACCAGGCCATCCTCCGCCAGACCGGCGCGCGCGGTCTGCGCGCCATCATGGAGGAGGTCCTGATGTCGGTGATGTACGAGGTGCCGTCCCGCAAGGACGTGGCCCGCGTCGTCATCACGGCCGACGTCGTCCACTCCAACGTCAACCCGACGCTGATCCCGCGGGACTCCCGAGGGCGCGGCCAGGGCGAGCAGAAGACCGCGTAACCCCCGCAGCACGAAGAAGGGCCCCGGCCGACCGGCCGGGGCCCTTCCTCATGTGCGCGCGGTCACGCCTTGACGCGCACCGCCGAACGGAACTTGGCGGTCAGCTCCGCGTCCTGCGCCGGGTCGCTGGTGCGACCCGCCGCCAGGGTGGCGATGTCCATCGGCATCACGAAACCGACGGTGCTGTGGTCGCCCCACACGCACAGGGAGAACGTCATCTCCTTGGGCACGCCCTCACCGCTGCCCGACGTATCGCCCTTCGCCTGCTGGCACTTGAGGACCGCGTCCCCGAGCGCCTCCGGCTCGTACGGCTTCGGCTCGCCGATCAGCTCGTACTTGTGCTCGGCGTCCTTGGCGCTCTGGTCCTTCATGTAGGCGAACATCTCGTCGACCGTCTTCTCCGGGTCGGCGATCGTGCCGTACACCCCGCCGAACTCGATGACCTTCTTGCTCAGCGGGTTGTCGACGTTCCCGGCCGCGTACTCGGCGCTGACGTCCTTCGGCTTCTCGACGCCCCAGTTCTCGGCGTCCTTCAGGTCGTCCTGGGTCATCGCGCCGTTGGCGCTCTTGCCCTTCTTGTACTCCGAGAGCACCGTCGAGGGCGCGGTCAGCTTGTGCGGGCCGTCGTCGGCGATGTCGCCGCCACCGCTGCCACTGGTCAGGAAGTAGACGCCCACCGCCACGGCGGCGACCACGGCCACCGCGCCGATGATCAGCCCGTTCCGCTTGGAGTTGTTGCGACCCTGCACCGGGGGCTGCGGAGCGCCGTAGGGGGCCTGCTGCGGCTGCCCGTACGGGGGCTGCTGCCCGTAGGGGGGCTGCTGGGGCTGGGCGTAGGGGCCCGGCTGCTGGGGGACGCCCTGCTGCTGCGGGTACCCGTAGGGGGCCTGCGGCGGGGCCGGGGGGCCGGGCGGGGGCGGCGGGGACTGCGGGTAGCCGTAGCCCGGCTGCGGCGCCTGCGGGGGCTGACCGTACGGTCCGGGTGCCCCGTAGGGGCCGGGCTGGGCCGGGGGCTGCTGCCCGTAGGGGCCGGGCTGACCAGCCTGACCGTAAGGACCCGGCTGCGGGGGCTGCCCGCCGTACGGGCCCGGCTGGTTGCTGCTCATGGCTGGGTTCCCCTCCAGATGTTCAGGTGTTGCCGCCATCCTTGCCCAGCGGCGGGGGAGGGGTGGCACCGGGGGCCGCACCGTTACAGAACAAACGCGTTTCGGGAGCACCCCGTGGCACCCCTAAACTGACCCCCGTGACCGAGAACGCTCAGCAGCAGCCATCAGCGCCCGAGACCGAACTGCCGACCCAGTACGCGCCGGCCGACGTAGAGGGGCCGCTGTACGAGCGCTGGGTGGAGCGGGGCTACTTCGAGGCCGACGAGAAGAGCGACAAGCCGCCCTTCACCGTCGTCATCCCCCCGCCCAACGTCACCGGCAGCCTCCACCTGGGCCACGCCTTCGAGCACACCATCATCGACGCCCTGACCCGCCGCAAGCGCATGCAGGGCTACGAGACGCTGTGGCAGCCGGGCATGGACCACGCCGGCATCGCCACCCAGAACGTCGTCGAGCGCGAGCTGGGCAAGGAGGGCAAGTCCCGCCACGACCTGGGCCGTGAGGCGTTCGTCGACCGCGTCTGGCAGTGGAAGGGCGAGTCCGGCGGCCAGATCTCCGGCCAGATGCGCCGCCTCGGCGACGGCGTCGCCTGGTCCCGCGAGCGCTTCACCATGGACGAGGGCCTGTCCCAGGCCGTCCAGACCATCTTCAAGCGGCTCTACGACGACGAGCTGATCTACCGCGCCGAGCGCATCATCAACTGGTGCCCGCGCTGCCTCACCGCGATCTCCGACATCGAGGTCGAGTACCAGGACGACGACGGCGAGCTCGTCTCCATGAAGTACGGCGACGGGGACGAGACCATCGTCGTCGCCACCACCCGCGCCGAGACGATGCTCGGTGACACCGCCGTCGCCGTCCACCCCGGGGACGAGCGGTACCGGCACCTCATCGGCAAGCTGATCCGGCTCCCGCTGACCGACCGCTCCATCCCGGTCGTCGCCGACGAGCACGTCGACCCCGAGTTCGGCACCGGCGCCGTCAAGGTGACCCCGGCGCACGACCCGAACGACTTCGAGATCGGCCAGCGGCACGACCTGCCGTCCATCACCGTCATGGACGAGCACGCCGTCATCACCACCCCCGGCCCCTTCCAGGGCCTGGACCGCCTGGAGGCCCGCTCCGCCATCGTCGCCGCACTGCGCGCCGAGGGCCGGATCGTCGCCGAGAAGCGGCCCTACGTCCACTCGGTCGGCCACTGCTCGCGCTGCAAGACCACCATCGAGCCGCGCCTGTCCATGCAGTGGTGGGTCAAGGTCGGCCCGCTCGCCAAGGCCGCCGGTGACGCGGTCCGCGACGGCAAGGTCAAGATCCACCCGCAGGAGATGGAGAAGCGGTACTTCGACTGGGTCGACAACCTGCACGACTGGTGCATCTCGCGCCAGCTCTGGTGGGGCCACCGCATCCCGGTCTGGTACGGCCCGGACGGCGAGGTCGTCTGCGTCGGCCCCGACGAGCAGCCGCCCACCGGCGACGGCTGGCACCAGGACACCGACGTCCTCGACACCTGGTTCTCCTCCGGCCTGTGGCCCTTCTCCACCCTGGGCTGGCCCGAGCAGACCGAGTCGCTCGCGAAGTTCTACCCGAACTCCGTCCTGGTCACCGGCTACGACATCCTCTTCTTCTGGGTCGCCCGGATGATGATGTTCGGCCTCTACGCGATGGACGGCACCCCGCCGTTCCACACCATCGCCCTGCACGGCATGGTCCGCGACCAGTTCGGCAAGAAGATGTCGAAGTCCTTCGGCAACGCGGTCAACCCGCTGGACTGGATGGACAAGTACGGCTCCGACGCGCTCCGCTTCACCCTCGCGCGCGGTGCCAACCCCGGCGTCGACGTGCCGATCGGCGAGGACTGGGTCCAGGGCTCGCGGAACTTCGCCAACAAGATCTGGAACGCGACCCGGTTCGCCATGATGAACGGCGCGACGATCGAGGGCCCGCTGCCGGACGCCTCGCGCATGTCGGCGTCCGACCGCTGGATTCTCTCCCGCCTCAACTCGGTCGTGGCCGAGGTCGACGCGCACTACGAGGACTACCAGTTCGCCAAGCTCTCCGACGCCCTCTTCCACTTCGCGTGGGACGAGGTCTTCGACTGGTACGTCGAGCTGTCCAAGACCACGTTCCAGGCGGGCGGGGAGGCGGCCGAGGTCTCCAAGCGGGTCCTGGGCGAGGTTCTCGACGTCACGCTGAAGCTGCTGCACCCGGTGGTCCCGTTCGTCACGGAGACCCTGTGGACGACGCTGACCGGTGGCGAGTCGCTGGTCATCGCCGAGTGGCCGAAGGCTGTGTCCGTTCCTGGCGCCGACGCACCGGGCGGCTTCCGGGACGCGGCCGCCGAGCGGGAGATCGAGTCCCTCCAGTCGGTCATCACCGAGGTCCGCCGCTTCCGCGCCGACCAGGGCCTCCAGCCGGGCCAGCGGGTGCCCGCGCGGCTCACGCTGGACGGTACGGCCCTCGCTCCCCACGAGGCCGCGATCCGCCAGCTCCTCCGCCTCCAGCCGGAGGGCGACTCCTTCACTGCCACGGCCACCCTGCCGGTCGCCGGTGCCGAGGTCGCGCTCGACCTCTCCGGCACGATCGACATCGCGGCGGAGCGCAAGCGCCTCGCGAAGGACCTCGCGGCCGCGGAGAAGGAGAAGGCCGCCGCCACGGCCAAGCTCGGCAACGAGGCGTTCCTCGCGAAGGCCCCGGACGCGGTCGTCGACAAGATCCGCGCCCGCCTGACCAAGTCCGAGGAAGACATCCTCCGCCTCCAGTCCCAGCTGGACCGCTTGCCGCAGGCGTGAGCGACCCCAGGCAGCCCCCGGCGCTTTCCACGAGCACCGGGGGCTGTCGTCTGCCCGCGGCGCCGCGGTGGTGCCGCTGCGCCCACCCGTGCCGCCCTGCGGCACGACTGCCCGCAGCTGGGTGGGTGGTGTGGGCACCACGAGGTGGCCGCCCGATCCAGCGCGGCTCGGCTGCACCCACCTAGGGGCGCGGGGAACTGCGCGAGTGGCCACGACGGCGCCGCGGCCGAACACGGCAGACGCCCGGCGCCGGACCACCACGCGCAAGACAGCACCCCCTCCGTAGACTGGGCGATGTGAGCGACTCGCCCGGTAATAACGACACGCCCGACCCCCTCGCCGACTTCGACGACATCGTCGCCGAGGAGACCGACCGCGACCCCGACCTCGCCGTGATCGAGGCGGGCAGCCGCACCCTGCGTACCCAGGGCGGCCCGCCGGAGGCCGACGTACCGGCCCGGCCCGAGGACCCCGAGGTGGACGCCGCCCTGCGCGCGGTGGAGACCGAGCTGGCCACCCGCTGGGGCGAGACCAAGCTGGAGCCCTCCGTCACCCGGATCGCCGCCCTGATGGACGTACTGGGCGACCCCCAGCGCACGTACCCCTCCATCCACATCACCGGCACCAACGGCAAGACCTCCACCGCCCGCATGATCGAGGCCCTGCTCGGCGCCTTCGAGCTGCGCACCGGCCGCTACACCAGCCCCCACGTGCAGTCGGTGACCGAGCGCATCAGCCTGGACGGCGCCCCGATCAGCGCCGAGCGGTTCATCGAGACGTACGAGGACGTCAAGCCGTACATCGGGATGGTCGACACCGCCCAGGAGCACCGCCTCTCCTTCTTCGAGGTGCTGACCGGCATGGCGTACGCCGCGTTCGCGGACGCGCCCGTGGACGTCGCCGTCGTCGAGGTCGGCATGGGCGGCAGCTGGGACGCGACCAACGTGATCGACGGTGATGTCGCCGTGGTCATGCCCATCTCGCTGGACCACACCGACCGCCTGGGCGAGACGCCCGAGCAGATCGCCACCGAGAAGTCCGGCATCATCAAGCCGGACTCGACCGTGATCATGGCGCAGCAGCCGGTGGACGCGGCGCAGGTGCTGCTGAAGAAGGCCGTCGAGGAGAACGCCACCGTGGCCCGCGAGGGCATGGAGTTCGGCGTGGTGGACCGCCAGGTCGCCGTCGGCGGCCAGCTGCTCACCCTGCGCGGGCTGGGCGGCGAGTACCCCGAGGTCTACCTCCCGCTGCACGGCGCCCACCAAGCGCACAACGCGGCCGTCGCCCTCGCCGCCGTCGAGGCGTTCTTCGGCGTGGGTGCCGAGCGCGCCGAGCCGCTGGACATCGACACCGTGCGCAAGGCGTTCGCGGCCGTCTCCTCGCCGGGCCGCCTGGAGATCGTCCGGCGTTCGCCGACCGTCGTGCTGGACGCGGCGCACAACCCGGCGGGTGCCGAGGCGACCGCCGAGGCGGTGCGGGAGTCGTTCGACTTCAGCAGGCTGATCGGCGTGGTCGGCGCCAGCGCGGACAAGAATGTGCGCGGGGTGCTGGAGGCGTTCGAGCCGATCTTCGCGGAGGTCGTCGTCACGCAGAACTCCAGCCATCGCGCGATGGACGCGGACGAGCTGGCCGGTATCGCTGTCGAGGTGTTCGGCGAGGACCGCGTCCAGGTCGAGCCCCGGCTGCCGGAGGCGCTGGAGGCCGCGATCACCCTGGCCGAGGAGGAGGGCGAGTTCTCCGGTGGCGGCGTCCTGGTCACCGGCTCGGTCATCACGGTGGGCGAGGCCCGCCTGCTGCTTCGGAAGAGCTGAGGTAAACCGCTCGTGCGTACGCTCTGTTCCTCGACGCTGATCGGCGAGTTCTTCGTCATCGGGTTCGCCGGTCTGGTCGCCATGAAGGACCCCTCGCTGGGCATGTCCACGGTGTGGTGGGTCTGCGGGGTCGCCATGGTGCTGTCCGTGCTGCTGTGCGGCATGGTGTCCCGGCCGGGCGGCGTCGTCCTCGGCTGGGCGCTGCAGATCGCGCTGATCGCGTCCGGCTTCTTCGTGCCGATGATGTACTTCATGGGCGCGGTGTTCGCGGCCCTGTGGTGGGCGTCGGTGCACTACGGCCGCAAGGTCGACGAGGCCAAGGCCCGCTTCGCGGCGGCCGCTGCCGCCGGGTCCTCCCCTAAGGCTGACGCTGCGTGACGAGGGTGCGGACACGCCCTGTAACCTCGTGCCACCGCACGTCAGTCGTAAGGAGCCTTCCGTGACCCAGCGCACCCTCGTCCTGCTCAAGCCCGACGCCGTCCGTCGTGGTCTGATCGGCGAGATCATCGGCCGTATCGAGCGCAAGGCCGACTGGCGGATCGCCGCGCTGGAGCTGCGCGAGCTGGACCGGGGCACGCTGGAGCAGCACTACGGCGAGCACGAGGGCAAGCCTTTCTACGAGCCGCTGGTGCAGTTCATGTCCTCCGGCCCCGTCGTCGCCATGATCGTCGAGGGTGAGCGGGTCATCGAGGGTGTGCGGCAGCTCGCCGGGCCGACCGACCCGATCGCCGCGGCTCCCGGCTCCATCCGCGGCGACTTCGGTGTCATCGTGCGCGAGAACCTGATCCACGCCTCGGACTCGGAGGAGTCCGCCGAGCGCGAGGTGAAGATTTTCTTTCCGGGTCGTGACTGACCGGTGCGGTGCGGGCCCGTCCGGGCCACGCCGTAAGGAGTTTTAGGGAATTTTTTCTGAGGGGCCGTCAGCCTTCTTGGATATCCCGCCCCCGGGCGGCCGTACCATTTCGGCCGTCCCTCGGCATATGCGTTGCCGATCGGGGGAACGCATGCCCCCGATGGACCGTCTCCACAAGCGAGGCACCGCGCCATCTGCTGACAATTGGCGAAGACCCTCGCGCGGTGTTCGTGCAGGCGCGTCTACGATGGAAGCCTTCACGTCACCGCACCCACCTCGCCGACCTGAAAAGCCCTCAAAAGCTTCCAGGGAAGGCCCGTCGAATCCTGATGGGGAACTCAATGTCGTTCATCGGCCGTGACATGGCTGTCGACCTCGGGACCGCCAACACGCTGGTGTACGTCAGGGGTCGCGGGATCGTACTCAACGAGCCGTCCGTCGTGGCGATCAACACCAACACCGGTGGCATCCTCGCGGTCGGCGCCGAAGCGAAGAAGATGATCGGCCGCACGCCGGGCAACATCGTGGCCGTGCGGCCGCTGAAGGACGGCGTGATCGCCGACTTCGAGATCACCGAGCGGATGCTCCGCTACTTCATCCTGAAGATCCACAAGCGGCGGTATCTGGCCCGGCCTCGGGTCGTCGTCTGTGTCCCCTCGGGCATCACAGGCGTCGAGCGGCGCGCCGTCATCGAAGCGTCCTCCCAGGCGGGCGCCCGCCAGGTGCACATCATCGAGGAGCCCATGGCCGCGGCCATCGGTTCCGGCCTGCCGGTCCACGAGGCCACGGGCAACATGGTGGTGGACATCGGCGGCGGCACCACGGAGGTCGCGGTCATCTCCCTCGGCGGCATCGTCACCGCCCAGTCCATCCGCGTCGCGGGTGACGAACTGGACAACGCGATCATCCAGTACATCAAGAAGGAGTACAGCCTTCTGCTGGGTGAGCGGACGGCCGAACAGATCAAGATCACGATCGGTTCGGCGTACGACCTCGACTCCGACGAGCACACCGAAGTCCGCGGCCGGGACCTGGTGTCCGGGCTGCCCAAGACCGTCGTCATCTCCGCCGCGGAGGTACGCAAGGCGATCGAGGAACCGGTCAACGCGATCGTCGACGCCGTCAAGACGACCCTGGACAAGTGCCCGCCGGAGCTGTCCGGCGACATCATGGACCGGGGCATCGTGCTGACCGGCGGCGGCGCCCTGCTGCGCGGCCTCGACGAGCGGCTGCGCCATGAGACCGGCATGCCGATCCACATCGCCGAGGACCCGCTCGACAGCGTCGCGCTCGGTTCCGGCAAGTGCGTCGAGGAGTTCGAGGCACTGCAGCAGGTGCTCGACGCCCAGCCGCGCCGATGACATCACCCTTCGATTCCGCCGTACGAGACGTTCTGCTCTCGTGCGGCGGATCGTTGATATAGAGGCATAAGCTCCCCCAACGGACCCCCTTCGATTCGCGTATCGGCAACGGCGCTTTATCGGGGGTCCCCGAATTCCTATAGAGGAAGGGCACGGCCGCCGCACGTGAGGGACACGAAAGAGAGCCGCCTGCTCCTGGTCCTGCTGATCGCCATCGCGTTCGCACTGATCACGGTGGACATCCGCGGAGGCCGGAACTCCCCGGTCGACGGAGCCCGGCAGGCCGCGGCCGCGGCCTTCGGCCCGATCGAGAACGGGCTGTCCACGGTGGTCGATCCGGTCGGCAACGCCGTCTCGGCCGTACGGGACTCCGGAGACCGCCATGACCGGCTCGCCGTCATGGAGAAGGAGAACGCGGCACTCAAGGCCAAGCTGGGCAGCGACGACCGCAACCGCAGCCGTCTGAACCAGCTCGACCGGATGCTGAAGGTCGCCGGTCAGGGCCAGTACGGCATCAAGGGCGCCCAGGTCATCGCCATAGGAGCCGCGCAGGGCTTCTCCTGGACCATCACCATCGACGCGGGCGCCGATGACGGCATCAAGCGGGACATGACCGTGCTCAACGGCGACGGCCTGGTCGGCCGCGTCACCACGGTCGGCCCCGAGACCGCCACCGTGCTGCTCGCCAACGACCCCGACTTCACCGTCGGCACCCGGATGGAGGCGGGCGACGAACTCGGCTTCGCCTCGGGACAGGGCGACCGCCCGCTGCGTGTCGAACTCCTCAACGGCAAGGCGGAGGTGAAGAAGGGCGACCGGCTCGTCACCTTCGGCTCCCAGGCCGACAAGCCGTTCGTGCCCGGCGTGCCGGTCGGCGTGGTCTCCCGCGTCGACCCCTCCGGCGGCGGCCTGACCCGCACCCTGTACGTCACCCCGTACGTCGGCTTCAGCAAGCTCGACATCGTCGGCGTGGTCGTCGCGGGACCGAAGAAGGACCCGCGCGACGAGGTCCTCCCGGCCAAGCCCAAGCCGGTCCCGACGCCCACGGTGACCGTCACGGTCACCCCCTCGGCGGACGGCTCCGCGCCGGACGACTCCGACACCAACGGCCAGCAGCAGTAGGAGCTGAACCCCCATGCGCCTCAACCGTGTCCTGCTCTCCACGGTGCTGGTCGTCGTCGCCCTGGTGATCCAGGTGAGTGTCCTCGCCCGCCTCCACCTGCCCGGTGCCGTGCCCGACCTGCTCCTCCTCACCGTCCTCGGCCTCGCCCTGGTGTACGGCCATGTCGGCGGCGCCCTCGTCGGCTTCGGCGCCGGACTCCTCGCGGACCTCGCGCCGCCCGCCGACCACGCCGCGGGCCGCTACGCCCTCGTGCTGTGCGTCATCGGCTACTTCGCCGGGCTCGTCAAGCCCGAGACCGGCCGTCTGAAGTCGGCGACCGGCCCGATGGCCGTCGTGGTCGCCGCCGCGATCGGCTCCACGCTGCTCTACGCCGGTGTCGGCGCCCTCGTCGGCGACACCGCCGCCCGCCATGTCGGCCTGCCCGGCCTGCTGTTCTCGGCCGCGCTGTACGACCTGCTGCTGGCGCCCTTCGTGGTGCCCGGCGTGATGTGGCTGGCCCGCCGCGCGGACAACGACCCGCTGGCCGAGTCCGGCCCCGCCGCCAAGGCCGGGAACATCTCCTCCGGTTGGCTCTCCTCCGGCACCGGTCTGCGCCTCGGCTCCCAGCGGGGCCTCGGCTCCCTGAAGGCCAAGGCCCGCACCCGCTCGGCCCGCGTGGGCCGCATCAAGGGGGTCAAGCGGCTGTGACCGCACCCGAGTTCATCCGCCGTCCGTACATCAGTTCCCGCGCTGAGAGGGGGAGTCAGCAGCAGTGACGAACATTCCCGAGACCGGACGGACCCCACGGGTCCAGATCCGGCTGGTCGTCATCCAGATCCTCGTCCTCTCCCTGCTCGGCACCCTCGGCGGGCGCCTGTGGTACCTCCAGATCCGCGAGGGCGCCGAGTACCAGAAGGAGGCGTCCGGCAACCACGTCCAGCAGGTCGTCGACCCCGCCGTGCGCGGTGACATCCTGGACGCGCGCGGTGTGCCCCTCGCGGACAACGAGACCCGCCTCGTCGTCTCCGCCTCGCGCACCGACCTGCTCAAGCAGAAGGACGACGGCAAGGGCGTGCTGGCCAAGCTCGCCGGTGTCCTCGGCCTGAAGCCGGACGAGGTCCAGCAGAAGGTCCGGCTGTGCGACGCCAAGACCCCCCAGCCCTGCTGGAACGGCTCGCCCTACCAGCCGATCCCGATCACCGACGAGGCCACGGCCAAGCAGGCCCTGCAGATCCGTGAGCGCGCCGAGGACTTCCCCGGCATCACCGCCGAGCCCGAGGCCGTCCGCCGCTACGGCGCCCCCGGTAAGGCCCACACCTCCCAGGTCCTCGGCTATCTCTCGCCGGTCACCGACGACGAGATCCAGAAGGCCAAGGACACCGACTCGCCCTACCTGCGCTCCGACATGGTCGGCCGCTCCGGACTGGAGCGGCAGTACGACAAGGAGCTGCGCGGCAAGGCGGGCGTCACCCGCTACGAGGTGGACAACCTCGGCCGGGTCATCGGCAAGGCCCAGGCCGACCCGGCGGAGTCCGGCTCCAACCTGGTCACCAGCATCGACTCCCGCGTCCAGCGGGTCACCGAGTTCGAGCTGGACAAGGCGATGAAGGTCGCCCGCCAGCAGTTCGACAAGATCACCGGCACCAACTACAAGGCCGACTCCGGTGCCGCCGTGGTGATGGAGGCCAAGACCGGCCGCATCGTCGCCATGGCCTCCGCGCCGGACTACGACCCGAACGTCTGGGTCGGCGGCATCTCCGCCAAGGACTACCAGACCCTCACCGGCAAGAACTCCGACTACCCGCTGCTGAACCGGGCCATCCAGGGCCAGGCCGCACCCGGCTCGACCTTCAAGGTGATCTCCACCGCCGCCGCGGTGGAGGCGGGGTACGACTTCGACGGCCGCTACCCCTGCACGAGTTCGTACTCGGTGGGCGGCCAGGTCTTCAAGAACTTCGAGGGCGAGAGCTTCGGCCCCATCCCGCTGGGCCGGGCGCTCGAGGTCTCCTGCGACACCGTCTTCTACTACCTCTCCGACCAGCAGTGGAAGAAGGACGGCGGCATCAACCCCAAGAAGGGTCAGCCGAAGGACTTCTTCTACAAGGCCGCCCACCAGTTCGGCCTCGGCAAGGAGACCGGCGTCGACCTGCCCAACGAGGTCACCGGCCGCGTCCCCGACCGCCAGTGGAAGCTGGACTACTGGGAGGCCAACAAGGACGCCTGGTGCAAGTACGGCAAGAAGGACGGCTCCTACGTCGAGAAGATCGCGTACGAGAACTGCCTCGAAGGCAACAAGATGCGTGAGGGCGACTCGATCAACTACTCCATCGGCCAGGGCGACACCCTCGTCACGCCGATCCAGGAGGCCGTGATCTACGGCGCCGTCGCCAACGGCGGCACCATGTACCACCCCACCATCGGCAAGGCCGTGATCAGCGCGGACGGCAAGACCGTGACCCCGATCCCGCCGAGGAAGAGCGGCCGTCTCCCGGTCTCCCAGGCCACGCTGAAGGGCATGGACGACGCCTTCGCGGGCGTGGTCACCCGGGGTACCGCCGCCTGGAAGTTCGGCGGCTGGCCGCAGAACAAGATCCCGCTGCACGCCAAGACGGGCACGGCCGAGGTCTACGGCAAGCAGACCACCTCCTGGCTGGCCACCTACTCCAAGGACTACACGGTGATCATGACGATCGCCCAGGCCGGTACGGGTTCCGGAGCCTCCGGTGAGGCCGTCCGCAACATCTACAGCGCGCTCTACGGCGTCAAGGGCGACGGTTCCATCGACAAGAACGCGGCTCTGCTGCCCGAGCCGCAGAAGACCCTGCCGCAGGTCCGCCCCGACGGCACCGTGGCCGCCCCGAAGATCAAGGGCGACCCGGCCAAGGACGTCGAGAACGCCCAGAAGAACAACACCAGCAACGGCGAGGACCAGCCCGCCGCCGCCACCTCGCCCTCGCCCAACACCAACAGCAACACCCGCAGGCGGGCCCGCCGGAGGGGGAGCCGGAGGACACGCACATGACCGGCAACACCTTCTCCGTCTCCGGGTACGGCCCGGAGCGCGCGGGCTGGACCAGGATCTTCGCCCGTGACTCCCTGGCCCGCAGGCTCGACTGGCCGATGCTGCTGGCGGCGCTCGCGCTGTCGCTGATCGGCTCCCTGCTGGTGTTCTCGGCGACCCGCAACCGCACCGAGATCAACCAGGGCGACCCGTACTACTTCCTGTTCCGGCACTTCATGAACACCGGCATCGGGCTCGCCCTGATGATCGGCACCCTCTGGCTCGGCCACCGCGGCCTGCGCAACGCGGTGCCGATCCTCTACGGGCTGTCGCTGGCCGGCATCCTCGCGGTGCTCACCCCGCTCGGCTCCACCGTCAACGGCGCCCACTCCTGGATCGTCTTCGGCGGCGGCTTCTCGCTCCAGCCCTCCGAGTTCGTGAAGATCACGATCATCCTGGGCATGGCGATGCTGCTGTCCGCGCGGGTCGACGCGGGCGACAAGGCGTACCCCGACCACCGCACGGTCCTCCAGGCGCTCGGGCTGGCCGCCGTGCCGATCCTCATCGTGCTGCTCATGCCCGACCTCGGTTCGGTCATGGTGATGGTGATCATCATCCTGGGCGTGCTGCTCGCCTCCGGCGCCTCTAACCGCTGGGTGTTCGGCCTCATCTCGGCGGGCGCCGCCGGTGCCATCGCGGTGTGGCAGCTGCACATCCTGGACGACTACCAGATCAACCGGTTCGCCGCCTTCGCCAACCCGGAGCTGGACCCGGCGGGCGTCGGCTACAACACCAACCAGGCGCGGATCGCCATCGGTTCGGGCGGGCTGACCGGCTCCGGGCTGTTCCACGGCTCGCAGACCACGGGCCAGTTCGTGCCCGAGCAGCAGACCGACTTCGTCTTCACGGTCGCGGGGGAGGAGCTGGGCTTCCTCGGGGCCGGCCTGATAATCCTCCTGCTCGGCGTCATCCTGTGGCGCGCCTGCCGTATCGCCCGCGACTCCACCGAGCTGTACGGCACGATCGTGGCCGCCGGGATCGTCGCCTGGTTCGCCTTCCAGGCGTTCGAGAACATCGGCATGACCCTCGGCATCATGCCGGTGACCGGTCTGCCACTGCCGTTCGTGTCCTACGGCGGCTCGTCGATGTTCGCGGTCTGGGTGGCCGTCGGGCTGTTGCAGTCGATCAGAGCGCAGCGACCGATGTCGGCGTGAGCCGGTAGGGGTGCCGCGTGAGGGCCGGGAGCCGATCTCCCGGCCCTCACCCGTGTCCGGGGGGCTGGTTGAGATCGCGGGGGCGTTCTAGATTCGGTTCATGACGGACGTGAAGCGGGAGATCGAGCGGAAGTACGAGGTGGCGGACGGTGGGCCGCTGCCCGAGCTGGCCGGGACCGGCGGGGTGGCGGACGTCGTCGACCAGGGGGTGGTCGAGCTGGACGCCGTCTACTACGACACCGCCGACGAGCGCCTCGGCGCCGCCTCGCTCACACTGCGCCGCCGCACCGGGGGGTCGGACGCCGGATGGCATCTGAAGTTCCCGGTCGCGCCCGGTGTCCGGGACGAGATCCGGGCGCCGCTCTCGGACACCGTGCCCGACGAGCTGGCCGCGCTGGTCCGCTCACGGGTGCGGGGCGCCGAGCTGGTGCCCGTGGTCCGGCTCCGGTCCGCCCGCGACGTGTGGCACCTGCTCGACGCGGACGGCGCCCCGCTGGCCGAGGCGAGCGTGGACACCGTGACCGCCGAGCGCCTCAACCGGGCGGGCGGCACCGCCCGGTGGACGGAGATCGAGGTGGAACTGGCCGACGGCGCCGACCCGGCCGTGCTGGACGCCGTCGAGGAGCGCCTCGCCGAGGCGGGCGTGCGGCCGTCGAAGGCGGCGTCCAAGGTGGCCGAGGCGCTGCGCCGGACCGGCGGCTCCCGCGCCCGGTCGGCGCGGGCGGCCGAGCCGGTGACGGCGGGGGACCACGTCCTGGCGTATCTGCGGGAGCAGCGCGAGGCGATCCTCACCCGCGACCCCGGTGTCCGCCGGGACCTGCCGGACTCCGTGCACCAGATGCGGGTGGCCACCCGCCGGATGCGGTCCGCCTTCCGCGCCTTCGGCTCGGTGCTGGACCGGGACGCCACCGCGCCGGTCGCCGCCGAGCTGAAGTGGCTGGCACGCGAACTCGGGACCGGCCGCGACCAGGAGGTGCTGGCGGACCGGCTGACGGAAGCCCTGGACGCCGTCCCGCCCGGCCAGGTCACCGGCCCGGTCCGCGAGCGCCTCGCCTCCTGGGCCACCGCCCGGCACGGCAGCACCCGCGGCCATCTGCTCGGCGTGCTGGACTCGGCCCGCTACCTCGCCCTGCTGGACGGCCTCGACACCCTGCTCGCCGACCCGCCGCTGCGGAAGCGGGCGGCCCGCAAGCCGGACAAGGTGCTCACCCGCGCGCTGAAGAAGGAGGGCGCGAAACTGTCCGGGCTGGTGACGGCCGCGCTGGCGCTGCCGCCCGGCGAGGACCGCGACCACGCCCTGCACGAGGCCCGCAAGCGGGCGAAGCGCGCCCGCTACGCCGCCGAGGCGGCCGTTCCCGCGCTCGGCGGCCCGGCCCGCGCCCTGGCCCGCGCGGCGAAGAAGCTGACCAGCCTGCTCGGCGAGCACCAGGACAGCGTGCTGGCCCGGCGGACCCTGCGCGAGCTGGCCGCGGTGGCGCACGCGGCGGGGGAGAGCGCGTTCACCTACGGGGTGCTGTACGAGCGGGAGGAGCAGGCCGCGCGGCGCACGGAGGCGGAGCTGCCCCGCAGGTGGCACAAGGCACGGTCGGCGTTCCCGCGCTGAGACCGGCGTACGGAGGAGGCGCCCGGACGGGTTAGGCTTGATGGTCACCCTTCCAGCCTCCGGCCGGGAGATGCCCTGAAGTCAGCTCACGAAGGTAATGCCGCGATGTCTGTCGAGTCGGTCTTCCCGCAGCTCGAAGCCTTGCTCCCGCATGTGCAGAAGCCGATCCAGTACGTCGGTGGGGAGCTGAACTCCACGGTCAAGCCCTGGGACGAGGCCGAGGTCCGCTGGGCGCTGATGTACCCCGACGCGTACGAGGTCGGTCTGCCCAACCAGGGCGTCATGATCCTCTACGAGGTACTGAACGAGCAGCGGGGCGTCCTCGCCGAGCGCACCTACAGTGTGTGGCCGGACCTGGAGGCGCTGATGCGGGAGCACGGCGTCCCGCAGTTCACGGTCGACAGCCACCGCCCGGTGAAGGCGTTCGACGTGTTCGGCCTGAGCTTCTCCACCGAGCTGGGCTACACCAACATGCTCACCGCGCTGGAGCTGGCGAACATCCCGCTGGAGTCCAAGGACCGTACGGTCGACGACCCGATCGTCCTGGCGGGCGGGCACGCGGCGTTCAACCCGGAGCCCATCGCGGACTTCATCGACGCCGCGATCATCGGTGACGGCGAGCAGGCCGTGCTGGACATGACCGAGATCATCCGCGGCTGGAAGGCCGAGGGCCGTCCCGGTGGCCGCGAGGAGGTCCTGCTCCGGCTGGCGAAGACGGGCGGGGTGTACATCCCGGCGTTCTACGACGTGGAGTACCTGCCCGACGGCCGGATCGGCCGTGTCGTGCCCAACCGCTCCGGTGTGCCGTGGCGCGTCTCCAAGCACACGGTGATGGACCTGGACGAGTGGCCGTACCCGAAGCAGCCGCTGGTGCCGCTGGCGGAGACGGTGCACGAGCGGATGTCGGTGGAGATCTTCCGCGGCTGCACGCGCGGCTGCCGCTTCTGCCAGGCGGGCATGATCACCCGTCCGGTGCGCGAGCGCTCCATCACCGGCATCGGTGACATGGTCGAGAAGGGCCTGAACGCGACCGGCTTCGAGGAGGTCGGTCTGCTGTCGCTGTCCTCGGCGGACCACTCCGAGATCGGTGACATCGCCAAGGGCCTCGCGGACCGCTACACCGACGACAAGATCGGCCTCTCGCTCCCCTCCACCCGCGTCGACGCGTTCAACGTCGACCTGGCCAACGAGCTGACCCGCAACGGCCGTCGCTCCGGTCTCACCTTCGCCCCCGAGGGCGGCTCCGAGCGCATGCGCAAGGTCATCAACAAGATGGTCTCGGAGGAGGACCTGATCCGTACGGTCGCCACCGCGTACGGCAACGGCTGGCGCCAGGTGAAGCTGTACTTCATGTGCGGCCTGCCGACCGAGACGGACGAGGACGTCCTCCAGATCGCCGACATGGCGACCCACGTGATCCAGAAGGGCCGCGAGGTCTCCGGCTCGGGCGACATCCGCTGCACGGTCTCCATCGGCGGGTTCGTGCCCAAGCCGCACACCCCGTTCCAGTGGGCGCCGCAGCTCTCCGCCGAGGAGACCGACGCGCGCCTGCAGAAGCTCCGCGACAAGATCCGGGGCGACAAGAAGTACGGCCGCGCCATCGGCTTCCGCTACCACGACGGCAAGCCCGGCATCATCGAGGGCCTGCTCTCGCGCGGTGACCGGCGCGTCGGCGCGGTGATCCGCGCGGTGTACGAGGACGGCGGCCGCTTCGACGGCTGGCGCGAGCACTTCTCCTACGACCGCTGGATGGGCTGCGCGGACAAGGCGCTGGCCGAGTTCGGCGTGGACCTCGACTGGTACACCACCCGCGAGCGCTCCTACGAGGAAGTCCTCCCGTGGGACCACCTGGACTCCGGTCTCGACAAGGACTGGCTCTGGGAGGACTGGCAGGACGCCCTCGACGAGACCGAGGTCGAGGACTGCCGCTGGACCCCGTGCTTCGACTGCGGCGTCTGCCCCCAGATGGACACCCAGATCCAGATCGGCCCCACGGGCAAGAAGCTGCTCCCCCTGGCCGTGAAGAACGCGGCCCCAGCACCGAGCGGCCACTCCCACTGAGCCGGACGACCGGTCGGGGACCCACCGTCCTCGACCGGCTCGGCTCCGCGGCCTGCGGTCTGCTCCTGGCGGCGGGGCAGTTGTTCGCGGCCTATGTGACGCTGATCGCGTACCTGGCCCACCCCGCCGGGCCCTGGGACAGCGAGAGCATCGCGCACGCGGACTTCGCGGCCGGTCTCGCCCTGGCCATCTCGGTCGTCCTGGCGCTGCTGACCTGGGTGTTCGTCAAGGCCGAGTGGGTGCGGACCTGGTGGTACGCGGTCCCGGCGGTGCTCGCCGTCGCCGCGCTGCTCCGGCTGACGCTGCTCGCCCCCGAGTTCTGACACGCCTGTACGCGGAAGGGCCCGCCGGATGTTCCGGCGGGCCCTTCCGCGTGTGACCCAGGTGGCGTCAGGCCGCCGGGGCGTACTTGGGGTTGGGGCCGTACTCGTTGGCCTCCGCCTTGCCCTCCGAGGCGAAGAAGACGATCAGGATGATCCAGCCGATCAGCGGGACCAGGCCGATCAGGAGCCACCAGCCGGAGCGGCTCGTGTCGTGCAGCCGACGCACGCCGACCGCGAGCGACGGCAGCAGGACCGCGAGCGCGTAGACGGTCTGGATGATCTGGGTGTCCAGGGCGTTGTCCACGATCGAGAGCACGATGCTGATGATCAGGTTGAACAGGGTGAACATCCAGTATTCCTGCCGGCGCGCGCGACCGCTGAATACCGCGTACTTCTTGAGCACGTCGACGTACCAGTGCATTTCTCGTCCCCCCAGGGAAGTGCGTGAGTGGTCTCCCATGGAAGCAGCAGCACTGGCCGGAATCCATAGCTTTGGCGTGGTCAGATCAATGCGTTACGCGGCCGCAGCCGTTCGGTGATCAAACCCCGCGTCACACCGTCCCGGCGGTGGCCAGCCGGGCGTCCAGCCAGTCGAAGACCCGCTCCTCGAACAGGGCCCGGCCGAGCGGCTCGCAGTGCAGATGCGCGCCCTCCTCCTCGGTGAAACGGACCAGCTCCTTCACGCCCGGCAGCGCGTCGTACAGCTGCTCGGAGGCGCCGGGCCAGAAGTGCTCGCCCTCCGGGTCGGTGACCAGCAGCGGGGTGGTGATGTGGTCCACGACCCGGGTGAGGTCGTGCCGGGAGACCTCGGTCAGCAGGTCGTACCGCGAGACCTCGCGGAGCAGGTCGTAGGGCGCCTCGATGCCGTACGGCTTGGCCCGCCAGCGCCAGGTCGCGGCCAGCGCCGGGTTCTGCTCCAGCGCCTCCCCGATGATCGCGTCGAAGGCGTCCCGGTCCCCGCACTCCCACAACTCGCGCAGGTCCGGCCCGAGATGCTGCCACCAGCTCTCCGCGACCCGCACCACCCCCGGATCGGCGACCGCCGCCGCGATCCGGTGTTCGAAGGCCAGCGCGCGCGGTACCCAGTACCCGGCCTGACTGATCCCGGCCAGCGCGATCCGGCGCGGGTCCACGTCGGGGCGGGCGAGCAGGAAGTCCACGACCGGGGTGATGACGTTCTCCCAGTCCGGCCGGAAGGTCACCCCGCGCTCGAACAGCATCGACTGCTGGCCGGGGCCGTCGAAGAGCAGCACCCGGTAGCCGCGCTCCACCGCCGGGGCGCCGAGCAGCGTCCAGGTGGAGCTGAGCGGGCCGTCGCTGCCGTTGTTGGCGATCAACGTCGGCAGCGGCGCGTCGCCGGAGCCGGGCGGGCTGATCAGATAGCCGGGCAGCGTCGTGTCCTCGTACGGGATCGACACCGGCTCGGCGGGCGGCTCCAGGGCCAGCAGGAAGCGGTCGAGGCAGGCGCGGTGCTCGGCGAACGCCTCCCGCGCGCGTTTCTCCGCGTCCGGGACCGCGTCCACGCCCACCATCGCGGTGCCGAGATAGCCGGCCGCCCGCAGCCAGCCCTCACGCGCGCTCACCAGATGGCCGGCCGCCGCGCACTCCTCCGCTTCCACCCGGACGCGGCGGCCCAGGTCCAGCCAGGCGTCGAACCACGCCTGCCCGTCCCCGTCCGCCACCGACGCGGCGGTGGTGAGTACTTCGCCCGCATCGGCTCCCTGCCGCCACACCGAACCGAGGGCGAGCAGGATCTCGTAGTTGAACTGGTCGTTCTCACTGAAGTGATACGTCATGACGGCTCCCGGACAGGCCGACTGAACCCCTCGCTGGTCCGGACCGCACTTCTCACGGTAGGGGCCCGGCCGCCGCACCGCACCACGGGCGGCGTGCGGGCCGGGGCGAGCGGCCCCACCATGGGACAGGGGGGCGGGCCGCGACATCCCACGACGGCACACCTCACGGGAGGACGTCCACATGGTGCAGCAGGCCACCACGGAACAGATCGCACCCAAGAAGAAGCCGGTCGGAACCGCCAGCGTGTTCCTCTCGTTCGCCCCCTGGATCATCTTCGGAGTGGTGGCCAGCCCCAGTACCTGGGAGTACGCCGCCCTGGCCGCGCTGATCGCGGCCCTCGTGCTGTCGGCGCAGGACCTGCTGCACGGGAAGATCCGCATCCTCGACGCGGCCGGCATCGTGTTCTTCGCCGTCCTCTCCGTCCTCGCCCTCGCCCTGAGCCGCTCGGACCTGCTCTGGGTGGAGACCTACGCCCAGGTCATCTCCAACGGCCTGGTCGCCGTGGTCGCGTTCGTCTCGCTGCTGTACGACCCGTTCACCGCGCAGTACGCCCGCGAGTCGACCCCGCGCCAGTACTGGGACTCGCCCGTCTTCCGGCACATCAACCGGGTGCTCACCACGTACTGGGGCGTCACCTTCGCCATCATGACGGCGTCCACCTGGCTCGCCATCGCCTACCCCGGCCAGGACGACTGGTTCAACTGGGTCATCCCCATCGCCCTGCTGGTCATCGCGGTGAAGTTCACCCAGCGCTACCCGGAGTCGTACAAGGACCGGGTGAGCGCGGCGACCTGAAAAGGCATCCAGAAGCGGGTCAGTGGCGTCCAAGAGGGTATGGACCTCGACAAGCCGCCCGCGCCCCAGCCCCCGGAGGGCTGCCTCGTCGTCGCCCTCCGGCTTCCCGTCCGGATCGTCGTGCTGGTGCTCGTGGTGCCGGTACGGCTCGCGTGGGACGCGCTGGCCGCGGGCGGACGGTTCCTGCACGCCACCGTCCTCCGGCCGCTCGGGCGTGCGCTGCTGTGGGTCGGCCGCGCCCTCTTCGTGTGGCCCTTCGTGGCGCTGTGGCGCTGGGGGCTCGTCCCGGTGGGCACGGCGCTGCGCTGGCTCGGGCACGTCCTGGTCGTCGCGCCGCTGACCTGGGCGTACGTCCATCTCCTGACCCCCCTCGGGCGAGGGGTGTACGCGTATCTGCTGGCACCGGTCGGCCGGGGGCTGGCGTGGCTCGCGCGGGGGATCGGCGCGCTGCTGGCGGCGGCCGGGCTGGGCCTGCTCACCGGCGCCGCCTGGCTGGTCCGGCATCTGCTCGTCGTGCCCGCCCGGTGGCTGTACGTCCAGGTGTTGAGCCCCGTCGGCCGGGCACTGCTATGGCTCGCGGACGCGGCTCTCACCGGGGTCGGCGCCGCCCTGTACTGGACGCTCCGCATCCTGCTCGTGCTGCCCGCCCTCGCGCTGTGGCGCTGGGTCCTGGCCCCCGTCGGCCGGGTGCTGGCCGTCGTCGCGCGCGAGGTCGGCGACGCGCTCGGGCATGCCTGGCGGGTCGCCGGGCACCTCTCCCGCGTGGTGGGCCGGGCGCTGGGGACCCTCTTCCGGTGGATCTTCGTGGAGCCCGCCCGCTGGGCGTACCGGACGATCCTGACCCCGGTCGGACACGCCGTGCGCGACGCGGTCCTGCGGCCCGCCGCCCAGGCGGCGTGCGAGGTCGGACGGGTCACCCGGCTCACCCTCGCCGCCGCCCGCGACACCCTCCGCGAGACCCGCCGGGATCTGCGGCGGGCCCTCTTCGGCGCCCCCCGGCAGCCCCTCGCCGTGGACCGCCGGGAACCTCCCGCGCGCGACCCACGTACTCTTGGTGACAGTACGACCGTTCTCACGAAGGACTAGGACACTGGGCAAGCGACAGCCCGAAGGCCCGCCGCCCGCACCCGCGGTGCAGCGCATCCGACTGCGCTACACCAAGCGCGGCCGCCTCCGGTTCACCAGCCACCGCGACTTCCAGCGCGCCTTCGAGCGCGCCCTGCGCCGCGCCGCCGTACCCATGGCCTACTCGGCGGGGTTCACGCCGCACCCGAAGGTGTCGTACGCCAATGCCGCACCCACCGGCACGGGCAGCGAGGCGGAGTACCTGGAGATCGCGCTGACCGCACCGCGCGACCCCGAGACCCTGCGCGCCCTGCTCGACGAGTCGATGCCCACCGGGCTCGACATCGTCGACGCCGTGGAGGGCCGCACCTCGGGCCTCGCCGACCGGCTGACCGCCTCCGTGTGGGAACTGCGGCTGGACGGCGTCGACCCCGAGGAGGCCCGGCGCGCCGCCGACGCCTTCATGGCGGCGGAGACGGTGGAGGTGCAGCGGATGGCCAAGAACGGCGTCCGCACCTTCGACGCCCGCGCCGCCGTCGTCACCCTGGAAACGCGGGACGAGTCGGCTGATAGGCCCAGCGACCAGCCCTGTGCGATACTGCGCCTGGTTGTTCGGCACGTGACGCCTGCCGTACGACCCGACGACGTCCTGTCCGGTCTTCGCGCCGTGGCCGACCTGGCGCCGCCGGTCCCCGCAGCGGTGACCAGGCTGGCGCAGGGGCTGTTCGATGAAGAGACCGGCACGGTGACCGACCCGCTCGCGCCCGACCGCGAGGCAGCCCCGGCCCCGAAGGCCGAACCGGCTGCCGCCGCGACGGCGCCGACGCCGGAAGGTTCCGTGTAGGGACGGACGCCGTAGCGCCGCCCTCTGATCCGGGAGCCACCTGGGTCGGGCAGCGCACCGAACCAGAAGACTTTCGCCAGGCCGTACCGACAAGGCGTACGGAACCGGCGAGACAGGACACAGAGTGCTCCCGTGCGGCGCCCGCGCCCCGGACGGCGGCCATCGCGCATCGCGCGGGCCGCGGACGTCAACGGTGGCCGGTCTTTGAGAGACCGGCCCCGGACCAGGCGCGGCGACCCGGGAGCTCCGACGGGAGAAATGCCCGCATGCTCGAACCGACCGAGCCCAACGAGGGCTCCGAATCGAACACCCCCAGCGACACGCTGCCCCCGCGCAGGCGTCGCCGCGCCGCGTCCCGCCCGGCGGGTTCGCCCGCCACCGGCAGCGGCACCGAGACCACCGCGCAGCCGGAGGCCACCACCCCGGCCGAGGCCCCCGAGGCCCCCGCCGAAGCGGCCGCACCGGCCGCCCGCCCGCGCCGCCGCACCACCCGCCGCGCCGCCGCGCCCGCCGGGTCCCCCGCCGAGGCCGTCACCGTCGCCGAGCCCGCCGCACCGGCCGCGCCCGCCGCCGAGCCCGCCGAGTCCGCCGAAGAGGGGTCCGGCACCACCGCCGCGCCGCGCCGTACCCGCCGCCGCGCCTCCGCGCCCGCCGGAGCCCCCGCTCAGATCGCCGCCGAGGACAAGAAGGCCGAGGAGGCCGACGTGGCCCAGGACA
Organism: Streptomyces sp. NPDC090119; assembly: GCF_044747085.1. Classification (NCBI taxonomy): domain Bacteria; kingdom Bacillati; phylum Actinomycetota; class Actinomycetes; order Kitasatosporales; family Streptomycetaceae; genus Streptomyces; species Streptomyces sp. NPDC090119. Next base: position 759,917 of record NZ_JBIVDK010000002.1, on the reverse strand, counting down.
CCGAGGACCAGACGGGCGCCACGCCCGCCGAGGCCACCCCCGAGACCCCCGCCCGCCCGCGCCGCCGTGCCACCCGGCGCGCCTCCGCCCCGGCCGGGGCGCCCAAGGCCGACGAGACGCCGCAGGCCGCGCCCGCCGCCGAGACGCCCGCCGAACCGGCACCGGCCGCCGAGACGGAGACGGTGACCGAGACGGCGACCGAGGCCCCGGCCGCGCGTCCGCGCCGCCGTGCGACGCGCCGTGCGTCCGCGCCCGCCGCCGAGACCCCGGCCGCCACCGAGACGCCCGCCGCGCCCGCTGAGCCCGCTGCGGCCGTCGAGGCCGAGCCCGCCGTCGAGGCCGAGGCCGCTCCGGCCGGGCGTACGCGCCGCCGCGCCACCCGTCGGGCCTCCGCGCCCGCCGAGACCCCGGCCGCCGTCGAGGAGAAGCCCGAGACCCCCGAGGCCGAGCCGACCCCGGCCGCCGAGGCGGAGCCCGAGGCCGAGGCCGCGCCCGCCGGCCGTACCCGCCGGCGTGCCTCCCGCCGGGCGTCCGCGCCCGCCGGTGCCCCGGCTGTCGCCGAGGAGAAGGCCCAGGAGAAGGCCGAGGAGAAGCCCGAGGCCGCCGCCGAGGCCGAGCCGCGTCCCGCCCGCAAGGCGACGCAGTCCGAGCCCGAGCAGACCGAGGCCGAGGGCGGCCCGCGCCGCCGCCGCCGTGCCGTGCGCCAGGCCGCGGGCGGGTTCTCCGCGCCCGCCCCCGCCGAGGGTGACGCCCCGCGCCGTGCCGCCCGGCCCGCCGTGGCCACGTTCCAGGCGCCCGTCTTCACCGAGCCGCGGTTCCAGACCCCGCAGCGCGCCGCCGCCGAGGCCGCGGCCCAGGCCGCCGGTGCCGGTGCGGACGAGACGCCCGCCGAGACCGAGAAGCCCGCGGAGGCCGCCGCCCCCGAGGCCGTCACCGAGGAGCGTGCCGACGAGCGCGCCGACAACGGCCGCCGTCGCCGTCGTCGCCGTGGTGCCGCCGCCGAGGAGACCCGCGCCGTCGAGGAGAAGCCCGAGGCGGCCGACGAGCCCGCCGAGGACGTCACCGAGGACGACGACTCCGACGACGCCGAGGGCTCGGAGGAGTCCGGCTCGCGCCGTCGTCGCCGCCGGGGCGGCCGTCGCCGCCGCCGTGGCGACGCCTACGACGACGACGAGAACGGCGAGGGCACGGACGGCGAGTCCGGCGACCTGGCCGCCGAGCAGGCCGAGCAGGACGCCGAGGACACCGCCGAGCAGACCGCCGAGGACGCCGAGGACGCTGAGGACGCCGAGGAGCAGCGGGGCGAGGAGTCCGGTGGCTCCAGCTCCAGCCGTCGCCGCCGTCGCCGTCGCCGTCGCGCCGGTGACTCCGGCGAGGGTGAGCCCAGCGACGACCCCGAGCGCACCGTCGTCAAGGTCCGCGAGCCCCGCAAGGCCGCCGAGCCGTCCGACGAGGTCCAGTCCATCAAGGGCTCGACGCGCCTGGAGGCCAAGAAGCAGCGCCGCCGCGAGGGCCGCGAGCAGGGCCGCCGCCGGGTGCCGATCATCACCGAGGCGGAGTTCCTGGCCCGCCGCGAGGCCGTCGAGCGGGTGATGGTCGTGCGCCAGCACGGCGAGCGCACCCAGATCGGCGTCCTGGAGGACGGCGTGCTCGTCGAGCACTACGTCAACAAGGAGCAGGCCACCTCGTACGTCGGCAACGTCTACCTGGGCAAGGTCCAGAACGTGCTGCCGTCCATGGAGGCCGCCTTCATCGACATCGGCAAGGGCCGCAACGCCGTCCTGTACGCCGGTGAGGTCAACTTCGAGGCACTCGGCATGGCCCACGGGCCGCGCCGTATCGAGGTCGCGCTCAAGTCCGGCCAGCCCGTCCTGGTCCAGGTGACCAAGGACCCGATCGGCCACAAGGGCGCCCGCCTCACCAGCCAGGTCTCCCTGCCGGGCCGCTACCTCGTGTACGTCCCCGAGGGCTCGATGACCGGCATCAGCCGCAAGCTGCCCGACACCGAGCGGGCCCGGCTGAAGACCATCCTCAAGAAGATCGTCCCCGAGGACGCGGGCGTGATCGTGCGCACCGCCGCCGAGGGCGCGAGCGAGGACGAGCTGCGCCGTGACGTCGAGCGGCTCCAGGCGCAGTGGGAGGAGATCAAGAAGAAGGCGAAGACGGGCAACGCCCCGGCGCTGCTGTACGGCGAGCCGGACATGAGCGTCCGCGTCGTCCGCGACATCTTCAACGAGGACTTCTCCAAGGTCATCATCAGCGGTGACGACGCCTGGCAGACCATCCACGGCTACGTCTCCCACGTGGCCCCGGACCTCACCGACCGGCTGCAGAAGTGGACCAGCGAGGTCGACGTCTTCGCCACGTACCGGATCGACGAGCAGCTCGCCAAGGCGCTGGACCGCAAGGTCTGGCTGCCCAGCGGCGGTTCGCTGGTGATCGACCGGACCGAGGCGATGGTCGTCGTCGACGTCAACACCGGCAAGTTCACCGGCCAGGGCGGCAACCTGGAGGAGACGGTCACCAGGAACAACCTGGAGGCGGCCGAGGAGATCGTGCGCCAGCTCCGGCTGCGCGACCTCGGCGGCATCATCGTCATCGACTTCATCGACATGGTGCTGGAGTCCAACCGGGACCTCGTGATGCGCCGTCTGCTGGAGTGCCTGGGCCGGGACCGGACCAAGCACCAGGTGGCCGAGGTGACCTCGCTGGGCCTGGTGCAGATGACCCGTAAGCGGGTCGGCCAGGGCCTGCTGGAGTCCTTCTCCGAGAACTGCGTCCACTGCAACGGCCGCGGTGTCATCGTCCACATGGAGCAGCCCACCGCCGTCGGTGGCGGTGGTGGCGGCAAGCGCAAGAAGCGCCGCGGCGGCGACGGCCACGTCCACGAGGGCGACGGCGAGACGCTGACGGTGGAGACGGCCGTGGCCGACATCCCCGACACGGACGTCGAGACGGCCGACGAGGTGGCCGCCGAGGTCGCCGAGCCGGTCGCGCTGCCGTCGGCGGAGTTCACCCCGGACGAGGAGCTGTACAGCTCCGTCGCCGAGGCGGAGGCCGCCGCCGGACGAGGCCGCTCGCGCCGCCGCGCCGGGCGCCGGGCTTCCGCCCCGGCGGGTGCGCCGAAGGAGGGCAACCGCCGCTCCGCCGAGCGCGCCGAGCGGTTCGAGCGGGCCGCCGAGGAGGCGCCGACCGCCGCGTCGGTCTCCGCCGAGGAGGCCGCCGCCCGGCCCGTCCAGCCGGAGCCCGCCGCCGAGGCTCAGGCCGCGCCGATGGCCGCCGAGGACCCGGTGGTCGCGCCCGAGCCCGCCGTCGAGGAGGCCGCGCCCAAGGGCCGTGCCCGGCGCCGGGTCACCCGCAAGGTGTCCGCGCCCGCCGGTTCGCCGGCCGGGGCCGAGGCCGCCGTGGTGACCGTCGCCGAGTCCGCGCCGGTGGCCGAGCCGGAGCCGCAGCCGGAGGCCGCCCCGGCGGCCGAGGAGAGCGCCGCCCCGGCCCGTCCGCGCCGCCGCGCGGTGCGCAAGGCCACCGCGCCGACCGCGTCCGAGGAGACGGCCGTCCTGGTCGTCCCGTCGTCCGCGCCGGAGGCCGTCGAAGAGGCGCCCGCCGCCGAGCAGCCCGCTGAGGAGGAGGCCGCTCCCGCCAAGAAGACCGCCCGCAAGGCGGCCAAGAAGGCACCGGCGAAGAAGACGGCCGCGAAGAAGGCCGCTCCCGCCAAGAAGACGGCGGCCGCGAAGAAGACGGCCGCCAAGACGACGACGGCGAAGAAGACGACGGCCAAGAAGGCGGCCACCAAGACCGCCAAGACGGCCGCCAAGTCGACGGCGAAGAAGACCGCCAAGGTCTCCGCGTCGGACGACGAGAGCTGAGATCGAACACCCCTCGTGTGGTCCTGCCGTTCGCGGCAGGGCCACACGGCTTTACCCCCCACGCCCCGTGAACCGGGGAAGTCGCCCCGTGCACCGGGGAAGTTAAGGAGAACCCGCGATGATAGGTCTCGTGCTGGCGGCCGGCGCCGGACGGCGTCTGCGCCCCTACACCGACACGCTGCCCAAGGCTCTGGTGCCGGTGGGCCCGGAGGGCGACGAGGAGTCGCTGACGGTGCTGGACCTGACGCTGGGGAACTTCGCGGAGGTCGGCCTGACCGAGGTCGGTGTCATCGTCGGCTACCGCAAGGAGGCCGTCTACGACCGCAAGGCCGCGCTGGAGGCCAAGTACGGCCTGAAGATCACGCTGATCGACAACGACAAGGCCGAGGAGTGGAACAACGCCTACTCCCTGTGGTGCGGCCGGGACGCGCTGAAGGACGGCGTGATCCTCGCCAACGGCGACACCGTGCACCCGGTCTCGGTCGAGAAGACCCTCCTCGCGGCCCGTGGCGACGGCAAGAAGATCATCCTCGCGCTGGACACGGTCAAGTCCCTGGCGGACGAGGAGATGAAGGTCGTCGTGGACCCCGACAAGGGCGTCCAGAAGATCACCAAGCTGATGGACCCGGCCGAGGCGACCGGTGAGTACATCGGCGTGACCCTGATCGAGGGCGACGCGGCGGCCGACCTCGCGGACGCGCTCCGGGTGACCTTCGAGCGCGACCCGCAGCTCTACTACGAGGACGGCTACCAGGAGCTGGTGAACCGCGGCTTCAAGATCGACGTCCAGCCGATCGGCGAGGTCTCCTGGGTCGAGATCGACAACCACGACGACCTCGCACGAGGACGGGAGATCGCGTGCCGATACTGACGAGGCTGATCCCCTCGCCGGTCGTCGTGGACATCCGCCCGGGTGCCCTCGCCGACCTGGCCGCCGTCCTCGCCGACCAGCGCATCTCGCACTCCGGCCGCCTCGCCGTCGCGATCAGCGGCGGCTCCGGCGCCCGGCTGCGCGAGCGGGTCGCGCCGCAGCTGCCGGGCGCCACCTGGTACGAGGTCGGCGGCGGCACCCTGGACGACGCCGTCCGGCTCGCCGACGAGATGAAGTCCGGCCGCTACGACGCCGTGGTCGGGCTCGGCGGCGGGAAGGTCATCGACTGCGCCAAGTACGCGGCGGCCCGTGTCGGCCTGCCGCTGGTCGCGGTCGCCACCAACCTCTCCCACGACGGCATCTGCTCGCCGGTGTCCATCCTCGACAACGACGCGGGCCGGGGCTCGTACGGCGTGCCCACGCCCATCGCGCTGCTGATCGACACCGACATCATCCGGGAGACCCCGGTGCGCTTCGTGCGCTCCGGCATCGGGGACGCCGTGTCGAACATCTCGGCGGTCGCGGACTGGGAGCTGGCCAACCGGGTCAGCGGCGAGAAGATCGACGGTCTCGCCGCCGCCATGGCCCGCCAGGCGGGCGAGGCGGTGCTCCGGCACCCCGGCGGCTGCGGCGACGACGCGTTCCTCACCGTGCTCGCCGAGGGGCTCGTGATGTCCGGCATCGCCATGTCGATCGCGGGCCACACCCGGCCCTCCTCCGGCGCCTGCCACGAGATCAGCCACGCGCTCGACCTGCTCTTCCCCGAGCGGGCCGCCAGCCACGGCGAGCAGGTGGGCCTCGGCGCCGCCTTCGCCACGCATCTGCGCGGTGACCACGAGGGCTCGTTCCTCATGGCCGCCTCGCTGCGCAGGCACGGGCTGCCGGTGCTGGCCGAGGAGATCGGGTTCGGCGTGGACGAGTTCGTCCGGGCCGTGGAGTTCGCGCCACAGACCCGACCGGGCCGGTACACGATCCTGGAGCACCTGGAGCTGTCCCCGGACCAGATCCGGCGGGCGTACGCCGACTACACGGCCTCGCTGGAGAGCTGAGCCCGCCGAGCCCCCCAGCTCAGGGCCCGGTTTGACCCGTACGGGACGCCCCCCGTACTCTTGACCGTCGGCGTGTCATTTGAGCATGCCACATCCCCGTAAACCTTCTCCTCCCGGTCGCCCTGGGCGGTCGGGAGAGGTCGTCCGTGGTGTTCTACCGGTGCGGCTGGCCTTCGGGGGTGCCGTTCTTCGAGCGAAAGTGAGATCCGCGTGTACGCCATCGTGCGCAGCGGTGGTCGCCAGCACAAGGTTGCTGTCGGCGACATCGTTGAGGTTGACAAGATTTCCACCGCCAATGTTGGCGACACGGTCGAGCTTTCGACCCTGCTCGTTGTCGACGGCGACTCCGTGACCAGCGACCCGTGGGTGCTGGCCGGCATCAAGGTCCAGGCTGAGATCGTGGACCACCACAAGGGCCAGAAGATCGACATTCTGCGCTACAAGAACAAGACCGGCTACCGCCGTCGTCAGGGCCACCGCCAGCAGTACACGGCGATCAAGGTCACTGAGATCCCCGCGGCTGCGAAGTAAGGGACTGAGAACACATGGCACACAAGAAGGGCGCATCGTCCACCCGGAACGGTCGCGACTCCAATGCCCAGCGGCTCGGCGTGAAGCGCTTCGGCGGTCAGCGCGTCAACGCCGGTGAGATCCTGGTCCGCCAGCGCGGCACCCACTTCCACCCCGGCACCGGTGTCGGCCGTGGCGGCGACGACACGCTGTTCGCGCTCCTGCCCGGTGCGGTGGAGTTCGGCACCAACCGCGGCCGCAAGGTCGTGAACATCGTTCCGGTCGCCTGAATCCTCTGATTCACGGCCGCGAGCGTTAAAAGCTGCGCGAGGCGGACCTCACTTCCCGGTCGGGAAGGCGGGTCCGCCTTTCGCGTGTTGACATAGGTAGTACCCGTACTTTTCTGGAGGCACCGAACCATGACCACCTTCGTGGACCGCGTCGAACTGCATGTCGCCGCGGGTAACGGAGGCCACGGCTGTGCCTCCGTCCACCGTGAGAAGTTCAAGCCGCTGGGCGGTCCGGACGGCGGCAACGGCGGGCGGGGCGGCGACGTCATCCTGACCGTCGACCAGTCCGTGACCACGCTGCTCGACTACCACCACTCCCCGCACCGCAAGGCCACCAACGGCAAGCCCGGTGAGGGCGGCAACCGCTCCGGCAAGGAGGGCCAGGACCTGGTCCTGCCCGTCCCGGACGGCACGGTCGTCCTCGACAAGGAGGGCAACGTGCTGGCCGACCTGATCGGCCACGGCACCTCCTACATCGCCGCGCAGGGCGGCCGGGGCGGCCTCGGCAACGCGGCCCTCGCCAGCGCCCGCCGCAAGGCGCCCGGCTTCGCGCTGCTCGGTGAGCCCGGTGACTTCCACGACGTGGTCCTGGAGCTGAAGACCGTCGCCGACGTGGCCCTGGTCGGCTACCCGAGCGCGGGCAAGTCCTCGCTGATCTCGGTGCTCAGCGCCGCCAAGCCGAAGATCGCGGACTACCCCTTCACCACCCTGGTGCCCAACCTCGGTGTGGTGACCGCCGGTTCGACCGTCTACACCATCGCCGACGTGCCCGGTCTGATCCCCGGCGCCAGCCAGGGCAAGGGCCTGGGCCTGGAGTTCCTGCGCCACGTCGAGCGCTGCTCGGTGCTGGTGCACGTGCTGGACACCGCCACGCTGGAGTCCGACCGCGACCCGCTCTCCGACCTCGACATCATCGAGGCGGAACTGCGGCAGTACGGCGGTCTCGACGACCGGCCCCGCATCGTCGTCCTCAACAAGATCGACGTGCCCGACGGCAAGGACCTCGCCGAGATGGTCCGCCCCGACCTGGAGGCCCGCGGCTACCAGGTCTTCGAGGTGTCGGCGGTGGCCCACACCGGGCTGCGCGAGCTGACGTTCGCCCTCGGTGACCTGGTCGGCCGGGCGCGCGCCGCCAAGCCGGTGGAGGAGGCGACGCGGATCGTCATCCGGCCCAAGGCCGTGGACGACGCGGGCTTCTCCGTCACCCGCGAGGAGATCGACGGCGAGCCGCTGTTCCGGGTGCGCGGCGAGAAGCCGGAGCGCTGGGTGCGGCAGACCGACTTCAACAACGACGAGGCCGTCGGCTACCTCGCCGACCGGCTCAACCGCCTCGGTGTCGAGGACCGGCTGATGAAGGCGGGCGCCCGCACCGGCGACGGCGTCGCCATCGGCCCCGAGGAGAACGCGGTCGTCTTCGACTGGGAGCCCACCGTCACCGCGGGCGCCGAGATGCTCGGCCGCCGAGGCGAGGACCACCGCCTGGAGGAGGAGCGTCCGGCCGCCCAGCGCCGCAGGGACCGCCAGGCCGAACGGGACGAGTCCCAGCGCGAGTTCGACGACTTCGAGCCGTTCTAGAGTCCTTCTCGGGCCGGTAGTCGTACGGACACCGGAAAGGGGCGGGGACCAGGTTGCCCAGGCAACCGGTCCCCGCCCCTTCGTCGTCCCGACTCAGCGCTCCAGCAGGGCGAACAGCTCTTCCCACCGGTCGGTGATGGCCGTGGGGGAGTAGCGCTGCACGTTCGCGCGCGCCTTCTCGCCCATGTCGTCCCGGAGTTCGGCACTGTCCATCATCCGGCCCAGCTGACGGGCCAGTTCACTGGTGTTGCCGGGCCTGGCGAGCAGTCCGTCCTCCTCGGTCCGGACGATCTCCCGGACACCGGGGGCGCAGTCGAAGGCGGCGCAGGGCACGCCGCACGCCATCGCCTCCAGCAGCGCCAGCGGGAAGCCCTCGCCGCGGGAGGACTGGACGAACACCGAGGCGCCGTGCAGCGCGCCGACGACGTCGTCGGTCTGGCCCGCCCACTCCACCGAGTCGTCCAGGCCCAGCTCGGCGCACTGCTGCTTCAGGGCCGCCTCGTCGGGACCGGAACCGTAGATCCGCAGGGTCCAGCCGGGGTGCCCCGGTGCCGCTTCCGCCCAGGTGTCCAGGAGCATGTCGATGCCCTTCTGGTGCCCGAGGCGGCCGATGCTCACGACCACCTTCTCGGTGCGCGGCGACGGCACCTCCGGCATCATCGGCAGCGGGTTCGGCATGAAGCCCACGTTGTTGAGGCCGCGGCCGGTCCAGAGGTCGGCGTCCTCCTGGGTCAGCAGGAGCAGCCGGGCGACGTCCTTGTAGTACGTCTGGACGCGCTGGAACCGGGAGGAGCCCCGCGAGTACTCGTAGGACTCGTGGCTCATGCCGAGGACCGCGTGACCGGCGGTGTCCGCGGCGGCGACCCACTCCATGGCCCACACCTGGGTCACGATGATCATGGCGCCGGGCCGGGCCGCGCGGAAGATGTCCGACAGCCGCTCCGTGGCCGCGCGCATCTCCGTCTCCCGGGCGGCTTCGCGCTTCCGGGCGGTCAGGTTGGCGCGGTCCCGGAGGTTGCGGGCCCGCCAGCGGCCGGGGGGCCGGACGTCGTAGAGGGTCACCGTGTCGAACGGCGGGTTGTCCCCGAGGTCCATCGGCACCTCGGGCGGGGCTATGCCCACGATGGTCACCCGGTGGCCCCGCTCGGCGAACAGAGCGGCCATCAGGGCCTGCCAACGGGCCACCCCGCCCAGTTCGTTGACCTCGTTGGCCACGAAGATGATGTCTCGCTCGGTCATCGCGCCTCCCCCTCGGAGCCGAAGAAGCGGTCGACGATGCGGGCGGCGGCGTCGCCCCGGTCGTACTCGCCGTACTGAGTCATGAATTCCTTGACCTTGCTCTCGGAGCCGGACGACAGGGCGTCCAGGTCGGACAGCACGTCGAAGAGCTCCTCCTTGGTCCCGACGACGGGGCCGGGAGCCTGCTCGGAGAGGTCGAAGTACGTACCGCGGCTGTTGCGCACGTAGTCGTCCCAGTCGTAGGTGAAGAACACCATCGGCCGCTGGAGCAGGGAGTAGTCGAACATCACCGACGAGTAGTCGGTGATCAGCACGTCGGACAGGAGCAGCACCGGGGTGATGTCCGGCTCGCCGCTGACGTTGACGACGCGCCCGGCCACCGACGGCGGGAGGCTGACGTTGTTGAGGTAGTGCGTGCGGATGAGCAGGGTGAACTGGTCACCGAAGCGCTCCGCGAACTCCTCCACGTCGAAGGGGAACTCGAACTTGCGCACCTTGCCGTCGTCCTGCGCCCGGAACGTGGGGGCGTAGAGGACGACGGGACGGTCCTGCCGGATGCCGAGGCGCTTGGCCAGCTCCCGCGCGGCCGGGGCCTGCTCCGCCGACTCCCGGGCCCGTACCAGGGCGTCGTTGCGCGGGTAGCCGGTGCGCAGCAGCTTCTCCTCCGGCAGCCGGTAGGCCCGGCCGAGGGTCTTCTCGTCGTGCTCACCGCGGACCACGAAGTGGTCGAAGCGGTCGATCGCACGCTGGTACGCCTGCTGCTCGTGCTCCGGCTTGATCCGGTACTGCGGCTCGTCGAAGCCCATGCGCTTGAGCGCGGTGCCGTGCCAGGTCTGGATGTACGTCGTCTCGGGCCGCTTGGTCAGCTTCAGCGGGAAGCCCTGGTTGTCGATCCAGAACTCGGCCTGCGCCAGCGCCCGCAGGTACGGCCAGGACCAGCGGCGCACCAGCTCGACGTCCTTGGGGAACCCGGTGGGACGCGATCCGGCGTACGACCAGATGGCCTTGACCGGCGTGCCGCGCCGTCGCAGCTCCTCATAGATGGCGCGCGGGCTGTCGCTGTACTGCTTGCCGAGGTGGCTCTCGAAGACGATGGTGCCCTTGCGGACCGGCAGCAGCCGGATCATCCGCTCGAACGTCTCGATCTTGCGGGCACCGGAGTTGAGCTCCTTGCGCGCGGAGGCGACCTTGCGCACCGCCGACTTCGCGACCTGCGCGGGCTTGCCCTGCATGTTGCGCTGGACGAGCGCCGACGTCTGCTGGGCGAGCTTGCCGTGCTGGACCAGCCGGAAGGCGAGGTGGCCGTTGGCCGAGGCATGCGGCACGACGCGGTCGGCCACCAGGCGGCCGAGGCGCGGCCGGACGCGGACCGCTCCGGCGCCCTCCAGGTCGGTGCGGCCGACGGTGAGACGGCTCGTGGTGTGCTCCCCGTCGACCGTCAGGTGCATCCGCACGTCCCAGACGTCGTCGACGATGCCGACCGGGCGCAGCTTCCGGGCCAGCGGGAGCGCGGTCTGCCAGGTGACGGAGCCGTCCGCGTGCTTCAGCGTCGTCACCGGGAAGCGGAAGGACTGCAGGCTCTTGCGCCGGGCCCGGAACTCCAGTTCGGCTTCGATCCGGGCGTCCGGCCCGATGACGCCGAGCGGGTTGACCAGGGCACCGGCCAGGGTCACCCCGGCCGGGTTCTCCGTGTACTGGGTCAGCTCGTTGCGCAGGTTGAGCTTCTCCACCGGCTTGTCGTGGTAGCCGAGGTCGGTCACGTCGAGGATGCGGCGGGCCAGCGGGTCGTCGAGGTGCTCCGCGCACCAGTACACCCGGCCGTCCCGCTCCACCAGCGGGCTGGAGACCTTGTTCTTGTTGAGGAGCGTGTCGATGGCCGGCATGAGGTGATCCCAGTCCTCACGCAGCAGCAGATAGGCGCAGAGCCGGTGGATCGGGGTGAGCCCGGCGTACGCCTCCTCGGGGAAGTCCTGGATGTAGCCGCGGGCCATCTCCGCGAAGAGGTGCCGGTACTCGTCGTCCAAAAACGGCAGTTCGCGGAGGTAGAGCACGAGGTCGTGCTTGAGGAACTTGATGTCCTTGTGCAGCTTCAGCGCGTCGTGGCCGTCCTCGACGAGGATGCGGTCGATCCGCTGGTGGATCTCCAGCCGGTCGGCGAAGTTGTTGATCTCGTGCCGGCGGTTACTGATCGACTTCGCTTCGGTCTTCTCGACGACGTTCCAGTGGTAGACCGTGTTCGGGATCAGCGTGATCCGGGACGCGGCCAGGTACGCCTGCGCGGAGAAGAGCAGGTCCTCGTAGTGGATTCCGCGCGGGAATACCAGGCCCTTCTCGATGAGGAACTCGCGCCGGTAGCACTTGTTCGTCGAGAGGGTGTCGAAGACCAGGAGGTCCGGTATCTCGTCGATGGAGTCGAAGGTGCGCGTCTGCCGGTACAGCCAGGCGTACCACTTGGCGGTCTTCCCCGACCGGCTGTCGGTGTGCACGCGCAGGCAGAGACCGGAGACCAGGTCGGCGCCCGTGCGCTCGGCGGCCTCCAGCATGTTCAGGCAGGCGTTGGGCTCGAGCGTGTCGTCGCTGTCGAGGAACATCACGTACCGGCCGCGCGCGATGGCCACGCCCTGGTTGCGTGGTTCGCCGCAGCCGCCGCTGTTCTCGGCGAGCTGGATGGCCCGCACACGGTCGGAGCCCTCCGCCAGCCGCTGGGCGACCTCGAAGGAGCCGTCGGTGGAGTGGTCGTCGGCGATGACGACTTCCACGTTTCGCAGGGTCTGGTCGAGGACCGACTGCACTGCCGTGGGAAGACGTTCCGCGTCGTTGTAGACGATGACGACGACGCTGATGTCGGGTGTTACGTTCTCACGCTGGGACACAGCAGCGGCTACCTCTGGTCAAAGTACGGATATCGAATCGGACGGAGCGATGCCTGACGGCGTCGGTGCGGGCACCCGTTCGTCCAGCGGTACGACGGGCGGCAGCTGCGTGAGCGACTCCCCGAGGAAGACCTGCCGGACCACGCGCTCGGCGGCCCGTCCGTCGTCCAGCTCGCAGAACCGGCGGCGGAAGGCGGCGCGACGCGCGGTGGCGTCCGGGCTCCGGTACTCGCCCGAGTCCAGCAGGGCGGTCAGCTCGGCCTGCGAGGTGCTGACCGCGCCGGGCGGCTCCTCGAGCAGGTTGAAGTAGGTGCCCCGGACGGTGGAGTAGATCTGCCAGTCCGGCGCGTGGATGACGATCGGCCGGTCCAGGACGGCGTAGTCGAACATCGCGGAGGAGTAGTCCGTGATCAGCGCGTCCGCGGCGAGGTACAGCTCCTCCACCCGGCCGTGGTCCGAGACGTCGACGATGCGGCCGCTCCGGTACAGCTCGGCCAGGTGCGAGGACGAGCCGCCGTAGAAGTAGTGGCCGCGCACCAGCAGGGTGACGTCCGGGCCCAGCTCGTCGGCGAGCCGCTCCAGGTCGAGACTGGGCACGAAACCGGCCTGGTACTCGCGGTGCGTCGGCATGTACAGGAACGCCCTGGTGCCGTCGGCGAGCCCCAGCGCGGTACGGGCCGCCCGCACGTCCTCGGCGGTCGCGTTGGCCAGCACGTCGTTGCGGGGGTAGCCCGTCTCCAGCGACACGTAGGAGCAGGGGTACACCCGCTCCCAGATGGCGGTGGAGAAGCGGTTGGCGCTGACGCTGTAGTCCCAGCGGTCGCAGCGCCGCAGCAGCTGGGCGAAGTCCATGTTCGTGGACGCCGGGTACTTGCGCTGGTCCAGCCCCATGCTCTTCAGCGGGGTGCCGTGGTGCGTCTGCAGGTGGACCTGGCCCTCGCGCTTCACGATCGCGTCGGCGAAGTTCACGTTGTTCACGAGGTACTTGGCGCGGGCGACCGCCGACCAGTACGCGCTGGAGCCGACCCGGACGTAGTCGACGCCCGCGGGCACCTTGTGCACCGCGTCCGCCTTGATGGCCCACACCCGGCGCACGTGCGGTGCCAGCCGGGCGAGCTCGGCGTCGATGGCGGCGGGGTTGCAGGAGACACCGCGGCTCCAGTACGCGGAGAACAGAGCCAGGTTCTCGTCCAGCGGCAGCTTGAGCTGCGACTGGTAGTAGACGCCCATCGCGTTGCGCTTGGACTTCTTGACGGTGGTGCGGGCCCGCCGCTTCACCGCCTGGCGGAGCTTCACCGCACCCAGGGCGCCGGCCATCGTGACGTAGGAGCCGCGCTCGATCATCGCGTACTTGTGGCCGAGGTTGCCGCCCGGCCGCTGGAAGCCCTCGGGGAGGCGCTTGCGGTAGTCGGCGGAGGCGCGGTGGAAGAACTCGGCGCGCGCGTTCTGCGGCAGCCGGCCGGGCTTGGTCAGGACGGTGAGGAAGTGGTCGACCATCTTGCGGAACAACGGCCCGCGCCACTCGCCGAGTTCGGGATGCGCGTCGATGAAGTCGAAGACCCGGTCGTACTGGTCGAAGACGTCGAAGTGCTTGCGGCTGACGGTCTTCAGGATGTTGCCGCCCTCACGGCGCTGGCGGTACATCACGCAGACCCGGTCCAGCAGGGCGATGTGCTCGGCGCTGATCATCGAGCAGAACGTCCAGGGGGCGTCCTCGTAGTAGCCGGACGGGAAGCTCAGGCCCATGCGGAGGACGAAGTCCCGGCGGTACGCCTTGTTCCAGACGATCTGGAGCAGGTCCAGCAGCTGCGGCCGCTCGCTGAGCGGGAAGGACTCGGGCCCGTCGGGGCGGAGCAGGGCGGCGCGCTGGTTGGGAAGGATTCTGCCGTCCCAGTAGCCGCGCGCGTAGTCGTAGACGAGTATCTCGGGATCACCGGCGGCCTCGAGCCGCTCGGCTATCGCCCGCAGCGCGCCCTCGGTGAGGGTGTCGTCGCTGTCGAGGAACAGGAGGTACTCACCCGTCGCCTTCTCCATGCCCGCGTTGCGCGCGTGACCGAGGCCCACGTTCTCCGTGAGGTGAATCACGTGGATTCGCGGGTCACGCTCGGCGTATTCGTCCAGAATGGCGCCCGAGGCATCGGGTGAGCGGTCGTCGACGGCGATGACCTCGAAGTCCGTGAAGTCCTGTTCGAGGATCGAGTCGAGACACTCCGCGAGGTACGCCTGCACCTTGTACGCAGGGACGACGAGGGAGAGTTTGGGCATCCTTTACAACCTGTTCCGAGGGCCGATCACGTGAGTGTGGGCCGGGGCCGGAGTGAACTCTGTCCGCCGACGGGCCCGAGCGAGCCGCCGCCACAGCGTACAAGGACCGGCAAGTCCCGTGATTGCGGTGGTGGGCCGGGTGAAGTGGTCCACCCCACATCGCCGCTCATGCCCGATTTCGGAATGTCCGGGGCGGGATGTCGGATTCGATTTTCCCCCGCCCATCAAGGAGTCTGCTGCCGGGTAGTGAACATCGAGGAGGAATCGGAATGAGCTGGCTGGTCACGGGCGGCGCCGGATACATCGGCGCGCATGTGGTGCGCGTCATGGCGGAGAGCGGCGAAAGCGTCGTCGTGTACGACGACCTGTCGACCGGCAGTGCCGACCGGGTCCCCTCGGGTGTTCCGCTGGTCGTGGGAAGCGTCCTGGACCAGGAGCTCCTGGAGCGGACGATGCGCGATCACTCCGTGACGGGTGTGGTGCACATCGCGGCCAAGAAGCAGGTCGGCGAGTCGGTGGAGCGGCCGCTCCACTACTACCGCGAGAACGTCACCGGCCTGCAGACCCTCCTCGAGGCGATGAAGAACACCGGTGTCGGCCGGATCGTGTTCTCCTCGTCCGCCGCCGTCTACGGCATGCCGGACGTCGACCTCGTGACCGAGGACACCCCCTGCGCCCCGATGAGCCCCTACGGCGAGACCAAGCTCGTCGGCGAGTGGCTGATCGCCGCGGCCGCCCGGGCCCACGGCCTGCGCGCCATCTCGCTGCGCTACTTCAACGTGGCCGGTGCCGCCGCCCCGGAGCTGTCCGACGGCGGTGTGTTCAACCTGGTCCCGATGGTGTTCGAGCGGCTGGAGGCGGGCGAGGCGCCCCGCATCTTCGGTGACGACTACGCCACCCCGGACGGCACCTGCGTGCGCGACTACATCCACGTCCAGGACATCGCCTCCGCCCACCAGGCCGCCGCGACCCGGCTGAAGGACGCGCCGGAAGGCACCTCTCTCACCCTCAACATCGGCCGTGGCGAGGGAAGTTCGGTCCGCGAGGTGGTGGACCGCATCCTCAAGGTGACGGACCACGAGGACCGCACGCCCGACGTGACCCCCCGCCGCGCCGGAGACCCGGCCCGGGTCGTCGCCTCGGCCGACCGCATCCGCGAGGAACTGGGCTGGACCGCCCGCCTCGACCTCGACGACATGATCGACTCCGCCTGGCAGGGCTGGCGCCACCGCCACGGCTGAGACACCCGGCACGACGCCGAACGCCGGTGCGGGACCTCCCGCACCGGCGTTCCGTGTTTTCAGCACGTCACAGACTTACGGGATTCACACCTTCAGATCCGCCTCGTCGCCCATCACCACGACCGGACGCTGCTTCGGGTCCAGGGTGCGCAGCAGGTACTCCATGTCCGCCTTCGACTGGCTCACGCACGCCGACGTACCGCTGCCGTGGTCCATGTGCAGCCAGATGCCGCCGCCCTTGGACTGGCCCTGCGGCCGGGTCTGGTCGTTGGGCGGGGTGCCCTTGACGCGGTTGTAGTCGATGGCGATGACGAGGTCGAAGTCGTGCCAGTACGACTTCTTCCAGAAGTGCGGCGCCTGGAACGCGGCCGACTCGGTGTACGGCAGCTTGGCCGCGGGCTGGGCCAGCACCCCGCCCGCGTCGCTCAGCGTGAACACCCCGACGGGGCTGCGCAGATCGTCCTCGTGGTGGTCGGTCGTCCAGCCCTTGCGGCCGTTGTGGGTGGCCCAGGCGCGCTCCCGCGTCCAGGTCGACCCCCGCTTCGTGTACAGCGCCGCGTCCGAGTCCGCCGAGTCCCGCCCCTTGCCGGACACCACCAGCACCTGCCGGGACTCCCCGGGTACGCGCTTCCACAGCCGGTCACCGACACCGGGCACCCGCTTCAGGCCGGTCCGCGGCGCCTTTCTGTCGTCCTGAGCCCGCGCGGAACCCGAGTCCTTCTTCTCCGGACCCCCGCACCCCGCCGCACCGAGGACGAGCAACGCCCCGCCCATCGCAGCCGCAACCGCTCGTACCGCACCGCCTTTTCGCATGGGCTCCATGGTCCCAGAACGTGCCCCGCCCGCACGCGGTACCTCCACCGCACCCACCGTCCGCCTGCTGAAACCCGCATGCACCGGCCCTCGGCATTCCCGTAGATTGCGGGCACAAGGACCGGGGCGAGAGGAGAAGCGGGCAAGGTGGCAAGCGCAAGGCAGACCGTGGGCGAGGCCCGGCGGATCGTCGTCAAGGTGGGGTCCTCCTCGCTGACCACCGCCGCGGGCGGACTCGACGCGGACCGGGTGGACGCGCTGGTCGACGTGCTCGCGAAGGTGCGCGGCGGCGGGGAGAAGGAGATCGTGCTGGTCTCCTCCGGCGCCATCGCCGCCGGACTCGCCCCGCTCGGCCTGGACCGCCGCCCCAAGGACCTCGCCCGCCAGCAGGCCGCCGCCAGCGTCGGCCAGGGCCTGCTGGTCGCCCGCTACACCGCGTCCTTCGCCCGCTACGGTGTCCGCGTCGGCCAAGTCCTGCTCACCAGCGACGACATGAGCCGCCGCGCCCACCACCGCAACGCCTCCCGCACCCTCGACAAGCTGCTGGCGATGGGCGCCTTCCCGATCGTCAACGAGAACGACACCGTCGCCACCGACGAGATCCGCTTCGGCGACAACGACCGCCTGGCCGCCCTCGTCGCCCACCTCGTCCACGCCGACCTGCTGGTCCTCCTCTCCGACATCGACGGCGTCTACGACGGCGACCCGTCCCGCCCCGGCACCGCCCGCATCGCCGAGGTGCGCGGCCCGGCCGACCTCGCCGGGGTCGAGATCGGCAGCGCGGGCAAGGCGGGCGTCGGCACCGGAGGCATGGTCACCAAGGTCGAGGCCGCCCGGATCGCGGCCGCCGCGGGCATCCCCGTGGTCCTCACCAACGCCGTGCACGCCGCCGACGCCCTCGCGGGGGGCGACACCGGCACCTGCTTCCACCCCACCGGCAGACGCTCCGCGGGCCGGCTGCTCTGGCTCCAGCACGCCTCCACCCCGCAGGGCTCCCTGACCCTGGACGACGGCGCCGTGCGCGCGGTGGTCGAGCGGCACAGTTCGCTGCTGCCGGCCGGGATCGCCGCCGTCACCGGCGAGTTCAGCGCCGGGGACCCGGTCGAACTGCGGGACCGGGCCGGGCACGCGGTGGCGCGGGGGCTCGTCAACTTCGACGCCCGCGAGCTGCCCCAACTGCTCGGGCGTTCGACCCGCGAGCTGGCACGCGAGCTGGGCCCGGCCTACGAACGCGAGGTCGTCCACCGGGACGACCTGGTACTCCTGCACCCCTGACCGCCGCCCCCGCCCCGGAAAAGCCGGGCACACCGGGCGACCCCGGTGGGGGACGTTCCGTAAAACCGCCACGCGGAGGCCCCCGGCCTGCTCAACTTTGTTGCGGGGACATGTTGAAGGGACACGTTCCGTCAAGGGGCCATGCGTGAAGGAGGCCGTCGTGAGACGAGTCCGTCCTGGGGCGGCGTCCCGCGGTGCTCTGACGAGCGTCGCGGCCGGGGACACCTACGAGGAGCCCAAGGACCTGCCCCGCCTGTGGCACGTCACCCTCAGCGTCTCCGGGGAACACGTCCCCGTGCAGGACCTGCGGCGGGCCCTGGAACAGCTCGCCCACGACCACCCCTTCCTCCTGACCAGCAGATACGCCGGGGACCACGCCGAGATCCGGTACTGGGAGGAGGCCCGCGACCTGCACGACGCGGCCGCCGTCGCGCTGCGCCTGTGGGGCGAGCACCGGCAGACCGCCGGACTGCCGCCCTGGGAGATCGTCGGCCTGGAGGTCATCGACCGCGAGACCTACCACCAGCGCATCGCCGAGGGCTACGGGCCCGCACCGGCCACACCCGTGGGGGTCCACCCCTTCTGAGGGCCCCTTCCGTCCCGTCTCGCGGTGCGGAACAGCCCCCGGAACACCACGTGCCCCGCACTACCCTTCCCCCATGACCACGCTCTCCCCGAACGACTCCCTCTCGCCGGTCACCCGGGCCGCCCACCGGGCCAAGGCCGCCGCCGCCGACCTCGCGCCGCTGCCGCGCGCCGACAAGGACGACGCGCTGCTCGCCGTGGCCGACGCGCTGGAGGTCCGCACCGCCGAGATCGTGGCCGCCAACGCCCGTGACGTGGCCAAGGCGCGGGAGAACGGCACGGCCGAGTCCGTCGTGGACCGGCTCACCCTCACCCCCGAGCGGGTCCGCGCCATCGCCGCCGATGTGCGCGACGTCGCCAAGCTGCCCGACCCGGTCGGCGAGATCGTCCGGGGCAACACCCTGCCCAACGGCATCGACCTGCGCCAGGTCCGCGTCCCGCTCGGCGTCGTCGGCATCATCTACGAGGCCCGGCCCAACGTCACCGTCGACGCAGCCGCGCTCTGCCTGAAGTCCGGCAACGCCGTCCTGCTGCGCGGCTCGGCCTCCGCCTACGCGTCCAACACCGCCCTCGTCCAGGTGATCCGGGACGCCGTCGCGGGCGCCGGACTGCCCGCCGACGCCGTACAGCTGGTGCCGGGGGAGGGGCGGGAGAGCGTGGGCGAGCTGATGCGCGCCCGGGGCCTGGTCGACGTACTCATCCCGCGCGGCGGCGCCTCCCTGATCCGGACCGTGGTCGAGGAGTCCACCGTCCCCGTCATCGAGACCGGCACCGGCAACTGCCACGTCTACGTGGACGCCGACGCCGACATCGACATGGCGATCGACATCCTGGTCAACTCCAAGGCCCACCGGGTCAGCGTCTGCAACGCCGCCGAGACCCTCCTCGTCCACCAGGACATCGCCGCCGCCTTCCTGCCCCGCGCCCTGGACGCGCTGGCCGACGCCGGGGTCACCGTGCACGCCGACCCGCGCGTCCGGGCCCACGCCGGGGGCACCAGGGCGACCGTGGTGGAGGCCGTGCCGGAGGACTGGGAGACCGAGTACCTGTCGTACGACATCGCCGCCGCCGTGGTCGACTCCCTCGACCAGGCCGTCGAGCACATCCGGCGCTGGAGCTCCGGCCACACCGAGGCGATCGTCACCACCAGTCAGCAGGCGGCCCGGCGCTTCACCCGTCTGGTGGACTCCACCACGGTCGCCGTGAACGCCTCCACCCGCTTCACCGACGGCGGCCAGTTCGGCTTCGGCGCGGAGATCGGCATCTCCACCCAGAAGCTGCACGCCCGTGGCCCCATGGGCCTTCCGGAGCTGACCAGCACCAAGTACATCGTCACCGGCGACGGCCACGTGCGCCCCTGAACATCTCCACGAGGCGCCCACGGGACGACGGACGAATTTCCATACCGTCTGCCCAAATTGACCCCCCAGGTCTACTCTGGACCCGTGCCGGAGGACGTGGGGGGCACGCCGTTCCCTGACGGCTGGGAGCCCGACGACGACCACGACCACGGGGTGCCGGACGAAGAGTTCGCCTCCGTGGTGTTCGACGCGGCCTTCGTCGCCGCCGCCACCATCCACGAGCCGACCGCCGTGGAACGCCTCCTCGCCGCCGCCGAGGCCCGCGCCGAGGCGACCGACACCGACGCCCGCCGCACGCACGCCCCCGCCGACCCCTACGACGAGGGCTACGGCCCCGATGGCAGCGGTTTCGGCCACGACCTGGACGACGACGACCCGGACGGCCGCTACGCCGACGACGACCACCACCACCCGTTCGGCGCCCACGGAAAGATCCGCTGGCACCGGCCCGTGGCCTGGGTGCTCGCCGTGGTGATGGGCATCGGCATGGTCGCGCTGGCCTTCGCCGCCGTCTACCGGGGCGCCTCCTCCGGCACCCGCGACCAGGTGCCCGCCCCCGCCTCCACCGGCCTCGGCCGGGACGGCGTGGCCGCGCCCTCCGCCTCCGCCGACTACTCCCGGCCAACCGTCTCCGCGATCCCGCCCACCCCCTGACGCCCGCCCGGCGTTCTTGGTGGGAACCTGCCAGAAGTTGTCGCGCACCAGCGCGTTTACCCGAGCCTCCCGCGACCTACCCTGAAGGTATGGGCGGGCCTGGAGACCCACCGGAGGGGACACCCGAGGGCGGCCCCGGAGGTGCCGAGGACGAGTACCGATCCGTCGTGTTCGACGAGTCGTTCGTCCGCGCTGCCCGCCTCCAGGAGTCCTCCGCCCGCGAACGCGTCAGCGACCACGCCCCCGCCGTACGCCGCCGCCCGCCCCTGCGCCGGGGCATCACCCGCCAGGCGATGGTGCTCCTCCTGCTGCTCGCCGTGGCCTTCGGCACCGCCGTCTTCATGGGCTTCCGCCACCCGTACGGCGCAGCACCCGTGAAGAGATCCACCGAACCGCTGCGCATGAGCGTCGTCCCGCTCGCCCCGCGCGGCCCGGTGCCCGGCGCCCCCGACGCCCGGACGCTGTACGCGCGCAGCCCCGCAGCCCGGTTCGCGGTGGGCCTCGCCGGGATGCCGCTGCCCCCCTCCCAGCCCACCCCGCACTTCTCCGACAGCCAGGTCCTCGCGGCCCTCGACACCGCCCGCAAGTACGTCCTGCACTCCGCGCTCGACCCCGACGTGCTCACCGGCCGCCAGACCCGCCCCGTACGGGCCCTGATCGCCGCCGACCAGCTCGACCAGTTCGACCGGAGCATGGCGGCCCCCGCAGCCGACGGCAGACACGCGCCCACCGGCTGGATGATCCGCTTCGACCCCGCCCGCACCGCCCTCGCCGACAGCGACATCCGCACCCGGGGCGCCCTCAGGGTGACCGAGACCGACGCGGCCACCCTCCAGGTCGTGGCCGACGGCACCTTCGTCTACGCCCTGCGCGCCGCCGGTACCGAGGGGAGGACGCCGGTCTCGCTGTTCACCGTGCGCCGCGAGCTGACCTTCCGCTTCGACCGCGACACCCTGCGCATCGGCCAGACCCGGCTGACCTCCTCCAGCACCCAGGCGGGCCCGCTGTCCTGCGACACGGACACCAGCGCCTATCTGCGGCCCCTGCTCGCCGGTGAGCGGGCCAAGGCGGGCGGACCGCCCGGCACCGACCCCTACGGCACCGGCGCCGCGGCCCTGTGCGGCACCCTCGCCGACTCCGCCCAGCCGCGCGGGTGAGCGCGGGGGCTCAGCCCCCCGCCGGGGCGTCCTTCGCGGGACCGTCCTTCGGGGCCTGTCCGGCGAAGCCGTTGAAGCCCCGCTTCACCCGGCCGCCCAGGTCGCCCGCACCGCCCGCGAGATCCGAGACCAGCTTCATCAGCGGGTCCTTGCTGGTGCGCACCTCGCTCGCGTAGCTCGCCGCGGACTGCCGGAAGGACTCGCCGACCTTGGCGTCCTTGTCCTCCTCGCGGCGCGGGTAGTGGCCGTCCATGATCCGCTGGAAGTCGCGCGACTCGGCCCACCGCTTCAGCTCGGCCGCCCGGATCGTGGTGAAGGGGTGCGAGCGCGGGAGCACGTTCAGGATCTTCAGCACCGAGTCCCTGAGGTCGCCCCCGGCCTCGTACTCCTCGGCCTGCTCCAGGAACGCGTCCACGTTCATCTCGTGCAGGTGGTTGCCGCCCGCGATCTTCATCAGACCCCGCATCGACGCCCGCAGGTCCTGGCCCACCAGCAGCCCGGCCCGGTCCGCCGACAGCTCCGACTTGCGGAACCACTCCCGCAGCGCCGTCACGATCGCCATGATCGCCACATTGCCCAGCGGAATCCACGCCACCTTCAGCGCCAGCGAGGTCAGGAACAGCAGCACCGTGCGGTACACGGAGTGGCCGGACAGCGCGTGGCCCACCTCATGGCCGACGACCGCCCGCATCTCCTCCTCGTCCAGCAGCTCCACCAGACCGGTGGTCACCACGATGACCGGCTCGTCCAGGCCGATGCACATCGCGTTCGGCTTCGGGTCCTGCGTGACGTACATCGCCGGGACCTTCTCCAGGTCCAGGATGTAGCAGGCGTCACGGAGCATGTCGCTCAAGTGGGCGAACTGCCGGTCGGAGACCCGCACCGAGTCGGACAGGAACAGCAGCTTCAGGCTCCGCTCGGGCAGCAGCCCGCTCAGCGCCTTGAACACCGTGTCGAAACCGGTCAGTTTGCGCAGGGCCACCAGCGCGGACCGGTCGGCCGGATGCTCGTAGGCCCGCGAGGAGATCCCCGGGAAGCGGCTGCGGCGCCTGCCCGGCACCCGCTCGTGGCCAGCCTGCTCGTGGCGGTCGTCGGACATGTCTTCCCCCTGCGTCTCGGAAACCCGCTGCGCCCCCCGGACCGGGCCCAGCCTAGGCGGAGATACCGTGGACGGGCAGCACCCCTAAGGAGTCACGTCATGCAGCACCACCTTGCGACCGCCCGGCTGACCGAGGCCGCCGCGAGCGCCGTCCAACAGCAGGGGCCGGGAAACCTGCTCCGGATCGTCCTGATCGTGATGGTCCTGGGCTGCGCGCTGACCGCCTGGTTCCTCCTGCGCGGCTACAAGCAGAAGGACGACTGACGCGCGGCGGAGGTTCCCGCGCGCCGCGCCCCGAGGGCCCTTTGCCGGAGTCGGCGTGATCGTCGCGGGGGTGCCCGCTTACGATGAAGCGACGTCTTTATCCCGCCCACACGCGATAGGTCCTGCCGAAGATGAGCTTCCACAGCACCGCTGCCCAGTTGGTCACTCTCGCCGCCGAGGGCGCAGAGCACGGCGGCAACCACAACAGCCTGAACCCCGCGGTCACCGGCGGCGGCGCCCTGATCATCCTGCTGCTCCTGCTGTGGATCACCACGCGCTTCAACCGCGACCGCTGAAACCCGACCGGTCCCCGGCGAGAAGCCGCAGGCCGGGCCGGTAGGGTCTGCACGCATGGGAGAGCACGACATGCCTACCGGTCCGGCGGAGGGCACCGTGAACGAGCCGGCTCGGAGCACGGCCGACCACGGCCCCGCCCGCACGGACCGGCGCAGGCTCGGCGTCATGGGCGGCACCTTCGACCCGATCCACCACGGACACCTCGTGGCGGCCAGTGAGGTCGCCGCCCGGTTCCAGCTGGACGAGGTGGTGTTCGTCCCCACCGGCCAGCCCTGGCAGAAGTCGCACCGCAACGTCTCCCCGGCCGAGGACCGCTATCTGATGACGGTCATCGCCACCGCCGAGAACCCGCAGTTCTCGGTCAGCCGCATCGACATCGACCGCGGCGGCCACACCTACACCGTGGACACGCTGCGCGACCTCAGCCTCCTCAACCCCGGCACCGACCTGTTCTTCATCACCGGCGCCGACGCCCTGGCCCAGCTGCTGACCTGGCGCGACTCCGAGGAACTCTTCTCCCTCGCCCACTTCGTCGGCGTCACCCGCCCCGGCCACCAGCTCACCGACGCCGGTCTGCCCGCGGGCGGGGTCTCCCTGGTCGAGGTGCCCGCGCTGGCCATCTCCTCCACCGAGTGCCGGGCGAGAGTCGCCAAGGGCGACCCCATCTGGTACATGGTCCCGGACGGCGTCGTCCGCTACATCGACAAGCGTGAGCTGTACCGCGGCGAGTGAGCCGAGAGGGGCACCGGTGAACGACCGATACGAAGCTGGGTACGGCGACGAGAGTCACGGAGGTGAGGACCAGTACGAGATCGTCGGCTACGACGACTACGGCCGCCCCGTGTACCAGCAGGTCCCGCCCCGCCACACGCCGCAGCAGCAGACCTACGACCCCTACGGGCAGCGACCGGACTACGCCCAGAGCGGCTACGACACCGGCCGCCAGCAGCCCGTACCCCCCGCCTACGACCCCTACGGGACCCAGGGCGCCCCCTACGACCCGTACGGGAACGGCGGCCAGGACCCCGCGCCCGGCTACGACCCCTACGGGCAGGCGGCGACCGGCGGACAGCAGCCGAGGGTCACCGAGCGGACCGCGCACATCCCGCAGCAGCCGCAACCCCCCGAGGACACGCGGAGCGAGGCACCCCCGGCCGCACCGGAGCGCCAAGAGGCGGGCGAGGGCGGGGAGTTCGCGTTCGCCGAGGAACCGGACGGCGACTCCGAGGACGTCATCGACTGGCTGAAGTTCACCGAGAACCGCACCGAGCGCCGCGAGGAGGCCCGCCGCCGAGCCCGCCGCCGGATCATCGCCCTCGGCGTCGTCCTCGCCCTCGTCGTGGCGGGCGGCGTCGGCTACCTCTGGTACGACGGCAAGCTGCCCGGAGTCTCCTCGCCCGGCGCCGGGACCGGCACCACCGTCGCCGCGGGCGCCCAGAAGCGCGACGTGATCGTGGTCCACCTGCACAACACCGGCAAGCGCGACACCTCCACCGTGCTGCTCGTCGACAACACCACCACCCAGCGCGGCACCACCGTCCTGCTCCCCAACTCCCTCGCGCTGAGCGACGATTCGGGCACCACCACCACGCTCGCCAAGTCCGTCGACGACGACGGCTCCTCCGGCACCCGCGACCAGCTCGACACCGTCCTCGGCACCGACATCCAGGGCACCTGGCGGCTGGACACCCCCTACCTCCAGAACCTCGTCGAGCTGGTCGGCAACATCGAGGTCGACACCGACACCGACGTGCCCGACCCCGACGCCAAGAAGAAGGGCGCCGCCCCGCTCGTCCACCAGGGCAAGGCGCAGACCCTCAGCGGGAAGACGGCCGTCGCCTACGCCACCTACCGGGGCCCCGGCGAGACCGAGAACGCCCAGCTCAAGCGGTTCGGCCAGGTCATGCAGAGCACGCTGCGCAAGCTGTCCTCCGACCCGTCCTCCGCGACGACCACCGTGCGGACCCTCGCGCAGATCCTCGACCCGCCGCTCACCGACAACGACCTCGGCACCTTCCTCGCCAAGCTGGCCGACCTCGCCAAGGAAGGGAAGTACCAGACGGTTCCGCTGCCGGTGCAGAACGACGGCACGCTGACCGCGGGGACCAGCGACAGCGTGGTCAAGAACATCCTGGGCGGCACCGCCAAGAGCCCCGACGCGGGCTCCGCGGTCCGGGTCGCCGTACAGAACGCCACCGGCGCCAAGGCCGACACCGACAAGGCCCGCGTGACCCTGCTCGGCGGCGGCTTCGGCTTCATCGAGGGCGGCACCGCCTCCGGCGCCCGCACCGCCTCCAAGGTTCTCTACTCCGACCCCGCCGACCGGCAGAACGCCACCGAGGTCGCCAAGACCCTGGGCCTGCCAGCGGGCTCCGTGGCCAAGGGCGCGGTCTCCTCCGGCGCCGACGTCCTCGTCGTCCTCGGCCAGGACTACCGGCCCGGCACC
Source organism: Streptomyces sp. NPDC090119 (assembly GCF_044747085.1). Lineage (NCBI taxonomy): Bacteria > Bacillati > Actinomycetota > Actinomycetes > Kitasatosporales > Streptomycetaceae > Streptomyces > Streptomyces sp. NPDC090119. The sequence continues at coordinate 734,187 of NZ_JBIVDK010000002.1, read as the reverse complement.
TCCTGACGGCACGCGGCACACCCCGGGTGAGCGCCGGAACACGTGGGGTGCGCCCGGCCGCCCGTGAGACCCTTGGAGTTCCGGTGCCTTCCGGAAAGCGCCCCGCGCCCGGCAGGCCGCCCCGAACTCTTCGCCATCACACCCCGTCCTCGAACGAAAGCCGCACAGTGACCGCCACCGACCGTTCTCTCGAACTCATCAACACCGCCGCCCAGGCGGCAGCCGACAAGCTCGCCCACGACGTCATCGCCTACGACGTCAGCGACGTGCTGTCGATCACGGACGCGTTCCTGCTGGCCTCCGCCCCGAACGACCGCCAGGTCCGGGCGATCGTCGACGAGATCGAGGAGCGCCTGCAGAAGGAGCTCGGCGCCAAGCCGGTGCGCCGCGAGGGCGACCGCGAGTCCCGCTGGATTCTCCTGGACTACGTCGACATCGTCGTCCACGTCCAGCACAGCGAGGAGCGCGTCTTCTACGCCCTGGAGCGCCTGTGGAAGGACTGCCCCGAGCTGGAGCTGCCCGAGGAGGCCCGCGCCACCCGCGGCAAGGCCGAGGAGCACGCCAAGCTGCACGCGGACGAGGCCGGTGACGAGCCCGGCCAGGAGCGCTGATGAGCGCCACCGGTGAGGTGACCGACCGCTCCGGCCGGGGCCGCCGCGTCATCCTGTGGCGGCACGGCCAGACCGCGTGGAACGTGGAGCGCCGCTTCCAGGGCACCACCGACGTGGAGCTGACCGGCACCGGCGTGGCGCAGGCCCGCCGGGCCGCCCGGCAGCTCGCCTCGCTGCGGCCGGACGCGATCATCGCCTCCGACCTCAAGCGCGCCTCGGACACGGCCGACGAGCTGGCCGCCCTCACCGGCCTGGACGTCGTCCGCGACGAGGCGCTGCGGGAGACCTACGCGGGTGTCTGGCAGGGCCTGACGCACGACGAGATCATCGCCAGGTTCGGGGACGACTACGCCGCCTGGAAGCGCGGCGAGCCGGTCCGGCGCGGCGGTGGCGAGCTGGAGACCGAGGTCGCCGACCGCGCCGCCCCCGTCGTGCTGCGGCACGCGGAGAAGCTGCCCGAGGACGGCACCCTCGTGGTGGTCAGCCACGGCGGCACCATCCGTACGACGATCGGCCGGCTGCTCGGCCTGGAGTCCCACCACTGGGAGAGCCTCGGCGGGCTGACCAACTGCTGCTGGTCCGTGCTCGGCGAGGGCGCCCGCGGCTGGCGGCTGCTGGAGCACAACGCGGGCACCCTGCCCGAGCCGGTCCTCGGCGACGACGACTGAGCCGATTTCACTTTCCGGCAGGTCACAGGCTAAAGTTCTTCTTGTTCGGCCCGCGGAGCGGGAAGAACGCGAGGGGCTATAGCTCAGTTGGTAGAGCGCCTGCATGGCATGCAGGAGGTCAGGAGTTCAATTCTCCTTAGCTCCACAGATCGACACTCGTACCGAGTGATCAGAGATCGGTGATGAAGATCCCGTCCCTTCGAGGGGCGGGATCTTCTGTTTCTCCCTGGCTTGAGTCGTTCACGTTCCATGGTCGTATACGTCTGTGAACGGGGTCGGGGCAGGGGTGACCGTGTCCGGACCGGTACTGAGGCGTCGCTGACCGTGCAGGCCCGGCCGTGGCAGAATCAGACGGCCGGAAGGGGGCTCGGCCCGACGGGAGGGAGTGGCGATGCCTGCGAGCATCCTTGGAGGTTCCGTGCGGGTGGCCTGCGGCCACAGCTGGAGCTGAGCGATGGGTGCACACAGGCGGAAGTGCGACTGGTGCGGGAGCGGCACCCCGATCGTCCGCGACATGGAGCCGATCAACCCCGACTACCAGTACTGGTGCGAGGAATGCGCCCGGGCGCTGATCATAAAAGGCGACCCCATCGAGACGTACCGCGAACTCGAGGGGGAGCCGATCTACGGACGGCTGCTGGAGGAGCACTGCACGCTCAAGCGGTTCTACTCCTTCGTCACGGCATAACGGACATTACGGAACCGATTTGGTGTTCCACCCCCGGGTCCGTGTAATGTTGGCATCGCCGCCGGGGAAACCGGGCGGAAAACAACAAGGGGCTATAGCTCAGTTGGTAGAGCGCCTGCATGGCATGCAGGAGGTCAGGAGTTCAATTCTCCTTAGCTCCACAGAAAACGAAGGCGGACCGTCGTAAAGACGGTCCGCCTTCGTCGTGTTGGCCATGCCGTATCAGCGACCGGGCGGGCCGTTCGTGAACGGCCCGCCCCTTCGCGTCAGCGGCCCAGTGCGCGCCGCCCACGGCCCTGGGAGACCACCGGGAGGTTCCGCGCGGGCGCCTGGCCGCGGGTGTCCTCCTCGATCCGCAGGGCGAGCGCCGGGCAGCGGCGTACCGCGCGCAGCGCCTTCGCCTCCGCGTAGCGCGGCACCTGGGCCTGGGCGACCGTCGGGAAGCCGTCCGCGCCCAGCTCGAAGACCTCCGGGAGGATGTCCGCGCACAGGCCGTGGCCCCGGCACAGCGTCCAGTCGACGTAGATCTTCTGGCGGCTGCCCCCGGCCTCCTCCGGTGCCGCGCCGCCCGTGATCCCGGCGGGCAGCCGGCCGCCCTCGAACAGCGGCAGCACGCCCTCCACAGGGCGTCCGCAGCCGTTGCCGAGGACATGGGCGGCCAGGTCGTCCGTGAACGCCTTGATGGTCGACTCCAGGAACATCGCCGAGCCGTCCGGGTGCGAACACGCCCCGCGCCGCTTCACGTTCTTGGCGACCTGCTTCAGCGCCTCCAGCGCGGCCGGGCCGCCGCCGTTGATGATGTCCTCCATGCCCCGCGCGGCGGCGGGCAGTCCGAGGTAGCACGGCCCGCACTGACCGGCGCTCTCGTCGGCCAGCCACTGCGCCACCCGCAGCGACTCGCCCAGCGGACACGTCTCCTGACTGATCGGCAGGATCGCGCCCGCGCCCAGCGCGCCGCCCACCGCGTCCAGGGAGTTGCGCGAGACGACCGCCTCGTTCACCGTCGCCGCGTCGATCCACTTGCCGTGGTAGCCGCCGGTCAGCACGCCCTGCGGTACCGGCGGGGCACCGGCCAGCTGCAGGATGTAGCGCAGCGGCACGCCCGTGGGGGCCTCGATCACCATCGGGCGGGCGACCGCGCCGGACACCGTCAGCATCACCGTGCCCGGCTCGTCGTACAGACCGGTGTTGCCGTAGCGCTCGGGGCCGATGCGGGCGGCGATGGCCAGCTGGGCGAAGGTCTCCGCGTTGGAGAGCAGGGTGGGCACTCCGCCGACGCCGCTCTGAGAGGCGCTGATCTTGCGGCCGGGTGGGATCGCCGGGCCGCCGTCCACCGAGCGGATCAGGGCGGCGGCGGCGCCCGTGACCATGCGCACCGGGTTGCGCTGCACCCAGGCGCGCAGGGCCGAGCGGCGGGAGTTGCTCAGGCCGCGCTCGGCGAGGGCCGCCTCCATGGAGCGCTGGGTGGACTCACGGGTCACCCCGATCACCAGGGTGCGCGCGCCCATCGCCTCGGCGCACAGCAGCGCGCCGTCCAGGATGAGGTGCGGGGCACGGTTGATCAGGACCGTGTCCTTGCGGCAGGCGGGTTCGTCCTCGCTGCCGTTGACGACGACGACGGGCCGCACACCCTTCTTGATCGCCGATTCGGCGACCGAGCGGAGTTTCTTGTGGAAGGGGAAGCCCGCGCCGCCGCGGCCCTTCAGGTTGATGCTCTCGGAGAGCTGCGCGAGCTGCTCACCGCCGAGCGGCTCGAGCGGCCCGTGCACCTTCAGATGCATGGGCAGATCGAGCCGCTCCACAAGGTCGAAACCCGACGTGAGCTGGGGAAGTCCGACCACGCGGACTTCGGGGACGTCGGGCAGGGCCTCGTTCACCTATGGCCTCCGGAAGGCGTGTTCCAGGGCTCGCCCGAACCCGGCGCGTCATAGCCTGCGCCGGGGGTCGCTTCAGGGGCGGGACCGCTGTTGAACGTTTCGGAGGAGTTGTACGTCCCGTAGCGGGCGTTCGTCTCACCGGTGTTGTACACATCACTTCCGCCGTATCCGCCGGTGCCCGGATTGCCATAGGCGGGGATGTTGTATCCGGTGTCCTGGAGCGGGTCGTAGGAGGACGGCGGGGCCTCGCGGACCGGGGGCGGGGACGGCACCGGCCAGCTGGGGCCGGGACCGGGGCCGGTGGTGTTCATCCGGGGCATCGCCTCGGTGGGCCGCGTGTCCGCGGGGGTGTCCCGGCGTCCGCCCTGGCCGCCGAACTGCTGCTGCCCCGGCCCGTTCGCCGTGCGGTAGGCGGCGGCGAAGCCCGCGGTGGTGTCCGCGGCCGGGGACTGGTAGAGCGGGCCGGACGGGGTCTCGGGGGCGCGGCGGGGCTCGCGCCGGTTGTCGAAGCCCGGCTCGGACATCCGGTTGCGGCTGGCCTCCAGGCGGTCCAGGTCGAGGCGCTCGCCGCCCCCGAGGACACCGATCAGGCGGTCGGCGAGGTTGCGCTTGACCGGGCGCGGCGCGGCGCGCAGCGCGAGGCCGGCCATGACGCCGAGCAGCGAGAGGCCGTAGAGGATCACGAAGATCGGCTTGGCCTGGCGGCCCGCGTAGAGGCCGTGCACCAGGGCCGCGCACCACGCCGGGTAGGCGAGCATGTGCATCGCGCGCCAGCGGGCGGCGACGGGGGCCGGGGCGGCGAAGTTGCTGCGCAGGGCGCCGGTGACGCCGACGAAGACCATCAGCAGCCCGGCCAGGGAGCCCAGGCCGATCAGACCGCCGCTGCCGGTGACGCCGAGGGAGAAGGGGATCAGGGCCGCGATCAGCTGGGTGTGGTCCAGCACGATCTTGGTGGTGATGTGCAGCAGCAGGAACGCGATCGACGCGACGGACATCGTCCGGTGGATCGCCTGGCCGATGATCCGCTGGCGGGTGTTCAGCAGGACCCGGTCCTGGGCGACCAGGCCCCAGATGACCGAGCAGCTCAGTGAGACGAGGGACAGCACGCCCGCGCCGAAGTTCAGGAACTCCTGGAACTGGCTGCTTCCCACCAGCACGACCACGGGTATGAGCAGCAGGAAGACAGCGGACGCCACCCCATAGGCCGACCGGCCGGGCTTGGGGAGCGAGCTGTTACTACGACGAGGGTTCATGGGGGCAACTCCGAGCAGTTTCGGGAAGGCGGTCCCGCTGCCGAACTCTAGGTGGAGCCATACCGATCAGTACGAGGTTTGAGTTATTGCGTTGTTATCAAAGGACGAATCACCTGCGGCGTCGTCCCTTAGTGACTGTTACGCGAAGTAATCCTTGACCCGGATTCAGATCTGGCGGCCGTACGGACATGTCTCACCTGCATACGCACGCGCGTCGCGGCTTGCTCAAGGGCTGCGGTACCCTAACGCCATGCGTGCTGTACGCCTTCTGCTTAGCGAGCCGCGCTGATCAGTACCGACCACCGGTCGCACCGGACGGTCGGCATCGGCGCGGCGTCCCCTCCTGTGTGAGGGGCTTTTTCGTTTCCGCGGGCAGATCTCCGCGGGCAGAGACGATCGATGGAGCTTTGAGGATCATGAGCGAGACGAACCCCGCCGCCACCGCTGCCGCGTCGGCGGAGGCCGCGCCGCACCGCTACACGGCCGCCCTGGCCGCCGAGATCGAAGCACGCTGGCAGGACTTCTGGGACGTCGACGGCACCTACGACGCGCCGAACCCCACCGGTGACCTGGCGGACGACGCCACGCTGGCGGCGAAGCCCAAGAAGTTCATCATGGACATGTTCCCCTACCCCTCCGGCGCGGGCCTGCACGTCGGCCACCCGCTGGGGTACATCGCCACCGACGTCTACGCCCGCTTCCAGCGCATGACCGGGCACAACGTCCTGCACACCCTGGGCTTCGACGCCTTCGGCCTGCCCGCCGAGCAGTACGCGGTGCAGACCGGCACGCACCCCCGCGTGTCCACCGAGGCCAACATGGAGAACATGAAGGCCCAGCTGCGCAGGCTGGGTCTGGGCCACGACAAGCGCCGGTCGTTCGCCACGATCGACCCGGAGTACTACAAGTGGACCCAGTGGATCTTCGTCCAGATCTTCAACTCCTGGTACGACGACAAGGCCGGCAAGGCCCGCCCGATCTCCGAGCTGGTCGCCCTCTTCGAGTCCGGTGAACGCCCCGTACCGGGCCACACGCGCGCGTGGAGCGAGCTGACCGCCGCCGAGCGCGCCGACGTCCTGGGCGAGTTCCGCCTGGCCTACGCCTCCGACGCACCGGTCAACTGGTGCCCCGGCCTGGGCACCGTGCTGGCCAACGAGGAGGTCACCTCCGACGGCCGCTCCGAGCGCGGCAACTACCCGGTCTTCAAGGCCAAGCTGCGCCAGTGGAACATGCGCATCACCGCCTACGCCGACCGCCTGCTGGACGACCTGGACGGGCTGGACTGGCCCGACGCCATCAAGCTGCAGCAGCGCAACTGGATCGGCCGCAGCGAGGGCGCCCGCGTCGACTTCCCCGTCGACGGCGAGCGCATCACCGTCTTCACCACCCGCCCCGACACCCTGTTCGGCGCGACCTACATGGTGCTGGCCCCGGAACACCCGCTGGTGGAGAAGTTCACCCCCGAGGCGTGGCCCGAGGGCACCCACGACGCGTGGACCGGCGGACACGCCACCCCGGCCGAGGCCGTCGCCGCCTACCGCGCGCAGGCCGCCGCCAAGTCCGACGTGGAGCGCCAGGCCGAGGCCAAGGACAAGACCGGCGTCTTCACCGGTGTGTTCGCGGTCAACCCGGTCAACGGCGAGCAGGTCCCGGTCTTCATCGCCGACTACGTCCTGATGGGCTACGGCACCGGCGCGATCATGGCCGTCCCCGCCCACGACACGCGTGACTTCGCGTTCGCCCGCGCCTTCGAGCTGCCGATCCGCTGCGTGGTCGAGCCGACCGACGGCCGCGGCACCGACACCTCCACGTGGGACGACGCCTTCTCCTCCTACGAGGCGAAGCTGGTCAACTCCGCGGGCGAGTCCGTCACCCTGGACGGCCTGGCCGTCCCCGAGGCCAAGGCCCGCATCACCGACTGGCTGACCGAGGCCGGGATCGGCGAGGGCACCGTCAACTTCCGCCTGCGCGACTGGCTGTTCAGCCGGCAGCGCTACTGGGGCGAGCCCTTCCCGATCGTCTACGACGAGGACGGCATCGCCCACTCCCTGCCCGAGTCGATGCTGCCGCTGGAGCTGCCCGAGGTCGAGGACTACAGCCCGCGCACCTTCGAGCCCGACGACGCCGACACCCAGCCCGAGACCCCGCTCTCCCGCAACGACGAGTGGGTCCACGTCACCCTGGACCTGGGCGACGGGCGTGGTCCCCGCAAGTACCGCCGCGAGACCAACACCATGCCCAACTGGGCCGGTTCCTGCTGGTACGAGTTCCGCTACCTGGACCCGCACAACGACCGCGAGCTGGTCGACCCCGCCGTCGAGCAGTACTGGATGGGCCCCCGCGAGGGCATGCCGCACGGCGGTGTCGACCTGTACGTCGGCGGCGCCGAACACGCCGTGCTGCACCTGCTGTACGCCCGCTTCTGGTCCAAGGTCCTCTTCGACCTGGGACACGTCTCGTCCGCCGAGCCGTTCCACAAGCTGTACAACCAGGGCATGATCCAGGCGTACGTCTACCGCGACAGCCGGGGCATCGCCGTCCCGGCCGCCGAGGTCGAGGAGCGCGACGGCGCCTTCTGGTACCAGGGCGAGCAGGTCTCCCGGCTGCTGGGCAAGATGGGCAAGTCCCTGAAGAACGCCGTCACCCCGGACGAGATCTCCGCCGAGTACGGCGCCGACACCCTGCGCCTGTACGAGATGGCGATGGGCCCCCTGGACGTCTCCCGTCCCTGGGACACCCGCGCGGTCGTCGGCCAGTTCCGGCTGCTGCAGCGGCTGTGGCGCAACATCGTCGACGAGGCGAGCGGTGAGGTCACCGTCACCGACGCCGAGCCCGGCGAGGACACGCTGCGCGCCCTGCACAAGGCGATCGACGGCGTCGGCCAGGACCTGGAAGGCCTGCGCTTCAACACCGCCATCGCCAAGCTCACCGAGCTGAACAACCACCTGACCAAGGCGTACGGCAGCGCCGGTGTGCTGCCCCGCACGGTCGCCGAACCGCTGGTCCTGATGATCGCGCCGCTGGCCCCCCACATCGCCGAGGAGCTGTGGCGCAAGCTGGGCCGCACCGACTCCGTCGTCCACCAGGACTTCCCGGTCGCGGACCCGCAGTACCTGGTCGACGACACCGTCACCTGCGTCGTGCAGATCAAGGGCAAGGTCAAGGCCCGCCTGGAGGTGCCGCCGGGCATCTCCGACGAGGAGCTGGAGAAGGCCGCGCTGGGCGACGAGAAGGTCGTCGCCGCGCTGGGCGGCGCGCCGATCCGCAAGGTGATCGTGCGGGCGCCGAAGCTGGTGAACATCGTCAGCGGCTGAGAGCTTGTGCCGCGCTGAGCACCCGGTGCCTCGGGTGCCGGTCCGGGTATCGGGGTGATCCCCTACGGGCAGGTTCCGGGTTCCGATGGAACCCGGGGCCTGCCCGCTGCGTTTACCGTGTAGAGCGAGGCGGCTCGCGGCCGCGCCCGGAGGAGGAACGCGTCATGGAAGCAGTGATCACCGTGTTCGCCGTGCTCTTCGTGCTGCTCGTCGTGCTTGGCACCTACGCCACGGTGAAGGCGGTCGGCGCCGCCAAGCGCAGCGTGGACCGCACCATCGCCCAGGGCCGCCGCACCGTCGAGGACCACACCCTGCGCGCCAAGTCGCTCACCCGCCCCGGCCCCGCCGGAGAGATCGCCCAGCTCCGGCTCACCCTGCGCACCTCGATGCGCGCCACCCAGGACGCCCTGCACACGGGCCCGGCCGAGGACGCCTCCCTCAAGGAATCCCTCGGCCTCTTCGAACGCCTCAGCGTGCACGGCCGCGAGCTGGACGTCGTCCTCAAGCACCTGGAGTCCGAGCCGGACCGCGCCACCCTCACCGCCCGCCTGCCCGAGCTGCGCACCCGCACCGAGCGCATCACCGCCTCCGCCGACTCCCTGCGCTGGGCCGCCCGCGACCGCGCGAGCCGCTTCGCCGAGGACGACCTCGACGCCCTCAGCAGCCAGATTGACATCGAGGCGGGCGCCCTGCGCCACTGGACCACCGCCACGGCGCCGCCGACCGCTGCCCCCTGGCCCGAGGCCCCGGCGGCCGACGAAGGGGCGGCCCACCGGCAGACCTGGCCCCGGGAACCGGAAGGCCGGCCCGAACCGGAAGGGCGGCCCGCCATCACGTCGCCCGCCGCCCGGCCCGCCTACCCCTGGCAGAAGAAGCCGCGCCCGGAGAGCACCGCCTGACCGTCGGCGCCCTCCTCCGGGGCTGGGCTGCCGTGCGGGCACTACGGCAGGTAACCTCCAGCTCATGTCCCGCCATGTCGCTATCGTCACCGATTCAACGGCCTACTTGCCGCCGGGGCTGATGGAGCGCCACGGCATCACCTCGGTCCCGCTGACCGTGGTCCTCGGCGACCAGGCGCTCGAAGAGGGCACCGAGATCTCCACCCGCTCCCTGGCCCAGGCCCTCCAGAAGCGGCGCGCGGTCACCACCTCCCGTCCCAGCCCGGAGGAGTTCGCGCGCACCTACCGCGAGGTCGCGGACACGGGCGCCGACGGAATCGTCTCCCTGCACCTGTCCGCCGAGCTGTCCGGCACCTACGACGCGGCCGTGCTCGCCGCCCGCGAGGCACCGGTACCGGTCCGGGTCGTCGACACCGGCATGGTCGCCATGGCCCTCGGCTTCTGCGCCCTGTCCGCCGCCGAGGCCGCGGAGGCGGACGGCACGGTGGACGAGGCGGTGGCCGCCGCCGAGAAACGGGCCGCGGGCACCTCCGCCCACTTCTACGTCGACACCCTCGACTACCTCCGCCGGGGCGGCCGCATCGGCACCGCCCAGGCCCTGTTGGGCTCCGCCCTCGCCGTCAAACCCCTGCTCCGGCTCGAGAGCGGGCGCATCGAGCTGCTGGAGAAGGTGCGCACGGCGTCGAAGGCGATCGCCCGGCTGGAGGAGATTGTGGTCGAGCGGGCGGGTGCGGCGGAGGTGGATATCGCCGTCCACCATCTGTCCGCGCCGGAGCGGGCCGGGGTGCTGGCGGATCGGTTGCGTGAACGGGTTGCTGGGCTGGCGGAGTTGCATGTCAGCGAGGTGGGGGCGGTGATCGGGGCGCATACGGGGCCTGGGTTGTTGGGGGTTGTGGTTTCGCCTCGGTGAGGGGGCCTGCGGCGCTTGGGGGGTCGGCGGCGTTCGGTGACGTTCGGTGGGGCGGCGGCGTTCGATGGGTCGGCGTTCGGTGGGGCGGGCGTGGCTCGTGTGGGTGACGGAGTTATCCACAACCGGGGGCTTTTCCACGGTAATTGAGCAAGATCCACTTTCTTTGGCGAGGTGTCCCATTCTCGGGTCATGACACTTCGATCACTGACTCGTGCGGCCACTCCGACCAGCGGTCCCGGCAGGGGACCTTCCTCCGACAGCCGTGTGCGGTACCGGCGTCCCACCGAGCGTGTGCGGGGCCGGCATCGGGCGCCGGTGCCGGGGGAGGAGGTGCGGCGGCGGGCCGGGCAGTTGTTCGGCGAGGCTCCGGGGGAGTCGGGGAGCGGGCCGCCGGGGGGATTGGACGCGGGGGTTCGGGGTGCGCGGGTTCTCGGGACGGGTGGTCTGAGGGCGGGGGCGCTGGGTGCGGGGGCCCGCGGTGTGGGTGCGCTGGGTGCGGGGGCTCAGGGGAGCGAGGGCCTACTCGTCGATTCCGGCCCGTGGGCGCGGGTCGTGCTCGCGCTGCGGGACCGGGTGCCGATGTGGGTACAGGCGCGGTGCGGGGTGGAGCGTCGGGGGGTGCTGGCGCTCGGGGTGGTGCTGCTGCTGGCCGCCGTGCTCGCCGGTCAGCATTTCTGGAGCGGTCGCACCGAGAAGGTGAGTGCGCCTCAGGTGGTGCGGGAGGCTCCGGTGCGGGTGAAGGGGCCGGAGGTGCCGGGGGCCGGTGGCGGTTCCGTCGCGGTGACGGGGGCGCCGGGTGCGCAGATCGTGGTGGATGTCAGCGGCAAGGTGCGTGATCCGGGGATTCGTCGGCTGCCGTCGGGGTCGCGGGTGGCGGACGCGCTGAAGGCGGCTGGGGGAGTGCGGCCAGGGGTGCGGGCGGAGGGGCTGAACCGGGCGCGGTTCCTGGTTGACGGGGAGCAGATCGTGGTGGGGGCATCAGGGGTGCCGGGTGCTGTCGCGGGTCCCGCTCCGGCCGGGGCGGCCTCCTCGGCGCCGGTCTCACTGGGCACGGCGACGGTCGAACAGCTCGACACCCTGCCCGGTGTGGGCCCGGTGCTGGCCCAGCGCATCATCGACTACCGCACCCAGCACGGCGGTTTCCGCTCGGTGGACGAGCTGCGCCAGGTGGACGGCATCGGCGACCGGCGCTTCTCGGACCTCCGGGCGCGGGTGGGGCCGTGACGGCCGAGCACGACCCCCGCTGGAAGGGCGACTCCCACCCCCGGCAAGAGGGCCCGCTCGACCTGCGGCTCGTACCACCCGCGCTCGCCGCGTGGGCGACGGCGGCGCTGGTGCTGGACGTTCCGTTGGCGTGGAGCCTCGGGCTCGCGAGTGCTTGCCTCGTCGCCGGGGTCATCCTGCTCCGGGGCCCGGTCCGGCTCCGGCTCGGCTGGCAGCGCACCCCGGTGGCGGCGGTACTGCTCTGCGTCGCCGCGTCCGCCGTCTCGGCGGGGCTGCACGGGGCGGACGTACGGCGCGGGCCGGTGCCGGAGGCGGCGCGGAGGTTCGGGACCGTGGTGGCCGAGGTGGAGCTGACCGGCGACCCGTGGCTGAGCAAGCCCCGGGTGCGGGGGGACCACGCGGCGCCGGTGGGGGTGTTGGTGCGGGGCGAGGTGCGGTGGGTGGGGGAGGAGGGGGTGGGGGGAGGGGAGGGGGCCCTCCTCACCCGAAGTCCCGTACTCCTCGTCGTGGACGCGGACGTACCGGCGCCCGGAGCACACCGCGCCGGAGCCGCTGCACGTGCCGGCTGGCTCCGCCTCCTCCCCTCCACCCGACTCCGCCTGACCGGCAGACTCGCACCGCCCACGACAGCCGGTGACCGTACCGCCGCCGTCCTGCGCGTACGGAGCTGGCCGCCACCGGAGACCGTGTCCGGGCCGACCCCTCCCCAACGCCTGGCGGGCCGCCTCCGAGCCGGGCTCCGCGAGGCAACCGAAGAACTCCCCCTGGACGCAAGAGCACTGCTCCCGGGCCTGGTCGTCGGAGACACCTCCCGCATCACCCCCGACCTGGACGACGCCTTCAAGGCGACCGACCTCGCGCACACCCTGGCCGTCTCCGGCAGCAACCTCACCATCCTGCTGGCTCTGCTCATCGGCCCACCGGGCACGGCGGGCCTCGCCGAACGCCGGGGCGTCGCGCCCGTCCTGGGCCTGTCCCTGCGCACCACGGCCCTGCTCGCTGGAGCCCTGACCGTGGCGTTCGTGATCGTGTGCCGCCCCGACCCCAGCGTGCTGCGCGCGGCGGCGTGCGGCGCGGTCGCCCTGCTGGCCCTGGCGACCGGCCGCCGCAGATCCCTCCTACCGGCGCTGGCCACGGCCGTACTCCTGCTCGTCCTGTACGACCCCTGGCTGAGCCGGAGTTACGGCTTCGTCCTCTCGGTACTGGCGACCGGCGCGCTGCTCCTCCTGGCGCCGCGCTGGAGCGAGGCCCTGCGCAGTCGCGGCGTGCCCGCCCGGCTTGCGGAGGGGCTGGCGGCGGCCGCGGCGGCCCAAGCGGCGTGCGCGCCGGTCGTGGCGGTGCTGTCGGCCCGGGTGAGCCTGGTGGCGGTGCCGTGCAACCTGCTGGTGGAGCTGGCCGTGGCCCCCGCGACCGTACTGGGCTTCGCGACGCTGGCGGCGGCACCGGCGTCGATGCCGTTGGCCAAGGCGCTGGCCTGGTGCGCGGGTTGGCCCGCCGGGTGGATCGCCACCGTGGCCCGTACCGGCGCGGCCCAGCCCGGAGCGGGCGTGGACTGGCTGGGCAGTTGGCCGGGGGCGCTGCTACTGGCCGCCGTCACCGTGGCCCTCGTCCTGGCCGGACGGCGCGTGATCCGGCACCCGTGGTGGTGCGGGGCGCTGGCCCTGCTCCTCCTGCTGGTGGTCGTACGCCCCGCCCCGCTGACCCGCGCGGTCACCGGCTGGCCCCCGCCCGACTGGCGCTACGCCGTGTGCGACGTCGGCCAGGGCGACGCCACCGTACTGTCCGCGGGACCCGGCGCAGCTGTCGTCGTGGACGTCGGACCCGACCCGGCACCGGTCGACCGCTGCCTGCGCGAACTAGGCATCACCCGCATCCCCCTAGTGGTCTTGACCCACTTCCACGCCGACCACGTAGGAGGGCTCCCCGGAGTCCTGAGAGGCCGTTCGGTAGCCGCGATCGAGACCACGACGTTCCCCGAACCCGCCGACCAGGCCGAGTCGGTACGCCGGGAGGCCGCCGCCCGCCACATCCCCCTCACCACGGCAGCAGCCGGGGAGGAACGCCGAGTCGGCCCCCTCACCTGGCGCGTCCTGTGGCCACAGGCCGATGCCCTGATCCCCCCGGACGGCCCGAACGATGCCAGCATCACCCTCCTGGTCCGCACAGCGGGCCTCCGCCTGCTGCTCCTGGGCGACCTCGAACCCCCGGCCCAACACGAGCTGCTCCGCACCCCGCAGGCAGCCGACCTCGCCCACGTGGACGTCCTCAAGGTCGCCCATCACGGCTCGGCCTACCAGGACCCCGACCTCCTCCGCCTGACCGCCCCTCGCGTAGCCCTCATCTCCTGCGGCACCGACAACCCATACGGCCACCCGGCCCCCACCACCCTGGCCGCCCTCCGCTCCACCGGAGCGACGGTGCTGCGCACGGACCGGGACGGTGCGCTCGCCCTGACCGGCACGGGCGGACCGCACGGCGGAATGAAGGTGATGCGGGACTGAACACCGCCCTGCCCGGCCGGCCTCAGGTGATGCTGTGCGGAGGCGACGTGATCACGGTCAGCCTCTCGGGGTCCTCAGCCACCCAGGTCGGCCCACCGCCCGCGTGAGGCCGAAGGATGTACCGGGACCCGTGCTGGACATCGAGCTGATGGCCGGCTCACCGATTCCGGGGCGGATGCGTTCCCTCCTCGGCGATTACTACCGGGACTTGATCACTCTTGCGCCCCACGCTGCTGTCGCCCGAGAGTGGGGGGACCGATACCGCACCGAATGGAGCCGAGTTTGAACCCGCCCGAGCTGGTGATCCGGCACTTCGCCCACGAGGACGTCCCGCGGATTCGCCAGGACCTGATCGATGTACACCGTGACGCGTACGCCAACGCCATGAATGACGAGTTCAACCAGCGCTTCCCCTGGTTCGTGGATCACTGGGGCGGCAATCCCGACTTCGCCTGTGTGATCGCGTTCGACGGGGACGAGCCGGTGGCCTTCGCCTACGGGGCTCCGGCGACGGCAGACCGCGAGTGGTGGCGCGAGCACCTGGACGAGGTACCGGAGAGGCACCTCACGTTCTCTTACTCCGAGCTGGCCGTCCGTATGTCGCACCGCAAGACCGGCACGGCGGAGCTGGTTACGAGGGCTCTCCTGGAGGACCGGGACGAGGACCTCGCCGTCCTCCTGGTCGACGTCACCCACCCACGCGTGCAGTCCCTGTACGAGAACTGGGGCTTCAGCAAGGTCGGCGAGCGCCAGCCCTTCCCGGACTCCCCGGTCTACGCCGTCATGCTGGCCGAGCTGCCCCTGAAGTAAGCCTGGCCAGTGGATGGCCGTCGCCTTCCAAGGCCCGTTCGGCTCTCGTCGCTCTCACCGGCACCGGTGGACCACACGCCGAGATGAAGGTGACGCGGGACCAACCCCGCCCCGCCCACCACACTGGCCCCATGAACCCCACCCCCACCGATGCCTACCTCCAACGCCTAGGCACAGAACGCCCCGCCCGCCCCATCACCGAGGCCCTGCGGGACCTGCACCTCCGCCACCTCCGGACGGTCCCCTTCGAGAACCTGTCCATCCACCTCGGCGAGCCCGTCGTCCTGGAGGAGGAAGCGCTGCTCGACAAGGTGACGAAAAGCCACCGGGGAGGCTTCTGCTACGAACTCAACGGCGCTTTCGCCCTGTTGCTCACCGCGCTCGGCTACGACGTCCAGCTCCTCGCAGGCCGGGTCCACGGGGACGAGGGACGGCTCGGTATCCCGTACGACCATCTCGCCCTGCGGGTGAGGACGGTGGACGGCGGGGACCTGATCGCCGACGTGGGCTTCGGGGCGCACAGCCACGGTCCGCTGGACTTCGGTGAGCGCGGGGACCAGGCCGACCCCGGTGGAACGTTCCGGGTGGTGGAGGTGGGTGACGGGGACCTGGACGTGCTCCGGGACGGCAGACCGCAGTACCGGCTGGAGACGCGGCCCCGCACTCTCCCGGACTTCCGCGCCGGAGCCTGGTGGCACTCGACCTCGCCGGAGTCGCACTTCACCCGGTCCCTGGTGTGCTCGCGGATCACGGCAGACGGCGGGCGGATCACGCTCAGCGGGCGGACGTTGACGACCACGGACGCCGACGGGCGGAAGACGGTGCGCGAGCTGGGCGCGGACGAGGAGGTGCTCGCGGTGTACGGGGACGAGTTCGGCATCGGGCTGAGCGCGGTACCCACCGTGCGCGACTTCGGCGTGGGCGGCCAATTCGGGTGACTTCCGGCGCATGGGCCGTACTCCCGTGATGTGGGCCCGTTTTGCTCGAAAGCCGCATCGGTGATCGAATGACTCTTCGGCAGACGCAGGATGTCGAGGCGCGCGCAGAGGCGCACGGAGACGCACGGGAGTGGCGTACATGTTCGGCCGGTGGCTGGAGAAACGAACGGACCGGGTCCACCGGACGAGCCCACTGGCGGCGCTCCGTACCCCGGCCGACGCGGGGGTGCTGAGCTGCCGGGTGCTCGATCCGGTCAACCAGCCGGTCGCCTCGGCGGAGTTCAGCATCAGCGACAGCATGGGCCGCAAGGTCGTCACCGGCGGCACCGACCCCTACGGCTCCTTCATGGCGACGGTCCCGGCCGGCGAGTACCGGCTCGCGGTGTCCGCCGAGGGGTACACGCCGTACCGGGCCACGGCCATGGTCGCGGAGAACTCCCTCGCCTCGCTCGGTGACGTGACCCTCCAGGTCGCGCCGCCCACCGAGCCCCCGATGCGCGGTGACTGGGACATCGACCCGGTCCACTCCTCCATCGTCTTCACCGCCCGGCACATCGGACTGGCCCGTATCCACGGGCGGTTCAACGCGTTCGCGGGCGCGGTACGGATCTCCGACCGGGTCGCGAACTCGGCGATGCACGTGGTGATCGACGCCTCCTCCATCGACACCGGGGTCCGGATGCGCGACGACCACCTGCGCTCGCCCGACTTCCTGGACGTGGGGCGATACCCGACGCTGGAGTTCTACAGCGAGCGGTTCGTCCGCCGGGGCGGCAACCGCTGGGCCGTCACCGGCGGGCTCTCGCTGCACGGCGTGACCCGCACCGTCACCCTCGACACCGAGTACCTCGGCCTCGGCACCGGGATGGAGGGCGAGACCCGCGCCGCCTGCCGCGCCACCACCGAACTCCACCGCGACGACTACACGATCAACTGGCAGACCCTGCTGGCCCGTGGCATCGCGGCGATCGGCCCGAGCATCCGGGTCGACCTGGACGTGCAGATCGTCCCCAGGGTGTGAGCGCCCGCCCGGCCGCTCGGGCTGTCGCGCCGTGCCGGAGAATGGCCGCGTGAGCGATGTGAGACATGTGCTGGTGCTGCCCGACCGTGACGCCGCCGAGGAGGCCGCCGAGGCGCTCCGGGCACGGTTCGGCGTGGACGAGGAGCCCCGGCTCGTACGGGACGCGCTGGCCGGTGAGGACGACGCCGAGGACGCCCAGTGGCTGGTGCTCCTGCACGACGAGGCGGAGCGGCTGGACCCCGCCGAACTGGACGCCTTCGCGGGGGAGTGGGAGGGCTGGCGCGAGGAGCCGTGAGCCCCCGCCCGCACTCCCCGCACATGCGCCCCTCACGCCCCCGACCTCTCTCTCAGGGTCCGCTCAGGGATCAGCCAGGGTGCCTGCCCCGCTTGGTTGTCGGTGCCGCGTGGGATGCTGTCAGTGATGGCAAGAAAGACTGCGAATGACGACCCTCTCGCCCCGGTGACCCTTGCCGTGGGCCAGGAGGACCTCCTGCTCGACCGTGCCGTGCGGGAGGTGGTGGCCGCCGCCCGCGCCGCCGACGCCGACACGGACGTACGCGACCTCACCCCGGACCAGTTGCAGCCCGGCACCCTCGCCGAGCTGACCAGTCCCTCGCTCTTCTCCGAGCGCAAAGTCGTGGTCGTACGCAATGCACAGGATCTCTCTGCCGACACGGTCAAGGACGTCAAGGCGTACCTCGGGTCGCCCGCCGAGGAGATCACGCTCGTCCTGCTGCACGCGGGTGGTGCTAAGGGCAAGGGCCTGCTGGACGCGGCCAGGAAGGTGGGCGCCCGCGAGGTGGCCTGCCCGAAGATGACCAAGCCCGCCGACCGGCTGGCGTTCGTGAGAGGGGAGTTCCGGGAGTTCGGGCGGTCCGCGACGCCCGAGGCGTGCCAGACACTGGTCGACGCGATCGGCAGCGACCTGCGCGAACTGGCCTCGGCCGTGGCCCAGCTCGTGGCCGACGTCGAGGGCACGATCGACGAGGCCGTGGTCGGCCGGTACTACACCGGGCGGGCCGAGGCATCGAGCTTCACCGTCGCCGACCGGGCGGTGGAGGGGCGTACGGCGGAGGCGCTGGAGGCGCTGCGCTGGTCGCTGTCGACCGGGGTGGCACCGGTGCTGATCACCAGCGCGCTGGCCCAGGGCGTGCGGGCCATCGGCAAGCTGTCCTCGGCGCGGGGCGGGCGTCCGGCCGACCTCGCCCGTGAGCTGGGCATGCCGCCGTGGAAGATCGACCGGGTCCGGCAGCAGATGCGGGGCTGGACCCCGGAGGGGGTGTCCGTGGCGCTGCGCGCGGTCGCAGAGGCCGACGCGGGCGTGAAGGGCGGCGGTGACGACCCCGAGTACGCGCTGGAGAAGGCGGTCGTGACCATCGCCAGGGCGGCCCGCTCCCGAGGACGCGCGTAACGAGGAGGCAGCGGGCCTGAGCTTCACCACCCAGGCCCGCACCCAGCCCGCTCGGGCACCCACCCCCAGGCATGCCGAAGGCCCCGGCGCCCTCCCTGGGAAGGAAGGGCACCGGGGCCTCGGGACCAAGATGCTGAAGCCACACCCGCGTGGCGAACGCAGGCCGCGTGTGGCTTCGGGGTGCCGGACGGGAGCGGAGAGAGAGGGCCCGCTCTGGGTCCTTCCGGCGGTCAGATCAGAAGGAGGTTCAGCCCTTGAGGTCCGCGACCTTGGCCGAGAGCGCCGACTTCTTGTTGGCGGCCTGGTTCTTGTGGATGACGCCCTTCGAGACGGCCTTGTCGAGCTGACGCGCGGCAGCGCGCTGGTACTCGGTGGCCTTCTCGACGTCACCCGCGGCAGCGGCCTCGCGGGCCTTGCGGATCGCGGTCTTCAGGGAGGACTTGACGGCCTTGTTGCGCAGCCGAGCCTTCTCGTTGGTCTTGATCCGCTTGATCTGGGACTTGATGTTCGCCACGAAAGGAGCCTTTACAGGTTCAGGCACGGGCCCGCGAAGGGTCCCGTACCGGTGATCCAGAAATTTATCGTCGCGCCTCGCGCTGAGAGGGCATGAGGCACAGCGCTCTACAGTACCAGCGGCCCCGACGGCGGCCCAAAACGCTCCCCGGTCGCTCTCCGTGGGACCATGGAGTCTACGTATCGATCCGACCCGAGGCACAAGGCGCCTCAAGAGACAGGACCCTGCGTGCCCGCGATCCCTAACAATGTGCCCGAGCCGAGCCGTACCGCCCCGGCTCTGATCCGCAACTTCTGCATCATCGCGCACATCGACCACGGCAAGTCCACGCTCGCCGACCGGATGCTCCAGCTGACCGGTGTCGTCGAGCAGCGGCAGATGCGTGCTCAGTACCTCGACCGCATGGACATCGAGCGCGAGCGCGGCATCACGATCAAGTCCCAGGCGGTGCGTCTGCCCTGGGCCCCCACCGAGGGCCCCGACCAGGGCACGACGCACATCCTGAACATGATCGACACGCCGGGCCACGTCGACTTCACCTATGAGGTCTCGCGGTCGCTGGCCGCCTGCGAGGGGACCGTCCTCCTCGTCGACGCCGCGCAGGGCATCGAGGCGCAGACCCTCGCCAACCTGTACCTGGCGATGGAGAACGACCTCAAGATCATCCCGGTGCTGAACAAGATCGACCTGCCGGCCGCCCAGCCGGAGAAGTTCGCCGAGGAGCTGGCGAACCTGATCGGCTGCGACCCCGACGACGTGCTCAAGGTCTCCGCGAAGACCGGCCTCGGTGTCGACGCGCTGCTGAACAAGGTCGTGAAGGAGATCCCGGCCCCGGTCGGCAACGCGGACGCCCCCGCCCGCGCGATGATCTTCGACTCGGTCTACGACTCCTACCGGGGCGTCGTGACGTACGTCCGTGTCATCGACGGGCAGCTCAGCAAGCGTGAGCGCATCCGGATGATGTCCACCGGCGCCACCCACGAGCTGCTGGAGATCGGCGTCAGCTCGCCCGAGATGCTCCCGGCCGACGGTCTCGGCGTCGGCGAGGTGGGCTACCTGATCACCGGTGTGAAGGACGTCCGCCAGTCCAAGGTCGGTGACACCGTCACCAGCCAGGCCAAGGGCGCGACCGAGGCGCTCGGCGGCTACAAGGACCCGAAGCCGATGGTCTTCTCGGGCCTGTATCCGCTGGACGGCTCGGACTACCCGGAGCTGCGCGAGGCGCTGGACAAGCTCCAGCTCAACGACGCCGCCCTGGTCTACGAGCCGGAGACCTCCGCCGCCCTCGGCTTCGGCTTCCGCGTCGGCTTCCTCGGCCTGCTGCACCTGGACGTGATCCGGGAGCGGCTGGAGCGCGAGTTCGGCCTCGACCTCATCGCCACCGCGCCGAACGTGGTCTACCGCGTGGTCATGGAGGACGGCACCGAGCACACGGTGACCAACCCGAGCGAGTTCCCCGAGGGCAAGATCGCGGATGTGTACGAGCCGGTCGTGCGCGCCACGATCCTCGCGCCGTCCGAGTTCATCGGCTCGATCATGGAGCTGTGCCAGACCCGGCGCGGCACCCTGCTCGGCATGGACTACCTCTCCGAGGACCGGGTCGAGATCCGCTACACGCTGCCGCTCGCGGAGATCGTCTTCGACTTCTTCGACCAGCTGAAGTCCAAGACCCGCGGCTACGCCTCCCTGGACTACGAGCCCACCGGCGAGCAGGCGTCCAGCCTGGTCAAGGTCGACATCCTGCTGCACGGCGACAAGGTGGACGCCTTCTCGGCGGTCACCCACAAGGACCAGGCGTACGCCTACGGGGTCCGGCTCGTCGCCAAGCTGCGCGAGCTGATCCCGCGGCAGGCGTTCGAGGTGCCGATCCAGGCCGCCATCGGTTCGCGGGTCATCGCCCGCGAGACCATCCGCGCCATCCGCAAGGACGTCCTCGCCAAGTGCTACGGCGGTGACATCTCCCGTAAGCGGAAGCTGCTGGAGAAGCAGAAGGAGGGCAAGAAGCGGATGAAGATGGTGGGTTCCGTGGAGGTTCCCCAGGAGGCGTTCATCGCGGTGCTCTCCAGCGACGACAGCGGCGGAAGCTCCGGCAAGGGCAAGAAGTAGCCCGCGATCGCGCCGAGTTGTCGGAGCGAACCGGGCAAAGTGGGGCCCGTCGTACATGTGTACGGCGGGCCCGCGCTCGTACGGGGGGCGGTCCGGGGGCGGATCTCGATGGGGTTCCGGTGTGAAGTCACAGGCCGTGGCCTCTTACGCGGTGGCCGGTCGCCCCTTACCCTGATGCCTGCTCGCTAGTTACTCGCGGGTTAAACAACAGCTTCGAACCAGTGAGTCCACCCAGCCGCACCGAGTCAGCCGCACCGTCGCGGGCCCCGGAGGATGTCGTGAGCGACACACAGACCCTGATCGAGAACCGTCCGCCGTCCGTGGCGGCCCTCTTCCTGGAGCGCGTGGCGGCCACACCGGACGCCGAGGCATACCGGTACCCGGTCCCGGCGGCCTCCGGTGAGGGCCCCGACGAGTGGCGGTCGCTGACCTGGGGCCAGGCGGCGGAGCGGGTGTACGCGATCGCGGCCGGTCTGATCGAGCTGGGGATCGAGTCCGAGCAGCGGGTGGCGCTCGCCTCCTCGACCCGGGTCGAGTGGATTCTGGCCGACCTCGGCATCATGTGCGCGGGTGGCGCCACCACCACGGTCTATCCGCAGACCAACGCCGACGAGTCGTCGTTCATCCTGTCCGACTCCGAGAGCCGGGTGCTGATCGCCGAGGACGCGGCCCAGGTCGCCAAGGCGGTGGAGCGGCGCGCGGAGCTGCCCGCGCTGACCAAGGTCGTCGTCATCGACCCCGAGGGCGCCGAGACCGGTGACTGGGTGATCACCCTCGCCGAACTGGAGAAGCGCGGCAACGCCTACCTGGAGCAGCACCCCGAGCTGATCAAGGAGCGGGTCGGCGCGATCACCCGCGACCAGCTCGCCACCCTCATCTACACCTCGGGCACCACCGGCCGCCCCAAGGGTGTGCGCCTGCCGCACGACAACTGGGCGTACATGGCGCGGGCCACCGCCTCGACCGACCTGATCTCCGCCGACGACGTGCAGTACCTCTGGCTGCCCCTCGCCCATGTCTTCGGCAAGGTGCTCACCTCCGGCCAGATCGAGGTCGGCCACGTCACCGCGGTCGACGGCCGGGTGGACAAGATCATCGAGAATCTGCCGGTGGTCCGGCCGACCTACATGGCCGCCGTGCCGCGCATCTTCGAGAAGGTCTACAACGGCGTGGCCGCCAAGGCCCGCGAGGGCGGCGCGGCCAAGTACAAGATCTTCCAGTGGGCCGCCGAGGTGGCCCGCGACTACGCCAAGGCGTCCCAGGACAGCTTCCGCCGCACCGGCACCGCTTCCGTGCCGTTCGCGCTGGCCGCCAAGCACAAGGCCGCCGACGCCCTGGTCTACGGCAAGCTGCGCGAGGCGTTCGGCGGCAACCTGCGCGCCTGCGTCTCCGGCGCCTCCGCCCTCGCCCCCGAGATCGGCTACTTCTTCTCCGGCGCGGGCATCCACATCCTCGAGGGGTACGGCCTCACGGAGACCTCCGCCGCCTCCTTCGTGAACCCCGGTGAGGCGTACCGCACCGGCACGGTCGGCAAGCCGCTGCCCGGCTGCGAGGTGCGCATCGCGGACGACGGCGAGATCCTGCTGCGCGGCCCCGGCGTCATGGACGGCTACCACCAGCAGCCCGAGAAGACCGCCGAGGTGCTGGAGTCCGACGGCTGGTTCCACACCGGCGACATCGGCGAGCTGTCCGCCGACGGCTATCTGCGCATCACCGACCGCAAGAAGGACCTGATCAAGACCTCGGGCGGCAAGTACGTGGCGCCCGCCGAGGTCGAGGGCCAGTTCAAGGCGGTCTGCCCCTTCGTCTCCAACATCCTGGTGCACGGCGCCGACCGGAACTACTGCACCGCCCTCATCGCCCTCGACGAGCCCACGATCCTCCAGTGGGCCGCCGACAACGGCCTGGAGGGCAAGTCGTACGCCGAGGTGGTGGCCGCGCCGCAGACCGTCGAGCTGGTCGACGGCTTCGTGAAGGAGCTCAACCAGGGGCTCCAGCGCTGGCAGACCATCAAGAAGTTCCGGCTGCTGCCGCGCGACCTCGACGTCGAGCACGGGGAGATCACGCCCAGCCTGAAGCTGAAGCGGCCCGTGGTCGAGCGGGAGTACAAGGGCCTGATCGACGAGATGTACAACGGGGCCCGCGAGGCGTGAGGAGCACCCGCCGGGGTGGTTTTTCGGCCGCCCCGGCGGGTTCGCTTTCGGCCATGACCGGATTTGACCGCCTTCTGGCCAGGCGGTAGCCGAGTTCGTCGTCACGGCCGTTCACTTCGGTGACTCGGTGCTTATGCGTCCCGCCTGTCTGTCACCCTGGCCGCATGGACATGGCGGCCATACCCGTGCAACGGGCGGGCGACGCCGGAGCGGACGGCGCACCGGCGCCCTCCGGCACGCGCACCCTCGCCCAGGGCCGGGCCACCCTCCCCGGCAGCCCCGCGGCACCCGGCTCGGCCCGCGCCCTGGTGCGCGCCGCGTTCACCGACTGGGCCGACCTCGGCCTCACCGGCCCGGCCGGCGCGGCCCGGCTCGGCGACGACGCCACCGCCGTCGTCAGCGAACTCGTCACCAACGCCGTCGTCCACGCCGGAACCGCGGTCGAGGTCGACTGGCGGCTGGAGGAGGACGGCGCGTTCGTCGTGGAGGTCCACGACCACCACCCCGCCCGCGCCCCGCGCGACCCCGACGGCGAGGCCCCGTACGAGGCCTCCGAGCACGGGCGCGGGCTGCGCCTGGTCGCCACCCTCGCCGAGTCCTGGGGCGTCACCTACCGCACCGGCCGCAAGACCGTCTGGGCCCGGCTGCCGCCCGGCGGCACCGAGGAGCCCGACGGCCCCGCGCCCGCCCCCGCGCTGGTCGCCGCCGAAGCCCTCGCCCCGCAGCCGCAGCGCGCCACGGGCGACCGCGACTGGCTCGGCCGGGGCGCGCTGTCCTTCCTCGCCGAAGCCTCCGACCTCCTCGCCGGACAGCTCGACGAGAACCTGGTCGCCGCCCTCACCGGCCAGCTGATCGTGCCCCGGCTCGCCGACTGGTGCGCCATCTGGCTGGAGGACGAGGCGACCATACGCGGCGGCGGCGACGGGCCCGCCCGCGTCTGGCACGCCAGCGAGAGCCGGATCGAGGATCTCCAGGGGGCCCTGGAGAAGGAGCCACCGCGCCCCGGCCACGGCGTGCGCTCCGGACCCCAGCCCTACCCCTGGCCCGGCACCGCGCTCGGCCCCGAGGGCACCCACGGCACCGCCCTCGCCTACCGGCTGATCGCGGGCGGCCGCCCGCTGGGCACCCTCCTCATCGGCCGCTGCGGACTGCTCGGCTTCCCCGACGAGGTCACCGGCCTGGTCGAGGACCTCGGCCGCCGGGTCGCCCTCGCCATCGGCGCCGCCCGCCAGTACGCCCGGCAGGCCACCATCAGCGCCGTGCTCCAGCGCGGACTGCTGCCCGGCGCCGTCGCCGAGATCCCCGGCATGACCAGCGCCCTCGTCTACGAACCCCGCGACCAGGGCGGCCCCAGCGGCGACTTCTACGACCTGTTCCCGGCAGGCCGGGGCCGCTGGTGCTTCGCCGTCGGCGACGTCCAGGGCAAGGGCCCCGAGGCCGCCGTCGTCATCGGCCTCGCCCGCCCCTGGCTCCGGCTGCTCGCCCGCGAGGGGTACGGCGTCGCGGACGTCCTCGACCGCCTCAACCAGCTCCTCCTCGACGACGCCACCGAGGCCGCCGACGCCGCCGCCCGCGCCCTGATCGCCGCCGGAGGCGGCCCCTTCGCCCCCGGCGACGGCCCGCAGACCCGCTTCCTCTCCCTGCTCTACGGCGAGCTGACCCCCGTCGAAGGCGGCGTCCGCTGCACCCTCGCCTCCGCCGGACACCCGCTGCCCCTGGTGCTGGGCCCCGGCGGCGAGGTGCGCACCGTCGCCCGCCCGCAGACCCTGCTCGGCGTCGTCGAGGACGAGACCTACACCAGCGACACCATCGAGCTGCTCCCCGGCGACAGCCTGCTCTGCGTCACCGACGGCGTCACCGAGCGCCGCTCCGGCACCGACCAGTTCGACGACGGCGACGGCCTCGCCCGGGCCCTGTCCGGCTGCACGGGCCTGAGCGCCGAGCACATCGCGGACCGCATCCGCGACCTGGTGCACGGCTTCGGCGAGGACGAACCCGAGGACGATCTCGCCCTGCTGGTGCTCCAGGCACAGTGACAGGCGGGTGCGCGGGGTCCCGCGCGCGGTGCGGGACAATGGAGGACATGCCTTCCGCACTCCCCGACGGCGAGTCCGTCCCCGACGACGGCGCGCTGCCCGCCGCCGCGCTCGCCGGTGCCGCCGAGCGGCCCCTCGGGTTCTATCTGCACGTCCCCTACTGCGCCACCCGCTGCGGTTACTGCGACTTCAACACCTACACCGCCACCGAGCTGCGTGGCACGGGCGGCGTGCTCGCCTCGCGGGACAACTACGCGGACACCGTCGTCGAGGAGATCCGCCTCGCCCGCAAGGTGCTCGGCGACGACCCCCGCGAGGTCCGTACGGTCTTCGTCGGCGGCGGCACCCCCACCCTGCTGGCCGCCGGGGACCTGGTGCGGATGCTGGGCGCGATCCGGGACGAGTTCGGCCTCGCGCCCGACGCCGAGATCACCACCGAGGCCAACCCGGACTCCGTCGACCCCGCCTACCTGGCCACCCTCCGCGAAGGCGGCTTCAACCGGCTCTCCTTCGGCATGCAGAGCGCCAAGCCGCACGTCCTGCAGATCCTCGACCGCACCCACACCCCCGGCCGCCCCGAGGCATGCGTGGCCGAGGCCCGCGCCGCCGGGTTCGACCACGTCAACCTCGACCTGATCTACGGCACCCCCGGCGAGTCCGACGACGACTGGCGCGCCTCCCTGGAAGCGGCGCTCGGCGCGGGCCCCGACCACATCAGCGCCTACGCCTTGATCGTCGAGGAGGGCACCCAGCTCGCCCGCCGCATCCGGCGCGGCGAGGTCCCGATGACCGACGACGACACGCACGCCGACCGGTACCTCATCGCCGAGGAGATGCTCACCGCGGCTGGCATGCACTGGTACGAGGTCTCCAACTGGGCCACCACCGAGGCCGCCCGCTGCCTGCACAACGAGCTGTACTGGCGCGGCGCCGACTGGTGGGGCGCGGGCCCCGGCGCCCACAGCCACATCGGCGGCGTGCGCTGGTGGAACGTCAAGCACCCCGGTGCCTACGCGGCCGCCCTCGCCGCGGGCCGCACCCCCGGTGCGGGCCGCGAACTCCTCTCCGACGAGGACCGCCGGGTGGAGCGCATCCTCCTGGAACTCCGCCTCCGCGACGGCGTCCCGCTGTCCCTCTTGAAACCGGCCGGCCTGTCCGCCGCCGACCGCGCCCTGACCGACGGCCTCCTCCGCCCCGACCGCCACACCGAGGGCCACGCGGCCCTCACCCTGCGCGGAAGGCTGCTGGCGGACGCGGTGGTGCGGGACCTGGTGGACTGATCACTCGCCGGGGTGAATCGGTGCGCGATGCCGGTTCACTCCCTAATCTGGTCCGTAGGCTGCCGTCAAAAGCTCGCGGCGGATGTGGAGGGCCACGGAGATGACCGCTGTGGACGAACGTGGGATGACCAAGTATTTCGAGGAACTCGAACCCCCGGAGGGGGTCAAGGTCGAGCTCCTCCGGGGGGTAATCGTGATGATGGCCAGCCCTGACATCGTGCACAACAGGATCGTGACCGATGTGCAGGACCAGATCCCACGGCAGCGCTGGTCGCGTCTTCAGACACAGGACATCGACATCTTCGGTGAGGCCAGTGAACCTGTTCCCGACCTGGTGGTCCTTGCGCGCGACCTGCTGCCGGACAGCGGACGTCTGGTGCCATGCCGACTGATCAGCTTGGTGGTTGAGGTCGTTTCCAAGTCCAGCGTGCACCACGATTACGTGATCAAGCGCTCGATCTACGCGGCGGGGGAGATTCCCGCGTACCTCGTCATCGACCCGATCATGGGGCACTCCGTACTGCTCACAAAGCCCGCAGGCAAGGGGGATGACGCGGACTACCGGAGCCAAGAGATCATCAAATTCGGTGACCGACTACCGCTGGATGTACTCGGCATTGAACTGGACACGGACGAATTCGGGACCCTGCCTGGGGTCAGGCCCCACCGCTATCCGTGACGAAGTCGATCAGTTCCTCCACCCGCCCCAGCAGCTCCGGCTCCAGGTCCCGATAAGACGTCACCTTCGCCAGGATCGCCTGCCACACCGCACCGGTGTTTTCCGGCCAGCCCAGGGCCTTGCAGACGCCCTTCTTCCAGTCCTGGCCGTGGGGGACGCGGGGCCAGGCGGGGATGCCGACGGCCGACGGTTTCACGGCCTCCCAGATGTCGATGTACGGGTGCCCGACCACCAGGGCGTGCTCGCTGGTCACCGACCGGGCGATGCGCCACTCCTTGGTGCCGGGCACCAGATGGTCGACCAGGATGCCCAGGCGGGCGTCCGCGTCGGGGGCGAATTCGGCCACGATCGAGGGCAGATCGTCCACGCCCTCCAGGTACTCCACGACCACGCCCTCGATGCGCAGGTCATCGCCCCAGACCTTCTCCACCAGCTCGGCGTCGTGCCGACCCTCGACGTAGATCCGCCCGGCGCGGGCCACGCGGGCGCGGGCGCCCGGGACGGCGACGGAGCCGGAGGCGGTGCGGGCGGGCTTCGCCGGGGCGGCGGCCGGGCGGACCAGGGTGACCGGGCGGCCCTCCAGCAGGAAGCCGCGCGGCTCCAGCGGGAACACCCGGTGCTTGCCGAAGCGGTCCTCCAGCGTCACCGTCCCCGCCTCGCAGCGGATCACCGCCCCGCAGAACCCGGTACCGGGCTCCTCCACCACCAGCCCCGGCTCCGCCGCCACCTCGGGCACCGGCTGAGGCTTCTTCCAGGGGGCGGTCAGGTCGGGGGAGTAGTCGCGCATTCTGATGACCATAGGAGAAGCGGCCGCCCGGTACTCAGGACACGCCGAAACGTGCTGCCAGGGCGTCGCGTTGACGTCGTACGAAGGCAGCGTCGACCACCGCTCCGTGACCGGGCACGTACAGCGCGTCCTCGCCGCCCAGGGCCAGCAGCCGGTCCAGCGCGGCGGGCCAGCGGGACGGCACCGCGTCCGGGCCCGCCTGCGGTTCGCCGGACTCCTCGACCAGGTCGCCGCAGAAGACGACCTCGGGGGAGCCGGGCACCAGCACCGCGAGATCGTGGGCGGTGTGCGCGGGGCCGACGTTGGCCAGCAGCGCCTGGCGGCCGCCGCCGAGGTCGAGCGTCCACTCGCCGGACACCAGATGCGCGGGCGGCAGCAGGGCGCGTACGGCGGCCTCCGCCTCCCCGGCCGGGACCCCGTGGCCGACCGCGTCCCGCCGCAGCGGCTCCCGCTCGTGCGCGAGAACCACGTCCAGCCCGACCGCGCCGTAGACCTCCGCCCCGGCGAAGGCGGGGGCGCCCAGGACATGATCGAAGTGCGGGTGGGTCAGCGCGAGATGAGTCACATCGCGCCCGGCCAGCCTCCGCACGGCGGCCCGCAGCCCGGCCCCCTCCGCGAGGCCCGACCCCGCGTCCACCACCAGTGCCGTGCCCACGCCCAGCACCAGCCCCACCGTGCAGTCCCAGCCCGGCAGTCGGCACCGCCCCACCCCTTCGGCCAGCCGCTCCCACCCGAGGTCTTCCCAAGTCACGGTCATCCCCGCACGCTAGCTGGGGACAAGCCGGGCGGACCGCACCGACCTTGCCCGATGAGCACCCCACGGCCGTACACTGGCCGGGGAAGTCTGGCACTCGCGTACGCAGAGTGCCAGGCGGTACACCGCAGGGGCCGGGGGGCGACGTGATGGAGGTGCGCATGCTGAGCGAACGCAGGCTGCAGGTACTGCGCGCCATCGTGCAGGACTACGTCGGCACCGAGGAGCCCGTCGGCTCCAAGGCCCTCACCGAACGGCACAGCCTCGGCGTCTCCCCGGCCACCGTGCGCAACGACATGGCCGCGCTGGAGGAGGAGGGGTTCATCGCCCAGCCGCACACCAGCGCCGGGCGCATCCCCACCGACAAGGGCTACCGGCTCTTCGTCGACAAGCTCGCCGGTGTGAAGCCGATGACGGCGCCCGAGCGGCGTGCGATCCAGAACTTCCTGGAGGGCGCGGTCGACCTCGACGACGTCGTGGCCCGCACGGTCCGGCTGCTCGCGCAGCTCACCCGGCAGGTCGCCGTCGTGCAGTACCCCTCACTGACCCGGTCCACGGTCCGGCATGTGGAACTGCTCTCACTCGCCCCCGCCCGCGTGATGCTCGTGCTGATCACGGACACCGGCCGGGTCGAGCAGCGGATGGTCGACTGCCCCGCGCCGTTCGGCGAGGCACCGCTCGCGGACCTGCGGGCGCGGCTCAACAGCAAGGTGGCCGGACGCCGGTTCAGCGACGTACCGCGATTGGTCGAGGACCTCCCCGATGCCTTCGAGGCGGAGGATCGCGGTACGGTCTCCACAGTGCTCTCCACTCTGCTGGAGACACTCGTCGAGGAGAACGAGGAACGGCTGATGATCGGCGGCACCGCCAATCTCACCCGTTTCGGACATGACTTCCCCCTGGTGATCCGGCCCGTGCTGGAGGCCCTCGAGGAGCAGGTCGTGCTCCTCAAGCTCCTCGGCGAGGCCAAAGATCCGGGCGTGACCGTGCGTATCGGGCACGAGAACGCCCACGAGGGACTCAACTCCACGTCCGTCGTGTCGGTCGGCTACGGTTCGGGCGGCGAGGCGGTTGCCAAGCTCGGCGTGGTCGGACCGACCCGCATGGACTACCCGGGAACGATGGGAGCGGTACGCGCAGTGGCACGGTACGTCGGACAGATCCTGGCGGAGTCGTAAGTGGCCACGGATTACTACGCCGTTCTCGGCGTGCGCCGCGACGCGTCGCAGGATGAGATCAAGAAGGCGTTCCGCAGGCTCGCGCGCGAGCTGCATCCGGACGTCAATCCCGATCCGAAGACCCAGGAGCGGTTCAAGGAGATCAACGCCGCCTACGAGGTGTTGTCGGACCCGCAGAAGAAGCAGGTCTACGACCTCGGCGGCGACCCCCTCTCGCAGGCCGGCGGCGCCGGTGGCGCGGGCGGTTTCGGGGCCGGTGGCTTCGGCAACTTCTCCGACATCATGGACGCGTTCTTCGGTACGGCGTCGCAGCGCGGCCCGCGCTCGCGCACCCGGCGCGGCCAGGACGCGATGATCCGGATCGAGGTCGAGCTGGACGAGGCGGCCTTCGGCACGACCAAGGACATCCAGGTCGACACGGCGGTCGTCTGCAACACCTGCAGCGGCGAGGGCGCGGC
The DNA here is from genome assembly GCF_044747085.1 of Streptomyces sp. NPDC090119. NCBI lineage: Bacteria > Bacillati > Actinomycetota > Actinomycetes > Kitasatosporales > Streptomycetaceae > Streptomyces > Streptomyces sp. NPDC090119. Next base: position 704,117 of record NZ_JBIVDK010000002.1, on the reverse strand, counting down.
CCCCGGCACCACCGCGCAGACCTGTGACATGTGCCGCGGCCGTGGCGAGGTCTCCCAGGTCACCCGGTCCTTCCTGGGCCAGGTCATGACCTCCCGCCCCTGCCCCCAGTGCCAGGGCTTCGGCACCGTGGTCCCGACCCCGTGCCCCGAGTGCGCGGGCGACGGCCGGGTCCGCTCCCGGCGCACCCTGACCGTGAAGATCCCCGCCGGTGTCGACAACGGCACCCGTATCCAGCTCGCGGGCGAGGGCGAGGTCGGCCCCGGCGGCGGCCCCGCCGGTGACCTGTACGTCGAGATCCACGAGCTGCCGCACTCCACCTTCCAGCGGCGCGGCGACGACCTGCACTGCACGGTCACCATCCCGATGACGGCCGCGGCCCTCGGCACCAAGGTGCCGCTGGAGACGCTGGACGGCATGGAGGAGGTCGACATCCGGCCCGGCACCCAGTCCGGCCAGTCGATCCCGCTGCACGACCGGGGCGTCACGCATCTGCGCGGCGGCGGCCGGGGCGACCTCATCGTGCACGTCGAGGTCACCACCCCGACCAAGCTCGACGCCGAGCAGGAGCGGGTGCTGCGGGAGCTGTCCAAGCTGCGCGGCGAGGAGCGGCCCACGGGTCAGTTCCAGCCCGGCCAGCAGGGGCTGTTCTCCCGGCTGAAGGACGCGTTCAACGGACGCTGATGTCGGGGGGCGTTCGCGCCCCCCGACCCCGGTCGGCCCCGTCCGGCCCGATTCGGACTTGTCAGGCGGACATGACACCATGCGGGCATGTCCTCCGCACTGGCCGATCTCGTCGTGCACCCGATCGTGCAGGCCCCCATGGCGGGCGGTGTCGCCGTGCCGGAACTGGCCGCCGCCGTCTCCGAGGCCGGAGGGCTCGGTTTCCTCGCCGCCGGATACAAGACCGCCGACGGCATGTACCGCGAGATCAAGCGGCTGCGCGGGCTGACCAGCCGCCCCTTCGGCGTCAACCTCTTCCTGCCCCAGCCCGCCCACGCCGAGTCCGGCGCGGTCGAGCTGTACGCACAGCAACTGGCCGGTGAGGCCGCCTGGTACGAGACCGGGACCGGCGACCCCGACGGCGGCCGCGACGACGGCTACGACGCCAAGCTCGCCGTCCTGCTGGACGATCCCGTCGCCGCCGTCTCCTTCCACTTCGGTGTGCCCGACCCGGAGGCGCTGGCCGCGCTGCGCCGCGCCGGGACCGTCACCCTGGTCACCGCCACCACCGTCGAAGAGGCCCGCGCGGTCGAGCGGGCCGGGGCGGACGCGGTGATCGCGCAGGGCATCGAGGCGGGCGGCCACCAGGGCACCCACCGCGACCTCGCGGAGAACGACGGCACCGGACTCGGCCTGCTGTCCCTGGTCACCCAGGTCGCGCAGGCCGTCGAGATCCCGGTCGTCGCCGCCGGAGGCATCATGCGGGGCGCGCAGATCGCCGCCGCCCTCGCCGCCGGGGCCACCGCCGCCCAGCTCGGCACCGCGTTCCTCGCCACCCCCGAGTCCGGCGCCCCCGAGGCCCACAAGCGGGCGCTGACCGACCCGGTGTTCCCGCGCACCGAGCTGACCCGCGCCTTCTCCGGACGCCCGGCGCGCGCCCTGACCAACCGCTTCCTGCGTGAGCACGGGCCGTACGCGCCCGCCGCCTACCCCGACGTGCACCACCTGACCGCGCCGCTGCGCAAGGCCGCCACCGCCGCCGGGGACGCCCAGGGCATGTCGCTCTGGGCGGGCCAGGGCCACCGGCTTGCCCGGCCGCTGCCCGCGGCCGAACTCGTCCGCACCCTCGCCGCCGAACTCAACCTCGTACGGGGCGAGTCGGGGCGCCAGTACCGACCCATCAGAGCCCAGGGAGGGGACGCGCGATGACCGCGCCCGTCTTCGTCGTCGAGCACTTCCGCGCGGACGGCACCCGGTACGTACTCGACGGCCCCGAGGGACGGCACGCCGTCTCCGTGAAGCGGCTCGAACCCGGCGAGGAGGTCGTCCTCACCGACGGCGCCGGGCGCTACGCGCAGTGCCGGGTCACCGGCACCGAGGGCAAGGACCGGCTGATCGTCGAGCTGCCCGAGGTGCGCGAGGAGCCGGAGCCGCGGCCCCGCATCACCGTCGTGCAGGCACTGCCCAAGGGTGACCGGGGTGAAGTCGCCGTGGAGACCATGACCGAGACCGGGGTCGACCGGATCGTGCCCTGGCAGGCGTCGCGCTGCATCACCCAGTGGAAGGGCGAGCGGGGGCTGAAGGCGCTCGGCAAGTGGCGCTCCACCGCCCGCGAGGCGGGCAAGCAGTCCCGGCGGGTCCGCTTCCCCGAGGTCGCGGACACGGCAACGACCAAGCAGGTGGCGGCACTTCTCGCGCGGGCCGACTTCGCCGCCGTGCTGCACTCCGACTTCGACCACGAGTCGGTCCCGCTGGCCACCGCCGAACTGCCCGCCGAGGGCGAGATCGTGCTCGTCGTCGGTCCCGAAGGGGGCGTCTCGCGCGACGAGTTGGCGCTCTTCGAGGAAGCCGGTGCCCGCGCCTGCGTGCTCGGCCCCTCGGTCCTGCGCACCTCCACCGCGGGCACCGCCGCGACCGCCCTCCTGCTGGGCCGCACCGGCCGCTGGTCCTGAACTGAACCCGCTCGGCACCCAGCTCGTCTTCACCGCCCGGAGCGTCGAGCCGGTGCTGCCGCTGCCCGGCTGACGGCGACGGCCGGCAGCAGCTCCCACCCGTCCACCTCGCCGACCGTGTCCCCGCGCCGACGGATCTCGTCCACGAACGCCCGGACGACGGCGGGTTCGTGCAGGTTCACCCAGTTCCCGTGCTCGTCGCTCACCAGCCCGGTGTGGAAGTGGAATCCGGTGCCCGCGACACGGCCGGGCCCCTCGTCGAAGACGACGCGTACGGCGGCGCCGTCCCGGTGCAGGGTCAGCACCTCCCGGTGCCGGTCGCCCGTGAGGCGCCGGTGCCGGACCGACCACCGGTACGCGGTGCCGTCCGGCAGGGTCAGGTGCCTGAGTCTGCGTTCGTCGCTGCGCACAGGGGCAGCGTACTGAGGGCCGCACGTTCGGGTGACTGGCTGTATGCGGCCTTCCGCCGTGCGGGAGTCGGTGGGACGCTGGGCCGTATGGGGGCATCGATGTGGATACGCCGCGGTCCGCGTCCCGTGCGGCTGCTGGCCGTGACCGGGCTCGCGGTGCTGGTCGCCGCCGGGGTGACGGGATGTCAGCCCGGCGAGCTGGGGGCGGCCTCGGTCGCGTACACCACCGACTCGACGGCGACCGACGCACTGAAGAAGCGTGATGTGGACGTGAGTTGGCTGACCTGTACCGGCAGGCAGGTCGGCGGGTCGTCGGCCGGCGGGTCGCCGAGCGAGTCCACCGTGGTCACCGTGGACTGCCAGGGGAAGACCAAGGACGGGCGGGACATCACCGTCACCGGCAAGGTGACCCGCGCGGTGAGCGGGGCCTGCGTGCGCGGCAATCTCACCGCCGAGGTCGGCGGACGGCAGGTCTTCCGGGTCAGCGGGCTCGGCAACTGCGATGTGGGCCCCTCCTACACCCCGCCCGCGACCTACCGGCCGCCCGGACAGCCCCGGCCCACGGTGACCGTCACCGTCACCCGCACCCTGTGGTGCGAGAACGACCCCTCCTGCAGGCCCGTCGAGGGCAAGTAGCGCAGGAGTGATCAATTCCGGGTCCACGGAGGGACGTTCGCGCGTAGGGTGATCGCGTGACTCAGGGTGCTGCCACGGAAGACGCCGCCTCGTATCTCCGCTTCCCGCATGTGCGGGGCGACTTGATCACCTTCACCGCGGAGGACGACGTCTGGGTCGCCCCGCTGGACGGCGGCCGGGCCTGGCGGGTCAGCGCCGACAACGTCCCGGTGAACCACCCCCGCATCTCCCCGGACGGCACCACCCTCGCCTGGACCTCCACCCGCGACGGCGCCCCCGAGGTGCACACCGCCCCCGTCGACGGCGGACCCTCCCGGCGCCTGACCCACTGGGGCAGCCGCCGCACCCAGGTCCGCGGCTGGACCCCCGACGGCGAGGTCCTGGCGATCAGCGCGGCCGGACGGCACAGCACCCGCCACAGCTGGGCCCGCGCCGTCCCGCTCGACGGCGGCCCGGCGGCCACCCTCCCGTACGGCCCCGTGGGCGCCGTCGCCCACGGCCCGCACACCGTGCTGCTGTCGGCCTCGATGAACCGGGACGCCTCCGCCTGGAAGCGGTACCGGGGCGGCACCGCGGGCAAGCTCTGGATCGACCGGGACGGCGAAGGCGAGTTCGTCCGGCTGCACGAGGAGCTGGACGGCAACATCGAGTACCCGTCCTGGGTCGGCGACCGCCTCGCGTTCCTCTCCGACCACGAGGGCACCGGCGCCCTGTACTCCTCCCTCGCCGACGGCTCCGACCTGCGCCGCCACACCCCGCTCGGCGGGTTCTACGCCCGGCACGCCGCGAGTGACGGCGTCCGCGTCGTCTACGTCGCCGCCGGACAGCTCTGGGTCCTGGACGACCTCGACGGCGCCGAACCCCGCCGCCCCGGCATCCGGCTCGGCGGCGCCCGTACCGACCTGCAGCCCTTCGTCGTGGACGCCGCCCGCTGGCTGGACTCCGCCACCCCCGACCACACCGGGCGCGGCAGCGCGGTCGCCGTGCGCGGCACCGTGCACTGGGTCACCCACCGTGCCGGACCGGCCCGCGCCCTCGCCGCGGAGCCCGGCGTGCGCGCCCGGCTGCCGCGCGCCTTCCGCGCGGGCGGCGAGGAATGGGTGGTGTGGGTGACCGACGCCGAGGGTGACGACGCGCTGGAGTTCGCGCCCGCCACCGGCCTCGCCCCCGGCACCGTCCCGCGCCGCCTCGCCGCCGGACGGCTCGGCCGCGTGCTCGAACTCGCCATGTCCCCGGACGGCACCCGCGCCGCCGTCGCCTCCCACGACGGCAGGCTGCTGCTCGTCGAGCGGGAGACCGGCGAGATCCGCGAGGTCGACCGCAGCGGCGACGGCGACCCGCATGGCCTGGCCTTCTCACCCGACTCCGGCTGGCTCGCCTGGACCCACCCCGGCCCCGGCCCGCTCTCCCAGATCCGGCTCGCGGCCACCACCGACCTCACCGTCACCGAGGCCACCCCGCTGCGCTTCGCCGACTACGAGCCGGTCTTCACCCTCGACGGCCGACACCTGGCGTTCCTCTCCAACCGGGCCTTCGACCCCGTCTTCGACCAGCACGTCTTCGATCTCGCCTTCGTGGAGGGCGTCCGCCCGCACCTCATCACCCTCGCCGCGACCACACCCTCCCCGTTCGGCCCCCAGCGCCACGGCCGCCCCTTCGGCACCCCCGACCGGGACGAGACCCCCGGTGCCGAGGGCGCACCCGCCACCCGCGTCGACCTCGACGGGCTGGCCGACCGCATCGTGCCCTTCCCCGTCGAGGCCGCCCGGTACGGCAACCTGCGCGCGGCCAAGGACGGCATGCTCTGGCTGCGCCACCCGGTGCGCGGCGTTCTCGGCGTCTCCCGCGCCACCCCCGACGCCCCCGATCCCAAGACCGAGCTGGAGCGCTACGACCTCGCCCAGCACCGGCTGGAGCAACTGGGCTCCGACGCCGACCACTTCGAGGTCAGCGGCGACGGCCGCCGTGTACTGCTGTGGAGCGACGGCAGGCTCCGCGTCGTACCCGCCGACCGCCGTGCCCCGGACGACGAGGACGGCGACTCCCGTATCAAGGTCGACCTCGGCCGGGTCCGCCACACCGTCGACCCGGTCGCCGAATGGCACCAGATGTACGACGAGACCGGCCGGATCATGCGGGACAACTTCTGGCGCCCCGACATGGGCGGCGTCGACTGGGACGGCGTCCTGGACCGCTACCGTCCCGTCCTCGGCCGTCTCGCCACCCACGACGACCTCGTGGACCTCCTCTGGGAGGTGCACGGCGAACTCGGCACCTCCCACGCCTACGTCGTCCCGCCCGGCGGCTGGAGCGGCGGCGCCCCGCAAGGGCTGCTGGGCGCCGACATCGCCCGCCACGACGAAGGCAGTTGGCGCATCGACCGGGTGCTGCCCTCGGAGACCTCCGACCCGGAGGCCCGCTCGCCGCTCGCCGCGCCCGGTGTCGCCGTCCGTCCCGGTGACACGCTCCTCGCCATCGGCGGTCGCCCCGTCGACCCGGTCAGCGGGCCCGGCCCGCTGCTGCTCGGCACCGCCGGGAAGCCCGTCGAGCTGACCGTCGCCCCGGCGGGCGGCGGCGAACCCCGGCACGCGGTCGTCGTGCCCCTCGCCGACGAGGAGCCGCTGCGCTACCACGCCTGGGTCGAGGGCCGCCGCGCCCACGTCCACGAACGCTCCGGCGGCCGCCTCGGCTACCTCCACGTCCCCGACATGCAGGCCCCCGGCTGGGCGCAGATCCACCGCGACCTGCGCGTGGAGGTCGCCCGCGAGGGCCTGGTCGTGGACGTCCGCGAGAACCGCGGCGGCTTCACCTCCCAGCTCGTGGTGGAGAAGCTCGCCCGCCGCATCGTCGGCTGGGACCTCCCCCGGGGCATGAGCCCGGTGAGCTACCCCCAGGACGCCCCCCGAGGTCCCGTGGTGGCCGTCGCCGACGAGTTCTCCGGCTCCGACGGCGACATCGTCAACGCCGCCATCCGCGCCCTCGGCATCGGCCCGGTGGTCGGCACCCGCACCTGGGGCGGCGTGATCGGCATCGACAGCCGCTACAGCCTGGTCGACGGCACCGTCATCACCCAGCCCAAGTACGCCTTCTGGATGGAGGGCGCGGGCTGGGACGTGGAGAACCACGGCGTCGACCCGGACGTGGAGATCCCGATGCGCCCCCAGGACTGGGCAGCGGGTACGGACCCCCAGCTGGACAAGGCGATAGACCTGGCGTTGGAAGCACTGGAGAGGGAGCCGGCAAAAACCCCGCCCACTCTGCCAACCTCTTAGGGGCGCGGGGCTGTGTCGATCAGCGGCTCCGCCGCCGGGCGCGAGCAACCACAACGGCCCCGCACCCGAACGACTAGGATGCCGAAGGCAAAGATCATCGGCGAAAGCGAGCGCAGCTAAATGGCCGGCGAACCTCAAGAAGACTGCCTCTTCTGCAACATCATCGCGGGCAAGATCCCCGCAGACGTGGTGAGAGAAACAGACACCACCCTCGCCTTCCGGGACATCAACCCCCAGGCCCCCACCCACATCCTGGTGATCCCCAAGGCCCACTACAAGAACGCCGCGGAACTGGCCGCAGAAGCCCCGCAGCTCGCGGCGGACGTACTCGCGGAGACCCGCGGAGTCGCCGAAGGCGAACAGCTGGAGAGCTACCGCACCGTCTTCAACACCGGCAGCGGCGCCGGGCAGACCGTCTGGCACGCCCACGCGCACGTCCTCGGCGGCCGCGGCCTGAACTGGCCCCCCGGATAACCCACATGTCGGCACGTGAACTGGTGGTCCTCGGCACCGCGAGCCAGGTCCCGACCCGGCACCGCAACCACAACGGCTACCTGCTGCGCTGGGACGGCGAGGGCATCCTCTTCGACCCCGGCGAGGGCACCCAGCGGCAGATGCTGCGGGCCGGGGTCGCCGCGCACGACCTGAACCGGATCTGCGTCACGCACTTCCACGGCGACCACAGTCTTGGCCTGGCCGGGGTGATCCAGCGGATCAACCTGGACCGGGTGCCGCACGAGATCACCGCGCACTACCCGCGCTCCGGGCAGCGCTTCTTCGACCGGCTGCGCTACTCCACCGCCTACCGGGAGACCGTCGACCTGGTCGAGGCACCCGTCGACACGGACGGCCCCCTCGCCACCACCCCCTCCTACACACTGGAGGCGCACCGGCTGTCCCACCCGGTGGAGTCCTACGGGTACCGGCTGATCGAGCCCGACCGGCTGCGCATGCTGCCCGACCGGCTCGCCGCGCACGGTATCTCCGGCCCCGACGTGGGCCGTATCCAGCGGGAGGGCTCGCTCGGCGGGGTCGCGTTGGAGGAGGTCAGCGAGACGCGGCGCGGGCAGCGGTTCGCGTTCGTCATGGACACCCGGCTCTGCCCCGGCGTGCGGACCCTCGCCGACGGCTGCGACCTGCTCGTCATCGAGTCCACCTTCCTGGACGAGGACGTGACGCTCGCCGAGGACCACGGCCACCTGACGGCCGGGCAGGCCGCGACCGTGGCCCGCGACGCCGGGGTACGGCACCTCGTCCTCACCCACTTCAGCCAGCGCTACTCCGACCCGGCCGAGTTCGAGCGGCAGGCCCGCGCGGCCGGGTTCGAGGGCGAGCTGACCGTGGCCCGCGACCTGGACCGCGTGCCGCTGCCCAAGCGCGGCTGAGCGCGCGGAGGCGGGCGTACGATACTTCGATGCCCCTCCCCAAAGCTGAACTGCACCTGCACATCGAAGGCACGCTGGAGCCGGAGCTTGCGTTCCGACTGGCCGAGCGCAATGGCGTCGAGCTTCCCTACGCCGACACCGAGGCCCTGCGCGAGGCGTACCGGTTCGAGGACCTCCAGTCCTTCCTGAACCTGTACTACGAGCTGATGGCAGTCCTGCGCACCGAGCGGGACTTCGAGGAGCTGGCCGACGCCTACCTGGCCCGCGCCGCCGAGCAGGGGGTGCGGCACGCGGAGATCTTCTTCGACCCGCAGGCCCACCTCGCGCGCGGGGTGGAGATGGGGACCGTGATCGAGGGGCTGTGGCGGGCGCTGGGCCGCAGCGAGCAGACCCACGGCGTCTCCACCAAGCTGATCATGTGCTTCCTGCGGGACGAGTCCGCCGAGTCGGCGCTCGCGACGCTGGACGCGGCGAAGCCGTACCTGGACCGGATCACCGCGGTCGGCCTGGACTCCGCCGAGGTGGGCAACCCGCCGGAGAAGTTCCGCGAGGTCTACGACGCCGCCGCCGCGCTCGGCCTGCGGCGCGTGGCCCACGCCGGTGAGGAGGGGCCGCCGGAGTACGTCGTCCAGGCCCTGGACCTGCTCGGGGTGGAGCGGGTCGACCACGGGCTGCGGTCCATGGAGGACCCGGCGCTGGTCGAGCGGCTGGTCCGGGACCGCGTCCCGCTGACGCTGTGCCCGCTGTCCAACGTCCGGCTGCGCACGGTCGACACGCTGGCCGACCACCCGCTCCCGGCGATGCTGGAGGCGGGGCTGATGTGCACGGTGAACTCCGACGACCCCGCCTACTTCGGCGGCTACGCGGGCGACAACTTCACCGCCGTCCAGCAGACCCTCGGTCTCACCGAGGACCGGCTGCGCGAGCTGGCCCGCAACTCTTTCCTCGCCTCCTTCCTGGAGGACGACGAGCCCCGCCGGGCGCGGTACCTGGCGGAGGTCGAGGCGTACGAGTTCCCGGGCGGGGCGGCGTAGTCAGGCGGGGACGGTCGCGGTCGGGGTGTCGGTGAGGGGGATGTGCACGGCCGGGATGCCCTTGGCGGCCAGGTCCCGGACGGTGACACCCCCGACCGTGACCGGCGTGTCCCTGACGGCCGCGGTCGTGACGGCCAGGTCCGCGAGGGCCAGGTCCGGCACGGGCGCCGGGCGCAGGGAGATCTCCACCACCCGCAGGCGGCGGGGTGCCGTCCGCAGGGCGACCACGGACATCGGGACGGCCGCCAGCAGCAGGAGCACCGCCAGGATCTCGCCCATCCCCGCGAAGCCCGCGCGGGCCGACAGCAGGCTGCCGGTCAGCGGACCGGCGGCCGTGCCCAGCGACGCGGCCGAGCCGACCAGCACCGCCCAGCGGCCCCGGGTGTCGAGAGCGGCGGCCAGGCTGATCACGTAGGACAGCACCACCGGGTAACAGAGGTTCCAGGCGATCTCGCCCAGCGCGAAGGACGGCAGATCGGTGGCCGAGGCGCTCAGCGCGATGCAGCCCGCGATCAGCGCCGTACCGAGCCCGATCGGCAGCGCGCGGCCGAGGCGGGGGCCGAGGGCGCCCGCGCCGACCACGCCCAGCAGTCCGGCGCCCAGCGCGACCGCGAACACCACACCGACCGTGATCTCGGTGAGGTGCGCCTGCCCCAGCCCGATGCGCCCGCTGACGCCCCACAGCGCGTTCTGCGCCAGCGACCAGCAGGGCATCGTCGCGGCGAGCAGCAGCCCGGACCGGCGGTGCGGGAGCGGCCGGCGTATGACCGTCGAACCGGCCGCCGGGGCCGTGCGGGCGGGCAGGCGGCCGGTGAACGGCCACACCGCGAGCGCGGTCAGCGCGACCGCGCCGAGCGGCAGACCGTGGCCGGGTCCGAGGCGCGGGATGGTCAGATAGAGGGCACCCGCCAGGGCGGAGACCACGAGCAGCCCGGACGTGGTGGCCCGGTGCGGATCGCGCCCCGCGGCGATGCCGCTCGCGGCGACCGCCGTCATCGTGCCGGAGCCGAACCCGCCGACGACCGCGCCCAGCACCACGGCGGGGACCGAGTCGGTGAGGGCGGCCGAGCCGTAGCCGAGCACGGCCAGGGTGAGCCCCAGCCGGGCGAGCGCACGGGCGCCGAACCGGTCCACCCGGGCGGCCAGCGTGAACCCGGCCGACGCCGAACTCAGCAGCAGGGCACTGCCGATGGCGCCGGCCTGGGTGGCGGACAGCGGCAGCGCGCTGTCGAGACGGCCGACCGTGGTCGGCAGGAGATACGAGGCGAGGTACCCGGCCGTGAAGAGGGCGACGAGGGGCCAGGGGATGGAGCGGGGGGCGAACACGGGCGTTCCCAGGGCAGGCGTGAGCGACAGCTCGACGAGGAGTGAAAGAGGGGGGAGGGCGACGGCCGTCTGTCCGACGGGAGCGCGCGAGCAAGTTGTATCAAGCACGCGGTTTGGAGCAGAAGTTCGGCCGACGTGATTCAGATCACTATCACGTTTGATCTCGACAGGGGCGGGTAGACACTGTCGATTTGGTGCTCGAACGCCCGGACGGTGATCGCACAGAACTCCGGGATGCGCTATGGTTGTTCACGTCGCGGTCGCCGTAACTCCCGGTGGCGGACAGTGCGTTGGTGGTCCAAGGAAAGACGCCCCGCTTCCTGCGGGGAAATGCAGGTGCAAGGCCTGCCCGGCGCTCCGAACAGAGCCTCATCCCGCTTCCGAGCGGGGTGGGGCTCTTTGCTGCGCGCCCCCGCTCCGCGCCGCCCCGCTTCAGCGCGCGCCCTGTCGCTCCCTCCGTCCGCTCGAACCGCGCCCGGACTCCGCGCGGACTTCGCCCGGACCTCACCCGGACCCCACCCCATTGACGGTCCCGGTGCCTGTACCTAGCCTCGGTTCTCATACGTGGACGGCATTCACAAGAGGAGATGGTGCGGGTGAGCGGCGCTCCGCAGGACGTGGCCCGGCGGCTGCGGGAGGGGATGGCGCGGGGTGTGCTCTCCTTCCCGCTCACCGCCTTCCACGAGGACGGCACCCTCGACCCCGGAGGCTGCCGCACGCATGTGGCCGACCGCCTCGCCGCCGGTCCCGGCGCCCTCTTCCCCGCCTGCGGCACCGGGGAGTTCTTCTCCCTGGACGAGGACGAGTACCGGCAGGTCGTCACCATCGCCGTCGAGGAGGCGGCCGGGCAGGTGCCGGTCGTCGCCGGTACCGGCTACGGCTGGGCACAGGCCGCCCGCTTCGCCCGCATCGCCGAGGAGGCCGGGGCCGACGCCCTGCTGGTGCTGCCGCACTACCTGGTCGCCGCCCCGCAGGACGGACTCGTCGCGCAGCTGGCCCAGCTCGCCGCCCGCACCCGGCTCCCGCTCATCGCCTACCAGCGGGACCAAGTCGCCTACACCGTGGACTCGTTGAGGAGCCTCGCGGGCATCCCGAACGTCATCGGGCTCAAGGACGGCCACAGCGACCTCGACCGGCTCCAGCGGCTCACCCTGGCCGCCCCCGAGGACTTCCTGTTCTTCAACGGCGCCGCCACCGCCGAGGTCCAGGCCCGCGCCTACACCGCCGTCGGCGTACCCGCCTACTCCTCCGCCGTGCACGCCTTCGCCCCCGAGATCGCGGGCGCCTTCCGCACCGCCCTGCGCGCCGGGGACGACGACACGGCCGACTGGCTGCTGCGCGGCTTCTACGTCCCCTTCGTCGAACTCCGCGACCGGGTGCCCGGATACGCCGTCTCCCTGGTCAAGGCCGCCGCCCGGCTCAGGGGCGCGCGCGTCGGACCCGTACGGGCGCCCCTGACCGACCCCTCCGCCGCCGACCTCGCCGCGCTGAAGGACCTCCTCGCCGCCGGACTCGACCTCGTGGGAGCCGCCCTGTGACCCCGGACCTGACCATCACCGAGGTACGCCTCACGCCGGTCCTGGTGGCCGACCCGCCGCTGCTCAACACCCAGGGGGTGCACCAGCCGTACACGCCCCGGCTGATCGTGGAGGTGGTCACGGCGGGCGGGGTCACCGGGCTCGGGGAGACCTACGGCGACACGAAGTACCTGGAGCTGGCCCGCCCGCTGGCCGCCCGGCTCACCGGACACTCGGTCACGGATGTGAACGCGCTGTTCTCCCTCGACCTCGCCGTGGACGAGAGCCGGGTCAGGGGCGCCGTCGACGCGGGCGGCCTGCGCGGGGTGCAGAGCGCCGACAAACTCCGGCTGTCCGTGCTCTCCGCCTTCGAGGTCGCCTGCCTGGACGCCCAGGGCCGGGCACTCGGGCTGCCCGTGCACGCGCTGCTGGGCGGGAAGCTGCGGGACTCCGTGGAGTACAGCGCCTACCTCTTCTACAAGTGGGCCGCCCACCCCGGCGGAGCCCCGGACGACTGGGGTGCCGCGCTCGACCCGGCCGGGGTGGTCGCGCAGGCCCGCGCGCTGTCCGGACGGCACGGGTTCACCTCCTTCAAGCTCAAGGGCGGTGTCCTCCCGCCGGAGGAGGAGATCGCGGCCGTACGCGCCCTCGCCGAGGCGTTCCCGGGCGCCCCGCTGCGGCTCGACCCCAACGGGGCCTGGTCGGTGCCGACCGCGCTGAAGGTGGCCGCGGAACTCGCCGACCTGCTGGAGTACCTGGAGGACCCGGTGCTGGGCACCGACGCCATGGCCGAGGTCGCCGCGCTGACCGGGGTGCCGCTCGCCACCAACATGTGCGTCACCACGTTCGGCGAGATCAAGGAGGCGTTCACCCGCGACGCCGTGCGGGTGGTGCTCTCCGACCACCACTACTGGGGCGGGCTGCGCAACACGGGGCACCTCGCCGCGATCTGCGCCGCCTTCGGGGTCGGGGTCTCCATGCACTCCAACACCCACCTCGGCATCAGCCTCGCCGCGATGACCCAGGTCGCGGCCACCGTGCCGAACCTGCACCACGCCTGCGACTCCCACTACCCCTGGCAGAGCGAGGACGTGCTCACCGAGCGCCTGCCCTTCACCGCCGGGCACGTCACCGTCTCCGACCGCCCCGGCCTCGGTGTCGACCTCGACCGGGACGCCCTCGCCCGCCTCCACCACCGCTGGGCGACGGACGACGGCTCCCTGCGCGACCGGGACGACAGCGCCGCGATGCGCCACGCGGACCCCGCCTGGCAGACCCCGGTGATGCCCCGCTGGTAACCCCCCGCACGCTCCCGCGAGCCCCCGGAACCAGCGGATTCCGGCCGCCGAACCCTCGGTCACCGGCCGGTCGGTGGTGCACACTGGCCAGATCCGTACCACGTCAGGGAGCCCGCACAGATGCCGTCCCACGCGATCGCCGGAGAGGAAACCGGAGGCGACCCGGAGCACCTCACGCAGACCGCGCGCCACCAGGCCCAGATCGACCCGCTGGCCGCGCTGCGCGCCCCCGGCGACCCGCCCTGGGACGTCTACCTCACCGGCACCGTCTTCCTCGACATCGTCTTCACCGGCCTGGACACCGCCCCCGTGCGCGGCACCGAGTCCTGGGCGCGCGGCATGGGCTCCAGCCCCGGCGGCGTCGCCAACATGGCCGCCGCCCTCGCCCGCCTCGGCCTGCGCACCTCGCTGGCCGCGGCCTTCGGGGACGACCACTACGGGGAGTACTGCTGGGACGCGCTGGCCCAGGGCGAGGGCATCGACCTCACCCCCTCGCGTACGGTGCCCGGCTGGCACTCGCCGGTCACCGTCTCCATGGCGTACGAGGGCGAGCGCACGATGATCTCCCACGGGCACGAGCCGCCCCCCGAGGAGACCGCGCCCGACTGTCCGCCGCCCGCGCGTGCCGCCGTCGCCTCCCTCACCCCCGGCCGCCGCGCCCCCTGGATCGCCCAGGCCGCCCGCGAGGGCACCCGGATCTTCGCCGACGTCGGCTGGGACGACACCGGCGCCTGGGACCTCGCCGGACTCGCCGACCTGGAGCACTGCGAGGCGTTCCTGCCCAACGCGGAGGAGGCGATGCGGTACACCGGCTCCACCTGCCCCAAGGCGGCCGCGCACGCCCTCACCGAGCACGTACCGGTCGCGGTCGTCACCCTCGGCGCGGAGGGCGCCTACGCGGTGGACCGGCGCACCGGCGAGACCGCCGAGGTGCCCGCCATCGCGGTCGAGGCGCTGGACCCGACCGGCGCCGGGGACGTGTTCGTCGCCGGGTTCGTCACCGGCACCCTCGCGGGCTGGCCCCTCGCCGACCGCCTCGCCCTCGCCGGTCTCACCGCCGCGCTCTCCGTCCAGGAGTTCGGCGGCTCCCTCTCCGCCCCCGGCTGGTCCGAGATCGGCGCCTGGTGGCGCCGGGTCCAGTCCCTGGAGACCCAGAACCCCGCCGCCCTGCGCCGCTACGCCTTCCTCGACACCCTCGTCCCCACCCACCTCGACCGCCCCTGGCCCCTACGCCGAGCAGTCCCCACCATCGGCTTCGGCCGCACCACCTGACCCCATCCCCGACGCAGAGCCACAAACACCACAGCCCCCTCCCGCCCCCCGACCCGCACCCGCCGACGGCGCCCGGGCCCCACCGGGGCCACCCGCACCCGACGACGAAAGCCGCACGGGCGGTGCGGGTGGGAACAACCGGACCCGGCCGGAGGCCGGGTGCCCGACCACCGGCCCGCACCCGCCCGCGTCGAATTGCCACACCCTCCCCAAGGCGGCGCAGCCACCCGCGTGGGTGAAAACCGCTGCGGTGTTGACGGCCCCCCGGCGTACTCTGGACGTGCGAGGCCGCCGTAAGGGGGGCGGCCGTGACGAGGAGGACACGCAGGCCATCAGCGCCGGCCCATGACTCAGACACCGACAGCTCACACCTCCGCACAGGACCAGGCGAGAGCACGGATCAGCATTCCCGCACAGCACCCGATGGTGACCGTGCTGGGCTCCGGCGACTCCCTCCTGCGCGTGATCGAGAAGGCCTTCCCGGCGGCCGACATCCATGTCCGGGGCAACGAGATCAGCGCGGTCGGCGATCCGGCGGAAGTCGCCCTGATCCAGCGCGTGTTCGACGAGATGATGCTGGTGCTCCGCACCGGGCAGCCGATGACGGAGGACGCAGTGGAACGCTCGATCGCCATGCTCAAGGCGAGCGACGAGGGTACGAGCGACGGCCCCGAGACCCCGGCCGAGGTGCTGACGCAGAACATCCTGTCCTCGCGCGGCCGCACGATCCGCCCCAAGACCCTCAACCAGAAGCGCTACGTCGACGCCATCGACAAGCACACCATCGTCTTCGGCATCGGCCCCGCCGGTACCGGCAAGACCTACCTGGCCATGGCGAAGGCCGTACAGGCGCTGCAGTCCAAGCAGGTCAACCGCATCATCCTGACCCGCCCGGCGGTCGAGGCCGGTGAACGCCTCGGCTTCCTCCCCGGCACCCTGTACGAGAAGATCGACCCGTACCTGCGCCCGCTCTACGACGCCCTGCACGACATGCTCGACCCCGACTCGATCCCGCGCCTGATGGCGGCGGGCACGATCGAGGTCGCCCCGCTGGCGTACATGCGTGGCCGCACGCTCAACGACGCCTTCATCATCCTGGACGAGGCGCAGAACACCAGCCCCGAGCAGATGAAGATGTTCCTGACCCGGCTCGGCTTCGACTCGAAGATCGTCATCACCGGTGACGTCACCCAGGTCGACCTGCCCGGCGGTACCAAGAGCGGGCTGCGGCAGGTGCAGGAGATCCTGGAGGGTGTCGAGGACGTCCACTTCTCCCGGCTGACGTCCCAGGACGTCGTCCGGCACAAGCTGGTGGGCCGTATCGTCGACGCGTACGAGAAGTACGACAGCCACCAGGGCACCGAGAGCGGCACCCACCAGGGGGGCCGGGGCAGAACCGGTGCCAAGGGCTCCAAGGGGAAGTAGACCAGCACGACCATGTCGATCGACGTCAACAACGAATCCGGCACCGCGGTGGACGAGCAGGCGGTCCTCGACATCGCCCGCTACGCGCTCGCCCGGATGCGCATCCACCCGCTCTCCGAACTGTCGGTGATCGTCGTGGACGCCGATGCCATGGAGCAGCTCCACATCCAGTGGATGGACCTGCCCGGCCCCACGGACGTCATGTCGTTCCCGATGGACGAGCTGCGCCCGCCGGGCAAGGACGACGAGGAGCCCCCGCAGGGCCTCCTCGGTGACATCGTCCTGTGCCCGGAGGTCGCCGCCCAGCAGGGCAAGGACGCGCCGACCGAGCACTCCATGGACGAGGAGCTGCAGCTGCTCACCGTCCACGGCGTGCTGCACCTCCTCGGCTACGACCACGAGGAGCCGGACGAGAAGGCCGAGATGTTCGGCCTCCAGGCCGCCATCGTCGACGGCTGGCGGGCCGAGCGCGGGCTGACCGGGCCGTCCCCGGCGCCGACCGTCTCGTAGGGCGGCCGGTACCCGAATGAGTCCGCAGATCGTGATCGGCGCGGTCGCGCTGATCGTCGTGGCCTGGCTCGCCGCCTGCGCCGAGGCGGGCATCGCCCGCGTCTCCAGCTTCCGCGCCGAGGAGGCCGTCAAGTCCGGCCGCCGCGGCAGCGGCAAGCTGGCGCAGATCGCCGCCGACCCCACCCGCTATCTCAACGTGGCGCTGCTGCTCCGCGTCGCCTGCGAGATGGCCGCCGCCGCCCTCGTCACCTACGGCTGCCTGCGCGCCTTCGACGCCACCTGGCAGGCCCTGCTGGTCGCCATCGCCGTGATGGTCCTGGTGTCGTACGTCGCCGTCGGCGTCTCACCGCGCACCATCGGCCGTCAGCACCCGCTGTCCACGGCCACCGCGGCCGCCTACGTGCTGCTGCCGCTGGCCCGCGTGATGGGTCCGGTGCCCTCGCTGCTGATCCTCATCGGCAACGCGCTCACCCCCGGCAAGGGCTTCCGGCGCGGCCCGTTCGCCTCCGAGGCGGAGCTGCGCGCGATGGTCGACCTCGCCGAGCAGGAGTCGCTGATCGCCGACGAGGAGCGCCGCATGGTGCACTCCGTCTTCGAGCTGGGCGACACCCTGGTCCGCGAGGTGATGGTGCCGCGTACCGACCTGGTCGTCATCGAGCGGTACAAGACCATCCGGCAGGCCCTCACCCTCGCCCTGCGCTCCGGGTTCTCCCGCATCCCGGTGACCGGGGAGAGCGAGGACGACATCGTCGGCATCGTGTATCTGAAGGACCTGGTCCGCAAGACGCACATCAACCGGGACGCCGAGAACGACCTCGTCTCCACCGCGATGCGCCCCGCCGTCTTCGTCCCCGACACCAAGAACGCGGGCGACCTGCTGCGCGAGATGCAGAAGGAACGCAACCACGTCGCCGTCGGCATCGACGAGTACGGCGGCACCGCGGGCATCGTCACCATCGAGGACATCCTGGAGGAGATCGTCGGCGAGATCACCGACGAGTACGACCGGGAACTCCCGCCCGTGGAAGACCTCGGCGAGGGCCGCCACCGGGTCACCGCCCGCCTGGACATCACCGACCTCGGCGAGCTGTACGGGCTGGAGGAGTACGACGACGAGGACGTGGAGACCGTCGGCGGACTGCTCGCGAAGGCACTGGGCCGCGTACCCATCGCCGGGGCGAGCGCCGAGGTCGAACTGCCCGACGAGCGGCGGCTGAAGCTGACCGCCGAGGCCGCCGCCGGACGCCGGAACAAGATCGTGACGGTGCTGGTCGAGCCCGCCGGGGTCCCGGCCCGGGAGGAGAGCGCGGAATGAAGCCCCAGGAGCTGCGCGCCCTGTGCCTGTCCTTCAACGCGGTGACGGAGGAGTTCCCCTTCAACCCGGACACCTCGGTCTTCAAGGTGCTGGGCAAGCTGTTCGCCCTTGCGGCACTGGACGCGCGGCCCCTGACGGTCAACCTCAAGTGCGACCCGGAGGACGCCCCGCGCCTCCGCGCCGACCACGAGGGCCTGATCGTCCCCGGCTATCACATGAACAAACGGCACTGGAACACCGTCACGGTGGACTCCACCCTGCCCGACGCCCTGGTCAGCGAGCTGGTCGAGGACTCCTACGACCTCGTCGTCGCGGGCCTGCCGAAGGCCGAGCGGCTGAAGCTCGACCGCCCCTGAAATCCCCTACGGGGCGGCGGTGACCCCGTGTCAGAATCCGCCGCATGCCCCCTCGCTACCCGCGCCCCCTGCGCCCCGGAGACCGAATCGGCGTGACCTCGCCCTCCAGCGGGGTCCCGTATGCCCTGCGCGGCCGACTCGACGTGGCCGTGCGCGACCTGAAGGAGCGCGGGTACGAGGTGACGGTCGGCCGGTGCATGGACGGCTCCGGCCACCTCAGCGCCCCGGCCGCCGAGCGGGCCGCCGAACTCACCGCGATGCTCACCGACCCGGAGATCCGGGCCGTGGTGCCCCCGTGGGGCGGCGAGACCGGCATCGACCTGCTGCCGCTGCTGGACTTCGCGGAGATCGGCCGCGCCGAGCCCACCTGGGTCGTCGGCTACTCGGACACCTCGGGCCTGCTCGCGCCCCTGACCCTGCTGTCCGGCGTGCCCACCGTGCACGGCAACAACCTCATGGACACCCCCTACGGGACACCCGAGGGCCTGCTGTCCTGGCTGGACATCGCCGAGGCGCCCCAGGGCGAGCCGTTCACCCAGACCCCGCCCGGCCGGTACCGCTCCGGTGGCTGGGACGACTTCGCCGGGCACCCCGAGGTCCGCGACCTCACGCTGGACACCGAGGGCTCCTGGACCCGGCTGGACGGCACCGGGGACGTGGACGTCAGCGGGCGGCTGACCGGCGGCTGCGTCGAGATCCTGGCCAACCTCGCCGGGACGCCGTACCTGGACACCGCCGCGCTCGCCCCCGGTGAGCCGCTGCTCGTCTACGTGGAAGCCTGCGAGGACAGCGCGTTCAGCATCTGCCGGAACCTGCACGGCATGCGGCTCGCCGGGTTCTTCGACCGGGCCGCCGCGATCCTGGTCGGCCGCACCAAGGCCCCGGACAGCTCCACCCTGACCCAGCACGAGGCGGTGCTCGACGCGCTCGGCCCGCTGGGCGTGCCGATCGTCGCCGACGTGGAGTGCGGGCATGTCGCCCCGTATCTGCCACTGGTCAACGGCGCGCGCGGCCGCGTGGAGCACACGGCCGCGCGCAGCGCGATCACCCAGTCCCTGGACTGAGGTCACGCCTTCGCGGGGCGCAGTCCGAGCGCGATCAGGGCGGCCGCGGCCAGCGCGACCACCGCGTCCAGCGCGATCACCGTGTGGACACCGGCCAGCAGGTCGCCGGAGGTGGTGGCCAGCACGCCCAGCAGGGGCACGCCGACCGTGAGGCCGACCTGCTGGGTGGAGGTCGCCAGCCCGGTCGCCAGACCCTGTTCGCCGTCCGGGACACCGGAGGTGACGATGAGGCCGTACGAGATGATCGCGCCGAGGTGGCACATGCTGGCCAGCGACACGGCCGCCGTGGCGAGCCACACCGACCAGCCCTGGGTGCTCAGCGGCAGCAGGGCGGCGACCAGGAGACCCTGTCCGGTCAGCGCGCCGACCAGCGTGCGGCGGGCGCCGAACCGGCCGATCACCCTCGGGGCGAAGACGCCCGCCACCACCGACACCACGCCCTGCACCCCGAAGACCAGCCCGGTCTCGAACGCCGACAGCCGCAGCACCTCCTGGAGGTACAGGGTCAGCACGAACACCACGGTCGACATCATCGAGAACGTCACCAGCCCGCCCAGGTTGCCCCACGCCACCGTCCGGCGGCGCAGCATCGGCAGCGAGACCAGCGGCTGGGCCGTACGGGATTCGATCACGGTGAACGCGGTCAGCAGCGCGAGCCCCGCCACCAGGGCGGCCAGCACGTCCGGGTGGCCGAAGCCCCGGTCGGCGGCGGAGGACAGCGCGTAGATCAGGGACAGCAGACCGGCGGTGACGGTGACCGCGCCGGGCACGTCCAGCCGGGGGCGGTCCGGGGTACGGGACTCGGGCAGCAGGCCGGGCGCCAGCGGCAGCACGAGCAGCGCGAACACGGCCAGCAGCGCCATCGTGGAGCGCCAGCCGAAGGTGTCGGTCAGCACACCGCCCGCGACCATGCCGATGGTGAAGCCCAGCGACAGCAGCGTGCCGGAGATGCCGAGCGCGCGATCCCGCGCCGGACCCTCGGGGAAGGTGGTCGTCAGCAGGGACATGCCGGTCGGCACGATCGCCGCCGCGCCGAGCCCCTGGAGGGCGCGGCCGGTGAGGAAGGACGCCGGGTCCCAGGCCAGGGTCGCCAGCACGGAGGCCGCGCCGAACAGGGCGAGACCGGTCAGGAACAGCTTGCGGCGGCCGTAGAGGTCGCCGACCCGGCCGAAGAGCAGCAGGAAGCCGCCGGACGGCAGCGCGAACGCGGTGACCGCCCACTGGAGCGCCGAACGGCTCATGCCGAGGCCGGTGCCCAGCTCGGGCAGTGCCACGTTCAGCACCGAGAAGTCGAGCGCGACCATGAACTGGGCCGCGCACAGCACGAACAGGACGAGCCGGTCACGCGCCGAGAGCCGAGCGGGACGGACTGGCTTGTCAGCGGGGGGAGTTACGGGGGCTGGGGTGTCGATCGCCATGGCAAAGAGCTTCCGATGCCCGGAAGAAACGTGGGGAGTCGGAACTTATGGTGGTGGTGGCACCACCAGACACGGCGGCGAGAGGGAGCGGGACGTGGCTGCGACGGCGAGCACGGCGAGCAGGCCGAGAAGTGAACGGCGCAGTGAGCTCCGGGAGTTCCTGATGACCCGGCGCGCCCGGATCACCCCGCAGGAGGCCGGGCTGCCCTTCGGCGGCCCACGGCGCCGTACGCCGGGGCTGCGCCGCGAGGAGGTCGCGGTGCTGGCCGGGGTGGGCGCCTCCTGGTACCAGTGGCTGGAGCAGGGGCGGGACATCTCCGTCTCCCCGCAGGTGCTCGACGCGGTCTCGCGGGTGCTGCGGCTGAGCGACGCCGAGGTGCGGCATCTGTACGTGCTGGCCGGCCTCAACCCGCCCGCACCCGAACTCGTCTCGCTGCGGCGGGACATGTGCGACGGGCTGCGGCGGCTGATCGACACCTGGATGCCCTACCCGGCGCACATCATGGACCGCTACTACAACTGCGTGATGTACAACGCGGCGGCGACCGCGGTGTTCGGCATGGGGGAGGGGCCCACCACCCGGAACTGCCTGGTCGACTTCTTCGCCGACCCGCTGTTCCGGAGCCGCACCCTGAGCTGGGAGACCAACGCGCGTACGGTCGTCGCGCAGTTCCGGGCCGCCTGCGCGGCGCACCCGGAGGACGAGGGGTTCCAGGAGGTGCTGGCCGAACTGACCTCTCTGAGCCCGGAGTTCAACGCGCTGTGGGCCGAGCGGGACATCGAGGACCAGGGGCAGATCCGCAAGGAGCTGACGCATCCGCGGGCCGGGCTGCTGGTGGTGGAGTCCACGGCCATGCAGGTGCCCGCCCGGCCCGACCTGCTGATCGTGCTGCACACCCCGCTGCCGGAGGCGGACACCGCGGCGAAGCTGGAGTGGCTGGCGGGGGCGGACGACGGGGTTCGTATGCTCGGGGCATGAGCGAGAACGAGCTTGATCCTGAGGACCGGAAGATCGTGACCCTGGCCCGGTCGGTACGGGCCCGGAACGGAGTCCCGGAGGGTGCCGCCGTACGGGACTCCACGGGCCGCACCTACGTGGCCGGGGCGGTGTCACTGCCCTCGCTCCAGCTGAGCGCGCTGCGCACGGCCGTCGCCATGGCGGTGGCCTCCGGTGCCGAGTCCCTGGAGGCGGGGGCCGTCGTCAGCGAGGCGGAGGGGCTCTCCGCGGAGGACCTCGCCGCCGTCGCCGACCTCGGGGGTGCGGGGACGCCGGTGCTGCTCGCCGGGACGGACGGGGTCGTCAGGGCGACGGTCACGACCGACTGACACCACGCGTCCGGGGACCGGCTACAACGCGTCCGGTCCCCGCTCTCCCGTCCGTACCCGCACCACCGTCTCCACCGGCACCGACCACACCTTGCCGTCGCCGATCTTGCCGGTGTGGGCGGCCTGGACGATGGTGTCGATGGCTTCCTCGGCCACCGCGTCCTCGACGACCAGTTCCAGGCGGACCTTGGGGACGAGGTCCACGACGTACTCCGCGCCCCGGTACACCTCGGTGTGGCCGCGCTGGCGGCCGTAGCCGCTGGCCTCGGTGACGGTGAGGCCGTCGATGCCGAGGTCGCGGAGGGCGGACTTCACCTCGTCCAGGCGGTACGGCTTCACGACGGCGGTGATGAGCTTCATGCGGGGCTCTCGGCCTTCCGGACAGGGGCGGCAGGGGCGCCATGGCCCAGGACCCCGTGATCGTAGGCCGTCTCGGCGTGCACCGTAAGGTCCAGACCGGTGCGCTCCTCCTCCTCGCTCGCGCGCAGCCCCATCGTGCGGTCCAGCAGCTTGCCCAGCCCGTACGTCACCGTGAAGGCGTACCCGGCGACCGCGAGGACCGCGACGAGCTGGCGGCCCAGCAGCCCGAGCCCGCCGCCGTGGAACAGCCCCTCCGCGCCGCCGGTCATCGCCTTGTCCCCGAACAGGCCGATCATCAGGGTGCCGATCACCCCGCCGACCAGGTGGACGCCGACGACGTCGAGGGAGTCGTCGAAGTTCAGCCTGAACTTCCAGCCCACCGCGTACGAGCAGACGACACCCGCCGCCAGCCCGACGACCAGGGCGCCCAGCAGCGAGACGGTGCCGCAGGACGGGGTGATGGCGACCAGCCCCGCGACCGCGCCGGAGGCGGCGCCCAGCGTGGTGGGGTGGCCGTCCCGCTTCTGCTCGACCAGCAGCCAGCCCAGCAGACCGGTGCACCCGGCGGCGAGGGTGTTGAGGAAGGCGGCCGCGGCGAGGCCGTTCGCGCCGAGCGCGGAACCCGCGTTGAAGCCGAACCAGCCGAACCACAGCAGCCCGGTGCCCAGCATGACCAGCGGGAGGCTGTGCGGGCGCATGGAATCCTTCTTGAAGCCCAGCCGGGGTCCGAGGACCAGGCACAGGGCGAGTCCCGAGGCGCCGGACGTGATCTCCACCGGCAGACCGCCCGCGAAGTCCAGCGCCCCCAGTTTCGCGCCGATCCACCCGCCCGGCCCCCACACCCAGTGCGTGACCGGAACGTATACGAGCAGCGTCCACACCGGCACCAGCACCAGCCACGCCCCGAACCGGGTGCGGTCTGCGACCGCGCCGCTGATCAGGGCCGCCGTGATGATCGCGAAGGTGAGCTGGAAGGTGGCGAAGAGCAGCGTCGGCACCGTGCCGTGCAGGGCGGCCGGGCCGATCCCGGCCATCCCGGCGTTCTCCAGCCCGCCGAGCAGACCGCCGCCGAGGTCGTCGGTGAAGGCGAGGGAGTAGCCGGCCGCCAGCCACACCACGGTGACCAGGGCGATGGACACGAAGCTCATCATCAGCATGTTGAGGACGCTCTTCGCGCGGACCATGCCGCCGTAGAACAGGGCCAGACCCGGTGTCATCAGCAGCACCAGGGCGGTGGCGGCGAGCAGCCAGGCGGTGTCACCGGTGTCCGCGTGCGCGGCGGCGAGGGTCACGGGCGTCTCCAGCGGTCCGGGGGAGCGGGCTCGTCAGAGGTTCACGGGTGCGCGTTTCCAGTCGCCTACAGGGGCGTTTCCACGGTGTTTCGGCCCGCTCGGGTGACCGGAGGCGCTGGTGGCGGGGGTACGGCGGACGCCGGTGCGGCGCGGGCCCGAGGATCAGGGAGAATGGTCGGCATGAGCGTTCGTACCCAGTCATCCGAGCGGTCGGGCGAGAACGCCCACCGCGCAGGCTTCGCGTGCTTCGTGGGCCGTCCCAACGCGGGCAAGTCCACCCTCACGAACGCTCTGGTCGGGCAGAAGGTGGCCATCACCGCCGACCAGCCGCAGACCACCCGGCACACCGTGCGGGGCATCGTGCACCGGGACGACGCCCAGCTGATCCTGGTGGACACCCCCGGCCTGCACAAGCCGCGCACCCTGCTCGGCGAGCGGCTCAACGACGTGGTGCGCACCACGTGGGCCGAGGTCGACGTGATCGGCTTCTGCCTCCCGGCGAACGAGAAGATCGGCCCCGGCGACCGCTTCATCGCCAAGGAACTGGCCGGGATCAAGAAGACCCCCAAGGTCGCCATCGTCACCAAGACCGACCTGGTCGACTCCAAGACCCTCGCCGAGCAGCTCATCGCCATCGACCAGCTCGGCAAGGAGCTGGGCTTCGAGTGGGCGGAGATCGTGCCGGTCTCCGCGACCGGCGGCAAGCAGGTGGGCCTGCTGGCCGACCTGATCGTGCCGCTGCTCCCCGAGGGCCCGCCGCTCTACCCCGAGGGCGACCTCACCGACGAGCCCGAGCAGGTCATGATCGCGGAGCTGATCCGCGAGGCCGCGCTGGAGGGCGTGCGCGACGAGCTGCCGCACTCCATCGCCGTGGTCGTCGAGGAGATGCTCCCGCGCGAGGACCGCCCGGCCGACCGCCCCCTGCTCGACATCCACGCCAACGTCTACATCGAGCGGCCCAGCCAGAAGGGCATCATCATCGGCCCCAAGGGCAAGCGGCTGAAGGACGTCGGCATCAAGTCCCGCAAGCAGATCGAAGCCCTGCTCGGTACGCCCGTCTTCCTCGACCTGCACGTGAAGGTCGCCAAGGACTGGCAGCGCGACCCGAAGCAGCTCCGCAAGCTCGGCTTCTAGTCCCTGTCAGCGCTGCGCCCGCAACAGCTCCTGGTACCAGCGGTACGACGCCTTCGGGGTCCGCCGCAGCGTGGCGAAGTCCACGTCCACCAGGCCGAAGCGGCGGGCGTAGCCCTCGGCCCACTCGAAGTTGTCCAGCAGCGACCACACGAAGTAGCCGCGCACGTCGACCCCCTCGGCGAGCGCGGCGTGGACGGCGCGCACATGGCCGTCCAGGTAGGCGATGCGGTCCTGGTCGTCCAGCCCCTCGTACGAGCAGCCGTTCTCGGTGATGACGAGGGGCGGGAGCCGGTCGCCGTAGCGGTCCCGGAGCCCGGTCAGCAGGCTGGTCAGCGCCTCGGTGACGACCGGCCAGCCGAAGTCGGTCACCGGGACTCCCTCGAACTCCCGGAGCGAGAAGGGGAGTTCGGCGGGCAGGGGCACTCCGCCGAACTCGGTGGGCTTCTCCTGCGGAGCTCCCACGCGCGCCGGGGCGTAGTAGTTGATCCCGTACCAGTCGAGCGGCTCCGCGATGATCCGCAGGTCGTCCTCGGCGCCCTCGGGCATCAACGCCGCCGTGCCGTCCGGGTACTCGCCCAGCAGGACGGGTTCGGCGAAGAGGCGGTTGAGGAGCAGGTCGTAGAAGACGGCCGCCTCCACGTCCGCCGGGTCGGCGGAGGCGGGCTCCACGGGGGAGTGGGAGTTGGCGATGCCGATGTTGCTCACCCCGGCCGCGCGCAGCGCCCGTACCGCCAGGCCGTGTGCCAGGAGTTGGTGGTGGGCGGCCGGGAGCGCGTCGAAGAGCAGGGCGCGGCCGGGGGCGTGGGTGCCGAGCGCGTGGCCCAACAGGGTGTGCTCGGCGGGCTCGTTGAGGGTGGTCCAGCGCGGTACGCGGTCCCCGAGC
Organism: Streptomyces sp. NPDC090119; assembly: GCF_044747085.1. Classification (NCBI taxonomy): domain Bacteria; kingdom Bacillati; phylum Actinomycetota; class Actinomycetes; order Kitasatosporales; family Streptomycetaceae; genus Streptomyces; species Streptomyces sp. NPDC090119. The sequence continues at coordinate 678,271 of NZ_JBIVDK010000002.1, read as the reverse complement.
CGGTCCGCGACACCGGAGACGTGGTCCGCGAACCGGTGCGCGGTGTCCCGGTCCAGCCAGTCCAGCCCGGCCGGCAGATCCCAGTGGAACAGCGTCGGCACCGGCTGCACGCCCGCCTCGCACAGCGCGTCCACCAGCCGGTCGTAGAAGTCCAGGCCACCGGGGGAGTTCACGCGCGGCCAGGAGATGGAGAAGCGGTACGCGTCCACGCCGAGGTTGGCGAGCAGGGCCACGTCCTCCGGGTAGCGGTGGTAGTGGTCGCAGGCGACGGCGGCCGTCGAGCCGTCCTTCACCCGGCCGGGTTCGGCGGTGAACACATCCCACACGGAGGGTTCGCGCAGGTCGGCGGCGCCCTCGATCTGGTGTGCGGAGGTCGACACCCCCCACAGGAAGCCGTCGGGGAAGCGGGGGAGAGGGCCGTGCGCGTCCGTCACCATGAGCCGGATCATCCGCACCCGGCCCCCGCCACGTCAACGCCCCCGTCAGTCCTCCAGCGGCACGATGTCGAGCGCGGCCAGCCGCTCCCGGTCCGCGACGACCTCGATCCCGGTGATCCGGCCGTCGTCCGCGAAGGTGAAGGCGAGGACCAGGGCCAGGCGGCCGTGCGGGGCCATGACCAGGCCGACCGAGCCGTCCAGCAGGGCGAGACCGGTGAACAGCGCCCGACCGGTGGCCGCCATCGCACCTCGCGCGACCGTGCCCGCACCCCGGGCGGCGACCGGCTCCGGGGTCGGCACCACGAACCGGTCGGCGTGCAGCACCACGTCCGGGTGGAGCAGACCCACCAGCGCGTCGAAGTCCCCGCCCCGCGTGGCCGCGAGGAACGCCTCCACCGCACGGCGCCGCCGGACCGGATCGCCCTCCGGCGGCGGCCCGTCGCCCTTGACCCGGCGCCGGGCCCGGCTCGCCAACTGCCGTACGGCGGCCGGGGAACGCTCCAGCAGCGGGGCGATCTCGTCGAACGGCACCGCGAACAGGTCGTGCAGCACGAACGCCAGCCGCTCCGCGGGGGAGAGCCGGTCCAGCACCACCAGCAGCGCCACCCCGACCGCGTCGGCCAGCACCGCCTCCTGCTCGGGGGCATCACCGGTGACCGGGTCGGCGGGCCGGGACTCCAGCGGGTCCTCGCGCCGACGGTCACGGGTGCGCAGCAGGTTCAGACACACCCGCCCGACGATCGTGGTCAGCCAACCGGCGATGTTCTCCACCCCGTCGGCGCCCGCCCGGTCGGCCCGCAGCCAGGTCTCCTGCACGGCGTCGTCGACCTCGCTCGCCGAGCCCAGCATCCGGTACGCCACCGCCCGCAGCCGCGCCCGGTGCCCCTCGAACATCTCTGCCGACCACATGGCGTCGCCCACCGGTGTCACATTCCCTCCGCGCGTGGTGTCACGGAGGTAGAACACCCGCAGAGGGGACCCGGACGCAAGCTTTCCGGTTCCCGTGAAACTGGGAGCAGTCATGACCTCCAGCACCTCAGCCGTCCTGGTCACCGGTGGCACCGGCACGCTCGGCCGCCATGTCGTCCCCCTGCTGCGGGAGGCGGGCCGCGAGGTACGTGTCCTCAGCCGCACGGGCGGGGACGGCCCGGACCAGGTGAGCGTCGACCTCCGCACCGGCACCGGACTCGACGCCGCCCTCGACGGCATCGACACCGTGCTCCACCTCGCGGGCGGCCCCAAGGGCGACGACATCGCCACCGGCAACCTGGTCCGCGCGGCACGGGCGGCCGGGGTCCGGCACCTCGTGTACATCTCCGTCATCGGCGCCGACCGGGTACCGCTCGCCTGGCTCAGGTCGAAGCTGGCCGCCGAGCAGGCCATCGCGGAGTCCGGGCTGTCGTGGACGACACTGCGAGCGGCCCAGTTCCACGAACTCACCCTGAAGATGGTCCAGTCGATGGCCAAGCTGCCCGTCTTCCCGGTACCGGGCGGACTGCGCCTCCAGCCGGTCGACTCCCGCGACGTGGCCGCCCGCCTCATCGACCTCACCCTCGGCACCCCGGCCGGACTCGTCCCCGACCTCGCCGGACCCCGGGTGTACGGCCTCGGCGAGCTGGGCCGGGACTACCTCCAGGCGCGCGGCAGGCGCCGCCCCATGCTGCCGGTCCGCATCCCCGGCAAGGCGGGCCGTGCCTACCGCGCGGGCGACAACCTGACCCTCACCGGCGCGGACACCGGCAAGCGCACCTGGGAGGAGTTCCTGGACCAACAGCCGGTCTGAGCACCCTCCTTCAGGCCCCCTCCTTCAATACCCGCGACACCAGCTCCCGCTGGGCCTCGGTCAGCCGGGGGTCGGCCGCGTGGACGGTGTGGCCGTCCACCGTGATCTCGTAGTGGAAGCCGTCCGGGACACCCGCCGGAGGGGTGTCCGGCGCGGCGGCCAAGGCGCGGTCGGCCAGGGTGCGCCACTCCGCCGCGTCGGCGCGGTCCGAGGTGTCCACCTCGGCCTGCCGCTCGATGCCCGCGAAGCCGCCCGTACGCCGTACTTGGATACGCATGGCCCCAGTGTCCGGCACCGGCGCCTACAGCGTCTGCACCCCCACTTCCTCCCACGCCTTCTCCACGGCCTGGAGTTCGCCCCCCGCGCCGAACCGCTCACGGGCGGCCTTGACGGTCAGGGTGGCGAAGTCGGCGAACTGGGCGTCCTCCTTGAGCTTGCCGCCGGTCAGCACGTCGTACCAGATCTGCCCCGCCTTCTCCCAGGCGTAGCCGCCGATCGCGGTGGCCGCGATGTAGAAGGCGTGGTTCGGGATGCCGGAGTTGATGTGCACGCCGCCGTTGTCCCGGCCGGTGTGGACGTAGTGCTGCATGTCGGCGGGCTGGGGGTCCTTGCCGAGCACGTCGTCGTCGTACGCCGTGCCCGGTGCCTTCATCGAGCGCAGGGCCTGGCCCTGGACGCGAGGGGCGAGGAGACCCGCGCCGATCAGCCAGTCCGCGTCGGCGGCGGTCTGGCGCAGCGTGTACTGCTTGATCAGCGAGCCGAACACATCGGACAGCGATTCGTTGAGCGCGCCGGACTGGCCGAAGTAGGCCAGGTTCGCGGTGTACTGCGTGACGCCGTGGGTGAGTTCGTGGCCGATGACGTCGACCGGGATGGTGAAGTCGAGGAAGATCTCGCCGTCCCCGTCACCGAACACCATCTGCTCGCCGTTCCAGAAGGCGTTGTCGTAGTCCTTGTCGAAGTGGACCGTGGCCTGGAGGGGGAGGCCCTGGCCGTCGATGGAGCGCCGGCCGTACACCTTCAGATACAGCTCGAAGGTGGCGCCCAGGCCCGCGTAGGCCCGGTTGACCGTGGCGTCGGAGCCCGGCTCGGAGCCCTCGGCGCGGACTTTCTTGCCGGGGAGGTTCTGGGTGTGCTCGGCGTCGAAGATGGTGCGGTCCGGCTGGTCCCCATCGGCGGGCGCGGCGGCGGCAGCGGCAGCGGCCTGCGCACCGATCACGGTGGTCAGCCGACGGCGGGTGCGCTCGAACGCGTCCCGCTCCAGGGAGCGGCGGGCCGGGCCGGACAGCGCCGGGTCGGAGTCGCGCGCGAGCTTGTCGAGGAGGTGCGGCGGCACGATCGTGCAGAAGACGGGCTCATGGCCCCCGTTGGTCGTCATACCAATAAATGGTCGCACCGAGCGATGGCAAAGTCACTAGCTGTAACCGTGATTGATGAAATACGGTGATATCTCTCGTCACTCCGCGTCACTGGGTGGTATGGACCCGCATCACGGGCCCGCGTCACCCGCCCCGGTTCCGCATGCTGATACGCCCCGGCGGGTCCGGCGGGGCTCGGCTAGGCTGCGGAGCATCATGCGTTTCGGGCTGCTTCTCCTTAGCTGCCGCGGCGAGGGCCTGTAAGCAAGGCCGACTCCCTCCCCGCGGTGCTTTTGGCGTTGCGTCGTCGGCCGTCCCAAGGACTTTCCGAGGAGCCCACGCGATCATGGCGAACCGCCAGCAGCCCAGCGACATGCCGTTCCAGCGCTACGGCCAGTACGACCAGGTAGACATCCCCGACCGCACCTGGCCCGGCAAGCGCGTCACCGCGGCCCCCCGCTGGCTCTCCACCGACCTGCGCGACGGCAACCAGTCGCTGATCGACCCGATGTCCCCCGAGCGCAAGCGCCGGATGTTCGACCAGCTGGTCAAGATGGGCTACAAGGAGATCGAGGTCGGCTTCCCCGCCTCCGGCCAGACCGACTTCGACTTCGTGCGCTCCATCATCGAGGAAGAGGGCGCGATCCCCGAGGACGTGACGATCTCCGTCCTCACCCAGGCCCGCGAGGACCTGATCGAGCGGACCGTGGAGTCCCTGAAGGGCGCCCGCCGCGCCACCGTCCACCTGTACAACGCCACCGCGCCCGTCTTCCGCCGGGTGGTCTTCCGGGGCTCCAAGGAGGACATCAAGCAGATCGCGGTCGACGGCACCCGGATGGTGGTGGAGTACGCGCAGAAGCTGCTGGGCCCCGAGACCGACTTCGGGTACCAGTACAGCCCGGAGATCTTCACCGACACCGAGCTGGACTTCGCGCTGGAGGTCTGCGAGGCGGTGATGGACGTCTACCAGCCCGGTCCGGGCCGCGAGATCATCCTCAACCTGCCCGCCACGGTGGAGCGTTCGACCCCGTCCACGCACGCCGACCGGTTCGAGTGGATGCACCGCAACCTCTCCCGCCGCGAGCACGTCGTCCTGTCCGCGCACCCGCACAACGACCGGGGCACCGCCGTGGCCGCCGCCGAGCTGGCGGTGATGGCCGGTGCCGACCGCGTCGAGGGCTGCCTGTTCGGGCAGGGCGAGCGCACCGGCAACGTCGACCTGGTCACCCTGGGCATGAACCTGTTCTCCCAGGGCGTCGACCCGCAGATCGACTTCTCCGACATCGACGAGATCCGTCGGGTGTGGGAGTACTGCAACCAGATGGAGGTCCACCCGCGCCACCCGTACGTGGGCGACCTGGTCTACACGTCCTTCTCCGGCTCCCACCAGGACGCCATCAAGAAGGGCTTCGACGCGATGGAGACCGACGCGGCCGCCCAGGGTGTCGCCGTGGGCGAGCTGGAGTGGGCGGTGCCGTACCTGCCCATCGACCCCAAGGACGTCGGCCGCTCCTACGAGGCCGTGATCCGGGTCAACTCGCAGTCCGGCAAGGGCGGTGTGTCGTACGTCCTGAAGAACGACCACAAGCTGGAACTGCCGCGCCGGATGCAGATCGAGTTCTCGAAGATCATCCAGGCCCGGACGGACGCCGAGGGCGGCGAGATCACCCCGCGCGACATCTGGGCGGCCTTCCAGGACGAGTACCTGCCGAACCCGGAGAACCCCTGGGGCCGCGTCCAGGTCCGCGCCGGCCAGTCGACCACCGACACCGACGGCATCGACACACTGACGGTCGAGGCGACGGTGGACGGCGTGGACACCGTGCTGACCGGTACCGGCAACGGTCCGATCTCGGCCTTCTTCGACGCCCTCCAGTCGGTCGGCGTCGACGTACGCCTGCTGGACTACCAGGAGCACACGATGAGCGAGGGCGCGTCCGCGCAGGCCGCCTCCTACATCGAGTGCGCGATCGGCGACAAGGTGCTGTGGGGCATCGGTATCGACGCGAACACGACGCGCGCCTCGCTGAAGGCGGTCGTCTCCGCGGTGAACCGCGCGACGCGCTGACCCTGCCCTTCGGTGCCCCGGCCGCTGTGCACGGCGGCCGGGGCACCGTCGTCTTCCGGCCGCGGAACGCCCCAGGTCACGGACCGGTCTCGCCCAGGGTGCTGACTCGGGCTCCGTGATGTGGCTAACATCACGCCAGCGCGGCGACGTTGCCGCGTGGTGACGTGCGGAGGTGCGACGTGCTGCCAGTACGGGGACGAGACGGCCGAGCCACCGGGTTCGTCCGGCGCATCCTGGGCTCCCGCACCGCTTGGACGCCCCAGGGCGACGGGGAGTTCTTCTGCCCCGGCTGCGGCGGCGACCGCAACTACCAGCGCCTCACCGGCCGCGAACGCCTCACCGTGCTCGGAGTGCCCGTCCTGTCGCGCGGGGTGACCGAGCCGGTCGTGGAGTGCGCCTCCTGTCTGCACCGCTTCGGCGTCGACACCCTCGACCACCCCACCACCCGCCGCCTCTCCGTCCTGCTCCGCGACGCCGTCCACGCCGTCGCCGTCTCGGTGCTGGTGGCCGGGGGCGCGGGCTCGCGGGCCGCGCTGGAGACGGCCGCCGAAGCCGTGCGTGCGGCGGGCTGCGAGGAGGACGCGGTGGAACGTCTCGCCATGACCCTGGACGGCGGCGACCCCCGCCCCGCCCTGACCGCCCTCGCCCCCCACCTGGCCGCCCCGGGCCGCGAGTCCCTCCTCCTGGACGCCGCCCTCATCGCCCTCGCGGACGGCCCCTACACCCCCGCCGAGCACACCGCCCTCACGGTGGCGGGCGAGGCGCTGCTGCTCCCGTCCGAGGTGGTGGAGCGGGTGCTGACGGCCGCGCGGATGCCGTCCTGAGGGGCCCATCTCGCTCTTGAAGGTCGACCGTCGCGCTGAACAACCCTCGATCCCGCCGGTTCATGATCACTGAATCGGGTGGTATATGCCGACTTTGCTATGCGTAAGGGATGTTTCTCCGCATGCTGGAGGTGCCATCAGGGCGAGATCATGGAGGACTTGGAAGCATGACCACCACCGCGCAGGACGTCATCTCCGTCAAGCTTGAGCGCTCGTTCGATGCGTACGACGCCAACAAGGACGGGTACCTGGACTGGTCGGACTACGAGCAGCTCGGCGAGCGGTACATCAAGGCGTACGGGCTCGACAAGAACGACCGGCGCGCCAGGGCCATCGTGGCGTTCAATCAGATGTCCTGGCTGGAGTTGCTGCGCCACTCGGGTGTGGACACGACCCGGCTGACGAAGGAGCAGTACGTCACGGCCAACCGGCTCGCGGCCATCGACACCAGTCGGCTCAATGTGACGGAGGGCGGCGGCCACGCCATCTTCGACGTCATCGACGTGGACGGTGACAACGAGATCAGCAGGGCCGAGTTCGAGCGCTTCCTGCGGGAGGTGTGGCGGAGTGAGGCGCCGGACGCGATGGACGCGTTCAGCAGGCTGGACACCGACGGGGACGGCTCGATCTCCCGCCAGGAGTTCATCCGCGCAATCCGCGAGTACCACTTCTCCAGCGACCCCGAGGCTCCGGGCAGCCTGTTCTACGGGCAGGTCTGACCTAGGTCCCCCTAGGTCTTCCGGCCGTTACGCCGTCACCGCGCCCCGCTCTACCGTCCTCGGCATGGATGAGAGCGGGGTTCTGGACGAGGCGTTGGAGCGGCTGCACGGGGCGGGGCCGGAGCGGATGGGGCGGCTCACCAATCACGCGCCGATGGCCGTGGAGGCGTTGGCCGCGCGCGGGCAGGCAGCGGGCGTGCATCGGTGGGTCGACCTGTACGCGCGGAAGCTGGAGGAGTTCCCGGCCGGGGTGGAGCGGGTGACCGACGCCAACTGGGCCGCCGCGCTGGGGGATTCGCGACGGGTCGCCGACTGGGTGGGGTACTTCCAGGGGGAGGTGGGGGAGTGGGGGTGGCGTGCGGTGCTGGCGGCGTGGTGGCCCCGGCTGCTGCCCGGCATGTACGGCGGTTCCACGCATCCGGTGATCCGGGTCGGGCACGCGGTACGGACGCTGCTCGTGGGGGAGACCGTGCCACGGATCAACGAGCTTGCGCACGGGCTGGGTTACTGGGCCGCTCGGCACCGGCCCGTCGCCGGGCTCACCCCGCTGCCCGGCGCCGACAGCGCCGCCGCCGCGCTGGACGAGGTACGCCCCATCGCCGTACGGGACGGCGGTTTCCCCGCGCGGCTGGACCGCGTCACGGGCCTGCCCGTCTGGGCGGCGGACGTCACCGACCCGGTCGAGGCCCACCGCCGTCTCACCGACCTCGTCCGGGCCGCCACCCACCGGTACGCCACCCACGCGCACGGCGAGCCGACCATGCTGGTGCACACGGCGACGGCCCCCAACGCGGTACTCCGCACCTTGCCCGCGCTCCCGAGAGACCTGTGGGTCCCGAGCCTGCGCGCGGCGTGGACGGCCTCGGCGGCGGTCACGGCGATGTACGCCCCCGACGAGCCCGTCCCCTACGCCCCGCCGGGCCCCCTCGCACCCGAGGAGCTCTCCGAGCGAGCCCTCGCCCACGGCGACGAGCACGTCATCAAACTGACGGACACCGCGCTGGACGTGGGCGACGAGCGTGCCTTCGCGGCGGCGCTGCGGGCGATCGAGCTGAGCGAGCCACTCGCCTAGCGGACCGGCTGCTCTGGCGAGCGTTTACGTCGTACCCTGCGGTTCACGGCGATGAGAATGGCGAACAGGGCGCAGCCGGCGCCGGAAGAGGCGATGGCGCCCGCGCCGTCACCGTCCAGGAGCCGCAGGATCAGTACCACGATGCTGAGGACCAGCATCGACAGGAACAGCCAGAAGGCCCATTGAGATCCGGGCAGCGTCCAGGCCGATACCTCACGGGACTTGAGTCGTCGCGTCATGTTCCCTCCCCGAACCTCCAGTGCCCCCGGCAGCGCGCACACACTCCCAGCGGACCTCACCGTCCTGGCAACGGCCGCCGAGGCGTGGGGTGCGGATGTCAGCGCCGGATGGCGTCAAGGAAGTCGGCCCAGGCGGAGTCGCCGAGGCGGAGTACGGGGCTGTCCTCAACCTTGCTGTCCCGTACGAGGACTCCGTCGGCGACTTCGATGCAGTTGCCGCCCTCGCCGTTGCTGTGGCTGCTCTTGTGCCAGCGGGCGTTGGTCAGATCGTGCTCGCGCATCGGGGGTTCTCCGCTCCGGCCGAGTCGATGAAGTGGGCCCACGCGGAGGGACCGACAAGGAGTACGGCGCCGTCCTTGACCTTGCTGTCTCGTACGGGGACGACACCGGAGACTCCGTCGGCGACCTCGACGCAGCTACCACCTTCACCGTTGCTGTAGCTGCTCTTGTACCAGCGGGCGTTGGTCAGGTCGTACTCGCGCATCGTCTGAAGTCCTCCGCCGCCGATTCGATCAGAGTCAGGGACGCCTCCGGCGACAGCGTGGCGACCCTGAGTAGATCGTATGCGCGCTGGGCCCGCTTCACCACGACCGGAACGTCCACCAGCGTTCCGGAGAACGAGGTCTCCGTGTAGGCGACTGGCGGTGCGTCCTCGAACTCCATGAGTTGGAGCATCCCGCCCATGGCCGCGTGCGCACCGGCTTTGTAGGGAACCACTGTCACCATGGCCGTGCGCGCCCGCATCAGACTGGCAATGTGGTCCAGTTGAGCAGCCATGGCCATCGGCCCGCCAACGGGACTGCGCAGCACATTCTCATGCAGCGCCACCCAATACTCCGGCCTTGTAGCGTCGCTGAGGATCAGCGAGCGTTCCAGTCGGGCGGTGACGATCTCGTCCACGTACCCGTCGGCCTGGAAGGGGTTGGCCGCGATGGTGACCGCGCGGGCGTACTCCTTCGTCTGGAGCAGGCCCGGAACCACCGTGGGAGCGAACTCGCAGATCAGCGTGGCCAGGCGCTCCAGCTCCACCACGTGCGCGAAGTAATCCGCATACCGAGGATCGTCGATCAGCTTTCTGCACAGCCGCTCGAAAATACCGTCGGTTTGCAGTACCCGGTCGATCCGCTGAGCCACGTCCAGTTGCGGCTTCCTGATCGCCTGCTCGAACTGGCCGATGTACCCGCCGGAGACGAAAACCGCCGCCCCCAGCCCCGCCTGACTGAACCCCGCCTTCTCGCGGCGACGCTTCAGTTCCGTGCCGAAGAACTCCCAGACCGCCTGACGTGAACCGTTGGCCACTGCCAACCCCCTTGTGCTGCCACGCGCTTGTAGGGCTCAGGCCCCTTCCGAGTCTAGTTGTGGAGCGTCACCGTGAGGACACGAAGCGTGAAGAACGTGACGGAAGGGAAGTGATGCGGACAGTGAACACACAGGATTCAGCGGACCGGGTCGAGGCAGCGGAGCGAACCCTCGAGGAATTGCGGACCGCATTGGAGAAGGCCGGGATCAAATTGCCGTCGCTCGGGCTCGATCCCATCTCGTTGGCCTGCGAGGCCCCGATCCCGTTGGTGGAGCTGGGACGGTGCTCCGTGCAGACGGCCGCGCTGCTCGCCGCGGCGCTGCGATGAGTGCCGTAGGGCCGCCGCTGGGCTCGTACGCCTTGGACACCGGCACGAACAGAGTGGGCGTGGTCATGGGACACCAGGGGCCGTATGTGCAGCTGAGACCGCTCGGTGGCGGCCGGGAGTGGGACGTACCGCCGGACCGGGTGCGGGAGGCGACCCCCGCGGAGCGGATCAGCGCGGCGACGGCGTATGCGAACGCGCGCAGCAGAGGCGAGGTGCCGTGACGGCGGGTCGCCCCGCACAAGGGAAAGCGGCCTTCCCCGGACCGGAGTCCGGAGAAGGCCGCTCGCCCGCGCGGGATCAGGTCAGTTGAGGACCGCGATGCCGTCCGTGGTGACCGTCGGACGACCCGACGTGCCGACGACCACGATCTTCAGGGTGTGCTGGGCCGCGCTGCTCCAGGACTTGGTCCACATCGCCTGACGGTAGGCCGTGGTGGCCGACTTCAGGTCGACGGTGCTCTGCAGGGTGCCGTCGACGTAGATCTGGACCGCGCCCGAGGTGCTGGCGCGCGAGGCGATCCACGCGACCGAACGGCCCTTGAAGGTCCAGGTCAGCGAGGCGCCCTTGGTGCCGGAGCTGGAGGAGTAGCCGCCGAGGTAGCTGCTGCTGGACCGCTTGGTCCAGGTACCGGTGGCCTTCGCCGAGCTCTCCTGGAGCAGGGTGGGCGTCGCGGTGACCGACGCGGTCGCGGTGTTGCCCGCCAGGTCGGTGGCGGTCAGGCCGAACTTGGTGGCCGCCGCCGACTTGGCGGTGGTGGACCAGCTCGTCGAGGTGGCCGTCAGCGCCTTCGCCGTGGGCGAGGTGACGGCCTGGGAGCGCAGGCCGTTGGCGTCGGCCGCCTTCCAGTTCACCGTCACCGGGACGCCCGCCGTGTTGACCGTGCCCTTGCCCAACTGCGCGGTCGGCGCGGTCGGGTAGGTGGGACGCGTGGTGTCGGCGGTCACCGTGACCGCCGCCGAGGTGGCGGTCGTGCCCGAGACGTGGGTCGCCCGCACCTGGACCGTGTGACGGCCCGAGGTCAGCTTGACGGAGGCCGAGGTGGCGGTGCCCGCGACCTTCGCCACGGAGGTGCCGTCCACGAGGACCTCCGCGCCGGAGAGCAGCGAGGTGGGCGTGGACGTGGTCCAGCGCACGGTCGCCGTGGTGCCGGTGACGTACCCGGTGCCCGAGCGGACCGCGCCGGACGGGGTGTCCACGCTGGTGACGCCGACCCCGGCCGGGGGACCGGCCGCGTAGGAGCGGATGGTGGCGAGCTTCGCGTACAGCTGGTTGCCGGGGCAGTCGGTGGCGAAGCCGTTGCGGTGCCCGGAGACGGCGTTCAGGGTGTACGCCTTGCCGAACGTGAAGCCGGAGCTGTCCTTGGAACCCTCGGTGAGGACGCTGGTGCCGGTCGGGCTCACGCCGGACATGCCGAGCTTCCACGCGGCGATCCGGGAGATCGCGGTCACCATGGCCGTGGTCGGGGTGGCACCGGGGATGGTGCTCGCCTTGGAGTCACCGCCGGTGAAGTCGGTGAACGTGCCGATCGCGGCGATACCCATCGAGTCGGTGTTGAACCCGTAGGTCTGCGCGCCGATCACCGGCATCGCCATACCGCCGAAACGGCCTTCGAAGATCGTTCCGCACTTGTCGACCAGGAAGTTGTAGCCGAGGTCGCGCCAGCCCTGGTGCAGGTGCAGGGCGTACAGGCTGCGCACGATCGAGGCCGAGTCGGTGCAGGAGTAGGTGTTGGTGGTGTCGGTGTGGTGGACGAACACCGCCTTCACCGTGTGGCCGTAGTCCGGGTAACCGGTGTCGCGGGCGCACTCGTCCGCACCCCAGCCCGCGCGGGTGACGACCGGGGGAGCGGGCACCTTCGTCGTCGGGGGCTGCGCGGGCAGCGGGCTGGGCATCTTCTGCGGCGCGGCGGAGGCGCTCGCGCAGGAGGGGTACGCGGCCGACAGCGACGGAAGGTAGCCGGGCGCGCTGGGCGCGGTGCTGGTCGGCGGGGCCGTCGAGGTCGGGGCGGTGGGCGACGCCGGGGCGCTCGACGCGGCCGTCGTGCTCTGCGAGGGCTCGACGGTCGGGGTGGGCGGGGGCGTGGTCCCGGGCGGCGTCTCCGTCGCGGAGTCGGAGGGCGCGGGGGGTGCGGGCGTGGTCTCGGCCGGGTCGTCCGACGGGGTCTGCTCCGGGGTGGAGGTGTCGGGGTCGGTCGGCTGGTCCGTCGGCGTCTCCTCGCCGTCGCCGGGCATCGCGTAGGCCGCCGGGTCCATCGCGGCAGTGGAGGAGCCGCTGGAGTCGCTGGCGTCGCTGGCGTCGGTGGAGTCACCCTTGCCGGGGTCCACCAGGTCGACGGTCAGCCCCTTGGGGAGCGCCTTGCCGTCGGCCTTCACCTGCACGCCGTCGGAGGGTCCGGCCCACAGCGGGGCGGTGCCGCCGCGCACTCCGGCCCGGTCGCGCTCGGCCGGGTCCGGCTGCGCGTCCCCGGCGCCCAGCGCCTGCCACTCGGACCACTGGCCCGTGTCCGACGACCGGGTACGTACCCGTACCGTCCCGTCGAGCCGGACGCTCGGGTCCTGCCAGCTCACCGCCAGCATCCGGAACGCCTTGGTCGAGCGGGCCGCGAGCGCGCGCTCGCCCGACGAGCCGGTCAGGTCCAGCGAGTTCACCGAGGTGTGCACCACGTGCGGCCCGTCAGCCGCGGTGTCGGTGCCCGACGTGGCGCGGACGGCGACGACCGCGCCCGTCCCCGCCACCAGCACGGTTCCGGCCGCGAGCCATATCTTGGCCCGTCTCCCCCGCGGCGCCCGCGCGCCGCCAGCCTCTGTTCTCATGTCCAGCCTCTCCCCTTGCCGCCACCGGCGGCCCGTGCGCACACTCGCGTCACGTCCAGCGGATCGTAGAGCCGGGCGTGGAGCCGGTCACAGCCGGGGGCGGATAAGGGGAGACCCGGCTTCACGGCTTCTGGCGTGGGCGAGAATGGACGACATGAGTCTGTTCCGCGACGACGGCATCGTGCTGCGCACCCAGAAGCTGGGTGAGGCGGACCGGATCATCACCCTGCTCACCCGTGGCCACGGCCGGGTGCGGGCGGTGGCGCGCGGCGTGCGGCGCACGAAATCGAAGTTCGGGGCCCGGCTGGAGCCCTTCTCCCACGTCGACGTGCAGTTCTTCGCGCGGGGCGGCGAGCTGGTCGGGCGCGGGCTGCCGCTGTGCACCCAGAGCGAGACGATCGCGCCGTACGGCGGTGGCATCGTCACCGACTACTCCCGCTACACCGCCGGGACCGCCATGCTGGAGACGGCCGAGCGCTTCACCGACCACGAGGGCGAGCCCGCCGTACAGCAGTACCTGCTCCTGGTCGGCGGCCTGCGCACCCTGGCCCGTGGCGAGCACGCCTCGAACCTCGTCCTCGACGCCTTCCTGCTCCGCTCCCTCGCCGTCAACGGCTACGCGCCGACCTTCGGGGACTGCGCGCGCTGCGGGATGCCCGGGCCGAACCGGTTCTTCTCGGTCGCCTCCGGCGGCTCGGTGTGCGTGGACTGCCGGGTGCCGGGCAGCGTGGTCCCCTCCCCGCAGACCCTGATGCTGCTGGGCGCGCTGCTTACGGGAGACTGGGAGACCGCGGACGCGGCCGAGGCGCGGCACGTCCGCGAGGGGAGCGGCCTGGTGTCCGCCTATCTGCACTGGCACCTGGAGCGGGGTCTGCGCTCCCTGCGCTACGTAGAGAAGTAAGCAGCGAAACAAGCAGCAAGCACGGCTGAGGAGACGAGAAGCATGGTCGTACGCGGATTTCTGGGGGGCCGGCGCCGGGAGTACCAGGCACCGGAACCGCACCCGTCCGGCGCCCGCGCGCCGAAGCTTCCCGGTGAGCTGGTCCCCGAGCACGTGGCGATCGTCATGGACGGCAACGGCCGCTGGGCGAAGGAGCGGGGGCTGCCGCGCACGGAGGGGCACAAGGTGGGCGCCGAGCAGGTGCTCGACGTGCTCCAGGGCGCGATCGAGGCGGGCGTCCGCAACATCTCGCTCTACGCCTTCTCCACCGAGAACTGGAAGCGGTCGCCCGAAGAGGTCCGCTTCCTCATGAACTTCAACCGCGACTTCATCCGCAAGTCCCGCGACCAGCTCGACGCGCTGGGCATCCGGGTGCGGTGGGTGGGCCGCATGCCCAAGCTGTGGAAGTCGGTCGCCAAGGAACTCCAGGTCGCGCAGGAGCAGACCAAGGACAACGACCTCCTCACCCTGTACTTCTGCATGAACTACGGCGGCCGCGCCGAGATCGCCGACGCCGCCCAGGCCATCGCCGAGGACGTCAGGGCGGGGCGCCTGGACCCGGCCAAGGTCACCGAGAAGACCATCCAGAAGTACCTGTACTACCCCGACATGCCCGACGTCGACCTCTTCCTCCGCCCCTCCGGCGAACAGCGCACCTCCAACTACCTTCTCTGGCAGAGCGCCTACGCCGAGATGGTCTTCCAGGACGTCCTGTGGCCCGACTTCGACCGCCGCGACCTGTGGCGCGCCTGCGTCGAATTCGCCTCCCGGGACCGCCGCTTCGGGGGCGCGGTGCCGAACGAGGAGCTGCTGGCGATGGAGAAGGCTATGCAGGGGGACGACTCGGCGTCGTAGGGGGCGCGGGGGTAGGACGGGGCTTGGGCTGGCGGGGCGAGGGTGCCCGTCAGGCCAGGCCAGGCTCGGCGAAAGCACTGAGAACGCACTGCTGCGGCCCGTAGACATGCAGGTCAAGCAGTGTGCTCCCCGCGCGTGCGGGGATGGTCCCAGGCGCCGGTGGCGGTGGCGGACGGGGACAACCTGCTCCCCGCGTGTGCGGGGGCGGAGCGTGTCGGCCCTTCGGAGCTGCCGCCTACTCAGCGGAGCGCCCCCGCGCAGTCCGCGCAGGTGCCGAAGATTTCCACCGTGTGGGCGACATTGACGAAGCCGTGCTCCGAGGCGATGGCCTCGGCCCACTTCTCCACGGCCGGGCCCTCCACCTCCACCGCCTTGCCGCAGGTGCGGCAGACGAGGTGGTGGTGGTGCTCGCCGGTGGAGCAGCGGCGGTAGACGGACTCGCCGTCCGAGGTGCGCAGCACGTCGACCTCGCCCGCCTCGGCGAGGGACTGGAGGGTGCGGTAGACGGTGGTGAGCCCGACCGAGTCGCCCTTGTGCTTGAGCATGTCGTGGAGATCCTGCGCGCTGCGGAACTCGTCGACCTCGTCGAGGGCCGCCGCCACCGCCGCGCGCTGCTTGGTCGCGCGGCCCTTCACGGGCGGTCCAGCGGTCGTCACCGGGTGCCTCCTCATGTCTGCGCCTCTGACCGGGCCATTGTGCCAGCCCGCAGGGCGGGCGGTCAGACGCCGAGCCCGCCTCCGGCGGTTCTGAGGTGTACTCGGCCGGGGGTGCACCCCTTGCACAGGCGCCCGGTCGGGGCAGCCGGTGAGCCGCGGGCGTGAGTCAGACGCCGACCTCGTCCCCCGCCGTCCGCGTGGCCGGGATCGCGCACTCCACCGGATCTCCGGTGACGCGGTTCGCGCGGGCTCGGCGGCGTGCCAAGGGGGTGGCGAGCGCGGTCATGACGGCGAACGCGGCGATGGTCAGCAGGACGATCGTCGCGCCCGGCGGAACATCCTCGTAGAACGACGTGATCGTGCCGCCGATCGACACCGTCACGCCCAGCGCGACCGATATGGCGAACGTCGCCGCGAAGCTGCGGGTGAGCTGCTGGGCGGCGGCCACGGGAACGACCATGAGCGCCGAGACGAGGATCAGGCCGACGACCCGCATCGCCACGGTGACCGTGACGGCCGCGGTGACCGCGACGAGCAGGTTCAGCGCCCGCACCGGCAGCCCGGTGACCCGCGCGAACTCCTCGTCCTGGCTGACCGCGAACAACTGGCGCCGCAGCCCCAGCGTCACGGCGACCACACACGCCCCCAGCACGATGATCGCGACCACGTCGGACGGCGCCACCGTGGACAACGAGCCGAAGAGGTACGAGGTGAGGTTGGCGTTGGAGCCGCCGGGCGCGAGGTTCACGAAGAGCACACCGCCCGCCATGCCGCCGTAGAACAGCATGGCGAGGGCTATGTCGCCACGCGTCTTCCCGTACCAGCGGATCAGCTCCATCAGTACGGAGCCCGCCACGGAGACGAGGGTCGCCATCCACACCGGCGAGGAGTTCAGCAGGAAGCCGAGGCCGACGCCGGTCATCGCGACGTGCCCGATGCCGTCGCCCATCAGGGGCTGACGGCGCTGGACGAGGTAGATGCCGATCGCGGGGGCGATGATGCCGACCAGGACGGCCGCGAGCAGTGCCCGCTGCATGAAGGCGTAGTTCAGGAAGTCCATCAGCTCAGCAGTCCCGTACGGATCGGTTCGGCGCCCTCGTGCGGGTGCACGTGGTCGTGGCCGGGCAGGGCGTGCTGGCCGACGGCCTTCGGCGGCGGCCCGTCGTGCAGCACGCAGCCGTCGCGCAGGACGACCGCGCGGTCGATCAACGGCTCCAGCGGGCCCAGTTCGTGCAGCACCAGCAGGACGGTGGCCCCGGCGGCGACCTGCTCGCGCAGGGTCGACGCCAGCACCTCCTGGCTGGCGAGGTCGACACCGGCCATCGGCTCGTCCATGATCAACAGCTCGGGCTCGGAGACCAGCGCGCGGGCGATCAGCACCCGCTGGTGCTGGCCCCCGGAGAGCGCGGTCACGGAGTCCTTGGCGCGGTCCGCCATGCCGACCAGCTCCAGGGCGCGCGCCACCGCCTCCCGGTCCGCCTTGCGGAAGCGGCCGAAGCGGGTGCGAGCCAGCCGGCCCGAGGACACGATCTCGGAGACGGTCGCCGGTACGCCCCCGGCGGCGGAGGTGCGCTGGGGGACGTAGCCGACGCGGGCCCAGTCCCGGAAGGAGCGCAGAGGCGTACCGAACAGCTCGACGGCGCCCGAGGTGGCGGGCACCTGCCCGATGGCGGTGCGCACGGCCGTGGACTTGCCCGAGCCGTTGGCGCCGAGCAGCGCGACGACCTCACCGGAGCGGACGGTCAGGTCGATGCCACGCAGCACCGGCCGCCCGCCCAGCTCGGCCCGTACGTCCCGCAGGGCGAGCACGGGCGCCGACTCCCGCTCTTCGGTGGTCACTTGGCCCCCAGGGCACTCTGAAGGGCCTTGAGGTTGGCCCGCTGGACGGCGAGGTAGTCCTGGCCGCGCGACTTCTTCGTGATGCCCTCGATCGGGTCGAGCACGTCGGTCCGTACACCCGCGTCCCCGGCGACCGTCTTCGCGGTCTTGTCGCTGACCAGCGTCTCGTAGAACACGGTGGAGACCCCGTCCGCCTTGGCCAGCCTCTGGAGGTCCCGCACCCGGGCCGCGCTCGGCTCCGACTCGGGGTCGAGCCCGCTGATCGCCTCCTCGGTGAGGCCGTAGCGCTCGGCGAGGTAACCGAAGGCGGCGTGGGTCGTGATGAAGACCTTGGAGCGGGTGTGCGCCAGGCCGTCCTTGAAGTCGGTGTTCAGCTCGTCCAGCTGCTTCACCAGGGCCGCGGTGTTCCTCTTGTAGTCCGCGGCGTGGTCCGGGTCGGCCTTCTCGAAGGCCCGGCCGACACCCTGGGCGACCTCGGCGTACCGCACCGGGTCGAGCCAGATGTGCGGGTCGTTGCCGTCCGCGCTCTCGTGGTCGTGGCCCGCGTGCTCCTCCTGGTGCCCGGCCGCGTGGCCGCCGACCTCGGTGCCGTGCTTCTCCAGCGTGGTCAGCGTGGCCGCGTCGATCTTCGTCCGCACCGGCGACTGCTCCACCGCCTCGTCCACCGAGGGCTGGAGCCCCTTCAGGTAGAGGACGGCGTCGGAGCGCTCCATGCTCCCGATCTGCCGCGGGCTGATCTCCAGGTCGTGCGGCTCCTGGCCCGGCGAGGTCAGCGTGGTCACGTGCACGTGGTCGCCGCCGATCCGCTCGGCGAGGAAGGCCATCGGATAGAACGAGGCGACGACGTCGAACTTGCCCGTGTTCCCCGAAGCGGCGCTGCTGTCCGAGCAGGCGGACAGCGTGCCCAGGCCCAGTGCGGTGACGGCCGCTATCGCGGACCCGGATATGAGGCGTCGTCGTACGTTCATGACAGTCATTTTCAACAAAGTTGGAAACGATTGTCAACAAGCTCGACGGCGGGAGCTCACGACACGGATTCTCCGGGTCGGCTTGGTAAGGGTTCGGGCGGGCTTCGGCGGCTTCGGGAGGGGGGTCGGCGGGGGCCGATTTGGCCGAGGGGGAGCATGCGCCGGTAACCTGAATCATTCGCTGGAAGCATCTCGCTTCAACGCCCGTCGTCGTAATGAAGAGAGCACCGTGGCCGCCGACAAGATCGACACCATCGTCAGCCTGAGCAAGCGCCGTGGCTTCGTTTTCCCCTGCAGTGAGATCTACGGCGGACAGCGTGCCGCCTGGGACTACGGACCGCTGGGTGTCGAGCTCAAGGAGAACATCAAGCGTCAGTGGTGGCGCTACATGGTGACGTCCCGCGAGGACGTGGTCGGCATCGACTCGTCCGTCATCCTGGCCCCCGAGGTCTGGGTCGCCTCCGGTCACGTCGCCACCTTCACGGACCCGCTGACCGAGTGCACCTCGTGTCACAAGCGGTTCCGCGCGGACCACCTGGAAGAGGCGTACGAGGAGAAGAAGGGCCACGCCCCGGCGAACGGCCTGACCGACCTCAACTGCCCCAACTGCGGCAACAAGGGCACCTTCACCGAGCCCAAGCAGTTCTCCGGTCTGCTCTCCACCCACCTCGGCCCGACCCAGGACTCCGGCTCCGTCGCCTACCTGCGTCCCGAGACCGCCCAGGGCATCTTCACCAACTTCGCCCAGGTGCAGACCACTTCGCGCCGCAAGCCGCCCTTCGGCATCGCCCAGATGGGCAAGTCCTTCCGCAACGAGATCACGCCCGGCAACTTCATCTTCCGGACCCGCGAGTTCGAGCAGATGGAGATGGAGTTCTTCGTCAAGCCGGGCGAGGACGAGGAGTGGCAGGAGTACTGGATGCAGCAGCGCTGGAACTGGTACACCAACCTCGGCCTGCGCGAGGAGAACATGCGCTGGTTCGAGCACCCGAAGGAGAAGCTCTCCCACTACTCCAAGCGCACCGCCGACATCGAGTACCGCTTCTCGTTCGGTGGCTCGGAGTGGGGTGAGCTGGAGGGTGTCGCCAACCGCACGGACTACGACCTCGGCGCTCACGCCAAGGCGTCCGGCCAGGACCTCTCCTACTTCGACCAGGAGGCCGGCGAGCGCTGGACCCCCTACGTCATCGAGCCCGCCGCCGGTGTCGGCCGCACCATGCTGGCCTTCCTCCTCGACGCCTACACCGAGGACGAGGCGCCCAACGCCAAGGGCAAGATGGAGAAGCGCGTCGTGCTGCGCCTCGACCACCGCCTCGCGCCGGTCAAGGTCGCCGTGCTCCCGCTCTCCCGCAACCCCGAGCTGTCCCCGAAGGCCAAGGGTCTCGCCCAGGCGCTGCGCCAGAACTGGAACATCGACTTCGACGACGCCGGTGCCATCGGCCGCCGCTACCGCCGCCAGGACGAGATCGGTACCCCCTTCTGCGTGACCGTCGACTTCGACACGCTCGAGGACAACGCCGTGACCGTGCGCGAGCGCGACACCATGAAGCAGGAGCGGGTCTCCCTCGACCAGATCGAGGGCTACCTCGCCGCCCGTCTGATCGGCGCCTGACCTTCGCATTTCCGCCCACCCTCCTGCCCGGTCCCCCGGGTCGGAGGGTGGGCTTTTTCGTGTTCGGACGGGGTCTACCCGGAATTCACTGACAAGTAACAGATGACAGATATTGAATTCTGTCAGTCCACGTGCCAGGCTGGACGCATGACGATCCCCACGCGAAATCTCGGAAGCACAGGACCCCAGGTCTCCGCCCTCGGACTCGGCTGCATGGGCATGTCGGGTATGTATGGAGAGGCGGACCGCCCGGAGGCCGTCCGCACGGTGCACGCCGCTCTGGAAGCGGGCGTCACCCTTCTCGACACCGGCGACTTCTACGCCATGGGTCACAACGAAATGCTGGTCGGCGAGGCCCTGCGCACCGCCCCGGCCCACCTCCGCGACAACGCGGTGCTGAGCGTGAAGTTCGGCGCCCTGCGCGACCCGGACGGCGCCTGGCTGGGCTTCGACGGCCGCCCCGCGGCGGTGAAGACCTTCGCCGCCTACTCCCTCCAGCGCCTCGGCGTGGACCACATCGACATCTACCGCCCCTCCCGCCTCGACCCGGACGTCCCCATCGAGGAAACGGTCGGCGCCGTCGCGGAACTGGTGGAGAAGGGATGGGTGAAACACATCGGCCTCAGCGAGGTCGGCCCCGACACCATCCGCCGCGCCGCCGCCACCGCCCCGATCTCCGACCTCCAGATCGAGTACGCGCTGATCTCGCGCGGCATCGAGCGGGAGATCCTCCCCACCCTGCGTGAGCTGGGCATCGGCGTCACCGCCTACGGCGTACTCTCCCGCGGCCTGCTCTCCAACCACATCTCCGCCGACCGCGACTTCGCCGCCACCGACTTCCGCGCCTTCTCGCCCCGCTTCCAGGGCGACAACTTCCGGCACAACCTGAGCCTGGTCGACTCCCTCCGCAAGATCGCGGAACAGAAGGGGGCCACGGTCGCCCAGATCGCCATCGCCTGGGTCCTCGCCCAGGGCTCCGACATCGTGCCGGTCATCGGCTCCCGCACCCGCGAGCGGCTGTCCGAGGCGCTGGGCGCACTGGACATCACCCTCGATCCGGCCGACCTCGCCGCCATCGAGGAGGCCGTCCCCGCCGACGCGGCGGCAGGCGAGCGGTACGCGCCCGCGCAGATGGCCATGCTGGACAGCGAGCGATGAGCCGGAACCGGTGACCGGCGCGCCGGGTACGGTCTAGGCATGGCAGCGACCGAGACTCTGACCGCCGAGCGCATCCTCGAAGCGACCGAGGAGGTGCTGCGCCGCCACGGCCCGGCCAAGGCCACCGTGGTCGACGTGGCCCGCGCTCTCGGCGTCAGTCACGGCAGCGTCTACCGCCACTTCCGCACCAAGGCGGCGCTGCGCGAGGCGGTCACCAAGCGCTGGCTGGACCGCACCTCGGAGCGGCTCGCGGTCATCGCCGGCGAGGAGACCCCCGTCGAGCAGCGGCTGCGGGACTGGCTCGCCACCCTGTTCGAGGCCAAGCGGCACAAGGCGGGTGACGATCCCGAACTGTTCGCCACCTACAGCGTGCTGGCCGAGGAGAGCGGGGTGACGGTCGGCGAGCACATCACCGACCTCACCGCCCAGCTCGCCCGGATCATCGGGGCCGGGACCGAGTCCGGCACCTTCCGTGCCGCGGACCCGGCCGCCGAGGCCCGCGCGGTCTTCCAGGCCACGGCCCGTTTTCACGACCCCTGTTACGCCCGCGAATGGCAGCAGCCCGGTATCGAGGAGGACTTCAAGGTGATCGTGGACCTGCTGATACGTGGGCTGGGCGCTCCCGCCAGGCCATGAGCCGCGTCGGGCCGTGAGCCGCGTCGGGCCGTGATCCGTGTTGGGCCGTGGTTCCCGTCAGGCCGTGACCCGCGTCAGGCCGTGACTCGCGCAGGCCGTGACCCGCTTCAGGCCGTGACCCGCGTCAGGCCGTGACCCGCGCGGGCCGCGAGCCGCGTCGGGCCGTGACCCGCGTCAGCGGTGAGCCGTGTTGGGCCCTGGTTCCCGTCAGGCCGTGACCCGCCAGAAGTCCCGCATCACCGCGGGTGGGGTCGGGCCGGTCATCGCCACCTGGGTGAGCAGCACGGTCACCTTGCCGGTGGACGGGACCAGATGGGCGGCGGTGCCGGTGCCACCGACCCAGCCGTAGCGGCCGGGCACGTTCCACGGTTCGGTGCGGTCGATGTCGACCGAGCCGCCGTATCCCCAGCCCTGGCCCTCCAGGAAGAGCGGGCTGCCCTTCCGCTGGTCCGGGGCGAGCTGGTCGCTGGTCATCCGGGCTACCGACTCCGGTGAGAGCAGCCTGCGGCCACCGCTCTCACCGGCCGCTTCACCGCCCGCCAGCAGCATCCGGGCGAAGGCCAGGTAGTCGTCGGCGGTGGAGACCAGGCCGCCTGCGCCGGAGGGGAAGGCGGGGAGCTGGTCCCAGCCGCTGTCGAAGGTTTCGGCCACGTTCAGGGTGCCGTCGGGACCGGGCTGATAGGCCGTCGGCAGCCGGTGCAGGTCCCGTTCCGGCACGGAGAAGCCCGTGTCCGTCATGCCGAGTGGTTCGAAGATCCGCTCGGCCAGGAAGTCCGGCAGTGTCCGGCCCGTCGCCCGGGCGATCAGGGCACCTTGAAGATCGGAGGAGGTGTTGTAGAGCCAGGCTTCACCGGGCTGGTGGAGGAGCGGCACCTTGGCGAGGTCGGCCAGCAACTCGTCCATGGCGGGCACCGCGTGCGGAGCGAAACCGCCGCGCTGGAGCTCGAACAGCGGAGCCACGGCGGGCAGCGAGAAGTCCGGCGGGAACCCCCACCCGCACCGCGAACTGAGCACGTGCTCCACGGTGATGGGCCGCTCGGCCGGCACCACGTCGCCCACCGGCGACTCTGGCGTCCGCACCACCATCGGCGCGGCCAGCTCGGGCAGCCACCGCGCCACCGGGTCGTCCAGCCCGACCAGGCCCTCGTCGACGAGCATCATCAACGCGGCGGCGGTCACGGGCTTGGTGATGGAGGCGAGCCGGAACAGCGAGTCCCGCTCCAACGGCACGGTCCGCCCGGTGTCCGTGTGCCCGACGGCCACGGCCTCGATGTCGTCCCCATGGGCGACGAGGCCGACCGCGCCGGGCAGGCTCCCGTCGTCCACGTACCTGCGCAGGGTCTCGTGCAGTGCGGTCATGGGGCTGGCCTTCCGGTCGGCGCGGGTCGTCATGGGGTACGACTCCCACGGCGCCGTGGATTCATCGCCGGGCGGGGTCCAGCGTCGCCTGATGAGCCTCGGCCAGATGCTCCGTCGCCGGGTGCTCGTCCGTCGGCGTCCAGGGCAGGTGCCGGGTACCCCGGCGCCAGCCGCAGGTGCCGCAGCCGAAGGTCCGCTGGAGTCCGGCCCGCACCACCCGTACGACGTGTTCCCGGCCGTGCCGGTCCCACCGGCGCACGCTGGTGCCGATTCTGCTGTCGGTCATGCCCGGAGTGTGCGGCACGCGGGGCGGGGTGAGGGGCGGAAGTCCGGGTGGGAACTCTCACACGGGCCCGGCTCAACCCACCTCGCGAGGCAGGCGCAGGCTCAGCAGGCCGGTGGCGAGGATCGCCGTGAGCTGGGTGAACAGGGCGATCAGCAGGGCGTCCCGCATGCCGAGGTGCGGGACCAGGGTGAGGAAGAGGGCGCCGAGGGTGGCCACGCCCAGGGCGAACGACGCCTGCTGGGTCGTCGCCAGCACCCCGCTGCCCACCCCGGCACGGGCGGCCGGGACCTCGGAGAGCACGATCCGCAGCAGATTGGGGAGCTGGAGCGCCTGACCGGCTCCGGCGACGGCCGCGCCCGGCAGCAGGGTGCCCAGACCCAGGTCCGGCCAGTCCCGCCACACGGCCAGCACGATCAGCAGCACGCCCACGCCCTGGAGCACGGCCCCGGCGCCCACCACCCGCGTTCCGAAGCGGGCGATCAGTCGGGGCCCCGCCAGCGAGACGAGGAGGAAGGAGACCGCCATCGGCGCCAGCGCCAGACCCGCACGTACCGGACCCAGACCCGCGCCCTGTTGGAGGCTCAGCGCGATGACGAACATGAACCCACTGAATCCCAGGCAGAACGGCACCACGATCAGCAGCCCCCGTCGCAGCGACAGGGTGGCGAACAGACTCGGAGGCAGCAGCGGGGTGCGGCCCAGCCGGTCCAGACGCCGCTCCACCGTCCAGAACGCCCACCCCGCCACCGGGAACACCGCCAGCGAGACCCACGTCCACAGCGGCCAGCCCGTGGCGCGGCCCTCGGTGAGCGGGGCGAGCAGCGCCAGCAAAGCCACCGCCAGCAGGACGGTGCCGGGGACGTCGACCGGCTCGGGGTGCCGGGCGCGGGTGTCGGGGACGTGGCGGACGGCGAGGATCAGACCGAGGACGACCACGGGCACGTTCACCAGGAAGATCGAGCGCCAGCCGGTTCCGGCGATGTCCGCCGCGACCAGGACGCCGCCCAGGATCTGGCCCACCACCATGGACAGGCCCGCCGTCGCCCCGTACAGGCTCATCGCGTGGGCGCGGCGGCTACCGGTGGTGGTGGACTGGATGGTGGCGAGCACCTGCGGCAGCATCAGCGCGGCCGACGCGCCCTGCGCGGCCCGCGCCGCGACCAGGCTCCACGCGTCCGGGGCCAGCCCGCACGCCAGCGAGGTCAGCCCGAACGCGGCCATGCCGCCGATGAACAGCCGGCGCCTGCCGAACAGGTCTCCGAGGCGCCCGCCGAGCACGAGGAGTACGGCGTACGTGACGCCGTACCCGGCCACGACCAACTCCAGCAGGGCCTCGCTCGCGGAGAGGTCGCTGCCGATGGCGGGGAGGGCGACGTTGACGATGAAGAAGTCGACCAGGGGGAGCGAGGCGGCCAGCAGGACGGTCACCAGGCCCGCCCCGCTCAGGGAGGGCGCCGCCGCCGGAGCGCGTACGGACGGCGCGGTGGAGAGGGTGGTCTCGGTCATGCCACCGAGCGTGCGCCCGCCGTCAGACGGGTACCAGAGTGTGCCGATGCTGGTACCGGAAGTACCCGCCAACGCCCTCGGCCGGGCCTTGTCCCACCTGCAGCCTGGTGGTGGCGAGCCCTCATCCTGGTGGCAGGAGCACCTGGCAACGGGGTCCGCGCGGAGGCACTCTGGAACCATGACGACCATGGCCCAGGAAAGCGCCGCCCCGGCGGTCAAGGGCGCGGAGATCCGGCGCCATGAACTGGCCGCGTTCCTGCGCAGCCGCCGCGAGCGGATCACCCCCGAGCAGGTGGGGCTGCCGCGCGGGCCCCGGCGGCGTACGCCCGGTCTGCGCCGGGAGGAGGTCGCGCAGCTCTCCGCGGTGGGCGTCACCTGGTACACCTGGCTCGAACAGGCCCGCAACATCCAGGTCTCCGTGCAGGTCCTCGACGCC
Organism: Streptomyces sp. NPDC090119; assembly: GCF_044747085.1. NCBI lineage: Bacteria > Bacillati > Actinomycetota > Actinomycetes > Kitasatosporales > Streptomycetaceae > Streptomyces > Streptomyces sp. NPDC090119. The sequence goes on along the minus strand of NZ_JBIVDK010000002.1, from coordinate 653,079 downwards.
CTCGCCCGCACCCTGATGCTGGACCCCAGCGAACGCGCCCACCTCTTCCAGCTGGCCGGGGCCACCGACCCGACCCCGGCCGCGATCTGCCCCAGCGTCACCCCTGCGCTGCTCGCGACCCTGCGCCAGATGGAACCGTTCCCGGCCGCCGTGCAGAACAGCCGGTACGACATCCTGGCCTACAACCGCACCTACGCCCGGCTGCTGTGCGACATGGACGCCGTCCCGCCCGAGGACCGCAACTGCGTGCTCCTCGCCTATTCCAACCCCGAGTGGCGCTCCTCCATCGTCCACCTCGACGAGGCCCTGCGGCTGATGGCGGCCCGGCTGCGCGCCTCCATGGCCGGACACCTCGGCGAACCCGCCTGGAAGATGCTGCTCAAGCGCCTCAAGGCGTACCCGGAGTTCCTCGAGCACTGGGAGCGCTACGAGGTGGTCGGCAGCCGGTCCAAGACCAAGGAGTTTCTCAACCGCCATGTCGGCCACCTCACCCTGGAACACACCGACCTCTGGCTCTCCCCGGACCCCGGCCCCCGCATCGTGATCTACCCGCCGAAGAACGAGGAGTCCCGCGAGCGCCTGGAGAAGCTGCACGCGATGGCGCTGGAGAGGTGACTGGAGGAGGGACTGGAGGGGCGAGCGGGCGGGACGACCTGTTCCGGCGCTACTGCCTGCCCGGCAACCGGTACAAGAAGCTCCTGTCTGTGGGTGTCCTGACCGCCGACCGGGAGCGCGCGCTGCGATTGCAGGGCGTTGGTGGACGACGGCCGCCGGGCGTCCTCGGCGGAGCTGGAAGGTCTGCTCGTGGGGGACTGGCGTGAGGTCAGCACCGGGTGCTGGCTCATCGGGTTCGCGCAGCGGTGGGAGTTCCGGGCCGAGCTGCACCGGCGCCTTCGGGCGGGGGAGGCCGGGCGCGCGGCCAAGGGGATGGCGTTCGCGCTGGCCCGGTCGGGGCAGGCCGCCGACGCGAAGGTGCTGGCACACCGTCTGGCGGCCGACCTCGGTGATCCGGCGGACCGTCGCCATCAGCCGTGGGTGCTGGGTGCGCTGCTCGTCGTCGAGGAGCGGCTCGGCCTGGAGCTCTCGGGCGAACTGCTCGCCCCCGACGGACCGTGGGAGCGCTGGGCGGAGGCGAGCACGTTCCACAGCCGGGAGTCCGCCGAGTGGGCACGGCTCGTCCGCCAGTGGGTCGAGCTGGCTGAGGCGGTCTGAGGGCAGACACCCCGTTCGGCCGACCATGTCGGAGGCATGGGCACCGTCGGCAGCCGTGCGCCCGAAGCGGTCCGAGGTCAGGACACCCCCGCGGGCTGGCGTACCTCTTCCGTCCGCAGACGTTCCGCCGTCCGTTCCGCCGTCCGGTGGGCCCAGCGGCCGCTGGTGAGGAGGCCCAGGATCAGGACCGCGGCGCCGCACGCGGCCAGGACCCACCAGCCGGGGCGGGCCGCCGAGACGAAGGTGTCGCGGTACGGGGAGTGGCCGATGCCCGCGGCCAGGATCGCGCCGATGACGGCCACGCCCAGGGTCTGGCCGAGCTGGCGGCTGGTGGACGCGACGGCCGCCGCCACGCCCGCCTGGGCGCGGGGCATGCCGGAGACGGCGGTGTTGGTGATGGGGGCGTTGACGAAGCCGAAGCCGACGCCGAAGAGGACGTACCCGAGGAAGAGGGTGACGTCGGAGGTCTCGGCCTCGAAGAGGGCGAAGAGGAGGCCGCTCGCCGTCATCGCGGCGCCCGCGATCAGCAGGGGCAGACGTGGGCCCCGGCTGCCGACCAGCCGTCCGGACAGCGGGGCGCACAGCAGAGTGGGTACCGCCATGGGCAGCATCCACAGACCGGCGTGCAGGGCGTCGAGGCCGCGTACGTTCTGCAGGTACAGCGTGGACAGGAAGAGGAACCCGCCCAGCGCGGCGAAGGCGCTCACCGCTATCCCGGTCGCCCCGCTGAACGGCGCCGAATGGAAGAAGCGCAGGTCGATGAGGGGTTCGGTGCGCCGGGGCTCGTAGATCAGGAGGGCCAGCAGGGCGGCGAGGGCCACGGCGGCGAAGGGGAGGACCTCGGCGAGGCTCGCGTCGGGCGCCTCGATGATCGCGTACGTCAGTGAGCCGAACAGGGCGATCACCAGCACCTGGCCGACCGGGTCCGGGCGGCGCGGCCGGGGCGCGCGGGACTCGGGGACGAAGCGCAGGGTGAGCAGCAGGGCGGCGAGGCCCACCGGCAGGTTGACCCAGAAGATCGAGCGCCAGCCGACCGACTCCACCAGCAGCCCGCCCGCCAGCGGACCGGCGGCCATGGAGATGCCGACCACCGCGCCCCAGGCGCCGATCGCCCGCGCCCGTTCGCGCGGGTCGGTGAAGGTGTTGGTGATGATCGACATGGCGACCGGGTTGAGCATCGAGCCGCCGACCGCCTGGACCATGCGGAACACCACGAGGAGTTCCAGGTTCGGCGCGAGCGAGCACAGCAGGGAACCGGCGGTGAAGATCACCAGGCCCGCCATGAAGACCCGTTTGCGGCCGATCCGGTCCGCCGTGGACCCCGCCAGCATCAGCAGCGAGGCCAGTACCAGCGTGTAGGCGTCGATTGTCCACTGGAGACCGGAGGTGGTGGCGTGCAGCTCTCGCTGCATCGAGGGCAGCGCGACGTTCAGGGCGGTGTTGTCCAGGCTCACGATCAGCAGGCTCATGCAGCAGATCGAGAGCACCAGCATCCGCCGCCGGTGACTCAGCTCGGGCATGCGTCCCATCGTACGCGCTTCGATAGTGCGGCTAACTAATGACCCCTACATGATCCTTCCCGTCTCCGGGCGCGATCCTTCCCGTCTCCGGGTGTGACCCGTCCCGCCCCTGTGCGTGATCCAGCCCGTAGGGGGGAGGGGCACCGGTGAGGTGAGGGACAATGGACGACGCCCATGCCGTACATCCGTCCCGGAGCCCCCTGATGACCCAGCCGCTGTCCATCGGCCCGCACGCCGTGGTGCCGCCCGTCGTGCTCGCACCCATGGCCGGGATCACCAACGCCCCCTTCCGCACGTTGTGCCGGGAGTTCAGCGGGGGCAAGGGGCTGTTCGTCAGCGAGATGATCACCACGCGGGCGCTGGTCGAGCGCAACGACAAGACCATGCAGCTCATCCGGTTCGACGAGACCGAGAAGCCCCGCTCGATCCAGCTGTACGGCGTCGACCCGGCCACGGTCGGCAAGGCCGTCCGCATGATCGCGGAAGAGGGCCTGGCCGACCACATCGACCTGAACTTCGGCTGCCCGGTCCCCAAGGTCACCCGTAAGGGAGGCGGCTCCGCGCTGCCGTACAAGCGGAACCTGCTGCGGTCCATCCTGCGCGAGGCCGTCTCCGGCGCGGGTGATCTGCCGGTCACCATGAAGATGCGCAAGGGCATCGACGACGACCACATCACCTACCTCGACGCCGGGCGCATCGCCGTCGAGGAGGGCGTCACCGCCATCGCCCTGCACGGCCGCACCGCCGCCCAGCACTACGGCGGCACCGCCGACTGGAGCGCCATCGCCCGGCTGAAGGAGCACGTCCCGGAGATCCCGGTGCTCGGCAACGGCGACATCTGGTCCGCCGAGGACGCGCTGCGCATGGTCCGCGAGACCGGCTGCGACGGTGTGGTCGTCGGCCGCGGCTGCCTCGGCCGGCCCTGGCTCTTCTCCGATCTGGTCGCCGCCTTCGAGGGCCGCGACGACTTCCAGCGGCCCGTGCTGCGCGAGGTCGCCGACGTCATGGTCCGGCACGCCACGCTGCTCGGGGAGTGGCTCGGCGACGAGGCGCGCGGTGTCATCGACTTCCGCAAGCACGTCGCCTGGTACCTCAAGGGCTTCGCGGTCGGCTCCGAGATGCGCAAGCGGCTCGCCATCACCTCCTCACTGGAGGAGCTGCGCACCGGGCTGGACGAGCTGGACCTCGACCAGGCGTGGCCGACCGGCGCCGACGGCCCGCGCGGCCGCACCTCCGGCAACAACCGGGTGGTCCTCCCGGACGGCTGGCTGAAGGACCCGTACGACTGCGCGGGCGTCGGTGAGGAAGCCGAGCTGGACACCTCCGGCGGCTGAGCGACGACGGGGGACACCCCCTAGGGGGTGTCCTCAGGGCCCCTGAGGGTCAGCCCTTCGGGTGGGGAGTCGAGCCGTACGCGGTCAGGAAGCGGTCGCGGAAGAGGTTCATCTTCCACACCGGCGCGTCGTGCGCGGGGCGCAGGCCGTCCGTCCAGTTCCAGTCGCCGATCTTGTCGAGCACCTTCGGGTCCTTGGCGACGATCGAGACCGGTACGTCCCTGCTGGCGTGGTTGCCGCTGACGCGGGCGATGGGCTGGTGGTCGCCGAGGAAGACCAGCACCGTGTCCTTGGAGCCGTACCGCTCCAGCCACTCGGTGAGCGCGGTGACCGAGTACTGGATCGACTTGCCGTACTCCTGGCGGGACTTGGTGGTGTCCGCGATCACGTCGGCCGGGTCGTTGCCCGCCGCCTCGATGCCCTTGAAGACCGAGCCGTCGCCCAGCTGGTCCCAGCCGACCATCTTCGGGATCGGGCCCCAGGGCTGGTGGCTGGAGGTCAGGATCACCTCCGACATCACCGGCTTGTCGTGCTTCTTGCCGTGCACCCGCTGCTGGAACTGCTCCAGCGCGTACTGGTCCGGCATCGTCGACCAGCTGAACTTCGGTCCCTTGTAGCCGAGTTGGAAGGCGTTGTAGACCTTGTCCAGGCCGAAGAAGCCCTGCTCCGGCCATGCCTTCTGGATGCCCGGCATCACGCCGACCGTGTCCCAGGCGCCGGTCTTCTTGAACACCTTGGTGAGGCTGAGGTGGTCGCTCGCCATCACCGTGCGGTAGCGCTGCTGGTTGCTGACCCACAGGCCCGACAGGGTGGTGGAGTGGCCGAGCCAGCTGCTGCCGCCGTAGGTCGCCGAGGTCAGCCAGCCGCTCTTCGCGTGGTAACCCGCCTTCTCCAGCGCCGCGTTGCGGACGGCGAGGGTCTGGTCCACACCGGGTGCCATGATCGGGTCCTCGATCGCGCTGCGGCCGTAGCTCTCGATGAACGTGAAGATCACGTCCTTGCCGCGCAGGTCCGGCACCAGCTGGTCGGGCGGGGTCGCGCCGAACGCGTCCACCCGGGCGATCTTCTGGAACGCGGCCTCGTCCTTCAGCGTGTTGGACACCCGCTGGGTCTGGCTCTGGACGGTGAGGGCCGCGCTGTCGGCGGCCAGCGGTACGCCCGCGAGCTGCACCCCGAAGGAGGAGCAGGTGATCCAGACGACGCCCGCGATCAGGGTGCCCCGCGTCGCGGTGGCCGAGTGCCGGGCGAGGACATCACTCAGGCGCACGACGGCGTAGGCCGAGGAGGCGAACAGCACCAGCACGAGGACGATCAGCCCGGCGGTCGCGGCGAGGGTGGCCGCCCGGCCGAGCGAGTCCTCCAGGTACGACTGCGCGTCGCCCAGCAGGCTCCAGTCCAGCACCAGGTTGAAGGTCCGGCCCAGGTACTGCTTGAACCCCATGTCGAGCCAGTTCAGCACCGTCAGCGCGGCGAGGGCCACGCCGGAGAGCGCGGCCAGCACCACACGGGGCTTCCGGGGCAGCGCGAGCAGTACGGCCGCCCCGACGATCGCCTCACCGGGCAGCCGGAAGAAGCTGGCGGGGCGGACGGCGGCGATGGTGGCGGGCATCACCAGGGTGCAGACGACCAGTACGGCGGCCAGCACGGTGATGGTGCGGGAGAGGAAGCGGGCCCGCCGGGGGTGCTCGGCCCGCCAGCGGGTGAGGCGCGCGAAGCGGGGTGGCTTGGCGGGGGCGCCGGGAGCGCCCTCAGGGGTGGGCTCGGGGCCGGCATGCAGGCCGAGTGTGTCGGCCGCCTCCGCATCGGGGGTTCCCTCAGGGTCGGCCTTCAGATCGGGCGCGTCTGCCGCCTCCGCGTCGGGGGCGCCCTCAGGGGCGGACTCCGCGTCGCGCGCGCCCCCCGCCTTCACCTCCGGGCCCGACTCGGGGACCGGCTCGGGGTCGGCCCCTACCTCCGCGTCCCCACCCGTGTCCGCCGCAGGCGCGCCCGGCCGCACCTCGGTCCCGGCAACAGCCCCCGAAGCGCCGCTCCCGCCCCCGGAACCCAGCTCGCCCTCATGACCCCGCGCCCCCGAAGCCTCGGCAACCTCGGCGTCCCCACCGACCCGCCGGTCACCACTCTTCCCGTGCTCGACCGGGGTCTCGGTACCCACCGCCCCGCCGGAGCCCGCGGAGCCCTCCTCGGGGGTGCCCCCCGGTCCCCCCGGCGCGCCGGGTGACGTATGCGTGTTCTTCTGCTGAGACAACCCGGAGGTCCTTCCGCACGGGGCCGGTGACGACGGAGGCGGCGGGCCACGCTGGGGAGGCTGGGCAGGACCGGTGGCGGCCGGTCCGCCTGGCCCGCCGTCCTTCCGTACGAGCCACCGCGGACCGGTGTTCACGACCTACGGCAAATACCGGGCAAACGCCCGGTCAAGGCCGGTGTCAGGCACCCCCGACCGCGGTGAGCAGGGCGAGCGGCGCGGCAGCCGAACGGGACTCCCGCACACACGCGTGCGGGTACGGTACCGGCTCGGGGTGGGTGTCCCGGCCGTAACCCGCCAGCACCTCGGGCAGCCGGTGCCCCGCACAGGCCGCCGCGTCCACCAGGCCACGGGCCACCGCGCGGGCCTCGTCGTGCAGGCCGTAGCGGGCCAGGCCGAGGGTGATCAGCGCGTTGTCGTGCGGCCAGACGGAGCCCCGGTGGTAGGAGAGCGGGTGGTAGGCGGCCTGGCCGGAGGCCAGCGTGCGCACGCCCCAGCCGGAGAAGAAGTCCGGCTCCAGCAGCCTGCGCCCGACGGCCTCCCCGTACTCCTTGTCCAGCAGCCCCGACCACAGCAGATGCCCGGCGTCCGAGGCGAGCGCGTCTATCCGGTGGCCGTCGCCGTCCAACGCCAGGGCGGGGAAGGACTGTTCGGGCAGCCAGAAATCCCGCTGGAAGCGGTCGCGCAGGTCGGCTGCCGCCTGCTCCAGCAGCGCCGCGTACGTCCCGTCGTCCCACACCGCGCGCGCCAGCCACGCCGTGCGGCGCAGCGCGTCGTACGCGTACCCCTGCGCGCCCGCCGCCATCACGGCGCCGCTCGGCCGGGTGCCGTCGGCGCGGCAGATCGCGCCGGGGGAGTCCTTCCAGTTCTGGTTGGCGAGGCCGCCCTCGTCGGCGCGGTAGACGAGGTAGCCGCGCGCGGTCAGCCCGCCGTGGTCCAGCATCCAGCCGACCGCCGCGCGGGCGTGCCGCTCCAGCCGCCGGGCGAGGGCCGTGTCGCCGGTGCGCTCGGTGTAGGCGCCGAGCAGGACCATGAAGAGCGGGGTGGCGTCGACCGAGCCGTAGTAACGCCCGTACGGCACCTGCCCGAAGTGGGCCAGCTCGCCGTGCCGGACCTCGTGCACGATCTTGCCGGGCTGGGCGACCGGGGAGGCGCCGTCGGCCGTGGCCTGGGTGGCGGCGAGCGCGGGGAGCGTGGCGGCGGCCAGCTGAGGGCGGTACGGCAGCGCGAACAGCGAGGCGAGCAGGGCGTCCCGGCCGAGCAGCGTGAGGAACCAGGGCGCGCCCCCGGCCGGTACCCGCAACTCCTCCCCGTCCGGTCCGCGCGCCGGGACCTGGAGCGCGGCCAGGTCGGACAGCCCGCGCGCACAGGCGGCCGCCAACTCCGGCCAGGCGGTGGGGAAGGCGACCCCCTCCATGAACTCGTCCTCCGCCGAACGGAGTTGTCCGCTGACGGCGGCCGGGGAGCGGGGTACGCGCACCGCGCGCCGGTCGCCGTGCGGGCGGGCCGTCACCCGCAGCAGCAGCTCCGCGTTTCCGTGCGGCGGGAGTTCGAGTGTCCAGACCAGCCGCCGTGCCCCGGTACCGGTCTCTTCCACCGCGTCGGGAGCGGGGTCGGCGGTGATGGCCGTACAGGACCGCCACTCACCGCGCCGGTAACCGAACTCGATCCCGTCGTCCAGGACTTGTCGGCTGCGCACGGCGCCCGTCTTGACGTACGTGCGATGGTCGGAGCGCAGCTCGAACTGGTCGGTGAAGTCGGCGTCGACGGTGAGGGCGAGCCGTACCGTGGTGGGCACCGGAAGGTTGCCGGTGATCCGTACCGACTCCACGAACGAGCTGTCACCCACGGCCTGTTCACGCCACAGGGTGTACGCGGGCGGTTCCTGGCGGCCGCCGCGCGGCACCAGTACACAGCGTGCCGTGTCGCCCGCCCCGACCGGCCGCAGCACCTCCGGCACCGCGCCGTCGACGGTGAGCTGCCAGCGGCTCAAGTGCCGGGCGTCACGCACGAAGAGCCCGTCCACCTGGCCGCCGCCGCGCACCCCGCTGATGTCGCCCCGGTCGCCCACCGCGGCGAACGTGGTTCCCCGCACGAACAGATGAGTCATCTTTGTTCCCCTCCCTCTCCAGCCCCGTCCACGTCGTGCAGCAGGTCGAGCGTCAGCGCGGCGGTCCAGCCGAACCCCGGCGCCCCGCACGCCTCACCGGTGTCCGGGTCCACGTACTCCGCGAACCCGGATTCCCCGGCCACCCGCAGGAACGCGGCGCGCAGGGCGTCGGCCGCCGCGCGCTCGCCGTGGGCGCGCAGCCCCCGTTCGACCAGCCAGCTCGTGTTGAACCAGGCCGGGCCGCGCCAGTAGCGGCTGGGCTCGTAGGCCGGGCCGCGCAGGTCGTAGCTGGGCACGAGCCCGGTGCGCGCCGCGAAGTGCGGGCCGCGCAGGGTGCCCACGAGCGCGTCCGCCACCTCGCGGGGGAGGCCGGGCAGCAGCAGCGGGACCAGGCCCGACACGCTCCGCTCCCGGACCGGGCCGCCGCCCCGCAGGTCCCGGCACAGGAACATCCCGGACGCGTCGTCCCACAGCCGCTCCACCAGGGCCGCCGTCAGCCGCTCGGCGCGGGCGTGGCGGGCGGTGCCGGGGGCGCCCAGCTCGGCGGCGATCCGGGCGAGGGCGTGCTCGGACGCGATCAGCAGGGCGTTGAAGGAGGGGTCCTCCACCGCGAACTCGCTTTCCCCGTCCGCGTATCCGCCGTCCCGGTAGTCGGCCGCGAGGCGCACGTACCGCCCGTAGTCCAGGTCGGTCGGCCGGTCCCCGGCGGCGCCGTGAGCGAGGTCGGCGCGGCGGAAGGAGCGGGCCGGGGCCGGGGTGACGCGGGCCAACGGGCCGTCCCAGCAAGGGCTGTTGTCCATGCCCTGCTCCCACGGGTGCACCACCGACACCAGCCCGCCCCCGCCGAGGTCCCGGCGGTGCAGCAGATAGCGGTGCCAGGCGGCCAGCCGGGGATACACGCGGGCCAGGAAGCCGCGCGCCCGCGACAGGACCGGGTCGGCCCGGTGCACCAGCCAGGCGGCCAGCGCGTGCACGGGTGGCTGCACGATGCCGGACGTCTGTACCGTGCGCGGGGCGCCCGCGGGCCGCCCGGCGGTGGACGAGCGCCAGAAATCCGGGCTCGGGAAGTAGGCGTCGAGCGGCACGGAGGGGGAGAACACGATGTGCGGCACCCGCCCGTCCGCCCACTGCGCCGCGAGCAGCGTCTCCAGTTCCGTCTGCGCCCGCAGCGGCGACAGATGCCGCAGCCCGATGGCGATGAACGCCGAGTCCCAGGACCACTGGTGCGGGTACAGGCTCCGGGAGGGGACCGTCGAGCCGCCCGTCCAGTTCGCCGCCAGCACCCGGGCCGCCCTGACGTGCAGCGATGTGCCCGGGGGCGCTGTGGTCGGCGGATCGTATGCGATCCCGCGCTCGGTGACACGGGCGGTGAGCTGGGCAGTGCGATCCACTCGGGGCTCCCCGAAGACGTCCGGCCGGCCTGGTTTGGTTGTGTCTATCGCAGGGTTACGTCTATTTAACACGCAAAACTCAATATGTAATGCAAACTTGAGGAACACAAGGGGGTGGCATGACCGGAAAGCCGGGCAGGACGGCCAGGGGCGGCGCTCAGACGAGCGCCGGTGATCTGCTCGACCTGGTGCGCAGTGGACAGGCCGTCACACGCGGCGCGCTCCAGCAGCTGACCGGGCTCTCCCGCGCCACGGTCGGCCAGCGCCTGGACCGGCTGTTCCGGGCGGGCTGGCTGCGCGAGGGCGCGGGCGGCCCGGTGGACTCCCCGCTCGGCGGCCGCCCCGCCATCACCCTGGAGTTCGACGGGTCGCACGCCGTGGTCCTCGCCGCCGACCTCGACACCCGGCACGCCCGCGCGGCCCTGCTCACCCTGACCGGCGAGATCCTCGCCGAGCGGTCCGGGGCCCTGATCGTCGAGGACGGCCCGGAGGTGGTCCTCGCCGGACTCGGCCGCTGGTTCGCCGAGCTGCTCACCGAGACCGGGCACGCCCCGGAGTCGGTCTGCGGGATCGGGCTCGGCGTACCGGGCCCGGTGGACACCGGGACCGGGCGGGTGGTGCAGCCCCCGATGATGTCCGGCTGGGACGGCTACGACATAAGGGGCCGCCTCTCCCGCGCCTTCACCGAGCACACCGGTACCGGCCCGGTCCCGGTACTGGTGGACAACGATGCCAACCTGATGGCGTACGGGGAGCAGCGCACCGGATACCAGGATTGCCGGGCCTTTGTACTGGTCAAGGTCTCTACCGGCATCGGCGCCGGGGTCGTGGTCGACGGCGCGATCTACCGGGGCGTGGACGGCGGCGCGGGCGACCTCGGGCACATCCGGGTCGGCACCGAGGCGCTGTGCCGCTGCGGCTCGTACGGCTGTCTCGCCGCCGTCGCCAGCGGTGGTGCCGTGGCCCGGCGGCTGACGGAGGCGGGCGTACCGGCCGCGTCCGGCTCGGACGTACGGGAACTGCTGGCCGCGGGGCACCCGGAGGCGGCGGCCCTGGCACGGGAGGCCGGGCGTCGCGTCGGGGACGTGCTGGCGACCGTCGTCACCCTGCTCAACCCCGGCGTGCTGATGATCGCGGGCGACCTCGCCGGGACGCCCTTCCTGACCGGGGTGCGCGAGCTGCTCTACCAGCGGGCGCTGCCCCGCTCCACCGCGCACCTCGATGTCGTCACCGCGCGGCTGGGGGAGCGGGCGGGGCTGATCGGCGCGGGCGCGATGGTCGTGGAGCATCTGTACGCGCCGGATCGGGTGGAGGAGCGGCTCGCCGCGCTGGGGGTGTGACGGCCGCGTTTCGGGCCCGGAACGGCGTCCGCATGGTGAAATCCCGTGCCGTGTGGCAGCGTGATTCTCGCCACCCTTGATAAGGGTCGCGCTCAGATGAGCGGATCATGAGCGGCTGCACTTCTCCAAGGGGTGGCACTCGGTGCCACCCCTGCGGCGTTCATTGATCGAAATCAAGCGTGCCGATCACCGCTCATTTGAGCGAGATGGGGCGTCGCGAGGCGGCCGTCAGTTCAAGAAGTGAACACTCGCGTGGCCCTGGCCTTGCCATGCCTTTGCTTTAGATCCTGTGGCAGACGGCTGGTTACAGGCTTATGACGCACGACTGGACGTACCAAGGCGCCTTCGATCTGGGTATGTTCCTCGCCGTCAGGGCAGCCACCGTGGCCTCAAGGAGTCGAGACCCGTGTCGGAAAACAAAGAGCCTCACGTAGCGAAGTTCGTCTACGACTTCACCGAAGGCAACAAGGACCTCAAGGACCTGCTCGGTGGCAAGGGTGCCAACCTCGCCGAGATGACCAACCTCGGGCTGCCGGTCCCTCCCGGCTTCACCATCACCACCGAGGCGTGCAAGGTCTACCTCGACAGTGGCGAGGAGCCCGCCCCCCTGCGCGACGAGGTGAGTGCGCACCTCGACGCCCTCGAGCAGCGGATGGGCAAGCAGCTGGGCCAGGCCGACGACCCGCTGCTGGTCTCGGTCCGCTCGGGCGCCAAGTTCTCCATGCCCGGCATGATGGACACCGTCCTGAACATCGGCCTCTCCGACAAGTCGGTGAAGGGCCTGGCCAAGCAGGCGGGCGACGAGCGGTTCGCGTGGGACTCCTACCGCCGCCTCATCCAGATGTTCGGCAAGACCGTCCTCGGCGTCGACGGCGAGCTGTTCGAGGAGGCGCTGGAGAAGGCCAAGGAGGCCAAGGGCGTCCAGGTCGACACCGAGCTGGACGCGGCCGACCTGAAGAAGCTGGTCACCGCCTTCAAGAAGACCGTGAAGGCCGAGGCCGGCCGGGACTTCCCGCAGGACCCGCGCGAGCAGATGGACCTCGCCATCCACGCGGTCTTCGACTCCTGGAACACCGACCGCGCCAAGCTCTACCGCCGCCAGGAGCGCATCCCCGGCGACCTGGGCACCGCGGTCAACGTCTGCTCCATGGTCTTCGGCAACCTCGGCCCCGACTCCGGCACCGGCGTCGCCTTCACCCGCGACCCCGCCTCCGGCCACCAGGGCGTCTACGGCGACTACCTCCAGAACGCGCAGGGCGAGGACGTGGTCGCGGGCATCCGCAACACCGTGCCGCTCGCGGAGCTGGAGAACATCGACAAGGCGTCGTACGACCAGCTCATGCAGATCATGGAGACCTTGGAGAACCACTACAAGGACCTCTGCGACATCGAGTTCACCATCGAGCGCGGCAAGCTGTGGATGCTCCAGACCCGCGTCGGCAAGCGCACCGCGGGCGCGGCGTTCCGGATCGCCACCCAGCTCGTGGACCAGGGTCTGATCGACGAGACCGAGGCGCTCCAGCGGGTCAACGGCGCCCAGCTCGCCCAGCTGATGTTCCCCCGCTTCGACGAGGACGCGCGGGCCGAGCAGGTCGGACGGGGCATCGCCGCCTCGCCGGGTGCGGCGGTCGGCAAGGCGGTCTTCGACTCGTACACCGCCGTCAAGTGGTCCCGCTCGGGCGAGAAGGTCATCCTGGTGCGCCGGGAGACCAACCCCGACGACCTGGACGGCATGATCGCCGCCGAGGGCATCCTCACCTCGCGCGGCGGCAAGACCTCCCACGCGGCCGTGGTCGCGCGCGGCATGGGCAAGACCTGTGTCTGCGGCGCGGAGGAGCTGGAGGTCGACACCAAGCGGCGCCGGATGACCGTGCCGGGCGGCCATGTGGTGGAGGAGGGCGACGTCATCTCCATCGACGGCTCCTCCGGCAAGGTGTACCTCGGCGAGGTACCGGTCGTGCCCTCGCCCGTGGTGGAGTACTTCGAGGGCCGGATGCACCCGGGTGCCGACGACGCCGACGAACTGGTCGAGGCCGTGCACCGGATGATGGCCTTCGCCGACCGCAAGCGCCGACTCCGCGTGCGGGCCAACGCCGACAACGCCGAGGACGCGCTGCGCGCCCGCCGGTTCGGCGCCCAGGGCATCGGCCTCTGCCGTACCGAGCACATGTTCCTCGGGGACCGCCGTGAGCTGGTCGAGCGGCTGATCCTCGCGGACACCGAGACCGAGCGCGAGGAGTCGCTGAAGCAGCTTCTCCCGCTCCAGAAGCAGGACTTCATCGAGCTGTTCGAGGCGATGGACGGCCTGCCGGTGACGGTACGTCTGCTCGACCCGCCGCTGCACGAGTTCCTGCCCGACATCACCGAGCTGTCGGTCCGCGTGGCCCTCGCCGAGTCCCGGCAGGAGCCGCACGAGAACGAACTCCGCCTGCTCCAGGCCGTGCACCGGCTGCACGAGCAGAACCCGATGCTGGGCCTGCGCGGCGTACGCCTCGGCCTGGTCATCCCCGGCCTGTTCACCATGCAGGTCCGCGCCATCGCGGAGGCGGCCGCCGAGCGCAAGACCGCGAAGGGCGACCCGCGCGCCGAGATCATGATCCCGCTGGTCGGTACGGTCCAGGAGCTGGAGATCGTCCGCGACGAGGCCGACCAGGTCATCGCGGAGGTCGAGGCGGCGACGGGTACCAAGCTGAAGCTGGCCATCGGCACGATGATCGAGCTGCCGCGCGCCGCGCTGACCGCCGGTCAGATCGCCGAGGCCGCGGAGTTCTTCTCCTTCGGCACGAACGACCTCACGCAGACGGTGTGGGGCTTCAGCCGGGACGACGTGGAGGCTTCCTTCTTCACCGCGTACCTGGAGAAGGGCATCTTCGGGGTCTCGCCGTTCGAGACGATCGACAAGGACGGGGTGGGCTCGCTGGTGAAGTCGGCCGCCACGGCAGGCCGCGCCACCCGCCCCGACCTCAAGCTCGGCGTCTGCGGCGAGCACGGCGGCGACCCGGAGTCCGTCCACTTCTTCCACGAGGTCGGCCTGGACTACGTCTCCTGCTCCCCGTTCCGCATCCCGGTCGCCCGCCTGGAAGCGGGCCGCGCGGCCACCCAGTCGGAGGGCAGCGACCACCGCTGACCCTTCCTGGCCCCGGAGCCCGTCGTCGGTCCCCGACCCTCACCACCGATCGCCGACGGGCCCCGGCACCATAAAGAGAGGCGGCACCCTGTGCGGGGGTGCCGCCTCTTTGGGCTGGGGTGGGGGACTGTCAAGCTACGCCGGTGACCAGGCCAAATGGTGTTTGCTGGCGTTGGCTGTCGTTGAACCTGCGCGGGGCTGTTGTGCCCTCGTTGTGCCCTGGGGGTGCGGCTTGGGCTTGTCACGTGTGGCGGTGGTCGGCAGGGGGCGTACCTGCGGCCGTTCTCTACAGCCACAACTGATCACGGGCGGCCGTGACCTGTGGCCGCCCATAACGGCTGATCCGCCTCATGGTCAGCCCGACCGCCCAAGCCACGACGTGTTCTGATCTCCCCCGCCGGCCAACCCACATACGGCCCGCGTCGGCGCAGCGCGGGCGGAGCGGGCCTAAGACAGGAGCGGCGCCCGCAGCGGAGCCGGGAGCGCGCCCGGCGGAGCGGAGCGCAGCCGGGGCTTGATGGAGTAAAGGAACTTGTACCGCGCTACTAGCGCGAGTACGGCGGCACGGCGAAGGCTGCTGCTCCATGCGTGCTCGCTGCCGCTGGCCTCAGACGCTGATGCGAACAGGGGCCCTTCCCACGGCTAGTAGATGCGAACTGGCAGCAAGCAACTCTGGGTACGGCTCGGCCATGCGGGCCGCCTCCATGGCGGACGCAATCAGCTCATCTGTTGGCCCTTCGCCCGGCTGCTGCTCCACCACCTTCACCAGTGACCACGCGGGGCCCTCGATTCCGAAGACCTGCACGTCGGTCAGTCCGGACGCCAGCAGCTCCGAAGCCAGATCCTCGGCCCTGTGGAAGTAGCTCAGGGTGAACCTGCGTACTCCGTCATAAACACCCGTCTCAAGGATCTTGGAGACGGAGTCGCGGATGCGCTCCGTGTGGAGGTGGGCATAGGTCACGTGCTCAAACAAGGAGGCGTACCGGTTGATGGCGGCTGCTACGACCAAGCCGCCCGGCTTCACTACGCGCTGGGCTTCGGCCAATGCAGTGCGTCGGTCCTCGGGGTTGGGCAGGTGATATAGCGGCCCGAGGAGCTGCACAACGTCGAAACTGTTGTCCGGCTCGTTCAGGTCGCGTGCGTCTCCGACAACCGCTGAGCACACGGCTGATGCGGTCTCGACATGGCGCGGGACCGGGTCCACTAGCGTCACGTCATAGCCGTCCTTAACAAGCCATTCGGCATGAATTCCGGTACCTCCTCCCACGTCGAGCACCCGGGCCGGTGCCGGGGGAAGGAATCGGCGAAGAAGCTCTTGCGTTCGGGCCAGCTCCATCCGTCCGTCTGCCGATATGCGCAGGCGGTTGTCCTCGTTCACCGTCTCGCCGTAGAACCGCATTACGGAGGGCGCCAGTTCGGGAGTCGACATGGTCGCAGTATCGTGCGTACCGGTGGACCAGTCCAGCGTGCGAGGTGGAAGAAACCGTGGCTGTTCTGAAGTACGAGGAGATCGCCGAGTCGCTTCGGGTCCGCATCGCCGCCGGTCAGTTCGCCCCCGGCGAGACCATCCCGTCCGGCCGAGACCTGGCCGAGCAGTGGGACGTGTCACGGGCCACCGCCATCAAGGCTGTGGATGTGCTCCGCAATGATGGCGTCGTGGTGGCCAAGCAGGGGACCGGTTTCGTGGTGACGGAGACACCCGTCGCGAAGGCCGTCGGCGCTCGCCGGGCCGGGGCGGCACGCATCCTCGGCGGGATGCCTTTCCTGCGGGTCGGGGTGCCCGACTGGGCCGAACCGCCTGCGCGCGTCGCAGAGGCGCTGGGTCTGGCGCCCGGCGTACTGGCTCTTCGGCGCGTCCGGGTCCTCCAACTCCCCGATGGGAGTGCCCATAGCTCTGTGGAGGCATGGTTCCCTCCCGAGATCGTGGAGGCGGCACCCCGGCTGTCCGGCGCCGCGCCCATCGCCGAGGGCACGACTCGCTACGTCCGCCGGGAGACCGGGCGTTTCCCGGCTGAAGGAGTGGACGTGATCACCGTGCGGCTCGCCACCGAGATCGAGGCCGCGAGGCTGGGAGTCGGGGAGGGCAGCGCTGTCGCAGTTCTTCTGCACACGGCGCGCGACCAAGAGGGGCGCCCGCTGGTTTGCGAGGAGGGTGTTACTCCGGCCTCGCTCTTCGAACAGGTAGACACCTATGTGATGTAGAGAATCTCTGAATTGAAGGCTCGCCGTCTCGCGTAGCCAACACTTGACACTCATCAAGTGCCTTGAGCTGCTGGGACATGCTTCCTCGTTCATCAAGCCCATGAGGTGCAGGCCGCACCGCCATACGGCGGAACGGTTCCGGTTCGGGGTGCCTTGACAGCCCGTCAAATCTGTCTGGACGGTCTCGTGATGCGGTGCGTTCACTGGCGCAGGGTGCCCCTTGACTTGGGGCGGGAAGCCCAAGGGGAGCCGGCCGTTGATCACGTCGAGAGGGCGGTGCAGTGCCAACTGTCCGCGCCCGACGGTGACCACTTCGGCCTCCTCGGTGACGACGGCAGGTACGGGGCCGCACTATGGCTCCGCTGGCACGGGATGAGTGAGGCGGCACTCGTCGAACTCCCGGATTGCCCGGCGCGGCCTTGGTTACGGCCGGGCCACCTGCGAGATACGAGATCAAAGCCAATGCAGGCACCGGAGTCGGGGCACAGACCCCCGAATCCTGTGGCCGGGGCGCACCCGGCCTGAGGCCAGCCCCCATGAGCTCACCGCCGCAGCGGCTCCGAGTCTCTGTATGGACGGGGCGAGTTGGGTCTCGCCGCGGCGAGCCGCCGACTGTCACAAGCGCACGCCGTGTTCGGCCGCCACGGCGGCCATGCGGGCTTCGAAGGTCGTGGAAGCCTGCCAGCGGTCATCGGCGAGGTCTGAGAAGGGTCGTACCGAGCTCACCTCGAGCGGGCGTCGCGACGCTCGGCGGTAGGCCCTCGCGTAGCTGTCGAACCACCGCCGGAGGCGAGCGTCCGTTTGCCGCTCCACATCCGTGAGAGTCCCCAAGTTGGCCCGTACCCGATCCCGCATGCTTTCTGCTCGATCCCACGCCGTTCCCAGATGGCCGCTCGTCAGAACGAGGTCACGGTAGAGCTGCCCATGGTCTCCGTATGCGTCGGAGCCGCCGATTCGTTCGTGCCCGTCCAGAAGCCACCCTTGGACGGGACCAGCCGGGGCGTTGGGGCCGGAGGTGCGCCAAGTGGCCATGCCGGGACTGCCTGCTTGGAGCATCGCTGCGACGAAATGATGTGCGGCATCGACTCGCGCATCTCGCGTCGCCTGTTCGGCAGCTGCTTGCTCCTGCCGTAGTCGCTCCGCCTCGGCATGCTGGTCGGCAAGACAGTCGGTGCACAGAGGCTGGGCCACCAGCATCGGGAGGTTGTGCCACCCGGCGGTCGCGTTGAGCACAGCCTGATGGCTGCCACAGAAGGCCCGCCCGCACTCTTGGCATCGGCCCACAGCGATCACGTCACACCAGCACAACGCCGCGTCGTTCATGCCCCCCGGCCTCCCCGCTGTCACCCACCCACCCCGGACAGGGCGGCTTCTCTCTATGGAAAATCACAATTGAGTGAACATCAACTGTTCGCCGCAACCACACAAGTTCTTCACGAGTCACACACTCGCAAGTCACACAGCGTGCCTCGGGAGGGACCATGAACCAGTCGCAGCCTCAGCAGCCCCAGCAGCCCCAGCACCCGGGATGGGGTGGCCCCCAGCAGCCTTACGGGCAGCCGCCGTTCCAGCCGCAGCCGCAGCCGCCGAAGAAGAGCGGTGTCGGGAAGATCCTCGGTATCGGATGTCTCGGGATCATCGGCCTGTTCGTGCTGATCGGCATCATCGGGGCCGCCCTGGGCGCCGGAGGCGACTCCAAGTCCGGGAAGGCCACCGGCTCCGGTGACGCCAAGGCCGCCGCTCCCAAGGAGGAGAAGAAGGCCGACAAGGCGAAGTCCGACCCCAAGCCCGCGAAGGAGGTCGTCACCTTCAAGGTCTGGGGCACCGCTCCCGGCGGCGCGCTCGGGCCGCTGGACATCACCTACGGGTCGGACTCCGACAACCGTAAGGGCGCCTTCAAGAACGGCTCCTTCACGGCCACCCTGCCGCTGAACGACGACGCGATGTACTACAGCCTCACGGCGCAGCTCCAGGGTTCCGGCGACATCAACTGCTCGGTCACGGTCGACGGCCACACGAAGAAGGGACACGCGGCCGGGGGCTACAACATCTGCGACGCCCAGCTCAGCTCCAGCCTGCTCGGCGGATGGAACTGATCCGTCAGGTCGGGCGGCCGCCCGTCAGGTGGGCGAAGACCACCACGTTGCCCTGGTAGCCGGTCGACTTGGAGTACCCGCCGCCGCAGGTGATCACCCGGAGTTCCGGGCGGGACGACGCGCCGTAGACCTTCTTGTCGGGGAAGTTCTTCGCGGAGTAGACCTCGACCGCGTCCACCGTGAAGACCGCCGTCGTGGCGTCCTCGCGGTCGATCTCGATCGTGGTGCCGCGCTTCAGGGCGCCGAGGTCGTAGAAGACGGCGGGGCCCTCGGTGTTGTCGACGTGGCCGGCCACGACCGCGGTGCCGGTGTCGCCGGGGGTGGTGCCCGCCTCGTACCAGCCCGCGAGGTTCTTCTCGGCGGGGGGCGGGGTGTCCAGGCTGCCCGAGGAGGTCAGGGCGAGGCCCATCAGGGGGGCGTTCACGCGGATCGCGGGGATGCGGACGCGGGTCGGCGGGGAGGCAGGCAGCGGCCGGGCCGCGCGGTGTTCGCCGCCCGGGTCGGGGCGGCCCTCCGCGGCGGACGGTTGTGGGGGCGTACCGGTGCTGGTGCCGAGCAGCCACACGCCGGTGCCGAGCGCGAGCGCCGTGCCGGCGGCTATGGCGGTGTCACCGATCCTGCGCATGGGAACCCCTTCCCCTACATGACCTGAGGGAGGCCCGCCCCCTAGGGGTCACGAGGGGCATCGGACCCTTAGGGGGCGGGACTTCGCGGTACCGGCGACGGACAGCGGAGGGTGTCCGTCAGATCCCGTCGCCTCTCGCCCGGCGATGCAGGAGCCAGGTACCGCCCGCGGCGGCGACGGCCAGAGCCGCCACACCCGCCGTGGTCTGGGTGGGGCCGGGGCCGAACGCGCCGCCGACACCCGTCTTCACACTGCCGTGCGGCTGCACCTGCCCGTGCGCCCCGGCCATGGTCACCATCAGGTCCCCCCGCACCTGCCGGTCGCCCTCCGCGCACCGCGCGACGATCTCGTACGTCCCCGGCTGCGCCCCCGTCGGCACCTGGAACCGCCCGATCGCCTCGCCCTCGTGCGTGGTCGGGGCCAGCGCGAAGGTTCCCGCGCCGATCGCGCCCGCGTCACCGATCGCCGCGCCCTTCTCCCCGCAGGCCGCCGTGTTCACCGTGACCTGGCTGCCCGGCAGCGCGGTGGACGGATACACCTGGAGGCTGCCGACCTGCGCGGGCCGCTGGTGCGGAACGCCCGCGTGGGCCGGAGCGGTGCCGAGCCCGGCCGCGGCTACGGCCAGCGCGGTACCGGTCAGCAGACGGGCGGTGCGTCCCATGGTCTCCCCAGAGCTTGTCCGACTCGTGTGATCCAGGGGGCGTGCCCCTGCCCTTTCGAGGTAAAGGCCACCGCGCCCGGCGCGCCTCCCGAGCCGCCGGCCCCGCTGCGGTGAACGGGTGGCGGCCGCCGCCCCCGCACGGGTGAGGCGGCACGACGTAACAGCAGGTCAGGGGCACAGCAGGGGCAGGGAGCCAAGTGCACACGAATGGCGTGCGGCCGGGGGGAACGCGAAGACGGTGCGCCGGAACTCCGACGCACCGTCAGTCACCGCTCGCCAAAAAGGCTCAGCTCACGTTCACCGCGGTCCACGCAGCCGCGACCGCGCTGTACTCCGCGCTCCCGGCCCCGTACAGGTCCTTCGCCGCGTTCAGGGTCGCCGTGCGGGCGCCCGCGTACTTGGTGGAGGAGGTCATGTACACCGTCAGCGCGCGGTACCAGATCTTGCCGACCTTGTCCCGGCCGATGCCGGTCACCGACTGGCCGTTGGCCGTGGGGGAGTCGTACGAGACGCCGTTGATGGTCTTCGCGCCGCTGCCCTCGGCGAGGAGGTACGCGAAGTGGTTGGCGACGCCGGAGGAGTAGTGCACGTCCAGGTTGCCGAGCGAACTGCTCCAGTAGTCGGCCGAGTTGCCGTCCTTGGAGGGCTTGTCCATGAAGCGCAGCGCGGCCTTGCCGAAGCCGGGCTTCACGATGCGCTCACCGATGAGGTAGTCACCCTGGTCGGTGCCGTTGGCCGCGTGCCACTCGACCATCGTGCCGAGGATGTCCGAGGTCGCCTCGTTCAGGCCGCCGGACTCGCCCGAGTACGTCAGCGCGGCCGTCTTGGAGGTGACACCGTGCGTCATCTCGTGCCCGGCCACGTCCAGCGCGACCAGCGGGCCGAAGGTGGTGCCGTCACCGTCGCCGTACGTCATGCAGAAGCAACTGTCGTCCCAGAAGGCGTTGTTGTAGTTGCTGCCGTAGTGGACGCGGTTGTACGAGCCCTTGCCGTCGCCCGCGATGCCGTTCCGGCCGTGGACGTCCTTGTAGTAGTCCCAGGTCTGGTCGGTGCCGTACTGGGCGTCGACGGCCGCCGAGGCGCGGTCGGCGGTGGCGCCGGTGCCCCAGTGGTTGTCGGTGTCGGTGAACACCGTGGAGGGGGCGCGGCTCAGGCAGATCCCGAGGATGCACAGGTCGGTCTTGTTGGCCGCGTCGCCGGTGTAGGTGTTGCCGCGCGTGGCGTCCTTGAGCTGGTACGACGAGCCGGACTGGGTCGTCTGCAGCGGAACCGTGCCGCTGTACAGCGACTTGCCGTCGCCCGCCGCCGTCTCGATGCTGTCCCACGCGTCGATCCGGGCGCCGGTGCGGGCGTCGGTCAGCACGGTACGGCCCACCGGGTTGCCCAGGGTGTCCAGGCCGACCGCGTTGGTGCGCCAGGCCAGTCTGGGCGCCCCGTGCAGGGCGTCGACGACCAGCTGCGGCTTGGCCTTGGCCCGGGTCAGCTTCCGGGGGCTCGCGGCGCGCAGCGCGTCCACCGCGATCCCGGCCGCCTTCGCGCCGGTCAGCTTCGGGGTGACGGTGGGCAGCGAGAGCGCGGTACGGGTGGCGCGGTCGGCGCCGCGGTAGCCGCCGCCGGAGTTCAGGTGGACCACGAAGTCCCCGCCGAGCACGGGAAGCTGGTGGTACGTGCGGTCGTAACGGACGTGCTGCGTACCGTCCTTGTCGACGATCACGTCCCGGACACTGGTGCCCTGGTCGGAGGTGAGGCCGAGGCTCGTCGCGTGCGCGACCAGGAGCGAGGCCGCGTCCGCGAGCGTGGTCGCCCGCTTCGGTCCGGCGTCGGCCTGGGCGGCGGGGGAGAGGGCGGTGACCAGCAGGGTTGCCGCGGCCGCGGCGGTTCCGGCGGTGGCGAGACGACGGGACCCTCGGACGTGCTGCCGTATCCGGCTCATCGGTCTCCTTGGGTGAGGCGCCTATGAGGCGTGGGGGTGGCGCGATGCCCTAGAGATTTAAGAGGGCATGACATGTCATGTCCATAGCGCCATCAGGGGGCCTGATGGGGTTCTCGTGGAGATCCCCTACGGGGCGTGACGGCGCGTGGAGATCCCTTAGGGGACTGGAGACCGCGCCGGTCGGGGGCGCCTGGCAGCCGCCTTGCGCCCCCTGGGCTGGGCGAGGATCACAGCCCCCACCACCGCTGCCGCGCCCACGAGTTGGAGCGGCCGCAGGCTCTGGTCGAGGAAGAGGTAACCGAGGGCGGTCGCGCACAGTGGCGACCCGAAGGACAGGAACGACGCCGCCAGTGCGGGCAGTCGCGCCAGCCCGCGGAACCACAGCACGTACGCGATGAGCGCGCCGATGACGCCGAGGTAGAGGAACCCGCCGATGTTGCCCCGGGTGAGGTGGTCCGGCAGGCCCTCGCCGAGCAGGGTGACCGGCAGCAGCACCAGCCCGCCGACGGTCAACTGCCAGCCGGTGAAGGCCAGTAGGCCGACCCCCTCGGGCCGCCCCCACTTCTTGGTGAGCACGATCCCGGACGCCATCGACAGCGCGCCGAGGAGCCCGGCCACCACACCGACGCCGTCCAGACCGGCGTGCGGTTGCAGCACCAGCATGGCCACACCGGTCGCGGCGAGCAGGCAGGCCCCGATGTGCGCGAGCCGGACCGGCTCCTTGAGCAGCACGGAGCCCAGCAGCAGCACGATCATCGGCTGGATGGACATCACCAGCGCGGCCACCCCGCCGGGCAGGTGGTAGGCGGCCAGGAAGAGGAAGTAGAAGAACGCGCCGATGTTCAGCACCCCGAGCACGGCCGCCCGCCACCACCAACTGCCCCTGGGCAGCGTCCGCGTGATCAGCAGCAGGATCAGCCCGGCGGGCAGCGCGCGCAGCGTGGACGCCAGCAACGGGCGGTCCGGGGGCAGGAATTCGGTCGTGATCAGATACGTCGACCCCCAGACGGCCGGGGCCAGCACGGTGAGCGCGGAGGTCCGCGCCGTTCGCCCGCCGCCGCTCACGGACGCGCGCCGTACGTCTCGGCGAACCTGGTCAGCGACGGGTCGCGGCGGCCCGGATGGCGCCGGGTCTCGGCCGGGAAGCCGAGCGGCATGAGCAGGGCGATGTGCAGGTCCTCGCGGTCCGCCACCCCGATGGCCCGCTTGACCTCCGCCTCGTCCCAGCCGTTCATCGGGCTGCTGGCGAGACCCGCGGCCTCGGCGGCGATCATCAGGAAGGAAGCGGCGATCATGGCGTCCTTCACCGCGTACTCGCGCTCCAGGCCGCGCCCGCGCAGGTTCTCGTGGAACTGCCGGGCGTCCTCGGGCGAGGCGGTGGCGAACGGTCCCGACCAGGCGCCGAGCCGCGCCGCGGTCTCCCAGACGTCCTGGCGGCCCTCGCGCCAGGCGCCGCCCTCGGCGACGAACACCAGCATCACCGGCGCCTCCTGCGGGTGCGGCTGTCCGCCGGTGGCCTCGGTCAGCGCCTTGCGGCCCTGCTCGTCGGAGACGATGACGACGGACCGGGACTGGAGGTTGAAGCTCGACGGCGCCTCCAGCGCCAGGTCGACCAACTCCCGCACCAGGTACGCCGGTACCGGGTCGGGCCGGTAGTGGCGGATGCTGCGGCGAGCGCGGATGATCCGCGCGACGGTGGCGTGGTCGGTGGTCGATGACTGCATGACGGGTCCCCCTGCTGGTCCTGTTGCTTCGACCTGTCGGTCCGGTTACTTCGACGTCGAACCATCTGACGTCGAGAGACTAGAGAGTGACCTAAGCTGGCGTCAAACAGTTCGCTGTCGAAATATTTTTTTTGGGGTGACCGGATGCGTGACGCCGTCGACGACTTCCTCGACCAGTGGGCCGCCCAGCGTTCCGACCTCGACCTCGACGCGATGGGCTCCATCGGCCGCATCCTGCGGCTGTCCCGGCTGGTCAGCGGGCATCTGAAGGACTACTTCGCCCAGCACGACATGGAGCTCTGGGAGTTCGACGTCCTCGCCACCCTGCGGCGCGCCGGCAAGCCCCTGACGGCCAAGGCTCTGGCGGCGAGCGTCATGATCGGCTCCGCCGCCCTGACCAACCGCGTCGACCGGCTGGTGGCCCGTGGTCTCGTGGTCCGCGAGGCCGTGCCCGGAGACCGCCGCTGCCTGCACATCACGCTCACCGACGCCGGGCGGGACCTGGTCGACCGCGTCGTGGAGGGGCACGTCCAGAACCAGCGGAAGATCCTCTCCGGCCTGGAGGACGCCGACCGCGACGAACTGGGCCGCATCCTCCGTACGTTGCTGGTCTCCCTTGGGGACACCCGCGTCAGTCCTTGAGCGCCTTCGGAAGGATTCGCCGTGCTCGCGCAGCTCCCCCTGATCTATGTGCTGCTCATGGCAGCCTTCGCGACCTTCCTCTTCTGCTTCGCGCTGCAGCGGTGGATGGGGATACGCAAGCTGGCCTGGGTCTCCCTCGTCGTCTCCGTCGGATGCTGCCTCGGCATGGTCGCGGTGGGAGGACTTCAGCGTCAGCACTGGAGTGCCCAGCAGATGCTGGTCATGTACTCCTTCGGGTGGACCGGACTCGCGATCGGTCTCTTCCCGTCGCGGAAGTTCTTCCGTCAGCTCGCTGACGAAGCCCGGAGGGGTGTACGGAGGGAAGACTTCGAGTACCCCGCGCGATATGGCTGGTTCGCGTGCTTCTCGGTCGTCGTCATGGGCTTCCTGGCGTTTCTGCTCGCGACATGACCGTACGCGGCCCAGATCGGAGACACGGCCTGGACGCCCGCGTCCGAAAGCACGGCTAGGGAGCCAGTGCCCGCTGAATGCCCGGCTCCCGCGGCCCGAGGAACTGCGGATCGGGGCGTAGTGCCACGTCCAGTGCCGCCTTGCCCGCCGCGAAGAGTTCGCGGGTGCCGCCGTAGTACCACGTTGCGTCATGCTTCGCCTCGACCCCGAGGCCGTACGAGGTGACGCCCGCCGCCTCGCAGAGGGCCACCGCGCGGCGGATGTGGAAGCCCTGACTGATCAGGACCGCGCGGTGCACGCCGAAGATCCGGCGGGCGCGGACGCAGGAGTCCCAGGTGTCGAAGCCCGCGTAGTCGCTGACGATCCGTCCGGCCGGGACCCCGTGGCGGCTGAGGTAGGCGCGCATCGCGCTCGGCTCGTCGTAGTCCTCGCGGCTGTTGTCGCCCGTGACCAGCACCGCCTTGATCCGGCCCGCGCGGTACAGCCGGGCCGCCGCGTCCAGCCGGTGCGCCAGGTACGGGGAGGGCCCGCCGTCCCACAGCCCGGCGCCGAAGACCACGGCGACGTCGGTGCGCGGCACGTCCGACGCCGTGCGCAGCCGGTCCGCCGTCGACACGTACAGCCAGGTCGACGGCAGCAGGGCCAGCACGCACCCCGCGACCACGCCCCGCACCAGCCGTCGGCGCCCCCGCACCGTGCGCGGCAGCCTCGGTCGGCCGATCCCCATCCCGCCCCCTGTACTCGATCCCGTGCCGGAGGACGTGAATCGCGGCCGTGTGGTTCACTCCACCCCGGCATAGCGCCACAATTCCGTCACCCCTGCCCCGCGATGTCCGTACCGGCGCTTACTGTCGAGGCATGGAAGGCACCGCACACCCCTCGGCCTACGATCCGACCTCCGTCGAACGCTGGGCACCCGAACCCGACAAACGCCCCGGCCGCACCGCCTTCCAACGCGACCGCGCCCGCATCCTGCACTCCGCCGCGTTGCGCCGCCTCGCGGGCAAGACCCAGGTCGTCACGCCCGGCACCCGCACCCCGGCGTGGGACGCCACCCCGCGCACCCGGCTCACCCACTCCCTGGAGTGCGCCCAGGTCGGCCGCGAGCTGGGCGCCGCCCTCGGCTGCGACCCCGACCTCGTCGAAGCCGCCTGCCTCGCGCACGACCTCGGGCATCCCCCCTTCGGCCACAACGGCGAACAGGCGCTGAACGAGTTCGCGGACGACATCGGCGGCTTCGAGGGCAACGCCCAGTCGCTGCGCCTGCTCACCCGCATCGAGCCCAAGCGCTTCACCCCCGAGGGCTCCGTCGGCCTCAACCTCACCCGCGCCACCCTGGACGCCGCCACCAAGTACCCCTGGCCGCGCGGCGCCCACCCCACCGACCCGGCGTCCCCCAAGTTCGGTGTCTACGACGACGACCGCCCCGTCTTCGACTGGGTCCGCAAGGAGGCCCCCGGCACCCGCACCTGCTTCGAGGCACAGGTCATGGACTGGGCCGACGACGTCGCGTACTCGGTGCACGACATCGAGGACGGCCTGCACGCCGGGCACATCGACCCCGACTGCCTGCACGCCGACTCCGAACGGCAGGCCGTCTTCCAGGTCGCCGTCGGCCGCTACGTCCCGGCCGACACCGACCCCGCCGAGCTGGCCGAGGCCCTCGACCGGCTCCAGGACCAGGAGTGGTGGCCGCACGGCTACGACGGCACCGCGGTCGCCCAGTCCCGGCTGAAGGACGCCACCAGCCAGCTCATCGGCCGCTTCTGCCTCGCCGCCGAGGGCGCCACCCGCGCCGCGTACGGCACCGGCCGCCTCACCCGGTACGGCGCCGAACTCGTCGTCCCCCGCGAGGCCCGCATGGAGTGCGCGGTGCTCAAGGCCGTCGCCGACCGGTACGTGATGCAGCGCGCCGAGCAGGAGCTGCTCCGCGCCGATCAGCGCATCGTCGTCGCCGAGCTGGCCGAGGCGCTCACCCGGCGCGCGCCGGAGGGGCTGGAACCGCAGTTCAGGGCGCTGTTCGACGAGGCGGAGAGCGATCACGCGCGCAAGCGGGTCATCGTCGACCAGATCGCCTCGCTGACCGACGCGTCCGCCCGCACGCTGCACGCGAGCCTGACGGGGCATATGTAGCCGGAAAATGACCGAGGGTGGCCCGTTTCGAGTCACCCCCTCTTCCCGCACCACGCCGCGTGCGGGACGCTCGCCTGAAGCCCGAAGGCGGGGCATCTTCACGAGGAGGCATCACGTGGTCGACGCGGACCAGACGTTCGTCATCGTCGGAGGCGGTCTCGCCGGAGCGAAAGCGGCCGAGACGCTCCGCGCGGAAGGGTTCACCGGCCGCGTGATACTGATCTGCGACGAGCTGGACCACCCCTACGAGCGTCCGCCGCTGTCCAAGGGACACCTGCTCGGCAAGGAGGAGCGCGACAGCGTCTTCGTCCACGAACCCGCCTGGTACGCCCGCAACGACATCGAGCTGCACCTCGGCCAGACCGTCGACGCCCTCGACCGCGAGGCCAGGACCGTCCGCCTCGGCGACGACGGCACCCTGATCCGCTACGACAAGCTGCTCCTCGTCACCGGTGCCGAACCCCGCCGCCTCGACGTCCCCGGCACCGACCTCGCGGGCGTCCACCACCTGCGCCGCCTCGCCCACGCCGAGCGCCTCAAGGGCGTGCTGGCCGCCCTCGGCCGGGACAACGGCCACCTGGTGATCGCGGGCGCGGGCTGGATCGGCCTGGAGGTCGCCGCGGCCGCCCGCGAGTACGGCGCCGAGGTCACCGTCATCGAGCCCGAGCCCGCCCCGCTGTACGGCGCGCTCGGCCCCGAGCTGGGCAACCTCTTCGCCGAAGTGCACCGCGAGCACGGCGTCCGCTTCCACTTCGGCGTCCGGCTCACCGAGATCATCGGCCAGGACGGCATGGTGCTCGCCGCCCGCACCGACGACGGTGAGGAACACCCCGCGCACGACGTGCTCGCCGCCATCGGCGCCGCTCCCCGCACCGGCCTCGCCGAGGCGGCCGGGCTGGACCTCGCCGACCGCGCCCACGGCGGCGGCATCGCGGTGGACGAACGGCTGCGTACCTCCGACCCCGACGTCTTCGCCGCCGGGGACGTGGCGAACTTCCCGCTCCTCGGCACCCGGCTGCGCGTCGAGCACTGGGCCAACGCCCTGAACGGCGGACCGGCCGCCGCCCGCGCGATGCTCGGCCAGGACATCACCTACGACCGCGTCCCCTACTTCTTCTCCGACCAGTACGACCTGGGGCTGGAGTACAGCGGCTGGGCACCCCCCGGCTCCTACGACCAGGTCGTCATCCGGGGCGACGCGGGCAAGCGCGAGTTCATCGCCTTCTGGGTGCGCGAGGGCCGGGTGCTCGCCGGGATGAACGTGAACGTGTGGGACGTCACAGAGCACATCCAGCGCCTCATCCGTTCCGGTGCCGCGGTGGACGTCGAGGCGCTCGCCGACCCGCACGTACCGCTCGCCGACCTGGTGCCCTGAGGTCCGCGCGAGCGGGGGGAGCCGCCGGACCCCCGTAGAATTCATCCGTGGCAGGACGGATCAACGACGAGGACGTGAAGGCGGTACGGGACGCGGTCCCGATCGACGCCGTGGTCTCGGAGTACCTCCAGCTGCGCAACGCGGGCGGCGGCAACCTCAAGGGCCTCTGCCCCTTCCACGACGAGAAGTCGCCGTCCTTCCAGGTCAGCCCGAGCAAGGGACTCTTCCACTGCTTCGGCTGCCAGGAGGGCGGCGACACCCTCACCTTCGTGATGAAGGTGGACCACCTCTCCTTCTCCGAGGCCGTCGAGCGCCTCGCCGCCCAGGCCGGCATCACCCTGCGCTACGAGGAGGGCGGCTACAACCCGGCCCACCAGCGCGGCGAACGCATCCGGCTGGTCGAGGCGCACAAGATCGCCGCCCAGTGGTACGCCGAGCAGCTCGCCACCAGCCCCGAGGCCGACACCGGCCGGATCTTCCTCGCCGAACGCGGCTTCGACCAGGCCGCCGCCGTCCACTTCGGCGTCGGCTACAGCCCCCAGGGCTGGGACCACCTCACCCGCTACCTGCGCGGCAAGGGGTTCACCGACAAGGAACTGATCCTCTCTGGCCTCGCCCAGGACGGCCGCCGCGGCCCCATCGACCGGTTCCGGGGCCGCCTGATGTGGCCCATCCGGGACATCGGCGGCGAGGTCGTCGGCTTCGGCGCCCGCAAGCTCTACGAGTCCGACAACGGGCCCAAGTACCTCAACACCCCCGACACCGCGATCTACAAGAAGTCCCAGGTGCTGTACGGCATCGACCTGGCCAAGCAGCAGATCGCCAAGTCCAGCCGGGCCGTCGTCGTCGAGGGCTACACCGACGTCATGGCCTGCCACCTCGCCGGGGTCACCACCGCCATCGCCACCTGCGGCACCGCCTTCGGCGGCGACCACATCAAGATCCTGCGCCGACTGCTGATGGACAACGGCTCGGCCCGCGTGATCTTCACCTTCGACGGCGACGCGGCCGGACAGAAGGCCGCGCTGAGAGCCTTCGAGGACGACCAGAAGTTCGCCGCCGAGACCTACATCGCCGTCGCCCCCGACGGCATGGACCCCTGCGACCTCCGCCTCGCCAAGGGCGACGAGGCCGTCGCCGACCTGGTCCAACCCCGCACCCCGCTCTTCGAGTTCGCGCTGCGCCAGATCGTCGCCCGCTACGACCTCGACACCCCCGCCGGACGCGCCGCCGCCCTGGACGAGGCCGCGCCGGTCGTCGCCCGGATCAAGAACAGCGGCGCCCAGCACGAGGTCGCCGTCGACCTCGCGGGCATGCTCGGCATCCTCGACACCCAGTTCGTCGTCAAGCGCGTCGCCCAACTGGCCCGCTGGGCCCGCGAACGCGGCGGCAAGGGCGGCGCCGCCCCGCAGCAGTCCCGCGCCCCCCAGCAGAGTTGGGAAGCCGCGCCCCGTGCCACCGGCGGCCCCGCCCTCACCCTGCGCAACCCGGTCTACGCCACCGAACGCGAACTTCTCAAACTCGCTCTCCAGCGGCCGGAGTTGGTCTCGCCCGCCTTCGACGCGTACGGCCTCGACGAGTTCACCGCACCCCCGTACACCGCCGTCCGCCAGGCCATCGCGGAGGCGGGCGGCGCCGAGTTCGGCACCCAGGACCCCCAGGAGTACGTCGTCCGCGTCCGCGAGGCCGCCCCCGACGACACCGTCCGGGCCATGGTGACCGAGCTGGCCGTGGAGGCGATCATGCGCCGCACGGTCGACGAGACGTACGCGGGCATGGTGCTGGTGCAGATCAGACGGCGTGCCGTCGCCCGGCGCATCACCGAGCTGCAGTCCACCCTCACCCGCCTCGGCCACACCGATCCGGCTCAGTCGGCGGCCGTCCAGAACGAGATGATGGTGCTCACCCGCTACGACCGCGCCCTCCAGCACGAGGGCCCGACCGCCCTCTAGCCGCCCCCTCGGGCCCCAGGATCACCACGCGGTCACCGGCCGGAAGCAAAAAGTCACCGCACGACTCTCGTGGCGGAGATGTGTCGTACCCCACACTGGGGGCGGTGCCCGAGTCTCCGGAGCGCAGGCCGTCGACTTCGCGCTCCGTCGCGCCGCTGCCGCACACCCCCCCGGAGCAGCGATCATCCTGGAGGTCGCCCCCGTGCAGACCCACACCCTCACGCAGACAGCCCGCAGCGCCCACGGCGGTGCCGAGCCGGGACTGCTCAGGGCCGTGCCCGCGCAGAGTCATGGCGGCCCGGAGACGGCCCCGGAATCCACTCCGGAGGATGCCGCCGAGCCGCCCGCCGAGGCGCCGGCCGACGGCGACGACGAGCCCGTGACGGCTGTGCGCGGAGCCGCCCGTACCGAGAGCGGTGGCCCCTCCGCCGACCTGTTCCGCCAGTACCTCCGCGAGATCGGCCGCATCCCCCTGCTCACCGCCGCCGAGGAGGTCGAACTCGCCCGCCGGGTGGAGGCCGGGCTCTTCGCCGAGGAGAAGCTCGGCAGCACCCCGCACCTCGACAGCGGGCTCGCGCTCGACCTGGACCGGATCGTCGTCATGGGCCGCATGGCCAAGCGCCGCCTCATCGAGGCCAACCTGCGCCTCGTCGTCTCCGTGGCCAAGCGGTACGTGGGCCGGGGGCTGACCATGCTCGACCTGGTTCAGGAGGGCAACCTCGGGCTGATCCGCGCGGTGGAGAAGTTCGACTACGCGCGCGGCTACAAGTTCTCGACCTACGCCACCTGGTGGATCCGGCAGGCCATGTCGCGGGCCCTCGCCGACCAGGCCCGCACCATCCGGGTCCCCGTGCATGTGGTGGAGCTGATCAACCGCGTCGTCCGCGTGCAGCGCCGCATGCTCCAGGAACGGGGGTACGAGCCCACCCCCGAGGAGGTCGGCGCCCACCTCGACCTCCCGCCCGAGCGGGTCCGCGAGGTGCTCCGGCTCGCCCAGGAACCGGTGTCGCTGCACGCGCCGGTGGGGGAGGAGGACGATGTCGCCTTCGGCGATCTGATCGAGGACGGGGATGCGGCCAGCCCCGTCGAGTCGGCCGCGTTCCTGCTGCTCAGGCAGCACCTGGAGGCCGTGCTGTCGACCCTCGGGGAGCGTGAGCGGAAGGTGGTGCAACTCCGGTACGGCCTGGCCGACGGGCGGCCCCGGACGCTGGAGGAGATCGGTCGGCTGTTCGGGGTGACCCGTGAGCGGATACGGCAGATCGAGTCCAAGACGCTGAGCAAGCTCCGGGATCACGCCTACGCGGACCAACTCCGGGGCTATCTGGACTGATTGCGGCTGCGGGCCCGTCGTGGCTGGTCGCGCAGTTCCCCGCGCCCCTGGGGAACCGCGCGACAGCCTCTTCCCTAGTCGACCTCGGCCACCGCCTGCGCGAACTGGGCCTTGTACAAGCGGGCGTACGCCCCGTCCGACGCCAACAGCTCGGCGTGCGCGCCCTGTTCGACGATCGAGCCGTTCTCCATCACCAGGATCGTGTCCGCGTCCCGGATCGTGGAGAGGCGGTGGGCGATCACGAAGGACGTACGGCCGTCGGCGAGCTTCGCCATGGCCTTCTGGATCAGCACCTCGGTCCGGGTGTCCACGGAACTCGTCGCCTCGTCCAGCACCAGGATCACCGGCTCGGACAGGAACGCTCGGGCGATGGTGATGAGCTGCTTCTCACCGGCGCTCACCCCGGTGCCCTCGTCGTCGATCACCGTGTCGTAGCCGTCGGGCAGGGTGCGGATGAACCGGTCCGCGTGGGCCGCCCGCGCCGCCTCCTCGATCTCGCCGCGGGTGACCTCGCGCGAGGAGCCGTACGCGATGTTCTCCGCGATGGTGCCGCCGAACAGCCAGGTGTCCTGGAGGACCATGCCGATCCCGGCCCGCAGGTCGTCGCGGGACATGGTGCGGACATCCACCCCGTCGAGGGAGATACGGCCGCCCGTGACGTCGTAGAACCGCATCAGCAGGTTGACCAGGGTGGTCTTGCCCGCGCCGGTCGGGCCGACGATGGCCACCGTCTGGCCCGGCTCCACGGTGAGCGAGAGGTCCTCGATCAGCGGCTTCTCCGGGTCGTACCGGAAGGACACATGGTCCAGCTCCACCCGGCCGCGCCGCTCGGCGGGACGCACCCCCGGCACCGGGTCCGCCTCCTGCTCCTCGGCGTCCAGCAGCTCGAACACCCGCTCCGCCGAGGCGACACCGGACTGCACCAGGTTGGCCATCGAGGCGACCTGGGTCAGCGGCATCGAGAACTGGCGGGAGTACTGGATGAACGCCTGCACATCACCGATGGACAGCGTGCCCGACGCCACCCGCAGACCGCCGACGACGGCGACCAGCACGTAGTTCAGGTTCGACACGAACATCATCAGCGGCTGCATGATCCCGCTGTGGAACTGCGCCTTGAACGCGGCCTCGTACAGCTCGTCGTTCTGCTCGGCGAACTGCTTCGCCGACTGCTCCTGGCGGCCGAACACCTTCACCAGGGTGTGCCCGGTGTACATCTCCTCGATGTGCGCGTTCAGGGTGCCGGTGACGCGCCACTGCTGCACGAAGTGCGGCTGGGACCGCTTGCCGACCCGCGTCGCCACCACGAAGGACAGCGGCACCGTCACCAGCGCGACCAGGGCGAGAATCCAGGAGACGTAGAACATCATCACCAGCACGCCGATGATGGTCAGCACCGAGTTGATCAGCTGGCCCATCGACTGCTGGAGCGTCTGCCCGATGTTGTCGATGTCGTTGGTGGCGCGGGAGAGCACCTCGCCGCGCTGCCGCTTGTCGAAGTAGGACAGCGGCAGCCGGGACAGCTTGGCCTGCACCTGCCCGCGCAGCCGGAACATCGTGCGGTTCACGGCCCGGTTCACCAGCCGGGTCGCCACCGCCATGAGCAGACCCGCGACCAGGAAGACCCCGACCGCCAGCAGCAGCACCCGGCCGACCGCGTCGAAGTCGATGCCCTGGCCGGGGGTGAAGTCGGTGCTGCGCAGCATGTCCGCGACCGAACCCTGGCCACGCGCGCGCAGCGAGTCCAGCACCTGCTCCTTGGACGCCCCGGCGGGCATCCTCCGGCCGACGATGCCCGCGAACACCAGGTCGGTGGCCTTGCCGAGGATCTTCGGGCCGATCACGCTCAGCGCCACGCTGATCACCACGCAGGCCAGCAGCCCGTAGATGGTGACCCGTTCGGGCCGGAACTGGGCCACGAGCCGCTTGCCCGAACCCTTGAAGTCCATCGACCGCTGGTCGGGTCCGCCCCCGGCCATCATGCGTCCCATGGGACCGGCCATCAGGCGGCCTCCGCTTCCGTCAGCTGGGAGAGCACGATCTCCCGGTACGTCTGATTGCCCGCCATCAGCTCGTGGTGGCGGCCGGAGCCCACCACCCGGCCCTCGTCGAGCACGATGATCCGGTCCGCGTCCCGGATGGTCGCCACCCGCTGGGCCACGATCACCACGGTGGCGTCGGCGGTCTCCCGGCCGAGCGCCGCGCGCAGGGCCGCGTCGGTGGCGTAGTCGAGCGCGGAGAACGAGTCGTCGAAGAGGTAGATCTCCGGGCGCTGCACCAGGGTGCGGGCGATGGCCAGCCGCTGGCGCTGACCGCCGGACACATTGGTGCCGCCCTGCGCGATCGGCGCCTCCAGGCCGCCTTCCAGCCCTTCCACGAACTCCTTGGCCTGCGCGGTCTCCAGCGCGGCCCACAGCTCGTCGTCGGTGGCGTCCGGTTTGCCGTAGCGCAGATTGCCGCCGACGGTGCCGGCGAACAGGTACGGCTTCTGCGGGACCAGGCCGACGGTACGGGCCAGCAGGGCCGGGTCGGCCTCGCGCACGTCCACGCCGTCCACCAGGACCTGGCCCTCGGTGGCGTCGAAGAGCCGGGGGACCAGGCCCAGCAGGGTCGACTTGCCGCTGCCGGTCGAGCCGATCACCGCCGTCGTCTCGCCCGCGCGGGCCACCAGGTCGATGGAACGCAGCACCGGCTCTTCGGCGCCCGGATAGCGGAAGCCCGCGTTCCGGATCTCCAGGTGCCCGTGTCCGCGCAGCTCGGTGACCGGAGCCACCGGAGGCACGACGCTGGACTCGGTCTCCAGCACCTCCTGGATGCGCTCGGCGCACACCTCCGCGCGCGGCACCATCATGAACATGAAGGTGGCCATCATCACGGACATCACGATCTGCATCAGATAGGCGAGGAACGCGGTCAGGTCACCGATCTGCATCCCGCCGCTGTCGATGCGGTGCGCGCCGAACCACACCACGGCGATCGACGACAGGTTCACCACCGTCATCACGATCGGGAACATCAGCGCCAGCATCCGGCCGGTCGCGAGCTGCATCTCGGTCAGCTCGCCGTTGGCCTTCCCGAACCGCTCCTGCTCGTACTCGTCGCGGACGAAGGCGCGGATGACGCGGTTGCCGGTGATCTGCTCGCGCAGCACCCGGTTCACCATGTCCAGCCGGGTCTGCATCGACCGGAACAGCGGCCGCAGCCTGCGCACGATCAGCGTCACGCAGATGCCCAGCACCGGCACCACGGCGACCAGCACGCCGGAGAGCGGCACGTCCAGCCCGAGGGCCAGCACGATGCCGCCGACACACATGATGGGCGCCGACACCATCAGCGTGAACGTCATCAGGACCAGCATCTGGACCTGCTGCACGTCATTGGTCGTACGGGTGATCAGCGACGGCGCGCCGAAGTGGCCCAGCTCCCGCGAGGAGAAGGACTGCACCCGGTCGAAGACCGCGCCACGCAGGTCCCGGCCCAGCGCGGAGGCGGTACGGGCGCCGTAGTACACGGCGCCGATGTTGCACACGACCTGGACCAGCGAGATGCCGATCATCAGGGCGCCCGCGGTGAGGATGTAACCCGTGTCACCCTTCACGACACCGTTGTCGATGATGTGCGCGTTGAGGTTCGGCAGGTAGAGCGTGGCGCAGGTCTGGAGGAGCTGCAGCGCCACCAGAAGGGCGATGGGTTTCTTGTAGGGCCTGAGACAGGTCCGCAGAAGTCGTATGAGCACGCTTGTCTCTCGGAGTCGGCGGTGAGGGCGGTGGTCTGCCCATGGCCCTATCGTCGGGCACTCCACCCCTGTTACCTCAACCGATTAACCCATCGGGTGGCCCGCCGGTCCCGGCTTGTACGGCTCTTTACGCTCGGAACGCCCCCGGGTGGGTCTGCTCGCGCACCGCGACGTACTGCTGGCGCACCGCCTGCCCCACGGCCAGGTCGTCGCCCGGCTCCAGCACCTGGGCGGCCGCACCCTGCCAGGCGGGCGGGGTACGGGGGTCCAGGGTGCCCTGGGCGGCCCCGAGGGCCCACGCGGCCTGGCGGGCGGCGCCGATCGCGGCGTAGTCGGCGGGCTGCGGCACGACCACCTGCGTCCCGAACAGCGCCGGGGCGATCGCCTGTACGGCGGGCAGCTCGGCGGCCTGGCCCAGCAGGAAGATCCGCCGCACCGCCACGCCCCGCCCGCGCAGCACGTCCAGCGCGTCCGCGAGCCCGCACAGCATGCCCTCGAAGGAGGCCCGCGCCAGATGCTCCGGCTTCATCGACTCCCGGCGCAGCCCGGCGAGGGTGCCCGCGGTGTGCGGCAGGTTGGGGGTGCGCTCGCCCTCCAGGTACGGGAGCAGCACCAGGCCGTGCGAGCCGGGCGTGGAGCTCAGGGCCAGCTCGGACAGCTCCTTCAGGTCGGGCAGGCCGAGGAGTCCGGCGGTGCCGCGCAGGGCCCGTACGGCGTTCAGCGTGGTGACGACCGGCAGGTGCATGCCGGTGGCGTCGGCGAGGGAGGTGATCATCCCGGTCTGGTCGGCCAGCGCCTCGGTGTGCACGGCCATCACGGAGCCGGACGCGCCCAGCGAGACGACCGCGTCGCCCAGCCCGATCCCGAGGCCGAACGCGGCGGCCATCGTCTCGCCCGTACCGGCGGATATCAGCAGCCCCTCCGGGGTGGTGCCCGCGGCCTCGGCCGGGCCGATCACCTCGGGCAGCGCCACCTGGTGGCCGAGCGCCAGCTCGACCAGGTCGGGACGGTAGGTGCCGGTGGCGGCGGACCAGTACCCGGTGCCCGAGGCGCCGCCCCGGTCGGTGGTCCGGCGCACCGGCCGCCCCAGCAGCTGCCAGACCAGCCAGTCGTGCGCCTGGAGGAGTACGGCGGTCCGGCTGGCGTTCTCCGGCTCGTTCTTGGCCAGCCAGCGCAGCTTGGTCACCGGCCGGGCGGCCTGCGGGACACAGCCCACCGCCTGCGCCCATGCCTCCCGGCCGCCGAGCGCGTCGACCAGGTCGGCGGCGGCCACCTGGGCCCGCTTGTCGGCCCCGGCCATCGCCGGGCGCACGGTGTTGCCCTGCGCGTCCAGCGGGACCACGGCGTTCGCCTGGGTGGAGACGCCGATGGCCTGGACGCCCTCCAGCAGGCCGCCGCCCGCGGCCTCGCCCAGGGAGAGCAGCCACGCCTGCGGATCGACGTCACTGGGCCGCGGGGCGCCGTCCGGCACGTCCAGCGGATGCGGGGCGTACCCCTGACGCAGCACGGCCCCCGTGTCCGTGTCGCAGACCACGATGCGAGTGAATGCGGGCGAACTGTCCAACCCGGCGACTATCCCCATGGCTCAAATTCTGCCGCAGAGCGGGGGCTGCTCCGGCCGATACGCCGGTGCCCCCTGGAGCCGCTGCTCAGGGGGCACATGCGCGGGGTGGCCGGTTCAGGGGTGGCTGGTGCCCCAGTCGTCCTCGGCCGGGCGGCCGTGGTTGCCCCGGCCGAGCCGGGAGCGGACCCGGTCGGTGAAGGACTCGGGGGCGTGCTCGCCGACCTTCTCGCTCACCGTGTGCAGCGCCTTGCCCGCGTAGACCTTGCCCTGCTGGGCGGCGGTCTCGGCGGAGTTACGCACCGCGGGGTTCTGCGCGATCCCGCGAGCGGCCTTCTTGATCTGCTCGTAGCGCTGCTGGCCGGCGCGGGCTCCGAGGACGTATCCGACGGCCAGTCCCGCGACGAACGTGAGCCGGTAGCGCATGTGGGCCACCCTTCCTTGCGTAGTCCCTGACGGGGGTCTGTGGTGCTGAGCGGGGGCCGGAGGTGAACCGATTGGCGGAGCACCCCCCTGCTTGCGCTAATGTATGTGTCGCAGCGACCGCCCGCCCCCTGGCGAATACCCAGGTGAAGGCGTTCGATGCAGACGAAGCGATCCCCTGTAGCTCAATTGGCAGAGCAGCCGGCTGTTAACCGGCAGGTTACTGGTTCGAGTCCAGTCGGGGGAGCTTCGGTCCCCTGTAGCTCAATTGGCAGAGCAGCCGGCTGTTAACCGGCAGGTTACTGGTTCGAGTCCAGTCGGGGGAGCGCGGTGAACGAGGACCCTGCGGGGTCCTTTTTCATGCCCGCTTCCATGTCCGCCGCAGTCGTGCCAGGTCAGGGAAGCAGCGCGGAAGCCGACCATCCGAAGCAGGAGATCGTATGAGCGGCTATGCTGCGGCAGACGGCGCGCACAGTTGTACGCGACACGCCGCGAGGGGCGGTAGCTCAGCCGGTTAGAGCAGCGGACTCATAATCCGTCGGCCGTGGGTTCGAGTCCCACCCGCCCCACCATAGAGTTGCGCCCTGACCTGCGAGAACGTGGTTCTTGGAGGTGCTGGCCGTGCGGGGATTGCCGCACGGCCGTGCGGTGAAATCCTGTTCGTGCACGTCCGTGACGGTGACTGCACGCCGGTGACCTGCGGATTCTCTCTTCGTAGCCCGTGGGAGCGTAGTGCAGCGGTCCCCACGGCCGAGCGGTCGCGGGAGGGGCTTGGTCTTACGGATGGGGTCGTTGTTCTGCCGGGTTGGGGCGATGCGCGCGCGTGGTCAGTCCTGGTGTTGTTCGAACACCGCGACATCGAAGGCGAACTGTTCCCTCGTCGACTGGATCCGGTGTGAGCGGGACATCGCGGAGGCTTCACGCTCTTGGGGTTGTCTGGCAGTTGGGTGCTGCTGTTACGGGCCCTTCGGTTGTGTCCGGAGGTCGCAATCAGCGACCGAACGAAAACAGCCGCAGAGGCCGGTAGAGTCGCATCTCAGCAAGTGCCGCCCGCGGGGCTAGCCCGCTGAATCCGACGCGCGGCCGAGGCCCTTACTGATCGTTTCGGAATGAGTTCCGGAGGCGGCGAAGGCATATGAGGCTGCAGGCCAGGTCGAGTAGACCTTGGTGGAGGTCGGCGCGGCGTTCGTAGCGGGTGCGGAGCCGTTTGAACTGGCGCAGCCAGGCGAAGCGCTCGACCACCCAGCGGACCTTGCCCAGCCCGGAGCCGTGGGCGATGCCACGTTGGGCGATCAGGGGCTTGATGCCGCGTTTCCACAGCAGGCGGCGGTACTTGTCGAAGTCGTGGCCCCGGTCGGCGTACAGGCGCCGGGGTTTGCGCCGGGAGCGTCCCCGCAGTCCGCGGATCGATGGAACGGCGTCGAGCAGGGGCAGCAGCTGGGTGACGTCGTGTCGGTTGCCGCCAGTGAGGGTGACGGCGAGTGGGGTTCGGTGGCGGTCGACGATCAGGTGGTGTCTGGAGCCGGGGCGGGCGCGGTCGACGGGTGAGGGGCCGACGTGGTCCGCCCTTTGAGGGCCCGGACGTGCGAGCCGTCCACGGCGCAGTCGTCCAGGTCCAGCAGGTCGGCGCGGCGAAGCTCGGTCAGCAGGGCGGCGTGCACGCGTGGCCGGACGCCGGCCTCGGTCCAGTCCCTCAGTCGATGCCAGGCCGTCACACCCGAGCAGCCCACGGTCTGCGGGGACATCGCGCCACGCGACACCGGTCCGCAGCAGGTACATGACGCCGGCGAGGGCCACTCGGTCGGGAATGCGCAGCCGTCCGGGGTGGCGACGGCGCCGTTCGGGAGTGGGCGGCAGCATCGGGGCCACCCGCTCCCACAGGTCATCCGGGACAAGATCAGCACGCATCTCGGGCACTCTGCTGACCGAGATCGTCGAGCACAAGACCCGCAGCTAGCTCGCGCTCATCCTGATGCGTCCTCCAGCGGGAGGTGGTCTCGGAAGAACTGCGAATCCAGCCATTCCTCCTTCACGAAGAGCGGGCGCGTAAGGCGGGCTTCCCCGACCTGCTGCGAACGCAGAAGAAGCCCGAGATCAGTCAGGGAAAGCGAGTCGTCAGGCGTGTAGAGCAGACAGTTCCCATGCTCCCCAGCGTGGTCCAGCAGGAACTGATGGCCCTCCTCTGGATCGCTCCCTGCCAGCGGGAAGCCGGACAGGAAGGCTTGCGGACCGGTGACCGCATCCAATGCGACGCAGGCGAGCCTGCCCGCCTCGTAGAACGCCTTCACCCCATCCGGGAAGTCCTCCTGCTCGTACGGACCGCCAACCCGCTCCTGCGGTCCAGAAACCAGCAGTGCCTCGGCAACCTCGGCTGGAGACATACCGAAGTGCAACGGCCCCACGCCGGCTCCGGGGCGGATCTCCCAGCACTCCCTGTCCACATCTATGCTCATCCACCCGCTCCGATATCCGACCGGCCCGGATCTGCTTCGCTGCTCAGGCCTCATGCACATGGCTCGGGGCCAAGATGCCCGCTCAGCTGCACAAGTGCCAACTGGAGTGCTCGGTCAGACTCATTCTGAAACGATCAGTTAGTCGCATTCGTGTACCTGCGCCACCATGACGCCCTCGCCAGGATTGCGGCCTCCTTCGGCGTATCCGTCGGCACCGCCCACGCCTACGTCACCGCGGTGACCAGCCTGCTCGCCGACCTGGCCCCGGGCCTGCTGAAGACGCAGCGCCAGCACAACCCTGACTTCGTGCTCCTGGATGTCACACTCGCCGAGTGTGACCGCGTCGGGGACGGCCGCGCCAACTACTCCGCAAAGCACCGCTGACACGGCGTTAACGTCCAGGTCGTCACCGATCCCATCGGCGACGTGCTGTGGATCTCACCTGCTCTACCGGGTCGCACCCACGACCTGGCTGCCGCACACACCCACAAGATTGTCCGGGCCTGCGGTATGAGCGTCGGAGACGACCAGTTGGGCGTCGGCCAGGCTGCGGGCGGTCAGTGAGCGCAGGAAGGCGAGTCAGCAGGCGCCGTCCTCGATGGTTGCGACGTCGATGCCGAGGATCTTGCGGTGTCCGTCGGCGTTGACGCCGACCGCGACCGGGGCGTGGGCGTTGATGATCGGGCCGCTCTCACGGACCTTCTGCGTGAGAGCGGCGACCCAGACGAACGTGTAGGGGCCGGCGTCCAGCGGTCGGTCGCGGAACGCGGCGAGCAGGCAGGCTGTGGCGACCACCGAGATCAGGGCCTGTTCGGCCCGGCGGCGGTGTTCGGGGAGCCAGTGCGGAAAGTAGCTTCCGCTGCGGAACTTGGGGATGGCGAGTTCGAAAGTGCCTGCCCTGGTGTCCCACTGATGTGCGCGGTAGCCGTTGCGGTGGTTGACGCGTTCGTCGCTGACCTGCCCGGATTCGGCGTTGCAGAGGGCGTCCGCCTCGGCCGACAAGAGCGCGTCGGCGAACGTCTTGATCAACGCGCGCAGCAGATCGGGACTCGACGCGGAGAGGTTCCCCTTGGCGAGGGCGCGCAGGGGCCAGAGTGTCTGGTGCGGTCATCGTCCTGATCTCCTTCGAGCCTTAGACATCTCGAAGATCAGCCGGTGGCCGTTCTTGTATCCGGACCCTCACCGACGCCGGGACAAACACCCGGATCAGGTGGGAACCGGTACACCACTTCCCTGGACGCAACCTACCGAAGGTTCAACGCACGCCATAGAGATCAGCACCGAGGCCGGTGCAGTCAGGGGAAAAGGGCGGCGAAGGTAGCGGCGATGGTGGTGGCGAGGTTAATGACGACGGCAAAGGCGGCGGCGGCACGGGTAAGGGCGGTTGGGTAGGTGGCGCCGTCGAGGCGGGCGAGTTTGCCCGCGCCAGCGGCGGCGAGCGAGGCGGCGATGACGACAAGGGCGGTGGCGAAGAAGATCACGGCGACGTTCACGACTGACTTCTTTCTGAACGGTGGGCTGATGACATGAACGACCGTCCTGGAAACGGTGTCCGCCGTGGTTCGCCGGGACGAAGATGAACATCGGCGAACACACCACTCGGGGGAGCCGTGCACGACAGACAAACCGCCCATACGCCGGACTCGGCCCTGACCGAACTGCGTACCAGGCTGGGGAACGGGCTCGCCCGGGCAGGGCTGAACAAGACCCTGCTCGCCAGACGCGCGGACCTTGGGCGCACGACTGTGTCGGCGGCGTTCCAGCCCGACGCTCAATCGCCCTCGGAGGCGACCGTGGGGGCACTCGGCCGGGCGCTTGAGCTGCCGGTGGAGGAGCTGCTGACGTTGCAGCGGATCGCAGCCGGCGCAGGTGTGGCCGATGAGAGTTTGGAGGGGCCGGGGCGGCCGGTCGGGCAGTGGGATCCGCACGCGCTGGAGGTCCATCCCGCCAGTACTGCTCCCGCGGGGGCCGACCTGATGGGGCAACAGGTGCTGCCTGGATATGTCGAGCGTGAGCACGACCAGGTGTTGGCTCAGGTGGTGCGGGCGGCCGGACAGGGGCGCAGTGGGCTGGTGGTCTTGGTCGGTGAGTCGTCGACGGGCAAGACACGGGCCTGCTGGGAGGCCGTTCAGGCGCTGGGTGGATTGGGGTGGCGATTGTGGCATCCGTTCGACCCGACGCGGGCGGATGCCGCGTTGGAGGAACTGCATCGGGTCGGCCCGCGGACGGTGGTGTGGCTGAATGAGGCCCAGCACTACCTCGGCGACGGCAGGGTCGGGGAGCGGATCGCGGCGGCTCTCCACTCGCTGCTCGTTGATCCGGACCGTGGGCCGGTGCTCGTGCTAGGTACCCTCTGGCCGAATACGCCGAGGAATACACGGTGCTGCCCTTGCCGGGTGCGACGGATCCGCACAGCAGGGTGCGGGAGCTGCTCGCCGGACGCATCCTGCGCCTACCCGATGTCTTCGACGCCTCTGCCCTCGCGGTGGCCAAGGCCCTGGCCGAGAACGGCGATCAGCTACTGGCCGACGCTCTCACCCGCACCGGTACCGACGGGCGGCTGGCACAGGACTTGGGCGGAGGCCCCGCACTCGTGGAGCGCTACCGCACCGGCTCCTCTACCGCCCGTGCCCTGCTGGAAGCGGCGATGGACGCCCGTCGGCTCGGAGTCGGCCTGCACCTGCCGCAAGCCTTCCTCACCAATGCCGCCTCCGACTACCTCCACGACACCGACTACGACCAGCTCACCGACGACTGGGCGGAACAGGCGTACGCCTACCTCGCCATGCAGGTCCACGGCAAACAAGCCCCCATGCGCCGGATCAACCCCCGACCACAACGACGACCAGGCCCCCTCATACCTGACAGCACCCCCTCACCGCAGCCGGCAGGGCCGGTGTTCCGGCTCGCCGACTACTCGAACACTACGGCCGAACCACCCGCCGCCACATCTGCCCACCTGCCTCCTTCTGGCACGCTGCCCACACCTACCTCACTGACCACAACAACCTGGATGACCTTGCCACGTCAGCCGAGAGACGCCACCGCCTCCAATGGGCTCACCACCTTCGCCAACGTGCCGCCCACCTCGGCAACACGGACGCCCTGCGCCGCCTAGCTGAGCTGCGGGAGAAAGCCGGGGATCGGGACGGTGCTGAGTCTCTGGCTCGGCAGGCCGCCGACCTTGGCGATACCGACGTCCTTCGCCGCGTGGCCGGGCTGCGGGAGAAAGCGGGGGACCGGGACGGCGCCGGGATCCTGTACCGGCAGGCCGCTGACCTTGGCGACACCAGCGCCTTGGTCTGCCTGGCCGATCTGCGGGAGAAGGTGGGGGACGGGGACGGCGCCGGGATCCTGTACCGGCAGGCCGCTGACCTTGGCGACACCAGCGCCTTGGTCTGCCTGGCCGATCTGCGGGAGAAGGTGGGGGACGG